>NZ_JALXJU010000013.1:0-526 GCF_030515105.1 Alcaligenes sp. YSL9 | reverse complement strand
CGTTTGTGAGCACTTGATACAAACTTGTGGCGATCCCCGAAGGGTTCGACTCGCTCATTCCAAGCGCCCACACTTATCGGCTGTTAATTGTTAAAGAGCAGTGACAGTTGCCTGTCGTTCTACTGACCAACCCGGCTGGCTCGTCGCGTTTAGCGCTTCGTGCCTTGCTGTGTTAGCAGCAGAGAAACGAGATTATGAAGCAGATCAGGCAGTGTGTCAAGCGTTTTTTTGAAGAAGTTAGAAAGTTTTAGAACCGTCCAACCTATCCCGCTTAAACCAGAACTTCCGTTCTTTCCTACCTTCTGAACAATCAACCGTGAGGCTAACCATCCCACTTCACAAACAAGGGTAAATTTTCAAAACCGTTTCAACCTGCAAAACCGCTTAAAAACTTAACGTTGCGTTCTCTGGAGCAGAACCTAGAACTTTAACACAGAATTTTCTGATTTGTCAAGCTCCGGGTTTTACACCCTGTCAGTTTCCTGACCAGTCATTCAAGCTTCGGTGCGGGCCTCTTGGCCAAGGC
>NZ_JALXJU010000012.1:0-785 GCF_030515105.1 Alcaligenes sp. YSL9 | reverse complement strand
GCTTCGGGCAGATCGGTGTCGACGCCGTAGCCGCGGTCAGCTTCAGCGCTCGCAGGGTTACCCGCAGCATCTTCGGTCTCGACCTTGGCATGTACGTTCGAATCCTGGGCCAGCTCAGAGCCAGGAACGTCCACGTTCCAGGTCTTGCCATCAGCGTTCACGGTGGTCGTGTAGTCCTTACCGTTCACGGTCACAGTCACGGTGTCACCGGCCTTCACATCCTTGCCAACCGTACCAGTGATGGTCACGTCAGACTCGGACTCGGCCTTGTTGATCACGTCATCGCCCGCAATGGTGTCGATCGTGATCGAAGCTTCAGGCAGATCGGTATCCACACCGTAGCCACGGTCGGCTTCAGCGCTGGCTGGGTTACCCGCAGCGTCTTCCGTTTCCACCTTGGCATGTACGTTCGAATCAGCAGCCAACTCGGAGCCGGGAACATCCACGTTCCAGGTCTTGCCGTCAGCGTTAACGGTGGTCGTGTAGTCCTTGCCGTTCACGGTCACAGTCACCGTGTCACCGGCCTTCACATCCTTGCCAACCGTACCAGTGATGGTCACGTCAGACTCGGACTCAGCCTTATTGATCACGTCATCGCCCGCAATGGTGTCGATCGTGATCGAAGCTTCAGGCAGGTCGGTATCGACACCGTAGCCGCGGTCAGCTTCAGCCGAAGCGGGGTTGCCCGCAGCGTCTTCCGTTTCCACCTTGGCATGTACGTTCGAATCAGCAGCCAACTCGGAGCCGGGAACATCCACGTTCCAGGTCTTGCCGTCGGCGTTCAC
>NZ_JALXJU010000011.1:0-1149 GCF_030515105.1 Alcaligenes sp. YSL9 | reverse complement strand
CTTCCGTTTCCACCTTGGCGTGAACATTGCTGTCCTGAGCCAGTTCGGTACCAGGAACGTCTACGTTCCAGGTCTTGCCGTCAGCGTTAACGGTGGTGGTGTAATCCTTGCCGTTCACGGTCACAGTCACCGTGTCACCGGCCTTGACGTCTTTACCCACAGTACCGGTAACAGTGACATCCCCTTCCGATTCAGCCTTGTTGATTACGTCGTCACCGGCAATGGTGTCGATCGTGATCGAAGCTTCAGGCAGGTCAGTGTCGACACCGTAGCCACGGTCAGCTTCAGCACTCGCTGGGTTGCCGGCGGCGTCTTCCGTTTCCACCTTGGCGTGAACATTGCTGTCCTGAGCCAGTTCGGTACCAGGAACGTCTACGTTCCAGGTCTTGCCGTCAGCGTTAACGGTGGTGGTGTAATCCTTGCCGTTCACGGTCACAGTGACAGTGTCGCCAGCCTTAACGTCTTTACCCACGGTACCGGTGATGGTCACGTCGGACTCGGACTCAGCCTTGTTGATCACGTCGTCGCCCGCAATGGTGTCGATGGTGATGGCGGCTTCCGGAGCATCGGTATCAACATCGTATGGACGTTCTGCATTGGCGGAAGCGGGGTTGCCAGCTTCGTCCTCAGTCGTAACCTTAGCGTCAACTTTAGCGTGACCCAGCAGGTCCACGCCTGGAACATTCACGTTCCACGTCTTGCCATCGGCATTAACCGTTGTAGTGAACTCTTTACCACCGATAGTGATAGTGACGGTGTCGCCGGCCTTGACGTCCTTGCCAACCGTACCGGAGATGGTCACGTCGGATTCGGACTCGGCCTTGTTAATGACGTCATCTTCAGCGATGACATTAATAGCGATCTCGGCTTCAGGAGGCGTAACGTCGACATCGTAAGGCTTCTCGTCGGTCGCAGTCGTGGTGTTGCCGGCGTCATCGGTCGTGGTGACTTTGGCTTCAACCTTGTCGTTGTTGACCAGTTCGGAACCAGGAACGTCCACGCTCCAGGTCTTGCCGTCCGGATTGACGGTGGTTTCGTATTCTTTACCGCCGACGGTCACAGTGACCTTGTCGCCAGGTTTGACGTCTTTACCAACCGTACCGGTGATCGTGACGTCGCCGCCCGACTCTTCCTTGTTGATCACGTCGT
>NZ_JALXJU010000010.1:0-1263 GCF_030515105.1 Alcaligenes sp. YSL9 | reverse complement strand
TGCCGTTCACGGTCACAGTGACAGTGTCACCAGCCTTGACGTCTTTACCCACGGTACCAGTGATGGTCACGTCAGACTCGGACTCGGCCTTGTTGATCACGTCGTCGCCGGCAATGGTGTCGATCGTGATCGAAGCTTCGGGCAGATCGGTGTCGACACCGTAGCCACGGTCAGCTTCAGCCGAAGCGGGGTTACCTGCAGCGTCTTCAGTCTCGACCTTGGCGTGTACGTTCGAATCAGCAGCCAACTCAGCACCAGGAACGTCTACGTTCCAGGTCTTGCCATCAGCGTTAACGGTGGTCGTGTAGTCCTTGCCGTTCACGGTCACAGTGACGGTGTCGCCAGCCTTGACGTCTTTACCCACGGTACCGGTGATGGTCACGTCGGACTCGGACTCCGCCTTGTTGATCACGTCATCGCCAGCAATGGTGTCGATCGTGATCGAAGCTTCTGGCAGGTCGGTATCGACACCGTAGCCGCGGTCGGCTTCAGCCGAAGCGGGGTTACCGGCGGCGTCTTCAGTCTCGACCTTGGCGTGAACATTGCTGTCCTGAGCCAGTTCGGTACCAGGAACATCCACGTTCCAGGTCTTGCCGTCAGCGTTCACGGTGGTCGTGTAGTCCTTGCCGTTCACGGTCACAGTGACGGTGTCACCGGCCTTGACGTCTTTACCCACGGTACCAGTGATGGTCACGTCGGACTCGGACTCAGCCTTGTTGATCACATCATCACCAGCAATGGTGTCGATGGTGATCGAAGCTTCTGGCAGGTCGGTATCGACACCGTAGCCGCGGTCGGCTTCAGCCGAAGCGGGGTTACCGGCGGCGTCTTCAGTCTCGACCTTGGCGTGAACATTGCTGTCCTGGGCCAGTTCGGTACCAGGAACGTCTACGTTCCAGGTCTTGCCATCAGCGTTAACGGTGGTCGTGTAATCCTTGCCGTTCACGGTCACAGTGACAGTGTCGCCAGCCTTCACATCCTTGCCAACCATACCAGTGATGGTCACGTCGGACTCGGACTCAGCCTTGTTGATCACGTCGTCACCGGCAATGGTGTCGATGGTAATCGAAGCTTCGGGCAGGTCGGTATCGACACCGTAGCCACGGTCGGCTTCAGCGCTGGCTGGGTTACCCGCAGCGTCTTCCGTTTCCACCTTGGCGTGAACATTGCTGTCCTGAGCCAGTTCGGTACCAGGAACGTCTACGTTCCAGGTCTTGCCGTCAGCGTTAACGGTGGTGGTGTAATCCTTGCCGTTCACGGTCA
>NZ_JALXJU010000008.1:0-1559 GCF_030515105.1 Alcaligenes sp. YSL9 | reverse complement strand
CCCGATCGTAGTCCGGATCGCAGTCTGCAACTCGACTGCGTGAAGTCGGAATCGCTAGTAATCGCGGATCAGAATGTCGCGGTGAATACGTTCCCGGGTCTTGTACACACCGCCCGTCACACCATGGGAGTGGGTTTCACCAGAAGTAGGTAGCCTAACCGTAAGGAGGGCGCTTACCACGGTGGGATTCATGACTGGGGTGAAGTCGTAACAAGGTAGCCGTATCGGAAGGTGCGGCTGGATCACCTCCTTTTAGAGCGAATGGCTCGCAAAGCGAAAGCGTCCACACTTATTGGCTGTTAGTTAATGTCATGACCATTGAAGGTATCGCCCACTGGTGATAGATGGGTCAGTAGCTCAGTCGGTTAGAGCACCGTCTTGATAAGGCGGGGGTCGTTGGTTCGATTCCAACTTGACCCACCAACGATTACCTCGGGGGATTAGCTCAGCTGGGAGAGCACCTGCTTTGCAAGCAGGGGGTCGTCGGTTCGATCCCGTCATCCTCCACCACCGCTTTTGTGGTTGGTTGTCGATACAGCAAGGTTCATGACAGAGTATAGGGCACAGGACAACAGCGGTTGACCTGGCGCTAGATTCAACGAAGAGTGTTCTTTTTCAAGAATACTGCTCGTTGGGTTATGCAACCCACGAATTGCTCTTTAACAATTAGGAAGAAGCACAACGAAGGTGTGTTGTCTAATAAACGCAAGACGATTAGTCGACTTGTGATGACAATACACGGGTTGTGATTGCAACAGAACAAATTATGTTCAACGAAAGTTCTCAAAAATATAGACGTTGTTCAGTCTTCGGATTGGATAACAGCTAAGGATTGATGAACGGCAACAACGTATACTCATATTCCTATAACAGCATCAAGCGTTATAGGATCAAGCGAATAAGTGCATATGATGGATGCCTTGGCGATCACAGGCGATGAAGGACGCGGTAGCCTGCGAAAAGCTACGGGGAGCTGGCAAACAAGCTTTGATCCGTAGATGTCCGAATGGGGAAACCCACCGTAGTAATACGGTATCCCATGCTGAATACATAGGCATGTGGAGGCGAACCGAGTGAACTGAACCATCTCAGTAACTCGAGGAAAAGAAATCAACCGAGATTCCGGAAGTAGTGGCGAGCGAAACCGGACCAGCCTGGATGTTTTAGCGTAGTGAATAGTCGAATGGAATGGAAAGTCCAGCCGTAGCAGGTGATAGCCCTGTAGGCGAAATTCAGTACGTGGAACTAAGCATCGAACAAGTAGGGCGGGACACGTGAAATCCTGTCTGAATATGGGGGGACCATCCTCCAAGGCTAAATACTCGTGATCGACCGATAGTGAACCAGTACCGTGAGGGAAAGGCGAAAAGAACCCCGGAAGGGGAGTGAAATAGATCCTGAAATCGTATGCATACAAACAGTAGGAGCACCCTCGTGGTGTGACTGCGTACCTTTTGTATAATGGGTCAGCGACTTACATTCAGTGGCAAGCTTAACCGAATAGGGGAGGCGTAGCGAAAGCGAGTCCGAATAGGGCGATTCAGTCGCTGGGTGTAGAC
>NZ_JALXJU010000007.1:0-1791 GCF_030515105.1 Alcaligenes sp. YSL9 | reverse complement strand
AAGCGGGGTTACCGGCGGCGTCTTCAGTCTCGACCTTGGCGTGAACATTGCTGTCCTGAGCCAGTTCGGTACCAGGAACATCCACGTTCCAGGTCTTGCCGTCAGCGTTCACGGTGGTCGTGTAGTCTTTGCCGTTCACGGTCACAGTGACGGTGTCACCAGCCTTGACGTCTTTACCCACGGTACCGGTGATGGTCACGTCGGACTCGGACTCAGCCTTGTTGATCACGTCATCGCCAGCAATGGTGTCGATGGTGATCGAAGCTTCTGGCAGGTCGGTATCGACACCGTAGCCGCGGTCGGCTTCAGCGCTGGCTGGGTTACCCGCAGCATCTTCGGTCTCAACCTTGGCATGTACGTTCGAATCAGCAGCCAACTCGGAGCCGGGAACATCCACGTTCCAGGTCTTGCCGTCAGCGTTAACGGTGGTCGTGTAGTCCTTGCCGTTCACGGTCACAGTGACGGTGTCACCAGCCTTCACATCCTTGCCAACCGTACCAGTGATGGTCACGTCAGACTCGGACTCAGCCTTGTTGATTACGTCGTCACCGGCAATGGTGTCGATCGTGATCGAAGCTTCAGGCAGATCGGTATCCACACCGTAGCCACGGTCGGCTTCAGCGCTCGCTGGGTTGCCTGCAGCGTCTTCCGTTTCCACCTTGGCGTGTACGTTCGAATCTTGGGCCAGCTCAGAGCCAGGAACGTCCACGTTCCAGGTCTTGCCATCGGCGTTAACGGTGGTCGTGTAGTCCTTGCCGTTCACGGTCACAGTGACGGTGTCACCAGCCTTCACATCCTTGCCAACCGTACCAGTGATGGTCACGTCGGACTCGGATTCAGCCTTGTTGATCACGTCGTCACCGGCAATGGTGTCGATCGTGATCGAAGCTTCTGGCAGATCGGTATCGACACCGTAGCCGCGGTCGGCTTCAGCGCTGGCTGGGTTACCCGCAGCGTCTTCCGTTTCCACCTTGGCATGTACGTTCGAATCAGCAGCCAACTCAGCACCAGGAACGTCTACGTTCCAGGTCTTGCCGTCAGCGTTCACGGTGGTCGTGTAGTCCTTGCCGTTCACGGTCACAGTGACGGTGTCGCCAGCCTTCACATCCTTGCCAACCGTACCAGTGATGGTCACGTCAGACTCGGACTCAGCCTTATTGATCACGTCATCGCCCGCAATGGTGTCGATCGTGATCGAAGCTTCAGGCAGGTCGGTATCCACGCCGTAGCCGCGGTCAGCTTCAGCCGAAGCGGGGTTGCCCGCAGCGTCTTCAGTCTCAACCTTGGCATGTACGTTCGAATCAGCAGCCAACTCGGAGCCGGGAACATCCACGTTCCAGGTCTTGCCGTCAGCGTTAACGGTGGTCGTGTAGTCCTTACCGTTCACGGTCACAGTGACGGTGTCACCAGCCTTGACGTCTTTACCCACGGTACCGGTGATGGTCACGTCGGACTCGGACTCAGCCTTGTTGATCACATCGTCGCCCGCAATGGTGTCGATCGTGATCGAAGCTTCTGGCAGGTCGGTATCGACACCGTAGCCGCGGTCGGCTTCAGCGCTCGCAGGGTTACCCGCAGCATCTTCGGTCTCAACCTTGGCATGTACGTTCGAATCAGCAGCCAACTCGGAGCCGGGAACATCCACGTTCCAGGTCTTGCCGTCGGCGTTCACGGTGGTCGTGTAGTCCTTGCCGTTCACGGTCACAGTGACAGTGTCACCAGCCTTGACGTCTTTACCCACGGTACCAGTGATGGTCACGTCAGACTCGGACTCGGCCTTGTTGATCACGT
>NZ_JALXJU010000006.1:0-2657 GCF_030515105.1 Alcaligenes sp. YSL9 | reverse complement strand
CTTGCGGGGGTTTTGAGGAATAAGAGCTTGACGATGACCTACTTTCACAGACGTCCGTCCACTATCATCGGCGCAAAGGCGTTTCACAGTCCTGTTCGGGATGGGAAGGTGTGGGACCACCTTGCTATGGTCGTCAAGCGTAACTGGTTGCCGAGTCGTCTTTCAAGGGACGCCCCAGCCAATTGGAAGAAGCACACCGCTAGCGATCAGTACGGATCAGCTAGCAGCGGTTACGAAGGTGTCAAGCGCGGGTTGCGCTGCACTTCAATATTACGTTCTGTGGTCAACAACTTAACTCACTACAACCTCAAGGGTTATAGGATCAAGCCACACGGGCAATTAGTACTGGTTAGCTACATGCATTACTGCACTTCCACACCCAGCCTATCAACGTCCTGGTCTCGGACGACCCTACAGGGGGGTCAAGCCCCCGGGATACCTAATCTTCAGACGAGTTTCCCGCTTAGATGCCTTCAGCGGTTATCTCTTCCGTACGTAGCTACTCGGCAATGCCATTGGCATGACAACCGATACACCAGTGGTACGTCCACTCCGGTCCTCTCGTACTAGGAGCAGGCTCCGTCAAGTATCCAACGCCCACGGCAGATAGGGACCAAACTGTCTCACGACGTTTTAAACCCAGCTCACGTACCTCTTTAAATGGCGAACAGCCATACCCTTGGGACCGGCTACAGCCCCAGGATGAGATGAGCCGACATCGAGGTGCCAAACACCGCCGTCGATATGAACTCTTGGGCGGTATCAGCCTGTTATCCCCAGAGTACCTTTTATCCGTTGAGCGATGGCCCTTCCATACAGAACCACCGGATCACTATGTCCTACTTTCGTACCTGTTCGACTTGTCAGTCTCACAGTCAAGCACGCTTATGCCATTGCACTATCAAGACGATTTCCGACCGTCTCTAGCGTACCTTCGAACTCCTCCGTTACACTTTAGGAGGAGACCGCCCCAGTCAAACTGCCCACCATGCACGGTCCCCGATCCCGATTAGGGACCTAGGTTAGAACCGCAAACAGACCAGGGTGGTATTTCAAGGATGACTCCACGCGATCTGGCGACCACGCTTCAACGTCTCCCACCTATCCTACACAGGCCGGTTCACAATCCAATGCAAAGCTACAGTAAAGGTTCATGGGGTCTTTCCGTCTAGCCGCGGGGAGATTGCATCATCACAACCATGTCAACTTCGCTGAGTCTCAGGAGGAGACAGTGTGGCCATCGTTACGCCATTCGTGCAGGTCGGAACTTACCCGACAAGGAATTTCGCTACCTTAGGACCGTTATAGTTACGGCCGCCGTTTACCGGGGCTTCGATCAAGAGCTTGCACCCCATCACTTAACCTTCCGGCACCGGGCAGGCGTCACACCCTATACGTCCACTTTCGTGTTTGCAGAGTGCTGTGTTTTTAGTAAACAGTCGCAGCCACCGATTCACTGCGGCCTCTTCATGCTTTGTGCGCAGGCACATCACACTAATGAGGCATACCTTCTCCCGAAGTTACGGTATTAATTTGCCGAGTTCCTTCTCCTGAGTTCTCTCAAGCGCCTTGGAATATTCATCCCGTCCACCTGTGTCGGTTTGCGGTACGGTCTCGTAGAGCTGAAGCTTAGAGGCTTTTCTTGGAACTGCTTCCAGTTAGTTTAGAGCCGAAGCTCTATCCAGTCACACCCTTGAATTACGCACCCGGATTTGCCTAAGTGCCTTCTATGATGCGCCAACGGGGACATCCAACACCCCGATAACATTCTGCAATCCGTCCCCCCATCGCACTCTACGACGGTGCGGGAATATTAACCCGCTTCCCATCAGCTACGCATCTCTGCCTCGCCTTAGGGGCCGACTCACCCTGCGCCGATGAACGTTGCGCAGGAAACCTTGGACTTACGGCGAGGGGGCTTTTCACCCCCTTTATCGCTACTCATGTCAGCATTCTCACTTCCGATACCTCCAGCATTCCTCACGGAACACCTTCACAGGCTTACGGAACGCTCTCCTACCATGTGTACAAAGTACACATCCGCAGCTTCGGTCTATGGCTTAGCCCCGTTACATCTTCCGCGCAGGACGACTCGATCAGTGAGCTATTACGCTTTCTTTAAAGGATGGCTGCTTCTAAGCCAACCTCCTGACTGTCTATGCCTTCCCACTTCGTTTCCCACTTAGCCATAGTTAGGGACCTTAGCTGGCGGTCTGGGTTGTTTCCCTCTTGAGTCCGGACGTTAGCACCCGGTGCTCTGTCTCCCGTACTGTACTTGCCGGTATTCGGAGTTTGCCATGGGTTGGTAAGTCGCTGTGACCCCCTAGCCATAACAGTGCTCTACCCCCGGCAGTAATATACGAGGCACTACCTAAATAGTTTTCGGAGAGAACCAGCTATCTCCAGGCTTGTTTAGCCTTTCACTCCGATCCACAGCTCATCCCCTAATTTTTCAACATTAGTGGGTTCGGTCCTCCAGCACGTGTTACCGTGCCTTCAACCTGGCCATGGATAGATCGCCTGGTTTCGGGTCTACACCCAGCGACTGAATCGCCCTATTCGGACTCGCTTTCGCTACGCCTCCCCTATTCGGTTAAGCTTGCCACTGAATGTAAGTCGCTGACCCATTATACAAAAGGTACGCAGTCACACCACGA
>NZ_JALXJU010000005.1:0-52415 GCF_030515105.1 Alcaligenes sp. YSL9 | reverse complement strand
TAGCAAGGTGGTCCCACACCTTCCCATCCCGAACAGGACTGTGAAACGCCTTTGCGCCGATGATAGTGGACGGACGTCTGTGAAAGTAGGTCATCGTCAAGCTCTTATTCCTCAAAACCCCCGCAAGTATCCCTTGCGGGGGTTTTGTTTTAGGCGGCGACAAAAGCGCAGGCTACCGGCCTGTCTCGGATTGCTCGAAGGCCTGACCCTGGACCGCCCGGTTCAGGTGTGCCGCCACCCCTCCTGGCCCGTTCCGGGCTGCGTGTATTCCGTGTTCTTACCGACGCCGATTGGCCTAAGCCTAGTAGGTCGGTTCTGCCATCTTGCCCCTGCACAAGAAAATTGACGTTCAATCCGTCGCTGCTTACCTGTAGGCTGGTCGGTCGTTCTACTCTTGCTGTACTGACGGTTTGTTGTTGAGACGTTGCGACAGACCACCTCTTCTTCTTCTTCTTCTTCTTCTTCTTCTTCTTCTTCTTCTTCTTCTTCTTCTGCTGCTGTTTATGCTGCCGATTGCCAGGGGTAGTGACTCTAATCGGCATGCGCGGTGCCTGCTCTATGACCGGCGCGCATAACGTTTATTGCTTCAGTAACTGCATAGAACGTGACTGGATCATAGAAGCGGCGTCTCACACGCCGCTTCTTCTGCCTGGATGGTGGTAGCTCTGCCACTGTCATACGGTTAATGCTCAAAGTATGGGTAAAATAGTTCGGTATAGTTATTGTTAATGCTTGTTTCAGGAGAACCGAATGAATCAGCCCATTAGCCCCGAGCTTGAACCAGGCTTGTCGCTGCGCAAGATTACGCACATCTGCTATGGCTTGTTTTCTTTGGCTATGATCAGTGCAGGTATCTTCGGTGCTGCAGCTGTAGCAGCTGTGATTCTGGCTTACGTCAAACGCGGTGATGCATCGGGCACTATTTATGCCAGCCATCTGGATTGGGTCATCAAGACTTTCTGGTGGGGACTGTTGTGGGTGGTGTTGAGCGCTTTGCTGACGACCATCTTTATTGGTTGGGTAACCGCTCTGGTAGCCATGGTATGGATCATCCACCGTCTGATTAAAGGCTGGTTGGCTTTGGCAGGTGGTCAGGCTCTGGGCCACGACTACTAACGCGATCCCATTTCAGTAGTGTTCTGGCGTAGCCCAGAAAGAAATATTTAAAAGGTGCTCATCTGAGCACCTTTTTTTATTTGATGTTGCTTTGCTTGGGCTTGCTCAGATTTGGCCAGCATCTGCTTGGCTATACACCCCGGTTCAGGCCCTTGGTCGGTGCGTTTCGCTTATCCCTGTTGAGGAAGACTTTAAGGGGCCAGCAAGTGAATCTGTTCGATATGCATATGGTGCAGGCACTCACGCAGCAGCAAGAGGTAAATACCCAGGTTTTGATTATTGACCAGCTGATGGATATTTTCCAAAGAGCCCGCGTTGATCATTTTCAGGCTGACCGCTCCTTGGCTGGCTGCTGCATACAGGGTGAACAGGTCGTCAATCATGTCCCGATTAAGAGTGTGCTGCTCGCTGCCTTGGGCTTCTGTGAGCCAGACGCCAAGCTCTTCAGCAAACTCCCCAGCGGCAAACACCATGAACTGACGCAGATCCAGGCTGGCTGGCATGATCGCGTCTTCCACGACCTCGATAGCATGTTCCAACTGCGCTGCGCGCGAGCTGGAGTCTGTGAAACAGCTTGCCAAGAGCTGGACCCCACTAAGTTCCGGGAAGTGCTCGGTATGAACAGGGACACCTTTATGAGCCATGCTTATTTCGGCGTGATCGGAGCCGAAATCAAGGATAGCCACTTGTGCTTGAGGATGAGCGGTTTGCAGGTTTTGCAGTAATACCGGGGTACTGGCTGGAGGTGGTGGTCGGGAGCTGTCTGACATAAATATCCTTAAGGTATTTCAATCCGTTTGCTCTTGCTCTCCTGCTTGCTTGAATAGCGCCAAAGCAAGATGCCGTTGTGTGTCGTGATCCACGATGGGGGCCGGGTAATCCTGTCCCAGCCTGAATTCGATAGGAAGCTGCTTGGCCTGCCAGGGGGCATGCACGGCCTGCTTGTCCAGGGACGCCAGCTCAGGGACATAGCGTCGTATGAATTGCCCCTCTGGATCAAATTTACGCGATTGGGTGATGGGATTAAAGATGCGAAAGTAAGGCTGCGCATCACATCCGGTAGAAGCGGCCCATTGCCAGCCTCCCACATTGGAAGCCATATCGTAATCAAGCAGCTTTTGAGCGAAATATTGTTCACCCCAACGCCAGTCTATCAGCAAGTCTTTCACCAGAAAGGAAGCGCTGATCATACGGAGCCGGTTGTGCATATAGCCTGACTGGTTCAATTGACGCATGGCGGCATCCACAATCGGGTAGCCGGTCTGGCCTTCTTTCCAGGCCTGGAACCAGTCTTCGCGGTTAGGGAAGGGCAGATCCTTGTAGGCGGGCTTGAAGCTCTCTGAGGCCGTTTCAGGGTGGTGCCACAGGAACTGCTGATAGAACTCTCGCCAGATCAATTCGCTCAGCCATGTTGCTGCGCCCTCGGAGTCGCTGGGCCAAGCTAAAGATACCGCCTGGCGGATAGAGAGGGTTCCAAAGCGTAGATGGGGGGCCAGATAGGACACCCCTCGTTTGGCTGGAAAGTCTCGGCGCTCCTGGTAAGCGTGGATTCTGGGTTCGAATTCTTCCAGCAAGGTTTGGGCGCCTTGCCAACCGGCGGGGTTCAGCAGTTTTGCGCGAGACTCGTCTTGAAAGCCTAATTGCTCCAAGCCAGGCAAGGCTTGCTCGGGCAGCGCGGCCCATTGGCCTTGCGAGCAGTCGTATGCTTGCACATTTTCAGATTGGATACGCGCCAGCCAATTGCGCTTGTAGGGCGTAAAAACCGTGTAGGGCTGCTTCTGTTGGGTCAGGATTTCATCCTGCGCAAAGATCACCTGGTCCTTGAATAGCTGCAGTTCCATGCCTTGTGAGGATAGAGCATGGCTGACAGCCCGATCCCGCGTGATGGCCGCAGGCTCGTAGTCCTCGTTTGTATAGACGGTTTTTGCATTCAGGCTGATCGCCAATTCTGGAATTTTCTGTACGGGGTCCCCATAAACCGTGATCAGTTCACTGCCATTTTGACGCAGCTGCTCCTGAACCTGTAGCAGGCTGTCGTAGATAAAAGCCAGTCGGACATCATTGGCGGGTAAGGATTGCAGGATGGTGCTGTCAAAGACAAACACACAGGCCACAGGCAAACCACTTTTCAAGGCATGGTGCAAGGCAGCATGATCGTGCAAACGTAGGTCACGGCGTAGCCAGCACAAGGCGCGTGGGATTTGAGCGGGTGGGGTAGAGAATGAAATCGACATGAAGACGAGAAAGCAGCGGACTTGATGCCGCCAAATGAAAAAAGGGCCGCGGCTGAAAGCTCAGCGGCGCGGCCCGATATTGCCAGAGGTGCCTGGGCACCCCGTGCTTATTTCAGGTGAGCGCTGACCAGCTTGGTCAGTTCAAACATGGAGACCTGGTCCTTGCCGAACAAGGGGCGCAGCTTGGCGTCGGCATTGATGTTGCGACGGTTCTTGGGATCCTGGAGATCGTGTTTCTTGATGTATTCCCAGATTTTCTTCGTAACTTCAGTACGCGGCAGCGCGCCAGAGCCAATCACCGCAGCCAGTGTTGGGCTAGGAGTGAGTGGTTTCATGAAGGCTGCATTGGGTTTGCGGGTAGCAGGCTTTTTTTCAGTGCTGGCCATGAACGGAACTCCTGAGAAACGAGTTGAAGGGGCGGGTTATGCGCTAGGGCACGACTTGTCTGTCAGCATACCGTGATACTCCCGATACGTCCAAGTCCTTTGTGAGCAAGAGCTTTGCGGGTCTGTAAGCAGATTTTCCAGTGTTTACAGGCTGCTGCAACGCACTATGGATTTGGGTTCGGGATTCCTGTGCCAATCATGCGCAGCACAGGTAGCTGTAGCATAATGATGGATTCGGCCTGCTGAAAGGCAATTGTGGCACCTGTTGCTTTATTGACGGTTCAAAGCACGGGCCTTTGTTTGATATTGAGTAAAGATATGAGCCCTACTGTGGATACCCTGGTCATTCGTCGTCCTGATGATTGGCATTTGCACCTGCGCGATGGCGCTGTGTTGGAATCGGTCTTGGGCCATACCGCGGCACAATTTGACCGGGCTATCGTCATGCCCAACCTGACGCCGCCCGTTACCGCAACGGCACAGGCTCTGGCCTACCGCGAGCGTATCCTGACCGCTTTGGCCAAAACTGAGTACGCTGGCAAGTTTGAGCCTTTGATGACCTTGTACCTGACCGACAATACTCAGCCGGAGGAAATTGTCCGCGCCAAGGAAAGCGGAGTTGTGCATGGCGTCAAGCTGTATCCTGCCGGTGCCACCACCAACTCCGACGCGGGCGTGACAGATTTGTTGAAGAACTGTTCCAAGGTGCTGGCCCAGATGCAGGAATCGGGTATGCCTTTGCTGATGCACGGAGAGGTCACAGACCCCAGCATCGACTTGTTCGACCGGGAAGCCGTATTCATCGAGCGTGTGATGATCCCCATGCGCAAGGCCTTCCCCGAACTGAAAGTGGTGTTTGAGCACCTGACCACGGCAGAGGGCGCTGCCTATGTGAGCCAGGCGGAAGGCCCGGTTGCCGCAACCATCACCGCCCATCACTTGCTCTATAACCGTAATGCTTTGTTCCAAGGCGGTTTGCAGCCACACTGGTACTGTTTGCCTGTCTTGAAGCGCGAGAAGCATCGCCAGGCCCTGGTTGATGCTGCCACCAGCGACAGCAATCGTTTCTTCCTGGGTACAGACAGTGCACCACACTCGCGTAGCCGCAAAGAACAAAGTTGTGGCTGTGCGGGCTGTTATACCGCACTGCACGCGATGGAGCTGTACGCATCGGCTTTTGACAAGGCTGGCCGTCTGGATCGCCTGGAAGCCTTTGCCAGCTTGAATGGCCCTGCTTTCTACGGCCTGCCCGTCAATGAAGGAACAATGACCTTGCAGCGCAGCCAGTTCACGATCCCCGAGTCTGTGGAGATGGCCGGTGAGCCATTGATTCCTCTGGCTGCCGGTCAAGCCCTGGACTGGAGTGTGGTGAGCTAAGGATGACAGAAGCCGCCTGACTCCAGCGTCTTTACTAGCGCTGAGTCAGGCTGCTCTGGATACCTGGTTTCACCGCGAGATACCGTCGTGGAAACTGCTTTTCTTGATGTGGCGTGGTCTGCCTTGGCAGTCCGCATGGCCGCCACCGCTTTGGTTGTTGTTCTGGTGTCGTGGTCAGTGGGCGCATTTGGCCCATTGATTGGTGGTGCTCTGGCGGGTTTGCCCATGGTGTTGGGCCCCGGCTTCTATTTTCTGTCCCAGCAGTTCCCCGCCGATTATGTGCAGCAGGCGGCAACCTATGCCGTGTATTCGCTTAGTGCGACTCAGCTGTTTTTGCTGCTCATCATTCTTTGTGCTCCCACCTTGTCGCCTTGGCGCACCTTATTGTGTGCGGTCGCTGGTTGGGCGGTGGCCGCCTTGCTCTTGTCCTTCATGCCCGTGCAACCTGTGTTGGGGCTGGCTTTGTTTATTGCTGTGACTGCGTTCAGTTTGCGCGTGTCGCGTCGTCTGGCCGGCATGAAAGGGACCAGCAAAGCAAAAGCGGGCTGGGGCTTGCTGATATTCAGAGGGGCCTTGGCAGGACTTCTGGTTGCTATCGTGACCACCAGCAGCTCTTTGCTGGGGCCGAGCTTGTCGGGGCTGATCATGGCTTTCCCCATTGGCTATACCGTGGTCGCCGTGACCATTCACCAAACCTTGGGTGCAGCCAGCTTGGTCGCGACTTTGCGTTCGGCCTTGTGGGGAACAGGCAGTCTGGCGGGGTTTTGCACCACGCTGGCGTTGACCTTCACGCATTTACACTGGCTGACAGCCTTGCTGCTGGCTGCCGCCGTGTCGATTGCGTTTACCTTGCTGTTGGTGTTCCGCCCCTGGGCTCGCCGGGGCTAAGCGCTTATTCTGCGTCGAACAGATCCTGACCCTGCGTGTTGCGTGGCGGCGTGAGCCCCAGGTGACGCCAGGTGTTCAGGGTAGCAATGCGGCCTCTTGGGGTGCGTTGCAAAAAGCCATGCTGGATCAGATAGGGTTCGATCACATCTTCGATCGTGTCGCGTTCTTCACCAATGGCAGCCGCCAAGCTGTCTACCCCAACCGGGCCACCGTCGAATTTATGCACGATGGCCTCCAGCAATTTTCTGTCCATCAAATCCAGGCCTTGTGGGTCCACTTCCAGCATGGACAGGGCGGCCTGTGCGCATTCGGTATGGATGATGCCGCCGGTTTTGACTTCGGCGTAATCGCGTACTCGGCGCAGAAGTCGGTTGGCAATACGCGGGGTGCCACGCGAGCGGCGGGCAATTTCGTAGGTGCCTTCATCCGTCGTGCTGACATTCAGTAACCCGGCACTGCGCGCCACGATATGCGTCAGGTCTTTGACGTCATAAAACTCCAGACGGGACACAATGCCAAAACGGTCACGCAAGGGGTTGGTCAACATGCCGGCACGAGTCGTGGCACCGACCAGGGTGAAGGGCTGCAAATCCAGTTTGACGCTGCGTGCTGCCGGGCCTTCGCCAATCAGGATGTCAATTTGAAAGTCTTCCAGTGCCGGATACAGAATTTCTTCGACGACGGGAGACAGGCGATGGATCTCGTCAATAAACAGGACGTCGTTAGGTTCCAGGTTTGTCAGCAAGGCGGCCAGATCACCGGGGCGCTCCAGCACGGGGCCGGAAGTCTGGCGCAGGTTCACGCCCATTTCATGGGCAATGATGTGGGCCAGCGTGGTTTTACCCAAACCGGGAGGGCCAAACAGCAAGACGTGGTCCAGCGCTTCCTGGCGTTGGCGAGCAGCCGCAATAAAGATTTCCAGCTGTTCGCGCGCCCGAGCTTGCCCGACATAGTCCTCCAGCATCTTGGGTCGCAAGGCGCGTTCGATGGACTCTTCGTTGGGTGACAAGGGTTTGGGCGTAATGATGCGCTGTTCAGAAGGCAGGCTGGAGAGCGAATCGGAATGTATGGCCATGATGACTACGCTGATTGAATATACAGTATGGTACACCAAGCACCCACCGCCTGAGTATCAGGGCACATGGCAGTGTGCATGGAATGCGTGGGCAAATCGGTCATCCGTAGCAGCCAGGCTGGATTTGTCCGGCCAGCGCTAGGCTGCTTCGCACGGCATCGCGCATAATGTGGGTTGGAGTTTTTAATCGAGATTTTAGCCATGTCCCTGGAATTACCTGATTTTGCTGATGTTGTAGCCGCCGCTGAACGCTTGGCGCCTGTGGCACACCGCACACCGGTCTTGACTTCCGCAACCTTGAACGAGCGCCTGAATGGCGAAGTCTACTTCAAGTGCGAGAACTTTCAGCGTATTGGTGCTTTCAAGTTTCGCGGTGGGTTCAATGCGCTGGCGCAGTTGAACGAGCAGCAGAAAAAAGCAGGGGTCGTCGCTTTTTCCTCGGGCAATCATGCGCAAGCTGTGGCCCTGTCGGCCAAGCTCTTGGGGATACCGGCCACCATCATCATGAATTCGGATGCTCCGGCTGCCAAATTGGCGGCAACGCGTGGCTACGGTGCCAAAGTGATCGAGTACGATCGCTTGACCCAAGATCGTGCCCAAATTGCACAAGAGCTGGTCGAGCGTGAAGGGCTGACCTTGATTCCTCCCTTTGCGCATCCTGATGTGATCGCGGGGCAGGGGACGGCGGCACTGGAGCTGTTTCAGGACGTGCCGGACTTGCAGCAGTTCTATGTTCCATTAGGGGGCGGTGGCTTGCTGTCGGGCTGCTTGTTGGCCGCCAAGGCTATGGCACCGGCTTGTGAAGTCTTTGGTGTTGAGCCGCAGGCTGGGGATGATGCCCAGCAGTCCCTGCGTAGTGGAGAGATCGTCAAGATTGCCCCACCTGCATCGATTGCGGATGGGGCGCTGACCCAAGCTTTGGCACCGATGACATTTGAGTTGATTCGCAGCATGGTGACGGACATTTTGACGGTGCCTGATACCGAACTGGTTCAGGCCATGCGTTTCTTTGCGGAACGCATGAAGATGGTTGTGGAGCCTACAGGTTGCTTGGGTGCCGCGGCGGTAATGCGTCAGGGTGATTTGCAAGGCCGCAAGGTTGGCGTACTGATCAGTGGTGGGAATGTGGATGTATCCGCCTTGGGGCGTCTGCTTGCTTGATGAATTGAGTAGTTCGTAAACATAGGCATTTATCTTGCCTATGTTCCAAAGCGCAGGTCAAACTGGATTGGCAAACGAGCAAACGAGCAAACGAGCAAACGAGCAAACGAGCAAACGAGCAAACGAGCAAACGAGCAAACGAGCAAACCAGTAAGTCGGCAAATCATTGCATCAATAAGAAGCTCAGCCACCGCGCGGTTGCGCGAACAGAAAAAAGCCGGGCCGTTCATATGAACGGCCCGACTTTTTATACATAGCAGTGTCGTCTCAAGCGCGTGACAGCGATTTCAGCGCTTGCTTGATCCCTTCTGACACATCAATATCATCTGGCAAGGCTTTGACAGCAACACTGGCTTCCTTGTTGGAGTAGCCCAATGCTTCCAATGCGTGCAGCACATCATCACGGCTATTGGGAACGGCGCTGACTGTACCGCTGCTGCCCAGGTCTGCACCCAGCTTGCCACGCAGTTCCAGTAAAAGACGCTCGGCGGTTTTCTTGCCTATGCCTGGAATCTTCACTAGACGGGAAGTCTCCTGGCGGGTAATAGCATCGGCCAGTTCTTCAGCACTCATGCCCGAAAGCAAGGACAGGGCGGTGCGGGCACCAATGCCCGTGACTTTGATCAGGGCCTTGAAGGTGCTGCGCTCGTTCAGGCTGGAAAAGCCAAACAGCACGTGAGCATCTTCACGAATAGCCAGATGGGTGAACAGATTGACCTGTGCGCCCAGCTCTGGCATTTGGTAGAGCGTACTCATAGGTACATCGATTTCATAACCGACCCCCCCCACATCCACACAGATGGTAGGCGGCTGTTTTTCGATCAAGGTACCCCGGATGCGACCTATCATGACATTCCTTCTGGAGAGTTAACCCAAGATCCGGCCAGCGCGAATGCGACGGCGCGGCCCGGTGGTGATGGCTCCGCTTTTTTGCAGGCCGCCCACCACACTGCTGTGATGAGCATGACTGATGGCGCAGGCCAGAGCGTCGGCCGAGTCCGGTGCGGGCAGGCCGTTCAGCTGCAAGAGCCGCTGGACCATCAGCTGGATTTGTTCTTTGGCAGCGTGGCCGCTGCCGGTGACGGTTTTCTTGATCTGCAACGCTGTGTATTCATGTACATCCAGGCCGCCTACGGCCAACGCACACAAAGCGGCGCCCCGTGCCTGCCCCAGCAAAAGGGTAGAGGCAGGGTTGCTGTTTACAAAGACTTTTTCGATGGCAGAGGTATCGGGCTTGCTTTGCTCAATCACCTCGGTGATGTGAGTCAGAATCAGCTTTAGCCGCTCAGCAAGAGGCAGATCAGGCGGGACCACGATGGTCCCGCTGGCCACATAGCGCAAGCTGGGCCCCTGGGCGTCGATCACTCCGAAACCAGTGCGACGCAAGCCAGGGTCTATGCCCAGGATTCGCATATTAGTGACGGAAGTGGCGTGTGCCGGTCAAGACCATGGCAATACCACGCTCGTTGGCGGCGGCAATGACTTCGTCATCACGCACGCTGCCGCCGGGTTGAATCACGCAGGTGGCGCCTGCTTCGGCAACTACATCCAGACCATCACGGAAGGGGAAGAAAGCGTCGGACGCAACCGCCGAACCCTGCAGGGTCAAGCCAGCGTTTTCAGCCTTGATGGAGGCGATGCGGGCAGAGTCCACACGGCTCATCTGGCCAGCGCCTACACCCAGGGTCATGCCTTGACCGCAGAACACGATGGCGTTCGATTTCACGTACTTGGCCACGTTCCAGGCAAACAGCATGTCTTGCATTTGCTGGGCGGTGGGCTGTACTTGTGTCACGACCTTGAAGGCTTCGGTGTTGTCGCGGAAGGTGTCGGGCGTTTGCACCAACCAGCCGCCGCCGACACGTTTCACGTCGAAAGCGTTGTGAGCCTGACCGGGCTGAATGCTCAGCACGCGCACGTTCTTTTTCGCGGCAAACACGTCCAGAGCACCTTGCGTGTAGGATGGTGCCAGCAGCACTTCTACAAACTGGCTGCTGATCGCCTGGGCAGCGGCTTCGTCCACTTCACGGTTGAAGGCAATAATGCCGCCAAAGGCCGACGTTGGGTCAGTTTGGAACGCTTTGCGATAGGACTCCTCGGCGGTTTCGCCCAGAGCTACACCGCAAGGATTGGCGTGCTTGACGATGACGCAAGCGCCCGCGTCAAAGCTGCGTACACATTCCCACGCGGCATCGGCGTCAGCAATATTGTTGTAGGACAGTTCCTTGCCCTGCAGCTGCTTGTAGCGACCCAGCAGACCTTCGCCAATGGTGCCGTCTGTGTAGAAAGCCGCGCTTTGGTGCGGATTCTCGCCGTAGCGCAGAGTCTGTTCCTGTTTGAGCTGAATGGTCAGCACATTGGGCCAGGTGTTCACTTCGGGGGCGCTGTCCTGGGCAGGCTCGGCCTGAGCCAGGCTGGTGAGGTAAGCCGCAATAGCACCGTCGTAAGCGGCGGTGTGGGCGTAAACCTTGGCGGCCAGTTCCAGGCGCAGGCCGTAAGAAGGGTGGCCAGCAGGGCTATCCATATCAGCCAGCACGCGTTCGTAATCGACAGGGTCAATTACCACACAGGCGCCGCCTTCAGGCGTACCGTGGTTCTTGGCAGCAGCGCGCAACATGGCGGGGCCACCAATATCAATGTTCTCTACCGCATCGGCAAAGGTGCAACCCGGCTTGGCAATGGTTTCACGGAAAGGGTAGAGGTTGACGACCAGCAGATCGATACGGTCAATGCCGTGCTCTTCCAGAGTCTTCAAATGTTCGGCGCTGTCGCGACGCGCCAGCAGGCCACCGTGAATTTTTGGATGCAGTGTTTTGACACGGCCATCCAGAATTTCTGGCGAACCGGTGTGTTGGGCCACTTCGGTAACTGTCAGGCCAGCTTGGGCCAGCAGCTTGGCGGTGCCACCAGTGGATAAAAGCCGCACTCCGCGTTGGGCGAGTGCTTGGGCAAATTCGACAATACCGGTTTTGTCGGAGACAGAGAGAAGAGCTGTCTGGATTTTCATGGAAGGTGAGACGTGAGAGTTAGGAATCAGGGTTGCAGATTGTGGGCACTGAGCTTCTTGCGCAAAGTACTACGCGTGATGCCCAGCATTTCTGCGGCCTTGGATTGGTTGCCCGCGGATTTCTCCAGGGCAACTTGCAGGACAGGCCGTTCCACGCAGGAGATGACCATCGACAACAGATCGCGTGGCTCGGATTCGCCCAGATCGGCGAAGTAGCGTTCGAGGCGTTCACGTACGGACTGTTCTAGTGGGTTGGTCGTTGACATTTTTTTCTGAAGGTATACGTAGTACTTAAATACAAAAGAGCCACACAGCTGTCTGTTATTGCAGGTAGGGCTGGTCCAGGTCGCATTCTTGAAACCAGTGAGTAATGGCTTCTAATTGATCTGCACAGTTTTCGATACGATTAATCTGGTCCAGCCAGTGTCGGGAGTCCGGCATATCCGACAAATACCAGCCTATATGCTTGCGGGCAGTACGTACTCCAGTGTGCTGCCCATAGAAAGCGTAATGGTCTTGCAGGTGTTCGATCATGCAATCGCGCAGTTCGCCGAAGGTGGGGGCTGCACGATGTTCGCCATGTTCGAGGTAATGCAGGATTTCCCGGAAAATCCAGGGTCGTCCTTGCGCGGCTCGACCGATCATGACGGCATCCGCTCCGGTGTACTCTAGTACGAATTTTGCCTTTTCGGGACTATCGATATCCCCATTGGCGATGACCGGAATAGAGAGGCTGTTTTTGACTTCGCGTATGGTGTCGTATTCGGCGTGGCCCTGGTAGAAGTCGCAGCGGGTGCGGCCATGCAGAGTCAAAGCGGCGATGCCGATATCCTCGGCCAAGCGGGCAATACGAACAGCATTGCGCGATTGCGCATCCCAGCCGGTGCGGGTCTTGAGTGTAACCGGAACCTGGTAGGGAGTACATGCCTTGACAACGTGTTCAAGGATTTCAATGATGCGTGGCTCGTCACGCAAGAGGGCGGAGCCCGAGGCCACGTTACAGACTTTTTTGGCCGGGCAACCCATATTGATATCAATGATGCGAGCACCTTTGCCGATATTGAATACAGCGGCTTCGGCCATCATTTCAGGGTCTGAACCGGCAATCTGTACAGCCACCGGATCCGCTTCACCCTCGTGATTCAGACGTCGTGATGTTTTCACGCTGTCCCACAAGCGCTTGTTGCTGGCGGCCATTTCCGAGACGGCATAACCGGCGCCCAGCGTCTTGCACAGACGACGGTAAGGTCTGTCTGTGACTCCAGCCATGGGGGCAATGAAAATAGGGTTAGGAAGGGTCCAGGGGCCGATACGCATGGGGAAGATTTTAACCCTGCGACACGGGTTCGTGGGCAAGGACTTACAAGAAGAATAAGGGGTGGCCCCGCATCGGGGCCTGTAACGCAGGTGGGCCTAGGCGCGCATTCCTTGCAGCAGCTGCCGGGCAAATGGCTGCCGGGCGAAGGGCAGGGTGTCCATGGCCAACAGTCCCAGACCACATGCATGCTGGATCAATGGATTCCTGGTGGCGAACAGACGCGGCAAGGTGTCGGTGATGGCAGCGGTCAACCAGCGATCCGGGCGACGCAAACGGGCATAGCGGGCCAAAAAGGGATCGGGGTTCTGGCTGCAATCAGCTTGCCAGGCGGCCAGACACTGTGACAATTGTGCGACATCACGCAAGCCCAGGTTCAGACCCTGACCGGCAACCGGGTGTAAGGTCTGGGCGGCATTGCCTACTGCCAGCAGGCGTTCGGACAAGCGACTGGGGCCAGCATGAAAGGCAAGCGGGAAGATATGACGCTTGGACACCAGCTCCAGATGTCCCAGGCGCTCTCCAAAGGCTTGCAGCATGGCGGCCTGGAACTCTTGAACAGGCAGCTCGGCCAAGGATTGGCTGCGTTCCGGGCTATTGCACCAGACGATGGCATATAGATCGGGAGCGTCAGGGTGGGGCAGAGCTGCAAAGGGGCCGTGCTCGGTGAAGCGCTCGTAGGCCCAGCCGGTTTGAGGCTGGCTGGCGCGCACCGTCGTCAACAAGGCATGTTGACCATAATCGCGTCGCACGCCGGTAGGGCGGACGCCATCACACTGTACGGCAATCCAGGCTGTGGCCTGACCCGCATCGTGGTCGACCAGAATCTGTTTGGGGGCGGAGTGGGTGCGGGCTTGCTGAGCGGGCAGTAGCGTAACGCCGCTGTCCCGGAGCCGGGCGTGCAAGGTCCAGAGCAAATCATCGTAATGAACCACGGCGCCCAGGTCAGGTACGCCCAGTTCGGCGGCCTGAATCAGACAGCGACCCAGGCGTCCTTTTTGGGAAACATGCACGGTGCGCATCAGGGCGGCACGCTCGGGCCAGGCTTTGAGCTGATTCAGAATCAGACGACGGCTGCCGTGATTGAGGGCCAGCGTGCGTGGATCGCCCTGAGCATGTTCGGTGCTGGCCAGATCGAAGTTTTTCCCCAGAACGGCAATGCGTGACGGGCTTGGGTGCTGGGCAGCCAGCATTAGCGCCAAAGATGCGCCTACGGGACCGGCGCCACAAATGGCGATGTCGTAGTCGGTGGCATTCATGGGGGACCTCATGACGGCAAGGAAGTAATTCAGGTATTGTACGGGAAGGTGGCTGTCAAATTGGCTTTAAGCAAATGACAGCTGTGCGCAATGGCTGGCAGCACAAGCCCGGATTGGATGCCCTGCATGTCTCAGCAGACTTTGTCATTTGAACAGACCAAACCTTTTCGCCATAAAGTCACCGCCGCGTGGCTGTCTCTTTTATTAGGTATGGTGGGTGCGCACCATCGCTATCTGGGCAGACGCTTTTGGTATGTCCCTTTGGTGTTTACTGGCCTGGCCATTCTGGGAACGCTGGTGTTTCAGCAGGGGCTGGATTCGTTATTTCCCAATTTGCTGATCTTGCCAGTCAGTGCCGGGATTATCGAGGCCGTGATTCTGGCGCTGCGTAGCCCCGAAAAGTTTGACGTCCTCTACAACCCGCAAAGCGAGCAACATAATCAGCATGGCTGGCCCAGCGTCCTGACGGCGGTGGTCTCGACGGTTGCCTTTGCCAACATCAGCCTGTTCTGGCTGGTACATATCATCATGGCCTTTTATCGCTACATGGGCTGGCTGGATTTGTCTGTGTATTAAACACATCAAGTGCCTTGTAAAGTAAAGGTTTTTCACAGGGCTGCCCTTGTGGCGCTGCCTTGCGCACGTTACAATACGGGTTCTTTGGTTTTATAGGAGCTGTGTGGTGAATCCCGACCCCGGCGACAGTGCTAGTCGATCCATGTTCGACCTATCTATGTCCAGGCGCGTTCAGGCCCGCTGATTCCTTCACAGCTTGCCGCGTCCTGGAAGTTTCAGGGCGTGGTGTCTCAGGCGGCTGTTCTGCTGCCTTAAATTCCCCGCCATTTCATTCTCTAGAAAGCCTTTGGCTTTCCGAATCCTGATGTGTTGCAACTTTTATGTGCAATAGGGGGAATGTATGCGTATTTTTGATCTCTTTTTGCGCCGTGCCGGCATCCAGGCTTCTGCCCTGCGTGCTCGTGCCCCTTTGTCCGTCTCCCGTTTGACGGTTGTCTGCCCTCGTGGCGATCTGGCCCAGATCCGGCGTCGTATTTACTCGGACCTGAATACCGCAGGCATCCGCGTGGCCAATGTGCAGGTAGACCATTCCGATACGCACGATACCGCGTGCGTGACCTTGACTTGCCCGCCTGAACTGCGTGCAGAACTGATGCAGCGTGCCCGACTGATTCGGGATTATCCCGGTGTGCTGAATGTGAAGTGGGCAGGGCGGGAGCGTATTGCTATAAACTAAACCGCAACTGGATTTGTTGCGGATGGCGCTGCTATGTCCTTGCTCGACTGGCTGACACCTTGGGAGTTTTCTCCTGTTCTGCTTTTGACCTTCTTGCTGGTCATCGCTTTGTACGTCCGGGGGCGGCAAGTACACCGCCCCAATCTTTTGCGCCAGTCCTTCTTCTGGATTGGCCTGATTCTCCTCTACCTTTCCTTGCACACGCGCCTGGACTATTACGCCGAGCGCATGTTCTTCATCCATCGGGCCCAGCATTTGATCTTGCATCATCTGGGCCCCTTGTTCCTGATGGGTGCCTATCCCGGTCAAACCTTGCGTGCGGGGCTGCCGTTGAGCTGGCGGCGGGCTTTGGCTCAATGGTTGCGCCGACCCAGTGGCCGACGTGTTCAGGCTGTCCTGACCAACCCGATACTGGTCGCCTTTCTGTTTGTTTTCCTGGTCCTGATCTGGATGCTGCCTACGGTGCAGTTCTATTCCATGCTGGACTGGCGTTTGTACCGTTTGATGAACTGGTCTGTGGTCATCAGCGGGATCATGTACTGGAACCTGATTCTGGATCGTCGGCCTTCACCACCGGCCCGGCTGTCGGTGGGTGGGCGTATACTTTCGCCGGTTATTACGATGGTGCCACAGATGATTGTGGGCGCCATCATCACATTTACTGAATACGACCTTTATCCGATTTTCGATTTATGCGGTCGTGCCATTCCGGGTATGGATGCGCTGGCTGATCAGGTCATGGGTGGCCTGATTATGTGGGTGCTGGCCGGTCTGGTTGAAGTGTTTGGCCTTTTGTATGCCTTGGGCACCTTGATGCGCCTGTCAGCGCGTCACCGTTTGCCAGAATCTCGCAAGCGGACAAGCGCTATGATGGTCAGGGCCAATTGATTTTGTCGGGAGTATCCATGCAGTTTAAACCCGCCCGTTCCGCGCTTTCTCTATGTCTGGCTTTGTCGCTGGCTTTCGGTTCAGTGTTGCCTGTGCAGGCGCAGCCTGTGGGCATCCCTTCAATGGGAGCAGCTTCGGGTGCCGAGTTGTCTCCGGCTTTGGAGCGGACTTTGGGCAATGCCATCATGGAGCAGGGCAGGCGTTCACCCGACTATGTCTCGGACCCGGATATCAATCAGTATTTGACGGATATGGGCCGCAAGCTGGCCCAGTACGGTCCTGCCATGGCGCAGCCAGTGACGGTATTTGCCCTGCGTGATAGCAGCATCAACGCCTTCGCCTTGCCCGGTGGCTATATCGGTATTCATAGCGGGCTGTTCACGGCTTCACAGTCCGAGTCCGAATTGGCCTCGGTGCTGGCTCACGAAATTGCCCACGTAGCGCAACGTCACGTGGCTCGCGGTATTACCCAAAGTGCGCAAAGCAACCATTTGCTGATTGCTGCTCTGGCCGGAGCCTTGTTGGGGGCCCTGGCGGGCAGTGGTGATCTGGCTATGGGGGCGGCTGCTTTCGGACAAGCAGCGGCCGTGGATAGGCAGCTGGGTTTTTCTCGTCAGGCCGAGCAAGAAGCTGACCGCGTCGGTTTCGAGATGCTGCTCAAGGCTGGTTATGAGCCACAAGGCATGGTGCAGATGTTTCAGCGTCTGGCCGCGGCTTCGCGTCTGAATGAGCGCGCCACAGCCAATGAGTACGCCAGCACTCACCCCATGTCTCAGCAGCGTGAATCGGACATCAGTAACCGGGTGCGCGGTCTGCCAGCCAGTAATTATCAGGACACCCCTTCGTTCTGGTATATCCGTGCGAAGTTGATGGTGATGCAGGCTGGGGGTGGGCAGTCTTTGCGTGTTCTGGAACAGGCGCTGCAAAGTACGAACCAGTCACAAAGTGATCTGGAGCGCTCTGCGGCGCAGTACGGTCTGGCCTATATTGCGCAAGGCCGTCAGGATTATGAACAGGCTCGTGCGCATCTGACCGAAGCGCGGGGACAGGGCAAATTCCAGGCTCCGGAGCTGGATACCCTGGGTATACGCATTGCGATTGCCGATCGAGATGTGCAAGGTGCTTTGAATTTGGCCAAGCAGGCCTGGCAGCGTTGGCCCAAGAGCCAAGGGGTGGCTTTGGCTTATGTGCAGGTCTTGCAGCAATTGGGGCAAAACGATCAGGCGCAGGCTTTCTTGATGGAGCGTATCAAGCAATGGCCTGATGAACCCCAGCTGCATCAGTTGCTGGCACAAACCTATGATCGTTTGGGCGACGGTGTAAAGGCCCGACGTGCCATGGCTGAGTACTATGAATTAGTGGGGGCTCTGCCTACCGCTGTGGAGCAATTGCAGCAGGCGCGCAATTTGACCCAGGACTTCTATCAGCAATCCGAGCTGGATACGCAGATTCGTCAATTGCGTGAACGTGTGGAAAGTGAGCGTATCTTGCTGGAGCGTTTCCGCTCCTGATGAGCCCGCAGGCCCGCTTTAGCCGATCTTAGCTATTGGTTTCAAAGAAGCGGGCCAGTCTTGCGGGTAACCAACCCATATTGCCGGGGATGCTGCCCGTGATGAAACCGACGTGCCCGCCTTCGGCAGGTTGATGCAGCAGGATGGAGTCCGAGCAGTCCTGAGTTGTCGGCAAACTGGTGTGCGGCACGAAAGGATCGTTGCGAGCATTCAAAACCAGCGTAGGAATTTTGATATTGCGCAGCAAAGGCTTGCTGGATGCGCGCGTCCAGTAATCCAGCGCATGGCTGAAGCCGTGCATGGGCGCGGTATAAATGTCGTCGAAGTCGCGTATGGTGCGGGCCTGATTCAAGCGGGCAGTATCGACCATGCCTGGAAAACGGTGGGCCTTGTCCTGCAGCTTGCTGCGCATGCTTTTCAGAAAATAGGGCGAGTAAAACCAGCGGCCCATTCGGGATTCGGACAGATAGCGGCCGCAAGCGACCAGATCCAGTGGTACCGAAATGGATGCACATGCCTGCAACCAGGACACTTCATCACCCGCTTCACCCAAATATTTGAGCATGGCATTGCCGCCCAGCGAAGTGCCGGCTACGTGCCAGCGCACATTGGGCAGATGGCCTCGAACCGTATTCAGGATAAAGCTGATTTCTTCCGAGTCACCCGAGTAATAGGCGCGTGCCATGCGATTCGGGAAGCCTGAGCAGCCCCGGAAATGGGCGACCACCACAATCCAGCCACGGGCGCGGAAGTACTGGGCGATTGCCTGGATGTAATGGCTGCGGCTGCTGCCTTCCAGCCCATGAAACAGAACCAGGGCATGGGTATCGGCCGTGCTGGGCAGGCTGACCCAATCCTGAGGCTGCATCCAGCGACGGGCGGCGGTGCGGGATAAGTGGGCGTCTGGTTGGGCGGTGGCACCGTTGGCCAGCTTGTCGGCAAACAGACCAGGCCCGGTCCAGTCCAGGTCCAGGAAGTCGCCATCGGGTGTATCAATCCTTTGACGGACAAAGGCGATATGGTGATGGCGGGCAAAAAATGCCCCGTGAATGGTCTGTATGTGTCCGCCAGGCAACCAGGCGGGCAGGGGGCAGGCGCTGGAATCCAGACGGGCAACCGTATCGGCATGACGCCAGGGTTGCGCGTCAGCTCCGGGCACAGGGCCCGGCTCTATCGCATTGCCAGAGGGGGGAGCAGTGGGGTCCAACGAAGCCAGATTCAGAAATTAATGACCGTGAACCTTCTCGCCTTCTTTCAGGCGGTAGCGGGCACCACAGTAAGGGCAAGCGGCTTCGCCGGTCTTGCTGATATCGATATACACGCGGGGGTGCATGTTCCACAGTGTGCCACCTGGACGGGGGCAGTGCACGGGCAGATCGTCGGCTCCGACCATAATCAGTTCGTGATCTGCTTTTTTAGGTTCGATAGCGGCGCTCATAAGGTTCCTGATAACAATGAGAGAGGTAAGAATACCGTGCACGCAACGGCGGTGCCGAACTTTACGTGCGTAGACTAGCGATTGTAGCAAGACCCGGCCTGTTTTTTCTTGACCTTATCAACAGAGCAAGATGTTCGTGCCTCGGTTTTGCTTCTAGAATAAGAAAAATCATAAGCAAAGCTGCCGCCGCTGTTTACAGCTTGCGGGCAGCACATCTCAGGAGACGGCGTGTCAGCCATCACAAGATTATCGGCCTTGTTGCCTAGTGCACAGGATCGTGTACACATGCGCGCCGGTTTCATCGACTTCATTCCCGCCTTGATTGCCACTGTGGTCTGGGGCTTTGTAACGGGCGTGGCCATGGTCAAGTCCGGCTTGAGCGGGTTTGAAGCCACCTTGATGACCTTGTTTGTGTATGCGGGCTCGGCCCAGCTGACGGCTTTGCCGCTGATCGAGTCCCACGCGCCCTTGTGGTTGATTTTCACTGCCGGGTTCATCGTCAATATTCGCTTCATTATTTTTGGAGCGGCCTTGCAGCCTTTTTTTCGTCATCTGAGCTGGAAGAAACGCCTGGGCCTGGGCTATATCACCAGTGACATGGTGTTTGTGCTGTTCATGTCCAAGTATGGCGACTCCAAAGAGCGCGGCTCGCGCGAGCATCTTTGGTATTACCTGGGAATCATCCTGCCTGGTTGGCTAAGCTGGCAGATTGCCTCCTTGTCGGGCATTGTGCTCAGTGCCTATGTGCCGCCTTCCTGGTCGCTGGAGTTTGCGGCCATTCTGGCCCTGCTGGCGCTCCTGATTCCCTTGGTCAATAACCGTGCCATGTGGGCCTGTTTGATTACGGCCAGCGTGATTGCATGGGTCGGACAGGCGCTGCCCCTGCGTTTGGGGCTGGTGGCAGCGGTGCTTGGCGGAGTGCTGGCTGGCGTGGCGGCAGAACAACTGCAACGGCATAGGGATGCACGGTGATGAGCGATTGGCAGTATGATTGGTACGTTTTGGGTGCAATCGCCCTGTTGGTGTTGTGCAGCTTGCTCACCCGCTCCGGCTATTTCATGTTTGGTGATTTGCTGCCCCTGACCGAACGTATGCGGCGCGCCTTGCGCTTTGCTCCGGTAGCTGCTCTGGCGGCAATCATTATCCCGGAACTTTTGCCTTGGGCTTACGGCGACACCCCCCGATTGGATATTAAAGCTCTGGCCAGCCTGGTGGCTGTGCTGGTGTTCATCCGTACCCGTAACGCTGTTTGGGTAATCGTGGCCGGGATGGTGGCGTTCTGGCTGATACGTGCCGTGATGCCATAAAATCCTGACCCGAGTACTGACATGCCCGTGACTGCTGTGAGGCAGGCGGGCATAAGTTAAAATAGGATTGTTACAAATGCTTGCCACTGATGGCAAGCCGACTTTTTGCGTACATGACAGATAAAACTCCTTCGACCCCCAATGACCTTACGTTTGCTGATTTCGGTCTGCACCCTGGAATATTAAGCGCCGTTACCGAGGCGGGATATTCCAAGCCTACGCCTATTCAGGCCGAGGCGATTCCCGTGGTGCTGGCCGGCCGTGATGTCATGGGGGCAGCACAGACGGGTACAGGTAAGACGGCAGCCTTTTCCTTGCCTATCCTGAATCGTCTGATGGCGCACGCCACGACCAGCGCTTCGCCCGCCCGCCACCCGGTGCGGGCTTTGGTATTGACACCAACACGCGAGCTGGCCGACCAGGTGGCCGAGAGCATTGCGCTCTACAGCAAATCGGTCCCCTTGCGCTCGACGGTAGTGTTCGGTGGTGTGGATATTGGTCCGCAAAAAGAGGCCCTGCGCCGTGGTGTTGAAATTGTCATCGCCACCCCAGGCCGTCTGCTTGATCACATTGATCAGCGCACGATCAACTTGAGCCAGGTCAGCATTCTGGTGCTGGATGAAGCTGATCGCATGCTGGATATGGGCTTCCTGCCCGATCTGGACCGTATTGTGTCCTTGCTGCCCAAGAATCGTCAGGGCCTGTTGTTCTCGGCGACGTTCAGCAAGGAAATCCGCAAGCTGGCCCGCAACTTTCTGAATGATCCGGTCGAGATCGAAGTGGCTGCCCGTAACGCGACCGCATCGACAGTCACCCAGGTGGTGTACCCCATGTCGGCGGACGAGAAGCGTCGTGCCGTGGCGCATCTGATCAAGACCAAGAAGCTGACCCAGACTATCGTCTTTTCCAATACCAAGATTGGTGCTGGTCAACTGGCCCGCTATCTGGAGCGTGAAGGCATCAAGGCGGAATCCATCCACGGCAATAAAAGCCAGCTGGAGCGCATGAAGGTATTGGACGCCTTCAAGAGCGGCAGTGTGGATGTATTGGTGGCAACCGATGTGGCCGCCCGCGGTCTGGACGTGGCCGGTATGCCCTGCGTGATCAACGTGGACTTGCCGTACAACGCTGAAGATTATGTGCACCGTATTGGCCGTACTGGTCGTGCTGGCGCCTCGGGTGAAGCCATTGCCCTGATGGCTCCTGATGAAGAGCATTTGTTGCAAGAAATTGAGAAGCTGATTGGCACGGCTGTGCCACGTCTGAAGCTGGATCTGCCAGCGGCTGCCTCCTCGTCCCGTTCCGGTTCCAACCGTCACGAGCGTGGCGAGCGTCGTTCGTATCAGTCGAACACGCCACCCGTGGATGAATTTTTCCTCAAGCCTTACGAGCCATCGACCGCTGCTGCGCCCAAGCCAGCGGTGACGACTCCTTCCAATACAACGCGCAAGCGTTCGGTGGGTGTGCTGTTAGGCGGCGGCCGCTACTAAGGCGCGCAAATCCCCAGGCCCGGCATCAACGACCGGGCTGCGTTCGGAGATGCTGTGCACCAGACGCTCCAGATGTTCGATATGAGGCAGCATGGGACCGTAGAAAACGGTCCCATTTTCGTTCTGGATCAGCAGCGTGGGGAAATCTTCAATATCTTCATCGCCCACTAGCTCGGGCTGCTCTTCAATATCAATCCAGATCAGGCAAGCCTGGGGAAACTGTGTGGCCAAAGCCTCAAAAGCGGGTTGATACTGCTGACAGGTTTTGCACCATTCGGCGCAGAAACAGGCAATCAACAAAGCATCGGGTTCGGCTTGCAGGTGGGCCGCCAGGGCGGTCAGATCGTGTTGGGCGTTGAACAAGGCCATAATTTCATACAGACAAAAAGAAGCGACTGTGTCTATGATACTCGGGTAATCGATTTTGCTTAGCAGGAGCAGTATGTCCGTATCTTCGTCTGCCCCATCGCGATCGGGCCCTGCTGGCGGTTGGGCCAGCATCTCCATCGCCTTCAAGCGTTCTTTGGTGTCGCAATTTCAGCCACGCATGCTGGTGGCCCTGGTCATGCCTTTCCTGATCATGTTTGTGGGCCTGATTTTACTGAGCTGGCTATTGTGGACCCCCATTCAGACCTGGTTGCTGGAGCTGCTGGGGGGCTGGAATGCCTTTGAATCCGTGGATCAGTGGTTGGTGGGCTTGGGCCTGTTCTCGCTGAAAGTGTATCTGGCGCCCTTGTTGGCTTTAGGCATCTTGTTGCCTCTGGCCGGTGTGTTGGGCCTGATTATTGCCGCTGTGCTGGTCATGCCTTTGGTCCTGGGCCATTTGCAGCAGAAAGACTATCCCGATCTGATCAAGCAAGGCCACAATGCCACGGTCTACAGCGTCTGGAACGCGGTGTGGGTGGGAACCTTGTTTGTAGTGGGTTGGCTGGTCACCTTGCCGTTATGGATTTTTCCTCCTTTTGCGCTGATTTTGCCCGTGCTGTGGTGGGTTTTTGCCCTGACGCGCATGTTGCGGGTGGATTCCCTGGTTGAGCACGCGAATGTGCAAGAGCGCAAATATCTGTGGTCCCGTCTGAATAGCCAGTACTGGTTGATCGGTCTGATCTTTGCCCTCTTGAATCTGATTCCACCGGCCTGGCTGGTCTTGCCTGTGTTCTCGGCTCTGGTATTTGCCCACTTCTCTTTGGAAAATCTTCGTCGCCTGCGCCAGCACGAGGCAGCAGCGGCTTCTACTACGCTTATTGACCATGACAACTAAGGATCAAGCCATTATTCGTCTGATTATTATTGGCGACGAAATCCTGTCGGGACGTCGCTACGATAAACACTTTTCAAAACTGATCGAGCTGCTGGGGGCCAGGGGCTTGCAACTGGGGGGCGCCCAGATTATCCCTGATGATCTGGATACGATTGCCGCCACCCTGGAGCGCAGTTTTGCGACGCCGGATATTGTGTTTTGCTGTGGTGGGATTGGTGCGACACCAGATGATCAGACCCGCCAGGCGGCGGCCAAGGCTTTGGGTGTGGAGCTGAAGCTGCATCCCGAGGCCGCAGCCTTGATTGCTGAGCGCTGTGCTGAAAATGAGCGTAATGGCGTGGGTAGTGCGGATATGTCCTTGCCCGAGAACCAGCAGCGCTTGCAGATGGGGGTGTTTCCGGTGGGTGCTGAAATTGTGCCCAATGTCTACAACAAGATTCCCGGTTTTTTCATTCGCAATCACACCTTCATGCCGGGTTTTCCTGTGATGGCCTGGCCCATGATGGAGTGGACGCTGGATACTCGCTATCGGGAACTGCACCATCTGGCTCATCGAGTCGAACACTCTTTCCTGGCCTTTAACTTGCCAGAGTCGCGTATTACGCCGGCCATGGAGCATGTAGAGCTGAATTGGCCAGGTGTGAAAGCGTTTAGCCTGCCCAGCGTGGGGGAAGCGGGCGGACAGCCACATATTGATCTGGGCGTTAAAGGGGAGCCGGAACCGGCGGCAGAGGCCTTGGCCTATTTGCGCCAGCAGGTGCTGGACTTGGGCGGGAGCTTGAGCCCTGCGCTAAAATAGCGCTTGCCAAGCGCGCGACCATTTCATATTATGGAATTTGTTGCGTTGCATCATAATTCTCCTAATAATGACAACAAATTCCTTTACGCCCTCAGGCGCGTCGTCAAACAATGGTGGTCAGATGTCGATCCAGGTTCTGGAACGCGCCATGATTCTATTGGACGAACTGGCCAAGCAATCTGAGCCAGTGGCATTGAAGAATCTGGCGGCTGCAACTGGCCTGCATACCTCAACCACTCACCGTATCCTGAACGATCTGGTGGTGGGACGTTATGTGGAGCGCGTGGACAGCGGTTTATACCGACTGGGCATGCGTTTGCTGGAGCTGGGCTCCCTGGTTAAAGGCCGTCTGAATGTGCGTGCGGCTTCCCTGGCCCCCATGCGCGAGCTGCACAAGTACACCGGACAAACGGTGAATCTGTCCTTGCAGCAGGGCGATGAAATTGTCTATGTGGAACGTTCCTGGAGCGAGAGCTCGGGTATGCAGGTGGTGCGCGCCATTGGTGGCCATGCACCTTTGCATTTGACCTCGACCGGCAAGCTGTTTCTGGCTTCCTGGGAACCGCGTCAGGTGCGGGCCTACGTCATGCGTACTGGCCTGGCCGGTGCGACTCGTAACAGCATTACTCAACTGGAATTGCTGGAGCGCGAATTGGCGCAAGTTCGTCGTCTGGGCTATGCCCGCGATAACGAGGAGCTGGAGATGGGTGTGCGCTGTATTGCGGCTGGTGTGTATGACGACACCGGCAAGCTTTTGGCCGGTCTGTCTTTATCTGCTCCGGCCGAGCGTTTGCACGACGACTGGATTCCCGTTTTGCTGAATACCGCCGCTAAAATTTCCGAAACGCTGGGATACGACAAACAGCGTTAAGTCTGTGTTTTAGTGTTGTTTTTCCAGTCTTGATTACAAGTCCATGACGGTTTTGTTGCAGCGCAACAAATTACGTTGACTTTGTTTTGGATAGCGCTTAAAGTTGAATTGTTGCGGTGCAACATAGAAGGTTTGCCTTGCGTAGTTGCGAATGGGCCGGGCCTTCTTCAGACCCTTGTCTAGTAACACTGACACTAATTTCACGCTGGCTTGACCCAGGCCACGTATCTCCAAGGAAAACATCATGAGTGCTATTCCACAAAACGTACTGGAATCCCAACAAGCTACTTTGAACAACCTGTTCGCTGCTCAAGGTCAATTGCTGCAAGGCTTTGAAAAGCTGGTTGGTCTGAACCTGAATCTGCTGCGCAGCTCGCTGGAACAAGCGGCTGGCCAATCCCAGCAAGTTATCAACGCCAAAGACGTGCAAGACGTTGTGGCCCTGTCGCAAAGCGTGGCCAAGCCTAATGCTGCCCAGGCTCTGGAATACGGCAAAAGCGTTTACGACATCTTCTCCGATCTGCAACTGAACCTGTCGCGCATCGCTGAAGCTCAACTGGCTCAAGGTCAACAGCACGCTGCTGACGCTATCGACCAGCTGGCCAAAAACGCACCTACCGGTACCGAAAGCGCTGTTGCTTTGCTGAAGTCTTCCTTCGCCACGGCTTCCAACGCGGCTGAAACCGTTGTCAAGGCTGCTCGCCAAGCTGCTGATGCTGCTGAAAGCAACATCCAGGCTGCTACCAACGCCAGCCTGAAAGCTGCTGCTCAAGTCACCGAAGCCAGCAATAAAACCGTTGAAGCGGCTGCCGCTGCGGCAACGGCTGCTACCAGCAAGAAGTAAGTCTTTGCTGGTCTGATTTAATCAGGCGCTAAAGAAAAAGCCAGCTCATCGAGCTGGCTTTTTTCTTGCTTGCCGTGCCAGTAGTGAACTTGCTTCAGGATGCTAGTGCCCGCGTCACGCGGGCACGTTGCGTTTTACAGGGCGCGAATGCACTCGGAGATCAGGGCGGGGCCTTTGTAAATCAAGCCAGTATATAGCTGTACTGCTTGGGCTCCGGCTTGGATCTTTTCCTGAGCCTGACGGCCAGATTCAATACCACCCACACCAATAATCGGGAAGTCGGGGCCTAGTTGCTCGCGCAGACGACGAATGACGTTCAAGGATAATTCGTGCACGGGTGGGCCGGACAAGCCGCCTTGCTCCTGAGCGTGACGCAAACCCTGTACGGCATCGCGCGACAAGGTGGTATTGGTGGCAATAATGCCGTCCAGACCTTGCGAGGGAACCGTGTCCGCAATGGCATCAATTTGCGATTGATCCAGGTCAGGAGCGATTTTCACCACGATAGGCACATAGCGTTGGTGCTCTTGTGCCAATTCCGTACGTAGCGCTTGCAAGGAACCGAGCAGACGGGCCAGTTCATCCTGAGCCTGCAAGGCACGCAGGTTTTGCGTGTTGGGTGAGGAGATATTCACAGTAACGTAATCAGCGTGGGGGTAGACCGCACGCAGACACGTCAGATAGTCCTGATCGGCCTGCTCAATGGGGGTAGTCGCGTTTTTGCCAATGTTCAGACCCAGAATGCCGCCTTGCGAGCGGAACTGGCTTTTGCGCACATTTTCAATGAAGGTATCCAGGCCGTGGTTGTTAAAGCCGAAGCGATTGATCAGGCTATTGGCTTCAGGCAGGCGGAACAGGCGTGGCTTGGGATTGCCGGGCTGCGCTTTTGGAGTCACGGTGCCAACTTCGACAAAACCAAAACCCAGGGCGCCCAAGGCATCGATATGTGCGCCATTTTTATCCAGGCCAGCGGCCAGACCCACAGGGTTGCGCAGCTTCAGGCCCATCAGTTCCAGAGGTTTGCTGGGCAGGTCTTTCAGCAAACTACCTAAAAGAGGGGTTTGGTGAGCGCAATGCAGGGATTTCAGAGTCAGTTCGTGAGCGTGTTCAGCATCCAGACTGAACAGCACCCGGCGAGCCAAGGGATAAAGGCTGAATAGGGCAGACATGGGGATCGATAAAAGAGGACGTTAAGCCAGCCATTCCCAACGACCTTTTATCAGGAGCTGGTAGGGGCGAAAGCGGGTTTTGTAGGCCATTTTACGGCTTTCTTCGATCCAGTAGCCTAAATAGAGCCAGGGCAGGGATTGTTGACGGCAATAGTCCAACTGCCAGAGCACGGCGTAGGTGCCCAGACTGCCGGTGTCGTCGGGATCAAAAAAGGTATAAACAGCGGAAAGCCCGTCTTGCAGCACGTCGATGACGGCCACAATTTTCAAGGTACCGTCGGGCTCACGAAACTCCAGCAGACGCGAAGTGACATGGCTGGCCAGCAGAAACTGGGCGTACTGGGACTGATCGTCCTCGTCCATGCCGGCGCCGGGGTGTCGACTGGCCTGGTAACGGCGGTACAGCTCGTAGTGTTCGGCATTCCAGTGCAGGGGCAGATCTTGTACGACCAGATTGCCGTGGCGTTTTTTGGCACGGCGCTGGGCTCGGTCGGGCTGAAAATGCAGGGTGTCACAACGCAGGGGCAGGCAAGCGCGGCACTGGTCGCAATAGGGGCGATAGGTGAAGGTGCCGCTGCGTCGAAAGCCTTGCTGGACCAGCTTGGAGTAAACCGTGTCGTTAATCAGGTGAGCAGGAGCGGCAACCAGCGAGCGTGCCTGTTGTTCTGGCAGGTAACTGCAACGATAGCTGGCCGTGGAATAGAATTGCAGCGTTTGGGGACTGGGTGCTTTGGGATAATTCATGCGACTCTGCCAAGCGTGATAGAGCCATTATGGGATGCTCGCGCCAGCCTAGCAAGTTGGGGGCAGGCCTAGTTGCAATGCCCCGCGCGGCCAGACCGGGCTGGGTTGATCTTTGGCCCAGCTCAGGGCAGCCATAAAGTCTTTCCGGGGGATGGGGCTGGCACCCAGACTGGCCAGATGCGATGTCTCTTGCTGGCAGTCTATATACGGGATGCCCGCGAACTTCAGAAACTCCACCAGATGGGCCAGGGCGATCTTGCTGGCATCGGTTTGCAAGGCAAACATGGATTCGCCAAAGAAAAAGCGGCCCAGATTCACCCCATACAAACCGCCGACCAGCTTGCCGTCCATCCAGGTTTCTACGCTGTGGGCGTAGCCACTGTGGTGCAAAGCTGTATAGACCTGCTCAATATCCGGGCTGATCCAGGTGCCGGTCGCACTACGTTGGGCGGCGCATTGGCCTATGACTTGCTCAAAGGCCAGATCGCAGGTGACTCGGATAGGGGCGTCGTCCTGATCTTGCTGCCGTGCAATCTGGCGCAGTTTTTTGCCCAGGGAGCGGGAAATCTTGAATTGATCGACCTCCAGCACCATGCGCGGATCAGGAGACCACCACAGAACCGGGTCGCCAGGGCTGTACCAGGGAAACATGCCCTGGCTATAGGCTTCCAGGAGGCGTGGAACGCTTAAATCCAGACCGGCAGCCACCAGCCCTTCGGGGCTGGCGTGTTCAGGGCTGGGCAGGGCCTGATCAGGAGCGACCCATACAAGCGACATGATCAGCCGTGGTCGCGGGGGGCGATATCAAATTCGTGAATCTGGAAGCGGCCTGCCTTGTGGTCTTCGACGTAACGCTCCAGGGTGGCGGTTACGGTGCGAAAAGCCAGGTTGTCCCAAGGGATGTCGTCCAGGTGGAAGAAACGGGCTTCCAGGGACTCCGGACCGGGGTCCAGCACGTCGCTGATGACTTTGGCCAGGTAGTACACGTGAACTTGTTCAGCGTAAGGCACGCTGATAACGGTAAAGAGCGGGCCGGGTTCGACTTGCGCACCCGCTTCCTCGCCCATTTCACGCAAGGCGCCTTGCCCCAGCGTTTCGCCCAGCTCCATGAAACCGGCGGGCAAGGTCCAGGTGTTGTAGCGCGGCTCGATGGCGCGACGGCACAGCAAGACCTGATCGTCCTTCCACATGGGCACAATACCGACCACATTGCGGGGATTCTGGTAGTGCACCGCGCCGCAATTTTCGCAGACATCACGCATGCGGTTATCGTCCGGGGGCACCAGGCGTGTCAATTTGCTGCCACATTGATTGCAGAAGTTTTGCGTGCGTGGGGCGGGGAAATAGAAAGAGGCGGATGGCTGGGTCATGCAGATTCTGTGATGGCGGTTCAATTGGGATCGGGTTCTGGCAAAACAATATACGCCAATTCCTCGGCGGGCGACACGCAGGACGACCAGACTGTCAGGGAACAGGCTTGTGGGTACGCGGGCAAGGACCAGCCTTCGCTGCGCTGGGCTTGCTCCAGATCCAGACTCTCCAGGCCGTGTTGATCTGTGCGTAACTGATCCAGCAGGGCAGGAACATCACGGCCCGCTAACAAGGCCGGGCCTGCGGAGCTGCGCAAATAGAGCCTGCCCTCAGCGCTGATGTACCAGGCCTGAATAGTTTCAACGGGACGGCCAGTATGGTCTTGCAAATGGGCTTGATCCTGGGCCAGGGAAACAATCAGTGGGGCCGCGTCCAGACGGACATAAACACGTTGCGGACCATTCTGGATAAACCAGCGGCCTTGTTCATCCGCCTGATAATTACGGTTGAAAAATGCCAACAAACCCTGGTGAGCAATGCGCTCGCCCACTTGCCCTGGGTGCTGGTTAGCATCGCCAGCCGGGTGATGACGCCAATGACCAGACTGATCTAAAGAGATATACCCGCTGACAGCGGGCACATTGGGCCATTTTTTCATGGCATCCATAACAGCAGCATCCATAAGTTTCAGCCTTGCAGGGACGAAAACAAAGGGTGGCACCGATACGGTTGCCACCCTTGACGGTGTAGGGTCGACGACAAGGTCGACCCTGGGGCAAGGCGAGTATGTGCCTTAAGCCATATAACTGCGCTGCATGGTTCCGGGGATGGTGTGCGAAAGAGGCTTTTCAACTTTGATTTCCGGTGTGTCGTTGCCTTGCAGGGCTTTGGATAACAAATTGGACAAGCGTTCGCGCACGTCTTGGGGAACATGACTAAATACGCCCGATAGCCACTCGATGTAATAGGGCAGCAGGTGCTCGCACAACTCTTGTCCGGCCTCGGTGAGTTTAACAGTGAGCACGCGGCGGTCCGAGGTATTGTTCTGGCGTACCAGCAATTGCTGCTGTTCCAGCCCGTCGAGCAGGCCGGTGATGGTGGCGCGGGTCACGCCAGCTTGTTCTGCCAATAGCGCGGGGCTCAGGCCAGAAGGTTGGCGGCTAAGCAAGAACAGCAGAACCAGACGTCCTTCGGACAGACCAAATTCGTTCAGAACAGAGCTGGAAGCGCGATTAATGCTGGAGGCCAGCGACAGAACGCGTAAACACAGTTCGATATCCTCGGTTTTAGGGTGGGCCTGGCGTTGGGATTCGCTCAGGATAGTTTGATATTTCAGATCGAGTAATTTCATAGTGCTGTGCCGTTAAGGAGTGCGCGGCAAAGAGCAGTAGTTATTTAGAAAGAATCAATAAAACCCAATAAAAAACGGGTTTGCTTTCTTTTATTACTGAGCCGCTGCTTTTAATGTGGAAATTTATCTTATTTTTTAATTCCATTTTTACTGATTTAAACATCTTTTATTGATTAGGAATTTTCATTTAGTAAAATAAGACCAGTTTTTTTCAGTATAAGCGGCTATGGGTTTACAGAATAGTCGTAAAGCCTGTGTATACTCTTTTGCCTTCCTTTTTTTCTCAAACTGCAAGGTTTCCGGACTTCCTATCCGGGCAGCATGGGATGATTTTTGATCCTGTGTTGTGAGTCTTATGGCTTGAACGCATCAAAATGATGCAAGCGCGCAACGCTCGTGTCCAAAGCGCCAGACTCTTGTTACAGACATGATGAGCGAGCTATATCGGAGATACACCGCTAAATTAAGCGAGTTTTCAACTGTCAGTCAGGAAGAGAAGGCGGCCCAACTCAAGAAAAACCGCAAAACGACGTGCATGTGAGCGCTCGGCGTTTACAATGTTCAAAGCGCTTCCCGAGCTCGACGATGCCTTCAAAAAAGGCGGTTGGATCATTCACCCCGCTTGGCGGATTGCAATAGAGGCCCGTTTTTTACGGGCCTTTGCTTTCCGGAATTGGATACAAGCATTATCCAAAGCTTATTAGCGGTATTTGCCAGCATGTCCCCGAGCCCCTGCCAAGTTCGCAAGAAATGGTAGGGCTTTGTTCCGTTTGTAGTCCGGGATTGAGTATGAGGCGTATCAAAAAAGTCTTGCTATCGTTATTAAGGAAACGAAGGAATTATGAGTCAGTTCCGTATCGAACATGATTTGCTGGGAGACCGCCAAGTCCCCGATGAAGTCTATTATGGTGTTCATACCTTGCGTGCCAAGGAGAATTTCCACATTACCGGTACGCCTATTTCAACTTACCCGGAACTGATTAATGCTCTGGCGCTGGTCAAGCAGGCAGCTGCTCAGGCCAATTTCAAACTGGGTTTGCTGGAGCAGGATAAGCACGACGCCATTGTGGCTGCATGTCAGGCCGTACAAGCGGGCAAGTGCCATGAGCATTTCGTGGTAGACATGATTCAAGGCGGCGCAGGTACCTCGACCAATATGAATGCCAACGAGGTTATCTGTAACCTGGCCTTGGAACATATGGGTCACAAGCGCGGCGAGTACCAGTATCTTCACCCCAATGAAGATGTGAACATGGCCCAAAGCACCAACGATGTCTATCCAACGGCTTTGCACCTGGCTGCCTACCGTTCGCTGGACCCGCTGTTTGCCGCCATGGAACGTCTGCGCGACGCCTTCCTGAAAAAGTCCGAGGAATTCTCCTCGTACATGAAGATTGGCCGCACTCAGTTGCAAGATGCTGTGCCCATGACCCTGGGTCAGGAGTTCAACGCCTTTGCCACCATGATCAACGAAGACATCGTGCGTCTGAAAGAATCGCGCAAGCTGATGTGTGACGTGAATCTGGGCGGTACGGCTATTGGTACCGGCATTACGGCTCACCCTGAGTATGCTCAGCTGGCTGTGGCTGCCTTGTCCGATCTGTCCGGTGTTCAACTGCGTGTCTCTGACGATTTGATCGAAGCCACTCAGGATTGCGGCGGTTTCCTGCACCTGTCGGGTGTGTTGAAGCGCGCTGCCGTCAAGCTGTCCAAGCTGTCCAACGACTTGCGTCTGCTCTCCAGCGGTCCTCGTGCTGGTATGGGTGAAATTTGTCTGCCTGCCGTGCAAGCTGGTTCGTCCATCATGCCCGGTAAAGTCAACCCCGTGATCCCTGAAGTGGTCAACCAGGTTGCCTTTGAAGTGATTGGTGCCGACATGACCGTGACCATGGCTGCTGAAGCCGGTCAGTTGCAGCTGAACGCGTTTGAGCCTGTGATTATTCACTCCCTGCTGCGTAGCATGGCTTTGTTGAGCAATGCTTGCGACACGCTGACCCAGTTCTGCGTGGTAGGTATCACTGCCAACCGTGAATGCCTGGAAAGCAATATCGAGCGTTCCATTTCCCTGGTCACCGCCTTGAACCCGTTCATCGGTTACAAAGCGGCTACCTCGGTTGCCGCCGAAGCCTTCCAGACAGGTACCAATATTCGTGACGTGGTTCTCAAGCGTGGTTTGATGGATGCCGAGACCCTGAATGACGTGTTGCGTGCCGAATCGCTGATCCAACCTCGTGATCTGCGTGCTGCTGACCCAGCCTGAACCAATCTGAACCAGGCCTGATTGGCCAGTCTTGGCCGACGCCGGTAACAGTTTGGGAAGCCTCCATTGTGGAGGCTTTTTTCTGCCCGCTCGATTCGTAAAGAGAGATACTGTCGCTTGTCTACAGGCAAGGAGCAGCGGGGGATGATGGAGTCGGTTTACTGGGCGGTGGCTGTTGGCGCCATTGTGGCGGGTTTCGTGCAGGGTTTGTCGGGCTTTGCCTTTGGCCTGGTGGCCATGTCCTGCTGGGCCTGGTTTCTGGAGCCTCAACTGGCGGCGGTGCTGGCGGTATGCGGTGCCTGGACAGGGCAGATGATTGCCGCCTTCACCCGGCGGCGTACCTCTTATTGGCAGATCCTGTTGCCGTTTCTGGCCGGCGGCCTGATTGGTGTGCCTTTGGGGACCTATTTGCTGCCTTTCCTGGATGCAGCCGTATTCAAGGCGTTTTTAGGAACCTTGATGGTGATCTGGTGCCCGATCATGCTGATGTCCAGCCGTTTGGGCCATGTGAGGGTGCGTAGCCGCCTGGCCAATGCCGTGTCGGGTTTGATAGGCGGCATCATGGGCGGGCTCGGTGGTATGACGGGGGTGATTCCTACCTTGTGGACCACCATGACCGGGCTGCCCAAAGATGAGCAGCGCGCCGTTATACAAAACTTCAATCTGGCGACCTTGTCGGTAACTTTGCTGGCCTATATTGCTTCCGGTTCTATTCTGCTGTCCATGTTGCCGTCTATAGGACTGGTGATGCTGGCTGTGCTGATCCCTGTGCTGGCGGGCGCGCGCCTGTATGTGGGCATTAGCCAAAGCACGTTTCGAGCCCTTGTTTTAAGTCTGCTGACCCTGTCCGGCATTGCGATGCTGGTCTCTTCGGTACCCCAGCTGCTGGCGCGCTAGAGCAGGTGATTGAAGCCTCTAGGGTAATGCTCTATATCGAAAAAAGGCCTGTTTACCTGATAATAAATGTCGGCGATGGGAATGCATTTCGGCTTCCCGCCCACTGGAGCAGAGCCTGTGAGGTTTCTGGGATTTCAATTGTTGTTTGGTGATCACTTGGCACGCAGTGTGCGTGGGGTATCCTGCGCGCCCCCCTGCAAGGCTTGAGCCCAAGTTTCAAGGCGTTTTTACGCCATCTTTGATTACCTGATTGCAACTGGAGTCTGCTATGACTGACTTGTTTGAAAATCCAATGGGCCTGATGGGCTTTGAGTTCATCGAATTTGCCGCTCCCCAGCCTGGCGTGATGGAACCTGTCTTCGAGATGATGGGGTTCACCAAAGTGGCGGTACACCGCTCCAAGAAAGTGTCCCTGTATCGCCAGGGCGAGATCAACCTGATCCTGAATGAAGAGCCCAAGAGCCACGCGGCTTACTTCGCCGCCGAGCATGGCCCTTCGGCCTGCGGCATGGCGTTCCGGGTGCGCGATGCGCAAAAGGCCTACGAGCGCGCGCTGGAACTGGGTGCCCAGCCTGTCGATATTCCTACCGGACCGATGGAACTGCGTCTGCCTGCCATCAAGGGTATTGGTGGTGCCCCTCTGTACCTGATCGACCGCTTTGGTGAAGGCAACTCCATCTACGACATTGACTTCGTTTACCTGGACGGCGTGGATCGTCATCCCGTGGGCGCGGGCCTGAAAGAGATCGATCACCTGACCCATAACGTGTATCGCGGCCGCATGGCTTACTGGGCCCAGTTCTATGAGCACCTGTTCAACTTCCGCGAGATTCGCTATTTCGACATCAAGGGCGAATATACCGGCCTGACGTCCAAGGCCATGACCGCCCCCGATGGCAAAATCCGCATTCCCCTGAACGAGGAATCTGCCAAGGGCTCGGGCCAGATCGAAGAATTCCTGATGCAGTTCAATGGTGAAGGCATTCAGCACGTGGCTTTCCTGACCGACGATCTGATCGCCTCCTGGGACAAGCTCAAGGCCATGGGCATGCGCTTTATGACCGCACCGCCACAAACCTATTACGAGATGCTGGAAGGCCGCCTGCCTGCACACGGTGAACCCACCGCAGAACTGCAAAGCCGTGGCATTTTGCTGGACGGAACATCGGAAGGTGGCCACCGCCGTCTCTTGCTGCAGATTTTCTCTGAAACCTTGATGGGCCCCGTGTTTTTCGAGTTCATTCAGCGCAAGGGCGATGATGGTTTTGGTGAAGGCAACTTCAAGGCCTTGTTTGAATCCATCGAGCGCGATCAGTTGCGCCGGGGGGTCTTGCAGGCCGAGTAACAAGGTTCTGCGCCTGTGCTAGACGCACGGGTGCTGATCTGTCCCCACTGTTTGGCGATGGCAAGCAGTGGGGATTTTTTTGGGCTGAATCTTTATATTCAGTCCTGCTTGCCGCGTGGGGGCTGCAGGATTCTGAACAGCTCCAGCATCAGATCAGATTGGGTAATCATGCCTACCAACTCTTTATGATCATTGACCACAGGCATGTGACGGTGGCGGCCCTGGCTGAACAAGGGAATCAGCTCTGCCACCGACCAGTTTGCGTTGGCGGTGACGGCAGGCGCAGTCATGATCTCGGCCACTGTGGGGGCTGCACGCTGTCGGGGACTCAAGAAGCGCTTGAGTCGCTGGCGCAGATTATCCGGCTGATCCAGTCCGGCGCGTTGCAAGAAGTCCGACAGGGCCAGGATGCCAATCACGTGCTTGTTCTGATCCAGCACGGGCAAGGCCTTGATCTTGCGCTCGCGCATCATGTCCCAGGCTTGCTGCAAGGGCGTACTGACCAGGCAGGACAGAGGCGCATCATTCATCAGGGTGGAGCAGCGGCGTGTGCCCAGATTGCGTCGGAAGGCAGACTGGTGCACATAGCTGACCAGCTTTTCCAGATCATCGTGGCTGATGTTCAGCGTCTGGTTGTAGTGGCTTAAAGCCGCATCGTAATCCTGGTCCGTAAAGCGGGCTGGCGTGGCGGCTGGGCGTGTTGCGGGTTTATGTACCGGCGGATAAGCCACGCCGGTCAGGCGGTTGTACAGCATGCCCAGAAGGATCAGCACGCAGGAGTCAAACAGCACCGGAAACAGGACGAAGTCGTAGTTCTGAATACCATTCAGAGCGGGAAAGACCGCCATTGCCAGACTGGGCGGATGCACGCAGCGCAGGGCCAGCATGATGGGCATGGCAACGCAGACGGCCATCGTAATGGCAGCAATCGGATGAGGGAGCAGCACCGCGCAGGTAATGCCTGTGAGTGCGCCCACCAGATTGCCCAGCAATATGTTCCAGGGCTGTGCCAACGGGCTGCTTGGCACCAGAAAAATCAGCAAGGCGCTGGCAGCCAGGGACGCCACCAACCAATGATGCGTATGTGCAAAATCCGACAGGTACAGGCTAAGAGAGGAAACCAACAACACGCTAAGCGTGGCGCCTAGCGTGGCACGCAGCATTTCAGGGCGTGCAATGGCCAGCGACTTGGGGCGCAGGCTGTCAAACCAGTGACGAAGTAAAGCAGGCATACCCACCAGGGTGAAGAAGAAAGACAGCTTTAAATCATACTGCTAACTCTTCAATTCAGGGCTTAGCCCCTTGCTGGATACCGGGAATGATGGCGGGGCCTTTGCGCTCGGTGGCGATTTGTTGAGGCACGGCATCTACCGTAATCACAATGTGTTCGCGTTGCAGCGAATCCAGCAGCACACCCGGTGCCAGCTCCTGGCCAGGGCGATACGCACGTACCGGCTGTTGATTGATGCTGAGCAGGGCTGCCCCCGACTGGCCGCTTACGATCATGCCATGCAAACGCAACTCGGGCAGCGCGGTGCTGCCTCCAAACCACTGCGCAATTTGCTGCGTGCTGATCTGTTCGCGGTGGTCTTCTTCCAGTACTGGCGCAATGGTCCCATCCGAGGGCAGGAACAGGTTGATCAGCAAATTGATCAGGGCCAGAGCGATACCGGCCTGACACAGACGCAACCAAAGATGTGACGGAAATATGGCGGAAATAATACCCATTTAGACTGCATCGCATAGTGCTTTGGCAGACGGCCGAGATGGCTGTCTTAAGGGCTCTTAGTGTGCGTGTGCTGCATGAAGCCCGTATGACAAGAGCTTGGGTTTTTTTGGGTAGCTTATTTCCTTCATGTCTCGATCTACTTTATCTCGCTGTCCGGCACGCCGTTTGGCCGGCTCTGTTCAGTCCCGCGCTCAACAAGGTTTTTCTCTGATTGAGGTCATGGTGGTGGTGGTCATCATGGGCATTATGGCGGCCCTGGTTGTCCCCAGTCTGATGGACCGTCCCGATCAGGCACGTGCCGTCGCCGCTCGTCAGGATATTGCTGCCCTGACACAGGCCCTGAAGCTGTACCGTCTGGATAACGGCCGTTACCCCAGTACCGCTCAAGGTTTGGCGGCACTGCATCAGCGTCCCACCCAGCCTCCCGAGCCACGCAACTGGCGTCCTTATATGGACCGCCTGCCCAACGACCCTTGGGGCAATCCGTACCAGTATCTGCAACCCGGCGTTCATGGCGAGATTGATGTGTTCTCGCTGGGGGCGGATGGGCAGGCCGGTGGGTCGGGCAGTGATGCCGACATAGGCAATTGGGACTGATGTGGCTCAGCGGGGCTTTTCCTTGATCGAGACCTTGGTGGTCTTGCTGATCGTGGGCATTGTCAGCAGCGCCGGTTTAAGCGTGCTGGTGCTGGACCGGGATCAGGGGATACAGCGAGAAGCCCGTCAACTGGCTCTGCGTCTGGCCGAACTGCAAAGCTACGTGCGTGAAAGCGGGCGTAGCGTCGCCTGGAGTGCGGATCAGCAGGGCTATCGCTTCAGCTTGATCCCGGACGCTACGGATGGTGCCAGCCCCACACCGGGCTGGCTGCGCGATCAGGCCCGCTTTGCCCAGTTGTTTCCTCAACGATCCTGGACTTTGGAATCAGTGCGTGTGCGCCTGGAGCCGGCGGGACCGTGGGTTTTTGTGAATGAATGGTTGTCCGCGCCGCGTCAGCTGGAGCTGGATGATGGTCACGAAGTCCTGCATTTACGCAGCGATCCGACGGGCCGTTTTGATGTGCAGTCATGACAGAGCGTGGCATGAGTTTGATTGAAGTATTGATTGCGCTGGCGATCGTCTCGGTGGCCTTGACCGCCGGATTGCGCGCACTGGGCCTTAGCGCCTCTGGTAGCCAGGCCATGCATGAGCGCAGCCTGGCCTTGCTGGCCGTTGATGGCGTGGTGGCCGAGATGCGCTTGCGCCGCCTGTTTCCCGAACCGGGTGAAACCGTGGTGCCGTGTCGCCAGGGGCCTCTTAATTTGCAGTGCAAGCAAACCGTGCAAGCCACGGCCAATCGTTTCTTTCGTCAGGTAACGGTCCAGGCTTCCATGCCCAAAGGCCCCGTGCTGGCCGAGTTGCACGCGACCTTGGCGTCCTTGCCATGACAGACGCGAGCCAGGAAGGCTTCACTTTGGTGGAAATGTTGGTGGCCCTGACCATCATGGCCTTGATCAGCCTGATGTCCTGGCGTGGCCTGGATGCGGTCTTGCACGCGGATGAGCAGCTTGGCCGACAGGCGCGCCAGACCCAGGCCTTGTTCAATGTCTTGTCCCAAATGGGCCGGGATCTGGAGTTGCATCTGCCCACCGCGCCAGGTCCTGCGGACCCGACGGGGGCGATGGCGGTGTTGCCCGCCAGTATTCGCTGGCAAGCCAAGGGTGAAGGCCCGGCCATTCTGATGATTGAACGTCGCGCCGAAGCCGGAGCGGGAACCCAGCAGATTCAATGGCGTTTGCAGCAAGGCGTGTTGCAACGGGCTATTGCCCAGGCAGGAACGGTTTACCCCTTGCCCGAGTTGGGCCCCTTGCAAGATGTGCTGGAGCAGGTCACCGCCTGGAACTTGCGTATCTGGATTCCGGCGCGTGGCTGGCAAAGCTGGCCGTGGCCCGATCAAGCCGGGGCAGCCGCTACAGGCATAGAACTGACAGTGCAGTTGGAAGGGCAGGAGCAACCGTATCGCAAAGTGGTGATGCTGCTATGAAACGGGCATCTCAACAAGGCATGGCGGTGATCAATGCGCTGGTGGTCGTGATGGCAGTGTCCATTGCCACCATGGGCATCGTCCAGCGTCAAAGTGGGCTGGCAACCCAGTTGGCCAGCGAGCGCGATTACATGCAGGCCAACTGGTTGCTGCGCGGCGCGCTGGATTGGGCTGTGCTGGTCTTGCGTCTGGACTCGCAGCGCTCCGCTGTGACGCACAAAGGTGGACTGTGGGCGCAGGCCCTGAGCGAGCTGAAGATAGAGACTCCGGACAAGACCCGTGCGGCTTACTTCTCCGGCTATATCCAGGATGAGCAGGGCAAATTCAATCTGGCTTTATTGCTGCGCGATGGCCGCATTCAGGCCCGCTATGTGCAGGCATTGGAGCAATTGCTGGGCAGTGTGCAGCAGGAACCCTCTTTGGCTTTGGAGCTGGCCCAGCGATTGGAGCGGGCACAGGCCGGGCAAGCGCCTTGGCCCTCTCATTTGCAGGATTTCTTTCCCAATGCAGAGCAACAGGCCAAGCAGCTGGAGCCATATCTGAGCTATTTGCCGCAAGCCAAATCCGTGAACGTGAATACCGCCAGTGCCCAGGTGCTGGCGGCCGTGCAGCCTTCCGTCAGCCTGGTGGAATGGCGTGGCCTCTTGGAGCAGCGCGACCGGGGCCAGTGGTTTCGGGATCAGGCCGATGTGCAGGCCCGCCTCCAACGTCAGGAGGCGCTGGAGGGGCAAACGCTGAGCGTGCGCAGTGAATGGTTTTTATTAAGTGGCGAGTTACGACTTGACCATAGCCGGGTGGCAACCCAGGCCCTGATCAACAGGGCTGCGGACCGCAGCCGGATTGTCTGGATTCGTTGAAGTGATGAGCAAAGTGCTGCGTATTTATTTGGACTCTCCGCCAAGGCTGGATCAGCCGGTGGACTTTGTGCTGCGGGACAAGCGCGCCAGGGTATTGCGCCGTGGGCGGGGAGAGGTGCAGGAGTTCAAGGGCCTGGCCCGCTCTTTGGAGCTGGTCCTGCCTGCAGGGATGGCGACGGTGACGGAAGCGCGTATTCCCTCGGTCAGCGCCTCGCGGCGGCAGGCTGTGGCGTGTAGTGCGGTCGAGCCTATGTGCTTGAGTCCTATCGAACAGGTGTGGGTGGCCTGTTCGGCACCGGGGCCGTCCGGGATGAGTCAATTGGCCTGGACGGAGCGCCAGCCTTTGCTGGCTTTGGGGGAGCAGGCGCGTCAGTTGGGACTGCCTTTGAGCGGGGTTTACGCCTGGTCCGATGGCCATGAACAAGACAGGCAGGGCCAGGGCCAAAACTTGACGGTGCCGGCCTGCTCCTTGCTGATGCCAGAGATGGCGTCGAATGGTGGTAGCAGCGTGCTACGACAAAGCCTGTGGTGGACTTTGGCCGCTGTGTTGAGCTGGACCCTGGTCTTGCAGCAGCAGGCGCAATCGTTGCGATCCCAGATGAAACAGGTACAGACTCAGATGGAGCAGGCGGTTCGGCAAGCCTTGCCACACCTGCCCGTTATCGTTGCACCCTTGACGCAGGCCAGACAGCATCGTGATGGTTTGCTGACCGAGAAAAGCCCGGCCTCGGCTCCCTTTGATCGTTTATTGATGGCCAGCGCCGTGCAGTGGCCTGCTTTGCAAGGACAGGTGCGGGCATTGAATTTCAAAGATCAGCAATTGCATTTGACGCTGGCCAGCGAACTGGCCGCGCAGCCTTTGCCGGCTGAATCGGATCTGGAGTGGAAGCAGGGCGAGTCTGCCCGCCAATGGGAAATTGGTTTCAGCAAAGCAGCGCAAGCAGCCAGCCAGCAGGGGGCGCCGCAATGAGCAAATTCACCGCACTCCAGCCTGTATGGCTGACCGTACAAAGCAAGCTCGCCCTGGCAAGACAGTACTGGCAAGCCTTGGGCCGTCGGGATCAATTGGCCTTGTCGGTCCTGGGTGCTTTGCTGGTGTTGATGTTGCTGTGGTTGCTGCTGCTACGTCCCGCCGTTCGTGATCTGGCTCTGGCAAAACAGGAGCTGCCTCGTCTGCAGTACGAGATGGCGCAACTGCAAACCGTGCTGGCGCAGATTCAGGTGCTGGATAAAGAGCTGGTAGCGCCTGTGGACGCGCAAGGACAAGACAAGGCCTTGCAGCGCAGCTTGCAGACCTTGGGTACCCAGTGTCAGACAGAGCAGTCACAGGCCGAGCAACGTGTTCTGGTCTGCCAGGCTGTGGCCGCTCCCGCCTTGATGGATTGGCTGATGCACGCCCCCCGCTTGCTGGGCTTTGCCGTGCAGGAAGTCAGCATGAGTCGCTCTGTGGTCGATAGCCGTGAACGCGCCGGTCTGCTGGATGGCCGCATTGTGCTGCGTGCAGGAGAGCCTTCATGAAAAAGCTGGCCAAGATCATGGGGTGGGTTTTGCTGGCGCTGTGTCTGCTGCTGGCCGCCGTGCCCTTTCTGCCTGCCCGCATGATGCTGGCCTGGCAGCCCGAGCAGTTGCCGCTACGGCTGGAAACCGCCCATGGCAGCCTGGCATCCGGTCAAGGCTTGCTGGTAGTGGGTTCGGGTCTGTTGGCCCGCACTGTTCCCGGTCCTGTCAGCTGGCGTTGGCGTTTGGCACCCTGGCCGCAAATGGAGTTGAGCCATGGCTGGCTGGATCAGCCTGTGCGCCTGCAAGCCAGCCTGCAAGGTTGGCGTATTTCGGGCCAAAGCCTGACCGCTCCCGCCGCGCTGTTAGGACGTTTGCATCCGTTGTTGCAGACCGTGCAACCGCAAGGGCAATTGCAGCTGCGCTGGCCCAGTCAGGCTCTGGCCGCTGAAAACGGGCCGTTGCTGGAACTGGATTGGCGTAATGCACGCTCCGCGCTGGCGGCCCAGGCCGAGTTGGGTGATTACCAATTGGCAGTCAGCCGCAAGGGTCAGGGCGTGCAGTTAAGCCTGCGTACCTTGGCGGGGGATTTGACCTTGGCAGGTCAAGGTCAGTGGGGGCCGGATGGCGGGCTGTTTGAAGGACGCGCCCAAGCCAGACAAGCCGACGATCAACGATTCAAAGAGTTACTGGAGGCCTTGGGGCCTCAGCGTCAGGGTGTGACCCAATGGCGAATAGCCACAACGACTAGCAAGCAGGAATAACGATATTTTGACTATGAGTACCTTGACTAAACGACTTCCTGGGCTGCGGCCTCGCTTCCTTTTAAGCCTGGGTGCAGCCGTGCTGTTGAGCGCCTGTGCGAGCAATGGTCAGAAACCTGAACCCGGCCCCGATCCTTCTTCGTTTTTTGCCTCGGTAGGCAAGACGCCTGTTCGTAGCACTCAGGCTGACCCGCGCTTTGCCAATAGCAATACCTCGCCTCCGGCCGTGACACGTCGGGTTCCACAACGTGTCGGGGGCAGTGCCGCCCCGATCGACTTGCCCGACCCGGCCGAGTTCCCGCAAGGCAACGACATCACGCTGAATTTTGTGGATGCCGAGCTGGATGGGGTTGTGGCTGCCTTGGCCCGTTTTACCGGCCAGAACTTCATCGTGGACCCTCGCGTAAAAGGACAACTGACTTTGGTGTCCGAAGTACCGGTCGATGCCCGTACCGCCTACGAGATGCTGTTGTCTGCCCTGCGCATGCAAGGGTTTGCCGTGTTGCGTAATGGCAAGGTCAGCCGCGTGGTGCCCGAAGCCGAAGCGCGTCAACAAGGTGGCGCGGTGCGTGCCGCCGGTGCCGGGGCCAGCGGTAGCGGCGAGCTGGAAACCCGTGTGTTCACCCTGCGTTATGAAAACGCTACCGCTCTGGTGCCTGTGTTGCGGCCCATGATTTCGCCCAACAATCCTATCAACGCCTACCCGTCCAATAACACTCTGGTCGTGACGGACTATGGCGACAATCTGGACCGTATTGCCCAGGTGATTGCCGGGATTGATACCCCCGCAGGCTTGAATACCGACATCATCCCGATTGATTACGGAGTAGCTCTGGACGTGGCGGCACTGGCTTCGCAAATGTTGGACACGCCCGGCAACGATGTGGCGCAGCGCATTACCGTGGTGGCTGATCCGCGCAGTAATTCCGTGCTGGTGCGGGCAGGCAGTCCGGCCCGTCTGGATCTGGCGCGCGATCTGATACGCCGTATCGACAGCCCGGAAAGCAATAAGGGCAATTTGCATGTGGTCTATTTGCGTAATGCCCAGGCGGTGCAGCTGGCTGAAGTGCTGCGGGGGGCCTTGACTGGGCAAGCGCCTTCGGGGAACGCGAGTACCGGGAATCAACAGGCGAACAGCAATAGCCTGGCACCCGCCGCCAACGCCAGCACCACCGGCGGTGCCAAAGCCATGGACACGTCGGCCACCGCCAAGCAGCAGCCTCAGGCCGAGATGGGTTTGAGCGCCGCAAACAATGCCAGCGGCACCGTGGCCTTTAACGCTGGCGGTGCCACTGTGCAGGCTGATCCATCCACGAATACGCTGATCATTTCGGCCCCTGATCCGGTTTACCGCAGCTTGCGTGAAGTGATCGATCAACTGGATCAACGTCGCGCTCAAGTGCTGGTCGAGAGCCTGATTGTGGAGGTGAATGCGGAGAATGCGGCCGAGTTTGGCATCCAGTGGATGACAGGCGGTGGCAATATTGCCGATGGAGGTTCAGGTTTTGTCGGGGGCGCCAATCTGGGCGGCAGCGGGATTAACAAGGCCGGGGTGACCACGCTGGATTCTTTGGCGGCGGGTTTAAGTCTGGGCGTGGTCAAAGGCACGGTGAACGTGCTGGGCCAGCAGATTGTCAATCTGGGCGTCCTGGCCCGGGCGATGGAGCGCCAGGGCGGCATCAATATTCTGTCCACGCCCAACCTGATGACGCTCGATAACGAAGAAGCCAGCATCATGGTGGGCCGTACCGTGCCCTTTGTGACGGGGCAGTACACGACCACGGGTGATGGGGCCAGTAATCCCTTTCAGACCATTCAGCGCGAGGATGTGGGCCTGACCCTGAAAGTGCGTCCGCAGATTTCCGAAGGTGGGACCGTCAAGATGGCTCTGTACCAGGAGGTCAGCAGCCTGGATCCTACTATGTCGGTATCGCCCAGCGCGCCTGTCACGCGTAAACGTGCCCTTAGTACCAATGTCCTGGTCGATGATGGGCAGATTATTGTGCTGGGCGGCTTATTGGAAGACTCGATTGAGGATGGTCAGCAATCGGTTCCCTTGCTGGGCGATATTCCGTTGGTGGGCAACCTCTTCAAATACGAGAAACGCAAGCGCTCCAAAACCAATTTGATGGTGTTCCTGCGCCCTCATATTGTGCGTAATGCCCAAGATAGCCAAAGCCTGTCTTTGGACCGCTACAACTATATGCGTGCCGTGCAGACAGGCTTGCCGGATCGCTCCACCTGGTTCCACCCGGATGCGGGACACATGGTCTTGCCGCAGGCCGCAGGCTCGTCCGGAACTGTGGACTTGCGAGAGACCTTATGACCCGCCTGCCGTACTCCTGGGCACGTCAGCACCGTGCGGTGCTGACGCAGCAGCAAGGTGTGGGTACGCTGGTCATTAGCGAACGCACACCGGATTGGGCCTTGGTGGAATTGCGGCGACGCTACCCCGAGCTGGACGAGCGCCAAGTGCCTGATGCGGAACTGGATACCTTGATTGATGCCAGTTACGCACAGGGCGACGATGCCGCCAGCGTGGTGGATGCGGCCGCCAACGAGGTAGACCTGGATCGTCTGATGCAGGAACTGCCTGCTGTCACCGACTTGCTGGAAAACCAGGACGATGCGCCGGTCATCCGCATGATCAACGCCTTGTTCACCCAGGCGGTGCGGGACGGTGCCAGTGATATACACCTGGAGCCTTATGAAACCCATTCGGTCGTGCGTTACCGGGTGGATGGCCGTTTGCGCGATATCGTCAGCCCGCGTCGAGCCTTGCATGGTGCTTTAGTGTCCCGTATCAAGATTATGGCCAGCCTGGATATTGCCGAAAAACGCCTGCCCCAGGATGGTCGTATTGCCCTGAAAGTGGGGGGCAGGGCCTTGGACCTGCGTGTCTCGATTCTGCCTACCGGACATGGCGAACGCGCCGTGATGCGTTTGCTGGACAAGTCCGCCGGGCAACTGGAGCTGGAGCGTCTGGGCATGGCCCCGGACATCCTGGCTCAGCTCGATGAGCTGATTCATCAACCACACGGCATTGTGCTGGTTACCGGGCCTACCGGCAGCGGTAAAACCACCACCTTGTATGCCGCTCTGGGCCGCGTCGATACAGCCCGCAGCAATGTGCTGACGGTGGAAGATCCGATTGAATATGACTTGCCCGGCGTAGGCCAGACGCAGGTCAATCCCCGTATTGAGTTGAGCTTTGCACGTGCCTTGCGTGCCATATTGCGACAGGACCCGGACATCATCATGATCGGTGAAATTCGGGACCTGGAAACCGCACAGATTGCGGTGCAGGCTTCTCTGACAGGCCACCTGGTTCTGGCCACCTTGCACACCAACGATGCCGTGTCCGCCGCGACTCGCTTGGTCGATATGGGTGTGGAACCTTTCTTGCTGGCGTCTACCTTGCGTGGTGTGCTGGCCCAGCGGCTGATACGCAAGCTATGCCGACATTGTCGTCAGCCTGCCGAGCACGGGCAGTATCGGGCTAGTCCTGATGGTTGCGAGCATTGCGCTCACACGGGTTATCAAGGCCGTACCGGGATTCACGAGCTGTATCGCATCGATGAACGTGCCCAGCACTTGTTGAATGCTGCCGGAGCCGAACCTGCCTTGCGTCAGGCCGCGCGTGAATCGGGCATGCGCAGTTTGCGCGAGGACGCCCAGCGTTGGGTAGAGCAGGGCATCAGTACCCCTGAAGAAGTATTGCGCGTCACGCGCGAGCTATAAGGGGGGCGAAAGAGTATGGGTACTTATCACTATGAGGCGGTGGACCAGGCCGGACGCAGCGAGCGGGGTGTGCTGGAGGCCGAGAGTGAACGGCTGGCGCGTCAGCAATTACTGTCCCGAGGTCTGCTGACGGTTTCCTTGAAGGCTGGCCGTAGCCGAGCCGCTGCCCGTGCTCGCAGTGCGGGTCTGCGTCGTACCGAGTTATCCTGGCTGACTCGTCAGTTAGCCAGTCTGGTGGCGGCGGGTTTGTCTCTGGAGGCCAGCCTGGGCGTGGTGATTGAGCAGGCGACGCGTCGGCCTCTGGTGCAACTGCTGGCAGCCCTGCGTGCGGATATTCGGGCAGGGCAAAGCTTGAGTGATGCCTTGGCCAATCACCCGCGTGACTTCCCGGAAATCTATCGGGCATTGGTACGAGCAGGGGAGCAGTCGGGCGAGCTGGAGCAAGTGCTGGATCGTTTGGCCAGCTTTATCGAGGATAGCGGCGCCCTTCGTGGCAAGGTGCTGACGGCCTTTATTTACCCTGCCATTGTCAGTCTGATTTCGGTGGCGATGGTGGTGTTTTTGCTGAGCTACGTCGTCCCGCAAGTGGTAGGGGCCTTCACCCAAGCCAAACAGCAATTGCCCATGCTGACTCGGGTCATGATCAGCGCCAGTGATCTGCTGCGTGAATGGGGCCTGGTGTTATTTGTTGTGTTCTTACTGGCGGCTGGCCTGGTGGCTTTTTTGCTGCGACAGCCGACCTTGAAGCTGGCCTTTCATCGGCGTCTGTTAAGCGTACCCGTTCTGGGGGGCTACTTGCTGGGTGTGGATACCGCTCGCTTCGCCGCCACGCTGGCCATTCTGGCTGGCAGCAATGTGGCCTTGCTAACGGCATTGGAAGCGGCCGGGCGTACTGTGTCCAATCTGGCCTTGCGCGATGCCGTGAATCAGGCCGCTATTCATGTGCGCGAGGGTCTGCCTTTGGCGACCGCTTTGCAGCGCAGTGCCTTGTTCCCGCCGCTATTAGTCCAACTGATTGCCAGCGGTGAAAAAACCGGCGAACTGGCACCCATGCTGGATCGGGCCGCGACGACCTTATCAACCGAGCTGGAGCGCAAAGCCCTGACCATGACCGCCTTGCTGGAACCTTTGATGATTTTGCTGATGGGTGGTTTGGTGCTGTTGATTGTTCTGGCCGTGATGCTGCCAATTATCGAGATGAATCAGCTGGTGCAGTAAAAGGCGGTAGGGTGCTTGCCCTGTTCCCCTACAGATCATTGCCGCCACCTAGTTGTCTGGCGGCAATGCTGACTAATAAAGTCACTTGCGTTGAGCCCGCTATGTCGAGGCCATGGCCTTGATGCGGCGTATCGTCCTGGGATGCACGTCATATTTTTTGGCAACGATGTCCAGCGGAACTTGATTGGTCAACGCAATAAGGGCTTCTTTATGTTGGGCGGGTGATAAGGCTGGACGTCTGCCTAGAGGTCTGCCATTGGCACGCGCTGCTGCCATTCCTGCGCGAGTGCGTTCGCTAATCAGCGAGCGTTCAAACTCAGCCAGGGCGGCCATCATATGAAACAGCAATCTACCACCCGATGTTGTCGTGTCTATATTTTCCGTCAAGGAAATGAAATGGATATTCTCTTTGCCTAAACGATCGATCGTGTCGACCAAATAGCGTAGTGATCGGCCCAGCCTATCCAGACGCCAGACAATAAGCGTGTCACCCGATTTCAGTTTTCGCTGCAGATGATTCAATCCTGGACGTGTTGCTTTAGCCCCGGATATCCCTCTATCCGTATAGATATGATCACAATTCACCTTTTTTAAAGCCGCGATCTGTAGGTCCAGGTTTTGATCCTGTGTTGAAACGCGTGCATATCCATATTTCTTACTCATAGTACCCATCTTCCTAGCGCAAAGCGCAGCCTCCCCCCTCCCACTCGACTACATCTCAGTGCAATCGATGTTAGTAAACCCAAGATGGTCCAGTGGAATGTTGGCCACGCGATGTCAAGTTTTACTAACCGCATGCAAACCTGCTGCCACGTAAACGGCGATTGAGGTAGCTCGTACTGCAATAAAAACTATTACGTAATTTTTTATTAACGCTGTGTTTCAGATGCAGATACTGATTAAGTGTTAGCGGCGGCCACATGTGTGTCAACACGAAGCAGGTCTGGCCGATGCACTTTCTGAAGAACGTTGCAGCCAGCCATAGGCAAGCGTCAACAATGGTTAAGAAAAGGCGTAAATAGGCTTGCGATTTTGACAAGAAGCCTCCTTTTAGTCCCAACCGAATAGCGCATCGAAATGATCCTTTTCAGCGTAATTTTCACGTACAAACGTGTCTATTTGTTATGGAATGGATGTTGACATAAAGGAGGCTTTTTGACCGCTGCCAGGTTGAAAGCCAGACGCTGATTCACGCTCAGCGTCCACAGTGCCAACTGACAATGCGGGGCGCGTAATGGGCGTCCAGTCGCTAGAGTCATTGTCCTGCTGGTTGCAGCAAGTTACTCCTTCAAGCAGCTATTTGCTTTTAGGCTTGCGAAGATTGGCAACGCTTGCCCAGGCCTATGATGCGCGCCTGTTCCAGCAAGCCTTTTTGTCCGCCATTTCGGCGCGCCTGCGTCCCTACGGCATAGCACGCAGCGACATCCTGGTGCTTGATCAAGTGGTGTTGATTGGCTTGACGAATTGTCGTCTGCCCACCCAGTTTGACAAGGACTTGTTTCTGGAACGAGTCAAAGCGGCGCTGTGCTACGAGCCCGTTCGCTGCGGCTCGGACCGTATCCTGGTCAATGTTGTTCCGGCCTGGGTTGAAGCATCGGGCGACCGTCCGGTTTGCCTGTCTCATTTGCAGTCTCTGGCCAGCACTATTGCCTTCTCCGAGCTTGAGCCTCCTGTTTGCGAGCAGACTCGGCGCGACATGGCTCTGGCGACTCGTTTCTTTGCAGATATGCGGGACGAGAAGGTTGCCCTGTCATTTCAGCCTGTGGTCTTTGTGCAGGATCGCGAGCAGGTTCTGTACTACGAAGTGCTGTTGCGCTGGGATGATGCGCAGAACAGTACTGAGCCCGTTTCTTGTGCGCAGGTTGTTCAGGCCATAGAGCGCTTGCATGTGACCGAACGCCTGGATGCCAGCGTTCTGTGGTCGGTGGTACAGGTGCTGGAGCGTTATCCGGACGTTCACCTTGCCTGCAATATTTCCCCCTTGTCTTTGCAGCAGGCGCCGTGGTGGCGCTTGCTGATTGCGGTGCTGCGCGATGCGCCACAGTTGGCCAGTCGGTTGACCCTGGAAATTACCGAAACGGCTTCTGTCTTTGATGAGAAAGCCGCCATTAGCCTGCTGCGCACCTTGCGCGGCCTGGGCTGCAAAGTTGCCATTGATGATATTGGGACGGGATTCAATACCTTGGATCTGGCTCGGCAGATCCGTCCCCAGGTCATAAAAATTGATAAGTCCCTGGTGCATCAGGCACGGGACAGGGACGGCATTGCTGCCCTTCATTCTTGGGTTCATGCCTCGCGTGGCATCAGCCAATACGTCATCGCCGAAGGAATTGAGACTGCCCTGGATTTCCAGTTGAGCGTCGATGCCGGCGTGCACGCCCTCCAAGGCTACTTCATAGAACCTCCCTGCCTACTGCCCCCCTGGGAGGGGGCGGAGCCTTTGTGCGTTCGAGACAGTTTCAACCCTACTCACACACACGTAGCACTCAACACGTATTCCTTAAAGGATCAGGAACAGAGATGAATCACGTCTACAAAACCATCTGGAATGAGCAAACGGGAACATTTGTTGCCGTTTCTGAGCATAAAAAAGCGAAAGGCAAGCGCAGTTCCTCGTGCGTAAAAGGAGGAAAGCGTGCGTCTTTTTCCGCACGCATGGGATGGGGCGCCTTGTTGACAGCAAGCGCATTGGCGATGAGCAATGCCTGGGCCGCGGTCGAGATTCCTGGCGATGGTCAGAACAACCTCATTGACTTCACCAGCCCAGGCGGCACCATCCGGTTTACGGGTGGTGGCAGCATCGTGGGGTTGAGTAGCCTGACGATCTCCGGCGCCTTGAGTGCCGATCAGATTACGGTGGGTGGTGAGTCTGTGGCGACCCAGGCGCAGCTCAATGCTACGTCCGCTGAGGTGCAGACCAATACCGGCAAGATTGATGGGCTGGAAGGGCGGGTCACGAGCAATGAGTCCACTCTGACGGATCATGGGACTCGCATTACGGACAATGAAACGGCCATTACGGGTCATGACACCCGGATTACGGATAATGAAACGGCCATTACGGCCCATGACACCCGAATCTCGGACAATGAAACGGTTATTGCTGATCATGGCAGCCGCATTGGAACGGCTGAAGCAGGGTTGGTGACGATCAACGATCGTCTGACCGCCTTGGGTGTGGATGATACCAATCCTGGTGTGAAGTATTTCCGTGCCAATTCAGAGCAGCCTGATGCAGAGGCGAACGGCGAAGAATCCATTGCAATTGGCCCTGAGTCCAAGGCAGAGGGTGATCGCAGTATCGCTGCAGGGCAGGGCGCTTTGGCCGATGCCCAGAGCGCGATTGCATTGGGTGACGGTGCCAGTGTCGCCAGCGCAGACAGTCGACCCAAACCGGAGGCGGCCATTGCGATTGGCAAGGATAGTCAGAGCAGCGGTCTGGCCAGCGTTGCGGTAGGCCGCGAAGCAGCGGCGAGTGGAAATAATGCGCTTGCCTTGGGTATGCAGGCACAGGCCAGCGGGGCTAACGGGATCGCCTTGGGTCTGGATGCTCAGGCTGATGCAGAAAACAATATCTCTATCGGTAATGGTGCTGGCCGGGCGACTGGCAATCATCTGCCGGGTGATCGTTCGCACAATATAGCCATCGGTCAGGCCAGTGGTCAGAACGTCAAAGGTCAGTTCAATGTGGCGCTAGGTGATGGCACCGGCAATGGCGTGGATGGCAACGAGAACGTGGCACTTGGCCGAGATGCTGGCCAGAATATCATTGGCGATAGCAATGTCAGCCTGGGCAAGAATGCGAATCGGGGGCTGTCATCAAACCGTGCGATCGGTATTGGTGAGGACTCCGGCGCTGAAACAGAAGGCGTGGCGATTGGGTACAAGGCGATTGCCGGTAATACCGGGGTTGCGGTGGGCCGTCAGACAACGGCATTGGGAACGGGTACAGCCATTGGTCCTAATGCACATGCAGACAGCAATTTTGTAGCCCTGGGGTTGAACTCTCATGCCGCGCAAAACGATGTGTCTGGCTTGAGCAAGTTCACCAATAGAGGCTTCAATGGCAGTGCCGTTTCCGTTGGTAGCAGCCAGTCGGGCAGCGAGTTCACACGTCGTATTGTGAACGTGGAAGACGGTGCCAATGATACGGATGCAGTGAACGTGCGCCAGCTGCAATCGGCAGTAGATCAGGTGACGCTGGGCGCGACAGTCGACTATGAAAAGCTGGCCGAGAAGGTCGGTGAGGACTGGGGGCAGCAGATTGCCGACAGCAAGCCTCGTTACTTCAGTGTCAATGATGGTGGTGTGGACAAGGGTAACAAGAATAATAATGGCGCTGCTGCTACTGCTATTGATTCGATTGCCATCGGCCCTGATGCGACTGCCAAGGAAAAGGACTCGGTTGCTATTGGACATATGGCAGGGGCAGAGGGAGCGTCATCTGTTGTGCTGGGACACAACATCAAGGGCTTGGGGCTGAATTCCACGACTATCGGTAACTCCCAATCTGAAGCGCGGGACGAGAGCGGCGTGGCAATTGGTACGCACGTTGTCAGCCGTGACAAGAACTCCATTGTCATTGGCCGGGATTCTTACACAGATCGTCAGGCAAACGGTCCCTCGGTCGAGAACTCGATTGTGATCGGTACAGAATCCAGTTCCACAGCCGTGGAAGGGATTGTGATCGGTAAAAATTCGGTGGTGAATGCGGCTCGCGGTATCGCTCAGGGTAGCAACGCGACGGCAACGGCTAATGACGCCATGGCGTTTGGTACTCGGTCACAGGCAACAGCCGGTAACTCCCAAGCCAGCGGTACGGATGCCAAAGCCTTTGCGGCGCGCGGTATTGCAATGGGTACTAACGCTCGCTCCGGCCAATCTAATCCTGATGTCGAAAATCAGGACAAGAACCGCGATTCGATTGCGCTGGGAACGGACTCCATTGCCCAGTTCAATAGCAGCATCGCGGTAGGTCGTGAAGCTCAGGCCACCGCTGATTATTCACTGGCACAGGGCAAGGGCGCTCATGCCTTTGGCGAGGCATCGATTGCACAAGGCCGTGACGCTTGGGCTCTTGAGCGGCAGGCGATCGCGCTGGGTGACGGTTCCCGCAGCACGGCCGACCGTGCCGTCGCTATTGGTCAGGGCGCACGTGCAGGCAATGCGCGTTCGGTAGCGCTGGGCGATGGTGCAGAGACAGCAGGCGCGGTTGGCACCTTGAATGCCTCTTTGAACGGGCTGAACTACGGTAGCTTTGCCGGGGATCGTCCTGTTGCTACCGTCAGCGTGGGTACGGACGAGGAAAAACGTACAGTGACGAATGTGGCCGCAGGCCGGATCAGCGCGAGCAGCACGGATGCGATCAATGGCAGCCAGTTGTATGCCACGAATTCGGTGCTGGGCAATGTAGCCAACACCACGAAAAAAATCCTGGGTGGCAATGCCACACTGGCCCCCAACGGCACGCTGAGCATGAGCAATATCGGTGATACCGGTGAAAACACGGTGCACGATGCGATCAAATACGCTGCTCAGGGCTGGCATGTGAGCGCCAATGGCGCCGCCACGGAGAACGTCAAACCCGGTGGCTCGGTAGACTTTAGCAATGACGATGGCAACATCACCGTCACGCGCACCGGCACCGATCTGGCCTTCAATCTGGCCGATGATCTGACCATCGGCAACAGCATTACGGTGGGCGACACCATCGTCAATGGCGATAGTGTCACGACCACGAACCTGACTGTTGAGGGTGCCACCCGCTTGGGCGACAACTTCGAGGTCAATAACGCGGGCGATGTTATCTACAAGGGTAGCGAAGTAGCGACCCAGACCGATGGCTTGAGTTTTGCGGGTAACACCGGCGGCACCATTGCCAAGGCGCTGGGCGATGACACACCGCTGACCATTTCGGGTGAACTGGCCGAAGGCGCAGAGTCCACGGGTGCGAACTTGCGTGTCGATAGTGACGGCAACAAGTTGAACCTGGTGATGGCTCAAAACCTGACAGACATCAACAGCATCACCAT
>NZ_JALXJU010000004.1:0-414239 GCF_030515105.1 Alcaligenes sp. YSL9 | reverse complement strand
TGGTTTCGTATTCTTTACCGCCGACGGTCACAGTGACCTTGTCGCCAGGTTTGACGTCTTTACCAACCGTACCGGTGATCGTGACGTCGCCGCCCGACTCTTCCTTGTTGATCACGTCGTCGCCTGTAATCGGATCGATTTCGATCTCGGCTTCAGGAGGCGTAACGTCGACGTCGTAAGGCTTCTCGTCGGTCGCAGTCGTGGTGTTGCCGGCGTCGTCGGTCGTGGTTACTTTGGCTTCAACCTTGTCGTTGTTGACCAGCTCGGAACCAGGAACGTCCACGCTCCAGGTCTTGCCGTCCGGGTTGACGGTGGTTTCGTATTCTTTACCGCCGACGGTCACAGTGACCTTGTCGCCAGGTTTGACGTCTTTACCAACCGTACCGGTGATCGTGACGTCGCCGCCCGACTCTTCCTTGTTGATCACGTCGTCGCCTGTGATCGGATCAATTTCGATCTCGGCTTCAGGAGGCGTAACGTCGACATCGTAAGGCTTCTCGTCGGTCGCCGTCGTGGTGTTGCCAGCGTCGTCAGTCGTGGTGACTTTGGCTTCAACCTTGTCGTTGTTGACCAGTTCGGAACCAGGAACGTCCACGCTCCAGGTCTTGCCGTCCGGGTTGACGGTGGTTTCGTATTCTTTACCTCCGACGGTCACAGTGACCTTGTCGCCAGGTTTGACGTCTTTACCAACCGTACCAGTAATAGTTACATCACCTTCGGACTCTTCCTTATTGATGACGCCGTCTTCAGTAATGGAATCGATGGTGATTTCAGCTTCTGGGGGCAGCGTGTCGACCGTGGTCGTGTCTTCGCCGCCGTTACCTGGGGTGCCAACTTCGTTGGTGTAGCTGCCGTCAGGCACTTTGACGGTGATTTCACCTTCGTAGTTCGGTGGGGGAACCAGCGTTCCGGTCCAGGTCTTGGGATCTTTGTTGTCTGGTGTCAGACCTTCGATGCGACCGCCGCCGGTGACCACGATATCTTCGATATCAAAGCCAAATGGCACTTCAGTAAATGTGAAGGTAACGGTGCCGTCGTCATTGATCTTGACAGTAACGGAGGGAGGAACCAGAGGACCGGCCTCTTCTTCGCCAGTACCGCTGTAGCCACCCAGGCGCACGTTTTCAACGGTGGGCACGCCAGGACGTGGGTATTCCAGGGCCAGAGGGCGTGTGGTTTCCACAATGCTGACCAGGCGGGTGAAGCTGCTGCCACCGCCTTCGCCACCACCGGTCAATACGGCAGCGGTTGGGTCAAGTTGGGAGAATGGGTCATCGCCAGCTTCCAGAGCGGCCAACACAGCCGTAATGGCTGGGTCGTTCGGGTTGGCCAGAGCAGCGGCTACTGGGTCCACATCGGTTTCTGCGATATCGCCGCTGACCAGGAAGGAGCGGTTATCGGAAATGGTCATCGATGGGCTGCCAGGGATCTCAAGCTCGACGCTGGCGCCGGTCTCGGTGATGATCTCGGCATTAACAGGGACGCGCATCCCTTCTTTGACAGCTACTTTGGAGCCATCGGCGGTACGGATCCATGCCGTACCTTCAACTCGTGTCACTAAAACAGTATCCAGTGCCATGACTGTCTGATTCCTAAAAAAAGACTGCCGCCAAGCAGCAGTCAGAAATGGACTTTCTTTGATCAGAGAATAGCGAGTTGGTCCGCTAGTCGATATTGGCGTCGCCGCCAGTTCGCTGTTTTATTTATTGTTATTGACCTTACTTAACAATACGAACGGGACGGCGAGCAGGGGTTTAGGCTATGCCGTGTACTTTTAGCGCCAACATCAAACGATCTGTTACATCCAGCTTTTCAAAAACCGCCTGCAGATGGGCGCGAACCGTTCTCTCGGTGATGCCCAGGTCCTTTGCGATCAGCTGATTGGAGTGGCCCAGCGAGGCGCGTTGCGCAACCTCGACTTCACGACTGGTCAGGGTACTTTCCCAGCCCGCCTTGGGTTCCAGACGACGGGTAACGTCGCTAAGCAAACGGCTCAGCAAGGACTCCCCAACCCAAACCTGCCCACTAGCCACGTGGTCCAGCGCCTGCACCAGCAAAGGCGACGAGCTGTAGGCGTGAATGTAACCACGAGCCCCCAGGGCCAGTACGGCCTGACCTTCGCTATCCAAAGGACGTGGGCTGGCGACAATAATCTTCATGCCCTGCACAGCCTTGGACCATTGGGGATGATTCCACAAAGCCAGGGCACTATCGACCACCACCAGATCACGCTGCTGTTGTTTCCAACGCAATAAATCGTCCATGCCCTGCCCTCTGGCGGGCAGCCAGGTGACCGAATCCAGATGACGCCAATGCTGCCACAACGCCTCATCGGCAGTCAGAAATAAAACCGAATTTACTTGTCGCATACCGCTTTTCCCTTACTGGTAACACGAGCTATATGCCATCAGCTCTTGGTCTGACTCGGGTGTTACACCTCTATCGTCAGCGCTACTCCCCCAACGGACCAATCAGCCTTAACGCTCTCTGAATGCGTTGGATCTGGCCCTGAGAATAGGTTTGAGTAAGTACTGCATAACAGTCCGCTTGCCAGTCATGATGTGCACTTCGGCCACCATACCGGGCAAGATTGGACGGTTATCGTCACCGACATACACCGTGTCCGTACGTACTTTAGCTATATAGAATGAATTGCCTTTTTCATCGGTAATGGTGTCGGCACTGGTCTGTTCCAGCACACCGGGCAAGCCGCCATAAACAGCAAAGTCATAGGCGGTGAATTTGACCTCGGCAGTCTGGCCTGAGTGCAGAAACCCGATATCGCGCGGATTAATACGCACTTCCAACAGCAGGGTGTCGTCAGTAGGCACGATTTCCAGAATGTCTTTACCGGGCTGCACCACGCCGCCGACCGTATTGGCAGACAGGGTCTTGATGGTGCCGCGCACGGGCGAGCGCACTTCAGCCAGGCGCACACGGTCGGCCAGGGCACGTTGGCCTTGCTCCAGGGAAGCCAGCTTGGCACGTGTTTCAGCCAGTTCGGTACGGGCCTGATTGCGGAAGGTAATTTCCACCTCGCCAATCCGGTTCTGGGCTTCCTGAATCGAGGCCTGAATACGGCTGATCTGTGCCGTGGCCGCTTTTTGCTCACCGCAGTAACGAGCCACATCACGCTGCAGGCGCAGCAAATCCACTTCGGACACCGCCCCACTTTTGAGCAAAGGACGTGTCATTTGCAATTCTTGCGAGGTCAGCCCGCAACTGGACGCGGCCTGATCACGATTGGCCTGCGTCTCACGCAATTCTTGTTGACGCTGGTTCAGCTGTTCCTGAGCCACCGAAATATTGGAGCGCAGCTCTTCGGTACGAGCCTGCCAGACGCGGCGTTCCATTTCTGCCAGATCAGGGGCTTTTTCCAGCACTTCACTGGGCATATCAAAGGGCTGATCGGCAGCAATCGCTTCCAGTCGAGCTGCCTTGGCCATCAAGGACAAGGACTCGGCTTCGTTCTCGCCCAAGGAGGACGAGGCACGGGTAGGATCGATACGCAACAGCACTTCGCCCGCTTCCACGGACTGGCCAGGACGCACCAGAATTTCTTCCACCACACCGCCGTCCAGACTTTGCACAATCTGGACCTGGCGAGATGGCACAACCTTGCCCTCGCCACGCACCACTTCATCAATGCTGGCAAAACTGGCCCAGACAATCAGCAGGCTGATGGCCAGCAAGGTCAACCAGATCAGCAGCGTGGAACCCCGTACATCTTGGTAACGAGCCGTCCACGATGCGTTTTTGAGCATATTGCTACCAGGAGGTGGGGAATTGGTGTCCTGGAGTTGCGCACGCACCCAATTGGTCAGGTTCTTTATTTTCATGCTGCACTCCGGGCCTTACCAATCTGCCCACTACGCAAGGCGGCAATGACCTGATCCTTAGGACCATCCGCCACAATACGCCCCATATCCATCACGATCAGGCGATCCACCAGCTCCAGCAAGGCGGTGCGGTGGGTCACCAGCACAACTGTCTTGCCCTCACATTCTTTATGCAGGCTGCGACGCAGGGCTGATTCGCTCTGGTTATCCATATTGCTGCTGGGTTCATCCAGCAACAGAATGGACGGGTTACCGATCAAGGCACGAGCCACAGCGATAGCCTGACGCTGACCACCCGAGAGGGATTCGCCGCGTTCGCCAATCATCATGTCGTAGCCATCAGGATGGCGTCGTGCGAAATCATCCACCCCGGCCTGACGAGCCGCTGCCAACATTTGATCGTCAGTTGCGTAAGGCGTGCCCATCAGCAAATTGTGTTTCAAAGTGCCATAGAACAGCGTGGGGTCCTGCGAGACATAGCCCATGGAGCGACGCACGTCTGCCGGGTCAATCTGCTGGCTATCAATTCCGTCCAGCACAACGGTGCCGCCCGTCGGTTTGTACAGACCCAGGATCAGCTTGGACAAGGTGGTTTTGCCGGAGCCAATACGGCCGATAATCCCTATCTTCTCGCCAGCCTTCAAGGAAAAACTGACCTTATCCAGCACGTTCTGATTAGTGCCGGGATAGCTGAAACTAACGTTGCGGAACTCGATAGAGCCTTCCAGATAAGGGCGTGGCACAAAGTGACGCTCTTCAGGATGCTCTACCGGCATATTCATGTACGAATCCACCGAACCCAGGGAGGTACGGGCATTCTGATACTGCATCATCAAGCCAGCCACCTGCCCCAAAGGAGCCAGGCAACGGCCTGCAATCATGGAGGAAGCAATAATGCCCCCCATGGACAATTTGGTTTCCTGAACCAGATACACCCCGATAATCACCACGCTGATGGTGACCATCTGCTGCAGCATCTGCACCGTGTTTACGGTCAGGGTGGAAGTCATCTTGATGCGCGCACCCTGACGAGCCAGGTACTCGGTGGACTGCTCCCAATCGCGCTGCGCATTGCTTTGCGCATTCAGGACCTTCAAGGTTTCCATACCAGCCAGGGATTCGACCAGGCCGGCGTTACGCTGGGCAGCAGCCTGGAAGGTCTGTTTGGTCAGACGTTCCATACGTGCCTGAGCAAACCAGGAAATACCCAGGATGATCACAATGGCCACAACGGGCGGGATCAGCATCCAGGGCGAGATCCAGGCCAGCACAGCCAAAAACAGCAGCACAAATGGCAAATCGACCAGTGTCGTCAAACTGGCCGAAGCGATAAAGTCGCGCACCGATTCAAAAGAGCGCAGATTGGCAGCAAAAGAGCCCACCGACGGCGGTCGGTTCTCCATGCGCAAGTCCAGCACCCGCTCCATAATCCGCGCAGACAACTGAATATCCACCCGTTTGCTGGCAGCATCAACTACATAGGCTCGCACACTGGAGAGCACCATGTTCATGACCAGCACCAGCCCAATCCCAATCGACAGCACCCACAGGGTTTCAATCGCTTTGTTGGGAACCACCCGGTCGTACACGTTCATGGTGTAGAGCGGAATGGCCAGCGCAAACAGGTTGATCAGCAAGGCAGCGCCAATGGCGTCGCGATACAGACGCCAGTTTTGCACTACGGCTGTCCAGAACCAGTGCTTGCCCTTCATGGGGGCCACACCATCTTTGGCACGCGCTTCGACGCGGAAATCCGGCTGCACCACAGCCAACAGCCCGGAGTACTGCGCTTGCAGATCTTCCAGGCTGATTTCGCTGGGGCTACCACTTTCCGGGAAATGCACCCGGGCACGTTCTTCTTCCAGCCCCAGCAACACACATGCCCGGTTATTGTTCAGCAACAAAATAACCGGGAACAGATTGGTGTCGAGTTCGGTAAAGGCGCGACGCCATACTCGGGCCGTGCAATGACCACGCGCGGCCGCTCGACTGAGCAAGGCAGGCGTCAAACGCCCACGCTGCAAAGGCAAGCCTGCAGACAAGTGCTGCGGCGTGCAAGGATTACCGTGGATACGGGTAATCTCTGCCAGGCAGGTCAGAAGAGGATCATCATGCGTCAGATGAGGCGGGATACTGTATTGCCCGCTTGCTTGTGTCGTGCTGTCAGATGAGTGGTTCATCGTCATTAATCAAATCCAGCGAATCCCGCAGGCGTTGACGGGTACGTTTGCGCTCGTTCAATTTGGCCAAGGCCTGGGGAGGCAGATCAGTCATACGAAGCACACCGTTAGCAACCAGTGCGTCAATCAAATCCTCCAGCACTCGGATAAAACTGGCATCCGAGACTGAAAGCTCTTGTTTGTAGTCATCTTCGTTCTGACTCATACGTGCCTCCCTTCACTATCCAATAACGCCAAGAAGCAGCTACTTACAGCCCGGCTGGTTTCTCGCGCAGGACTGGCGGAGCCATACCGTCGCGGTAATCAACAGAAACCGGGGTCAGGTTGCTGGTATCTGGAACAGGCGTCATACATGCCTTGAATGCCTCTTCGGGGAAGTCCAGCTTGGCGGCTTCTTCAGGCTGCTCCGAGTAAGGCTGGGACAGGCCAACTGCCGACACCAGACGGTGCGACAAGGTCAACCAACGGTATTCGGCTTGTTGCAGGTCGTAAGTGGCATTGGCCAGAGCGCGACGCGCATCAAACAGTTCGTTTTCCGTATCCAGCAAGTCCAGCAAGGAGCGCTGACCGATCTGGAACTGCTGCATGTAAGCAACGCGAACCTTGGACGTAGCCAGTTCGTGTTGTTTCAGGAATGGCAACTGAGCACGCAGGCGCTCGATGTTGTTCCAGGCCACGGCCAGATCCTGCTGTACGTTGCGGCAGGTGTAATCGCGCACGTCGCGGGCAGCGTACTGCTGAGCTGTGGTTTGACGGATGCGAGCAGCATCGGCACCACCACGGAACAGGTTGTACGACAGCATCAACTGCACGTTGCTGCTTTGCGAGTTGCGGTATGCGGAACCGGGAGGATCATTCTTGTCCTTGCCTGTCGCAGCACGGAATTCCAAAGTAGGCGACATGCGGCCTTGAGCCACGTGTTTGCCCGACTCAGCAGCTTGATACAAAGCCTGCTTGGCCAAAATCACGGGGCTGGTGCGCAAGGATGGCAAGAAGTCGGTGGTATTGGCAGGAATCGACTCGCTCAGGCTAGGGGCCGCTTGCATGACTTCAGGAGCAGCCACACCCACAATGCGACGGTAGCGTTGCAGCACGTCGTTCAGGTTGCCGGCCTCGGTCATCATGTTGCTTTGAGCCAGGGACTGGCGGCCATAAGCCTGTTCCAGGTCCACACCACGGCCCACGCCGGATGCCGAACGCTCCTGAATCTGGCTCAGGATGTTCATGTGCATGCCGTAGTTTTCACGGGCCAGCTTTTCCATTTCGCGGTAACGCAGCACATCAATGTGCGCGTTGGCCGCTTCCAGAGCCAGAGAATCTACCGAAGCCAGCAGCTCGTAGTAGGTAGCCAGTTTTTCGTAACCCAACTGACGAACCTGGTTGATCGAGGAGAAACCATCAAAAATCAACTGACGCAGTTGCAGGCTGTAGCCGCTGCGGGACCAGTCGGTAGACGGAGCACCGGAGGTGCTGCCACGCCACTCTTTGCCAACCCAACCCTGTGCATTGACCTCGGGCAACAAGGCGCCACGGCCAACGTTCTGACCTTCAAGCGCAGACTGGAAATCCTGGAAGCGAGCGCCAAGTTCAGGATTGGACATAATTGCCCGCTCAATACTGTCCTTGAAGCTCAAGCTGTTTTCCTGCTGGGCAAGCGCTGGTTGCGCCAGCAGTAGCGCTGTCAGCAGCGCACTTACCGTTAGAGTTTTCTTACCACGCACGTCGGCCTCCGTAAGATCCTGTGCCGCGTTCGCAACAGACGTCATTACGTCAGCGTTGCAACGCATTGCCAGATCAAATTTAAGTACAAAAATGAAAGAAGAATGGGTTCGGTGTGTCGCTCAAACAAAGCGAAAGAAACACCACCCGAGGGCCCAACACCTATGTATTGCACATGGGCTTTACATCTAAGACTGGTAAGTACATCGCCAGCCGCAGCAGTATGTTCATAATGGACCGGGGCAAGACAAGGCGGAGCTACAGGCTTCTGACCTGTATTCTTGGAGCATAACCTTGTGTCTGATTGTGACTTTTTACGTGACGCATAGTGAAACTCATCACGTAGATCACGGGACAAATTGTATCTTAGATTACAAGGAGCTTCGTGGACGACAATGTTAAAAATGATAAATAGCCCGTGATAAAAAAGGCAACAATACACTGAAATTAAACGATTTCGGGCGATTAGGCGCTTAAGCAATAACTGTTGCGCTTATCCCACGTGGCGCGATCGTTGGTAATAATCTACAAAAAACTTTCACCTTAATAAGCATTTAGGTTACATCAAGATAAAACCAGGTTATCACCAGGCGATAAAAATATTTTCATCGTTAAAAATATAACAATCGCTCACATTAAGAATGCTGCACTTGTAACGATTTCTTATTGCAGCTTGATGCCAGTTTTCATCTCTTTGTCAGGCCTTCAAAAAGAGATATGAAATCAAAAACTTATAACGGTTTCTTGAAGGGCTCCCTGTTTCGCGCCCGTTTGTAGCTTCTCTGAACAATCCGTTGCTGCAATATCCGCCGCCCACGCTTGTCCCGTTTCTGCTCGCCCGATACCATCGAACGGTACGTATTTAGTTAGCAACACAGACAACTTGGAGGCCGCTCATGTATCAACACCTGGCCCTGTATATCAATGGTCAATTTCTGGATGGACAAGGTCGCCAGACCCAGGCCGTCATCAATCCTGCCAATGGCAGCACCTTGGGCCAACTTCCGCTGGCATCCCAGGCGGATCTGGACGCGGCTCTGAACGCCGCCCAGGACGCGTTCAAAAGCTGGCGTCACAGCTCGCCCATGGATCGCAGCGCGATCCTGCGCAAGGTCGCGGAACTGTCGCGTGAACGCGCCCAGGAAATTGGCCGCAATCTGACACTGGACCAAGGCAAGCCCTTGGCCGAGGCGGTAGGCGAAATCATGTCCTGCGCGGACCATGCGGATTGGCACGCCGAGGAGTGCCGCCGTATTTATGGCCGCGTCATCCCCGCCCGCAACCCCAAAGTGCAGCAAATGGTTCTGCGCGAGCCCATCGGGGTCTGCGCCGCCTTTACGCCCTGGAACTTTCCCTACAACCAGGCCATTCGCAAGATCTGCGCGGCTATCGGTGCTGGGTGCACGATTATTCTGAAAGGCCCCGAGGACTCCCCCAGTGCGGTCATGGCTATTGCCCAAGCCTTTCATGATGCGGGCCTGCCTCCGGGTGTACTAAATATTGTCTGGGGTGTGCCACAGGAGGTGTCGGACTACCTGATCCGCTCGCCCATCGTGCGTAAAGTCTCCTTTACCGGATCTGTACCTGTAGGCAAGCAACTGGCTGCACTGGCCGGTGCCCATATGAAACGCATCACCATGGAATTGGGCGGTCACTCGCCTGTGCTGGTCCTGCCTGATGCCGATGTAGCCCGCGCTGCTCGTCAGCTGGCTCGTTTCAAAATTCGCAATGCTGGTCAGGTGTGCATTTCGCCCACGCGTTTTTATATCCACGACGACATCTACACTGCATTTGTGGACCGCTTCACCGAGGAGCTGGCCAATGTAAAAGTGGGCGATGGTCTGGACCCGGATACGCAAATGGGGCCCTTGGCTCACGAGCGCCGCCTGCCCATGATGCAAAAGTTTGTCGACAACGCCCGCTCTCTGGGTGGCAAAGTGTTGCTGGGAGGAGAACAGATCAAGCGCGATGGTTTCTTTTTCTCGCCCACAGTGCTGACGGATTTGCCCGACGATGCACTGGTCATGACCGAAGAGCCATTTGGCCCCATCGCCCCCTTGACGCGCTACAGCGATCTGGACGATGCCATCGCCCGTGCCAACAGCCTGCCCTACGGTTTGTCGGCCTATGCCTTTACACAATCCTTGCAAGACGCGCATCGACTGGGTACCGAACTGGAATCCGGTATGGTCAATATCAATCACTTCGGCAGTTCCCTGCCCGAGACTCCGTTTGGCGGCGTCAAGGACAGCGGCATTGGCAGCGAAGGCGGTGCCGAAACCTTTGACGGATACTTAGTCACCAAATTTGTGACCCAGATCTAAGACTGGCTCCTGGCCCCGCTTTGCGGGGCTAGGGTGAACCCCTACTGTACTAACTGCGCATTCCCGTTACATTATTCAAACACTCGTTTGAAATTAGGAAATAACGGTGAAACGCTCTGATCGGACACAGTCCGCCATTCTCGATGCAGCCGAACATCTTTTTGCGCTGTATGGCCACGAAAATACCTCCATGCGCCAGATTACGGCGCAAGCCAAGGTGAACCTGTCGGCTGTCAATTATCACTTTGGCAGTAAAGACGGACTGACACAGGCCGTGTTCCAGCGCCGCCTGAACAGCATCAATCAAGAGCGCCTGGAAAAACTGGCGTTTTATCGCCAGCAAGCCGGTGAAGGTCCGTTGAAAGCATCCCAGGTGGTGGATGCCTTTTTTGGCCCACTGATCCGCCTGGCGGGTTCAGGCAACGGCGCCCCACGCTCGTTTATTCCTTTGCCGGGGCAGGACCGCCCGGCGCCGCAGGATTTCATTCAGTCCATCTGTTGGGACGAACAAGTCGCCATCTTCCTGCCCTTCAAGCAGGCTTTGCATGAAGCTCTGCCTACCGTGCCTGAAGAAGAAATCATCTGGCGATTCCATTTCATGCTGGGTGCCACCTCTTATGCCTTGATGGGCACCCAATCACTGCGTCGGGCTTTGCAATTACCCCTTAGCGACAGCCCGGAAAGTGAGCAACAACTGCAACAGCGCTTGATGAGTTTCCTGCTGGGTGGATTACGAGCTCCTTTACCCACCAGCACCTGAGCTGAACGGCCCTGACCACCAAGCTACACCACGGTGAACCGCGCCCCTCTCTTAAGGGCAGCAAGTCGAAGGTGCAGCATGAGGGGGTTTTACCGCCGGGTCGCTCCCAAAGCTCGGCGCCCCCGGTAAAAAGTGCCCCCTCGGGGGGTAACAAGCCGAAGGCGCAGCGTGGGGGCCTTCTTCTTTTTTTTCTGAGCTAGTCCGGAGTTGCTATGTTTGTGACCTTGCTATTGATAGTGCTAGTGCTTGGCTGCGTCTACGTTCTCAAAAACCGGAATCTACGCACCAAGTGGCTAAGCCGCCCAATCTACCGCGCCTTTTCCAGCGTTCTGCCTGCCATGTCCCAAACCGAGCGCGATGCGCTGGAAGCAGGTACGGTCTGGTGGGAAAGTGAGCTGTTTCGCGGCAAACCCAACTGGAATACCCTGAGCTCTTATCCGGCCTACCGGCTCACCGATGAAGAGCGCCAGTTCATGGACAATGAAGTCAATGTGGCTTGCGCCATGATTGACGACTGGCAAGTCAGCCAGGAAGACTTCGATATGCCTGCCGAGGTCTGGAACTACCTGAAAGAAAACCGCTTCTTCAGCCTGATTATTCCCAAGGAATACGGCGGTCGCGGTTTTTCGGCGCAAGCGCACTCGGCGGTTGTCGCCAAGCTCTCCACCCGTAACTCGGCCTTGTCCGTCTCGGTCATGGTGCCCAACTCGCTGGGCCCGGCAGAACTGCTGCTGCACTACGGTACCGACGAGCAGAAACAACACTATCTGCCCCGCTTGGCTGATGGCCGTGACATCCCCGCTTTCGCACTGACCAGCCCTTGGGCCGGTTCGGACGCCGCCTCCATTCCTGACGTAGGGATTGTCTGCAAAGGCGAATGGGAAGGCCAGGAAGTGCTGGGCATGCGCGTCACCTGGGACAAACGCTACATCACCCTGGCTCCAGTTTGCACCTTGTTGGGTCTGGCCTTCCGCCTATATGACCCGGACGGTTTGCTGGGTGGCGAAAAAGACATTGGCATTACCTGCGCCCTGGTTCCAAGCGACCACCCCGGCGTTGATACCGGTCGCCGTCACTTCCCCCTGAATGCCATGTTCATGAACGGCCCCACCCGTGGCAAAGACGTGTTCATGCCGCTGGAGTTCATCATTGGTGGCCCCGCCATGGCTGGCCAGGGCTGGCGCATGTTGATGGAATGTCTGGCTGCTGGCCGCTCCATCTCTTTACCCTCTTCCTTTACTGGCATGGCCAAACTGACCAGCCGCGCCGTGGGCGGTTACTCCGCCGTCCGTACCCAGTTCCGCAGCGCCATCAGTAAATTTGAAGGTGTGGAAGAAGCACTGGCTCGCATTGCCGGCCATACCTATGCGATGGATGCCGCCCGCACCATGACGGCTGCTGCCGTGGACCTGGGCGAGAAACCTTCCGTGGTCTCGGCCATCGTCAAATACCATGTGACCGAGCGTGGTCGTATTGTGGTAAATGACGGTATGGACGTCATTGGTGGTAAAGGTATTTGTCTTGGCCCATCAAACTTCCTGGGCCGTGCTTACCAACAGATCCCCGTCGGTATTACGGTGGAAGGCGCCAATATTCTGACGCGCAGCCTGATCATCTTTGGCCAAGGCGCGATTCGTTGCCATCCTTTCATTCTGGAAGAGATGACAGCTGCACTGAACCCTGACCGCGAAGCCGGTTTGCGTAAATTTGACCAGGCTTTCTGGGCACACATCCGCTACACACTGGCCAATACAGGCCGCTCCTTCTGGCTGGGCCTGGGTGGCTGGCGCTTGCTAAGTGGCCCTACCGGCACCTCCAAGGCCATGCACACCTACTACAGCCAGGCCAGCCGTTACAGTGCCGCCTTCTCCTTGCTGGCCGACGCGTCCATGCTGGTTCTGGGTGGTTCCCTGAAAATGCGTGAGCGTCTGTCCTCGCGTCTGGGCGATGTGTTGTCCGAGCTGTACATGCTCAGCGCCGTACTCAAACGTTACCAGGACGAAGGCCGCCAGCAAGAAGATGCGCCTTTGGCTCACTGGGCGGCTCAAGACGCCTTGATGCGCGCTCAACATGCGCTGGACAAAGTACTGGAGAACTTCCCGAACCGTCCTTTGGCGGCCGTGCTGCGCTTCCTGGTCTTCCCTCTGGGTCTGCGCCGTCTGGGCCCTGATGACAAGCTGGACCACACTGTTGCCAAACTGTTGACCAAGCCCGGTGCCACTCGAGATCGCCTGACTTACGACACCTACTTGCCTGACGACGATATGGAACCCGTCGGTGCGATTGAAGCGGCCCTGCTGGCTTCGCTGAACACCCGCGATATTGACGCCAAAATCCGTCAGTTCGAGAAAAGCGGTCAATTGCAGGACAACCCCAAAGCCAACGTACGCGATCTGGCCGAAGCCGTCTTTCAGGCCGGTGGCATCACGGCTCAGGAATACGAGCAAATCCAGGCCCGCGACATCGTGCGCGATCGGGTTATTGCCGTTGATGATTTCCCCTTCGATTTGCGTCGGGAAAATCCTGCCGCTGAAGCCGCCAGTGGGAGCCAAGCATGAGTTTTCAACCGGTCTATATTATTGACGGCGCACGCAGCCCGTTTCTGAAAGCGCGCAATGCGCCCGGCCCCTTCTCTGCTGGAGATCTGGCCGTGCAAACGGGTCGCGAGCTGTTGCTGCGCCAACCCTTTGAGGCCCCGCAGCTAAGCGAGGTCATCCTGGGTTGCGCCGCCCCCTCGCCCGATGAAACCAATATCGGCCGGGTTCTGGGTCTGCGTCTGGGCACAGGTCACAAAGTGCCGGGCTGGACCGTGATGCGTAACTGCGCCTCGGGTATGCAGGCACTGGACTCGGGCGTACAGGCCATTCAAACCGGCCGCTCGGATCTGGTGCTGGCCGGTGGCGTAGATGCGCTGTCTCACGCCCCCATCCTGTTCAGCGACGACATGGTGCGCTGGCTGGCCACCTGGGGCAAAGCGCGTAGCCTGGGCGCACGCCTGAAAGCGCTGCGCAGTCTGCGTCTGTCCTATCTGAAACCAGTCATCGGCCTGCTTAAAGGGCTGACTGATCCCGTCGTTGGCCTGTCCATGGGGCAGACCGCTGAAATTCTGGCTCACGAGTTTGGTATCAGCCGTCAGGATATGGACGAGTTTGCGGCCCGCAGTCACCGTCTGGCTTTGCGTGCTCAACAAGAAAACGCTTTTGAAGAAATCGTGCCGTTAAGCGACACGCGCGGTAATAACTACCCACAAGATGATGGCGTACGCGAAGACTCCACGCCCGAGAAGCTGGCCAAGCTGCGCCCAGTCTTTGATCCGCCTTGGGGCAATATCACGGCCGGCAACAGCTCCCAAGTGACCGATGGCGCTGCCCTGCTGATTCTGGCCAGCGAAGCCGCCGTCAAGGAACATCAGCTCAAACCCATTGGCCGCATTGTGGATGCGCAATGGGCTGGTCTGGATCCGGCCACCATGGGCCTGGGCCCTGTTTTCGCCGCGACGCCTATTTTGGAGCGCAACCGTCTGGCCCTAAATGGCCCGGACTTGTGGGAAATCAACGAGGCTTTTGCAGCACAGGTACTAGCATGTCGTGCTGCATGGGACAACCAGGAGTGGTGCCAAAAGCATCTGGGTCGTGATGCTTTGGGTCTGCTGGATATGGACAAGCTCAATGTGGACGGTGGCGCCATTGCGATCGGCCACCCGGTGGGTGCCTCCGGAGCCCGAATTGTGCTGCATTGCTTGAATGCCCTGCGTCGTCGCAACTTGCGTCTGGGCATGGCCGCTATTTGTATTGGCGGCGGACAAGGCGGTGCCATGCTGATCGAATCGCTGCAAGGAACTGAATCATGATGCCCGTCGCTACCCTGGATTTGCAAAACTTCACGCTGTACACGGACGATCAGCAAATTGCCTGGCTGAAAATCGATTGCGTGGGCAGCTCGGTCAATAGACTCTCGGCAGCCGTTCTGCAGGAGCTGAACCAGGCACTGGATTACCTGGGCAGCCATCCTCCTAAAGCACTGATCATTTACTCCGGCAAAGCTGCCGGTTTTGTAGCCGGTGCGGACATTGACGAGTTTTCGGAACACAACAACAACCCTGAAAAGGGCTTGGCACTGGTCACACGCGGCTGGACCGTCTTCAACAAGCTGGCCAAGCAGAGCTACCCCACGTTGGCGCTGGTGCAGGGCCACTGCCTGGGCGGTGGTCTGGAGCTGGCCCTGGCATGCCGTTATTGCCTGGCCGTAGATCAGGACGATACACGCCTGGCTCTGCCTGAAGTGATGCTGGGTATTTTCCCCGGTTGGGGCGGCATGTTGCGCCTGCCTGAATATATAGGCCCTGCCGCCGCCATGGACTTGATGCTGAGCGGCAAAAGCGTGGATGCCCGCAAGGCCGCCCGTCTGGGTATGGTCGATGCCTGCGTTCCCGTCCGTCTGGCCAAGCAAGCTGCCATCAAACAGGTGCTCAGTGGCAAGAAGCCGCGTCGCGCCAAGGGTCTGCCACGCCTGATGAATACCAAGCTGCTACGCCCCCTGGTTGCTAATCAGGTACGCAAGCAGTTGGCAAAGCGCGATCCCTATCAGCACTATCAGGCGCCCCGTGCCATCCTGGAGATCTGGGAAAAGCACAACGGCAATGCCTTGAAGGCTCCCGAGCTGATCGAGCAAATCACCCGCTCGAACACCGCAGCCAATCTGCTGCGTGTCTTCCATTTGCAAGAGCGTCTGAAAAGCGTAGGCAAGCATTCGTCGACTCAGGAGATCACGCATATTCACGTGGTCGGTGCGGGTGTCATGGGAGGCGATATTGCCGCCGTATGTGCGCTGAAAGGCATGCGTGTGACGCTGCAGGATCAGGACCGCAAGCGTATCGCCCAGGCACAAGGTCGTGCCGCCAAGCTGTTCCAGCGCCGTCTCAAAGACCGCAGACTGGTACAAGCCGCCTTGGACCGATTGATCCCGGACCCGGACGGCCACGGCATCCCGTCGGCAGATCTGGTTCTGGAGGCCATCTTCGAGAACGCCGATGCCAAGCGCAGCCTGTACGCCACCATTGAGCCCTTGCTAAAGCCCGGTGCTGTGCTGGCAAGCAATACCTCCAGCCTCCCTTTATCCGAGCTCAGCCTGAACCTGATCAATCCGGAACGACTGGTAGGCATTCACTTCTTTAACCCGGTCTCTCGCATGCCCTTGGTTGAAGTGGTGGAAAGCGAGTTGCTGGCCCCGGAAGTGCGCAGCGTTGCCTACGCCTTTGTGAACCAGATTGGCAAGCTGCCCCTGCCCGTTAAAGACAGCCCCGGCTTTCTGGTCAATGCCGTGCTGGCTCCTTACATGCTGGAAGCCATGCGCTGCGTGGACGAGGGGCTAGACCCGGCCACCGTGGACAAAGCCATGCTGCAGTTCGGCATGCCCATGGGCCCGCTTGAATTGGCCGACACCGTGGGCCTGGATATTGCCCGTGATGCAGGTGCCCAATTAAGCCAGCAGGCGGCCATGCCAGCCTGCCTGAAAACCCATCTGGACCGCCAGGAACTGGGTCGCAAAACCGGCCAGGGTTTCTACACCTGGAAAGACGGCAAAGCCCAAAAATCTCCTGCGGGAACAGTCCCAAGCGGTCTGGCAGATCGCTTGATCAAACCACTTATCGAACAGACCGAACACCAGGTTCGCATCGGTGTTGTGGAGAACGACGATCTGGCCGATGCAGGCGTGATTTTCGGTACCGGCTTTGCGCCATTCAGAGGGGGCCCTCTGCATTACAAAGCAACACAAAAACAACGCAATTAGTTCGGATTGGCACAAATACCTATACGCCGATTGGCCTAGGTCATGCACCATAGAAAACAAACAGGTGTTTTAAAACTTGTCATAAGCCTCTGTCAGACGTCGCACCTATACCTTGGAGAAGAGACATGAAAAAGACGGTTGTAGCTTTGCGTACCATCCCCGCCTTGCTGATTCCTCTGGGAATGAGCATGGGAATGGGTCAAGCCCATGCGGCTGGTTTTAACTTGCTCGAACAAAATGCGAGCGGCCTGGGCAATGCCTACGCAGGCTCGGCCGCCATTGGTGACAATGCCAGCACGATCTACTTCAACCCGGCCGGCATGACCTTGTTGCCCGAGACCAACTTCTCGGCAGGTTTTAACGCGATTAAACCTACCTTCAAGTTCTCCGATAAAGGCAGTACCGACCCCCTGGCCCTGACAGGTGGCGCCAGCCGTCCCGCTACTGGCGGCTCAGGTGGTGATGCCGGTAAAGTCGCCGCCGTTCCCAATATTTATCTGTCCCATCAGCTCTCGCCCAAGTGGTGGGTGGGCCTGGGTATTGGTGTCCCGTTTGGTCTGACAACTGAATATGACGAAGGCTGGGTTGGCCGTTACCACTCTGAAAAATTTGCCATTGAAACCATCAACGTCAACCCGTCGGTGGCTTACAAAGTCAACGATCAGTTGTCCTTCGGTGTGGGTGTGAACTGGCTGCACATTGATGCGGACTACCGTCTGGCTACCCCGGTTGGTTATCACCCGGCTTTGGGTCCACTGGACATGGACACCCGCGTCAAGATGAAGGGCGACGCCTGGGGCTGGAATGCCGGTTTGCTGTACCAAATTACCCCCAGCACTCGTTTGGGCGTTTCCTATCGCTCGCAAATCAAGATCACGGCTGATGGCGACACCAAACTGCGTAACCGCAACGTGCCGGCTGGCATTCCTGCCCCCAACATCAATTGGGACGCAGAAGCCACCATCAAGCTGCCTGACACCGCCATTGTCAGCTTGGTGCACGACCTGAACTCGCGCTGGCAATTGCTGGCCGATGTGTCCTGGACAGGCTGGAGCAGCATCCCGCGTCTGACCATTGAAAACAGCGGCCCCGGTGCCAAGGATTCCGGTCTGGAACTGAAGTTCAAGGACGCATGGCGCGTCGCCCTGGGTGCGAACTACCACTACAACGAGCAGTGGACCTTCAAGGGTGGTATTGCTTGGGACCAATCCCCCGTTCGCGACAAGAACTACCGCCCAACCGCCCTGCCTGACAGCGATCGTTACTGGGTGTCCCTGGGTGCTCAGTATCGTGCCAGCAAGAACGCCACCTGGGATATCGGCTACACCCACTTGTTCCTGAAAAATACCGACATGAACAACAACACTGATCTGAAAGGTCGTGGTCTGACACGCGGTACTTACAAAAACAGTGGTGACATCCTGGGCGTGCAGTTCAGCTATCGCTTCTAAGGATGCACTATGGCCCGCAGTCGCCGCATGGAGCTGCTCGCACGCCTACCCCCCACATGGCGTGCGCGCTTTTTGCAGCTGGGCTTTAACTGGCACCCCGCCTTCCGGGCAACCGGCGGGCGGGTCCACAAAGTTTCAGCGAACTTGCAACACATCGTCGTACGCCTGCCATTGCGTCGTCGCCCTCGCAACATCAATGGCTCTTTATTTGGCGGCTCCCTGTTTGCCATTACAGACGGCGTGCACGCCACCATGCTTCTGGCTGGGCTGCAACGCCATGTGATTGTCTGGGACAAGAATGCAGAGATTCAGTACCGCCGCCCCGGCTACCAAACTCTGTACGCCAATTTTCAAATCAATCCAGATGAACTGGACGCAATACGAGGACAGCTAGACCAATACCACGAGGCTGAAGCCACATTTACCGTGCAGATCCAGGACCCCGAAGGCCAGATCTACACCACGGTGGAACGCACCATCTATATCGCCGACGCCCACTTCTACAAGCAGAAATCACAATCACGCTAATTTGCCGGAGGACCGCTTCATGTTTACCCCCCGCTGTGCCGCCCTGATTTTAAGTCTGTCCCTGGGGCTACCCGCCGCCCAGGCCGCTACTGTTGCGAATGTCACCGTGCCAGACACGGTCACCGTCGAGCAGCAAAGCCTGAAACTGAATGGGGCAGGCCTGCGCAAGAAAGTTGTTTTTGATGTGTACGTCGCCGCCCTGTATACCGCTTCGCCTTCCCAGGATGCCGAGGCCATTATTCAATCCCCCGGACCACATCAGATCCGGCTGGTCCTCAAACGCGACCTGGATGCCCAAACCCTGATCGATGCCCTGAAAGACGGCATTCACAGCAACCTGACTGATCCTGAAAAACAAGAACTGGACCCGGTCATCAAGCAATTTGAAGACTTGATGCGCCAGGTGGGTGAAGCCAAGGAAGGCGACGTTGTGGTGCTGGACATGCACACCCCTCAGGTCAAGATCCTGTTCAACGACAAGACGCTGGGCGAGCTCTCTCACCCTGATCTGACCCCTGCTTTGTTGAAAATCTGGCTAGGCAAGAAGCCTGCCCAAGAATCGCTCAAAAAGGCCCTGCTGGGATTGTCTTGAACCTACACGCCTCGGAGCGCTTCATGGATAAAGTCTGGCTGCAGAACTACCCCGCCGGTATTCCTGCCACTATCGAAGATCAGGCCCAGCAGTACTCGTCCTTGCTGGATGTATTTGAACAAAGTTGTACCGAGTTCGCGCAGCGCACTGCCTATATCAGCATGGGCAAACGCATGAGCTACCGCGAACTGTCGACCAATGCCTTGGCCCTGGCCAGCTGGCTGCAAAGCCAAGGCGTGAAAAAAGGCGATCGTGTCGCCCTGATGATGCCCAATATGCTGCAGTACCCCATCAGTCTGTATGGGGTGTTGCGCAGTGGGGCCACCATTATCAATACCAACCCGCTGTATACCGCCCGTGAACTGCGCCACCAGCTGCAAGACAGTGGCGCGGAAACCATCATCATTGCGGAAAACTTTGCCCACGTGCTGCAGGAAATCCTGCACGAAACCCCCATCAAGCGAGTCATTGTGACCAGCGTGGGGGATTGTCTGGGCGGCTTCAAGGGCTGGCTGGTCAATCAAGTGGTGCGCCACATTAAAAAAGGTGTGCCTGCCTGGTCCTTGCCTGGCTCCGTCTCTTTCAAAGCCGTACTGGCTCAGGGCCGAGGCCGCGCACCGGCCCCGGTCAAGCTGACCCACGATGATATTGCCTGCCTGCAATACACCGGGGGCACGACGGGCGTTGCAAAAGGAGCCATCCTGACCCATGGCAATCTGGTTTCAAACCTGAGCCAGGCCCTGTCCTGGATTCGCCCTTATTTGAAAGAAGGCCAGATCGACTGCGTTGTTACTGCCCTGCCGCTCTACCATATCTTCGCTTTCACCGCGAACCTGCTGGTGTTTCTGCGTCTGGGTGCGGAGAACCTCTTGATCATTAACGCGCGCGACATTCCCTCCATGATCAAGGACATGTCCAAGCTGCGTTTTACTGCCATTACGGGGGTGAACACGCTCTTTAATGCCATGCTGAACAATGCCGAGTTCCGCAAGCTGGATTTCTCCTCGCTGCGCTTTACATTGGGTGGCGGTATGGCAGTGCAGGAAGTGGTCGCCAAGCGCTGGCTGGAAGCGACCGGCAAACCCCTGGCCCAGGCTTATGGACTGACTGAAACTTCACCAGCAGCCACGATCAATCCGCTGGATAAAAAAGAGTTCACCGGCTCAATCGGGCTGCCCGTTCCTTCTACCGACATACGCATACGCGACGAAAACCAGAACGACCTGCCGTTGGGCGAAACGGGCGAGCTATGCATTCGTGGGCCGCAAGTTACTCCCGGCTACTGGCAACGTCCCGATGAAACCGCCAAGGTCTTTGATCGCGACGGCTTTTTACGCACGGGCGATATTGGCTATATGGACGAGCAAGGTTATGTCTTCCTGCTGGATCGCAAAAAAGACATGATTCTGGTCTCGGGCTTTAACGTCTACCCCAATGAGGTGGAAGCGGTCGCCGCCCAGCACCCGGATATTGTCGAGGCCGCCGCCGTCGGTGTACCGGATGAAAAAGCAGGCGAAATCGTCAAGCTCTATGTCATCAGCCGTAATCCCGAGCTGACGGAAAAAGACGTGATTGCCTTTTGCCGCAAGGAGCTGACCGGCTACAAGGCCCCACGTATTGTCGAATTCCGCGACGATCTGCCCCGCACCAATGTGGGCAAAATCCTGCGTCGGGAACTGCGTCCATAACACGTATTTCGCACGCGCTTAGACCAAGATGAAAGGGGCTTATGCCCCTTTTTCATTAACCGGAGTATTCATAAACAAATAAGAATCGGATCGTTCGTAGCCCTGATACCGCTCTTTAGAATGGGACAAACTATTTATATAAGCGAGTGTCAGAATGCACGCCCTGTCCCGCCTCTCGGAGTCCAATCGCACGGCGATTGCTCAAATTACCGACGAGCTCGATCCGCTGTCCCTGAACTGGCTGTCCGGCTATCTCGCGGGTGTCGCGCAAGTGCGCCACACCGGCCTTCCCGCTCAAGCGCCTGTTTCTCCTGAACTGTCGTTGGTGCCCGCCACCGCTGCGCCCGCCCAACGACCTGCCACTATTGTGTTTGGCAGCCAGACAGGCAATGCCCAACGCGTCGCCGAAGCCTTTGCCCAACGCTGCGAAGCCGCCGGCATCCCCGTGCGCCTGCTGCGCGCCGATCGTTACCCCACGCGCGAGCTGAAAGAAGAGCGTCTGCTGTACGTCATTATCAGCACCCAGGGTGAAGGCGACCCGCCAGACGATTCCATCGCATTCTTCGAGTTCCTATCCGGCGCCCGTGCTCCCAAGCTGCCCGAGCTGAAATTCGGTGTGCTGGGTCTGGGTGATTCCAGCTATCCCCTGTTCTGTGGGATCGCGGAAAAGATTGATCAACGTCTGCTGGCGCTGGGTGCGGAACGCATTCTGGACGCAGGGCTGGCTGATCTGGATATTGATACGGTCGCCGCCCCCTGGCAGGACAAAGCCTTTGGTTTTCTGGAAACGGATCACAAGGCCCACGCCGCTGCGGCCGTTCCTGCCGCCCAATCCAGCAACGTTACGGTGCTGGAAACCCAGACCCGCAGCAGCTTCACCCGCGACAATCCATTCCAGGCCACCGTGCTGCAAAGCCAAAGCATTACGGGCCGCGACAGCACCCGCAACATCTATCACTACGAGTTGTCGCTGGAAGGCAGTGGCCTGAAGTACCAACCCGGTGATGCATTGGGTGTCTGGCCTACACAAAACGCCAAGCTGGTCGAAGCAGTTATCCAGACGTTGAAGCTGGACCCTCAAGAGACCGTCACCATTCAGGACAAGTCACACACGCTGCAAGAGTGGCTTAGCCATTACCGCGAGCTGACACAACTGACCAAACCTTTCCTGGTGGAACTGGCCAAGCGCAATAGCGATGCCGTGCTACAGACAGCCGTAGGCCCAGAAGGTTTGAGCACTTTGCAAGAGCTGCTGAAAACCCATCAAGTGCTGGACGTACTGGAGCGCTTCCCGGCCACCTGGAGCGCTGCCGAGCTGGTGCAAGCCTTGCGCCCTCTGGCACCCCGCATGTACTCCATCGCCTCCAGCCAGTCCGAGGTGGACGAAGAAGTACATCTGACCGTGGCCAATGTGCATTACCAATTCAACGAGCAGGATCGTTGGGGCGTGGCCTCCGACTATCTGGCCCGGCTGAACGAAGGCGATACCGTGCCTGTCTTTATCGACCCCAATACACGCTTCCGCCTGCCTGAAGATACCAGCCGTGACGTAATCATGATTGGTCCTGGCACCGGTGTAGCTCCTTTCCGCGCCTTTGTGCAGGAGCGCAGCGTTCAGGGTGGCGAAGGTCGCAACTGGCTGTTCTTTGGCAACCCGCACTTTCACTCCGATTTCCTCTACCAGACCGAATGGCAACGCGCCTTGCAGGACGGTCAGTTGCAACACCTGGATCTGGCCTTCTCGCGCGATCAGGAAAACAAGGTTTACGTCCAGCACCGCTTGCTGGAAAAAGCAGCCGAGGTCTATGCCTGGATTCAGGGCGGCGCCCACATTTATGTGTGCGGTGATGCCAATCAGATGGCCAAGGACGTACACCAGACCCTGCAGGAAATTGCCCGCCAGGAAGGTGGATTGGACGCAGACCAGGCTCGCAGCTGGTTGGAAGAACTCTCGGCGCAGGGCCGCTACGCCCGCGACGTTTACTGAGAAGCAAGGACATGACAGAAAAGAAAATCGCCGCTATCGAACAAGTAAAAATTGATAGCCGCTATCTGCGCGGTGGCATTACCGAGGGTCTGGCAGACCCAATCACGGGCGCCATCAGCGAAGACGACAACAAGCTGCTGAAATTTCACGGCAGCTATCAGCAAGACGACCGCGATCAGCGTGAAGAGCGTCGCAAGCAAAAGCTGGAACCGGCGTTCAGCTTCATGATTCGCGCCCGCTTGCCCGGCGGCGTGGTTACGCCCGCCCAGTGGTTGGCCTTTGACCAGATCGCCTGTGACTGGGCCCAGTTTGGCCTGCGCATCACCACCCGTCAGACCTTTCAATGGCACGGCGTGCGCAAGCCCTTTTTAAAGCCCACACTGCAAGCCATCAACAAGGCCATGTCCACGACATTGGCTACTTGTGGTGACGTGAACCGTCAGGTGGTCAGCGCCACCAATCCCTTGCTGTCCGAGCAGCATGGTCTGGTTCAAGAGTGGGCTGAAAAGATTTCCGAAACCTTCCTGCCCAAAACCCGCGCCTATGCCGAGATCTGGCTGGACGGCAAAAAAGTCGAAGACGCCATTGACGGCGAAGACTTTGAACCGATTTACGGCAAGACTTACCTGCCCCGCAAATTCAAGATCGGCATTGCCGTGCCTCCCTTGAATGATGTGGACGTATTTGCGCAGGACATCGGCCTGATCGCGATTATTGAGAACAATCAGTTGCTGGGCTTTAACGTCGCCATTGGTGGTGGCATGGGTGCCACACATGGCGACGACACCACCTATCCACGGCTGGGCAGCGTGATCGGCTTTGTACGCCCCGAGCAATTGCTGGCCGTTTGCGAGGCCGTTATCACCACACAACGTGACCACGGTAACCGCGACGAGCGCCGTCATGCCCGTCTGAAATACACCGTGGATAAGCTGGGCGCCGACTGGTTCCTGGAAGAAGTGCAAAACCGCAGTGGTCAAACGCTGGAGCCGTCACGCCCCTACCATTTTGACCACAATGGCGACCGCTTCGGCTGGACCCAAGGCAGCAATGGCCGCTGGCACCTGAGTCTGCGTATCGATTCGGGCCGCATCATGGATACCGAAGTCGGCCCCTGGCTGACGGGTATGCGTGAGATCGCGAAGATCCACCAAGGGCAGTTCCGCCTGACCTGCAACCAGAACCTGATCATTGCCGATGTGCCTGAAGAAGATAAGGCCAAGATCGACAAGCTGGTCGCAGATCACAAGCTGGATGTGTACCAGACACAAAGCGGCATACGCAGCAGCACGATTGCCTGTGTCTCTCTGCCCACTTGCGGTTTGGCCATGGCCGAGAGCGAACGCTACGCCCCCATCTTGCTGCCCAAGCTGGAAGCCTTGCTGGACAAATACCAGTTGCGTGACGAACGCATTGTGCTGCGTATCTCCGGTTGCCCCAATGGCTGCGCCCGTCCTTACCTGGGTGAAATTGCCCTGGTTGGCCGTGCTCTGGGCCGTTATGACTTGCGTTTGGGTGCGAACTTCAGCGGCGAACGCCTGAACGTAATCTATCGCCAAAATATTGCCGAACCTGAAATTCTGAGCATTCTGGACGAGCTGTTTGGCCGCTTCGCTGCCGAGCGTCTGGAAGGCGAGCACTTTGGCGATTTTCTAGTTCGCGCTGGCGTGGTTGCCGAGCCTACAAGCCGCTTGATTCCTTTAGTTTTACAGCCAGCCTGACATGAACCTCTTTCCTTTATTCGCCAACTTGAAGCAGCGCGCGGTATTGGTGATCGGCGGTGGAGAAATCGCCGAGCGCAAAGTGCGTCTGGTCCTGGCCGCCGGTGCCCAGGTCACGCTGGTCGCCCCCTATGTGGTGGACAGTCTGGAAGAGCTGGCGAATCAAGGGCGCATCACCCTGATTCGGGAGCGCTATCAGGCCCAGCATCTGCAAGGGGCCTGGCTGATTATTGCCGCCACTGACAAGCGTGACGTGAACCAGGTCATTGCCCAGGATGCACAAGAAGCCCGCATTCTGGTCAATGTGGTGGACGACCCCGAGTTGTCCAGTTTTCAGGTGCCTGCCATTGTGGATCGCTCACCGCTGATTATTGCGATTTCTTCAGCGGGATCAGCCCCCATGTTGGCACGGCGAGTACGGGAGCAACTTGAAACCATGTTGGACCACAGCCTGGGTGCGATCAGCCGTCTGGCGCAGGAATACCGCAGCGCCATTCGGCGCGCCCGCCCCGAGCTGGGTGCACGCCGCCGTTTCTACGACTGGCTGTTGGATGGCCCGGTAGGTGCCGCCCTGCGCAGCCAGCAAGCCGAGCAAGCCCGCTTGAGCCTGGAGAGCGCGCTGCAACAGCCTGAGTCACCCCGCGCCACACAAGGCCGCGTGATTCTGGTGGGCGCCGGTCCAGGCGATCCAGGTTTGCTGACCCTGCATGCCCTGCGTGCACTGAATCGTGCTGATGTGATTCTGTACGATCGTCTTGTATCCGATCAGGTGATGGAGTTGGCTCGTCGCGATGCCCACCGTATTTTTGTAGGCAAGCAGTTGGGCGAAGATCATCACCAGACCCAAAACCGCATTCATCAGTTGATGATTGAACACGCCCGAGCAGGTCAAACCGTGGTGCGCCTGAAAGGCGGTGATGGCTTTATTTTTGGCCGTGGCGGTGAAGAACTGGAATATCTGGCCGAGCATGGCATCGCATTTGAAGTGGTACCCGGCATCACGGCTGCCATCGCATGTGCGGCTTATAGCGGTATTCCTCTGACCCATCGTGACCACGCGCAGTCCGTGCAGTTTGTGACGGCTCACCGCAAAAACGGTCATGGTATTGAGGACTGGAACCCGCTGCTGGATACCAGCCAGACGGTTGCTGTCTACATGGGTTTGCAGCAGATTCTGGGCTTTAGCCATGAGCTGGTACAACGGGGCCGCAGTGCCACTACGCCCTGCGCCTTGATTGAAAATGGTTCGCGCCCTGAGCAGCGCACCTTACTGTCCACGCTGCAAAACATTGCCCAGGATGCTCAGCAGCATCAGTTTGCCAGCCCCTGCATTCTGGTGATCGGTCAGGTAGCTACCTTGGGCAGTACCTTGTCCTGGTATGGCGAGCTAATCGACCAGCTCAGTCCACGTACAGCAATTACGCAGGATGCTGACAATACCCTGGTCGCTGCATGAAGGCAGTGATCAAGGCCTAGCTAGAGTCTCGTCTCAAGATCACTTTTCTATACGTACATACCCACTAAGGCTCCAGTCAGTGCGGGATTAGCATCCTTGAATACCGCTTCAAACTGAATCTAAAAAGGCCCTCAACATCTCAAATGTTGAGGGCCTTTTTTATCTTTCTGCAGCTTCTGAAAAGCCACTAAGCACCAGGTAAAACTGCCAGCGCCTACAAGAACGGAACTGGCAGCGGCAGATAGCCTGAGCATGCTCTGTCACTTGTCTTTCCTGGAAATACAAAACAGTCAAAGCTCTTCACCTGCCGGCCCAAGGGCTGAGTATTTAGCGCTGTCCAAAAGCCGCAAACATGGCTCGCAACGCACTATCCAGCAAATAGCCAATCAGACCAATCAGGACAATTACGGCCATCAACTCGGAATACGCCATGCGATCACGCGTATCCAGAATCAGATAACCCAAACCGGCTGACACACCCAGCATTTCGCAAGGTACCAACACAATCCACAAGACGCCGATTGCCAGTCGGCTACCTGTCAAGACCGAGCCTACAATGCCAGGCAGAATCAAGTACAACAGCGTTTCCAGCTTGGTGGCCGCCAGACTGCGACCCAGCATCAGCCAGCGCGGATTCAGATGCCGTACGCCCGAGGCTGTATTCAGCAAGACAGGCCAGACACCGGCCACACCCAACAGAAAATAAATCGGTGCATCCCCAATGCCAAAGGCCATGACGGCAATAGGCATCCAGGACAGGGGCGAGATCATGCGCAGGAACTGGAACAAGGGAGTCAATGCGGCGTGAGCTCGCGCTGACAAGCCCAGCAGCAAACCGGCGGGCACACCGACACCCAATGAGATCGCCAGCCCTACAAAAATACGTTGCAAGCTGGCACCTACGTGCATCCAGGTCTCGGACCAGCCCAGTATCTCCAGCAAGCTATGAAAGGCAGCTGCTGGTCCGAATTGCTGCATTAAAGAGCTGCTGGACCAGGCTGTGGCCAAGTACCACAGCACGACTCCCGCCAACAAACCGCCCAAGCCCCACAGGGTGCTGGCAATCCAGGCATTCATTTTGGGGCGTCGCAAAGACGCAGCCGATCGCGGATCAGACTGCGCCAATGACGGAGAAGAAGCAGACGCACTCAAACTCATACAACAATGCTCTCGTTGCGGGTGTATTGCTCGGACAAGCCAAACTGCGCCAGGCCCCCCTGCTTTTCCAACGCGGCACGGACAAAGCGGTCATCCACCAGATCGCTGGCTACGTGTTCAGGAGACAGCCCTTCCAGGAAACCACGCTCGCCCTGAATCAAGGTCCCTTGCAGCATTTGCACCAAGGACTCGGTGTAGCTGGGGAAAGGATAAGGTTGAAAATCGATACGCTGGTCGTCCCAGTCCGGATGACGAATTACGCCAGACTTCACGTATTGCGCGCGATCCGCCGGGTCCGGGGACAGCACTTTCAACAGGTTTTCCTGAGTGTGCGGGGTATAGCGGTTCCCGCCTTCACGCGACAGCATCTGGGCCGCCTCGGCACGGTGACTACGTATCCAGATCTGTGCCTTGACCAGGCCATCCACCACGCCTTGCGACCATTGGGGTCGAGTCTGCAAATCCTGCTCGTGCATAAAGGCCACGCAACAGGCGTGATCGCGCCAGACGTCGCCAGTAAAGCGCAAGATGCGGCCCATGCCCTGAGTTTCGGCCAAGGCATTGAAAGGTTCGGCCACCGTAAAACCGGCAATCCGCCCAGAAGCCAAGGCCGGCGGCATATCAGCCGGCGCCATCACCACCAGATTGACCTCATTGGGTGCCAGCGCACCGGCGTTTTTCACGACAGGCGTCAGGCCATGAGCTTTGAGCACATGCTGCAGCACCACGTTGTGAATCGAATACCAGAAAGGAATCGCCACCGTCTGCCCGCCCAATTGCTCGGCCGAGCTGATGTTCTGCGCCACCGTGATAGCAGAGCCACTCATGTGATTCCATGCCACCACTTTTGCAGGGACTTTGCTGCCGTAGCGCGCCCACACCGTCATGGGAGAGAGCAAGTGCACCAGATTGACCTGACCGGAGATGAAAGCCTCGATCAACTGAGCCCAACTGCGCACCATCACGGGCTTTTCAACCGCAATACCCGCTTCTTCAAAATATCCATTGTGATGCGCCACCAACATGGCGGTGGCATCGGTAATCGGCAAATAGCCGATACGCAAAGGCGCATTTGACTCACTTTGTGCACGGGCAGCCCCTTGGGCCAGCAAGGGCGCAGCACCAGCAACGGTCAGCAAAGACGCCAGTTTCAGCAAGTCGCGACGGGTACGAGACGTAGGAGATTCAATCATGACGTGCACCTTACAAAACAGAAGCGTGAACCGCCTGGGAGAGGCTTTGCTCCAGGCTGGCCACAATTTCCAGGCGTATGGCCTGAAGCCAGTTATCCAGATGAGATCGGGGGTGTGCCGGGCAGCTCCATTCACGCTGCAAACCGGCAGGACGGCCACCTAACAGCAGAACTCGGTCCGCCAGCAAGAGGGCCTCATCAATATCGTGAGTGACCAGCACAATGGCGCAGCCGGTCTGATCGCGTATCGACAGAATCAGCTCCTGCATCTGGCGACGGGTTACTTCGTCCAGCGCGCCAAAAGGTTCGTCCATCAACAAGACTTGTGGACGTCGAGCCAGGCATCGCGCAATGGCAACACGCTGTGCCATCCCCCCCGACAAGGCACTAGGACGTTGATGACGGCTTTCATATAAGCCAACCTGACGCAGCGCCTGTTCAACTCGCAGGCGACGCTCTGCAGCGGATACGGAAGGTTGGCGTGCAAAGCCCAGACCAAAACCGGTATTGGCCTGCACATTCAGCCACGGCAAGAGAATGGCTTCTTGAAACGCCATGGCCAAAGCGGGATGAACCCCACGTATGGGCTGCCCCAGAAAGGACACCTCGCCTTGAGTGGGCGTTTGCAAACCGGCCAGTACCCGCAATAAAGAGGATTTACCCACTCCGCTGGGGCCCAGCAGCGCCACGATCTCGCCCGCGTGCACGTTCAAGTCCAGGTTCTGCAAGATAGTCTGGCCACCGTAGGCCAGACTGATACCCCGAGCGGACAAGAGCCCGGCCCCTTCAGAATCGGTATGCGAGGGGGCGCCGGAACTCATACTGCATCCTGCCCAAGTTCGGCTTTCAGTTGCGCCACCGTGGGTGAAATCAGAGGCACCAACATAGCTTCGCGATAACGGCGCAGCAGTTGCGGATGCTTGCCCTGCATATAGGTAGCCCCACCAATCGCAGAGCTTTCCAAGGCCACGGCTTGCGACGCCAGACCACTTAGCTCGATACGGACTTTGAACAGGTCAGGCGGCGTGGCCGAGCCGGGTTTACGTACGGCATCAACCAGCACATCCGACAATTCCTGCACACGATCCAGCAAGCGGCGGGCGGGCTGCTCCTGTACCCATTGGCAACGTGGCGCATCCAGCACTTGCTTCAAGGAGCGACGTGCCAAGCCCATGGTCATGCCGCATTGCAGCGCCATGAACCGGGGGCGTACCGAGCGCACAAAGTGACCGGCATCGGGATGCAGCAAACGCTCTTGTCCCAGACGCACGGCATTGAACTTCAAGGCGGCGGTATTGCTGCCGCGCAGTCCGACCAGATCCAGATCTGCCGAACGCTCCAGCCCTTGGTCGCCCAGTTCTGCCACCCAAATACCGGCTTGCTCTTCAGGCATGGCGGCCACAACGGCAACCAGGCAGTTGCCGGGACGCAGATTGGTAATCCAGGGCAAGCGGCCCTCAAACTGCCATTGCCCTTGTTCAGGCCGGGCACGCACTTGCAGCTCTTCAATGCCACCCAGAAACTTGATGGCATTGGACAGACCCGTCGCACCCGCAACACTGCCATCCAGCAAACCGGGTAGATAGCGCTCACGCATGGCGGGGTCCTGAACATCACGCAGGTATTCAATAAAGGTACGCTGGCTCCACAGGACAAAACCTGCCGTCAGCGAATGCTCGGCCACTTCCACGATGGATTGAACAGCATCACCGAAGTCGGAAAAATCCGCTTTCAGGCCCAGGCTTAACAAACCGTCTTGCGCCAGGCGAGGCAACAAGGCCTGCGCCTGAGATGCATCGCTATCCAGCGACAAAGCATGCTCTTCCAGCCACTGGGCCAAGCCAGGTGACAAAACAGGGCGCTCTGAGGCCAGCACAGGCTGCTCAGCGCGCTTTAAGGCGTTTCCCATGCGTAGGCCTCCAGCTGGCTATTGAGCGGCGTACGAGCCAGATTATTGGCAAAGTTGCAGATCGTCGCCAAGCCAATACCGGTAATCACTTCCAGAGCCTGCTGGTCGCCGTAACCGGCAGCACGGAAATCGGCCAGAGCCTGATCCGACACCTGACCACGGGTATCAATCACGGCGCGACTGAACAGAGCCAGAGCCTGCAGGCGCTCGTCGTTGATCTGATCAAAGCCACGCGCACGCAAAGCGGCCAGAATTTCCGGGTCCAGCTTGGCTTTATTGGTCGCAATGGCGGTGTGACCGGCCACGCAGAAGCGGCAACCGTGAGTGGTACCGGCAACCAGTTGCACGACTTCACGCTCGACCAGCGACAGGCTGGCGGTGGCGTTCAAGGCAGACATATCCTGATAGGCTTGCAGGGCAACGGGAGCATTAGCCAAAATAGCCAGCAAATTGGACAAAAAGCCGCTACCACGCACAGCTTTCTCAAGGGCTGGTTTGACCGCCTCTGGTGCGGAGTCCACAGTATGCAAAGTTAAGCGAGTCATGATGGCGACAATTCCTTAGTTAATCCGAGAAGGTTTCATTGTCGATTGACTGGCGCCTTATCTCCATGTGCGAACATAGCGGTATTCATATTAAAAATATCCACGAAAAGAAATAAGCATATTTTCTGCATGAGCGACTCTGCCTTTCCTGACAGCCATTGCGCTGTCGACTCCAAAGACACAGGACACCCTGTGGAGGAACTGCTCTTGTCCGGGCTGGAGATCTCTGCCAGCCTGTTTCACTTGGGGCAATACTGCAATCAATGGGAAAGCAGCCTGCACGGGCACCAACGCGCAGGCTTTCATGTGGTCTTGCATGGGCCGTGCTGGCTGCATATTCAGCATCAGGAAGCCTTGGCCTTGCAGGCGGGTGACGCAGTGTTCTTCTTGCGGGATGTGCCCCATCGCTTAAGCTCCTCGCCCACGCCGCCAGACTGGAATGCGGCCATGCGGCGACAAACCATGCAGAGCCTGGAGCCACAAGTGCCACACAGTACGGGCTTGCTCTGTGGTTTTCTGGATCTGGGCCGTGGTTTGAGCGAATTGCTGCTGGCGACCGTGCCTGATGTTTTGTTGATTGATGGTTCTCAGACAGATGCAGATTCAGGACGCCCTTTGCTGGACTTGATCCAGGCCGAAATGCGACGCCAGCCGCAAGCCAACTCCAGCCTGCTGGAAAAGCTGGTGGAGCTGTTGTTGTTCTATACCTTGCGCCAGCAAATAGGACAGACACCCGCCGAAGGTGCCCTGCCCGCCGGCTTGATTCATCTGGCAAGTGACCCTGCCTTTGGTGGCCTGATCGAGCAGCTGCTGCGTGAACCCGCCAAAGCCTGGTCGGTGGACGATATGGCCGCCTACTTGAACATGTCACGCGCTGCCTTTCACCGCCGCTTTACCTTGCTATGCGGCATGGCACCGGCCCAGGTGCTGTTGCAGCTACGCATGCAACTGGCCAAGCGTCAGCTGGAACAAGGTTTGACCATGGAGCAGATTGCCGAGCGTATCGGTTATAGCTCTGCGGCCGCATTCAGCGCCGCGTTCAGGCGTAGTGTGGGTGTCAGCCCGGCACAATGGCGCAAGCAAGACGCGCGTCCATAAGTCAGCAAGCTGCTACAACTCTGACCCCCAGATTGTCGTCCTACCCCGAGTACGTATGCAGGGTAGCTGGCACGATATAGCCCTCGCCCCATAGTTGCCACCGCACAGAATAGAACAAGCTGTTCCCGCCTTTTTGTGAAGGCTTCCGGCTTACGCATACAAGCCGCTAAGCCCCAAGCTTGATCATTCAGTTCAGCTGCGGGTTTAAGCGCCATGACGGGCAACAAGACGAAATACGAACATTGCTCCTGTCTATGAGCTATGAGCAACAGCAAAGTGGACAAGCATAAAAAAAACCCCAATCTGTAAACAGATCGGGGTTCTTGACCTACCAGAGCCAGGCCGAAGCCTGGACATCTGAGCAAGCGTTTAGATCACGCGGGCTGCTTCGATCAGACGCACAACAGTCCAGGACTTGCTGCGGCTGATAGGACGGCCTTCGGTAATCTCAACGGTATCGCCTTCGTTGTACTGGTTGGTCTCGTCGTGCGCTTTGTATTTATTGGAGCGGACGATGATCTTGCCATACAAGGGATGTTTAACGCGGCGTTCAACCAGAACGACGACAGTTTTGTCCATCTTGTTGCTGACAACTTGACCGATCAGGGTACGTTGACGTTTTGCGGTAGTTTGAGTTTCGCTCATCTTACTTTCCTGCGGTCTCAGCCATGACGGTACGGACGCGAGCGATGTCGCGACGTACTTTGCCCAATTGGCTGGTGTTGGAAAGCTGTTGAGTAGCACGCTGCATGCGCAGGTTAAATTGTGCTTTCAACAGGCTCTCGAGCTCTTTTTGGAGCTCGGCGGCATCTTTAGTACGGAGTTCGCTGGCTTTCATGACGTCTCCTTAAGCACCGATCTGACGCGTTACGAACGTCGTCGAGATAGGCAGCTTGGCAGCGGCCAGACGGAATGCTTCGCGTGCCAGCTCTTCGCTAACACCTTCCATTTCGTACAGGACCTTGCCTGGTTGAATCTCAGCGACCCAGAACTCTGGATTACCCTTACCGTTACCCATACGAACTTCGGCAGGTTTCTGCGAAATTGGCTTATCGGGGAAGATGCGGATCCAGATGCGGCCACCACGTTTGATGTGACGGTTAATTGCACGACGTGCTGCTTCGATCTGGCGAGCAGTCAGACGGCCACGGTCAGTGGCTTTCAGACCAAATTCGCCAAACGAAACTTGCGCACCGCGAGTAGCCAGACCGGTGTTACGGCCTTTGTGCTCTTTGCGATACTTTCTGCGAGAAGGTTGCAGCATGTTTTATTCTCCTTCGGACGCAGCAGGAGCAGCGTCTTTACGAGGACCGCGGCCACGACCACCTGGACGGCGGTTTTCAGGGCGGTCACCACGTGGACGACGTGGGCGGCGCTCTTCAGGGGCTACGGTGTCAACAGGCATTTCGCCGTTAGGCAGCATGTCGCCCTTGTAGACCCAGACCTTGATACCGATGATCCCGTACGTCGTGTGCGCTTCGGAAGTACCGTAATCGATGTTAGCGCGCAGGGTGTGCAGAGGCACACGGCCTTCGCGGTACCATTCGGTACGAGCGATTTCGATGCCGTTCAAGCGACCCGAGCTCATGATCTTGATGCCTTGGGCACCCAGACGCATGGCGTTTTGCATGGAACGCTTCATCGCACGACGGAACATGATGCGCTTTTCCAATTGCTGAGCAATGGAGTCGGCGATCAGTTGAGCGTCGGTTTCAGGTTTGCGAATTTCTTCGATGTTAACGTGCACTGGCACGCCCAACAGGCGCTGCAGGTCAGCCTTCAGGCTTTCGATATCCTCGCCGCGCTTGCCGATCACTACACCAGGACGAGCCGAGTAAATAGTGATGCGAGCATTCTTGGCAGGACGCTCGATGACCACACGGCCAACGGACGCACTTTTCAGCTTGCGTTTCAGGTATTCGCGCACACGGATGTCGTCAGCCAACATCGTACCGAACTCAGCACCGTCAGCGTACCAACGCGAGCTCCAGTTACGGTTAACAGCCAGGCGGAACCCAATTGGGTGGATTTTCTGTCCCATTGTGACTCCTTAAGCGCCGACTTTGACCACAATGTGGCAAGTCTGCTTCTCAATACGGTTACCGCGGCCTTTGGCTCGTGCAGAAAAACGCTTCAACGACTGAGCCTTGTCCACGTAAATGGAGGTGACTTTCAGTTCGTCGATGTCGGCGCCGTCATTGTGCTCAGCGTTGGCAATAGCCGATTCCAGAGCTTTCTTGATGATGCCAGCGGCTTTCTTGGGAGTGAAAGTCAGCGTATTCAGAGCGTGAGCGACGGACTTGCCGCGGACCATGTCCGCAACCAGACGTGCTTTTTGCGCCGAAATATGGACTCCACGAATAATTGCTGTAGTTTCCATCACTTATCTCCGGGCCTTTTTGTCCGCAGCGTGACCCTTGAAAGTACGGGTCAAAGCGAACTCGCCGAGCTTGTGGCCAACCATGTTCTCGTTGATGTAAACGGGAATGTGTTGACGGCCATTGTGAACGGCAATCGTCAGCCCAATGAACTCGGGCAGGATGGTAGAGCGGCGCGACCAGGTTTTGATTGGTCGCTTGTCGTTACCCACAACGGCTGCGTCAACCTTTTTGATCAGGTGAGCATCAACGAATGGGCCTTTTTTGATCGAACGTGACATAGTGTTCGCCCCTTACTTGCGCTTACGGCGCGAAACAATCATGTTGTCTGTGCGCTTGTTACGACGGGTGCGGTAGCCCTTGGCAGGAGTACCCCATGGGCTGACTGGCTCACGGCCTTCACCCGTACGACCTTCACCACCACCGTGCGGGTGATCGACTGGGTTCATCGCCACACCGCGAACGGTAGGACGAATACCACGCCAGCGAACAGCACCGGCTTTACCGATTTGACGCAGGCTGTGATCGTGGTTGCTGACTTCGCCAATCGTGGCGCGGCAGTCGATGTGAATGCGGCGAACTTCACCGGAACGCAGACGCACTTGAGCGTACGTGCCTTCACGAGCCAGCAACACAGCGGAACCACCAGCGGAACGAGCGATTTGAGCACCCTTACCAGGCAGCATCTCGATGCAGTGAATGGTTTGACCCACAGGAATGTTGCGGATAGGCAAAGTGTTGCCGGAACGGATAGGAGCTTCCGCGCCAGACACAACCGTTGCACCCACTTCCAGACCACGAGGGGCGATGATGTAACGACGCTCGCCGTCTGCGTAGCACACCAATGCGATGTGAGCGCTGCGGTTAGGGTCGTATTCCAGACGTTCTACTTTCGCAGGAATACCGTCCTTGTTGCGACGGAAGTCGACAATACGGTAATGCTGCTTGTGACCGCCGCCACGGTGACGAACCGTGATATGGCCGTTGTTGTTACGGCCAGCACTGCTGGATTTCTTTTCCAGCAAAGCCGCGTAAGGAGCGCCTTTGTGCAGTTCAGGGTGAACCACTTTGATCATGCCACGGCGACCTGGCGACGTTGGTTTTACTTTTACCAATGCCATATTAGTTCACCTCAGAAAAGTCGAGTTCCTGACCGGGCTTGAGCGAGACATATGCCTTGCGCACACTGCGGCGGCGACCCATGAAACGGCCAAAGCGCTTTTCCTTGCCCTTCTGATTGAGCACCTGCACCGACTCAACTTCTACTTTGAACAGCAGTTCAATAGCAGCTTTGATTTCAGGCTTGGTAGCATCAGGAGCGACGCGGAAAGCGATTTGCTGATTTTTTTCGGCAACGTACGTGGCTTTTTCAGTCACGACAGGAGCCAGAATTACTTGCAATAGACGTTCGGCGTTCATCCCAACATCTCCTCAAACTGAGCGACAGCCGCTTTGGTGACCAACACTTTTTTGTAGTGGATCAGGGACAGCGGGTCGGCGTAGCGTGGTTCAACCACAGCAACGTGAGGCAGGTTACGCGTAGCCAGGTACACGTTCTCGTCCAGCGCGTCGGTGATGATCAGCACGGATTCCAGGCCCAGGTCTTTCAGCTTGTTGGCTGCCAGACGGGTCTTGGGTGCTTCCAGAGTGAAGGAATCAACAACCAACAGACGCTCGTCACGGACCAACTGAGACAGAATCGCGCTGATACCGGCGCGGTACATCTTCTTGTTGACCTTGTGTGCGTAGTTTTCTTCACCGGTGTTGGGGAATGCACGACCGCCTCCACGCCACACGGGCGAGGATGTCATACCAGCACGAGCGCGGCCGGTGCCTTTCTGGCGCCATGGCTTCTTGGTGCTGTGGTTGACTTCGGCACGAGTCAATTGCTTGCTGTTACCGCTGCGAGCATTGGCTTGGTATGCAACAACGATCTGGTGAACCAGTGCTTCGTTGAATTCACGACCGAAAACGGTTTCGTTGGCCTGCAATGTGGATGCAGCTTGGCCTTGTTCGTTCAGGAGCTTCAGTTCCATGGATTAGGCTCCTTTCACAGCAGGGCGCACAACGATATTGGCATTCTTGTGACCTGGGACAGCGCCCCGGACCAGCAACAAGCCACGCTCGGCGTCGACGCGGATCACGTCAAGATTCTGAACCGTACGGGTAACGTCACCCATATGGCCCGACATTTTTTTACCTTTGAACACACGGCCTGGATCCTGGGCTTGACCAATGGAACCGGGTACGCGGTGCGAGCGCGAGTTACCGTGGCTGTTACGCTGGCCGCCAAAATTGTGGCGTTTGATGGTACCGGCAAAGCCTTTACCAATCGTGGTGCCCGTAACGTCAACCTTCTGACCCGCTTCGAAAATGCTTTCCACAGCAACTACGGAACCGGCGGAAAGCTCGGCGATAGCAGCGGGGTCGAGGCGGAATTCTTTCAGGATGCTGCCAGCTTCAACGCCAGCTTTTGCATAGTGCCCTGCCTGGGGCTTGGTAACGCGTGTTGCACGACGGGTGCCAAAGGCAACCTGTACAGCAGCGTAACCGTCAACTGCGGGCGTCTTGACCTGGGTGATGCGGTTGTTGGACACGTCCAGCACGGTCACAGGGATGGACTCGCCTTCCTCTGTAAACACACGGGTCATGCCAACTTTACGCCCAACAAGGCCCAGCCGCCACGCGGCAGGCGTAGGTGTCGAGTTCGACATCGTTTTCTCCATTCCTGACTACGATTGGTCAGGGCTAACTGAGAGTACACGCAATAATTTGCGCGACGACCATAGCCAAAACTTTTTGGCTAAGCTAGTAAATATAGCACGCAGCTGTAAAGCCAAGCAAGATTTACTGCAAAAATCCGCTCTAAACTGCTTGATTGACAACAGTTTTTTTGAATTCGGGGTGCTTGGCTACACAGTCTGAATCAGAAAAATTGATCTGCCGCGCATTTTCTATTGGTGCGCCTTATTGACAAAACGAGCCACGTATTCGTTAACCGGTTCATCACGAATTTGAGCCGGAGTACCGCTTTGTTCCACCCTGCCCTCACGTAGCACCACAATATGCTGGCCCAACCGTAATGCCTCATCAATATCGTGAGTAATAAAGATGATGGTTTTGTTCAGGCTGCTTTGCAGGCGTAAAAGCTCATCCTGCATCTCGTAGCGAATCAAGGGATCCAGGGCCGAGAAGGCTTCGTCCATCAAAAGAATGTCTGCATCAACGGCCAAGGCTCGGGCAAGTCCTACTCGTTGCTGCATCCCGCCTGACAATTCGTCCGGATAGTTATCGGCATAATCATGCAGACCCACGCGCTCCAGCCATTGCCGAGCCTGCTCTCTGGCCTGTGAACGCTTGTCTCCTCGGACCTCCAGACCGAAGGCGACGTTCTCCACCACCGTCAAATGGGGCAGCAAGCCAAAGGCCTGAAAGACCATGCTGATTCCATAGCGACGAAATTGTCGCAAGCTGGCCATGTCCAGCTGCAATATGTCCTGCCCATCCACCAACACCTGCCCGGCACTGGGGTCGATCAAACGGTTGATGTGGCGCACCAGCGTGGATTTGCCCGAACCGGATAAACCCATGACGCAGGATATCTGCTGCGCGGGAAAGCAGGCATCGACCCCTGCCAGGCCTACGATGCAATCCGTCTGCTTTTGCACGGCCTGCTTGTCGGCCCCCTGCTTTAACAGCTCTACGGCTTCGGTCGCCCGGTTGCCAAAGACCTTATAAACGTCTCGCAGTTCTATCTTGCAGGCCTGCTCACCCGAGGGGGTAGGAATGGTATTCATGCTTGCCTCCTGACCTTGCGACGGTGACGCTGAGAACGACCAAAGGATTGAGAGATTCGGTCAATAACAATGGCCAGGATCACAATCGCCACCCCTGCCTGCAAACCACGCCCTATATCCAGTGTCTGAATACCAGCCAGCACGTCTTCACCCAAACCCTGGGCTCCAATCATGGAAGCGACCACCACCATGGACAAGGCCATCATGGTGGTTTGATTAATACCGGCCATGATGCTGGGCCGCGCCAGGGGCAAGGTGACCTTGGTCAGCATTTGCCAGCGTGTAACCCCGTACGCCTGGGCTGCTTCCATCACATGTTTGTCCACCTGTCGCAAGCCCAGGCTGGTCAGGCGAATCAAGGGAGGGACGGCATAGACAACAGTGGCCAAAACGGCGGGAACCTTACCCAGACCGAACAGCATCAGTACCGGGATCAGATACACGAAACTGGGCATGGTTTGCATCACATCCAGTACGGGCGTCAGCACTTTTCTAAGCAGGCGGCTACGAGCACTAAGAATGCCAACCGGGACGCCGATCAGCACAGAAAAGACCGTGGCCACCAGTACCAAGGTGAAGGTTTGCATCAGCTTGTCCCACAGGCCCATAGCGCCTATCAAGTACAGGCCAGCTACATAGAGCAGAACAGGCAAAAAGCGCCGTTGTCCCCACCACGCCAGCAAACCGGTTAAAGCCAGAATCGCCCAGGCAGGCACCTGCTGCAAGACACGCTCCACCGGCAAAATGGCATGCGTCAGAATCCAGGCGCTGATCTGGCGAAAACCTGTGCCCCAATCCTGCACGGCCACCAACAACTGACGGTTAACCCAGTCTGCAGCTGACCACTCCGGGAAGAAGCGGGACTGCGCTGCGGCGACCGGCTGTATTGCCTGAGGTTCCAAAGCTGCCTGCAAGCGATCTGCCTGGGCCATTGGCATCCACTGACGCCATTGCTCTGCATTCTCTTTCAGGAACTTCTGTACCTGCGTGCTGGCGTTCTGCCCACCCTCTGTCATGCCCAAAATGATCTTGTTCATCTGTTCGGGCTCTAGCTGGATCTTTTCAAACAAGGTCACCAGCTCGGGGTGGGACTCTACGAAAGGAGTAGAAGCCGCCACGCCTATATGCGCCAGGATAAAGTCCGTTGGACAGATCTTGCCCTTACCCGACACAGCGGCTTCCCAACAGCTTTCATTGAAAGGCGCGCTAGCTAACTTCTTGAAGGAATACTTGGCCATCAGACCCGCAGGCTGCCAGTAATAGAACAGGATGGGTTCACGCCTGTCATAGGCGGCGCTGATTGCCGCATCCAGAGCCGCACCCGTACCGGGTCGAAAGTTTTGATAGTGTTCGCCCAGACCATAGAGATCGAACAGGCGACTATTGAAGGTTTCACATACCCAGCCAGAGGGGCAGTTATAGAAGCGGCCTTTATTGGGCTGTTCCGGGTCACTAAAAACAGTGGCGTAGCGCCCTAAATCCTCAACTTTCTGTAGATCGGGTGCAGTGGGCTTGATTCCCTTGTCCGGGTCGCCGTCGACGACATAGTCCGGCACATACCAGCCCTGTTCTGCCCCACCCTTCAGGGTATTACCAAGTACCTGCACCTGGCCGGCTTCAATGGCTTTTTCAATGATCTCGGTACGTCCCGACCAGATCTCGCCAATTACTTGAATATCATTTTGCGCCAGCGCACTTTCCAAAGCCGCCGAGGAGCCTGGAACCCGTTCGGTCTTGCAACCGTAGGCCTTCTCCAGAATCTGCTGATACAGCTCGGTGCTAAATGCTGCGCTCTCCCAGCTCAGGTCCGCCAGCCGTATGGGTTTGTCGTCCCCGCACGCTTGCGCTGATGCACTGCTTCCCCACAGACATAGCCAGAGCGCCAGGAAATACCACAGGGCCAGGAACGGCTGTCGTCTCCGATTTATCATTCTTGTCCTCCTTCAACCCTGCCCATCGTCGCATTTGTAGCCCTGGCAAAGTGTGTCCGGTCGTAAAAAATAGACCAAAACCCGCTTTTTCCCAATCACAACACCAGGATGAACTAGCCATGAAGCACCTGAGAGCAAAGCTCTTGTTCTGTTCAGGATAAACGGGCAGTCGCCATTGCTCCTGCAGCGTCCGAAGGAAACGTGCAGACGAAAAAAAACGCCATGCAGTTGCATGGCGTTTCTTTCGATGTAACTCGAACAGCTAGGCAGAATTACTGCAGAGCGATTTCGACGTCAACACCGGCTGGCAAATCCAGACGCATCAGAGCGTCGACGGTCTTGTCGGTAGGATCGACAATGTCCATCAAGCGCTGGTGGGTACGCATTTCAAACTGATCGCGCGATGTCTTGTTGACGTGCGGCGAACGCAGAATGTCGTAGCGACGGATACGTGTTGGCAGTGGTACTGGACCACGAACAACAGCGCCAGTGCGCTTGGCGGTTTCTACGATCTCAGCAGCAGACTGATCGATCAACTTGTAATCGTAAGCCTTCAGACGGATGCGGATTTTCTGGTTTTTCATGGGTAATCCTAAAGAACGATATAAGTGGGGGCTTTTTGACCAGGTTTATCGATGACTCGAAGAAACGCTGACTAAAAAGCACCCCTTTTGGGGGTAGCAAAGACGCGGCGGGAAGGTCTGCACCTTCACACCGCGATCAAGGCTTATTACTTGATGATTTTTGCAACCACGCCAGCGCCAACGGTACGGCCGCCTTCGCGAATAGCGAAGCGCAGACCTTCTTCCATGGCGATAGGAGCGATCAGGGACACTTTCATCGAAATGTTGTCGCCTGGCAGAACCATTTCCTTGTCTTCTGGCAGCTCGATGGTGCCGGTCACGTCAGTTGTACGGAAGTAGAACTGAGGACGGTAGCCCTTGAAGAAAGGAGTGTGACGACCACCTTCTTCTTTGGACAGAATGTACACCTCGGCGTCGAAGTCCGTGTGTGGCTTGATCGAACCGGGCTTGGCCAGAACCTGACCACGTTCCACGTCTTCACGCTTGGTACCACGCAGCAGCAGACCGACGTTATCGCCAGCTTCGCCCTGGTCCAGCAATTTGCGGAACATTTCAACGCCGGTACAAATGGTCTTGACCGTGTCTTTGATACCCACGATTTCGATTTCTTCGCCGACTTTGATGATGCCGCGCTCAATACGACCGGTCACAACCGTACCACGGCCGGAGATCGAGAACACGTCTTCAACAGGCATCAGGAAGGTACCGTCAACGGCACGCTCAGGCGTAGGAATGTAGCTGTCCAGCGCTTCGGCCAGAGCCAGAACGGCTTGGCTGCCCAGTGGGCCTTCGTCGCCTTCCAGAGCCAGTTTGGCCGAACCCTTGATGATCGGGGTGTCGTCGCCAGGGAAGTCGTACTTGGACAACAGTTCGCGAACTTCCATTTCAACCAGTTCGATCAGCTCTTCGTCATCAACCATGTCGGCCTTGTTCAGGAACACGATGATGTAAGGAACGCCAACCTGACGGCTCAGCAGGATGTGCTCGCGAGTCTGGGGCATTGGGCCGTCAGCGGCCGAGCAAACCAGAATAGCGCCGTCCATCTGGGCAGCACCGGTAATCATGTTCTTGACGTAGTCAGCGTGGCCGGGGCAGTCAACGTGAGCGTAGTGACGGTTAGGCGTCTCGTACTCAACGTGCGAGGTGCTGATGGTGATACCACGTGCTTTTTCTTCAGGGGCGTTGTCGATCTGCGAGTAATCGCGTGCTTCGCCGCCGTATGCCTTGGACAGAACCGTGCAGATTGCAGCGGTCAGAGTGGTTTTACCGTGGTCAACGTGACCGATAGTACCGACGTTGACGTGCGGTTTAGTCCGTTCAAACTTACCTTTTGCCATGATTTATCCCAATTATGTTTTACAGGAAAACAAAAAAATTGTTGAGCAGCCCGCCATAGGGCGGGCTGATATTGCTATTACTTACCGCGAGCGCTGATCACTTCGTCAGCCACGTTCTTTGGAGCTTCAGCATATTGCTTGAATTCCATCGTGTACGTAGCGCGACCTTGTGTTTGCGAACGCAGGCTGGTCGAGTAACCGAACATCTCGGCCAGAGGAACCTCGGCCTTGATGACCTTACCACCACCAACCATATCGTCCATACCCTGAACCATACCGCGACGGGAGGACAAGTCACCCATCACTGTACCGGCGTATTCCTCAGGGGTTTCAACTTCTACAGCCATGGTGGGCTCCAGCAGAACTGGGGCAGCCTTGCGCATACCATCCTTGAAGGCCATCGAAGCGGCCATACGGAAGGCGTTTTCGTTCGAGTCCACATCGTGGTACGAACCGAAGAACAGCGTAGCCTTGACGTCAACCACTGGGTAGCCAGCGACCACACCTGCGGACAGGGTTTCGCGGATACCTTTTTCAACGGCAGGAATGAATTCGCGAGGAACCACACCGCCCTTGATGGCGTCAACGAACTCAAAGCCACCGCCTGCTTCCAGGGGCTCCAGCTTGAGGACAACGTGACCGTACTGACCACGACCACCGGACTGTTTGACGAATTTACCTTCGATTTCGTCGCAAGTCTTGCGGATGGTTTCGCGGTAAGCCACTTGTGGTTTACCCACGTTGGCTTCCACGCCGAATTCACGGCGCATGCGGTCTACCAGAACTTCCAGGTGCAGCTCGCCCATACCGGAAATAATGGTCTGGCCGGATTCTTCGTCGCTGCTGACGCGGAAAGAAGGATCTTCCTGAGCCAGACGGGACAAGGCCACGCCCATTTTTTCCTGGTCGGACTTGGTTTTTGGTTCCACAGCCTGCGAAATCACGGGCTCTGGGAACTCCATGCGTTCCAGAATGATGTGCTGACCGGCGTCACACAGGGTTTCACCTGTGGTCACGTCTTTCAGACCCACCACGGAAGCGATGTCACCAGCAACCAGTTCTTTCAGCTCGGCACGGTTGTTTGCGTGCATCTGCAAGATACGGCCGATACGCTCTTTCTTGCCCTTGATAGGGTTGTAGACCGTGTCGCCCGAACGCAGAACGCCCGAGTAAACGCGTACGAAAGTCAATTGACCAACAAAGGGGTCAGTCATCAGCTTGAACGCCAGAGCGGACATAGGCTCTTCGTCGTTGGCTTTACGATGAATGACTTCACCGTCATCGTCCGTACCTTCGACAGGTGGAATATCCACAGGCGATGGCAGGTAGTCGATCACGGCGTCCAGCATGCGCTGTACACCCTTGTTCTTGAACGCGGTACCGCACAGCATTGGCTGAATTTCGCAGGCAATGGTACGTGTACGCAGACCCAGGTTGATGTCCTCTTCGGAGAGATCACCGTTTTCCAGGTACTTGTTCATCAGGTCTTCGCTGGCTTCAGCAGCCGACTCGACCATTTTTTCGCGCCATTCTTCGGCCGAAGCTTGCAGCTCGGCAGGAATGTCGGTGTATTCAAACTTCACGCCGTTGCTGGCTTGATCCCAGATGATTGCTTTCATCTTGATCAGGTCAACCACGCCTTGGAACTCTTCTTCAGCGCCGATCGGGATAACGACAGGCACGGGGTGGGCTTTCAGACGCAGCTTGAGCTGGTCGTAAACCTTGAAGAAGTTAGCGCCAGTACGGTCCATCTTGTTGATGAAGGCCAGACGAGGCACGCCATACTTGTTGGCTTGACGCCATACGGTTTCCGACTGAGGCTGAACACCACCCACCGCGCAGTAAACCATGCAAGCGCCGTCCAGCACGCGCATGGAACGCTCAACTTCAATAGTGAAGTCAACGTGGCCGGGGGTATCAATGATGTTGATACGGTGTTCTGGGTAATTGCCCGCCATACCACGCCAGAAAGCAGTGGTAGCAGCCGAGGTAATGGTGATCCCGCGCTCTTGCTCTTGCTCCATCCAGTCCATGGTGGCCGAACCTTCGTGGGTTTCGCCCAGTTTGTGGTTCACACCGGTGTAGAACAGGATGCGCTCGGTAGTGGTCGTTTTCCCGGCGTCGATGTGAGCCGAGATACCGATGTTGCGATAGCGCTGAATAGGGGTTTTGCGGGCCATGGTTATATGTCCTCAGATTACCAACGGAAATGGCTGAATGCTTTGTTAGCATCGGCCATCTTGTGCGTGTCTTCACGCTTTTTCATTGCACCGCCACGGCCTTCAGCCGCATCGGACAATTCGCCGGCCAGGCGCAAGTCCATCGATTTTTCACCGCGCTTTTTAGCGGCTTCACGCACCCAGCGCATGGCCAGAGCCAAACGACGCACGGGACGCACTTCGACAGGTACCTGGTAGTTAGCGCCACCAACACGGCGGCTCTTCACTTCAACAACAGGTTTTACATTATTGATGGCAGCATTAAACACTTCGAGCGGATCTTTGCCGGTTTTCTGCGCAATTTGTTCCAGCGCGCCATAAACAATACGTTCGGCAACAGCTTTCTTGCCGGACAGCATGACCACGTTCATGAACTTGGCCAGCTCAACGCTGCCAAATTTCGGGTCAGGTAGGATTTCACGTTTGGGTACTTCGCGACGGCGAGGCATTTTTATTTCCTTGTGACTATTCAGTTGAACCGCTTTTCGCGGTCTCGGTCATTCATGACAAATGACCACTTACCTACCATGGCACTCAGGCCACGGTTGCACGGATCCAGACCAGGGAACTGATCAATGGATACATGGATTACTTGGGACGCTTGGCGCCGTACTTGGAGCGGGCTTGTTTACGATCCTTGACGCCTTGCAGGTCAAGAGCACCGCGAACAATGTGGTAACGCACACCTGGCAAGTCTTTAACACGACCACCACGGACGAGAACGACCGAGTGCTCTTGCAGGTTGTGGCCTTCACCACCGATGTAAGAAATGACTTCGAAGCCGTTGGTCAGACGCACTTTGGCGACTTTACGCAGAGCGGAGTTAGGCTTCTTGGGGGTCGTGGTGTATACACGGGTGCAAACACCGCGGCGTTGTGGGCAGTTCTCGAGCGCAGGGCTCTTGCTGCTAACGCGGCTGACTTCGCGCGGTTTACGCACGAGCTGGCTAATGGTTGGCATGACCTTTACGTATCCTATAACGTACTTTACGTACTGGTTGACGTATATGTTTTGAAAAACGCCGTCCAGTTGGCGGGTATTGAAACCCTGGACCGGAAGCGGCATTGCGCAATACCACTCCCCATAAAACACGAAAAAGAGCGGTCTTGCACATGGCTTGGGCTTGATTTCAAGCACTAAAAAAGTGCCCGCAGCCCCTAAATTCAGGGCTGCCATCAAATTACTGCAAGGTGTACCGGCAAAGGATCCTTAAAGTAAGCTCTAAAATTTACCACAGTAAACCCTTATAGGTCAACGATTTGGACACCAATCCGGCAGTTTCCCGTTGTCACGGCACACGCATGGAAGCACTTGGTCACTCGCTATCTACATATCGTTATACTGCAGGGCTATTGCACTTCTGCGACAAGGACAATACCCATGATCATCGCTTCCCTGGAAGACGACCTCGTCCAGGCTGAACTGATTGCCCGGATCCTGACCGAGGCTGGCTATGAATGTCGCTCCTTTCATCAAGGAAAGGACCTGCTGGCCGCTCTGGCCAAGCCACATAATTTCGGTTTATTGCTACTGGACTGGGAACTGCCGGACGTCAGCGGCCTGGATGTGTTGCGTTGGGTTCGCACCACACTGGGCCATGCCCTGCCCGTCATATTCCTGACCAGCCGTACCCAGGAAGAGGATCTGGTCACGGGTTTGCAGGCCGGAGCCGACGACTATATTAATAAGCCCGTACGCAAGGGAGAGCTGGTTGCGCGCGTCAATGCCGCTGTGCGCCGTCTGGATCTGAGCACCTCGGCCACTCAGGACAGCCGCTTTTCGTTTGCAGGCTACGATATCTTTCCTGAACAAGGCCATATTGTGCTGAACGGTGAAACCGTTACTCTGGCGCCCAAAGAATTTGAATTGGCCCTTTTGCTGTTTCGCAACCCCGGCCGCCTGTTCTCGCGTGATGTTTTAAGCTCCGCGGTCTGGAACCGGGAAATTCCGGCCACCTCCCGTACGCTGGACACTCACCTGTCCAACATACGCCGTAAACTCCAGTTGCGACCCGAAAACGGGGTACGCCTGACGGCGTCTTACGCCCTGGGCTATCGCCTTGAACTTTTGACCGACCCTAGCTGATTTCTATGATTACTTTGCGTATCGCCGCGCCTCTCGTTTGCGGCCTGATTTGGGGTGGCGTCGTGTCAGCCCAACCTTCTGGCGCCCGCGGCGAAAATTTTGTCTATAAAGTGCTGGCCGGTGACACCTTGCTGGGCATCTCCCAGACCTACACCCGCCAGGACCGCAACTGGTCCGAAATTCAGCGACTGAACGCGGTGGCCGATCCCTACCGTCTGCCTATTGGCAAAGAACTGCACATCCCATTTCGCATGATTCCGGAAGTGCCCGCCCCCGCCCGTATCACTCACCAGACCGGCCAAATTCTTGTGAACGGTCAAGCACTGGGTGCAGGAACGACTCATTTGCAAGAAGGCGACCTGATCCGCACAGGCAGCAATGGCTACCTGACGCTGGAGTTGCAAGACGGCAGCCAACTGAGCGTACCCGCACAGGCATCCTTGAGCGTGGCTCGCATGCGTGCCTTTGAAGGCACCGGCCTGACCGACTCGATCATCGCTCTGGACGATGGCGACGTGGAATCACGCGTTTCCCCGGAAAAAACCGGCGTAGGTCGCTTTGAAGTCCGCACCCCTGTCAGCATTACCGGTGTACGTGGCACCGAATTGCGTGTGCGTACTCAACAAGGCATGGCTCACAGCGAAGTGCTGGAAGGCCGCGCAGAATTGGGAACCCAGCAACGCAGCACCCCCACCGCCCTGAAGCAGAATCAAGGGGCCGCTGTAGGCACAGATGGCAATATCATGGCGCTGGAGCCTTTGTTGCCCGCTCCGCAGATCTCCACGCCCGAGCGTCGCGGTGGCCAATGGAACAGCACGATTCAGGCCGTGCCCGGTGCCCAGGCCTATCTGGTCCAGACCTCTACCGACCCGCAAGGTGCCAAGCTGCTGTCGCGTAACATTACGACAGATACGGATATTCAGTTCGGTGCCTCGCGTCCCGGCACGTACTACGTTACCGTTCGTGCCATTGACCGCCATGGTCTGATGGGCCCGGACACAATCGAAAGCTTTGAAGGCGCAGCCAGCCTGACCAGCTCGGATGGCCAAGCCGTGGTCAGCAATTTTGGCGATCCAATCCTGCTCTCTCAGTTCGAGTAGCTAAACGGCGTACGGCATGAGCAGCCCAGCCCCCAGAAACAACAAGCTACTCTCTGACCGGATTCGGAAAGAGTGGCATCTGGTTTCGGGCTTGCTGATGCTTCTGACCTTATTGTTCAGCTCCCTGCGTGACGACTTCGCGCTGGGCAAGCTGAACAACCTGATTTACGACTTCACCATGGCAGCCGCTCTTCCACAGGCTGCGCCCCCGGATATTGTCATTGTCGCCATCGACGACTACAGCATCGCCAACCTGGGCTTTTGGCCCTGGCGACGCATCAACCATGCCCAATTGCTAGGCCGTCTTGAACAGGCTCGTGCTGTCGGCATCGATCTGGTTTTTCAGGAGCCCAACCCGGCTTACCCCGATGATGACCTGGCTCTATCAGAGGCCATACATCATCACGGACGCGTTGTGCTGCCAATGATCTATGACACTCAGCGGCAGGCCGTGCATACCGCCATTCCCGTGCTCAGCCAGGCAGCCAAGGCGTCGGGCTACATCAATATCGAACCTGATTCAGATGGGGTAGTGCGCCGTGTCGCCCTGCAGCAGACGACCCCCTTGGGCCGTGTGCTGCCGCACTTCACGATTGCCATGTTGATGACAGGCGGAGATGTGGATCTGGCCCTGCAAGCTCTGGACTCCAGTCAGAAAGACATTCCCCACATTCCCTTTCTGGGCCGCAGCGGTCACTTTCGGACCGTGCCTTACTTCAATGTCCTGAACGGCGATATTCCGCCCTCTTTCTTCAAGGACAAGTATGTGCTGGTGGGAGCCTGGGGCAGTGGACTGGGCGATACCTTTCCTACCCCTTTGTCCAAAGCCGGCATGAGCAGCATGTCGGGCGTTGAGATCCTGGCCAATACCTTGCAAGCAGTACGCAGCAATCATTGGGTACGCACCCCACCGGCCTGGTTCATTGCGCTGGCCAGTTGCCTGCCAGTCCTGCTGGCATGTCAGGTTCTGATCTATCTGTCGCCACGCGCCACCTTGCTGAGCCTGATCGGGCTGGTCTTTGCGATCCTGCTGGTGAACTGGATCGCCATGCATGGCTTCAATCTGTGGATTCCGCCACTAGCCAGCCTGATTACTGTTCTATTGGCCTACCCGCTATGGCACTGGCGCAGTCAGGAGGCTGCCCTGAATCAGGTGACCGAAGAACTGAACAAGCTGCAGCTGGAATACCCGGATGTCAGAACTGCTCTGAACGAGCGCTTATCAGGCTTAAGTACACGTAACCTGCCTCATCGTCTGACCCAGCTGCATAAATCCATCAATCTATTGCGCCAGGCCCAGACCAAGCGTGAAGAAACCTTGCGCTTCATTTCGCATGATATGCGGGCGCCCCAGAACTCCATCCTGGCACTAACGAGCTTGCAACGTCAGGATGACAGCAAACTGCCGCCAGATCAGTTTCTGCACAAGATGGAAGGCTATGCCGAACAAACGCTGGAACTGGTGGACAACTTCATCAGTCTGGCACGGGCCGAAGCCATGGAAATGGTGCTGAGCCCGCTGAACCTGTTTGATCTGCTGGCAGACTGTCTGGATGACGCTTGGGCCAGCGCCAGCAAGCGCTCTATCAGCCTGAACTTGAACGACTCGGAGCTGGTCTGGGTGAACGGCAATGCGCCCATGCTGCGCCGCGCCTTTACCAACCTGATTCAAAACGCCATCAAGTACGGACCGGATGGCAACCAGATTGATATAGACCTTATGCTGGGCAACAACAGCGTTCAGGTATTCGTCAAAGATCAGGGCTGGGGAATTCCGGCAGAAAATCAGGCGACGATTTTTGAGCCTTATCATCGAGCCCACGAAAATACCGAAGGTGCACCTTCGGGTAGCGGCTTAGGTTTGGCCTTTGTGAAAACCGTGATCAACAAACACGGCGGGGATATTGTCCTGGACAGCACGCGTGAGCAAGGCTGTACCTTTATCGTCTCCCTGGCCACGATTGCTATCTCCGATGAAGACTGAATTCTGGCGCGATGCCGCCCTGCCCTATGTAGAAAGCCGACGTGCCTGCAACAGCCGGATCTGCTATCAGGAACACAGCCACCCCACCTACTCGATTGGCGCCGTTGATGGCGGTGGTAGCGTCTTTACGGGCGCACCCGGCGGCCCGGTCCAGCTTGCACCAGGCTCTCTGGTCTTTGTCCCTGCGCACCGCAGCCATGCCTGCAATCCTTTGCCAGACCAGTCCTGGAGCTATCAGATGCTGCATCTGGATGCAGGGTGGCTGGAGCAGCTGTGGCAGGAAAGTACAGAGTTCAGACTTCAAGCCCAGGAGCCCATCCGCGTTAGTCACGAGCCGCTGCTTTATGCAGCCTACTGTGACTTGAACTCGCTCTTGTTTTCAGCCGCTCCTCTACTGAGCAAAGAAGCAGCCCTGATCGACTTTTTGCTGCATCACGGCTCAACCCAATCCCAGCCTTTGGCACCCGCTCCCCCACCTAGCCCCATCTTGCAGAAAACCCTGGATCGCTGGGTTGAAGGCCAATTAGCCACTATCCCCCTGCACGAACTGGCCCAGGAAACCGGTTTTAGCCGCTACCAGCTGATTCGCGCCTTTCGTCGCCATACCGGCCTGACTCCACAGCGCTGGCAATTGAACCAACGTGTCAATTTGGCCCGAAACGCCCTGCGCCAAGGCGACGAGCTGGCTGATATTGCCTATCGCCTGGGCTTTGCCGACCAAAGCCATTTTCAGCGTGTCTTCAAGCACTACACCGGTGTCACTCCGGGCCAGTACCGCAGCTAAAGCGCGCGCACTTTTATTCAATACGGCACCCACGCTTCTGGTCACACTGCAGTTTTGCTCCTGGACGTACCGCCGTGTCCTTGTTCTTGCTGATCGTCAGCACCCATTTCCTGGCCCTGCTTTCCCCCGGCCCCGATTTTTTCCTGATCGCCCGCAGCACCATGGCCCATGGACGCTGGGTCGCAAGCGGAGCGTGTGCCGGTGTCGCCCTGGCCAATGGCCTGTACATCAGCCTGGCACTAACGGGCTTTGCCCGGATAAGCACTGGCAGCCCTCTCTTTGTGCTGCTACAGGGCGCTGGAGGACTGTATTTACTGTACTTGGGCGTAACGTTCCTGCAGGTAGCCCACCACACTGCTGGGCAAAGGATCAAGGCCTCTGAAGCCTCTACAGGTGGCTGGTGGCATCATGCTCTGCTTGGCCTGCTCTCGGGGCTGCTGAATCCCAAGAACGCCTTGTTTTACGCCAGCCTGGCCTCCGTACTGGCCAGCAGCCGCGCTGGGTCCGGCCTGCACATCTTGCTGGGTCTGTGGATGTTTTTAATTGTTCTGCTCTGGGACTTGTTCATCACCGTTCTGATCGGGCACCCGCTTTGGCAGCAGCGTATACAAAAGCACTTGCCACGTATCGAACAACTCTGTGGCCTGCTGTTGTGCCTGATTGCCGCTGCCGCCCTCTTCAACGTGGCTCAACACTTGGTCACAAACTAAACATCCCGAAAAGTGAAACCTGATCTGCACCGCCGTCAAGCTACCTGAAGGTGATAGAGTGAGGCTGTTAGAGCCACATCAAACGATGGGAAAACAAATCATTTACGGTCTCGGACGCGGCGATATAAGCCGGTAAAATAGTCCGGGTCTTTGTTTTGTTAAGCACCTTGAGTGCGCTACAGTCTATGCTGTAAGACCGGAACAACACCCCCCGTGTCCCGTTCCTTTTTTTGTCAGTTTTCAAGGAGTTACTAGAATGTTTGCCAAAATCGCTTTCACAGCCGTTCTTGGATTGGCCAGCGTGCCTGCTTTTGCTGCTTGCGACGTTACCATCGAAGGCAATGACTCCATGCAGTTCAACACCAAGAGCATCGTTGTTGACAAGACATGCAAGGAATTCACAATCAACCTGAAACACACTGGCAAGCTGCCTAAAGCAGCCATGGGCCACAACGTCGTTATCTCGAAGAAAGCCGATGAAAGCGCTGTTGCTACCGATGGCATGAAAGCCGGTCTGGACAACAACTACGTTAAAGCCGGTGACGAACGCGTGATCGCTCACACTGACGTGGTTGGCGGTGGCGAAAGCACCTCCGTAACCTTTGACGTCTCCAAGCTGAAAGAAGGCGAAGACTACGCATTCTTCTGCTCCTTCCCAGGTCACTGGAGCATCATGACTGGCGAAATCAAGCTGGGTAGCTAAGCGCATCCGCTTGTAGCCGCCAGACGGCCATAAAAAATCCCCACGTGGCCTGGCCATGTGGGGATTTTTTTTAGCTCGAACTATCTGGTTTTAACCGACTACCTGAAGGTAGCGGCCCACCCTGGATAAGCAGGGTGGGGAACCACTAAGTCTGGCTTATTCCTGATCGCCCTCTGGGGCTGCAGGTTGCTGCTCGGGCTCGGAGGCACCGGACACAAAGACCGGATCTTCCGAAGGCTCAGGAGCCGATGCAAACGGGTTTTCCAGTTCACGGGCTGCTTTGCGCTCTGCCACTTCAAAGGCTTCTTTTTCCTTGCGGGCGGAATGGAAGGCCATACCGGTACCAGCAGGAATCAGACGACCCACGATCACGTTTTCTTTCAGACCACGCAGATCGTCGGTTTTGCCCATGATGGCCGCTTCGGTCAACACGCGGGTGGTTTCCTGGAAGGAAGCCGCCGAGATGAAGGAGTCGGTCGACAGCGAGGCCTTGGTAATACCCAGCAGCACGTTTTCGTACGTAGCTGGAATACCGTTTTCGGCCAGAACGCGATCGTTCTCGTTCAGCAGTTCGGAGCGTTCAACCTGTTCACCCGTGATGAAGTTGGTATCACCGGCATCCACAATGTTCACGCGGCGCAGCATCTGACGAACAATCACTTCAATGTGCTTGTCGTTGATCTTCACACCCTGCAGACGGTAAACGTCCTGCACTTCGTTAACAATGTAGTTGGCCAGCTTCTCGATACCCTTCAAGCGCAGGATGTCGTGCGGATCGGCTGGGCCGTCCACAATCATCTCGCCCTTGTTCACCACTTGACCGTCGTGAGCCAGAACCTGTTTTTCCTTCGGAATCAGGAACTCGTGGCTGACGCCGTCCAGGTCGGTAATGACCAGACGCTGTTTGCCCTTGGTGTCCTTACCGAAGGAAACCGTACCCGTAACTTCGGCCAGCAGGCCGGCGTCCTTGGGCGAACGAGCTTCGAACAGTTCGGCCACACGTGGCAGACCACCGGTAATGTCTCGAGTCTTTTGCGATTCCTGAGGAATACGCGCCAGAATCTCACCCACGGACACTTGCTGACCGTCGCGAACGGTAATCAGCGCGCCCACCGGGAAGGAGATATTGACCATGTGATCGGTACCAGCGATCTTGATCTCCTGACCTTGCTCGTTCAGCAGCTTGATCTGAGGACGCATGGTGATCTTGCCACCACGTGTCTTGGGAGTGATCACAACCAGAGTCGACAGACCGGTCACTTCGTCCACCTGACGAGCCACGGTCACGCCTTCTTCGATGTTCTCGAAGCGAACGGTACCGGTGTACTCGGACACGATAGGACGGGTCAGCGGATCCCAGCTTGCCAGACGCTGGCCAGCCTTGATGGCCTCACCATCGCCCACCGTAATGGTGGCACCGTAAGGCACTTTGTGGCGTTCACGTTCACGACGGTTGTCGTCAAAAATAACGATTTCACCGGAACGGGAGATCGCAACGCGTTCGCCCTTGGCGTTGGTCACATAGCGCAGACCAATTTCAAAACCGACCGTACCAGCCGTCTTGGTTTCCACCGAGCTTGCCAGCGCTGCACGCGAAGCCGCACCACCAATGTGGAACGTACGCATGGTCAGCTGGGTACCCGGTTCACCGATGGACTGAGCAGCGATAACACCGATGGCTTCACCACGGTTAACCAGCATACCGCGGCCCAGATCGCGACCGTAGCAGCTTGCGCACAAGCCGTGACGGGTTTCGCAAGTCAGCGGAGTGCGGATCTTGACTTCATCAATGCCCAGGTTGTCGATCAGGTCGACCAGGTCCTCGTTCAGCAAGGTGCCGGCGGGGATAACCAGTTCCTGATTGTCAGGGTTGACGATGTCGGTCGAGGCCACACGGCCCAGAATCAGATCGCGCAGGGGCTCGATAACCTCACCACCATCCAGGATGGCTTTCATGGTGTAGCCGCCCTTGGTACCGCAGTCGTCTTCGGTAATGACCAGATCTTGAGTCACGTCGACCAGACGACGAGTCAGGTAACCGGAGTTAGCTGTCTTCAACGCCGTATCGGCCAGACCCTTACGAGCACCGTGAGTCGAAATAAAGTACTGCAGTACGTTCAGACCTTCACGGAAGTTCGCGGTAATAGGCGTTTCAATAATGGAGCCATCAGGCTTGGCCATCAGACCACGCATACCAGCCAGCTGACGAATCTGTGCAGCCGAACCACGAGCACCGGAGTCCGCCATCATGTAGATGGAGTTGAAGGACTCTTGACGTACTTCTTCACCAAAACGGTTGGTCACTGGCTCGGAAGCCAGTTGCTCCATCATGGCCTTACCCACGCGGTCACCGGCTTTGCCCCAGATATCCACTACGTTGTTGTAGCGTTCCTGAGCGGTCACCAGACCCGAGGAGTACTGCTTGTCAATTTCTTTAACTTCGTTGCTAGCCTGAGCCAGGATGCTTTCCTTGACGACAGGCACAACCATGTCATTCATGGCGATGGAAATACCACCACGAGTTGCCAGACGGAAACCGGACTGCATCAACTTGTCGGCAAAAATCACGGTGGCACGCAGGCCGCAGCGACGGAAGGACTGGTTGATCAGACGCGAAATTTCTTTCTTCTTCAACGCACGGTTCAGTGCGGTGAAAGGCATGCCCTTGGGCAGAATTTCGGACAGCAAGGCACGGCCAGCAGTCGTTTCGTAACGCTTGATGGTCTTGACCCACTCACCGTCTTCGCCCTTCTCGAATTCTTCGATACGGACGGTCAGACGAGTTTGCAGCTCGACTTCCTTGTTGTCGTAGGCGCGCTGAACTTCAGCCACGTCGGCCATGAACAAGCCTTCGCCCTTGCCGTTTACCAGTTCGCGGGTCGCATAGTACAGACCCAACACGATATCCTGGGAAGGAACGATGGATGGTTCGCCGTTGGCGGGGAACAGCACGTTGTTGGAGGCCAGCATCAAAGTGCGCGCTTCCAGCTGGGCTTCCAGCGACAGCGGCACGTGAACGGCCATCTGGTCACCGTCAAAGTCAGCGTTAAAGGCGGCACACACCAGGGGGTGCAGCTGAATCGCTTTACCTTCGATCAGGACCGGTTCAAAAGCCTGAATACCCAAACGGTGCAGCGTAGGCGCACGGTTCAGCATCACGGGATGCTCGCGGATCACCTCTTCGAGGATGTCCCACACCACCGGTTCCTGGCTTTCCACCAACTTCTTGGCTGCCTTGATGGTCGTAGCCAGACCCATCAATTCCAGACGGTTGAAGATGAAAGGCTTGAACAGCTCCAACGCCATCAGCTTGGGCAGACCGCACTGGTGCAGCTTCAACTGAGGACCCACCACAATCACGGAACGACCGGAGTAGTCCACGCGCTTGCCCAGCAGGTTCTGACGGAAACGACCGCTCTTGCCCTTGATCATGTCGGCCAGGGACTTCAGTTGCCGCTTGTTGGCGCCGGTCATGGCTTTACCGCGACGACCGTTATCCAGCAAGGAGTCCACGGACTCTTGCAGCATACGTTTTTCGTTGCGCAAGATGATGTCCGGTGCCTTCAGTTCCAGCAGACGCTTCAAACGGTTATTACGGTTGATAACGCGGCGGTACAGATCGTTCAGGTCGGAAGTCGCAAAGCGGCCGCCGTCCAGCGGTACCAGCGGACGCAGGTCCGGTGGCAGCACGGGCAGCACTTCCATGATCATCCAGTCTGGCTTGATGCCGGATTTCTGGAAGCCTTCCAGCACTTTCAGACGCTTGGAGATCTTCTTGATCTTGGCATCCGAGCCGGTGGCTTTCAGTTCGGCACGAAGGCGCTCGACTTCGCGATCGATGTCGATCGTACGCAGCAGTTCACGCACCGCTTCCGCGCCCATCAGGGCGTGGAAGTCGTCACCGTACTCTTCGGTCTTGGCCAGGAAATCGTCGTCGGACATGATCTGACCGCGCTTGAGCGGGGTCATGCCAGGTTCGATTACGCACCATGCTTCAAAGTACAGCACGCGCTCGATGTCACGCAGGGTCATGTCCAGCACCATGCCCAGACGGGATGGCAGGCTCTTCAGGAACCAGATGTGAGCAACCGGGCAGGCCAGTTCAATGTGACCCATGCGCTCGCGACGCACCTTGGAGACGGTGACTTCAACGCCACACTTCTCGCAGATGACGCCACGGTGCTTCAGGCGCTTGTACTTGCCGCACAGACATTCGTAGTCCTTGATGGGACCAAAAATCTTGGCGCAGAACAGACCATCGCGCTCGGGTTTGAACGTGCGATAGTTGATGGTCTCTGGCTTGCGGACTTCACCGAAAGACCAGGACCGGATTTTCTCGGGCGAGGCGATGCCGATCTTGATGGCATCGAACTGCTCGTCCTGAGTGACTTGTTTAAAGAGATCGAGTAGCGCTTTCATTATTTACGCTCCAAATCCATGTCCAGGGACAAGGAACGGATTTCCTTGACCAGAACGTTAAAGGACTCCGGCATACCGGCGTCGATCACGTGGTCACCCTTGACAATATTCTCGTAGACCTTGGTACGGCCGGCGATGTCGTCGGATTTAACCGTGAGCATTTCCTGCAGGGTGTAGGCGGCGCCATACGCTTCCAGCGCCCAGACTTCCATCTCCCCGAAACGCTGACCACCGAACTGCGCCTTACCACCCAGCGGCTGCTGAGTAACCAGGGAGTACGGACCGGTCGAACGAGCGTGCATCTTGTCATCGACCAGGTGATGCAGCTTCAGGTAGTGCATGTAGCCTACGGTGACCATACGCTCAAAGGCTTCGCCGGTACGACCGTCAAACAGGCGAACCTGCGTGCGGTGGGGTGCCAGCTGCAGTTTCTCGGCGATGTCGTCAGGGTAGGCCAGACGCAACATCTGGTCGATTTCCTGCTCGGTTGCACCGTCGAACACTGGCGTAGCCAATGGCAGACCTTTCTGCAAGTTGGTGGCCATGTTCATCACTTCGTCGTCAGTCAACTCGTTGATGCGAGTCTTCTTGCCGGCAGTGTTGTAGACCTTGTCCAGGAACGCGCGCAGTTCGGAAACCTGCACGTTCTTTTCTTCTTGCATCATGTCGTTGATGCGGTGGCCAATACCTTTGGCAGCCCAACCCAGGTGAACTTCCAGAACCTGACCGACGTTCATACGCGAAGGCACGCCCAGCGGGTTCAGAACGATGTCCACAGGGGTACCGTCAGCCATGTGCGGCATGTCTTCCACGGGAACGATGCGGGAAACCACACCCTTGTTACCGTGACGGCCAGCCATCTTGTCACCAGGCTGCAGACGACGCTTAACAGCCAGGTAAACCTTGACCATCTTCAGCACGCCTGGAGGCAGCTCGTCGCCTTGAGTGAGCTTCTTGCGCTTTTCTTCAAAAGCCAAGTCGAACTGGTGACGCTTTTGCTCCAAGGATTCCTTGGTGTGCTCCAGCACCAGTGCGTGTTGCTCGTCTGCCAGACGGATGTCGAACCACTGCCAGCGATCCAGATCGTTCAGGTAATCAGCAGTCAGCTCGGTGCCCTTGGGCAGTTTGCGTGGACCACCGTTGACGGTTTTGCCGACCAGGAACTTCAAGGCACGGTCAAAGGCGTCGTCTTCAACGATTTGCAGCTGGTCGTTCAGGTCCTGACGGTAGCGACGCAGTTCATCATCAATGATGGACTGAGCACGCTTGTCACGCTCGATACCTTCACGGGTAAAGACTTGAACGTCGATCACCGTACCGACCATGCCCGAAGGCACGCGCAGGGAGGTGTCTTTAACGTCAGAGGCTTTTTCACCAAAAATGGCGCGCAGCAGCTTTTCTTCCGGCGTCAGCTGGGTTTCACCCTTGGGTGTGACTTTACCGACCAGCACGTCGTCGGCACGCACTTCGGCGCCGATGTACACAATGCCGGAATCGTCCAGACGGTTCAGCTGAATTTCGGACAGGTTGCTGATATCGCGGGTGATATCCTCAGGTCCCAGCTTCGTGTCACGGGCAACAACCGTCAACTCTTCGATGTGAACCGACGTGTAGCGATCGTCAGCCACGACCTTCTCGGAGATCAGAATCGAGTCCTCGAAGTTGTAGCCGTTCCAGGGCATGAAGGCGATCAGCATGTTCTGACCCAGAGCCAATTCGCCCAGGTCAGTCGATGCGCCGTCAGCCAGCACGTCACCACGAGCCACGATATCGCCACGTTTGACGATAGGACGCTGGTTGATGTTGGTGTTCTGGTTGGAACGGGTGTACTTGGTCATGTTGTAGATATCTACACCGACCTCGCCAGCCACGTTCTCGTCATCGTGCACGCGAATAACCACGCGCTGTGCGTCAACGTCTACAACCACACCGCCACGACGGGCCTGTACAGTGGTACCCGAGTCAACAGCAACAGTACGTTCGATACCGGTACCGACCAAAGGCTTCTCAGGGCGCAGGCACGGAACTGCCTGACGCTGCATGTTGGCGCCCATCAGTGCTCGGTTGGCGTCATCGTGCTCCAGGAACGGAATCAGCGAAGCAGCCACAGACACGATCTGCGAAGGAGCCACGTCCATGTAATGGATGTTCTCTGGCGCAGTCATCATGGTTTCGCCAGCTTCACGGCAGGCAACCAGATCGTCAGCAAAGGCACCGTCTTCGGTCAACTCGGCGTTAGCCTGAGCAATGACGTAATTGCTTTCTTCAATAGCCGACAGGTAATCGATCTGTTCGCTCACCTTGCCGTCAACAATCTTGCGGTAAGGCGTTTCCAGGAAACCGTACTCGTTCAGACGAGCGTACAGCGCCATGGAGTTGATCAGACCAATGTTTGGACCTTCAGGCGTTTCAATCGGGCACACGCGACCGTAGTGGGTTGGGTGCACGTCGCGCACCTCAAAGCCCGCACGTTCACGAGTCAGACCACCAGGGCCCAGTGCCGAAACACGACGCTTGTGCGTGATCTCGGACAGCGGGTTGGTTTGGTCCATAAATTGCGACAGCTGGCTGGAACCGAAGAACTCCTTGACAGCCGCAGAGATGGGCTTGGAGTTGATCAGATCGTGCGGCATCAGGTTTTCGGTCTCGGCCTGGCCCAGACGTTCCTTGACAGCACGTTCCACACGCACCAGACCGGCGCGGAACTGGTTTTCAGCCAATTCGCCCACGCAACGAACACGACGGTTACCCAGGTGATCGATATCGTCGATCTGACCGCGGCCGTTACGCAGATTCACCAGCACCTGAATGGTGTCCAGAATGTCTTCGTCGGTCAGGGTCATGGGACCTTCAATGCTGTCACCACGGCCCAGACGGCTGTTCACCTTCATGCGACCCACGCGCGACAAGTCGTAGGACTCTTCGCTGTAGAACAGACGGTTGAACAGAGCCTCAACCGCTTCTTCGGTTGGTGGCTCGCCGGGACGCATCATGCGATAGATCGCGATGCGGGCAGCATTGGAATCCGCTGTTTCGTCAGTGCGCAGGGTCAGGGAGATAAAGCCGCCCTGATCCAGTTCGTTGACGTACAGAGTCTCGAAATCACGCACATTGGCTGCGCGCATTTCGGCCAGAATGGATTCAGTAATTTCGTCGTTGGCGTTGGCAATCACTTCGCCGGTTTCGGCGTTGATGATGTTCTTGGCCAGCACACGACCCAGAAGGAAATCTTCCGGGATGGAGATGTATTCGATCTTGGCTGCTTGCAGGTCGCGCAAATGCTTGGCATTGATACGCTTGTCCTTTTCAACCAGTACGCGACCATCACGGTCGGTAATGTCGAAACGGGCAACCTCGCCCTTCCAGTGTTCTGGAACGAATTGCAGCTTGCCACCTTCCTGGTGCAGTTCGATGTGATCGAACTCGAAGAAGTGGGCCAGGATCTGTTCTGGCGTCAGGCCAATGGCCTTCAGCAAGATAGTCACAGGCATCTTGCGACGACGGTCGATACGGAAGAACAGAATGTCCTTGGGATCGAACTCGAAGTCCAGCCAGGAACCACGGTAAGGAATCACGCGAGCCGAGAACAGCAACTTGCCCGAGCTGTGCGTTTTACCGCGGTCGTGTTCAAAGAACACGCCGGGGGAACGGTGCAGCTGGGAAACGATGACTCGTTCGGTACCGTTGATCACAAAAGAGCCGTTATCAGTCATCAGGGGCATTTCGCCCATGTAGACTTCTTGCTCTTTTACTTCCTTGACGGTAGGCTTGCTCACCTCGCGGTCCATGAGGACCAGACGAACCTTCGCCCGCAAGGGGGAAGCATAGGTCAAACCACGAAGTTGACACTCTTTGACGTCGAACACCGGCTCGCCGAGCGTATAGCTCACGAACTCTAGCCGCGCCATTTGGTTATGGCTTACTATTGGAAATATGGAACTGAAAGCTTCCTGCAAGCCTTCAACCTTACGCTGAGAAGGCAGCGTGTCCTTCTGCAAGAAGGTTCTGAAAGAATGCAGCTGGGTAGCCAACAGGTAAGGAACCTGCTGTACGTCTTCACGTTTGGCGAAGCTCTTGCGTATGCGCTTTTTTTCGGTGTACGAATAAGGCATGAGCACTCCGACTCAAGGGTTACACGGACCGTCAACCACGGCCCTGGTTTACGACTCTAAAAAACCCGACTTTCTACAATACTAATTAAAAATCATGGGTTTTCTGGAAACGCAAAAGCCCGGGAAGGCTTGAAACGCATTCCCGGGCATCTATCGATACTCTTACTTGAGCTCGATCTTGGCGCCAGCTTCTTCCAGCTTCTTCTGAGCGTCTTCAGCATCAGCTTTGGACAAGCCTTCTTTAACAGCCTTAGGAGCACCGTCAACCAGGTCTTTGGCTTCTTTCAGGCCCAGACCGGTGATTTCGCGCACGACTTTAATGACGCTAACTTTGTTTGCGCCAACGTCAGCCAGGAACACGGTGAATTCGGTTTGCTCTTCAGCGGCAGCAGCAGCGCCACCAGCAGCAGGAGCTGCAACAGCAACAGCGGCGGCAGCAGCCGACACACCGAATTTTTCTTCCATTTCTTTGATCAGCTCGGACAGTTCGAGCACGGACATTGCGCCGATGGCGTCAAGGATTTCAGCTTTAGTAGCCATTTTTAAGAACTCCAGATATTAGGTAAATGCCAGGTTTGGTTGTCGTTCGCAACGACGAAGTTTCCTGAAGGAAAACTGCTTACGCAGCTTCTTTCTGATCGCGCACAGCCGCCAGGCCGCGAACAAACTTGGTGGGAACTTCGTTAAGCGTACGCACAAAAGTAGCGATAGGTGCTTGCATGGTGCCCAGCAGTTTCGCCAGCAATTCTTCGCGCGAGGGCATTGTGGCCAGAGCCTTAACACCATCAGCATTCAGAACGCTATTGGGCAGCGCACCGCCCATGATGACCAATTTGTCATTGGTCTTGGCAAAATCTGCAACGACTTTCGCCGCAGCAACGGGATCTTCACTGATGGCGTACATCAGAGGACCCACGAGCTGGCTGGAGATACCGTCAAACGAGGTACCTGCCAACGAACGACGAACCAGGGTGTTTTTCAACACACGCAGGTAGACGCCAGACTCACGCGCTTTTTTGCGCAATACGGTAGCAGAAGCGACGTCCAGACCACGGTACTCGGCGATAATGATCGATTGGGCCTTTGCCAGTTCGGCAGTGACTTCTTCGATGACTACCGCTTTCTCTTCACGATTGAGACTCACGGTTGAACACTCCTTCAAACGATGTCGGGAAGGCTTCCCAACATCAACCGAATGCGGCGCACCTGGACGAGTTCTATAACGAATTCTTCCACGGGCGCCGTCTACGTTGGATGGGACGTTCTGCCCCGATTAAGCAGTGAGATGACAAGTCAGCCAACTGCTCCAACGGTCTTTGACAGCAGTGACCCTGTAAACAGGATCACAGCCCAAAGTTCTTTTTTTCTAACTGTTGATTAAACAGTCAGAGATGCAATTTCAACACGTGCACCGCCACCCATGGTGGAGGACACGGCAACCTTGCGCAGGTAAACACCCTTGGCAGCGGCTGGACGAGCCTTGTTCAAGGCGTCAACCAGGGCAACCAGGTTGGTCTGCAGCTGTTCAACGTTGAACGAAGCGCGACCAATGGTGCTGTGAATGATACCGGCCTTGTCGGTACGGTATTGAACTTGACCAGCCTTGGCGTTCTTAACAGCCGTAGCAACGTCAGGAGTCACAGTACCAACCTTGGGGTTTGGCATCAGGCCGCGAGGACCCAGAACCTGACCCAGGGTACCGACAACACGCATGGTGTCAGGCGAAGCGATCACAACGTCAAAGTCCATTTGACCGGCTTTGATTTGCTCAGCCAGGTCGTCCAGACCAACGATATCAGCACCAGCTTCACGAGCGGCGTCGGCTTTTTCGCCTTGGGCGAAAACGGCAACACGCACGGTTTTACCGGTACCAGCAGGCAGAACCACGGAGCCACGGACCAGTTGGTCGGACTTACGAGGATCAATGCCCAGCTGAACAGCGATATCGATGGATTCGTCGAACTTGGCAGTGGCAGTATCTTTCACCAGGGCCAGAGCTTCGGCCACAGGGTAGAACTTGTTGCGGTCGATCTTGGCAGCAATAGCGGCTGCGCGTTTGCTTACTTTAGCCATGACTTACACCACCCCTTCAACGTTGATGCCCATGCTGCGAGCGCTACCAGCGATGGTACGCACAGCGGCGTCCAGATCGGCAGCGGTCAGGTCGGGTTGTTTGGTCTTGGCGATTTCTTCAGCCTGAGCGCGGGTCAGCGTACCGACTTTATCCACGTTAGGACGTGCAGAACCGGATTTGATACCAGCAGCCTTTTTGATCAGGATGGTTGCTGGAGGAGTCTTCATGATGAACGTGAAGCTCTTGTCAGCAAAAGCGGTGATCACCACAGGAATTGGCAGACCGGGTTCCAGACCCTGTGTCTGAGCGTTGAACGCCTTGCAGAATTCCATGATGTTCAGACCGCGCTGACCCAGCGCTGGACCGATTGGAGGGGATGGGTTTGCCTTACCAGCTGGGACTTGCAGCTTGATAAAGCCGACGATTTTCTTCGCCATGCTTAGCTCCTTGCGGGTGATGACGCCTGGCACATGATGCGACAGGCTTCCCGGGGGTTGTAATTAATCAGGTCTTTTCGACTTGATCGAAATCGAGTTCAACGGGGGTGGCGCGACCGAAAATAGTAACGGTGACACGAACCTTGTTTTTCTCGTAGTTAACTTCTTCGACGTTACCGTTAAAGTCTGCAAACGGACCGTCCTTGACGCGTACCAGTTCGCCAACCTCGAACAGCACTTTGTGCCGTGGCTTCTCAACGCCCTCTTCCATTTGCGACAGGATTTTTTCCACTTCGCGCTCGGAGATGGGAGCGGGACGGTTACCGGAACCACCCAAAAAGCCGGTGACTCGCGGCGTACTTTTTACCAAGTGCCAGGTTTCGTCGGTCAAGGCCATCTCGACCAGAACGTAACCAGGGTAAATACGTCGCTCTGTAATTGATTTCTTGCCGTTCTTTACTTCAACGACTTCTTCCGATGGAACCAGAATGCGACCAAACGCTTCTTGGAGATCAGCGCGTTCAATGCGCTCCACCAGAGCCTTGTGCACGCTTTTTTCCATGCCGGAATAAACGTGAACCACATACCAGCGTTTGCTCATGTGTGCCCTTTATTTCCAGCCCAGCAACAGGCCATAAATGATCCAGCCGAGCCCTTTGTCAATCAGCCACAACAAGATGGCCATAACGGCAACAAACACAAAGACGATACCCGTCATTTGCGTTGCTTCTTTACGGGATGGCCAGTGAACGCGACGCACTTCCGTGTAGGCATCACGAGAAAAAGCGACCAGGCGGCGGCCTGTATCGCTAAACCAGATGATCAATACGGCGACGATTAAGCTGGCAACAAATACCCCAGCGCGAACCAGTGAATTTTGGCCATCCAGAACGGAATAGCCAACAATACCGGCGGCGACGACTAGGACCGCTAGGCCCAGCTTGATGCGCTCGGAACCTCGGTTAACGGTTTCTACGTTGGTATTCGACATATTCCGACGAGTGACGCCACGCGAGGTGGTGGCGAGTGACTGTGGTGGCAGGGGCAGAAGGAATCGAACCCTCAACCTTCGGTTTTGGAGACCGACGCTCTGCCAATTGAGCTATACCCCTATACCTTGACAAACCGTAGCGCGCTACTTTGCTACGTTTGGCTTTTAGGCAAAAGAGGATATTAACCTCTTTCGCCCAAAATTACTACTCTTTTTTTACTTGATGATTTTTGCAACCACGCCAGCGCCAACGGTACGGCCGCCTTCGCGAATAGCGAAGCGCAGACCTTCTTCCATGGCGATAGGAGCGATCAGGGACACTTTCATCGAAATGTTGTCGCCTGGCAGAACCATTTCCTTGTCTTCTGGCAGCTCGATGGTGCCGGTCACGTCAGTTGTACGGAAGTAGAACTGAGGACGGTAGCCCTTGAAGAAAGGAGTGTGACGACCACCTTCTTCTTTGGACAGAATGTACACCTCGGCGTCGAAGTCCGTGTGTGGCTTGATCGAACCGGGCTTGGCCAGAACTTGACCACGTTCCACGTCTTCACGCTTGGTACCACGCAGCAGCAGACCGACGTTATCGCCAGCTTCGCCTTGGTCCAGCAGTTTGCGGAACATTTCAACGCCGGTACAAATGGTCTTGACCGTGTCTTTGATACCCACGATTTCGATTTCTTCGCCGACTTTGATGATACCGCGCTCAATACGACCGGTCACAACCGTACCACGGCCGGAGATCGAGAACACGTCTTCAACAGGCATCAGGAAGGTACCGTCAACGGCACGCTCAGGCGTAGGAATGTAGCTGTCCAGCGCTTCCGCCAGAGCCAGAACGGCTTGGCTGCCCAGTGGGCCTTCGTCGCCTTCCAGAGCCAGTTTGGCCGAACCCTTGATGATCGGGGTGTCATCGCCAGGGAAGTCGTACTTGGACAACAGTTCGCGAACTTCCATTTCAACCAGTTCGATCAGCTCTTCGTCATCAACCATGTCAGCCTTGTTCAGGAACACGATGATGTAAGGAACGCCAACCTGACGGCTCAGCAGGATGTGCTCGCGAGTCTGGGGCATTGGGCCGTCAGCGGCCGAGCAAACCAAAATAGCGCCGTCCATCTGGGCAGCACCGGTAATCATGTTCTTGACGTAGTCAGCGTGGCCGGGGCAGTCAACGTGAGCGTAGTGACGGTTAGGCGTTTCGTACTCAACGTGCGACGTGCTGATGGTGATACCACGTGCTTTTTCTTCAGGGGCGTTGTCGATCTGCGAGTAATCGCGCGCTTCGCCGCCGTATGCCTTGGACAGAACCGTGCAGATTGCAGCGGTCAGAGTGGTTTTACCGTGGTCAACGTGACCGATAGTACCGACGTTGACGTGCGGTTTAGTCCGTTCAAACTTGCCTTTAGCCATGGCAGACTCCTGAAGGGATAGAACGATATAGAGAAGAGAGATGTGGTGCCCATGACGCGGATCGAACGCGTGACCTCTCCCTTACCAAGGGAGTGCTCTACCACTGAGCCACATGGGCATTCAACTTCAGCCCAGAGTGGCCAAAGATTTTTACCTGGAGCGGGTGAAGGGGATCGAACCCTCGTCTTAAGCTTGGAAGGCTTCTGCTCTACCATTGAGCTACACCCGCAGACTTTTCTTCACCCTCTCCTAAAGTCGCCTTGCTGGCTGACTCTAGAAAAGTGCTGGTGGTGGGAGTTGGATTCGAACCAACGTAGGCGCAGGGCCAACAGATTTACAGTCTGCCTCCTTTAACCACTCGGACATCCCACCCGAAGCGAAAATCGAATTATGGACATGTTTTAAGAGGTCGTCAAGCCTTTTGGGAAGAAAACTGAATAATTCGATGAATTTTTAAAAAAAACCTGATTTTGGGCGCTTTTCTTACTGGTTTTGTCACTGTTTTCAGGCGTCAGACATGCCGCTTTTGAATGCTTTCAAAACCGGGGAATCACGGTGAAATACGGGTAAACACATAGATTTTTTTCTGTTTTCAGCGCTTGTTTTTGTAAGCAAAAGATACGAATCTGGTTTTTTCGCTTTTAATCCGGCTCTCGGACGTCTTCCCTGCTCTGTTCCCTGACTTGCTTGGAGTTCCTCTTGCTGTTTTCCACTGGCCGGGACACAAGCAAGCAATCTGAAAACCATGCAGCCAAATACTGCTCAGTAGCAAAACACAGGGCATGGCAAGGAAAAAGCCGACCTGAGGTCGGCTTTTCTACATCAACTGCATCGCTTTCAGCGTGGCGCGGGCCTGACTTAATCGTCCGTTTGCTCCAGCAAGGACGACAGCCCCTGCTTTTCCAGCAAGGCATTCAAATGCTCCCAGCCATGGAAAGCGATCTGCAACTGGCCCTTGTCCTTGGCACCGACCTTCAAGGTCACCTTGGTACCCAGGTGGTCAGACAGCACCTTTTCAAAGCGCTGTACGTCGCCATTGCGGTTCGCCTTGCTCTGGGCCTGCTTGCTGGCAGGCTCGTCATCCTCGTGCAAAGCACGGGCGACCAGCTTCTCGGTTTCACGCACCGACAGACGGCGGGCAATCACCTCGTTGGCCAACATGATCTGACGGGCAGCGTCCACAGCCAGCAAGGCACGAGCGTGACCCATATCGATGTCGCCGGCCAGCAGCATGATCTGCACAGGCTCTGCCAGGTTGATCAGACGCAGCAGGTTGCTGGTGGTCGAACGCGAACGGCCAATCGCCTGAGCGGCCTGCTCATGAGTCAGACCGAACTCGTCCAGTAAACGCTTCACACCTTGCGCCTCTTCCAGCGGATTCAGATCTTCACGCTGGATGTTCTCGATCAGTGCCATGATGGCGGCGTTCTCGTCGCCTACCTCGCGCACCAGAACGGGCACTTCTTCCAGACCAGCAATTTGCGACGCACGGAAACGACGTTCACCGGCGATGATTTCGTATTTGCCCTTGTCCTTACCCGACAGAGGACGCACCAGAATAGGCTGCATCACGCCTTGTGCGCGAATGGATTCGGCCAGCTCGTTCAAGGCGCCCTCGTCCATGCGAGTACGCGGCTGATACACCCCAGCCTTGAGCAGTTTGACGGGCAGGTTGGAAGGTGGGCCATCGCTCACCGTCGCTTCGCCCTTTTTCCCGATGGTTGCGATAGCGCCTGCGTCTGCGCCGAGCAAGGCATCCAAGCCTCGACCTAGACCTTTTGGTTTTCGTGTAGCCATGCTTACATTCCTATTGATTCTTGTGTGCCTTATGCCTTGTCGCTGCGGGATTCTTTCTTCAAGCGCTTGATCAGCTCTTTACCAAAGTCCATATAGGCCTTGGCACCCCGGGAGTTCTTGTCATACACAATACCTGGCATACCGTGGCTTGGCGCTTCAGCCAAACGTACGTTACGTGGCACCACCGTCTTGAACACCTTATCGCCAAAGTGTGTCTCGATCTGATTGGAGACTTGCTGCTGCAAAGTTACGCGGCCATCAAACATCACCCGCAGCAAACCAATCAACTCCAAATCCGGGTTGATATTGCGATAGACCCGTTTAACCGTATTGACCAGATCCGACAGCCCTTCCAGCGCAAAGTACTCGCACTGCATGGGGATGATGACCCCGTGAGCACTGGCCAAACCATTTAACGTCAGTAAGGACAAGGTGGGTGGGCAGTCGATCAGCACAAAATCGTAATCGTCCAACACCTGAGCCAGAGCCTGTTTAAGTTGTTGCTCACGCTCTTGCATCTGGATCAGGTCGATTTCTGCGCCCGACAGCTCCCTATTGGAAGGCAAGACGTCATAACCACCTGTTTCTGAATGTATCTTTACGTTAGCAATGCTTTCGTCGCCAATCAGCACTTGGTACAAATTACCAGACAGGCTGTTTTTATCAATACCACTACCCATGGTGGCATTGCCCTGAGGATCCAGGTCAATCAATAAAACCTTTTTCTTCAGCACAGCAAGAGCAGCTGCCAAATTAATTGCTGTGGTCGTCTTGCCTACCCCGCCCTTTTGGTTCGCAATACAAAACACATAGGCACGGGGAGATTTATCGTCTTTTTTACTCATGATTATCCTTGCTGCACCAACCACACTAGACAACGCTGTGCCTCTAGCTCCGGTACGGTTAATGATTCTATTCGTTCGACCCGCCAGTTACTTTCAGATTGCAATGCCGCTATTTCTTGATCAGGTTCTTTACCCTTCATAGCCGCAATGCGTCCACCTGGACGAACATGCCTGCCTGCCAAATTTACGAAATCAAGCAGCGAAGAAAAAGCTCGGGAAACCACAATATCAGCCTGCATGGGTTTCAGCTGCTCTACACGCACATGCATCGCCGACAAATTGGGCAAAGCCAAAGCACCAACCATTTGTCGGACAAATGCCATTTTTTTCTCGACAGCATCGATACAGGTAATGTTCCACGTGGAACATGATGCTGCCAAAACAACTCCCGGCAAACCTGCCCCTGAACCTACATCTACAATCTTTACCGATTCTTGTGTCTGTGTATTGTTGCCGGCCAGATAGTTCTGAAACGGACGGACAATCGACAGGCTATCAAAAATGTGTTGCACCAGCATTTGATCTGGGTCACGCAGGGCGGTCAGATTATAGGTACGGTTCCAACGCTGCAACTGATTTATGTAATCCAGTAGCTTGCGTACCAGTACAGGGTCCTGATCCAGACCCAAATCCAGCAGGGCCTGATTCAGGCGTTTTGAAAAAATATCGCTCATGCCGTTTGTTTGTTCTTTTGCTTGCGCTTCAGGTGTACCAACAATAAAGAAACCGCCGCAGGTGTCACACCTTGAACACGCCCGGCCTGGCCAATGGTTAAAGGCTTGGCAGCCTTCAAGCGTTGGCGCACCTCAATCGACAATCCCTTGATGTCGTCGTAATCCAGGTCCTCTGGAATGGCTTGCTCTTCCAGTGCTGCCTGACGAGTCACCTCATCCTGCTGACGCGCCACATAGCCCGCATACTTCACCTGAATTTCCACCTGCTCCACATGCACCGGATCTGCCAGACCTGGGCCTGCTACAGGCATGCCTTGGTCATTCAGCACAGCCATCAACTTGGCGTAGTCCACTTCGGGACGCTTGAGCAAATCGAAGAAGGAGTACTCCCGTTCGATACTTTTACCTAACAGTGCATTTGCTTGTTCGGCAGGCAAATTGCGGGGGTTCACCCAAGTACCCTTCAAGCGTTCAATTTCACGTGCAACCGCATCGCGTTTGCGATTGAAATGATCCCAACGGGCATCATCCACCAGGCCCAACTCTCGGCCAATTTCAGTCAATCGTTGGTCGGCATTATCTTCCCGCAGACTCAAACGGTATTCGGCACGAGACGTGAACATACGGTAAGGCTCAGTCACCCCACGGGTAATCAAATCGTCTACCAACACACCCAGATAGGCTTCGTTGCGACGTGGATACCACTGTTCTCTCTCTTGTGCCAAACGCGCTGCGTTCACCCCGGCCAACAAGCCCTGAGCGGCGGCTTCTTCGTAACCTGTCGTGCCATTGATCTGACCGGCAAAGAACAAGCCACGAATCTGTTTGGTCTCCAGCGTGGGGTACAGGGATCGAGGGTCAAAATAATCGTATTCAATCGCGTAACCTGGACGCATGATGCGGGCATTTTCCAAACCAGGCAGGCTGCGCACCATAGCCAACTGGATATCGAAAGGCAAGCTGGTCGAGACACCATTGGGGTAGATCTCGGTCGTGCTCAAGCCTTCAGGTTCCAAAAACACTTGATGGCTGCTCTTGTCCGCAAAGCGATGAATCTTGTCTTCGATAGACGGGCAGTAACGCGGACCAATGCCCTCGATAGTGCCTTGGTCGCTATACATAGGCGAGCGATCCAGCCCGGAACGGATGATGTCGTGGGTACGCTCGTTGGTGTGCGTAATCCAGCACGGCATCTGCTGAGGATGCATGGAAACATCGCCCATATAAGAGAACACCGGAATCGGATCGCTGTCGCCAGGTTGGACTTCCAGGCGGGAGAAATCGATGGTGTTGGCATCAATGCGCGGAGGGGTCCCTGTCTTCAACCGCCCTTGCGGTAACTGCAGTTCCCGCAAACGATGCGCCAAGCTGATGGACGGCGGATCCCCTGCCCGGCCCGCAGAATAATTATTCAGGCCTACATGGACCAGACCATTCAAAAAAGTTCCTGCTGTCAGAACCACAGATTTGGCTTTGAATTCCAAGCCAATCTTGGTCACTGCACCCACAACCCGATCACCTTCCACAATCAAGTCTTCGACTGATTGCTGGAACACCATCAGGTTGGGTTGGTTTTGTAGAACCTCGCGAATAGCCTTGCGGTACAAAGACCGGTCCGCCTGAGCACGAGTGGCGCGCACGGCCGGACCTTTGGAGCTATTCAGAGTACGGAATTGAATACCGGCGTGGTCGGTAGCCAACGCCATTGCCCCGCCCAGCGCATCCACTTCCTTGACCAAATGCCCCTTCCCAATCCCCCCAATAGAAGGGTTGCAGGACATCTGCCCCAAGGTATCCATATTATGGGTTAACAATAAGGTAGACACGCCGGTTCGAGCTGCCGCTAAAGCCGCTTCGGTACCAGCATGTCCGCCGCCTATGACAATAACGTCAAACTCTTCGGGATAAATCATGTCAGAACAGCTAAAAAATAAAAATCAATTATACGATTACCAGCGGAGTATGTTCCACGTGAAACACATGGAACCAATATCTGTTCCACGTGGAACACAGTTTTTTGCGTAAATACCACTGTGGATAACTTTGTGGAGAAAGGGACGCTTTTTTATCCCCAGCCCACCTTGGGAAGCACAGGCAGCACTTGCAAAGATTTTCTTCAGCCAGAACTCCCCACGGAGCGAAGCCATAAAAGGCGCGCTTATCACTCTTAAATCCCCTAAAAGGGGCTATCTAAGCCAGTACCTCACAACAGGTGGATAAAAGCAGCCCAAGCAGGCAGCAAAATTGTGGATAACAGAGCAATAAAAAGAAATACTGCCTGAGGACCACATCCACCGTTCTACAGTGTGGCGATAAGGATATTTCGGCTGGCCTGCGGAAAATATAAGGCGTCGATTATGTAATCCGACTACCTTGGCTACAAGAAAAAAGTGTCCTATGCGCAAAAAGACAGCTACCCAGATAGAACAGGATTTACTTGAGACGACAGATACTTTGAAGAAACAACAGCAGCACCTTTAACGCCTAGCTTAAAACCTGGGACTTAATCGAGAGGCCGAAGTTAAGACACAGGTCTAGCCAGAAAATTCCCGCGGCTACAACACGAACCTGCAGCGCGAGAGCTGAGGAAGGAAAACAGCAGGAGAAGCCAGGCTCGGAACCTATATAGGCAATAGCTATATCAATGTAAGAAACCGATCCTGAGTGCTCAGTTCCACGATCAACAGATACGCGCAGAATCTATGGTATTTTCGACAAGAATTTGTCTGATACTTCGCCACCCAACTTTTTACTCAAATCTGAAGCGCGGGTGCATTTTTATTATTCATATCAGTAGACCCATGCAGATCACATCCAAGCTCCCTTCTGTGGGCACCACCATCTTTACCACCATGAGCCAACTGGCTCTGGAGCATAAGGCCATTAACCTGGGCCAGGGCTTTCCAGACTTCAATCCGGATCCAGCCCTGATTGAGGCTGTGCACCAGGCCATGCTGGATGGCATCAACCAATACCCTGCCATGGCTGGTTACCCTGCCCTGCGAGCCGCCATTGCCAGCAAGACGCAGGCTCGGTATGGCCGCCTTTACAACGTGGATACGGAAATCACCGTCACCAGTGGCGCTACTGAGGCCTTAATGGCCAGTTTCCAGGCTTTTGTGCACACAGGCGATGAGGTCGTCGTAATCGAGCCCTTCTATGACCTGTATATCCCCGCCATCGAGCTGGCCGGAGGTACCCCTGTTGCTGTCCCCATGACAGCGCCTGGCGAGGCTGTACCCTACTACCGCGTCGACTGGGACCGTGTGGAACAAGCCATCACCAGCAAGACCCGTATGCTGGTGATCAATTTCCCACACAACCCAACCTGCACCATCTTGCAGCCCCAGGATCTGGACGCGTTGGAGCAGATTGTAGAAAAGCATCCTTCCTTGATCATCTTGTCCGATGAGGTCTATGAACACCTGACCTTCGATCAGAAAGAGCATCTAAGTCTTGCTACCCGCCCTCTCCTGGCAGAACGAGCAGTAATCGTTTCTTCCTTTGGCAAAACCTTCCACGCCACAGGTTGGAAAGTAGGCTACTGCTGTGCTCCTGCCAGTCTCAGCACGGAAATTCGCAAGGTCCACCAATACACCGTCTTTACCGTTCCTAGCCCCTTACAGGCTGGTTTAGCCACCTATATGCAGGATCCAGCCACCTGGGAGAGTCTGCCCGCGTTCTACCAGGAAAAACGTGATCATTTGCATCAAGGTCTGCAGAACACCCGTTTCACTCCTATGCCCAGTGAAGGGACTTTCTTCTTGCTAGCCAGCTACGAACACATTTCGGAGCTGTCCGAGCTGGATTTTGCCAAGCATCTGAACCAGAACTATGGCGTAGGCGCGATCCCCGTGTCTGCCTTCTACCTGAATCCCAATTCTGAGCAGGCTAACCATCGTTTGCTGCGTTTTTGCTTTGCCAAGCAGCTCAACACCCTGGACCAGGCTATTGAACGCCTGAAAAAGGTCTAAAGGCTTTTTTCCCTACCTTCATCAAACCGCCGTCAGGCGGTTTTTTTGTGTCCTGATTTTTGTGGACAAGTGCAGTCGTCGTAATCTTGCCTAAATCTGTCACACAAGCCCTGCAACGGCGACGTAAAACAGCAAGCATTGTCCGAAGTGCAAACCATCTACCGCAAACCACAAAACCCGCATCTTGTGCCCCATAGAACACCAAACGTGAAACAGGCAATTCAGCCTTCCAGCGCTGTCCTGTTGATAACTTTGGGGGTAAACCTGATTTTTTGCCCAGTTATCGCTTCTTTTCCTTTGAGAAAAGTAAAAATCAGCCAGCTCGCAGGCCTTCCTGTTTCAGTTCATGTGGCTTGCCAAAAAACAGGCCTCAAAGTTAAAACCACAAAAAATATAGATATAAAACAAGGACTTATTTCAATATCACAAGCTTTGAACAGACTTTGCAACTGTGAAAATACACAGGTCACCAAGCCCCTTCGAGCACCTCAAGATACGAGCAAGCACAAACTAACGCTTTACCCACAAAATGTGGATAAGTCAAAAATTCAAACAGGATTGACCTAGTACAAGCTCCAGGCGCAGCAATCCCTGCAGCCATAGCAAAGTCTCGGCCAAACATGTCGTCCAGGTAGAACACCCCTCTTTTGCCAACCGATTCCTTTGTTTGAGTTTTTCTCATGTCGAAAGAAAACTCCGGGAACAGACGACAAAGTCGATCTTGTACGGTTCTGAAAATAAATTTTCAGCCTTTGACGCTCAGATTTCTGTATGCAAAAGCCGCATAAGCCAGCTTTGAGCGAGATCGTGATTTTTGTTCATGGACTGCATCTTAGTCGAGAACTTTTAGCTTGCAAAGGGCATGGAGCTGGCCTGCAGAGAGTTGAACTTATCTTATATAACAAGCACTTAAATCTTTTATTGGAATTATTGGATGGAGCCCTGTTGATAAGTCGAACAAGTGTCTTTAGCAGCGTTAAAACAAGAGCTTAGCGCTTTTTTTTCCGGGGATAGATCTAACGCTTACCGGTGGATGGTTTAGGTACAACTTTTAGACTTCACAAAGAAGTACCTACTTATGCCTTATGTATCCACACCCTGTTCACAATGCCCTTCCTAGAGCTTATCCACAGCAAAGAAAATTGTAACAGCGGAATATAAAGTGAATTTACCGGGTTGCTTGGATAAATCCGGTGTCTGTCATGATGATTTTCTCTGGCCAACGCAAAGCGGCCAGGTGAAAAGCGGAGCCTTCAGGTGCCTGGTCTTTGCGGCGATCGCGCCAACGAGCTCCTACGGAAAAATCCACGCAAAATGTGTTTTTCTTTGCTCCATGCCAGGAAAATGGATCTATATCCTTGAATAATAAGGAATATTTAGACATTTTCGTTGCTGGTTGAGGAAAAAGCTGACGCCAATAATGACCAAAAACGACAGGAATATCGTCCTGGTAGCTGTTCCACCAAGGAGTTCGGTCGGAAAAACGCCAACGGTTGCCAGCAAAAAACGGACGATCTGCGGGTCCTTCAGTGCCGGAAGTCAGCAAACGGATGGGGTTGAAGTCATTTTTGACCAAATCGTAGTCAATGTAGGCCTGCAACAAAGGTATCAGGGCCTTTGGGTCTTCAATTTTTTCTTTCCATTCTTGTTTTGCAGCTAGATATTTATTCAGAATTCCTTTTTTTTCTGCATAAGTATCAGCTTTACGCTCACATTCAAAGAAAAAATCAAGAAAATCTTCGTTTTTAACCGATCTAATTGCATCAATAGCAGGATTATTCCAGGCTGCATGCACAATTCTCAGGTCATTTCTTTCCAATGCAATAGGTAGTGAGCTTAAAAACTCTCGGATTTTGTCTCTATTTTGAGGTTTTGCACGTATAAATGGCGAGTAATTCTTTAAATCTGATTGATATCGCTGATCAAAATACCAACCTGATCCATCTTTCGCATCATCTATCAGTAGATTGATTTCATGATTACCTAATATCCCTTTTGCTTTATTATTATTTATCAAGGACTTAAGGTATTCAATTACAGCAGGGCTATTTGGACCTCGGTCACAATAATCTCCCACGAATATCAGGCTACGTTGCTCTGGATGAGAGCCATCTTCCTGGTAACCCAAATTTTGGATCAGTTGTTGCAAGGCCTGAAGCTCTCCGTGTACATCACCGATGATGTCTAAAGAACCAGCAGGTAAAGGCTGTACAAGAAAGTTGGGCATGGGTGAAGAGATCTTTATTTAATAATAACTATATATATAACTGGTAATGGATAATGGGTGTCTGTGGATAAGTGGCATAGATAGAAATTAACCTTTAATTTCAGTACTTTATTGACCACTTTCGCCTGTGCACCACCCCGATGGAGTCGGTGGACCGAAACTGGACAAAATTTGAGGCCTGGCCAGACAGGCAACTTATCCCCCTTTCATCCACAGCAGGTCCACAGCAGGCCTTCTTGGAGCTTATCCACAGGGGGCCAGAGCCAGTAGCTGCCTTAAATATAGCTTTTTTGCCCCGTTCTTGACCGATTTTCTGGCCGAACTTCGCCTGTTTGGGAGACCAGGGCGGGCGGATGCAGGTGTTCTCATGAACCCGGTTTTGGGATACGGATTAAGCCTTTATAATATCCACAAATTATTCACTTTCTTATTAAGCGCCTATTTCAATCAATTCTATATTTCCATTCTTGGTTTAATTCGTTTTGTTAATAAGATTGTGGATTTCTTTTTTATCCAGACCTGTGGATAAGTCGACTTATCACGACCGTAATTTGTTTTCTTTATCTAACAAACCCTTGTTTTTGTGATTCACTGAGCGGGGTTTGTCTTTGCTCCCAATCTTTATTTTTATTCAATTTATAAATTTCTAATAATAAAATTATTATTTTTATTTTTTTCTGAATTATTTTTCTTGTTTGTTTTTTGTAAATAAGAGTATTTCCTGATTTTTATGTTTTTTTAAGAAAAATAGAAATTAATCAATGCTCTGGGTTTGTTTTTATTCATGATTCAGAATTTTTATTTAGAGATTTCTTAATTCCTTTCTGTATTTATTGGATAAAGCTTGCTTGTGGTTATTAAAAAAATAGCTTGGAGCAGAGTAAAAAAACATTGAAAGATCAGGGTTGATGCTGAAACCTATGCCGACCCGACCCGACCCGACCCGACCCGACCCGACCCAATCGTTTCGGCCCGGCTTGTCTCATAGGAATTTGGGTATTTGCTCAGTATTGGATATAAACCCAGTTCCTGTTTCTTGGTAGCCCCACCTGCTTGAGCACCAGCATGCTTCATTGTTCGTTCTGTGCTTGGATGCCAAACGTGGCTTTTTGGCGATAGTGGGCAATTCGTTTTGTCAGCTATCTACTTTGATAGGACAATCTGCTCACCGTGGAACTTTCGGTGCGTTTGGGTCGACAAAGCCATGGGTTTGAATCGCAAATTGCTGTCAAAGTGAGGCGAAACCGGCACTTGCTCCAGTACATGGACAACGTATTTCTGCCTTGGCCCGTGGAATCACCCACTTATCTTTAAGGGGTATGTTTTTTCCTTGTGGGCAGCAAGGGTATTCTCCTGCTAGCCCGTGGCCTGTATCGCTATAAGAAATAGCGCGAAATCTCCCCTCATGTAACAATTGCCGCCAAGGCTGTTTAATCCTTAAGTATCGTCTCGCTACTCTCCCTGTACTTCATGTCTCAACCGAATATCGAAGAAGCCGCTCAGGACTGGCACGGCTTGCTCCAGAAAGTGCCCCTGGCGGTCCGTGCTCATGTGCTGACTATCACTCAAGATAACCAGGACGAGCTTGCGACCCACTTTTATACGCATATGCTCAAGCACCCTGCCGCACAGGTGTATCTCTCGCATGATCAGGTACATAAGCGCTTGCATCGCTCCTTGCGCAGTTGGTTGGTACAGCTGTTTTCGGTGGATGAACACAGTGATATGCAAGATCAGGTCAAGCTGCAAAATCAGGTTGGCGAGGTTCATGCTCGGGTTGGGGTGCCGGTTCACCTGGTGCTGCGTGGTGCACGCTTGCTCAAGGGACGTTACGCCCGCTTCCTGTTTGAATCTTCGACTATTAGTTCCGAGCAGGCCTGGGAGTGCTATCGCTACATCCAGAACTTCATTGATCTGGCGATGGAACTGATGAGCCATGCTTATGCCAATTCGCGTGAGCGTAAATCCCGTGCCGAAGAGTCCTATCGCCTGTTTGCCATTGTGCAGAACGTGGCGGCCGAGCGTGGCCGACAGCGAGCCGCGCTGCTGGATTGGGAAAATCTTTTCATGTTTGCGATGGCGGTCAACAATGGTGTGACGCCTGCCCCGCGGATTGGAGATTCGGACTTTGGTATCTGGTTCAAGCATAAGGGTGCGCATGCCTTCCAGGGCACGGTAGAGAGTCGTGAGATCCTGGACTTGATGAATCTGATTGATACCGAGCTGATGCCGGCTTTCGAGCAAGGGGACGCGAAAGGACAGGTTCTACGCTTGCATGAGCTGCGTGATCGAACCCGAGCCATTGGTTTACACCTGGATCGCTTGTTCGAGCAGCAAAACGAGCTGGAGTCGGGCCGGGACGTGCTGACCCGCCTGTTAAGCCGCAAATACCTGCCTGTCGTGCTTAGCCGTGAAGTGGGCTATGCCCAGCAGCGGGGATCGCGTTTTGCGCTGCTGGCTGTGGATATAGACTTCTTCAAGCGGGTTAATGATACTCATGGCCATGATGCCGGTGATCGTATCTTGCGTCAGTTTGCTGAGCTGCTCAGCAATAGCGCGCGTGCCGGTGATTACGTGTTCCGCCTTGGGGGCGAAGAGTTCCTTCTGGTCTTGGTCGACGTGGATGCGGATGGTGCGATGCGTGCCGCCCGTAATTTGCGTCTTCGTATTCATGCGGAGACCTTCCGGGTTGTGGATGGCGAAAGCATGAATATCACCGCCAGTATTGGCGTGGCCTTGTACGACGGTCACCCGGATTACGAGCGCACGCTGCGCCGGGTTGACCGCGCCTTGTATCAGGCCAAAGAAGAAGGCCGCGACCGGGTTGTCTACGTCTGATGGGACGGGCTTGCCCGCCCTTTTATGTCGTATGGCGGCAACCTGTGCTACAAGTGCGTATTGTTTTGTTCCTGCCAGTGTTTGGTGCCTGATTCCTGACGGTTGCGCGGCCTTTGAAGTGGTGGCTCCGGCCGGATGTGGCGCGTGAAACACAATTACATTGAATGGCATAAACGCTTTGGCCCCAGGCTGAAGCAGGATTTGTTTGCGAGCTGATTTTATGCATCCCCGTTTGGCTGTTCTTCCCCAGTACCTGCTCCCTAAACAGGCTCTGACCCAGTTTCTAGGCGGTTTGGCCTCCAAGCCCATGGGCGGGCGCACGACCTGGGCTATCAAGCGTTTTATCGACCGTTATCAGGTCGACATGAGCGAGGCAGAAAACTCCGACCCAGCCAGCTACGCCACCTTTAACGAGTTTTTTGGTCGAGCTTTGCGTCCGGGGGCCCGCCCTATCGCGGAGACGGCCTTGGTCAGCCCGGTTGATGGTGCCATCAGCCAGTTGGGGCCTATCCAGGGTGCCGAGGTGTTCCAGGCGAAGGGGCATAGTTACTCGACGACGGCTTTGGTAGGCGGAGACGCTCAGGAGGCTGCCCGCTATCAGGATGGGCTGTTTGCGACCCTGTACTTGAGTCCTAGCGACTATCACCGGGTACATATGCCTTGTGCGGGTGTGCTCAAGCGCATGATTCATGTACCGGGCGATTTATTCTCGGTCAATCCGACGACGGCGCGCGGTGTTCCCGGCCTGTTTGCCCGTAATGAACGTGTGGTTTGCTTTTTTGACTCCGAGCAAGGCCCGTTCGTATTGGTGCTGGTGGGGGCGACGGTGGTGGGCAGTATGGTCACGGTTTGGCATGGTGTGGTAAATGCCTCGCGTGACGGCAAGATCCACGAGTGGAACTACGAAGGTCAGAATATCGCCTTGCAAAAGGGGCAGGAAATGGGCCGATTTCTGCTGGGTTCCACGGTGGTGATGTTGTTCCCCAAAGAAAGCGCCTATCGTTTTGATCCGAGCTGGCAGCCGCAAGGCGTAATCCGCCAAGGTCAAGCGATGGGCTATCAGGGCTAAACCCTGTTTTCTAATTAATAAAACCTGTGTTCAAGTGGACACAGGTTTTTTTTTTGTCGTCGGGTCGTCTAAAGGCTCGGCGCCTCCGGCAAAAACTCCCCCTTTGGGGAGGCAGCAAGCCGAAGGCGTTGCGTGGAGCCTTTTTTGACGGTTCAGCGCTTAAAAGTAATCTGTATTCAAGAGGTCTGTGGAGTGAGTATGAAAAGGTGGGGGGCGATGGTGATCAAGATTTTGGTCCTGTTATTGGTCTTGGCGGTAGCGGCCTGGGGCGCGCTGGCACTACAGTTTCAGCTGTCAGCAGGTCTGGGGCGCTGGCTGGCATTGGCTGGCTGGGTAGCGGTGGCTGGATTGAGCCTGTATGCCTTGAGCAAGGGCAAGAACTGGCTCTTTGCACCCCAGGCGTTGGGCTTTCTGGTGCTGGTGGTCTGGTGGAGCAGTATTGCGCCCAGCAACGACCGGGAATGGGCGCCTGATGTGGCCAGAATGAGTTACGGCGAGGTAAATGGTTCAGTGGTGACTCTGCACAATGTGCGTGACTTTAACTGGCGCAGCGAGACCGATTTTGATGAGCATTGGATTAGCCAGGACTACGATCTGCAGACGCTCAAATCGGTAGATATGTTCCTTTCGTACTGGATGGGCCCGGTGATCGCTCATACCCTGGTGTCTTTCGGGTTTGAGGATGGCCGCCATGTGGTGTTTTCGGTAGAAATACGCAAGGAAAAGCACGAGGCATTTTCTGCGATAGGCGGTTTTTTCAAAGAGTTTGAGTTGAGCTTGATTGCGGCAACAGAGCAGGACATTGTGCGTACCCGTAGCAATGCGCGCGGCGAAGACGTGTATATGTACAGCGTGGAGTTGGCAAAACCTGCTATGCAGGCCTTGTTCTTGTCTTATGTGGAGCAGGGCCAGCAACTGCAGACTACTCCTCGTTTCTACAACACCTTGACGGCTAATTGCACCACCATTGTTTACGACATGGTCTCCAGGATTGTGGACGGGATACCGTGGGACTGGCGTGTGCTGGCTTCGGGCTATTTGGCCGAGTATGTGTATGGTCTGAATGCTTTGGCGCCAGGCCATAGTTTTCAGGAACTGAAGCAACTGGGCTACATCAACCCGAGAGCCTTGTCGCAGCAGGAGGGGCAGGATTTTTCTGCTTTGATTCGACAGGATTTGCCTCTCGTAAAGCCTTTTTAAGGCTGTTTTAGGCGCTTTTGTTCCACGTGAAACATATGTTTTACTTTATACGCTCTGAAAATTAGAGCGTATCAGGAATAAAAAGAATAAATAAAAACCCCATCATATGAAAATCATGTGATGGGGTTTTTTAATCCCTGTACCCTGTTTTCCAGATTGCAGATGCGATAGAAAATAATTATTTTTTCCAAATGCGTCAGGGCTGATCACGGACAGTTTAAGGAGTGGCCCGCCACTGCACCAACTGCTCCAGCGTCGTGGTGTTGCCACCACACACAACGACCAGAATGTTGTTGTAGGGAGCCAGGGCCTCATGATCCAGGTAGAGAGTCGACAAAGCCGCGCCACATGCGGGTTCCACCAGAACGCGATGATCGGTCAGAAAGCGCAGGCATGCGCTGACGGCCTGAGCATCGCTGACCTGAACGCAGGTGGTGGGATGAGATTGGCTGATGGCGTAAGCCTGGTCGCAGACGCGTGGTGCAGCCAAGGAGGTGGCAACCCCACTGACTTCACTAAGTGTGATGTGCTGGCGCTGCCTTACCGACTCGCCCAGGCTGGCGGTGCCCTGGGTTTCTACCGCAATAATCGGGGTTTTGTCCCAACCCTGCTCCCGCAGGCCTTGAGCCACACCGCATAGCAAGCCACCCCCGCCTACAGCCAGCAAGACGGCATCTGGCTGTACGCCCATTTGGGCCACTTCTGCGATCAGGCTGGCATGGCCTTCCCAAAGCAAAGGATCATCAAATGGGTGAATCAGGGCGTCGTCTTCTTGCACCAGGGTCAGCGCATACTCATGAGCTTCCTGCCAGTTCTTGCCGATTACGTGCAGCTCGGCTTTTTCCCGTTGAATCAAGCGTCTGGCGTGTTCGCTAGTGGTTTCGGGGACGGCAACAAGGGTGGGCATGGTCAGGCGGCGTCCGGCATAGGCAACGGCAATTCCGGCATTGCCTCCCGAAGAAATGATAAAGCGCTTCTTTCCTTGCTGGGCATGGTGCTGACACAAGTGGCCAATACCGCGAATTTTGAATGATCCGCTAGGTTGCAGCGCATCCATTTTTAACCAGATTTGTTTGCCAAGCTGTTCGCTCAAGGCGTGTGAAAAAATGAGCGGTGTCTCAAGGTGAAGAATCATTTCTTATCGTTCCAGATTTTATAGTGATCTGAGGGGGCGCGTTGGGCGCTCCGAGCGCTGTTCACCACATTTTATCGGTCTGAAACACGTGTGGCTAAAGATCCTGGGCATGGTTTTGTGACGACCAGGACAAGCGGGCGGAAAATTGTTTGGAAAGGATGCTTATATCATCGGGCCTGGATTTTGTAACTGTTCTTGTTCTCTGCCTAAGTCCCTTTATTAGCGTTTAATGTGAGGCAGCTTACTAACTAACTACGTGTCTGCACCTACTTACAATTTTGCTTCGTCTGGACTGTAGTGTTCAAGCTAAATCAAGGGCTTATCTGATAAAATTCCAGATAAATCGCCCGACTCAAGACCCCTTTCCGTACGGAATTCAGGCCCGGTCTTAAGCGTTTAATTTTAAGTGCATGATAAGCACCGAAACTCATTCCAATCACTCGGGCCATAAAGCAGTGTTGTTTTTTGCTTTGCCTGGGCGGAATAAAAACAATAATAACCAGAACTTATTTCTAGAAAGGACGCTGTGGTAGCGGTTCTTAAAGGAATAAAGATTTTGTTATGAAAACTGCCACCAGACCTGCTGATATTTATATGCGTTTTTTGCAGCTCGCCGATTCGCTGCATACCCTGCCTTGCTTGCCTTGCCTGGACCCTCTTGAAGAGCGGATCCTGGTGCTGGTTGCCAAGGCATCGAAAGACTGTTTGCGTTTGTCGGTGCGCGATGTCATGGCCGTAGAACGGCTGGGATCGCCCGCGACTATTCATACCCGTCTCAAATCCATGCGCGAGAAAGGCTGGATCGTCCTTAGTGATACGGAGGACACTCGCCGCAAACAAGTGGACTTGAGCCAGGCTGCCCTGCTGCATTTTGATCGTCTTTCCGCCTGTCTTTTAGAGGCGGCAAATGTTTGATTGATCAAATGGAGCGGCCTGGCACCCGTTGTAATTGCTGAACCCGCAAAAAGAAGCGTTTGGCATCAGGTAAATAAGCGGGAAGCGCTCGGGTCCAACTAATGGAATGCAAACAGGCGTTTGCAAAAAGCGCTCGCGTGTCTGGTGCTTAAAAAACGGAAAAGATAGGCGGCATTAAAACAATGCCCCTGTTCCGCGGATTTACCTGCCTTCAAAGAGTCTATTTTTCTATACTGGGGACTCACCTTGAATACCATGCCTGGAGGCAGAATGCACTTACCCATCTATCAGCTTGATGCCTTTACTGACACCTTGTTTGCAGGCAATCCTGCCGCCGTGGTGTTGTTGCCCGAGTTCCCTGACGATGCCTTGATGCAGTCGATTGCGCAGGAGAACAATCTTGCCGAAACCGCCTTTCTGGTGCCACAAGGCCAGGACTTTCGCCTGCGCTGGTTCACCCCTACGGTAGAAGTGCCCTTGTGTGGACACGCAACATTGGCCAGCGCCGCCGTTGTGCTGCAGCATGTGCGTCCCCAGGACAGCCAGGTGGTGTTCCATACGCTAAGTGGTGCTTTGACGGTACGTCGTGACCAAGACAGCTATGTCATGGATTTGCCTGTGCGCCCGGTTCACCGTGTGGATGACAATCCTTTGCTGGAGCAAGCCTTGGGCACCAAGATTACGCAACTGTGGCGTAATGACTTCACCCATCTGGCTGTATTGGAAACGGAAGAACAAGTGCGACAGCTGCAGGTGGATGCGGCAGCCATGCTGGCCAGTGGCTGTGACGGATGCATTGTGACAGCGCCGGGCTCGGGCCAGTTTGATATTGTCAGCCGCTTTTTTGCTCCTGGTCACGGTATTGAGGAAGATCCGGTGACGGGCTCGGCCCATTGTGCTTTGCTGCCGTACTGGGCTCCTATCCTGGGCAAAACTCATTTGCTGGCATATCAGGCTTCTGCCCGTGGTGGTGTATTGGACTGCACCTTAACGGGTGACCGCGTGTTCTTGAAAGGCCAGGCCGTCCTGTATATGGAAGGACACATCCAGATCGCCTGAGACGATGCCAAGCGGTTTAAACGGGCCTGGCGGTGCCGTGCCTGTATTGGTAACGCCCTTCCCTTGTTTTTGCCCGATCAGCACAGTAGTCAGCAAGACAGGCTATACATTTTTTCGGCCTTCTTTATTGCGACTATTTATGGTTTTTTGATCTCTTATGATTCCTGTCGCTCCATTTTCTTTGCTGTTTCTGCTGATTATTACGCTCGGGCCGCTTGCCTTAATTATTGTGCTGGTCTGGGTGGTTTTGCTTTTAGTACAGCCACATCGCCGGGAAAACTTCAAGAAAAAACCCTGGCCACGCCTACTGGTTTTGCTTCCTTTGCTTGTATTGGCGCTCTACTACAGTTATTTCCAGTGGGAGGTCTATCAGTTCGATAAACGTCAGGCACAGGAGCTGGCTAGTCGGCAGCATGTTTTAAAAGAGCCTGGCCGTTTTGCCGGAATTGATATGCCAGCCGGAACAGAGCTGGAGTTGAGTGTGTGGGGCGACCCGGACAGCGTGTCCTGGGCTCGTTTCCCGGGGGCGGTCATGGTAGGCAATGCTCCAGTGCTGTCTTTCAAGCGCCCCCGGCCCGATATGCAGAACTCCAGCTGGAAGCTGCATCTGGCAGGCGATACGGAATTGGAGGGCTGGCAATGTGATGGCAGCCAAGTGCTTGAAATGGAACAAGATTCCATGGCAGAGCACGGTTTTCGTTTTGTCAGCTGCTTTTTGGCTAAAGGGAATCAGATCAGGGGCTGGAGTCCCTATGCGGCGGCTTCCAATATGAATACAGCCCCGGATTTTGTTCTGGATCTACCTGCCGGCACTTTGGTTCAGGCCAGGCCGGATGGGACTTTGTATGTCAACGGTGAGCGGGATCAGGACCGTTGGATGGTACGTGTAGAGGAAGAGGGTTTACAGGTTCAGGCATGGAATCTGCCTTTGGAACGTGCTTATTTCTCAGTCGATAAAAATAAAAATCTGCTTTATCTCTCGCATGCTCAATTGGCTCGAGAATTTCAATTCGGCGGATTTAGTTATCCAGCCGGTACGCGTGTGTCGACGCCCAACTATCGCTTTTACCCGCAGTGGCCACTTTTATTGAGAATGGTATTGCCTGCGGATGGCGAATCGGATCAAAGAAAAGAACAGGTTCATGACCTGCTTAGTGGCCAAATTTTGGACGGATTTCACTAGTTAACGACCTGATTCCGGCTTTTTTTACCTGTAATCTGCAGTTTTTTTGTGGTGAGTGTAATTAAATAAGGCGAATTTGTTTGGAATGGGTCAATTTGAGTTAATGTAAGCATTTGAAGCGAATGTATAAAATAAAAACGTATCGTTTTCAAAGGTGGAATGTAGAGGGTTGGTGGCTGCTGGTTTCGTTTTTTAAGGTTTTGGCCTTGAGCGGAAGAGACAATCCGTCGGACTGAAACCGCCCTATTGCTGGCTTAACTGAACAAGGTTAGATGCCGCTATGACGACATATCAAGGGGAACTGCTGGAGCATACGCAGGCCCACGCACAGGCTGCTTACTGGTTTACTCGCCTGAACTCGGGCGAGGCTACCGCAGCTGAATTACGGGAATTTGAGGATTGGCGCCGTGACAATCCTGAAAATGAACGTTCATATCGATATATTTGCTATTTTTGTGACGCCAGCCTGGATGCGCCCGAGCATGAGATACGCCGTTTATTGGCTGGCTCGGGGGAAAAGCCAGTGTTGCTCAAGCCCTATCACCGTGGTTTGCTGGCGGGTTTTCTGGTGTTGGCCTTGGCGCTGACCGTGTTTTTCTCCTGGCCCGAGCCGGTATTGCGAGAAGAGCACTTGGTATCGGGGGCTCAAATGCTGGAGCAACGGTTTGTCGATGGGGCCGTGCTGCGCTTGGGCCCGGATTCAGCCCTTGAAATCCGTGAATATGAGGACAGATTGAATCTGCAGCTTTTACGTGGACAGGTCACGCTGTTGCTGGCTGATCCCACACCAAAGAGTGTGACGGTCTTTTCCAGCTTTGCGCAGGCCCGCAGTAACAAGGGGCAGTTCTCGGCTTTTCTGGACAGCGATCAAATGAAATTTGCTGTGGATACTGGATCGGTCGAAGTATCTAGCGGGACATGGTGGCGTCGACAGACTCGGGTCTTGATTCCCGGTCAACATATTGATGTGGATCGATGGTCTGGAATGAAACGGGTTCAACCCGCTCCTGTATCTCCGAATGAGGCCGACTAACAGTCGGCCTCTTACGTTTCGGAACGTTCAGAACATCCAGTTCAGGAACAATTTACCGTTTATATCGGCACGGCTATCCCCTAATAAACGGGTGCTGGCCGACAGACCTAAACGCAGACGTTCGGATTGCTGCAAGCTGATGCTGGTGCCCAGCGCCAAAGCATGGCTATCTACCCGCGCGTAACGACCATCAAAACTCACGGATTGGGCACTGGCGAAGGCCGCCTCTTGGTTCTGGTTACGGCTTAGCAAAGCCTGCTCCCAAGCAATCGATAAGGACGTGTGCAGTTGGCGATCCTGGCTTAAATTCCAGTTTTGACGCAGGGCCAGGCCAATGGAAGCCTGCAAGGCATTTTGGCGGCTGGCGTCCAGGCGCAGACGGCTGGCGGCATCGCCGCTCTCTTCCAGTCCAGGGCGCCGGTAATGGAGGTAATCCAGAGCCAGAACTGGCCCGATGCTGCCGTTCTCGCCCAGCGCCCAGTTGTAGCCAGTCTGTACACCGAGCGAGAAGGTATGCCCTGTCCAATCCGAGGAGGGACGTGCTTGATAGCCCGCAAAGCTGATGTTGCGGTTCATCTTGCCCTGTTCGATACCCACACGTAGTTGGGCCAAGCCATTCCAGCCTTCCTGGCTGTAGCCACGGTAGCGGGCATGCACCCCCAGGCCCAGACCGGTCAGCTTGCTCTTGGCCTGGAAGGGGGCGTCTACGTTGACGCGCTGCTCGTTGGCATTACCATGCACCCCCAGGCTCCAGTCACTGCCTTCAGCCCGGTGTTCCGCCCCCAGCATTACCCCATAGGTCTCGCTGCGGTGGTCAACATCGTTGTTACCCAGTTGCCAGTGGTAGCGGCCCCCATAGGTCTGGATGAAGCTTTGCCAGCCGCTCTTGTTGATACCGTCGGTTTGGCGCAATTGCTCGGATACCAGTTGTTCGCGACGCAAGGCGGCGGCGGTTTGGGCGGCGTAAGATCCTGCACTTAATTGGTCCAAAGCCAGGCCAATATCGCTGCCATCAGTTCGAGAGAAGTCCATGGCCTGATACACCGCTGCCAGGGACTGATTGCCCGAGGAGGCTTGTGCCAGACTGGTACCTACCGAGGCTGCATTGGGCGAAGCAGCATATTGCGCATAAGCGTCCTGATTACGGCTGACGGACCAGCCATTGCCGGTACTTTTTACATTCAGAGTGGGAGATGCCAGCGTGGCATTGAGCGCAGCAAACTGCCCTTGTGTCTGGCTGGCAGTGAACACCTTGTCCTGATTCAGTGTCCATCCGTTCTGATACCAGTCTGGCTGCAAGTCCACGTGCAGTTCACCATCCAGCTGAGCCAAGCCTTGCACATCAATATGATCGTTCTGCGTGGTCGAGGCCTCCACCAGAATCCGGCCATCGGCACCTTGGACAAAGTTGCCCTTGATCGTCATGTTCCCGTAGGAATTCCCAGGGCTGAGTGTGCCGTTATTGGTGAAGTTGTATTCAGGGTTGATCGTGAATTCGCTATTGCCGTACAGGGTGGCGCCCTGATCTACTCGCAAGCCATACAGCTCGTGTTGCCCATTCAAGGAAGTTGAGCCCCCGGCAATGACAACAGCCAGATTGTTTTGACCTTTGATATTGCCGTCATAACGCATCTGGAAGTTAGGATCAGCCGCCTTGGTGGCACGACCGTTTTCATCGGCCTTTTGACCGAAGCTGATGCGGGTCAGGAGCAGTTGCTGGTCAGAACCGCGACGGTTGTAGTTCGAGGTGATGTCACCAGTAATTTGTGCGCCCTGCAAGATATTGATGTTTTGCACCCAGGCATTGTCTGCGATATGGATGGCTGCTTTCTGGCCCGACAAGGTGCCGGACAGATCGTAATTGCTGATCAAGGCACCTTGCAAAATGGTCGGTACAGCTTGTAGCCGGCCATCCACTACGACTAGCCAGGAGCCGTGATACTCATCGTCGCTACCCATGGCGTTCTGGCCAAAGTCAAACAGGGCTCCGATGCCATCCTGGCCATCTGCCCGGACCTCACCTTGCTGAACAATATTGTGATGACGACCATAGCTGAATTGCAGGCCGCGGCCATACCAGCCCTGGGCATGAATACGCGTGGCTTCGGGGATAAGGAGAGTGTTTTCGCTACCATCCACACGTACGCCTACGCCTCCTGGCCCGGCTGTCAGTAAATCCGCCGCCTGGGTAATGGTGTTGCGTTCGCCATAAATGTGCAGCCCCAAGCCTTGCGTGGCCATATTGTATTGACCGGGCAGGTAGGCCGTGCCGTTTGCATTGCGGGCAAAGTAGCCATTGGTATTGTTCAGGGTGACACCGTCCCCATAGACCGAATAGCCAAAGAAGTTGCGGCGATCAATGCTCAGCCCAATATCCTGCAGGGCGGCAAGCTCGGCTTCCATCAGATTCACATAATTGCGATAGGTCTGATGGCTCATCAAGCTGTTGCGCAGCTCGGTGTGGCTCATGTAGTTGCGATCCACTCCGTATCGCGGTTGGTCATGAACGTTCAGGATGCTGACGGGGATGCCCGGCATGGCGCCATTCAGGACTTCCTGTACATGATCTCCAGTGAAGTAGCCCTTGTCTTCGCGCAGGTCAAAAGCGGCAGGATCATATGGGTTGGTGCAGACCGAGCACAGGATTTTCTGTCCGGGGCTGGGGGCTCGACCCTGGTCATCGCGCAAGCCCAAGGCCCAGGGGCTAAGGTCATTCAGGAAAAAGGGATCGGGTGGATCAAAGCTGTTTTCAGGCAGGTTGTCGGTGACTGTATTGCTGATGCCCAAAGCATGCGCCAACTCGTGGAAAATGACGGCGTTGTAGTCCGCCTTGCCAGTTAAGGGCAGTTGGCTTGGATTGACGGGGGCGGCATCCAGATCCAGCTTTCCGACGCTGATAACCGCATCGGGGTTGTTTGGGTCACCCTGGAAGATTCCGTGCAAGCGTGCTTGCAAGGCCGACAGGACGAAGTTGGGATGATCAGGGTTACTTAGTTGGGCACCATAGGCATTGGCGTTCTTGTCATTCATGGTGCCCAGGTTGATCACAGCCGGTGTGTAGCCCGCCGGCAGATTCAGGATTTCGGCCCAGCGCTCCAGTGCGGCACGAATTTTCAGCCGACCATTCTCGTCAATATTCCAGGGGGAAACGCGTGGATTGGATTGATCCGACGTATCGTAACCGCCATCATCCGGCCCATAGATCCGCAGCTCAAAGGCTTGTTGACCTTGTTTGTTCAGAATGAATTCTGTCTCGTAGGCATAAGCGCTGCCGGCCCAGCTCAAGGCCAACAGGGTGTGGCCTAGTAGTGCTTTGATTTTGAAGTCCATGGGGTTCAGATAAAGAGAAGACAATGATTAGGGGGGCACTTTTCGTATAAAAGTAAATAAAAGTGTCTTTTCTTGCTACTTATTTCTGAGCTGTGCCGAACAGCTGAGTAAAAGGCGCAACACTTGGTGCACACATCACGGTAAAGAACTACCGGGTTTCAGCCGTAACCCTCTAGGGGATGATGTGTACAAGAGAGGAAAGTATGACCATAGAGATCAGTGGACAGGGTTTAATGCATAGACAAACTATGCCTGTGGCCGAACCATTAAACGCGTCGGCCATGACGCCCCCTGTGGTGCCCGAGCAGGAAGAGTCTGGTTCCATAGACTCATCGGGACGTATCAAGGTGCACCTGTCTCCCATGGGCAAAGATCTGTCGTTGACCAGTCAGCAAGCTCAGAAAAAAGGCCGCGACAAGGACATTGACGACAGCTCTTTGCCTGACGGAGTCAAGGACATACTTAAACGTATCCGCGACCTGAAAGAGCAAATTCAGCAAAAACTGATGGAGTTGCAACGTATCCAGGCCAGCGACAAAGGTAGTGAAGCCGAAAAGAAACAGGAGCTGGAGCGCGTGCAAGGCGAGCTAACCAGCTTGAACGGTGCTCTGTCCAGTGCCCACGCCATGTTGAACAAGGTTATGGACGACGTTGAGCTGGATGGAGATAGCCGTATGGAAGTGGCAGATTTGTTGATGAAGTAAGAAGCCGTTCGACTGGCTTCGGGAGTCCTTGGGGGCGCGGGTGGTTTGTTCGGGCGCAAGCCTGTATGAACCATTGACTGCGCCCTTTTTTGACTCTGGACAGCCAGGGGCTGCCGTCACTGATGCTCAGGGTTGGTTTGCCACCGTCAAGGCCTGCGTAATTTTGTGGTTGAGCTGATGTGGAGACATCAAATCCGCCGTGACCTGTGCTTTGGTACGAATGATGTAGGCAGTCGAAGGATTCAAATCAATGCAATACACCACCAGCGATCCGCCCCCTAGGGGAGCCGCACCAATATAAACCCCTAACTGTTCGCTGGCTGCCGGGTCATTGCGCTGCTGGTAGCCTTCGCCCGCGGCGGTTTGCTGAACGGTATCCAGGCACTGGGCCACGCTGAGACGGGAGATGGAGCGCTGTTCCGCCTCCAATTCCAGAGGCATCCATTCTTGAGCTTGTGCTGCCCAAGCGCCATGAAGCAAAGCTGCCATCAAAACCCACTTGTTGAGTGTGTGCATGATGTCCTCCCGCAGGAGACGATGGAATGCTCAGCATAGTCCTGATCGATGAGGACGAGCTTTGATAGGGCTTAATTCAGGGATGAATTTCGGGTTTTTACTGAGGTGGGGGAGCAAGCCGTTTGGAGCGATCAGGCTATTGATCTGATTCCGGACTTGAAGAGCCTAGTTCTTTTATGGCTCTATCAAAGTCGCTCTCAAACAAGCGATCTTGTATGACGCGGTATTTCTCGAACTCGCTTTCAGCATGGGTTTGGGCCAGCTTGGCAGAAATTTTGCCGCTGTCTTGCAGAATTTCCCGATCGTCGAACTCCAGAAACATATCCAGGCGTTTGGCCCAGTCTTCCATTGTCATGGGGATTTTTCTGCGGGCACGGTTTTCAGCCAGCTCCAGATAGGCATTGACGATGCGCCCCAAGGCATCCAGCTCGTCTTGTTTCAGATAGTTCTTGGCAATACTGATGTCTGTTTTCAATATTTTGCCGTCGGGAGCATTGGCCCAGGAAGTAAGTCCCATATGGGCTTGCCGGCTGTCGGCACGCTGATGAACAAGCTCCGCTGCAGTTTGACCGTGGATGGCGTAATGCAGCTTGTTCTGCACCTTGGCAAAGAAGGTTTTACTGATCGGGGCGTTCTTGTTGTAGTCCACGCTGGTTGCGTAGATATCGGTGATTTTCTGGTAGAAGCGCCGTTCGCTTAAGCGAATCTCTCGGATTTCTGCCAGCAACTGCTCAAAGTAGTCTTCGTTTAGAAAACTGCCGTTCTCCATGCGCTGACGATCAATCAGGTATCCCTTGATCGCAAATTTGCGCAGGATTTGGGTGGCCCATTGACGGAATTGGGTGGCACGGATGGAGTTGACCCGATAACCGACAGAGATGATGGCGTCCAGATTGTAGAAGTCGACTAGACGCGTGACTTCCCGATTACCTTCCTGCTGAACTATCCGGAATTTCCGGATAGTTGCCTCCGAAGCCAGCTCATTGCTGGCAAAGATGTTTTTCAGGTGCTCACTGACCGTACGCACATCAACGCCAAAAAGCTCCGCCATCAGCTTCTGGGACAACCAGACGGTCTCGTCTTCGTAGCGAGCCTCGATGCTTTGCTCACCAGCCTGGCCGGTAAAGATCAGAAATTCAGTGGTGCTATTTCGAATCAGCTTCTTGCCGCTCATGCTTGACCCCTCTGCACATCGATGGCTCAGTCTTTCGACGAGGTCACTTCCCAATACAAAAACTGGAGAAAATCTCCCCCAGCAAATCATCGCTGCTGAACTCGCCGGTAATCGAGCACAGATCCAGATGCGCCAGGCGCAGTTCTTCGGCAAACAGATCCAGCACCTGATCGCTGTGTGTGGCGTGTTCCGCAGCCAGGCTCAGGTGGTACTCCGCGCGCTCCAGGGCCCGCAGGTGCCGTTCTCGCGCCAGCCAGGGGGACTCACTGCCGGGGTTCCAGCCTGCGATATCCAGCAAGGTGCGGCGCAGCGTGTCCAGACCGATATCCTTACGGGCAGAAATTGGCAGCACGGTGGCGCCGCTTTCTTGTGCGGGCAAGGCTGCCTGCTGCTCAGCTGTCAGCAAGTCTATCTTGTTATAGACGCGCAGCACGGGTACGTGTGATGGCAGGCGAGTGGTAATGGCACTATCGAGCTCGTCTTGCGGGTTGCGAGCATCGAGCAGGTGCACGATCACGTTGGCTTTGGCGATTTCGTCCCAAGTACGGGCGATACCGATGCGCTCTACGGTGTCCTCGGTTTCACGCAGACCAGCGGTATCCACGATATGCAGCGGGATGCCATCGATGTGGATCAACTGCATGACGCGGTCGCGGGTAGTGCCGGCGATGTCGGTCACGATGGCCACATCTTCACCGGCCAGGGCGTTGAGCAGGCTGGATTTGCCCACATTGGGCTGGCCTGCCAGTACAACGTGCAGGCCCTCGCGCAGGATCGCTCCCTGACGCGAATGCTGCAGGATGCGTTCCAGCTCGTCCTGTATGCCTTGCAGGGTGGCCGCCGCCTGATACTTTTCCAGGAAGTCGATTTCTTCTTCGGGGAAATCCAGCGTAGCTTCTACCAGCATGCGCAGGTGAATGATACGGTCGGCCAGGGCGTTGACGTTGTTGGAAAACACGCCGGACAGGGACGCGACGGCACTGCGGGCCGCGGCTTCCGAGGAAGCGTCAATCAAGTCGGCCACGGCCTCGGCCTGGGCCAGGTCCAGTCTGTCGTTCAGGAAGGCGCGCTGGGTGAACTCGCCAGGCTCGGCCAGGCGCAGGCCCTGATCTTTACCCGCTTCCAGGCAGCGATCCAGTAGGCGGCGCAGAACAGCCGGGCCGCCGTGACCCTGCAGCTCCAGCACATCTTCGCCGGTATAAGAATGCGGGCCTTTAAAGAACAGCGCGATGCCCTCGTCGATTGCCTCGCCTTGTGCGTCCTTGAAGGGCAAAAAGTGCGCATGACGCGCTTGCAGCGTACGGCCAAACAGGGTCTGGATCAGAGCATCAAGCTCCTTGCCGGACACACGGATGACACCAATACCACCCCGGCCGGGGGCGGTGGCAATAGCCACAATAGGGGAAGAACTGGACATGGGCAGATCGATCAAAGAGGCAGAACAGAGCCGTATTGTAATGGAGCAGGTGGATGGTTCGGGCTTGGAGCGTTAGCCCTTGTTGGTATCTGAAATGCTTGCTTTTATGTACTTGTGGCCCAGGCTCTTGAGAATCAGGCAATCAGGCAATCAGGCAATCAGGCAATCAGGCAATCAGGCAATCAGGCAATCAGGCAATCAGGCAATCCAGCAGACATCTGGGCTATCTAATCGGGGCCAAAGCAAATAAACACGCTCTTTGGTATGTCACCAAAGCGTCAAAAGCTAGCTGTCTACGCCTCTTGGGCCTAGTGATTGTTCACACAAACCACCAAGATCTCCACGCTTTCCCCGTGTTCGCACAGGTACAAGTGGCCCAGATTGCTTTTGAAGTAGATGCTGTCGCGCGCCTGCAGCACGTGGCGGCGCCCGTCCTGAAACTGCATGGTCAACTGCCCTTCGATCACAAAAATAAATTCTTCGCCTTCGTGCTGGCTGAAGTCGCTGGCATCGCGTGGTTTACCGGCCAGGACACGCCCGTGCATGGGCGTCATTTTCTTGTTGATCCATTCCGATGCCAGCATGCCATATTCATAACGATGCGCATGGTAGGTCACGGTACGTGAAGCCCGTCCTACCAGAATATCCATGCCGGATTCATTCTGATCGCGAGGCGTCTTGAACAGGTCGGACAAATCCATCTTCAAGGCCCGGCTGACGGCCAGAAATTTTTCGTAGCTCAGGCCAATCAGACCGCGCTCTGCCTTGGACAGGGTGGACAAAGACACATTGGATAAGCGTGCCAACATGAGCAGGGTCAAGCCCTGTCGTTTGCGTTCATCACGTATGCGCGCCCCCATGGCTGTTTTGCTCAATAAGTTGGGGGCGGTGTTGGCTAAGTCTTTTGTCATAACCTAAAGAAGTAAAAAACCATCTTCTTATAAATAATATTAATTTTCTTATAAGAAAACTCTGTCCTATTGTATAGAACTACACGCTTTACGCTGGGAGAAAGAAGGCATGACTGCGTTGTTTGATCCTACTGCTTATCCCTCTACCTCGGTGGAATGGATACAAAAACTGATTGCTTATGATACGACAAGCCGGGAATCCAACCTGGAACTGATTCATGACGTGCAGGCCTATTTGCAGCAGCAAGGGCTGGAAACTGTGCTGACGCATGACGCCAGCGGCCGCAAGGCCAATCTGTTCGCTACGATTCCGGCTGCCGATGGCACGCGTACGGGTGGCATTGTTTTGTCGGGCCATACTGATGTGGTGCCTGTCGATGGCCAGAACTGGAGTAGTGACCCTTTCAAAGCCGAGATTCGCGACGACCGCCTGTATGGCCGCGGTACTTGCGACATGAAAGGCTTTGTCGGTGTGACCTTGCAATTGGTTCCTGAAATGCTGGCGACCAAGCTGGCCAAACCCATCCACCTGGCTTACTCCTACGACGAAGAAGTCGGTTGTGTCGGCGCGCCAGTCATGATTGATGACTTGGTCCGCCGTGGCGTGAAACCGGAAGGCTGCGTGGTGGGTGAACCCACCAGCATGCGCACCATCGTGGCGCATAAAGGCATTAACGCCTATCGCTGCCGGGTGCACGGTCATGCCGCGCACTCCTCGCTGACCCCCAAGGGTGTGAACGCGATTGAGCATGCGGCACGCATCATCACGGCTATTCGTGATCTGGCCGACGACTACAAGAGCATGGGCCCTTATGACCATGATTTTGACGTGCCCTTCACCACTTTGCAGACCAGCATGATTCGTGGCGGTATCGCCTTGAATACCGTACCTGACCTTTGCGAGTTTGAATTTGAATATCGCAATCTGCCCGGCGTGGACCCCGAGCCGATCTTGCAGGAAATCCGTGAGTTCATCGACCTGAAAGTCCTGCCTGCCATGCGCCGCGAGCATCCGGACGCTTTGGTGGAGCTGGAGAAGCTGGCCAGCGCCCCCGGCCTGAATCCTGAAGAACAAGCAGCCATTACCAAGCTGGTGCGTGAACTGACGCGGGACGACACGGTGCGCAAAGTGGCCTATGGCACAGAGGCAGGTCTGTTCCAGCAAGCCGGTATCCCTTCGATTATTTGTGGTCCCGGCAATATCGAGCAGGCCCATCGTCCCGACGAGTACGTAGAACTGGCGCAAGTGGAGCAGTGCGAGCACTTCTTGCGCGCTCTGATTCGCAGCCAGGCCGTAGCCTCTTAAAAATAGACAATCAGGTTTCAAGGCAAACCCATGACAACAGAAAAAGTTACCAAGGAAAATGTGGTGCAGGCGCATGAGCGTCTGCGTCCCTATGTGCGCCAGACGCCCGTGTTCGATTACCAGACCGGGCGTCTGGATAGCGCCGTCAATTTCAAGTTTGAGCATTTGCAGGCCTCGGGCACGTTCAAGGCACGCGGTGCTTTCAACAACTTGCTGAGCTTGTCCGAAGAAGCACGCCAGCAAGGGGTGACTTGCGTTTCTGCAGGTAACCACGCCGTGGCCGTGGCCTATGCCGCCCATCAAATGGGGGTGAAAGCCAAGACCGTGATGATCAAGACGGCCAGCCCGGCGCGCGTAGCCCTGTGCCGTGAATATGGGGCCGAGATCATCTTTGCTGACAATGGCGAGCAGGCGTTTGAACTGGTGCGTCAGATAGAGAAGGACGAACAGAAGACCTTCATTCATCCGTTCAGCACCTACCCCACCGTGCTGGGAACCGCCACGCTGGGCTACGAATGGTTGCAGCAAGCGGGCAAGCTGGACGCGGTGCTGGTGCCCATTGGGGGCGGTGGCTTGGCCGCCGGTGTGTCGGCTGCCGTCAAGCTGTGGCAGCCTGATTGCGTGGTTTATGGCATCGAGCCTGTGGGAGCAAACGTCATGGCGCTTAGCCGCCAGGCTGGCGAGCCGCAAAAAATCGGCGCCATGCAGTCCATCGCAGACAGTCTGATGGCTCCGCATACTGACGAGTTCAGCTTCCGTGTGTGTCAGGACAATATCGATACGCTGGTGACCGTCAACGACGACCAGATCCGTGCAGGGATGCACTTCCTGTTCAACGAATTCAAGATGGCCACTGAACCGGCTTGCGCTGTGGCAACGGCTGCCTTGATGTTCCCCTTGCGCAAACATCTGGCCGGGCAACGAGTGGGCGTGTTGTTTTGCGGCTCCAATACGGATACCGACACCTTTATCCGCCATATCACCACGCCACTGGCGCAAGGCTAATCATGCAGCTAAGCGTTTATGTAGCAAAAGCCCAGGAAGTGTATGAAGGGCTGGATATGGGTGCGGCGATTGATCTGATGCGCCAGGGTTTTATCGCCATGCAGCAAGGGCGTATTGACCAGCCCTTGCGTACGATTGTGCGCAGCCATTTGTCCAGCGGCTTTCTGGGCATGATGCCTGCCTGCATCGACATGCCGGAGATTTATCCCGAGCCTTTGTACGGTGCCAAGATGGGCACCCTGTTTCCAGACAATGTGCGCCTGGGTAAGGACCCCCATCAAGGCTGCGTGCTCTTGATGAGCGGCTTGACCGGCGAAACACGTGCCATTCTGGATGCCAGCAGCGTGACGGCCTTACGTACCGCAGCGGTCAGTGGCCTGGCCACCGACATGCTGGCGCGCCCGGATGCCAGCGTGCTGACCTTGTTTGGTGGCGGGCATCAGGCCTTGTGGCAGTTGCGTGCCGTGGCGCAAGTGCGTCGCTTGAGCAACGTATTTGTGATTACCCGCTCCGCACAGTCGGCTCAGCATTTCATTGAAGAAGCCCAGGCGTATCTGGATTGCCCCTTGATAGCCGGAGTCTCGGCCCAGGAAGCCGTGTCCCAGTCGGATATGGTACTGACGGCCACCAGCTCTGCCACGCCTGTCTTGCAGCGCGAATGGCTGCGCCCTGGCACGCACATCACCGCCATGGGTTCCAGCACACCCGCCAGCAGTGAACTGGATGGCCCCACCATGACGGCAGGCCGTTTGTTTGTGGACCGTGCGCAATCCACTCGTAACGAGTCGGGCGAGTTCTTGAATGCGTGCAAGCAGGGCTACTTGTCGGCGGATACCGAGCTGAACGAGCTGGGTGCCGTTCTGGAGGGGCAAGCCGCAGGCCGCATCAACAATGAAGAAATCACGATTTTTAAATCCTTGGGCTTGGCATTCGAGGACGTATTGACGGCGGCCGCCTTGTTAAGCCGTCATGCCGCACAAGGAAATGGACGAGTAGTAGAACTTTAATAGCGTCATCAAGAGGTAGGGAGACAAGTAATGAAAAAGAAATGGGCGCAGGTTTTGCTGGGAACGGCGTTGGCCTTGGCAACAGGCATGTCTGTTGCCAGCAAATTGCCGGACACCATACGTTTGGTCGTAGGTTATCCGGCCGGAGGAACAGCGGATGCCGTCGCGCGGGTGTATGCCGAGCAATTGCGTGAAAAGCTGGGTGTGAATGTGGTGGTGGATAACCGCGCAGGCGCGGGCGGGCAGGTTGCTGCTCAAGGCTTTTTGCGCTCGCCTACCGATGGCTCGGTGCTGTTGGTCGCTAATAATCACATGATGACCACCCTGCCCCTGACCGTAAAAACGGTCAGCTACGATCCAATAAAGGATTTTGCGCCGGTAGCCGTGATCGCCAAGTTCGAACATATCTTTGTGGTGGGTAAAACCACGCCTGCCAATACCTTGCAGGAGTACGTGGAGCTGGTGCGCAAAGAACCGGAAAAGTACGGCCACTATGGTATTCCCGCCCCCGGCAGCGCCCCTCAGTTCATTGGCTACAGCATCGCCAAGAAGAACGATATCCAGATGTCCCCCGTGCCTTATAAAGGGGGTGCCCCTTTGATCAACGACCTGCTGGGTGACCATATTCCTGCTGGCGTGGACGCGGTGGGCATGATTACCGAACACGTTGCCGCCGGTTCGGTGCGGGTGCTGGGGATTACCGGTGCGGAACGCCTGCCTATCTTGAAAGACGTGCCCACCTTTGCAGAAATGGGCTATGGCGACCTGAAAGCGTCGGGCTGGATGGGGATTTTTGCCCCGCTGGGCATGGAGCCGGAGATGGTCAAACAGTTCCAGGATGCCTTCAATGAAGTGGCCAAGCTGCCACGCATTGAAAGCGCGATTGTGCCGATCGGCTTCCGACCCGAGTCGGGCGATGCGCAGGAGCTATCGCGCATTGTTCAGGATGATCTGGATACTTGGGGACCCATCATCAAGGAGTCGGGGTATTTGCAGCAGTAAAACCCAGGGCGTTGGTGCAGGCGCTTTGTTGTGCTGTGTCGTGCTTTTCAAACTTGAATGAGTACAGACTGGCGTTTCAACCCAGTTCTGATGGGGTATGTAGAGAAACGGCTAGTAGTAGCGAACAGCGCAAAATTTGTGAGCGCAGAAAAGCTGGACGCGGACCTGATTTGGAATCAGGTCCGTTTTTTTTATGGCGATTTCAAGAAGGTAATGGGCACTGACAGAGCATGTTGCCTGTGCGTCGCGGGAACTCAGCTCATGGACAGAACATCACCATTGGAAAGAGGCTTTGCACGCCGAAAGGGAGCTGATCATCTCTGTGCCGGGCTATCGAATTCTTGTTTCGTAGCCAGCCTCGGAGCAGCCGAAGTACCTCTGGTTCACCCCTTCAAATAGCACTTGGAAGTTGTTCCTAAGATGGGGCTGCCAAACGTGTTTCTCCCGGCCACGAACATTCGATCAAGTTGCGTTAATTCCATTAAGTGACTGATAGATAACAATAAAAAATTATTTTAAGTCTGTAGGGAATTCCCTATATTTTATTTATTGGCTAGTCAGTTAATAATATTTCAAACTAGAAATAATCAATCAGTTAATTAAAAACCAAGGAAGGAGATACAAGGTGCGCAAGACGATATTGACGATGGGGTTGCTCATGACGCTGGGTGCTGTGGGGGCCGTGCAAGCGCAAACCATCAAGATTGGTGTGATTCAGCCTTTGACCGGGTCGGTGGCCTACAACGGGGAGGCCGATGTGAACGGTTCCAAGTTGGCTGTCAAAGAGCGTAATGCTCGTGGCGGGGTGTTGGGGAAACAGGTTGAACTGGCTATTGAGGATGGAGAGTGTCAGCCCTCCAAAACCGTGAACGCGGCTGAAAAACTGATTCAGAAAGACAAGGTGCCGATTATCTCCGGCGCCTTTTGCAGCTCCGCCACCATCGCAGCCATGAGCGTGGCGCAAAAGTACAAAGTGCCCCTGCTCTCGGGCGTGTCGTCAAAAAGTGATTTAACCGAGCGTGGCAATGAGTGGTTCTTCCGCACCGCAGAAACCGATGGTTTGCTGGCTCATGCCTTTGCCACGATTCTGGTCGAGCAGCTCAAGCTGAAAAAAATCGCCTACATCGGTGTGAATGATGATTGGGGCCGGGGCGGCATGGAAGAGTTCTCCAGCCAGATCGAAGCCTTGGGCGGTGAAACCGTGCAAAAGCTGTATTTCGACCATGGCACCACGGACTTCTACACGCTGTTGACGCGGGTACGAGCCGCCAAACCAGATGGTGTCTTTGTGGCAGCCGAAACTCAGGACGGCTCGATTCTGGTCAAACAGATGAAGGAAGTGGGTCTGGAGAGTCTGATTTTTGGCGTGGGTAGTTGGGCGACGGCGGACTTTGTGAATTTGGCGGGCTCTGCATCAGAAGGCATTCATGCTGCCGTTCCTTATGCCCACACCTTGCAGCGTCCCGAAAATCTGGAGTTCGTGCAGTCCTATCAGAAAGAGTATGGCGAGCTGCCCGGCAAGTATTCGGTGGCTGGCTATAACGCGATGAACATCATCATGGACGCGATCGAACGAGCAGGGGAAGCCGATCCGGACAAGATTCGTCTGGCACTGCCGGCCACGGATTACAACGGCCCCAATGGCAACTTCAAATTCAACGAAAAACGCCAGGGCTACGGCTTTGATGCCGTGTTGGTGAAGCTTCAAGGCGGGCAGCCGGAAATAGTTGCTCAGGCCAAGGTAACGGCGGACTAAGAGCACGATGAGCTGCGGATTCTATCGTTTGATGAGGGGGCATTGTGTTTGATTTATTGCTGCAGTTCATTGCCAATGGACTGGTGAACGGGACGTTCTACGCTTTGTCGGCTCTGGGTCTGACCCTGATTTTTGGCTTGATGCGATTGGTGAACTTTGCCCATGGCGAGTTCTACATGATCGGTGGCCTGCTGGGATGGTTGGTGACCCAGCAACTGGAGCTGAACTTCTTTGTAGGCCTGGCGCTGGTCATGGTGATCGTCGCGGTGTTTGGTTGGCTGCTGGATCGCTTCCTGATTGCCCGTATCCGGGACAAGGGCCCGGAGCCTGGCATTTTGCTGACTATCGGTTTGTCGATTTTCCTGACGAATACCGCCCTGATGATCGTGGGTACGGCACCTTTGAAAGTGGTGGCGCCGGTGCCTAATACTCCCCTGTTTTTGGGACCGATATTCATCACTGAGGTGCGAGTTTTCGCGATCGGGATGTCTATTGCCGCCATCGTCGGCGCACGCCTTCTGATCCAGAAAACCCGTTTGGGCAAAGCCATGCGGGCCACCTTCCAGGACTCGACGGCGGCCAGTCTGGTCGGTATCAATACCGCCACGATTTACGCCTCCACCTTCGCCTTGGGTGTAGTCCTGGCGGCAACCTCGGGCATGTTGCTCAGCTCCATTTATGTCGCGCAGGCTTCGATCGGTGGCCTGATCAGTTTGAAGGCCTTTGTGGTGGTCATTCTGGGCGGGATGGGCAATTTCGGTGGTGCCATTCTGGGTGGCTTGATCCTGGGCGTGGCAGAAGCGCTGTGGGGAGGTTATGTGCAAACGGGGACAGCGGACATGGTGGGCTTTGCCCTGGTTATCTTGATTCTGTTCTTCCGCCCCTATGGCTTATTTTCGGTTCGAGCGGAGCGCGCGTAAATGAAAATAGAACGTCACTTTATGGTGGGCTTCCTGGCCTTGTCGGCGTTGCTCGCTTGTTTTGTGCAGAACGATTATTTGCTGCACATCCTGGTGCTGGTGCTGATGTATAGCGTGCTGGCCAGCAGCCTGAACTTGATCATTGGTTATGTGGGAGAGTTCCCGCTGGGTCATGTGGCATTTTTTGGCCTGGGGGCGTATTCGGTCGCCATTTTGAGCTCGCCCGCGGTGGGCTGGCCTGTCACGGTCACCATTGCCGCGGCGGCCTTGATTGCTGCGGCAGCGGGTTACGTGATTGGGCGTGTGACTTTGCGTCTGAATGGGCCCTTCTTTGTCATCGTGACGCTGGCCTTTGCCGAGGTCTTGCGTCTGCTGGCCAATAACTGGGTGGAGCTGACCAATGGTCCGATGGGTATCTCGGGTGTGGCTCATCCCGCCCTGCTGGATATGTCACCTTGGCTGGCCGGCAAGCGGGGTTTTGTGGTGATGGGCATTGTGCTGGCCGCCATCACTTTCTACATCTGCTACCGCCTGGTGCATTCCAGTGCGGGCCGTGCTGCCGTCACTCTGCGAGAGAACAACTACGTGGCGCAATCGGTCGGTATTGATCCTTTTCGCTACTCGCAGTTTGTCTTTGTGGTGGCGGCCTTTCTGGCCGGGATTGCCGGGGCTTACTACGCCAGCTACATCAGTTTTGTAGGGCCGGAAGTTTTCGGTTTTCCGTTTACTGCGACCATGATCATTATCGTTTTGCTGGGCGGTAAAGGCACCTTGCTGGGGCCTATTGCAGGGGCCATTGTGGTGGCCTTGCTGGAAGAGTATTTGCGCGAATTCAAGGAGTTGCGTCTGTCCTTATTTGGACTGATCGTCATGGCTTCGGTGCTGTTTGCGCCAGATGGAATCATGGGATTTGTGCAGCAGCGTTTTCATCATTTATTTGGGAGGACGCGTCATGCTTGAAGTGTGCGGTCTCAGCAAATCCTTTGGCGGTATTCATGCGGTTCAGGATATTGATTTCACCGTTCCTGCCGGGCAAATCGTCAGCTTGATCGGGCCCAATGGGGCTGGCAAAACAACGTGCTTCAACCTTATCACCGGCTTTTATCAGCCTACTCGTGGGCGGGTGTTATGGGATGGCAAAGAGGTCACGGCCAGCAAGCCGTATCGCATGGCACAGCAGGGCGTCATTCGCACTTTTCAAAAGACTAATGTGCTGCGGGCTCTGAGTGTTTTCGACAATCTGGTCCATGCCCATTATTTGGCTGATCGGGCACCCTTGTGGCGCACTTTCTGGCCCAGCAAGGAGCAGGCAAAAAACGAACAGGAAATCATCGTCTCGGCCCGCCGTATTCTCGATCAGATTGGCTTGGCCAAGCGTGCTGATGTCCTGGCCAGCTCCTTGTCTTGTGGCGAGTTGCGACTGCTGGAGGTGGGCGTTGCTCTGGGCGCCAAACCCAGGCTGCTGATGCTGGATGAACCAGCGGCAGGACTTAATACACATGAAGCAGAAGGCTTGGCCGACTTGCTCAAACAGCTGCCTGGGCAGTGGGTGGAGTCCATTTTGCTGGTAGAGCACAACATGGGTTTGATCATGCGTGTGTCTGACCAGATCGTGGTCATGAACTTTGGCAAAAAACTGGCAACGGGAACACCGGCAGAGATCCAGGCCAATGAGCAAGTGTTGGAAGCCTATATGGGGAAAGCGGCATGAGTAAACAGGACATTGAACCTCTATTGGCGTTGCAGGATGTGGTGGCGGGATATGGCAATTTGACGGCCTTGCATGGCGTCAGTTTGCATGTACAGCCAGGTGAAGTCGTGGCCATTCTGGGGGCCAATGGGGCCGGGAAATCCACCACGCTCCGGGCAATCTCCGGTCTGATCCGCCCTACTTCTGGCCAGATCACCTGGAAGGGACAGGTGATCAGTGGTCGTAGCCCTGAACATATTCTGAAGCTGGGTTTGGCTCACTGCCCTGAAGAAAGGCATGTGTGGCCTGAAATGACCGTTGAAGACAACTTGGATCTGGGCGCTTACCTGATCAAGTCCAAGACTGAAGTGGAGCGGCGTAAAGGCATTGCCTTTCATCGCTTCCCGCGCCTGAAAGAGCGATACAGGCAACTGGCAGGCACGCTTAGCGGCGGGGAGCAGCAAATGCTGGCGATTGCTCGGGCATTGATGTCAGAACCGGAGCTGTTGATTCTGGACGAGCCCTCCTTGGGGCTCAGTCCCAAGATGGCTCTGGAGGTTTTTCAGGTGGTGCGGGACATCAGTGAGCATGGCGTGTCCATTCTGGTGGTGGAACAGAACGTGCATAACGCGCTGAACGTAGCCAGTCGAGCCTATGTGCTGGAGACAGGGCGCGTTATTGCAGAGAAAGACAGCGCCAGCATGTTGAAAGACCCTGAACTCTTGAGCGCTTACCTGGGAGGCTGATGATGAGCATGAACAAGACAGTAGAGCTCCCATCGCGCCTCAGCTACGGCGCCCATGTCCATGCCAATGGCATACGGCAGCATTACTTGCGTTATGCCGGTCCCGGACCAGCCTTGGTGCTGGTGCCCGGAATCACCAGCCCTGCCCCCACCTGGGGCTTTGTGGCAGAGCGTCTGGCCCGGCATTTTGATGTGTATGTGCTTGATGTACGTGGTCGTGGTCTTTCTCAAGCAGGCGCAGAGCTGGACTACGGCGTGAATGCTTGCGCGGATGACTTGTGCCAGTTCGTTCGGGAGCTGGCACTGGAGTCGCCCATTTATGTGGGGCACTCCATGGGGGCGCGCATTCTGTTGCGTGCGGCCAGCCGAGGCTTGGCCAAGGGGGCCGCCATGGTGCTGGTGGATCCGCCAGTGTCCGGCCCAGGGCGACGCCCCTATCCGGCGAATATCGCCTGGTACACCGATTCGATTGCACAGGCTCAACAAGGTATGAGCGCCGAGCAGATGCGGCAGTTTTGCCCGACCTGGACTCCCGAGCAACTGGCGCTGCGCGCCCAGTGGCTGCACACCTGCGATGTGCGCGCGGTGACGGACAGCTATGAGTGGTTCCACACCGACGATGCGTTCCCGGACTTTAGCCAGCTCAATGACTGGAAGGTGGCCCTGATGGTGGCGGGCAAGGGAGATGTCATTCGCGATGAGGATAGTAAAGAGGCGCAGTCCTTGAAGCCTGACTTGCAGATCTTACGTGTACCAGACGCTGGGCACATGATCCCCTGGGACGACGAGGAAGGCTTTTATCGCGCATTGGGCACCTTTCTGGGCCTTACCTTTTAACAAGAAACAGGAGTGGAAGATGGCTGTATCTGATCATCAAATGGTTCAGGCCTGGAATGAGGTGCTGAGTCTTTCTGGAGTGAAGCCGGGGCAGATGGTCACCATTCTGACCAGTTTGCATACTCATCCTCAAACCTTGGCTACCGCCAAACTGGCCGTGGCATCTTTGGGGGCAACCCAGATGCAGGTGGACTTGCTGCCTGTAAACGCAGAAAAAGCATTGAGCCGCGACCTTCTGGCTTACTTGGGCACGACTCCGCTGACGGGTAATCCAGCAGCGATTGCCGCCCTCAAGGCCAGTGATTTGGTGCTGGATCTGATGACCTTGCTGTTCTCTCCCGAACAGCATGAGATTTTGAAGTCGGGCACCAAAATTCTCCTGGCAGCCGAACCGCCCGAGGTGCTGGTGCGTATGGTGCCATCCTTGCAGGATAAGGAACGTGTGGAGCGTTCGGCACAGGTGCTACAGGGCGCTCGTGAAATGCGGGCCACCTCCAGGGCAGGTACGGATCTGGTCATGCCTTTGGGGCAGTACCCGGTAGTAAAGGAATACGGCTTTGTGGATGAGCCGGGGCGCTGGGATCACTGGCCCAGCGGTTTTATCCTGACTTGGCCAAACGAAGGTCAGGCTCATGGCCGCATCGTGATTGATCGTGGCGACATCTTGTTGCCCATGAAGTCCTATGCGGCTGACCCGATCACCATGACAGTCGAGAACGGTGTGGTGACCTCGATTGAAGGTGGGTTGGATGCCGAGCTGCTGCGTGAATACATGGCCTCATTCAATGATCCTGAGGCTTACGCCATGTCCCACATAGGCTGGGGTTTGCAGCCCCGTGCTCACTGGTCCACGCTTGGCCTTTACGACAAAGAGCAAACCTTGGGCATGGATGCCCGTGCCTATGCGGGCAATTTCTTGTTCTCTTTTGGCCCCAATAATGAGGTCGGGGGCGACCGCACGACGGCTTGCCACATCGATATTCCGCTGCGTGCTTGCACCGTGACCGTAGATGGTCGCGAGACCGTTCGGGAGGGCAAGCTTGTGGAGGAGTTGGCATGAGCAGCCAGAGTGTTTACGAGCGACAGGGATTTGGGCAAGGGCTGGAGCTTGAAGGCAATGTCGGGCTGTTAATTGTGGATTTCGTTAACGGTTTTGCGGACCCTCAAGCATTTGGTGGTGGAAATATTCTGGAAGCCATTGAGCAAACGCGCACGGTTCTGGCGGATGCGCGGGCACAGAACTGGCCGGTGGCGCACAGCCGCATCGTCTTTGCCGATGACAGTGCCGACCGTAATGTATTCGGCCTGAAAGTCCCCGGTTTGGTGCAGCTGCGAGAGCACAATCCAGCTAGTGCCATTGTCGATGCCTTGAAGCCAGCACCGGGTGAGCTGGTCGTGCGTAAAACGGTTCCATCGGCCTTCTTTGGAACGGCTCTGGCTGCCTGGTTTGCGGAACGGGCGGTGCAAACCTTGCTGATTGCTGGCGCAACCACAAGCGGGTGCGTACGTGCCTCTGTCGTAGATGCCATGTCCTGCGGCTTGCGCCCTTTTGTCCTGGCAGATTGCGTGGGTGACCGAGCCAAGGAGCCTCATGATGCGAGCCTGTTTGATATTCAACAGAAGTACGGCGAGGTTCGTCCGTATGCAGACTTGCGCCCCTTGCTGGTGATCTAGGCTTATCTGTTTTTTTGCTTATTTATTATTTATTTGTTTAATTAATTGAGGAGGTTTGGGCTGCCCAAGGCCCAAACACCGAGGATGTACAGCATGAAAAAAACGTTGAAAGTAGGTGTGATAGGCGGTGGTATTGGCGGCGTGACTTTGGCAGCAGCCCTGGAGCAACGCGGCATCGAAGTACATTTGTTTGAGCGTGCCGCCGCCTTTGGAGAGGTCGGTGCCGGGATTCAAATGACTCCGAATGCGGTCAAGGTGCTCAACGCTTTGGGCGCCCACGATGCGCTGGCCAAGGTGGGTTTCTTGCCCGAGGCTTTGGTGGGGCGTGATTGGTCCACTGGAGAGGAAAGTTTCCGTATCCCTTTAAAGAGCGATTGCCCGCAGCTGTATGGCGCAGAGTTCTTTCACGTGCATCGTGCGGACCTGCATCATTTGCTGACCGAGCTTCTGGGGACAACGAAGGTCACCTTCAACACGCAGTGCACCAAGGTGTCGCAGCAAGACGGCAAGGCGGTGGCGCATTTTGCTGACGGCTCTAGTTTTGAGGCCGATCTGATTGTGGGTGCTGATGGTGTACGTTCGGAAGTACGTCGCTCCATCTTCGGGGAGGAAGAACCCAAGTTCACCGGCAATATGTGCTATCGGGCAGTCGTACCATTTGACCAGATGCCTGACTTCGTCGCACCCGAGTCTTCATTCTGGCTGGGGCCTAAAAGCCATGTGGTGACCTATTACGTAAACGGCGGCAAGGCCGTCAATATTGTGGCGGTGAATGAAACGGCCAGCTGGGTGGAGGAGTCCTGGAATGCGCGCAGTACCCAGCAGGAAATGCTGCAGGATTTCAAGGACTGGCACCCCAATATCGTCAAGCTGTTCGAGCGTGTGACGGATGTCTATCGCTGGGGGCTGTTCGATCGTGACCCTATGACTAAATGGTCGTCGGGCCGTGTGACTTTGCTGGGCGATGCGGCGCATCCCATGCTGCCCTTCCTGTCTCAAGGTGCGGCAATGGCTATCGAGGACGCCTACGTGTTGGCGGTTGCGCTAGCCGCTTTGCCAGATGATCTGGACACCGCCTTGTCGCTTTATGAAGCAGAACGCTTGCCACGTACCAGCCGGGTGCAACTGGAAGCACGTGAGCGCGGCCGCACCTATCACCTGTCCGATAGCGAAGCCAAGGCCAAGCGTGATGCCGAATACCGTGAGCAGCAGAAGAAAAACCCGCACGCGGGCGGCATCAAGACGGACTGGGTTTATTCATATAATGCTACTGACTTTCAGCCGAAAGCATTACAGGTTTAACAGGTAGGGCCGGAGGGAGCGTCTTGTTGTCGATACGTCAGTATGTTGAGAACCAGATTCACATCATTACCGGTCTGCAAGGCAGCCCGGTAGACTTTACGACGCCTGCGGGCGACCCCGGCTTGTTTGGCCCACAGTCGGCTGTGTGGCAAGTGCATGCAGATTTCACCTCCATGATGCTCGGGGGGATTTCTGCATTGTGTTTGCAGATGCTGGACCCGAAGGTTTTGGCCGGGGTCTGGGATCATTCCCGCTTTCGTCAGGATATGCAGGGGCGCTTGAGTCGAACGGCGCAGTTCATCTCGGCAGTCAGTTATGCGGGTACGGAGCAGGCTGAGCGTTGCATTGATCAGGTACGGCGGGTGCACGAGCACGTACACGGGTATTTGCCGGATGGCACGCCTTACGATGCCAATGACCCGGAGTTGCTGCGTTGGGTGCATCACACGCAGGCCTACTGTTTTCTGCAATCCCATATGCGCTGGCGTAATGCCAGACTGGCACCAGAGCAGCAGGATCGCTATGTTGCACAATACTCGAAAGTTGCCGTGTTGCTGGGGGCGGATGGCCTGGTCATGGATGCGGCAAGCTTGAGGGAGCTGTTTGCCCAGGCCGGTCCGCAATTACGGGTTGATGCGCGAACCCGGGAAGTGGCTACAATTTTAATGTCTTCACATACCCTGTTTAAGGGGCCCAAGGCTTGGGTTGCCAGGGTGTTTCTGTTAGCGGCATTGGATATGTTGCCAGAGTGGGCTCAACGCTGTTTTGAGCATCGCCCCAGCACGGCATCCATGTGGTGGCGTCGCAAGGTGGTGAACAGCGTTGCTGGCGTCTTGCGTTGGGCCACACGTAACGGTTCCGTGCATCGGGCGCGGCGTCGCGTCGCCAATCAGGCTTAGCTGGTAGATAAGAATGAATCAAATTTTGAGGCAAATATGGGCCGTGTAACTTTGTCGTCGGATAGCTCTTGGGTCAAGCGGGATAAGCCTGGACGCCCGGAAGGGGTAGGTGACAACACGTCAGAGCGAATTCTGGACGCCGCCGAGGAAGAGTTTTCCGAGACTGGCTATGCCGGGACCACATTGCGCGTCATCGCTCAAAAGGCGGCTGTGACCCAAGCCTTGATCAACTACTACTTTGGTTCCAAGTACGGCCTGTTTGAGGCCGTGTTCATCCGCCGAGGCAAAACCATTTCCGATGAGCGTCTACGGCGCTTGCATGCCTTGCGCGATCAAGAGGGCAAGGTCCTGGTCGATGATGTGGTGCGCGCTTTTCTGGCACCCACGATCGCCTTGCGCGAGACGCCCGGAGGTCGACGCTTCTTGCGACTGCAAGCCCGTTTGCACACCGAGCCGGCCGAGATTTCCTACAAACTGCGTAATGAAGCCTACGACGGCTCAACCCGTGCGTATGTGCAGATTCTGGAAGAAATACTGCCCGAGCTGCAGGCCAAGGACGTGTACTGGCGTGTGGTCCTGATGATTGGGGCCTATATGTATGCCTTCTCCGATACCCACCGGCTGGAAGAGCTGGCGCCAGGTATCTGTGACCCCAACAATACCGACGAGATTCTTGAGCAGATCATTGCCTTTGTCTCTGCCGGTTTGCTGGCTGCGCCGGTTGTCTTGCCTGGCAAGGCTTGAACCGGGCGCCTGCATGCCGACCAGGGACCCTGTTGAACTCTCTACTTTGAAATGACACTTGTCCTTTCTCGCCATCAGGGCCGACGCCAGCAAATTTTGCTGGCGTTTTCGTTTATTTAACCGGCGTACACAACTCCACCACAACACGCTCTGGCGTCTGCACATAAGACACCATCTGCCCCCATGGCTTGTTCTGTGGTGGCGCCAGTTCCGTGCCCCCTTCCGCCAGTGCCTTGGCATGAGCTGCAGGCACGTCGTCGCAGACCAGGGCGATTTCAATGGCTAGTGGCACGTCGGATGCGTGAGTCGACAAATGCCCTTTGGGGTAGTTCATGTAGGCCAGCATTTCCCCCGCAAAGGCCAAGGTGGTTTGGCCAGTTTCCAGCTCACCGTACAAGCCGGTTTCATGCAGCATTTTGGTGGACAAACCAAACGCGCGGTTAAAGTAATCCAGTGCCTGGCCGACGTCGGGTACGTAGATGATGGTGTAGCCAAATTTCATGGTGGGGCTCGATAGGAAAACGCAGGGCCAGTGCAAAAAAAATCGGCTCCCCGATTGTAGATGGGGAGCCGATTCTTTGATGGCTTAAACAGCCCGATCAGGGTTTAAAGCTGACCGCGTTTTGTCAGTTCTGCCCTTACACCGGCACCGTAGGCAGGGTCTGCCTTGGTGAAGTGGCCCAGCTGACGCTCGATGATTTCCTTGGGAACTCCCGCCATGGCGTCGGCAATATTGCTGAACAGACGCTGCTTTTCCTCGTCGTTGAACAGGCGGAACAGATTGCCGGGCTGCGAGTAGTAATCCTCATCCACGCGGTGATCCCAGTGATCTGCCGGCTGGCCGTCCAGCGCCAGAGGCGGTTCGCTACGGGGAGCCTGTTGCCATTCGCCCTGGCTGTTGGGCTCGTAGTTGATCGTGCCGCCGTTATTGTCGCCAGTACGCATGGCGCCATCGCGGTGGTAGCTGTGGAACGGGCAACGCGGTGCGTTCACTGGCAGCAGCCCGTGGTTCACGCCCAGACGGTAACGCTGGGTGTCGCCGTAGGAAAAGATACGACCTTGCAGCATGCGGTCGGGCGAGTGGCCAATACCAGGCACCAGGTTGGCAGGCGTAAAGGCGGCTTGCTCCACTTGGGCAAAGTAGTTGGTGGGGTTCTCGTTCAACTCCAGCATGCCCACATCGATCAGCGGGAAGTCGCCATGTGGCCAGACCTTGGTCACGTCAAAGGGGTTGATGTGGTAGGTGCGTGCCTGCTCTTCGGTCATGATCTGAATGCGCAGCGCCCAGCGAGGGAAGTTGCCCTTTTCAATGTTCTCGTACAGATCGCGCTGCGAACTCTCGCGGTCCTGGCCCACGACTTTGGCGGCTTCTTCATTGGTGTAGTTGGCAATGCCCTGCTGGGATTTGAAGTGGAACTTCACCCAGTGGCGCTCGCCCTTATCGTTGATCAGGCTGTAGGTGTGCGAACCAAAGCCGTGCTGCTGGCGCAGGTTACAGGGCAAACCGCGGTCGCTCATCAAGATGGTGACCTGGTGCAAGGATTCGGGCGACAAGGACCAGAAATCCCAGGCGGCGCTCATATTGCGCAGGTGGCTGCGAGGGTCGCGTTTCTGTGTGTGGATGAAGTCGGGGAACTTCAGTGGATCCCGTATAAAGAAGACAGGAGTGTTATTGCCCACGAGGTCCCAGTTTCCGTCTTCTGTATAGAATTTGAGGGCAAATCCTCGAACGTCGCGTTCTGCATCGGCGGCTCCTGCTTCACCTGCTACGGTGGAAAAACGTAAGAAAACGGGGGTCTGGCTGCCTGGCTTGAAGACCTTGGCCATGCTGTACTGCGTGATGTCGTGCGTGACGGTAAAGGTACCGAAAGCGCCCGAGCCTTTGGCGTGTACGACACGCTCCGGGATGCGTTCTCGATCAAAGTGAGCCAGCTTCTCCAGCAGCCAATAATCCTGCATCAGGACGGGACCACGAGGGCCTGCCGTCATGGAGTTCTGGTTCTCCTCAACAGGGCGGCCAGCGGCGGTCGTCAGGGTTTTATTGCTCATTGTGTTTCTCCGTTGAAGCTGACCCGAACCGAGGGGGGGCGGGTCGTTTTAAGAAGTTGAGATCAGTCTACTTGCCTTGGTCGAAATAGTTAAATCAAATGATTTTAGTGAACGTATAGCTTTTTGCTATCAAGACGGTTTTCATCCCGATCATAGCGGTAAGTAGAAACGCTGCGCATGAAATTTCTATGAGCAGAATCTGAAAAGTTAATAAATGTTTGTAAATACGGGCCTTTTACGCCGTTGGACAGAGTATTTCGGGCAGGTGTATCATCCACCCAGCCGCCTGCGGCGTACTGCGGTGTACTAAATGGGCCCAGCTTTGAGAAGCCCGTTTTCATGCCTTCTGCCCCTGGTCGGGGTGCCGCCTAGCAGGACTCAGGACAACGATAATTTATGAATTTTCCCCCCAAGACCGGTGGCCATTCCTTTGGCGACACCCTCTCTCACACCGCATCTACACGTGATGCCACCTTGCAAAAACTGGTGCTAGTGGTGGAAGACGAACCCGATATTGCCAGTGTGCTGGATGCCTATCTGCGCCGCGATGGCTTGCGTACAGCGATAGCGGGCGATGGGTTTCAGGCTTTGCAATTGTTCCGGGATCTGCGCCCGGACATGGTGTTGCTGGACATTCATCTACCCGGTGTGGATGGGTTGGATGTATTGCGTGCCATCCGTAACGCGGGTCAAACCCCGGTGATCCTGGTCACGGCATTGGCCGATGATGTGGACAAGCTTCTGGGCCTGCGTTTGGGGGCGGATGACTATGTCATCAAGCCTTTTAATCCGGCGGAGGTGGTGGCCCGTGTCCGCGCCGTGCTGCGACGCAGCGGCGCTGTTGCACCCAGCACTCGTATCCGTGTGGGCAGCCTGGAAATTGATGAGCAGGATCACGTGGCCTTGGTGCATGTGGAGGGGGATCGGGTTGTGCCCTTGCCGCTGACCGTCACGGAATTTCGCTTGCTGGCCTGCCTGGCGGCCCAGCCGCGTCGTTGCTTTTCCCGTAACTATCTGATTGAGCAATGTTTGCCTGAAAGTAATGCGATGGAGCGGGTGATTGACTCCCACATCTCCAAGTTAAGACGCAAACTGCAGGTGGTAGGCCAGGGCGAGCTGGTCGAGGCCGTACGTGGAGTGGGCTATCGCTTATGGCGCGAATACTAGACCGAATCTGGGTTCGCTTTGGCTTGGCGGTGGCCATCGCGATTGTGGTCACCCTGTCTGTGCTGGCCATCACCCAGCTGCTGTTCTGGAAGTACGAGGAGGATCGCTTTTACCGCTCTCTTCCCACCGATATTCGCCTGGAGTATGACCAGCTTGTGGTGCAGGGTCTGGAAGAAGGCCCACGTGCCATGCAGATTTATGGCGAGTACTGGCAGGGTGATCCCTGGACTCGCGAATACCTGACCTTGCTTTTTACTCTGATGATAGGCCTGCCCTTTGGGCTGGTGTCGGGGTTTTGGGTATCGCGCCGGGTAATGCAGCCTCTGGAATCCATGGCGGAGGCGGCCAACCGGGTGGCGGTAGGCGACTTTACCGTGCGTGCGCATGAAGGCCAGGCACGCGGTGAAATGGCCGAGATGGTGCGCGACTTCAATCACATGATTGATTCGCTGGAAGCGTTGGACCGTGAACGGCGCATGACGGTGGCCTCCTTGTCGCACGAGCTGCGCACCCCTTTGGCGGTGTTAAGTGCCCGCTTGCACGCTATTGTGGATGGGGTCATTCCCGGCACCGAGCAGGAAATGCACGGCTTGTTACAGCAATCTTTGCATCTGGGCCGTTTGGTCAGCGATCTGCATACGATTTCCCTGGCCTCTGCGGGGCGATTGTCCTTGTATTGCGAGCAACTGGATCTGGTGCCGCTGGTGGCGGAAGAACTGGATCGTTTTGATGCCCGCCTGCAGGAAAAGGGTTTTGAGCTGGAGGCTGACTTGCCGCCAGTGCCTGCTTGCGTCCTGGTGGACCCGGACCGTTTGCGGCAGATTATTGGCAATTTGCTGGAGAACTGTCTTCGCTACGCCGCCCAAGGGCGCTGGGTGGGGATTTCGCTGGAGCTTAGCGAAGGCCATGCCACCTTGTCGATTAATGATGCGGGCCCCGGCTTGCCTGAATCCATGCGTGACCGCCCTTTCGAACGCTTTGCTCAAGAACCGGGCAGCAAACGCCATGCTTCGGGTTTGGGCCTGTCGATTGTGCAGGCGCTGGTTGAACAGCAAGGCGGCACTGTCATCGTTGGAACCTCCAAACGGGGTGGTGCCAGCGTACAAATGCGCTTTCCGCTGGTGAATCGCAGCACGGCGAATTAAGCCGCATTTCTATCTCCATCATTTCTCCATCATTTGTGCACGGCTACGCAACGTGGCCCGTGCATGCTGTAGCCATCTCTTATTTCGTGCTTGGGAGTGGCTGCCCTGTTGTCCATTCTTCGTCTTTTTCCGGCGCTATGGTGTGCCGCCTTACTGTCGGGTTGCTTTGCGCCTCTCGTCCCGGATTTGTCGCGCCCCCAGGCGCAGGAGTGGGATAGCCAGGTCGCCAATGAAGGGCCAGTGGTTGAGCTACGTGCCTGGTGGCATGTGCTGGGCGACCCGCAGCTGGACGCCTTGGTACAAGAGGCCCTGGTCCAGAATCTGGATCTGGCGCAAATGTTCAGCCGTGTTCAGGGTGAACGCCAGATCACCGAGCGCTGGAGCAGCAAATTTCTGCCCGCTTTGAATGCGGACGCCCATCCGGTGCAGGACGTACCCGCACAGGATATGTATTTCCATGCGAGCCTGGATATGGTGTGGGAGCTGGGCCTGTTTGGTGCCATGGAAAATGCCCGGCTGAAAGCGATGGCGGATCTGGGCTATGCACAGGCTGACTTGCAAAGCATGCGCGTGACGGTCATCGCCTCCGTGGTACGCAATTACATGGACCTGGCTCAAGCCCGTCGTCAACAAGCCCTGCTGGAAGAGACAGCCAAGCTGGATGAACAGGCCCTGTCCTTGGCTCAAGTGCGCTGGCAAACCCATCTGGGTTCATACGAGGCGCTGGAGCAGGCCCGCCTGACCCAGACTCAAACCAGGGATCAGTACCTGAACTTGCAAGAGCGTGCGGATCGGGCCGCTCGTGCCCTGGCTTTGCTGTTGGGGCGTGATCAACCCGATTTTCTGTGGGCAATGGGTGCCCAGGCGCGCTTGCCTCAAACATTTACCTTGCGCCAAGTACCGGCGGATCTGGTTCGTATTCGACCCGACATCAGCATGGCCCAGGCCGAAGTGTTGCAGGCTGCCGCCCAAGTCGGAGTAGCGCGTTCGGCTCTGTACCCTCGACTGCGTTTGGGGGGCTCCATCCTGTATTCCTACAACATCACCCGCAATATGCGCACCAGCACGGATTCGGTGCCGTCTATTGGTCCCATGCTGGATATTCCTCTGTGGGATTGGGGGGCACGTCGTGCCCGTGTGCGGGCCAGCGAAAAGGAGCTGGATGCCGCCTTGCTGGGCTATCGCAAAGCGGTGGTCACGGCGGTATCTGAAGTGGAGCAGTCCTTGGCAGCGTTGGTGAATCAGCAAAGCCGTATTCAAACCTTGCAGCAAGCAAGCCAGGTGTTGCAACAGGGGCAAATACGTCAACAAACCTTGGTAGGCCTGGGCCTGTCCAGCGAACTGGAGTTACTGCAGGCGCGCCGTGCCCATTTGAAGGCGCAGGCGGATCTGGAACTGGCACAGGATAGCCGTGTGCTGGCGTTTGTGGCTTTGTACAAGGCTTTGGGCGGTGCGCCTTTGCCGCAAGAGCAAGAGCCATGATCGCACTGGCACGTAAAACCCTGGTTTACGAGTGGCGGCGCTTTGTCCCCGTCGTGCTGGCTGTGGGCTTTTCCGGCTTGATGCTGGTGGCGCAAGCGGCCTTGGTGCTGGGGATTTTTGGGACAGCGGCCATTTACGTCAAAGCCTCATCGGCGGACTTGTGGGTGGGCTATCCCGGTACACAAAGCGTGAATTTCGGGCAGTCCATTGACCCCGATGTGGCCATGCGTTTGCGCATGGACCCCGATGTGCTTGACGTCGAACCCTATGAATGGGTGGATGGTGATTGGCGGGCCCAAGCCAGTGATAGCGGCAGCGTTTCGGTCTATTTGTCGGGCGTGTCGGTCAGTGACGGGGCCATGATGTTTGACCAGCTATTAGGTGCCGATATGCGCGCTCGTTTACGGGAACCCGGTGCGGTGATTGTGGACGAGGCGGATCTGCAGACCTTGGGATTGAATCGAGATGTCAGCCGCGCCTGGATCAATGGCAAACCGGTTCGTGTCGTGGGCTTGCTGCGCGGTTTGCGGGGTTTGGGTGGTGTGAATGTGTTGGCTTCAGTCGATACCGCCCGAGAGGTCAAGGGGGAGCCTGATGTGCGTGGCAGTACGTATTACGTGGCTCGCACTCGCATCGCCCCCGAGCTGGTGCAGGCCAGGCTTAACGATGTCACAACGGCTTTTGGTCCCTATGAAGTCTGGACGGCTGACCAGTTTGCCTCACGCTCGCAACGCTACTGGTTGCTGGATACCGGCGCAGGTATGGCGGTGTTGTTCATGGCCTTGATTGTGTGTCTTGTTGGGGCCGTGATTACGAACCAGTCCTTTGCCGCGGTGGTGGCCGGGTCTGCCCGCGAATACGCCACCTTGAATGCTTTGGGAGCCAGCCGTACGGCGTTGGCCAGGGTGGTGATCGAGCAGTCGTGCATGGTGGGTGGAATGGGTATGGTGCTGGCCGCGGTGATCAGTTCAGCACTGTTGGCCCTGGCAGCTTTGTATCACGTACCGGTCGCGATGACCCCTTTAGTGGCACTGGCCTGCGCCGTGCTGGTAGGCCTGATGTCCTTGCTCTCCAGTGTGATGGCAGTCCGTGTCTTGTGGCGTACCGATCCGTCCCTGCTCTTGCGCTGATTCAGGAAAACAGACCATGACTATGTCCTTGCCCCCGAGTGGCGAACCCAGCCTGAATGCCCTTGCCCTGGGTAAATCCTTTTTGACGGGGGTAGTGCAACTGCGTGTGCTCAATCGCCTGTCGTTGGCGGTTCATGCAGGCGAGCTGACCTTGGTGTCCGGCCCGTCCGGTTGCGGCAAAAGTACCTTGCTGGCCTTGCTATCCGGGCTGCAGCAACCCGATGAGGGGCAGGCCTTTGCCTTGGGCCAGAATCTGGCAGAAATGAGCCGCCGTGAACGGGATGATTTCCGCCTGCAGCACACCGGCTTTGTGTTCCAGGGCTTCAACTTGTTTCCCGCGCTGACCGCACAGGAGCAAGTGCAATTGCCCTTGGGCTATTTGGGCATGAACGCCCGTACCAGTGCAGAGCTGGCGTATCAGGCTTTGGAAGAGGTAGGGCTGCTGCATCGCGCGCATATGCGTCCGGCGCAGCTATCGGGCGGCGAAAAGCAGCGGGTGGCCATTGCCCGGGCGATTGCCAAGACGCCACAGCTTCTGTTTGCCGATGAACCTACCAGTGCTCTGGATGCCGAGAACGGGCAGCGTGTCGTGGACATCTTGCACCGCTTCGCCCGCAAGCATCGCGCCACCGTGCTGTGTGTCAGTCATGACCCACGTGTGGTTCGTCACGCAGATCGGGTGGTGGGCATGGAAGACGGGGCTATTCGCAGTGATCGGCGTAGTCCGGAACATACACAGGAGTGAAATGATGATGAATGCGTCTCCAGGACGCTGGCGCTGGGCCTTGATTGCGGCGGCATGTGTGATGTTGGCAGCGTGTTCCAAACGCCCCCCGGAACCTCTTGTACAGACCGCTTCCAGTGGATTGCGTGACATTGCCATTGCGCGTGGCAAGGTAGAGGTGGAAGGCGGCCCGCTCAAGCTGGCAATGCCGGTATCCGGCGTGGTGTCCGAACAGGCGGTGCGTGAAGGCGATACGGTGCAAGTGGGCCAATCCTTGTTTGCTTTGCGTGATGGTGTAGAGCTGGCGCAAGTAGAGACCGCGCAGGCCCGTCTGGCCTTGGCCCAGGCACGTTTGCGTGCCGCCCAGGCTGCCCTGCCCGCCGTGCAGCAAGCTGCTCAGCGTTATGCCACGGCGGCACGCGCTGGCGCGGCTCAGCCCCAACAGGCGGACCAGGCTCAGCAACGATTGCGGCAGGCCCGTACCGAAGTCGAGATTGCCCAGGCAGATGTGGAGCTGGCGCGCGCTCAGGGCAAGCAGCAAAAGGCTCAATTGGCGCAGTTTGCATTGCTCGCTCCCGAGGCCGGCGAGATTGTCAGTCTTGCTGTCCGTCAGGGCAGTTTTGTACAAGCCGGGGAGGTGATGGCCACGCTATTGCCCGCCCGTCCTTTGCAATTGCGAGTGGAGCTGAATGCGGCCTATGTGGAACAGGTCAAGGTGGGCATGAAAGCCCGTGTGGTCTTTGATACCGAAGGCAGTGGTCAAACGACTGCCCTGCCTTCGGCCCATGTGCTGCGTATCAGCCCGGTCTACGGTGAAGGCCGTTTGCAGGACGACTCCCAACGCGGCCCGGTGCGTGTGGTCGAGGCCGTGCTGGCTTTTGATGAAGCGGCTCAGGCTCGGGTAGGACAGAACGTCAGGGTGATTTTCCATGAATGAAGTGCTCCTTAATTACAAATCCGCCATGCAAACAGGGCAGTGGCGAATACAGTGCGACTTTGACGGCACGATCAGCCTGCAGGATGTGGCCGACACCTTGCTGAATCGGCACGGCATGCCCGGCTGGCAGGAGCTGGAGGAGGCGTGGGAGCGTGGCGAGATTGGCTCGCACGATTGCATGTGCGGGCAAGTTGCCTTGCTGGACATGAGTGTGGCTGAGCTGCACAGCTGTCTGGATGAGGTCGGAATTGACCCGTTTTTTGCGCAGTTTGTTGCTGTCACCAAGCGCTTGGGTGTGCCCTTGCAGATCGTCAGTGATGGTCTGGACTATGCCATTCACTACCTGCTGGGCCGCGAAGGCTTACGCGGCTTGCCGGTGCTGGCTAATTGTCTGGAAGTGCAGGGGCCACGTCGCTGGCGGCTGGATACGCCTTGGCACAGGCTGGATTGCGCCAGTGCGAATTGCAAGTGTGGCCATCTGTCCCAGGCACATGCTCAGAGCCAGCGCGTGCTGTACATCGGCGATGGCAGCTCGGATTTTTGTGTGGCGGCCAAGGCGGATTTTGTTCTGGCTAAAGGTCGTTTGCAGGACTATTGCCAGGAGCGCGGTATTGCGCATGCCCCTTTCGAGGACTTCAGCCAGGCGATCGCCCTGCTGCCCTCCTTGCTGCACACTCCGGATTTAAGGTCAGTGGTATGAGTGACGCGGCTTTGCACCCGGCTTTCTCCAGCCTGCCTGAATTGGCTGAACAAGGTCTGACGTCTCGACCGGACGAACTGTTGTCGCATGAGTATTTGCTGCGGGGCCACGGAGCACATGCGCGCACTGGCGTGCTGCTGATTCATGGTTTGACGGGCACACCGAATGAAATGCGTGTGCTGGCTCGAGGGCTGAATCGTCAGGGTTTTACGGTCTATGCGGTGCAGTTGGCAGGACATTGCGGGTCCATGGATCAACTGGTGTCGACACGCTGGCAAAACTGGCTGAGCAGCGTCTGTCGTGGTGCCGATTTGCTGGCGCGTTATGTAGATCGTGTGGTGGCCGGTGGCCTGTCCATGGGGGCGGTACTGGCTCTGGGGCTGGCTCAGCGGCGTCCCGAGCAAATATCGGGGGTGGTGGCCCTGTCCCCCACCTTTCGTTATGACGGCTGGAGCATGCCCACGTACACCAAGTTCTCTTTCATCCTGCCTTGGTTACGGGCCTTGGGTATTGGCCGACGCAGTGTGTTCATGGAGCAGCCTCCTTATGGCATCAAGGACGAAGCCTTGCGGGCACGCATCGTCAGTCAGATGAATAGTGGAGACAGTGCCGCTGCCGGTTTACCCGGGAACCCTTGGTGGGCCGTGATCGAGATGCATGCCTTGTCGGCGCGGGTACGCAAGAACCTGGACAAGGTGCGTGCACCCTGCTTGGTCATACATGCTCAACATGATGATATTGCCGCAGTCGGAAATGCCTACGAGATCGTGGATGGCGTGCGTCACGCGCCGGTGGAATTGTGCTTGCTGCAGGACAGCTATCACATGATTACCATTGATCGCGAACGCAGGCAGGTGATTGCGCGCGTGGTGGATTTTGTGACGGCTATTGATGCTGCTGGCTGTGGGACCCGGCGGTCATGAGCCCTTTGGTGATTGCTTTGTGGATCTGCAATGTGCTGGTCGATAGCGGTGGGCAATTGGCTTTCAAAGCGGCTGCCGCGGATCCAGGTGACAGGCAGGGGCTGGACCGTTGGCAGCGCATGTTCAGCCGCCCTTGGCTTTGGGTGGGAATAGCCTGCTACCTCGTTGAGTTTGTTGTGTGGCTGGCCTTCTTGTCTTTGGTGCCCTTGTCCGATGGTGTCTTGATGGGCTCGATCAGCATTGTGATCGTGATGCTGTTTGGCCGCATCTTGTTTGGGGAAAGCCTGACGCCTTTACGGGTGCTGGGGATTTTGCTGGTGTCGATTGGTGTGGGTATTGTGGGCTTGAAAGGCTAGGAGGCCGATATGCGGCGTTTTTATATCATCGGTTTTCTGGTTCTGCTGGCTTTCGACACTTTGGCGCAGATCAGCTTCAAGCTGGCCGGAGAGCATGCTTTGCCTTTGCAGGCATCCTGGGAATGGCTGGCGCGGGTCTTTAGCCAGCCGTGGATTTATGGCGCCTTCATCGGCTATATCGGCACCTTTTTCTGCTGGCTGACCTTGCTCAAGAAGGCCCCCATAGGCCCGGCTTTTGCCGCGTCACATCTGGAGATTGTGGCGGTGCTGGCTGTATCGGCGTATTTGTTCAACGAGCAAATCGCCTGGCCACAGATTCTGGGAACCCTCTTTATCTTGGGCGGTATTGTGTGTCTGGCACTTAGCGAGTCCAAACAGGCGCAGCAACACAAGTCAGTTTGAGTACCTGCAGTACAAGAAGCCCCCTTGGGGACACAAACCGAAGGTGAAGCTTGGGGGACCGCCGGGCTGCACCAAGGCTCGGCGCCCCTGGCAAAAAAGCTCCCCTCAGGCACGAGCCCGGACACACAGTGCCCATTGCGGACTGCTATGAGCCAGTCGATTCCGAGCAGCATGCAGGCCGTAAGGGAGATCTGGAGGATTTTTACCGGAGCTCGTGCAGCCAGCGAGTCAGCTGTAGATTGAACTCATGCTGGCGTGCCTGCCAACGTGGCAGATCAGCTTGCTGGCGTTCGGTGCTTTGCCCGTCTGCTGTGCTTAGCCAGCGCTTCCAGGCACTGCGGTACTGCCAGGTAGAGACATCGCCCGTCACGTCGCTGCCTATGATGCGTCCGCGCACGGCTTTGAGCAGACTGCGCAGATGTGGCTCCTGCATTTTCCCTTGATCCCAATTGGTGCGCAGAACCTCGGGGGCGAAGACGTCCTTATCAATGCTGATGTACACCTGTCTGGGGGACTGGGCCAGATGTTCGCTGGCTGCAAGTACCAGCGTGTCCAGATCCGGGAATCGGCGAAAGCAGGAGGCCAGCCCCAGCCGGCTGGCCCATTTCACGTTTACCCCGCTACTCCAGTACGTGACCTTGCGGGCGTAGAGCGCACCCAGATGGTGTTCCCAAACATGGCCAAAGCCTATGTCTCCGGAGGTAATGCCGATCACATGCACTTGGGCCACTTGCGTCAGCTTGGCCACTTCATGCACCCAGGAGCCGCAATGGATGCCCCAGGGAAAGCGCATATTATCGGGGTGGTTATCCAGCACCACGACATCCACTGGCTGTTCCTGCTTGGACAGGCAGCGCAGAATCAGCGGCCAGCTCAAGTGATGGAAGTCCCCGCTACCCAGAAACACAGGCCCATGTGCTCCAGGTTCGGGCATGGCGGGTGTCAGCTGTGTCATACCTTCAAACAGGGTGTGGCGTCTGCATCCAAAGCGTAATGCCTCGCGCCAGTCCTCGCTTAGTGCCAGGCGGATTTCACCGGGCAAGGGGCCAACCGAGCTGTCCGTATCCAGTACGACAGGCGGGCGGATCAGGTCGCTTTCAGCCATGATTTGTCCATTTCAAAGTGTCCCAACAAGCGCCGAGCAAGGGCGCGCAAGACCGGGTTACGCACGTAAATCAGATGACGCGTTGGGGTAAAGTCCGCGCCCAGCAGCGCTTTGACGCCGGGGTCCGTCCAGCCCGCAATGTAGTGGCTAAGGCCCTGCGCCAGTGCGTATTCCAGGTTCACCATCCAGCTGACGAAATACAGACTGAGCTCCCGCGAGCCGGGATAGGACAGCCCTATGTATTTGTCGACCAATCGGCCCTCATGCTCAAAGCACAGATTCCAGCCAATCAACTCATTGGAGTCCGCGCGGTAGTACTCGAAAACCAGTCCTTTGGATGACTCATCGCGCAGCACCGACGCCAGAAACTCCTTGCTGAGCAAGTCAAAGTGAATCTCGCTTTGGGCATACACGCTGTGGTACAAGGTGTAGTACTGATCGACTCGTTGCTCGCTGGCAAAAGCTTTGCCGGTTTGGACTTGTTCAATACGAAGCTGATTGCGCTTGCGCAGCTTGCGGGTCAGGTAGCGACGCGCATCTTTGGGCAGGCGGGACAGGTAGGTATCCGTATCGGGGAAATCAATGCGTACATAGGCCAGCGCCTGGCCTTGCAGCGGGATAAAACCCTGTTCCACGCAAGCGCTGACCAGGGCATTGGTCTGCGCATTGGCGTGGGCACTTAATAAGGGCGAGTCTGCCGGCAAGTCCTTGATGATAGTCAGCGCATAGTGTCGCCCAAGCTTGTCGCGCACGGTCTTGGCAAGCCCTTGCACATCGGGCTCGGAAGGCAGCCAGGCGTATTCGCTGACGGTCGTGCCGACAAAGGCAGTACGTACCGTCAGGAAACGCTGCCACCACGAGTGACCAGGCCAACGACGCACCCGTTCCTTGAGTGCATCATCAGCCGTGGTCAACAGCTCAAACGGTGCCTGGAAGGCAGGCATGGGCAGCTCGTCCAGTGCCGTAAACCCCTCGGGGGGATAGGACAGGAAGCGCTGCACCAGCCCTGCTGGTTCCAGTGCGTTCAGCAAGCGTGGCTTCATTGAGACTGCTTGGCGCGGGTGATCAGCTGATCGAGCAGAACCATGGCTTCGTCGATCTCGCTGCGTGTAATGTTCAGCGATGGAGCGAAGGTGAGTACGTTCTTGTAATAGCCGCCTACGTCCAGCACCAGGCCGCGCTTTTCGCCCTGGTAATCCAGATCACCTGCCAGGCCGATATCCACCATGCGATCGAGCAGTGCCTTGTTGGGAGTGAAGCCATCGGTCGTGCAGATTTCTGCGCGCAGGGCCAGTCCCAGGCCGTCCACATCACCAATTTCGGGATGACGTTTCTGCAGATCGCGCAGCCCGTCCAGGAAGTAGGCACCGGACTCACGGACCTGTCGACCAAAATCAACTTCGTGCGTCATCTTCATGACTTCCAGACCAACGGCCGTACCCAGTGGGTTGGAGGCAAAGGTCGAGTGGGTGGAGCCGGGTGGGAACACGGTGGGGTTGATCAGTTCTTCACGAGCCCAGATACCGGATAGTGGGTTCAGACCGTTGGTCAGGGCCTTACCAAATACCAGCACATCAGGCGTGATGCCAAAGTTCTCGATTGACCATAGCGTGCCGGTACGCCAGAAGCCCATCTGAATCTCATCGACCACCATCAAAATGCCGTGCTGGTCCAGGACCTGCTTCAGACCTTTGAAGAAGTTGGCAGGTGGCACTACATAACCGCCAGTGCCTTGAATGGGCTCCACATAGAACGCGGCGTACTCGCACTGGTTGGTTTTGGGGTCCCAGATGGCGTGGTACTCGTTCTCGAACTTGCGGGCAAAATCACGCACGATGGAGTCCGCGTACTCTTCGGACGTCATACCTTTGGGGCGACGGAAAGGGTATGGGAAGGGAATGAACTGGGCGCGGTCACCAAAGTGGCCGTAGCGGCGGCGGTAACGGTAGCTGGAGGTAATGCCCGAGGCACCCAGGGTACGGCCGTGGTAACCCCCTTCAAAGGCGAACATCAGGCTCTTGCCTTGGGAGGCGTTGCGTACCAGTTTCAGGGAGTCTTCCACCGCCTGTGCGCCACCCACGTTGAAGTGCACGCGGCCAGCCTGGCCCCATTTTTGCTCGGCGTCCTGGGCAATAAAGCGTGCCAGTTCGATCTTGGTGGGGTGCAGATATTGGCTGGCGACCTGTGGCAAAGTGTCCAGCTGATTGCGCAGGGCATCGTCCAGACGCTTGTTGCGGTAGCCAAAGTTCACGGCCGAATACCACATCTGCAAGTCCAGATAAGATTTGCCGTCGTCGTCAAACAAGTAGCTGCCGTTGCAGCCAGTAAAGACTTTAGGCGGGTCTACGTAGTGAACGGTATCGCCAAATGAGCAGTAACGGGCTTCGTCAGCCAGCAGGTTTTTGATGTCGAGGGACATTGAGAGAGTGCTCCTGAAAAGAGTGCCACCTCAATGTACGAAGGCAAGTTGGACTGACCGTTGATGGATGATGGACGTAGTGTGGAGATGGGCAAAAAAAACCCCGCTAAACGTAGCGGGGTTTTTTGTGTCAGAGCGAATTAGCTGTTGGCTGCTTTCGCGCTGTTCTTTTCGATCTGCACCATGATGTAGCGCTGCTGGGCAATGGACAGGATGTTGTTCACGCACCAGTACAGAACCAGACCGGCGGGGAAGAAGAACATCATGCCACCAAAGACCAGAGGCATCAGCATCATGACTTTGGCTTGCATTGGATCAGGCGGAGTGGGGTTCAGCTTGATCTGCAGGAACATGGTACCCATCATGATGGCGGGCAGAATCATCCATGGGTCGCGTGCGGCCAAGTCGTGAATCCACAGAATCCAGGGTGCACCGCGCATCTCGACGCTGCCCAGCAGCACCCAGTACAGCGCAATGAACACAGGGATCTGAACCAGCATGGGCAAACAGCCACCCAGCGGGTTGATCTTCTCGGTGCGGTACATCTCCATCATGGCGGCGTTCAGCTTGGCCTTGTCGTCGCCGAACTTCTCGCGCAGGGCTTGCATGCGTGGCGCAAATTGCTTCATCTTGGCCATGGAGCGGTAGCTGGCGGCCGACAGCGGGAAGAACACCAGCTTGATCAGCACGGTCAGCGCCACAATGGCCCAGCCCCAGTTACCCAGCAGGGAGTGCAACCAGGTCAGCAGCTTGAACAAAGGCTTGGAGATGATGGTCAGCCAGCCGTAGTCCACCACCAGGTCCAGGCCCGTTGCCAGTTGCGACATGGCTTTCTGGTCTTGCGGGCCTACCCACAGGGAGGCGTCCACAGCCTTGCTTTGGCCAGCGGCGATCGAACCGACCGATTCCAGCGTGCGCACGGCGTACAGATTGTTGCCCAGCTTCAGGATTTCGTTGGTGCGTTGCAGATCCTGGGCAGGAACCCAGGCGGTTGCAAAGTAGTGCTGCACCATGCCGATCCAGCCGTTATCCACGCTGCGCGCGTAGGTGGCCTTGTTCTTGTCGATATCCGAGAAGGTGATCTTCTGGAACTTGTCGCCGCTGGAGTAAACCACAGGACCGGTAAAGGTGCTGTACAGGCGGGAAGAGTCGGGCGGATTGTTGCCGTCGCGAGTCAGTTGCAGGTACAGGCGTGGGTCAATCGCGGCGCCGGTATTGTTCTGGATGTCGTGACGAACCTGGATGTCGTAGCGACCCTTGTGCAGCGTGTAGGTCTTGGTGACTTTCACGTCGTCCGCAGTAGCTTCGAACACCACGTCCAGCGTATCGCCCGTCATGCTGCGCTGGCTGGAGACCAGGGTGAACGGGGTCAGGTGGTTGGGCAGGTTCTGGCCAGAGGCACCCACAATACCGGACTGGGCCAGGTAGGTGGAGGCGGGCGAGTTATCCAGCAGCACCATGGGCTGCTCGGGGTTCTCGGGCGAACCGTACTTCAACAGCTCGGCCTTGATCAGCTGGGCACCTTCGGTGCTAAAGCCCAGCTTGTAGACGTCTGTGGTGATGTCGATAGTTTGCGCTGTGGCAGACACCGCGCTGTTGCTCGAAGGCAAGGCAGCAGACGCAGTCGGCTCTTGAGCAGCGGGAACACCACCGTTTGCGGCAGGTTCGTCGGAGGCTGCTGGCGCTTGTGTGGTGGCTGGGGTGGAAGCGAACAGCGATGGTTTGCCGTTATATTCCTGCCAGTTGTTCCACAGCAGCAGCAGTGCAAAGGAGAAGATCATCCATAGGATGGTGCGTCGGATATCCATAGCGCCTGTATCACATTTATAAAGCTGAGCAAAAGCTTAGCAGTTTAACGTAGCTGGTCAGCAAACAGGGGGTTGCCTTGAAAAACAAGGCGCAGACCAGGACGATTTTAGAAAGTGTTGCGGTCTTCGGGCGTGCGAGCGGGCACAGGATCATGCCCTCCCTTGCACCAGGGATTGCAGCGGCAGATGCGTACACCACCAAGCCATAGCCCTTTGAGCGGGCCATGAATTTCAATGGCCTGCAAGGCATAGTTGGAGCAGCTGGGAGTAAAGCGGCAGTTTCTACCGATCCAGGGACTCAGAAAAAACTGGTAAAAGCGGATCGGTGCCGAAGCCAGTTTGCGCATCATGGCCGTACCTTGGAGAACAAGGTGTCGGCCTCGGTGCGAACCAGTTGCTTCAGGGCAGTCAGCGACACCTGGGGTACCTTGCTGTGCAGCCTAAAGACATAGGCGGCATTGGGCAAGCCTTCACGTTTGTGGCGGAAGGTTTCGCGCAAGATACGCTTGATGGTATTGCGGGTGACGGCGCGGTTGGCAAAGCGCTTGGGGACGATCAGTCCCAGACGGGCGCCTTCGGTCTGGTGTGGATCTTCGCCACGAGAGCGAGTGACCACGAACAAAGCCCCGCGACCTACGCGTTGCCCTTTAAGAGACTGTGCGTATTCGGTGGGGCTATGTAAGCGAGCCGTAGCTGGAAAGGAGGCACGCATGATGCGTATCGTGGGAGTCGGGCTTTAGATAATAGATCCATCACCCTGGGCCCCGCATCCCGACATGGCTTATACAGCCAGACGTTTGCGACCTTTAGCGCGACGTGCGTTCAAAACAGCGCGGCCACCGCGAGTTTTCATGCGAACGCGAAAACCGTGGGTACGCTTGCGACGGGTAACAGAGGGTTGGTAGGTGCGTTTCATGGTGTATCCAAAAAAATGAGCCGCCAGAAATCGCAGAAAATCTCCACCCCGACAGCGCAAACGCTTGGGATCTGGCAACAGAAAATCGTGTTAAGCCCGTCATTTCAGCAAATTCTTTCTGTTGTGTCAATTATTTAGCCCGATATTACGCAACTAAATTTGTTAGCCTGTGGATAACTTGGCACAGCTCAGGGTAGAATCGAGGTTTACAGAAGTGATGACCGATGAATGAATTCTGGCAGTCCTGCGTTCAGAAATTGGAGCAGGAGCTTCCCCCCCAACAAATAAGTGCGTGGATACGTCCACTGGTTCCCCTGGACTTCGACAGCGAAGCCGGGGTGTTGCGCGTTTCTGCTCCTAATCGTTTCAAACTGGATTGGGTCCGCAAGAATTTCGCCACTCGCATAGAGGAACTGGCTTCGGATTTCTACGAATGTCCCGTAACGGTTCAGTTCGAGCTGCCTTCGGCCAGCGCGGCGCCTCGTCGCGCCCTGGCCGATCGTGCTGCTCCTGCGCCTGCAGGCAGCCCCGCCGGTGAAAACCTGGCCCCTCCTGTTGCCAACCCGGCCATGACGGCGGTGGTGGATGCGGTACAGGATCGTTCGCGCCTGAACGCCGAACTGACTTTCGACAACTTCGTGACGGGTAAAGCCAACCAGCTGGCACGCGCAGCGGCCTTGCAGGTGGCCGAGAACCCCGGTGTCTCCTATAACCCACTCTTTCTGTATGGCGGTGTGGGTTTGGGCAAGACCCACCTGATTCACGCGATCGGCAATGCGCTGGTCGCCAATGGCAATGGTGTGCGGGTACGTTACGTCCATGCCGACCAATACGTGTCGGACGTGGTCAAGGCGTATCAGCGCAAGGCGTTTGACGAGTTCAAGCGCTACTACCATTCGCTGGACTTGCTGCTGATTGACGATATTCAGTTTTTCGCCGGCAAGAACCGTACGCAGGAAGAGTTTTTCTACGCCTTTGAAGCGATGGTGGCTCAGCGCAAGCAGATCATCATCACCTCGGATACCTATCCCAAAGAGCTGGCCAATATTGATAGCCGCCTGATCTCGCGCTTTGACTCCGGCCTGACCGTGGCCATCGAGCCGCCCGAGCTCGAAATGCGCGTGGCTATCTTGTTGCGCAAGGCTCAGGCCGAAGGCATTGCCATGCCTGAAGAAGTGGCCTTCTTCATTGCCAAGCATCTGCGCAGCAACGTGCGCGAGCTGGAAGGGGCGCTGCGCAAGGTTTCGGCCTACGCGCGTTTCCATGGCCGCGATGTCTTGACGGTGGAAGTGTGCAAGGATGCACTGAAGGATTTGCTGTCGGTCTCCAATGGGCAGATCACAGTGGAAAATATTCAGAAAACCGTGGCCGATTTTTATAAAATCAAGGTCGCGGATATGTACTCCAAGCGCCGCCCCGCCAATATCGCCATGCCGCGCCAGGTGGCCATGTATCTGGCCAAGGAACTGACCCAAAAGAGTTTGCCGGAAATTGGCGATCTTTTCGGTGGTAGGGACCACACTACGGTGCTGCACGCGGTGCGCAAAATCTCGGATGCACGCACCAAGCAAGCCGAACTGAATCACGCATTACACGTACTGGAACAAACTCTCAAAGGATGACCATGCAACTCGTTCAAGCTACCCGCGACGCATTGCTAAAGCCCTTATCCACAGTAGTTGGCATTGTGGAGCGCCGCCATACTTTGCCGATTCTGGCCAACATCCTGCTGCGTAAAAACGGCTCTGATGTCTCTTTCCTGGCAACCGACCTGGAAGTGCAGATCACCACCAATGCCGACTTTGGTGTGGGTGAGGACAATGCCGCCACCACGGTGGCGGCCCGCAAGCTGCTGGACATTCTGAAAGCCCTGCCCGACTTTGGCGATGTGCGCCTGGGCCTGGACAGCGGCAAGCTGACCATCCAGTCCGGCAAGAGCCGCTTTCAGTTGCAGACTCTGGAAGCCGCTGATTTTCCAGTGCTGAACCTGCCAGAGCAGTGGGACGTGTCCTTGAGCATGCCCCAGCGCACTTTGAAGCACCTGTTCAATACGGTGCACTTTGCCATGGCGCAGCAAGACATTCGCTACTACCTGAACGGTATGTTGCTGGTGTTTGAACCCGGCCTGGTACGTACGGTTACCACGGACGGTCACCGTCTGGCTCATAATGCCACCGCAATTGACGGCGTGCAGGAACGTCACGACATCATCGTGCCGCGCAAGACGGTGCTGGAAATGCAGCGTTTGCTGGGCGATACCGACGATCTGGTCAACATTGATGTGTCCAGCCGTCAGATTCGTTTCCGCTTTGGCGATGTGGAGCTGGTCTCCAAACTGGTTGAAGGCAAATTCCCCGACTTTGCTCGTGTGATTCCTTCCAACTACACCCGCCACTTCGATGTCAGCCGTGAAGTGCTGCAAGGCAGTTTGCAACGTGCTGCCATTCTGACCACCGACAAACTGCGTGGCGTGCGACTGCAACTGTCGCAAAACCAGCTGAAGATTTCTGCTTCCAACGCTGAACAGGAAGAAGCCGTCGAAGAGCTGGATATTGATTATGAACACGAAAGTCTGGACGTTGGCTTTAACGTCAGCTACCTGCTCGATGTGTTGGCCAGCATCAAGGACGAAACAGTCCGCTGGTCTGTGCAGCCCGATGCCAACGCCTCTGTGTTGATGACGCTGCCCGAGCAAGAAGACTTCAAGTACGTGGTCATGCCGATGCGCATTTAATGCAGCATGTTTGACCGGTATGGCCCGCCGGGCCATACCCGCTTGAAGCAGACAGGCTATTACAAGGTTTTATGCTATGACCGATCAAACCACGACCACCCAGCCAGCCGATTACGGCGCTGATTCCATCAAAATGCTCAAAGGCCTGGAGGCCGTGCGCAAGCGTCCAGGCATGTACATCGGGGACACCTCCGATGGCACCGGCCTGCACCACATGGTTTTCGAGGTGGTGGATAACGCGATTGATGAGGCCTTGGCCGGTCATTGCGACGATATCGTCGTCACCATCCACTCCGACAACAGCATTTCGGTGTGCGATAACGGCCGCGGTATTCCAACCGATATCCACAAGGACGACGAACACCAGCGCAGCGCCGCTGAAATCGTCATGACCGAACTGCACGCCGGCGGTAAATTCGACCAGAACTCCTACAAGGTGTCTGGCGGTTTGCACGGTGTGGGTGTGTCTTGTGTGAACGCCCTGTCCGAATGGCTGTTGCTGACCATCTGGCGCAATGGCAACGAACACCAGGTCGAGTTCCGCCGTGGCGAGCGCACTGCTCCCCTGGCGGTGACCGGTCCTGCAGAAGGCCGCACGGGTACCTGCGTGCGTTACCTGGCCGACGTGGAAATTTTCAGCAATATCGAATACCACCACGAGATCCTGGCCAAGCGCCTGCGCGAGCTGTCCTTCCTGAACAATGGCGTGAAGATTCGCCTGGTTGACGAGATTCAGGGCAAGGAAGAAGACTTTGCCTTCCTGGGCGGCGTCAAAGGCTTTGTGGACTTCATCAACCGCAACAAGACCCCGCTGCACCCTAACGTGTTCAGCGTGGCAACCGAGTCCAATGCCGGCGGTACGCCCGTATCGGTTGAAGTGGCCATGCAGTGGAACGACAGCTACGCCGAAACCGTGCTGTGTTTCACCAACAATATTCCCCAGCGCGACGGTGGTTCCCACCTGACCGGTCTGCGTGCGGCCATGACCCGCGTGCTGAACAAGTACATTGCCGACAACGAACTGGCCAAGAAAGCCAAGGTCGACACCTCCGGTGACGACATGCGCGAAGGCCTGGTCTGCGTGCTGTCGGTGAAGGTGCCCGAGCCCAAGTTCAGCAGCCAGACCAAAGACAAGCTGGTGTCCAGCGAAGTGCGTCCCGCCGTGGAAGAAGCCGTGGCCCGCACCCTGGAAACCTGGCTGCTGGAGAACCCCAACGACGCCAAGGCCTTGTGCGGCAAGATCGTGGAAGCAGCCCGTGCCCGTGAAGCGGCCCGTAAAGCCCGCGAAATGACCCGTCGCAAGAGCGTGCTGGAAGGCGCTGGCCTGCCCGGCAAGCTGGCCGACTGCCAGGAAAAAGACCCAGCTCTGTGCGAACTGTACATTGTGGAGGGTGACTCCGCAGGCGGCTCGGCCAAGCAAGGCCGGGACCGTAAATTCCAGGCCATTCTGCCGTTGCGCGGCAAGGTGCTGAACGTAGAAAAAGCCCGTTTCGATCGTCTGATTTCCAGCGAGCAGATCACCACCCTGATCACCGCCCTGGGTACCAGCATCGGCCCGGACTTTGATATCGACAAGCTGCGTTACCACCGCATCATCATCATGACTGACGCGGACGTGGACGGTGCTCACATTCGTACCCTGCTGCTGACACTGCTGTATCGTCAGATGCCCGAGCTGATCGAGCGTGGCTATGTGTACATCGCGCAGCCGCCCTTGTTCAAGGTTAAGGTTGGGCGTGAAGAGATGTACCTGAAGGACGAGGCCGAGGAAGCGGAATTCATGTTGAAGCTGGCCCTGCGCGATGCAGTGCTGACGCCAGCTGAAGGTGCAGCTCCCATCACAGGCGAAGCCTTGTCCGACTACGCTCATCGCTACGTGAAGGCCAAGGCCGTGATTGAGCGCCTGTCGCGTCATATGGACGGTGATGCCCTGTCAGCATTGGCTGAAGGCGTGAAGTTGAACTTGGATACACAGGAAGCCGCCGAACAAACTGCTAAGGATTTGGAGAAGGCCCTGTTCGACGAAGCTGCCCCCACCGTCGTCAAAGTCTTTGCCGCCTTTGATGAAGGGAGCGAATCCTGGCGTGTGGTGGTGCAGCGTCTGCACCATGGCAACATCCGTGTCACGGTGTTTGACCGCAACTTCGTGCGTGGTGGCGATCACCAAACTCTGGCCCGCGCTGGCGAGACCTTTGCCGGTCTGATCGGTGATGGCGCCATGGTGGCTCGTGGTGAAGGCGAGAAGCGTCGTGAAACCGCCGTGGATGACTTCCGTGAAGTCATGCAATGGCTGTTGACCGAAGCCGAACGCGGGCTTAGCAAGCAGCGCTACAAAGGTCTGGGTGAGATGAACCCCAGCCAGCTGTGGGAAACGACCATGGACCCCACTGTACGTCGTTTGCTGCGTGTGCAGATCGCTGATGCTATCGATGCGGATCAGATCTTCACCACGCTGATGGGTGATCACGTTGAGCCACGTCGTGCCTTTATCGAATCCCATGCCTTGCAGGCGGGGAACCTGGATATTTAAGGCTGTCGGTGTTCACAGTTCCTGAAAGCTGTTCGGTTTGATGAAAACCGATCTCAGGAATTTGTGAAAAACCTCGCAGTGATGCGGATAAGAAAAATGGGCTCCGGCGTTCCTGCTGGGGCTCATTTTTTTGGTGATGACTGATGAGCTCTGAGTCTTGAAGATTCAGCGTCTTTGGGCAGGCTCAATTAATTTTTGTCAGTAGACACGGACTGATCAATTGCCTGGTGGGTTGGTGGCAATGGCGTCACGCGCCAGGAATGGAAAGGTGCGGAATCAAGCTGATGTGGTCTACTTGCAGTGATACACCCTGCTTCAGAACGAACTAAAAGAAGGGGCGTGGGATCTGATGGTGGCAACTGGCGTCGGCCTTGCAAGGCCTCTTGATCGATCGTAAAGACGCTGTAAATTATTCAATAATTCTTTGTTTGGAAATGGAATGCGACTGGACAAGTTTCTTGGTGAGAGCACGGACCTGAGTCGCTCAGACGCGCGTAAAGTGCTTAAAAGCGGAGAAATCACCGTCAATGGCGAGGTAGTGACCAAAGGCACTCACGTTGTACAAGAGGGTGATGTAGTGTGCTGGGATGATGAGCCGCTTGCCCTGATTGGCCTGCGTTACATCATGCTCAATAAGCCCGCTGGTTACGAGTGCAGCCTTAAAAATAGCGCCTACCCGTCCGTGATGATGCTGATTGATGTGGATAAGCGCGAGCGCTTGCACACCGTTGGTCGATTGGATGTGGATACCACCGGCTTGATTTTGATTACGGATGACGGCCAGTGGACGCATCGTATTATCTCGCCCCGCCATCAATGCGATAAGGTCTACGTGGCGACCTTGGCAGAGCCTTTGCCTGATAATGCAGAAGAATTGTTCAAGGCCGGTATCTTGTTGAATGGCGAGGACAAACCAACGCTGCCAGCCGTGCTGGAACGCATTGATGAACGCACTGCGCGGCTGACCATCCAGGAAGGGAAATACCATCAGGTGAAGCGTATGTTTGCTTCCCTGGGGAATCTGGTTCAGACCTTGCATCGCGAGCGCATTGGCTCTCTTTCCCTGGATGACAGTCTGGAGCCGGGTGAATCGCGCTACTTAACGCCGGCCGAGGTGCAGCAGTTTGTAGAAGAAGGCTAAGCTCCTGGCCCTTGGTTCTGGTTTTGATAAGTCAAAGGTGTATCAAGGCCAAGGCTTTGATGTCCTGACATTGGGAAACCAGTCAAAAAAAGCGCTCAAACACATTCTGTTTGAGCGCTTTTTTGTACCTGCTCAATCATCAAAGGGTCTGGTGGCGCGGTGTCCTGCCTTATTTAAGCGCCTTGCGCATGATGCTGGTGTTGTGTTCATAACCCAGTTGCTCATACAGAGTGATAGCACCCCGATTATTGCTCAAGACCCCCAGCTCGATGTAGTCCAGTCCACGCACGTGTGCCCACTCCTGGGCGGTCTGCATCAGCAGTTTGCCCAGTCCCATGCCTCGTGCCGATTCCGTCACGACAAGATCAATCACATAGGCAAAGTCATGCGGCGTGATGCAGTTGTACGGCGGGGTCTTTTGCTGCTGAACAATAATAAAACCCAGCGCCTGATCATCCTTCTCGGCCACAAACAAGGCTGCCTGGTCCGACTCGATCATGGACTGGATAAAGCCCTCGTCCTGCCGTGCTTGCAGGTAGTAGTGCGGTTGCAAATGATGCATGTGGGCGAATAGCTCGGCGTACATATCTCCAATCGTGCCAATGTCAGCAAGTTGGGCGGGACGTAGGGTGGGCATGGTTGGGGCTCTTGGTCAGTAATAAAGCGGAAGCGAAAACAGAAGCGTCTTGATGGTAGGCCGGGCACGGGGAGGAGGCAAATCTTCTGTTCAGAATATCCCTTCAATAACAAGGGGTAATCCGCTTTCATGCAGGCCTGAAGCTTGGGTCCGGCTTCGTTCCCTGTACACCTTTTCCCCCTGAGAGCCGCTTCTGTACATTTATCCCTGTTTTTGTAAAGTATTTGTGCACGTACTTTACGACCGTCTTTTTCCTGCAAGCTCTTTTCCCGGGTTTCATAATGAGGCTCTGAAACCCTTGTGTATTCAGGTTTTTTATAAATATTTAATGGAAAACCCCAAGCTTATTTTTTTCAAAAAACTAGAGGTTTAAAGTAATATCACACTGTTTTTGGGCAAATTTTGTGTACATTTAATGCACGAAATTTACACGAGGCACTGAAATTTACACGCAATGCCTATAGAGGGGAGGAGATTGATGCAGACCCGTTTCTTGCGTCATGTTTGTAGTTGGATGTTCGGGCTGTCCGCACTGGCCATTCTGGCCTTGATGGCGGTGGCCTTTGCCGATGTCATGATGCGCAGCTTCGTGCGGCCGCTGTCTGGCGCTTTTGAATTAACCGAGGTGCTGGTCGGGGTGATGGTGTTTGCCGCCCTGCCCTTTGTCACCTTGAGTGGCAAGCACGTCAAAGTGTCCTTGCTGCGCTCTCTGGTGGGCAAGAACGTGCTGGTGCAAGGTCTGTTGCGTTGGTGCAGTCGCGTGGCGACAGGTGTGCTGATGGCCTTTCTGGCTTATCACCTGTGGGCCTTGGGTACACAGTTTGCGCAGACCAATTCGCGCGCGGTATTTGCAGACCTGCCATTGGCGCCTTTTGCTTACTTTGCAGCGGTGATGTGCGCCCTGTCCACGCTGGCCGCACTGTTCAGTGCCGACGGCGATGAGCTCGCTGAGGAAAAATAATGACTGTCGTTGTCACTGGCATGATCATCCTGATCGTGCTCATGGTCCTGGAAGTACCCATCGCGGTGGCGATGGCTTTAGTTGGTATTGGTGGCTTTGCTTACGTAGTTGATTGGGGCCCGGCCGCCTATATGGCTGCGGAAACCTCGTATCGCCTGGTTCATAACTACAACTTGTCCGTCATCCCGCTGTTCATCCTGATGGGCAATCTGGTGACACGGGCGGATGTCTCCAAAGACCTGTTCGATCTGGCCTATCGCTTTGTCGGTCATCGTCGTGGCGGTCTGGCCATTGCCACAGTGCTGTCGGGCGGCATGTTCTCGGCCGTATGCGGTTCCAGCTTTGCGACGACGGCCACCATGGCCCGGGTCGCGTACCCCTCCATGAAGCGCTACGGCTATGCCGACTCCCTGGCAGGTGGCGCTATTGCATCAGCCGGTACTCTGGGTGCCATGATCCCGCCCAGCGTGCCCCTGATTGTCTATGGCGTGCTGACCAGCACGGATATTGGCAAGCTGTTTATTGCAGCCGTGTTGCCCGGTATTTTGGGCATGGTGTTGTATATCGTTGCGGTGATGGTGGCCACTCGCATGACTCCCGGTCTGGCAACGGCAGGAGAGCGCAGTTCCTGGCTGGAGCGCATTCGCGGCCTGAAAAGTGTCGGCGCCGTTTTACTGTTGTTCCTGCTGGTCATCGGCGGGATTTACGGCAACTTGTTCACGCCGACTGAAGCGGCCGGTATTGGTGCGGTCGGTGCCCTGCTCATCATGATCTGGCGTCGCAAGTTCTCCTGGCAGAGCTTGATGGGTGCCTTGCGTGAAACCGCCATGACCAGTGCCGCCATCTTCGTGATTATGGTGGGGGCACAGATCTTCACCACCTTTGTGAACGTGGCCGGCTTTACCGCCCTGTTGTCCGATGCGGTCCAGCAATGGGACTTGCCGGGCTGGGGCATTTTGCTGGGCATTGTGGTGCTGTACCTGGTCCTGGGCTGCATGCTGGAAGGTATGTCCATGCTCTTGCTGACCTTGCCCATTGTTTACCCGCTAATCATCAACCAGGGTCTGGACCCGATCTGGTTCGGCATTCTGGTGGTCACCTTGATCGAAGTGGGTCTGATCACACCGCCCTTGGGGATGAACGTGTTTGTGCTCAATTCCGTGGTGCCGTCCATGTCGCTCAGCACTATTTACCGCGGCGTTATCTATTTTGTCTTTGCTGATCTGCTGCGCCTGGCGCTCTTGATTGGCATTCCCGGCATTGCTTTGTTTCTGCCCTCATTGATGTAAGCCATTTTTATTGAATCTGATTTTCTCGAAGGAATAAGCATGATTAAGCAAGTTAGCAAATGGGTGGGGGTAGCGGCAGTCGCCCTGGCTGCCAGCACCAGCGTTCAGGCACAGAACGTCACGCTGCGTTTTTCCAATTGGTTGCCACCCACCCATCCCATGGTGACCGAGATGTTGAACCCCTGGGCCAAGGATGTGGAACAGGCAACGGAAGGACGGGTGAAGATTCAGGTTTTGCCGCCTTTGGGCACCCCGGCTTCGCACTACGACCTGGTGCGCAATGGCGTGGCAGACATGACGATTGGTGTGCACTCCTACACCCCGGAGCGTTTCAAGCTGACGGAAATGGTGGAGTTGCCCATGACGGCCGAGAACGCTCAGGTGAACTCGCTGGCCTACTGGCGTACTTATCAGAAGTACTTCATGGGCAAGAACGAGCACGCCGGCACCAAATTGCTGGGCGCGTGGGTTCCTGGCTCGTACCAGTTGTGGACAGCCGCCAAGGTAGACAGCCTGGACAAGCTGGATGGCACCAAGATCCGTATTCCCGGTGTGCTGGTGGAGCGTATCGCCAAGCTGCTGGGCCTGGTGTCGATTTCCTCGACGCTGACCGAAGCCTATGACCAGATTTCGCGCGGCATTATTGATGGCATGTTCCAGAACTACACCACGGTGATCGACTTCAATCTGGCGCGCTTCATGCCGAACTTGTTCGTCTTGCCCGGTGGTTTCTCTGCCTCCAGTCAGTTCATGGTGGTTAACGAGCGCAGCTGGCAGCGTATCAGCGAGGCCGACCGTGCCGCGATTGATGCCTTGTCAGGTGAAGCACTGGTCAAGCGTTTCTCGGGTATCTGGCAAAAGAACAATATGGCGGCTTTTGATCGCTTGAGCGCTGAAGGCATCAAGGTGCACCGCATTGAAGGCGAGCAGCTGGAAGCCATGAAGACCAAGCTGGCGGTGATTGAGCAGCAATGGTTGAGCGAAGCCAAGGGTGTGGAGGCTCAGGAAGCGCTGAACTTCTACCGTGCCGAGCTGGATCGCGTAGCTGCCGAACTGGGCGTTCCCAAGGACTAAACCCGTCATGACACAGCATCTGGAAAGTGAATACAACGCCAGTTGGCATGTGCCCGATCACAAGGAGATTGTGGCCTCGTGGCCGGGGTTGGCCGAGCAGTTTCGGGCTGGTTCGCGTCATGAAGCCAATCAGCCTTACGGCCCGGAAACGCGTAATGTCATGGACATTCACTTTCCGGCTGTGGAGCGCCCGGATGCGGCGGTGCTGATGTTCATTCATGGTGGCTATTGGCAGTCCATGGACCAGCGTCGTTTCAGCCATCTGGCACAAGGCAGCGTGGATAACGGCCTGATTACGGTATTGCCTACCTATACCTTGTGCCCGCAGGCGAGCGTGGCGCAGATCATTGATGAGCTGCGCCTGGCTTGCGCGACGGTCTGGCGACGTTTCAAGCGTCCGATCGTGGTGGCAGGACACTCGGCAGGAGGGCATTTGGCAGCCTGCCTGCTGGCCACCAACTGGCTCGACTTTGCACCGGACCTGCCCGGCGATATGTTGCAGGCGGGCCTGGGCTTGTCCGGCCTGTATGACCTGGAACCGCTGACGCATATCGGCATTAATGACGCCTTGCAGCTCAATGCCGATACCGCCCGTGCTTCCAGTCCCTTGTTCTGGCCTGCCCCTGCCAATGGGCAGCCTTTCGAGGCCTGGGTAGGCGGTGATGAAACCTCGGAGTTTCATCGTCAAAGCCAGGAACTGGCCAAGGCCTGGTCCAGGCAAGGAGTGGATGCGGTGTATCGCAGCTTGCCGGGAACGAATCACTACAACGTAATTGCGGCCTTGGCCGTTAAAGAGTCCGTACTGTCAGAGCGCCTGGTCGCGCTGGCAAGCAACTGAGTTATCTCTGTCTTTCATTAGACACACCACTTTTACCGGGCCTTTGGCCCGTTTTTTTTGTGCCTGCTTGATTCTCTTTAACTTTGTTCATTGTTAATAATTCGTCTTTAAACGAAAATAACGTAGAAAGACCGCATGGGGCGCTTATTTATTGGCAGGACTGGCAGGAGAGAAAAGACCATGAGAAGCAGATCACATGATGAGGCTATGGCCGATCTGTATCGCAGTGATCCGGCCTTGGCATTAGAGACTATCAATCAGATTTTGGAGGACGGGGATCAGGCCGAACTCCTGATCGTGTTGCGTCAATTGGCACAGGTTTTTGGTGGTGTGCAGGCAGTTGCCGAGCAGGCGCAGTTAAATCCGACGCAGCTTTACAGGACCTTGTCCCCCAAGGGGAATCCGGCCTTGAGCAGCCTGACGGCCATTTTGAAGGCAATGGGCCTGCGTCTTGCGGTGCAGCCTTTGTAGGCTTCTGGCGGATCATGATTTAGCATGACATTTCCCGCCCTGGACTCATTGTGATTCAAAGCCATTCATGACTGAAAACACCCCTGATACTCGCCCTGTGCATAAAGCGGCCTGCCATTGCGGAGCCGTTCGTTTCAATGTGAAGCTGACCGATGGTCTGCGTTCGGCGCGCCGTTGCAATTGCTCCTATTGCCGCATGCGTGGCGCGGTGGCGGTGTCGGCTAACCTGGCCGATATTCAGGTGGAGCAAGGGCAGGATGCACTGACGCTTTATCAGTTCAACACCGGGCAGGCCCGGCATTATTTCTGTTCGCATTGCGGGATTTATACCTTCCATCAGCGCCGTTCCAACCCGGAGCAGTATGGAGTGAACGTAGCCTGTATTGAGGGCATGAGCCCCTTCGACTTTGAAGAAGTACCGGTTAATGAAGGCCGTAGTCATCCCAAGGATCGTCCGGGCGGTGGCAGTGTGATTGCTGGCTGGTTGCGTTATCAGGCAAATCCCCAGGCGCAGGACGACTGACGTTGCGTGCCCGGTGGTTAAAAAAACGCCCCTTACGGCTAGCGTAGAGGGGCGTATAAAAACAGATAGCGCGGAACAGAATCGCGTATCTACGGAAAAACAGTACAGCGAGTCAGGGTGTGGCCCCCGAAGGGGCGTCCCGCTTTAGAACTTGTGGTTAAAGGCTACGTACAGCTGTGTGGCGCGTGCGTCTGGCAGGAAGGTCAGGTTCTGTGCATAGCCGCCGTACACGTACACCATGGTGCGCTTGGACAGGTCGTACTGATAACCCACCGAGTACACATGCTGACGTTTGGTCTGCGCATTGGGGCCGGTAATGCTCTCTGGCAAGTTGCGTGGATCAGCCATGTTCCAGCCCAGCGAGAAGCGGCCGCCTGCCAATGGTGTGGTCACACCAAAAGAGTAGGAGTTGATCCGCAGGCCTGGCACTGCTGCAAAGGAAGGCAGCGGGTTGGTGACGTTGCTCAGGCCAAAGACCTGGGTGGCGAACAGGCCGTCGCGAGTCTGGCCGATGCCGGCAAACACTTTGACCACATCAAAGTCGTAGCTGGCCGCCCCCGCCCAGGCGCTGACACGGGTAGAGTCGGCGGCAGGGCGTGCGCCGCTGGCAGACTGTTTATTGATGTGCAGTTGGTCGTACACCAGAGCGGCGCTCAAGGGACCGTTGTTGTAGCGCAGGCCGGTGGTCACTGCACGGATATTGCTGTCCTTGCTGTTGGTGCCGTCCGGGCGCTCGCTATCCCAGTGCTGTTTGCCGTTGATGTTGAAGGAATAGCCAATACCGAACTGGAAGCCGTTCAGCGTGGGCGATTGGTATTGGATCTGGTTGTCATAACGCACCGTGTTGGCCACGCTGAAGGTCGAACCAAAGCCCACAATCCCGCCGCCGCCCCCCAAGGGGTGAGCCATGCTGAAGTATTCAGTGGGCATATTGTTCTTCAGGCCGAAATCCACCTGGCCCCAGTCCTCGCCCGCCAGACCTAGTGTGGCCTGACGGCCGAACAGGCGGCCACCCTGAATGGATTGGCCGGTAGGCACATCAAAGCCGCTTTCCAGCACAAACTTGGCTTGCAGCCCGTTGCCCAGATCTTCCGTGCCACGGATACCCCAGCGGCTGCCAAAGTGCACCCCGCTGTTGGGGCCCAGACGCGAGGTCTTGAACTCGGTAGCATCGGTTCGGTCCCGGCTGTAGCTGCTATTGCCTTTGTTCATGTCGTAACCAACACCCGTGTCCAGAATCCCGTACAGGGTGATGGATGCGTGGGCTGCCGAGCTGGCCATCAGTAAAAACAGGGCCGTACTGACCGCGGTTTTATTTCTTGTTTTCAATTCTTCTTCTCCTTCGTGGTAGATAAAAAAAGCGTGCAGCAATCCCCCTACCGCAAGTGATGCAGCAAGAAACAGGCGCAACAAAGCAGGCAGGGCAAAGTGCCTGCGCCGTGTACCAGCGAAGGGGGTGTGGGGCGAGTACCGGCGGTACTCGCGGCAGGGGTCTTAGATCAGTTCAAGATCGACCAAAGTTTGGCGTATGACGTCTATCTCGGTGTCCTCGACCTCCAGAATGGGGCGGCGTACATAGGGCTGCACGGGTACGCCGCGCATCTTGAATGCAACTTTCAGCACCGAGGGCGAGGAGCCGTAGCGGCCGATCAGCTCAGGGGTGTACCAGCGTTGCAGAATCTGTATGTCTTTCTGGCCGCAGGCGCGGGCAGCGTCTATATCGCCGCGCCAGATGTGGTTGTAAAAATCGGGCTGATAACGGCCCAGCACACCGCCTGCGCCAATCGTGCCGTCGCCGTCCACACTTTGCAGCAGGGACAGGCCGTGCTCATCCATGCGAAAGCCGTACACACGGACCTTGTCTTTCAGGCGGAACAGCGTCTTGATGAACTGCTCAATGCTGGGGCTGGATTGCTTGATGCCGACGACACCATCGATATCGCTCAGTTGCTCCAGCAAATCCACCGACAAATCGATTCCGGTCCCGGCAGGCCAGTTGTAAATCACGATAGGCAGGGTGATTTCTTTGGCGATCTGCTGGTAAAAGGCCAGTATTTCCTTGTCATTGGGGCGTACATAGGGGGGCGGTGCAATCACGACCCCTTCATAGCCCAGTGCCTGGGCCTCTTGAGCAAGAGCGACCACTTCGGCGGGTGTGTAGCCGGTACAGCCTGCCAGTAAAGGCAATTTGCCGCGCATGGCGTCGGCACTGGCGCGGAACAGCTCTACCCGTTCCTGGTTGGACAGGCTGGTCCATTCGCTGGTGGTGCCGCCTACAAACAGACCGTGCATGCCCTCGGCATGCAGCCATTCCAGCATGCTGTGCAGTGCCGGTACATCCAGCTGTCGTGCTTCATCAAAAGGGGTGATGATGGTTGGGATATAGCCCTTCCAGTTCACCCGGTGTTTCTTGCTCATGTGTGTCACTTGTATGGGTTGAAGAAAAGAGGAGGCCTCTGGCTCAGGGCAGACGTGCCGTGGCTTCGATCTCGACCAGCATGTCTGGCAGCGCCAGATTGGCCACTCCCAGCAAGGTGTTGGCAGCCGGTTCGGCCCCCTCGTAAAACTCGTTGATCAGTGCGCAGATCGGGCCCAGCTCTTCAGGTGTATGGCCGACCAGGTAGGTGCGCAAACGCACGACATCGCGCGAGCTGGCACCGGCTTCTTTCAGCACGGTTTTCAGGTTTTGCAGAGCCTGGCGGGTTTGGGCGATACGGTCGCCCGCTCCTACCAACTGCCCTTCTCCATTCCAGGCCACTTGACCGGCCAGATGGACAGTGCGGCTGTTGTCCTGCACGACGGCGTGCGAGAAACCGAAGTTGGTGCTGTTGTAGAGCGATGCCGGATTCACGCATTCACGGCCCTGGGGGACGTTCAGTGGCGCACTGCGCTGTACCAGCTCAAAAATATTGCCCCAGGGGTCGGTGAAGTATTGAAACTGGGCTCCCGCAGTGGGGCCCGAATCGAAGGCGATTCGATCCAGCACTGTGCAGCCGTGCTGTTCAAGTTGTGCAACTGCCTGATCCAGATCGGCCACCAGAAAACCCAGGTGATGTGCACCCACATGATTGGACTTCAGGGCCTTTTGGGTGTCGCTGGCAGGTTGTGCGTAGGAAAACAGCTCGATATGAAAGCCATTGGGCAGGACCATAAAGGCCAGTTCCAGCTTGGCATCGGGGACGTCCAGGTGAGCGTGGGTCCAGTCTTTGCCTTGAGCAGAACGGGGCAGATCGGCACTGTTGATGGGCCCCAGACGGTAGAGCTGGCGGGCACCAAACAGGCGTTCATAAAAAGCAATGGCCGCATCCAGATCGGGTACGGTCCAGGCGGCGTGATCAATTTGTTCAATAGCCAATGGCAAAACAGGCGATGTCATGAAGTCTCCGTTTATGCCCGTACGGGGGCTGTATACAAGATTGTGCAATAAAACTGCACATAATTTACGGTTAAATAATACTTTAGGCCTGTAGTTTTTTGTTGAAAAACCAGACTACGTATTTTCCCTAGGTAAAATGTTGTTTATAAACAATGGCTTGTGATTTGTGTCTGTGGCGCCTATATCGATGTTGCGTGTAAAGTGCTTGTGCACACGTGTAAAGTCTGGAAGAATTCAGCACTGAAACTGCACGGTTTGTGCAGTTTTGGAACATGCATTTGCACACCATTAGGCTGCCTCTCTTACCCTATAATTCGTGAAGTTCGGCTACACATAACTACACGAACATAGGACTTCAGAATGATAGGCAAACGACTTCATGAGCTGCGCGTGGCCAAGGGTCTGTCCCTGCGGGAGTTGGGTCAGATGGTCAAGCTCTCGCCCACGCTGCTCAGTCAGGTAGAACGCGGTGTCACCACACCCAGTTTGACGACCCTGCGCAAGCTCAGCGGGATCTTTGGGGAATCCATGTCTTCCTTGTTCATGGATACCAGCAAGGGGCCGTCGGTATGGATCAGCCGCCCTGGTGAACGCATGTTGTTGCGTGGCCCGCGTGGGGGTGTCGTCTATGAACGGCTCACCCGTGGCAATGGCGAGATGGAAGTGTTCCGGGCTGTTTACGAAGTCGGTCAACAGTCCATGGACGATATGTCGCACCCGTCCCTGGAAAGTGTGTATGTGGTCCGGGGTGTCATTACTGCAGAGATTGATAAGGTAAGTTTTGACGTCAAAGCTGGCGAGAACATCAGCTTTGATGCACGCCAAAGCCACCGTTACCTGAACCGGGGAACGGAGGAAGCGGAAATCATCATGTCGATTACCCCGCCCGTCCCCTGATTGGTCTTGATACGGGGCGAACGGTGTACCGCATCACTACACTATGAGCCCCAAGCCTGATTCTCTTTCCCCCCTACCTGTCTGTGCCCCTGGCACCCTGCCCGCCCGGACGGATGTCCTGATCATTGGCGGCGGGCTGCTGGGCTGCGCCGCTGCCTATTACCTGAGCCTGGCGGGAGTGCCTGTTACCTTGATCGAACAAGGTGAGCTGGGCCTGCAGGCATCCAGCCAGAATGCGGGTAGCCTGCATTTTCAGATGGAATACCGCATGATCGAGGCGGGGCTGGAGGCCAGCAAACGCGCCTTGCAAGCCATGCCCTTGCATGTGGACGCCATCGCCCGCTGGCGGGCCCTGGAAGATCAGTTGGGTGTGTCGGTGGGCGTGCGCCAGAAAGGCGGCTTCATGCTGGCGGAAACGGCACAGCAAGCCCAGGTTCTGGAACAAAAAAGCCGACTGGAAAACCAGGCTGGCCTGAAGGTCGAACTACTGGACCGGGCCGCATTACAAGCCAAAGCGCCCTATTTGTCGGATTCCGTGCTGATGGGGGCTTTTTGTGCTGATGAAGGCAAAGCCGACCCTCGCCGCGCCAGTCTGGCCCTGGCGGCCGCCGCGCGGGCCTTGGGTGCGCAGATCCTCAGTCAATGCCAGGTGGTGGACTTGAAGCGAGTGGGCTCGGACTGGCAAGCCCAGGTGCTCAGTGGCGAGCAATGCCGCAGCAAGCAGGTTCTGATTGCGGCCGGTGTCTGGTCCGGGCGTATTGCGCAAATGACCGGCTCGCAGTTACCTGTCAGCCCGATTGCCCTGACCATGACGGCCACCGCACGCACCGCGCCCTTTATGGATTACCTGTTCCAGCACGTGGGACGACGTCTGTCCTTGAAGCAAACGGCTGAAGGCACGGTGCTGATTGGCGGCGGCTGGCCTTCCACACTGCATCACCGTAATGGGATCGCAGATCTGGAACGCAAGCCCAGTCTGAACCTGGATTCTTTGCAACGCAGCGTACAGACCGCCTGCAGTGTCGTCCCCCAACTGGCCTCCTTGCCTGTCTTGCGCTCCTGGACCGGGGTGACCTCTCTGGTGTCGGACCAACTGCCATTGCTGGGCCAAGTGCCGCACCGCCCCGGTTTGTTCATTGCCACTGGTGGAGCCGCCTTCACCCTGGGTTTGACCTACGCCCATTTGCTGGTAGCGCAGATGCTGGGCCAGCCGCCCAGCCTGGATATCTCTGCCTACGATCCTGACCGTTTTAGGAGTTTGACCTTTGCCTGACGCACAACGCTTGCTGCATAAACGCCAGCGCTTCGAGCCAGCTGTGGTGACAATCAATGGTCATGAGACAGCCTGTTATCTCGGTGAAACCGTGGCGACGGTTTTGCTGGCGGCCGGAGTCGGCGCTTTTCGTCGCACCGCCAGTGGTGCGCCACGTCGTCCGGTGTGCAATATGGGCGTGTGCTTTGACTGCATCGTGACCATTGACGGGGTGCAGGGGCAGCGCAGTTGCATGACTACGGTACGTAGCGGTATGCAGATCGAGGTGGCCGACGATGTCTGACATTCTGGATTTATTGATTGTGGGGGCAGGTCCGGCAGGACTGTCTGCGGCTCGAGTGGCTAGCTCGCAGGGTTTAAGCGTGGCCGTGCTGGACGAGCAGCCGCGCTTTGGCGGACAGGTATTCCGGCAGGCACCCGAGGAGTTTGCGGCAGCGGACCCGGACTCCATGCACACCTATCCTTTTTCACACAGCTTGTTTGCCTGGGCGCGGGTCACCACGGCTGTGCAGTGGCATTTCAGTACCCTGGTGTGGGGGATTTTTGACGACCCGCAGGATGAGCATATGCGTCAGATCGGCACTGCTGGCCCACAGGGCGCCTCCGTGCTGAAAGCCCGCCGGGTGTTGATTGCGACCGGGGCCTATGACTTGCCCGTGGCCTTTCCGGGTTGGACCTTGCCGGGCGTGCTGAGCGCCGGTGGGGTGCAAACCATGATCAAGAGCCAAAGCCTGCTGCCGGGACAGCGTTTTCTGTTGGTGGGCGGCCATCCCTTGCTGCTTCTGGTTGCTGAGTTGTTGCTGGATGCCGGAGCACAGATTGCCGAAGTTGCCATCGCCCGCAGCTTGCCGTCCATGAAGGAAATGCTGCGCGCTACGCGTGCCCTGCCAGGACAGTCCAGGCTGGTCAAACAACTGCTGGCGATCTTGTTGAAACTGCGTCGTCATGGTGTGCCTTTGCGCTTTGCTACGGGTATAGAACGTGTCCATGGTGACGAGTCCGTTCAGGCTGCCACACTATGTAAGGTGGATCAAAACTGGCACGCCATTGCGGGCACCCAAAGACGTGTAGAGGCAGATACGGTGGTCGTGGGTTATGGCCTGCTCGCCAGTACGGAATTGGCGCGTCAGGCTGGCTGCGCTGTTCGGTGGGACAGTGCCGCTGGCGGCTGGCTGGTGCAGCATGATGACAGGCTGCGCAGTACCCAGTCAGGCGTGCTGGTTGCTGGAGAGCAGACGGGCATTGCAGGGGCATTCAATGCTCATCTGCAAGGTGAACTGGCCGCGTGGCAATGTGTGCTGGAATTGCAGCAGCCAGCTACCGTGACAGAGATAGCAAAAACCATTGCTGACCTGCAAGTGCGCCTGGGTCGTAATCGTCGTTTTACCGACACCGTTATTGCCTTGTCTGCCCCCAAGCTGGAGGCACTGGTCCAGGCGATCGCCCCAGAGACAGTGGTGTGCCGCTGCGAGGAAGTCACGGCACAGGAGGTGAATCAGTTTCTGGACGCCCATCCTTATGTGACGGACATCAATAGCATCAAATTGGCCTGTCGTACCGGAATGGGCATGTGCCAGGGGCGCTACTGCCAACACACCGTGGCGCAGATGCTGGCCAGCCGTTTGGGCCGGGGCATAGATCAAGTGGGAATTTACAAGGCTCAAGCGCCAGTGAAGCCTGTGCCGGTCGCGGCGTTGGCGCATATGGAGTAAGAGGGGCTTCTAACACAGGACGTACAGTGCAATGAAGAACGCCCCTTTTTTACAGGGGCGCTCTGTCCTTGGTTTTGTATTGTTCTTACACTGGCTGTTCCAGTATTTCCTGCAGGCGGGTCAGCAGCTTGTCGCTGGCGTTGTGCATATGCCGCTCGCAGATGGCAAGGGCGCCTGCTTCGTCGCCCGATGCTATGGCCGCAGCCAGTTCTTCATGCTCGTCCCAGATGGACAGACGCTGTTCTGCTGATTGCAGTACCGCCCCCATGACACGCCGCAGGTGTACCCAATGAACCTGCGCACTCTCGGCGATCATGGGGTTGCCCGACGCTTCGTAAATTGCTTTGTGAAAGGCTTCGTCGGCTTCGATCATGGCGCGTACGTCATGACCACGAGCAACCTTGCGGCCCAGACGGATCAGGTCCGGGTCCAGTACGGCGCTTTGACGGGCCGCCAGTTTGGTAGCCAATGCTTCCAATGCGCCACGAACTTGATACAGGTGCCCGATATGTTCCAGATCCAGTGGGGCCACCATGACGCCCCGCCCTTCGGCATCTTGTAGCAGCCCATCTTTTTTCAGCAACTGGATGGCCTGCAACACGGGCGAGCGGGACACGTTGAGCTGCTCGGCAATGTCTTCCTGAGTGATGCGCGAGCCGGGGGCCAGAGAGCCGTCGCTGATGGCATCGAGCAGGATGCGATAGACCTCGTCAACATAGTGTGGACGGGCCTGCAACTTACCGGAAAGCTTGGCATGCATGAGGTCTGGAACTCCGCTACAAACAAAAAACAAGTTAAGGCCGCAGCCTGGCTGCGGCCCTGGGTTTACATCAGGGCGTGGTCCGCATGGATTGCAAGAGCGCAGCCATGGGGTCCTGGTCTGACGTCGCTTGTACCTCGAACGGGTTGCTTAGCGGATCGTCTGCCTGTATCGCACCTGGGCTGAGCATGGGGGCGGGACGGTTCAGCTGGAGCAGGATTTCTTCTTCGCTCAGGCTGACTGTCTTGTGCAAGCCTCCCGTTACCAGTTGCGGATAGGCGATGACGATTCCTACCACCAGCAATTGTAGTACGACGAAGTAGGCTGAGCCCTTCCAGATCTGCTGGGTACGAACCCTTGGAATAGTTTGCTGGCTAACGGAATCCACATAGTCGGATCGGGGTGCCACGCTGCGCAAATACAACAAGGCAAAACCGAACGGGGGTGTCAGAAAGGAGGTTTGCAGGACCAGGGCGATGACAATCCCGAACCAGATCAGATCAATGCCCAGACTGTTGGCGACGGGTGCCAGTAAGGGCACCACAATGAATGCAATTTCAAAAAAGTCCAGAAACATGCCCAGCACAAAGATGATGGCGCTGACGGCAATGACAAAACCCAGCTCGCCACCGGGAATGGCATCAAACAGGTGCTCTACCCACAAGTGGCCGTCTGCGGCACTGAATGTGAAGCTGAAGACGGTGGAGCCGATCAGGATGAACATCACAAAAATAGCCAGCTTGGCGGTATTTTCCAGAGCTTGATTGAGCAAGGACCAGTTCAGGCGTTTGCGTATCAAGGCCAGTATCAGCGCGCCAATCGCACCCATGGCCCCGCCTTCTGTTGGTGTAGCAATTCCCAGGAATATGGTGCCAAGGACCAGAAAGATCAGGATGACTGGCGGGATCAGGGCGAAGACGAAGCGTTCGGCCAGTTGCGAGAGCAGTCCCCATCCTGTCACGCGATTTACCGTCGCAAACAGCAGCGCACTCAGGGAGGCGACAACCAGGGCGGTGATGGCCACTTGATCCGTGGGGGCCTGAGCCGGCTGGGAAAAGACCTGGGCCATGACTTCGTTGTGCAGGCCTGCCCAGGTGAATCCGATGAAGGCGCACAGCAGGACCAACATGCCCAGCGACCGTCGTCCACTTGCGCCTGTGGCCGTCACCTGACTTCTGGCCTGTTCTGGCAGTGCGGGCATCCAGGAGGGACGGAACAAGGCCAGAACAATGACGAATGTAATGTAGATCACCAGCAGCAGGAGACCAGGGCCCAGTGCCGCTGCGTACATGTCTCCGACTGAGCGGCCCAATTGATCGGCCATCACAATCAGGACCAGAGACGGCGGCAATGCCTGTACCAGTGCTCCTGAGGCGGTGATGACGCCCGTAGCAATTTCCGGTTTGTAGCCGTAGCGCAGCATGACGGGCAAGGAGATCAGGCCCATGGAGATCACCACCGCCGATGTGACGCCAGTGGAGGCGGCCAGAAGGGCCCCTACCAGGACAACCGAAACGGCCAAGCCACCACGGACAGCCCCAAAGAGCTGGCCCATGGTTTCAAGCAGGTCTTCGGCCATGCCCGAGCGTTCCAGAATGATGCCCATCAAGGTGAAAAAGGGGATGGCCAGCATGGTTTCGTTTTGCATGATGCCAAAGATGCGTAGCGGCAAAACCTGGAACAGATTGGTCGGAAACAGGTCCAGTGCAATGCCTAGTACGCCAAATACCAGGCCGGTGGCGGCCAGTCCGAAGGCCACAGGAAAGCCGGTCAGCAAGAGCACAATCAGGCTCAGGAACATGATGGGGACGAAGTAGTCCGTGATAAAGGTGGCAATCATCGTGCGCCCTCCCGTGCAGCCGATAGCGCTTCGGCAGGCACATGAATAGGCGTGTCCTGGGAACCTTCTTCGGCAATGCAGTCCGGCCCTTTCCCTGTCAGGAACAGGATGCGTTTGACCAGCTCGGCCAAGCCCTGAAGCAACAGCAGGCTAAAGCCGGCAGGAATCAGCAGGTAGGCGGGCCAGCGCACCAGCCCGCCGGCGTTGCCGGACATTTCACCCGAATGCCAGGCGGCGGTGAAAAATCCCCAGCTCAGGTTGATGACAAAAATACAGAACGGGATCAGGACGACAACAATCCCGGCGATGTCCACCAGGTTGCGTCCCCGCGCCCCCAGGCGGGTGGAAACGAAGTCGATACGAACATGGCTGTTATGCAGAAATGCGTAGCCTCCTCCCAAGAGAAAGACAGCCGCATACAGGTACCACTGAGCTTCCAGCATGCCGTTGGAGCTCAGGTCAAAAGCCTTGCGAGTGATGGCGTTGCTGGCGCTCAGAATGGTGGTGGCCAGCAATAGCCATTTGATGATGAATCCGATACAGCGGTTCAGGTGGTCTATTCCCCCCACCATGGTTTTCAATGCAGTCATTGTTGTCTCCGCGAATATTGTTGTGTTCGTCGTTGTGCTGCCGGGGAGTGTTTGATGGCGGCCGTGTGCTAGCCGCGTTGTAGCAAGTGCTGTGGTGACTCCTTGGGCCACGAGCGTGCCCGAAGTAAATGGGGTGTGCCCTGGCGGGAGCCAGGACCAGGAGATGGCCTTACAGGTCCAGAACCAGTACGCCCGAACGTGCGCGTGAAACGCAGGCGGTCAGGCAGTGGCTTTGCTCGTCGGGACTGAGGATGTAGTCCTGGTGATCCACATCGCCTTGCAGATAGTTGATGCGGCATGTGCCACACAGGCCCGATACGCAGGAGGTGGCAATAGGCACACCGGCTTGCGTCAAGGCATCGCTCAGGGATTGATCGGGTGCAACCTCAATGCACTGGCCGGTACTGGCAATCTGCGCCATGAAGGCACCAGGAGGCAGGGTATTGGCATTAGGGGCAGGTTCAGGCGCCTTGAAGTGTTCGCAATGCACGGAACCGGCAGGCCAATGCGAGCTGGCCTGCGCACAGGCTTGCATGAAGCCGGCTGGGCCGCAGTAATACACGTGGGTCCCTTCAGTTGCATTGGCAAGCAAGTCCTGCAGGTTCAGACCTTGTGCGGGGTTGCCGTTGTCCAGATGCAGATGCAGGCGGCCTTGCTCTTGCCATGTGAGCAGTTCGGAGCCAAAGGCGGCCGTGTCGTGGCTGCGAGTGCAGTAGTGCAATTCAAAGGGCTGACCCTGAGACTCCAGAAAGTGGGCCATCGCCTTGATGGGCGTGATACCTATACCCCCGGCTAACAGAATGGAACGGCGTGCATTCGGGTCCAGTCGGAAATGATTTCGTGGCGTGCTGACAGTGACTTGCTGCTGGACTTGCAAGACGTCGTGCAAGGTGCGTGAGCCGCCTCGTCCATTGGCATCGCGCAGGACAGCAATGACGTAACGATGACGCTCATGAGGAGGGTTGCACAGCGAGTATTGGCGGATCAGGCCGGGTTGAATATGTACGTCTATATGGGCACCGGCCTCGAAGGCGGGCAACTCGCCACCCTGAGGACAGCTGAGTTCATAAGAATTGATGCCTTGCGCTTCGTAGCGGATTTGCCGGATCCGCAGCGACAGCAGCCCGTCCGGGTTGGTAGCCGCCTGGACGGGAGTGGCGGGTTCTGCAATGGCGTTCATGGCGCTCTCCGTATGGGGCACCCGCCCCTTTGGAGCGGGTGCGGCAGGCGATCAGGATTCAGCAGCGACAGCGCTGAGCGATTGTTGAAGTTCTTGCATGCTTTGTTTGACGAAAGCCTCGCGTTCCGAGCCTTTCAGATTGTCGGCCGAGGTCAGGATGCGCACGATTTCGCGCGTGGCATGTCGGCGGCGTGCGACTTCCTGGGCCAAATCCTCGGACTCGGGAATCGCCAGGACATTGCCCGAGCAATAGCTGTTGGGGGCACCCCCACAGTCTTTCAGCCATTGGGCAAAGCCTTCGGGGGTCGCGGCAGGGTTGGAGCCACGCAAGGCATCGCGCAACATCTTGCGGAACATGTACAGCCCGGCGTCGAACTTGGTGGGGTTCTCCAGAGCATGGACCGCAATCGGGCGCTGGCTGATGATGGCCTCGTAATCGCCCGGTGCCTGCTGGCATTCCTTGTAGTTGTGACGGGCACGGTGGTCGGACGGGATGGGTGGCAGATCTTCCAGCTTGTATTGTCCAAAGCGCTCGGGACGGCGCATCGCAACCTGCCCTTCCAGAAAGTCGATGGTCTCGTAGCCCACCATATCCTTGTTGCCCACTCCGCGTGTATCAATACCAGGGCCCATGACGCGCCAGCCAATCATCTTGCTGTTCTGGTCGTCCACGGGAACGGTCCAGCGCACGATGTGAAAGCGGCTGAAAAACTTTTGCTGGGCACCGTCTTCGGAGGTGTAGGCATGCAGGCTCAGATTGGGCAGGACCTGGTGCTGAACACGTATAAATAGATTGTCCTTGCTGGCACGACGGGCACCCGCGCAGGCCAGGCTGCGGCCATTGTGTACCGGGATGAACTGCATGTCGGGGGCTACTTCCATGGAGGCCGCGCCCACCTCATCAAACGTGGTGCCCTGGTAGTTGCCGCCTACCACGTTCTTGGCAGCGTGCAGTGCGGTGGGGTGGAAGTTGTCAGCGGCGTTGTCCTGTACTTGCAGCCAGTTGCAGTGCTGGAAGTTGCTGAAAGCCACTAGTTCATCACCGGGCATGACGGTGAAGTTTTCCTCCCATTCTGGGAAAGGAGGTTCGGCATCGGGTGGGCCCATATAGGCAAAAATCAGGCCATGGCGCTCGAAGGCCTTGTAAGCACCCTGGCGGATGGAGCAGGCGTATTTTTCGCCCTCGGCCTCTTCGCCTTTGGGGTAAGGGACATGCAGACAGGTTCCGTCTACGTCGAACACCATGCCGTGGTAGCAGCACATAATGCCCTTTTCCTGGATGGCACCGTACTCCAGAGAAGCGCCACGGTGGGCGCAATGGGCGTGCAGCAGCCCGATCTGGCCGCTTTTGTCGCGAAAGGCGACCAGCTCTTCTCCCATGATTTTCAGAAAACGCGGGGTATCAGTCAGTTCCGCGGCCATGCAGACGGGATGCCAGAAGCGGCGCATGTACTCGCCCATGGGCGTGCCAGGACCAACTTCGGTCAACTCAGGGTCGTGATCAGGAATGCGGTTGGTGTAATAGCCGCCGTAGGGAATCAGTTTCTTTTCGGTCATGTCGTCCTCGTGTACAGATCAATGGTGGAAAGGGTCAGGCAACTTTTCGGTCGACCAGCGCCTGGGCACTGATCCAGGGCATCATGGCGCGCAGCTGCTCGCCGACGATTTCAAGGCGGTGGCGCTGGTTCAGGCGTCGATGGGCATTCAAGGAAGGTTGGCCGGCACGGCTTTCCAGGATGAAATTCTTGGCATAGGTGCCGTCCTGGATGTCGCGCAGCAAGGCTTTCATGGCTTGACGCGTGTCTTCGGTCACGATGCGTGGACCGGCCTGGTATTCGCCAAACTCGGCATTGTTGGAGATGCTGTAGTTCAGGTTGGCGATGCCACCCTCGTACAGCAGATCCACAATCAGCTTCAGTTCATGCAGGCATTCGAAATAGGCCATTTCTTCGGCATAGCCCGCCTCGACCAAGGTTTCGAATCCACACTTGACCAGATCCACCATGCCGCCACAGAGCACCGCCTGCTCGCCAAACAAATCCGTTTCGGTTTCTTCACGAAAATCGGTTTCGATGACGCCGGAGCGCCCGCCGCCATTGGCGATGGCGTAGGACAAGGCCAAGTCACGAGCCTGACCGGAGCGGTCGGTATGAATGGCGATCAGGTGGGGGACACCGCCGCCTTCCACGTAGGTGGAGCGCACCGTGTGGCCGGGTGCCTTGGGGGCGACCATGATGACGTCCAGGTCGTCGCGGGGCTGGATCTGGCCGTAATGGATGTTGAAACCGTGGGCAAAGCCCAGCGTGGCGCCGGGGCGGATATGGGGGGCGACTTCCTGCTCGTAGACGCGGGCAATGTCCTCGTCAGGCAGCAGCATCATCACGATGTCGGCTTGTTGAACGGCAGACGCGATGTCTGCCACAGCCAGACGGGCAATGGCGGCCTTTTGACGCGAGGCACTGTTGGGGCGCAAACCCACGACCACTTCCACGCCAGAATCACGCAGATTCAATGCGTGAGCATGGCCTTGAGAGCCGTAGCCGATGATGGCAACCCGGCGTTGCTGCACCAGGGCCAGATCGCCGTCCTTGTCATAAAACACCTTCATACTGCCTCCTTTTTGTGAGTTCTGTGTTCTGTATACAGAGTTCAGTATTGTGGGGCGATATTCGAGGTGTCAAGGAAAAATTGGCAGGTCGGGGGAAATCCCTAGGACGGAAATTTTGCTTAGCGCATCGGGGTCAGGCTGGCCTCGCGCAGCAGCCATTCACGCAGGTGTTCCACGCGTTTGAGCGTGTCGCGGTGATTGCGGTAGTAGAGAAAATGCATCTCGCGTTGCAGGCTGCGACCATTGGGGGCGGGCAAGACGATCAGTTCCCGATTGTCCAGTTCGCGTTCGGCAAAGCGTTGTGTTTCCAGGCAGACACCCAACTGGTCCACCGCTGCTGCAACTGCCATGGCACCGCGGTCAAAGGACAGACGTGGACCGGGGGAAGCGGCCATGCCATTGCTGCCAAACCAGTCGGCCCAGCTGACCGGACTGATGGTGGAATCGATCAAGGGCAAATGCAGGTACCAGGGCTGATGCAGAGCCAGACTGGCATAGAGTTTGGGTGAGCATAAAGGCAACAGGGGTTCAGGATGCAGCGACTCCACCACCAGTCTGGGGTCGTGGCTGGGGGCATGTCCGTAGCTGATCACGCAGTCAATGTCGGTGGACTGGTGCAGATCGGGCGGTGTGGCGTCCGTACGCAAATGGATGGCCAAGCCGGGATGCTCCCGCATGAAAGCATGCAGACGTGGCCCCAGCCATTTCACGGCCAGGCTGGGTGCACAATGCACGGTCAAGGCGTGCGTACTGGCATTTTCTCCCTGTGTGTCCTCGCAAAGCCGGGCCAGCTTGTCCAGCAAGGGAGTCAGTTCCCGATAGAACTCCTGGCCTTGGCTGTTCAAGCTGACACGCCGGTTGTGACGGACGAACAGGCTGCGTCCCAGATGAGTCTCCAGGCTTTTGACCTGATGGCTGATCGCGGAAGGAGTCAGGTGCAGCTCATCGGCCGCCAGGCTGAAACTCTCCAGCCGGGCGGCCGATTCAAAGGCTCGTAGCCAGGCGAAATTAGGGATGGCTCGCATTAGGGTGCCTTAAACAGGTGAATATTTTTAATCAATAGCTGAAAAAGCTTCGTTTGTCATTCATGGTTTTCGACCTCTACCATGGTTTTACGTTTCACCCGTACGCTGCGCTGGATGGGCTGGCGTGCGGGCAACGCAACATCTTGCCGAACCCGAAGGAGACCTTCCCATGAACGCTAAACCCGATATCAATGAAATTTTGGCCATGACGGGCCGAAAGTCCATTTACCAGCCCGAGCAGCAGGGCCTGATCTATCCCGAAGAGCCCCAGTTTGAGTCTTTTGAAGAAGCGCGCACGCATTTGAAGCAGCGCCTGGTGGCCGCCTGCCGTGCCTTTGCCCTGCATGGTTTGGACTATGGCTTTGCAGGCCATCTGACCATTCGCGATCCCGAGCATCCCAGCCTGTACTGGACCAATCCCATGGCCGTGCACTTTGCTGACGTGAAGGTTTCGAACCTGATCCTGGCTGATCATGAAGGCAAGGTGGTGGAAGGGGATTACGCCCTGAACCGCGCAGGTTTCGTACTGCATGCCGCCGTGCACGAGGCTCATCCTGACATTGTGGCGATGTGTCATGCGCATACCGTCTATGGCACTGCCTTTGCCTCGCTGGGTCAGGAAATACTGCCCATTACGCAGGATGCTGCCGCTTTTTTTGAAGACCATGTTGTCATTCGCGAAGAAGCGGGTCAGGTTGCCGTGGAAACCAAGGCTGGTCACAAAGTGGCTAATGCCTTTGCTGGCGTCAAGGCGGCCATCCACCAGAACCATGGCTTGCTGACGGCCAGCCGTCACAGCATTGAAGCCGCCGCCTTCTGGTTCATTGCGCTGGAACGCTGCTGCCAACAGCAGTTGATGATTGCTGCAACCGGCATGACGCCCACATTGGTGACCCCCGAACGTGCCCGTTACAGCCGTGAGCACGTAGGGAGCGAATACATTGGCTGGCTGCACTTTCAGCCGATCTGGGAAAACCTGTTGCGCACCCAGCCCGATATGTTTGATTGATCCGTCCCGCAAGCAGCTTGATCCGTTGGGGGCAAGCTGCTGACTTTGCATAAATAAAACGAGGAGACACAAGCGTGGAACGACGAGCAATGCTAAAACTGACCGGCCTGGCCGGCATTGTGGCCAGTGGCATGGCCCCTGCGGTCGTCAAGGCGCAAGAGAATTTGCGCTGGCGACTGGCATCCAGCTTCCCCAAGCACCTGGATACGATTTATGGCGGTGGGGAAGTCTTTGCGCAGAAAGTGCGTGAGCTTAGCGATGGCAAGTTCAATATCTCCGTTCATGCGGGCGGGGAACTGATGCCGGCCATGGGTGTGGTCGATGCGCTGGAACAGAACTCGGTGGAAGCGGCTCACACGGCGCCCTACTATTTCTTTGGCAAGAATGAAGCGTTTGCCTTGAGCTGTGCCATTCCGTTTGGCATGAACTCTCGCCAGCTGACGGCCTGGATGTATCACGGCAATGGCTTGAAGCTGACACGTGATTTTTATGCCAACTACAACATCGTCAACTTCCCCTGTGGCAACAGCGGTGTGCAGATGGGCGGCTGGTTTCGCAAGCAGATCAATACCCCGGAGGACATACGGGGCCTGAAGATTCGGATTGGTGGATTGCCCGGTAAAGTCATCGAGAAGCTGGGTGGCATTCCGCAAAACATCGCCGGTGGCGAGGTGTACCAGGCACTGGAAAAAGGCGTTATTGATGCCGCCGAGTGGGTGGGGCCGTATGACGATTTGCGACTGGGCTTTCACAAGGTCGCGCCCTATTACTATTACCCAGGCTGGTGGGAAGGTTCAGTAGGGCTGGATCTGCTGGTCAACAAGAAAGCGTATGACGGTTTGTCGCAGCACTACAAAGATATTGTCGCGGCAGCCAGCACGTATGCGCATCTGGATATGCAGGCCAAATACGATGCCCGTAACCCAGGTGCTTTGAAAGAACTGGTCGGTCAGGGAGCCAAGGTCCTGCCTTTCTCCAAGGAAGTGTTGGATGCCTCATTCAAGGCGAGCGAGGAACTGTATGCCGAACTGAATGCAAGCAATCCGCAATGGCGAACGATTTATGCGGATTACCGTGCGTTCCAAAAGGATGAGCTGCTGTGGTTCCGCTTCGCGGAAGCGCGCTTTGATCAGTACATGCAGTCCGTGTCTTTATGATCCGAAGGCGGGGGCTGAATCGATTTGCTGCCTACGCAAGAAATACGAAGCCTCCGCCAGCTTCAAGAATCCCACCATCTCGGTACGCGCATACTCCGGATCCCCGCTGGTCAGGGCCTTGCCCAGCTTTTCCAGCGCCTCTACCGTGGCCTGATAGTTATCGGTATCGCTGGTATTGGCAAAGCGTACCTGGTTGGCGTGGTCGGCGGACATGGCGATGGCGTCCAGCAGGCGCTCGTTGTGTACGCATTGCAGCCAGGCTTGGCGAAAGCTGGCGTTGGCGCTGAACATCAGGGCGGCGTCTTTGTGCACCATGGCCACTTTGGCCAGATCAATGGCTTTGCTAAGACCGGCATGGAGCTGATCGCGGTCGGCGATGTTGACGGCCAGCGCGGCAGCAGCCGGCTCCAGAATGCGGCGTAACTCAAAGATGTCGCGCACCATGGCGTCGGTCAGCACGGGGACCTGAAATCCCCGTGTGGTGCTGTTCAATAAACCTTCGTTGACCAGTCGTAGCAGGGCCTGGCGCACGGGCATGCGGGTGCAACCAAAGCGCTCGGCCAATTCGTAATCCAGCAGGCGGTCGCCGGGGTGCCAGTCGCCCGCGTTCAAACGCTTGCGAGTGTCCCTGTAAATGGTGTCTACCAGCGTTTCTGCCTTGCTTGCCTGTGTGGATTTACCAGTCGAAGTCGCCATACGAAACCGATCAGAAAAGAATGGATGATTGTATCGTACAGACCCTGCTACGCTGATCGGGTTTGTGCCTAGAACTTGGTTCGTATCCCCACCCGGAACAAGGTCTGATTACGCCCCGTGGAGCTGGGCATGCTGATCACGTTGGCCGTTGCGCCCTCGCCTTGCGCGTGCTGGATGATGGCCTGGGTATAGATATCCGTGCGCTTGGACAGGAAGTAGTCGGCCGTCAGGTTCAGCTGATGGTATTTGTTCGATCCCAGGGTGGTCAGCCCATAGCCCGGTCCCAGTACCAGATTGGGTGCGGCGCGCCAGGCAAAACCCAGCTGATAGTTGCGGAAGGTATGGTTTTTTTGCTGGCCATCGGGAGCCACGTACAGGGCTTGTGAAAACACACCGTAGATGGTCACTTTGTCGAAGGCGTAGTTTGCTCCTATGCCCCAGTCGCGCAGGTAACGGCCACCGACGCGATGAGGCGCGCCACCGCCGGTCAGCGGGCTGATGTCCAGGCTGGCTTCCTGCACTTCGGTATAAGCGGCACCCGTCGCAAAATTGCCGTTTTTATAGTTGGCCGTAACGCTGATGGTGCGCCCGGTTTGAGCCTGTCCTTCGCGCCGTTCCGGGAAGCCGTACATGGCACCCAGCTCAACACCGGCAAAGGATGGCGTCACGTATTTCACCGACTGATTGACCCGCTGGCCGCTCATGCGGTCGTTATCCAAAGGGCTGTTGGAATAGCCGCCTGCTGACCAGGTGGGGGTGTAAAAGGCCTGCAAGGTGTCGGTGAAGAAATCGTATTGTCTGCCCAGCTTGATGCTGCCCAGATAATCGGATTTCAGGCCCACCCAGGCTTGTCGGCCCCACAGGGCGCCGCCTTGCCCTGCTTCCCCAGTCGCCACGGAAAAGCCGTTTTCCAGTTGAAAGATGGCGGTCAAACCATTGCCCATCGACTCGGAGCCACGCAGACCCAATCGGTTGCCTTGCATGACGCCGGTATCCAGCGTGGTTTTGGAGGGGCCGTTGGCATTGCTGATCCAGGTCAGGCCCGCATCCAGAATGCCGTACAAGGTGACGTTGTCGCCGGTTTGCGCCGTGGCGCTGGAGCTGGCGATCAGCGTGGCCAGTCCGACACAGCCAGCCATAGCGGTTTTGACGTGACGGCGCATCATTGGGCACCGCCTTTGCTGGGGACAGCGTGTAATTTAGCGGCCTGATCCAGGGCGTTTTGCTGGCGGGCAGATGGCAGGGCAAAGACGCACAAGCCACCCAGCACGGCCAGACCGGCAATGGTCAATACAGCGGTGCTGGTGCTGCCGCTCATTTCTTGTGCCAGACCCATGGCGTAGGGGCCAAATAAACCGCCCAAGGCTGCAACCGCATTGATCAGGGCATAGCCGGTTGCGGCGGCGCGGCCACTCATGAAATTACCGCCCAAGGCCCAGACCAGGGGTGTGCCGCCAATGAACATGGCCGTGGCGATGATGACGCCAATAATGCGCACGGTCGGGTCCGGTGCCAGGGCAGTCATCAGCAGGCCGATAGCACCACCGGCGCAGGCAATGGCCAAGTGCCAGCGACGTTCCCCAAAGTAGTCGGAAGAGCGGCCCAGAATCAGCATGGCCAGAGCCGATGCGGCATAGGGCAAGGCGGCAATATAGCCAATGTGGGTCAAGTTCTTGATACCGGCTTCCTGAATGATGGTGGGCGTCCAGAAGATCACCGCATAAATGCCCAGGTTCAGGGACAGGAGCACGCAGGCCAGCCACCACACATTGGGTTTGCCCAGCACTTCAGCAATTTTGTCCTTGCGTGGCAGCTCGCGTTGCGCGTCCTGGTTCAGGGTGTGCAGCAAGGTTTTTTCTTCCTGGCTCAACCATTTGGCGTCTTCAGGGCGGTTGGGCAAGGTCGCCCATAGCAAGGCCGCTACAAAGACAGCGGGCAGCCCCTGCAAGAGGAATAGCCATTGCCAGTTATGCAGGTGTTGGGATTCTGAAAACACATCCATGATCCAGCCCGAGAGCGGGCCTACGATCATGCCGCCCGCAGCAGCGGCAGTAACCAAGGTCGCCATGACGCGGCCCTGGCGTTGTGGGGGGAACCATTGCGCCAGGTAATACACCACGCCAGGCAGAAAGCCGGCTTCCGCCACGCCCAACAGGAAGCGGACGATATAGAACTGTGTGGGGGTGGTGACGAACATGGTCAGCACGGACAGGATGCCCCAGGTGACCATGATGCGTGTCAGCCAGGCGCGGGCACCAAAGCGGTACAGCAAGAGGTTGCTGGGGATCTCGAACAACAAAAAACCCACAAAGAAGATGCCCGAACCCAGGCCATAGACCTCGGCTGAAAAATTCAGGTCTTGCAGCATTTGCAGCTTGGCAAAGCCCACGTTGACGCGGTCGATGTAGGCAACGATGTAGCTGATGAACAAGATGGGCATCAGCCGCCAGAGGATTTTGCCGAAAAGCAGATCCTCGGCCTTGGAGGGAGCCGGGTCCGCGGGGCGCGATTGTTGTCTCATGATAGTCCTTATTGGTAATCGCAGTAAGTGAATTCAGTTGAACTCATTTTTTGTGAATATATTCATTTTCATACTTGATGGTCAATAAGTGCTATAGGTATAAAACAAGTTAGAAATTACTTAATATATTGAAATTAAAAGAATTTATAAAAATTAAAAAGCCAATTTCTAGTACAAACACCTAGACTCGTTGACAGCGATATACCCGCTCTATAAACTGAATTCAGTTTTGAATAATAGCAATAAGGAGCTGGCATATGAGCAGGCAGGAGGCCCCTTCGGCCCAGGTGATCGAGCATGTTTCGTCCCTGATTGGCTTTGATACGGTAAGCAGAAACTCCAATCTGGCATTGATTGAATGGGCCGCCAACCGGCTCGAATCGGCGGGCGCACAAGTGCGTTTTGATTACAACGAATCGCGCTCCAAAGCCAATCTGCTGGCAACCTTCGGTCAGGGGCCGGGGGGCGTGGTCTTGTCTGGCCACACCGATGTGGTGCCGGTCGACGGGCAGGTATGGTCCAGTGATCCTTTTGAAGCCCAGATTCGTGATGGCCGCTTGTTTGGCCGTGGCGCTTGCGACATGAAAGGCTTTATCGGCGTGGCCATGGCGCAGGCGCAACGCCTGGGTTCCATGACACTGCGCGAGCCCGTGCATCTGGCCTTGAGCTACGACGAAGAAGTGGGCTGTCTGGGCATTCCCGGCCTGATCGAGGAAATGCGTAAAGCCGGCATCCAGCCCAGCGGCTGCATTGTGGGTGAACCCACCAGCATGCGCGTTGTGGCGGCCCATAAAGGCGGCCGCATTTATCGCTGCCGCGTCAAAGGTTGCGCCGCCCATTCCTCTTTGACACCACACGGTCTGAACGCAATCGAGTACGCCGCCAATCTGGTTTCGCACATTCAGCATCTGGCGGATGAAGAGGCCCAGGTCGGCAAGCGCATTGAAGGCTTTGATGTGCCTTTCTCCACTATTTCCACCAACACGATTTCCGGTGGCAATGGCATGAATATTATCCCGGCCCATTGCGAGTTCTCCTTTGAATACCGCTATCTGCCTGGCGTGGACCCGGATGGTTTCATCGGCAATTTGCGTCGCTTTGCTTATGAGCAGGTCTTGCCGCGCATGCAGGCGCGTCATGGCGACGCGGCCATTGAATTCGAGTGTCTGGGCAGTATTCCTGCCCTGGATGACGAAGACAGCCAGGAGCTGAAAAAAATGGCGCTGGCTTTGCTGGGTGAGTCCGCCGCACAGCGTGTGGCCTATGGCACCGAAGCCTCGTTTTTCCAGGAAGCCGGTGTCCCCAGCATTGTCTGCGGGCCTGGCTCCATCACCGTGGCACACAAGGCCGATGAGTACGTCAGCCTGGAGCAGTTGGCCGCGTGCGAGTCCTTTCTGGGCAAGGTGATCCAGTCCTTGGCTGCTTAGGGCGGGATGGTTTCCGGCAGGTCTTGGGGCCTGTCTTATTTTGAAGGAATTTTTTTTCATGAAGCTAGCAAAACGCATTACCGGCACCTCCCAAAAATCCTTTGGCATGTACGAGCAGGCGGCTCGCCTGCAAGGCGATATCTCGGACCTGATTCATCTGGAAGTTGGCCGCCCGGACGCGGATACGCCAATGGCGATCAAGCAGGCGGCAGCCGATGCCTTGATGCGCGGCGAGGTGCATTACAGCGATCTGCGTGGGGTGCCCGCCTTGCGTGAAGCCTTGGCCGCCAAGCTGCGTAAGCAAAACAAGCTGGATGTCGGGCCGGATGATGTGCTGGTCACCAATGGGCTGACGCACGCCTCCTTTGCCGCTTTCTTCGCCATTCTGGACGAGGGTGATGAGGTGATTTTGCTCTCGCCGCACTACCCGCAACATATAGGCAAAATCGAGCTGGCCGGGGCGCATCCGGTGCTGGTGCCGCTGAACAAGGAACAGGGTTTTGCCATTGATGCACAGGCTATCGAAGCGGCGATTACGCCCCGTACCCGCATGGTGGTGCTGGTGAATCCGGCCAATCCTACGGGCCGTGTGTACCGTCGCAGCGAGCTGGAAGCATTGGCGCAATTGGCCATCAAGCATGACCTTGTCGTGGTCTCGGACGAAGTCTACGAAGACATTACCTATGACGATGCCGAGCACATCAGCATTGCCTCCCTGCCCGGCATGCAGGAGCGCACCGTGTCCATGTTTGCCTTCACCAAGTCCTACGCCATGGATGGCTGGCGCATTGGGTATCTGGCCGCGCCTGCCTGGTTGATGCCCGGCTTGTTGAAGATCACCGCTAACGATGTCACCCATGTGAATACCTTTATTCAGGCGGGCGCGCTGGAAGCGGTGGTTGGGCAGCAAGAAGCCTTGCGCGGGATGATTGCGGACGACGACGCCAAGCGCCGCCTGATGCTGCAACGTCTGAATGCCATGGCGAATGTCAGTTGCGCCCAGGTGGAAGGCACGATTTATGCCTTTGCCGATGTGCGCGCCACGGGAGTGCCTTCGCAGGAACTGGCCGAGCGCTTGTTAAAGGAAGCCCGCGTGGTGGTTGAAGCAGGCAGCTTCTACGGTCCGCAAGGTGAAGGTTTCTTGCGCCTGTGTTTTGGTTCTGCCTCGTATGAGCAGATCGAGCAGGCCATGGATCGTTTGCAACTGTTCTTTGCTCAATTGGAGGCTCAGACCAGCCAAACCGCCGCCTGATAGCGTGAGCCGACAAGATTTCAAGGCCGCTTTCTGTCATGGAAAGCGGCCTTTTTGTGTCTACCAGCGGGTGTTTTGCCCTGACGACCTAGCGAAATATATGCCCAGGCCATGATTTTTTTATATAAATATATAGATTAAAGTCCGTACAAATAAACCGACAGACTGCGTCGGTGTTTTCCCTTAAATTTAGGCGTATTCCCCTGTTGGTGCTGGTTATAAGGTCATTATCAATCCATATTTCCATAGACAAGTATCGGCTCCTTATTATATTGTTCGTATCAAACAACAATTATGTCCGGTCAATTAATAGGAGCAGGTCCATGAAAAACGGGATACGGGGTGTACTGGCAGCAGCAGGGATGGTGGCCGCGCTGGGCGCGCAGGCTCAAACGCTCAAGCTGGGTGTGGTAGGAGGCATGACAGGTCCAGGCGCGCCCTGGGGGCTGGCTATTGATGGTGGCGTGAAAATCGCCGTGGATGAAATCAATCAGGCCGGCGGCCTGGAAGTGGGCGACAAGAAGTACAAGGTTGAAGTGCTGACCTACGACGACCACTACAAGGCAGCGGATGCAGTAACCGCCACCAACCGTCTGATCGATCAGGATGAAGTGAAATACATTATCGGTCCTATTGGCTCGGCCTCGGTCATGGCCATGAAGCCGATTACCGAGCGCAACAAGGTCATCATGCTGTCCAACAGCTACTCGACCGAAGTGCTGGATGCGAACACGCAATACATGTTCCGCGTGCTGCCTACGCAGTACGAATACAACCGTCAGCTGATCGGCTGGTTGAAGCAGGAACGCCCCGAGCTGAAGCGTCTGGCGATCCTGTCGCCTAACGATGCGACTGGCTGGAGCACACAAAAGATCCAGACCGCTGCCTATAAGGACGCCGGTTACGACGTGGCTGAAACCAAGTTCTTCGAGCGCTCGCAAAACGATTTCCGCACCTTGCTGACCAGCATTCTGGCCAAGAACGTGGACTTCATCGAACTGGACACCGTGCCGCCTGGCCCGGCCGGTATTGTGATACGTCAGGCACGTGAAATGGGCTTCAAAGGCCAGTTCACCAAGTTTGGTGGCAATAACGTGGCTGAAACCGTGAAGTCTGCCGGTGCGGACAATGCGGAAGGAACCTTGGTGTATTTGTCTGCCGATCCGTCCAGCGAACCGTACCAGAAGCTGAGCCAGGCTTACGCCAAGGTCCACAGCAACAGCATGGATGACTTCGTTTTCTACTTCTACGATGCCACCCGCCTGCTGTTCAAGGCCATTAACGAAGCTGGCACCGTGGACGATACCGATGCCGTGCGTGCCCGCATTGAAGCCAATAGCAGCTTTGACGGTATTCAAGGCGCGATTGTGTGGGGCGGAAAGGATGTCTATGGCGTGAACCACCAGATCGCCACCCCGGCCTACCTGGGTGTGATCGAGGGCGGCAAGGCCAAGGTCATCAACAAGTTCGACGCCCGCTAATTACCGGTTTTGTTTCAGTACGCACTCCGCCACGGCGGTGGAGTGCACCTTGATACGGTTAGCAATTATGCAGATCGCAATGCAAATCGCCATCATCGCCCTGATGTCCACGTTCGTGTACGCCCTGGTTGCCCTGGGTTTCACGCTGGTGTTTGGCATCTTGCGGGTGGTGAACTTCGCTCACGGCGAGTTCTACATGCTGGGCGCTTACGCCATGTATGTGTTTTATGGTCAGTTTGGCTGGCCCTACCTGCCCTCTATCGCGGCCGCTGCCGTGCTGGTGGGGTTTCTGGGCTTACTGGCTGAACGCGGCCTGTTCCGTCGCTTTGTGGGCGACGAGATGGGCGGCATGATCATGTCCCTGGCTTTGGCGATTACCTTGCAGGCGGGGATCTCGCTGCTGTTCTCGGTGGACGAGCAATCGGTACGCCGTCCGGTGGAAGGTGCATGGCAAATTGGCCAAGCCTTTTTCGCCAAGGATCAATTGCTGATCGTAGGCATGAGTGTGCTGGCGCTGGCCGCCTTCTATTTTCTGATTGAGCGCACCCGTATCGGCATGACGATACGTGCGGTGGCGCAGGACCGGGAAGTGGCACGTCTGCAAGGCGTCAGCTCCTGGAAGATCATGGCCTTCACCTTTGCCTTGAGCTGCGGCCTGGCCGGTTTGTCGGGCGCCCTGATGGCGCCGGTCTACACCGTGCACCCCTATATGGGCGAAGCCGTGGTGGTGAAAGCCTTCATTATTGTGGTTCTGGGTGGTCTGGGCAGCTTGCCCGGTGCGGTGGTTGCCGCCCTGATTCTGAGTGTTACCGAGGCCGTGGCGTCCACCTTCTATAACGCGACCGTGGCCACCATGTTGTCCTTCCTGATCGTGATGGCCGTGTTGCTGGTCAAACCCAGCGGTTTGATGGGGAAATCGTCATGAGCGCGATCAAAACTGCTTCTTTCTATCCGCGTGATGGCGCCCTGCAATGGGTCTGGCATGCCGTTGTGGTCGCGGTGCTGCTGGGCTGGCCCGTGTGGGCCGGACAGCCTCGCTTTGCCCTGCATCTGGCCATCATGGTGTCGCTGTACGCCTGCCTGGCCATGAGCATGAATCTGGTTTTGCGCATCGGCCAGCTTTCGCTGGCGCATGGTGCCTTGTTCGGGCTGGGGGCGTATGCCTCGGCCATTTTGAGTCGAGATTATGGCTGGTCCTTTCCAGCCGCGTTTTTGGGCGCCGGAGTGCTGACGGCAGCATTAGCTGTGATCACCGGTCCCATTTTTATGCGTATCAAGGGTGTGCATTTCGCGCTCTTGACCTTCGCCCTGGGCGAAGCCGTGGTGCTGTGCTTTATCGAGTTCCACGAACTGTTTGGCGGCAATAACGGCTTTGGCCAGATTCCGGCCCTGCAAGCCAGCTTGCCGATTCCTGAAGGGCGTTACGGCGTTTATCTGGTGACGGTCAGCTTTGCCTTGGTGGTGTATTTCGTGCTGCGGGCCCTGTACCGCCGCGAATGGGGCATGGTGGCGGACTCCCTGCATCAGAACGAGCAATTGGTGCGTTCCGGTGGTTTGAATGTGCTGCGCTTTCGGGTCAGTGTGTTTGTCCTTAGCGCCCTGATTGCCGGCTGGACAGGCAGCTTGTATGCCCACTACCAAGGCTATATCTCGCCTGATTCCTTCGGTTTCTGGACAGCGGTGAATGCCGTCATCATGAATGTGCTGGGCGGTGTGGGTGCCCTGGCTGGTGCCGTGGTGGGGGCCGCAATCCTGATCCCCCTGCCCGAGTTGCTGCGCGACTTGCAGCAGTATCAGCGCCTGATCTATGGCCTGACTTTGATTTTGCTGCTCTTGTTCATGCCGCAAGGTTTGGCGGGTCTGTGGCGTAAGTGGCGCGGCGCGCGCAAGGAGGCAGCATGAGCGTGCAATTGAATGTTCAGGGTCTTAGCCGACATTTTGGTGGGATCCGCGCGGTGGACGAGGTGTCCTTCAGCACGGCTCCCGGTCAGATTACCGGCGTGATCGGCCCCAACGGCGCCGGTAAAACCACGCTGTTCAATCTGATTGCCGGTACGACCAAGCCCAGCGCGGGTGCTGTCACCATGGATGGTGCCGCGATTACGGGTCGCCCGGCCGCGTCCTTGGCGCGCCAGGGCCTGGTGCGTACCTTCCAGATGACGCATGTATTTGCAGGCCACACGGTATTTGAAAACCTGTATCGCGCGGCTCTGTTCCGTCAGTTTCCTTCGCCCTGGTCGTTGTTCAACCCTTGGGGTGTGCGTCGTGGCCGCGAAGAGGCCGCGCGACAGGCAGAACAAGCCTTGGCCTTGATTGGCCTGGAGTCTGTAGCCGATGAGCAGGCCGATTCGCTGGCCTATGGCTTACAGAAGATTTTGGGTGTGGGTATGGCCCTGACAGCCATGCCCCGCCTTCTTTTAATGGATGAGCCCGCTGCTGGCCTGAACCCGGTGGAAACCGTGGCTATGGCCGACCTGATTGAACGCATCCACGCCAGTGGCATTGATGTGGTGGTGGTCGAGCACGATATGGGCCTGGTGATGCGCCTGTGCCAAAAGCTGGTGGTGCTGGTTAACGGTCGTTTGCTGGCCGAAGGCCCGACCGCACAAGTGCGGCAGGACCCGCGGGTGATTGAAGCCTATCTGGGTGCGGATCTGGACAAGGAACCTGGTCTGGAACCAGCCGTGGAGGTCCGCGCTGCGCAAAACGGGACGGGACATTCGGCTTCGGTCTCTACAGCTGGTCAGGGAGCTGCCAAGGTCAGCAAGCCTGTGCCCATGCTGGAAATCAAGGACTTGAGCGTGTCCTATGGCGCAGTACGGGCCTTGGACAAGGTCAGTTTTGCGGTGGAAGAAGCCAGTGTGTGCGCCGTGATCGGAGCCAATGGAGCGGGTAAATCGACCCTGATGAAAGCCATTAGCGGTCTGGTGCCGGTTGCTGGGGGAGAAATCCTGTTGGAAGGCCAGCCTATCCAGAACCTGAGCGCAGAACGCCGTGTAAATCTGGGCATCGCGCTGTCGCCTGAAGGCCGTCGCCTGTTCCCGGAACTGACGGTACGCGAGAACCTCTTGATGGGGGCGTATCTGCGTCGCGATCAGGTCGACATTACGGTGGATCTGGAACGTATTTATGGCTACTTCCCGCGTCTGCTGGAGCGCGAGCAAAGCCAGGGTCGCCACCTCTCGGGTGGCGAGCAGCAAATGTGTGCGATTGGCCGTGCCCTGATGTCCCGGCCCCGCCTGCTCTTGCTGGATGAACCCTCCCTGGGTCTGGCCCCGGCGGTCACCTTGGAAGTGGCCCGTGCAATTCGTCAGATCAGCCAGGACGGCACCACGATTGTGCTGGTGGAGCAGAACGCTCGCCTGGCGCTGAAGTTGTCGAACCATGCTGTGGTGCTGGAAACCGGGCGCTTGAGTCTGGCGGGCGACAGCAAAGACATCATGAATAACCCACAAATTGCAGCAGCCTATCTGGGCCACGCCGCAGAGGCTTCGCATCATGCCTAATATTTACCAGGTCGCCATGTTCAATGCCGAGCGCTACCCCGACAAGGTAGCGGTCTCGGACGAGCGCCAGGCCTTGTCCTTTGGCCAGTTCTGCGCTCGTGCGCGCGCCTTGTCGGCTTATTTGAAAGGTTTGGGCGTACAGCCGGGGGATCGGGTGGCCATCATGACGCCCAATTCCATCGACTATCTGGCCTTGCTGCATGCCACAGCCGTAGGCGGTTTTGCTTTGGTGCCAGTGAACACCCGTTACGGTGCTGCTGAATTGCGCTACTTGCTGGACGATGCCCAGCCCACGGTGTGCATTGTGGACCCGGCCTACCGTCCCTTGCGCGAGCAGATCGAGTCCGAAGGTGGTTTGAACAGTGCCGTGCAGTGGCTGGAGCATTTGCCTGAGGCCTTGCCCGATCACCGTGCGGATGATCCGGTGCAGCACCGCTTTGGACGTGTAGGGGATGAGGATGTAGCCATCATCATGTACACCTCGGGCACGACTTCGGCACCCAAGGGGGCCATGCTGACACACGGCAATTTGTCGGCCAATGCGGTGAACTACATCATGGAGCTAGGCATTGATGCCAACAGCCGCTCCTTGCTGGCGACACCCTTGTTTCACATTGGCGGCTTCGGGGTGGTGAATGGCCCCATTCTGTATGCCGGTGGCAGCTTGCACGTGGTGCCGCGTTTCGAGGCCGATGCCGTCATGGACGCGCTGCGTCTGTACCAGCCTACGCATGTGTTCCTGTTGTCGGCTATGTGGGTAGGCTTGACCGATCACCCTGAGTTTAAAGAGCTGTCCCTGCCCGGTGCCCAGTTTGTGCAAACTGCGGCTGCGCCTTTGGGCCAGTGGCGTCAGGACTTGATCCGAACCGTGTTTCCCAATGCTGAATTCAGCTGGGGCTTTGGCATGACGGAAAGCTGTGTCACCACCATCAAGAATCGCTACACGCAGGAGATTCTGGAGCATCCCGGTTCCATCGGCTACCTGTGGCGGCATGTGCAGTATCGGCTGGTTGATGCCGATGGCAAGGTGCTGCCTGATCAGCGCGGGCCGGGTGAAATGCAGGTGCGTGGCCCGACTGTGTTCAAAGGCTATTGGCGGCAGCCCGAGCTGACCGCCCAGGTGCTGGATGCCGATGGCTGGCTGCACACGGGCGATTTGATTCGGGTGGACGATGAAGGCTTTGCCTATTTCATGGGCCGCAGCAAAGATATGATCAAGACAGGTGGCGAGAACGTGGCCGCGCTGGAAGTGGAAAACTGTCTGGCCAGCCACACCGATGTGCGCGAGGCCGCCGCCTTTGGCCTGCCCCACGAGTATTGGGGCGAAGAGCTGGTTGCTGCGATTGTGCCCGCCAATGGTCGTGAGCCGGATGTGGAAGTGCTGCGCGAGTTTTGCCGGGAAAAACTGTCCGGCTTTAAAGTACCCAAACGCATCTTTATTGTGGATTCCCTGCCCCAGTCCTCGTCGGGCAAAGTGCAGAAGTTCCTTCTTCGACAAAGGTATGTCTGATGCTGACGTCTTTATCTCTGTTTGACCCTGCCGTGCTGGCTGCCTGGGCCAAGCGCGCCCGCGCCGATGATTTTGTACGGCAGCATAGTGTCCTGGCCGATGTTTGCGTGGCGCTGCGCAATACCGACACCGGCGAGCATAGTTGGCTGGCCGTGTCAGAACAGGATGTGCGGGCGGGCACCGGCCCGCGCGAGGTGCCGTTCTGGCTGGAAGGCGATAGTGCTGCTTTTGCGGATCTGGCCCAGGGCTTTCCATTTAACCGCTTGGTGCGTCAGCACCGTCTGGTTGTGGGAGGCGATTTGCGCGCCTGCGTGCAGAACTGGATGTTGTTGTACGCCCTGACCCGTCTGACGGGCGAGCTGGAGGTCTGAGCATGCCTTATGTGACAACCGCGGATGGTATCCGCGCCTATTACGATCTGGCTGGTTCCGGTCCGGCCTTGGTGATGGTGCACGGCGCCAGTCAGGACAGTCTGTCCTGGCAATATGTGCTGGACCACTTTGCGCCCTTTTACACGGTGTATGCGCTGGATTTACCCGGTCACGGCAAGAGCGGCATGCCATTGGGTGGCCCTCATACTGTCACCCCGCAAAACGCTCAGTATCTGCTGCAATTTCTGGATGCGGCAGGTATCCAGAATCCGGTCTTGATGGGACACTCCATGGGCGGGGGTGTTGTCGCCCAGGCCGCTGCCATGGCGCCCGAGCGTATTCGTGGCCTGGTGCTGGTCGATGGCGCTTCGGTGAACGTAGTGAAATCTTCCGGCTATAACCCGCGCATTCTGGAGATGGCGCGTATCAATCCGGGAGACTGGTTTGAAGTGACCTTCCGCACCTTGATGGGCACCCTGTCCGACCCGGCCCGTGCGCTGGAAGTGGTGACGGATGCCCGTCGTTGCATTCCGGCGGTGGCCTTTGCGGATATCTGCGCTTTTGGTGGTTTTCGCATGGAACAGATTCTGGACGATATCCGCTGCCCGGTGGTGATCGTGGAAGGCAGCGAGGATTGGTCCGTGCCGCCAGAGTCCGCCAGAGAGGTCGAACGCTTGCTGCGAGAAGGCAAAGTTCCGGTGGAATATATAGAATGGCCGGGCATCGGGCATTTTCCCCAAAGTGAATGTCCTGAGCAGTTCACCCGCGACACCCTGGCTGCGATGCGCCGCCTGTCTCTTTAAGCTGAAAACCGTATGGCAAACACCGAATCCCAGTCCAGCGCCAAGCCAACCCTGTATCAGAACATGAGCGATCGCTTGTTGGAGCTGATCCGTTCGGGCCATTACCCCGTCGGCTCCAAGCTGCCCACCGAGATGGAGCTTTGCGAGATGTACGGGGTCGGTCGGCACACGGCGCGTGAAGCCATACGCAAGCTGACTGATCTGGGTTTGATCGAGCGGCGTCGCCGTGCCGGTACCACCGTGATACGCCAGCATCCCAAGCCGCAATTTGGCCTGGCGCTGGATACCACGGACCAGTTGCAGCGCTATCTGGAATTTACCGATCTGCACGTGCATAAAAAGGCGGTCTGTGTGGATAAGCAGCCACCTGAAACCGCGCTGGACGGTGAGCCGGCAGATTGGGTGAAGGTGGAAACCTACCGCAGTGTGCCGGGCAGCAAGCGCGGCATTTCCTGGACAGATATTTATCTGCGCAAGGAATACCAGGCGGTGGCTGACCTGATTTCGACCCAGCCTGGCGGTGTGTACCCGCTGCTGGAGGAGCACTGTGGCGAAGTGGTGGAAACGATCGAGATGGAAATCTCCGCCTCGCGCTTTCCCCCGCATGTTGCCCGCTTTCTGGGCTACGAGGACTCCGACCCGGCGCTGCTGATTATCCGTACCTTCCGCAATCTGGCGGGCAAGGTCATGGAAGTGGCGGTCAGCTTTTACCCACCTTATGAATTCCGCTACGTCACGCGCCTGTCGCGCAGTGATGGGAGCCATCGCTCGCAGAGCTGATTTTTCCGAACCTTTGGGGAGACATTCATGAAACGCAAATATGGCCGCAGTGTGACGGTCAAGGTGACGGGCGACCATGCGCTGGTGCGCTTTGATCGCGGCGTGAACCGTAATGCTATTGATCAGGACACTTTGCTGGCCCTGACGCAAGTGGCGCAGGATCTGGCCTTGTCGCTGGAGATTCATACCGTGGTGCTGACCGGGGCCAAGGATATTTTCTCGGCCGGGATTGATCTGAAAGACCCGCAAAAGTGGAACGATGAACAGGCTGGCTTGCTGGAGCGCCGTGATGTGGCCCAGCGTGGTGCGCGTTTGTGCCGTTTGTGGGAAGAACTGCCACAGCTGACCATTGCCGCCATTGAAGGCGCAGCCGTGGGTGGTTCGGTTGCTCTGGCGCTGGCGTGTGATTGGCGTGTGGCATCGCAGTCATCCTTTCTGTATCTACCTGAAGCCAAGGTGGGCCTGAACATGGGCTGGGGTGCCATTCCACGCATGGTGAACATGCTGGGTGCCGCTCGCACCAAACGTGCCATCTTGCTGGCCGAACGCTTCGGTGCTGAACAGGCGCTGGACTGGGGTCTGCTGGATGAGGTCTGCGAACCCGGTCAGGCCGTGACAGTCGCGCAGTCTTTGGCCAAGCGGGCGTCGGAGTCGCCTGCGGCGATTATCCGCATGACCAAGGAGTCGGTGAATCAGGTCGCCAATGCCATGAACCGATTGGGTATTTATATGGATGCTGATCAGGCGCTGGTGTGTCGCGACAGCGTAGAGGGAGCCCAGGCGCGTGCGGGGTTTTTGTCCGCTGGTCGAGCCTAGATAAAACGGCTCTGCTTGGGGGCGGTCAGCGGACCGGCGACCAGGGCGGGAGAAGGTATTTTGTCGTGCCGCGCTTGAGTGCGCTGCGGGCGCATCGCTTTTGATGTTGCAGAGGTCTGAACAATAAGTCCCACACCCAGCTTGGCTTGCCCCCCAGAAGTTGGAGACTGCTCCAACCTTTGGGGGGGCATGACTACGTACGATGAGCAACATAAGCTGGACGTGGCCCAGCCCGAGCCTTGGTGAGACAGCCCTTTGCCTTGTTTTGATGCCAAACAGGTCACGTCGGCCTGTGGGGCGGCACAATCTGCCTGGCGTTAGTGTCCGCAAATAGCGTGTTACGTGCCCCTATCCGCGTTTGCGGACAAGGGGCTTCTACATCAAGGGATCAGGCGGTTTGACGCTCTTGTGCCAGTCGTCCCATCCCTTGCGGAAATAAATCCAGCCCAGCCGTCGCCACCAGATCCCAGAAGCCAGCAGGCGAGCTGGACACAACAGTGACGCCCAGCTTGTCCTCGACCTGACGCACGGCTTCCAGCGACACCAGGCCGCCGCAAGACAGCAGCAAACCTTGTGCCTGACCGGGGGCCTGCTCTTGGGCGATGTCCCACGTCTTCAGACACAGGTCTACCAGCTCCTGCGTGCTGATTTTCGACATGGCCGTGACGTCATTAACGCCCAGTCCATAGGCGCAGACGGCCTGGATCTGGTTCTGGTCCAGAAATCGGACCAGGCGCTGGTTTACGTCATCAATATAGGACGAGGCCACCGCTACCCGTTCGATGCCGCTGACACGCAGACCGCGCAAGATGGCATGGCTCATGGTGGAGCATGGCAAGCCGGTGGATTCGCGCAGACGTGCCACCAGCTCTTCGTTAAAGTCCGAGCCGCGGTAAAAGCTCAGCGATGTTCCCATCAGGGACACGGCCTGGGCGCCACGGGCAGCCAGTTTCTGGGCTGCTTCCACCACCTGGTCGATAACCTGGTCATAGCCTTCCTTGTCCACCGAACTGAGCGCCAGACCTTGGGCGATGAAATCGATTTCCGGGTACATTTCCGGACCTTCCGGAGGCACCAGACCGGCGGCTGGCGGCACGATCAGGCCAAGTACGGGGCGCTGGGCGCCAGAGTTGTCAGTCGTCATAACTTAGCTGCTTATTTCATTGTTTAAAGTCGAGTTGGGCGGTCTTGATGACATTGGCCCTGCGTTCTGTTTCTTCACCCAGCCATTTTTCGGTGGCCTGGGCATCTTGATAACCGGCTACCGAGCCTTGGGCCAGGAAGGCATCCTGTACTTGCTTTTGCTGCATGCTGTTTTCCAAGGCCTTGCTGACGGTGGCGATCAAAGCCGGGTCCACGTTTTGTGGGGCCAGCATGAACAGTGACGGTGTCACGCTATAGCCAGGAATGGTTTCCGAGACGCTGGGCAGATCGGGCATGCCGGGGAAGCGGCGCTCGGACAAGGTGGCCAGCAGACGAATGCGGCCGGAGTTGGCCAGGCCGATCGAGGAAGCCAGGCTGGCAAAGGACATGGACACTTCACCGGAGGCCAGAGCCTGACTGGCGGGAGCGCCACCGCGGTAAGGAACGTGCACCAGTTCGGTTTTGGTCTGCAAGGCGAACAGTTCACCGCCCAGATGGTGCACCGAGCCTACGCCCACCGAGGCGAAGGTTTCTGTTTGAGGGGGCGCTTTGCGAATGGCCTCGATCAATTCGGCCACGGTTTTGACAGGGCTGTCGCCCGGAACGGCCAGCGCCAGATCAGACTGGCCCACCATACCGATAGGGGCGAAGTCACGTTGCAAGTCGTAGCGCAGAGCCGGGTAAATATATGGGGCGACCAGCAAGGAGGTATCGGCAAACAGCAGCGTGTTGCCATCGGCCTGGGATTTGGATACGTAGTCGGCAGAAATGGTGCCGCCTGCGCCGGATTTGTTTTCCACAATCACGGTGCGGTCCAGCTCCTTGCTTAGCGCCTGAGCGGTGACGCGGGCCAGGGTGTCGACCCCGCCGCCGGGGGCAAAACCCACGACAAGGCGAATGGGTTCGGCAGCGTGTAAAGCGGCCACAGGGCTTAATGTCAGGGCGAGCGCAGCCAGCGCACGCCGTGTGAAACGGCTTGCAAACATGAGAAAGTCTCCTCGGTATGAGTGGTAGTTTTTTTAGCTAATTATTAATTCAGTGCCGCATATAAAACCCGGCTAAAGGGTTGAGCTGGGCGTTTAGCCAGCTATAGCGCTCGCGCTTGTCGAACTCCCATTTTTCAGGATGGGCCTGGGCGACACGGCGCAGGGATTCGGCTCCGGACAGCACATGGCTGGCCGCGGCTTGCATGGCGCTGGGGCCGTCGCGTTGGGCCAGTGCCTGGGTCAGTGCCTGATGTTCATGCCAGGACTGCTCCATGCGGTTTTCCTGATCCAGATGGCGGTGGCGGTAAGGGTTGGTCAGACGGCGCAGGTGTTCAATTTGCTGCACCATGAAGGTATTTCCGGCAATGCTGTGAATCAGGGCGTGCAATTCGGCGTTGTACGTGGCGTAATCAGCCAGGCTTTTTTCTTGCAGGGCCTTGGCACCGCGCTTTTGCAAACGCTCCAGTTCGCGAATCTGGGCATTGCTGATGCGGTAGGCCGCCAGCTGGGTACAGGCGCCTTCCAGCAGGGCCAGGGTTTCCAGCATTTCTTCCAGCTCTTCAATCGTGTGCTGGGTGACAAAAATACCGGCTCGGGGGGCAATGCGCACTTGTCCGGTGGCTGCCAACTGCAACAAGGCTTCGCGTACCGGGGTGCGTGAAACCCGGAAAAAAGTGCACAGCAAGGATTCATCAATGGCGCTGCCCGGCGGCAGATCACCGCTGGCAATGCGGTGCTCCAGTTCGATTCGTACCCGGTCGGTATTACTAAGCGTCATGTCTGTCTCCCAAGCCTTTTCCTGTTTTTTAGGCTTAAATGATTCTAGGGAGGGGTTTTTGATATATCAATTAAGGCTTATCCGAGGGTAAAGAAAGTTTTGCCCCGTTTTGATTCGGAGAAATTTCACGGATAATCATTTTTTGCGCCCCCTCTGGCCCCGTTCGGTCATAGAGGAAAGCACGCTATTTTTCGGATAAAAAAACCATGAGCGAAGAACGTAAACCGCTGGATGCATTGGCCAGCGGCGCCATGCTGGTCCTGTGCCTGATCTGGAGCTTTCAGCAGATTTTGCTCAAGGCCACGGCCAATGACATGGCGCCTATTTTTCAGATCGGTTTGCGCTCGGGTGTGGCTTGTGTGTTGGTGGCTTTGCTGGTTCTGGTGCGCACGCACAAGCTGGCCTTTACAGAAGGGGCCTGGAAGCCGGGGCTGATGGCCGGCTTGCTGTTTGCGCTGGAGTATTTGCTGCTGGGTGAGAGCCTGCGCTTTACCTCGGCAGCGCACGTGGTGGTGTTTTTATATACCGCTCCTGTGTTTGCGGCTTTGGGCCTGCATATTCTCTTGCCGTCCGAGCGTTTGGCCCGTTTGCAATGGGTGGGGATCGGGCTGGCGGTGGCGGGCATTGCCATTACCTTTCTGGGGCCGGCCAGTATGGACGGGGCCAATCTGGGTCGCATGTTGATCGGGGATTTGATGGCCTTGGCCGCCGGAGCCTTGTGGGGCTTTACCACCGTGCTGATTCGTAGCACGCGCCTGTCTGCCGTCCCGCCCTCGGAAGCTTTGCTGTATCAGCTGTTCAGCGCTTTTGTGATTTTGATGGTGGCCGCTGTCGTGACCGGGCAAACCGATATTCATTGGTCAGGCTTGTTGGGCGCCAGCCTGGTGTTCCAGTCTGTGGTGGTGGCGTTCTTGAGCTTTCTGGTGTGGTTCTGGTTGCTGCGTCAGTATCAGGCGTCGCGGCTGGGGGTGTTCTCCTTTGCCACTCCCTTGTTCGGGGTTCTGTTCGGGGCGTTTTTGCTGGGTGAAACGATCGAGCCGCGCTTTGTCACCGGAGCCTTGCTGGTGCTGATGGGTATTACGCTGGTCAGTGCTTATAGCTGGCTCAATCAATTGCGTAAACGCGTCCGTTGAGCATGAGTGCTCTCTTTTTACAGGCAGCAGGAATATGAAAACGGGTGCCAAATCTGCGCCTATTTCGGTCACCTTGCTGACTGGGTTCTTAGGCAGTGGCAAGACCACCTTGTTGAACCGCGCTTTGCAAGAAGCGCAGATGGCCGACACGCTGGTCATCATCAATGAGTTTGGGCAGACGGCGCTGGACCATCATCTGGTGGCGCATAGCCAGGAAAATGTGATCGAGGCTATGGGCAGTGGTTGCTTGTGCTGCACCATACGGCGCGATCTGGTACAGACCTTGCGCGACATTACCTGGCGTTTTTCGCGGGCAGGCCAGAGACAGTTTCGACGGGTTCTGATTGAAACGACCGGGCTGGCCAATCCTGCCCCTATCTTGCATACCTTGTTAAGCGATCCGCAACTGACCGGGAAGTACAGCCTGGCGGGTGTGGTGACGGTGGTGGATCTGGAACATGGGCTGGAAACGCTGGCGCGCCATGCCGAAGCGCAACGACAGGTGGCTGTGGCTGATTTGCTGCTGTTCAGCAAGCGTGATCGGGTGGATGCCGTGGCGGAAACGGTACTGCGTGAATACGTGCGTGGTTTGAATCCTTTGGCGCAGCAGCAGATTCTGGCGGTATCGCAGCCTGTTGCGCCCAGTTTGTTGGGCTTGGGTGAGCAAGCGGGGCAAGGACGGGCCTGGAGCTTGGAAGCGTTCGAGGCATTGGGGCAAGATACTGGCGATCACGATCACGATCACGATCACGATCACGATCACGATCATGTGCATAGCCATAGCCATAGCCATAGCCATAGCCATAGCCATAGCCATAGCCACGGCACGGGTACCCTGGCTGGCAACAGCAACAGCAACAGCAACAGCAACAGCAACAGCAACAGCAACAGCAGCAGTCAGCCCAGCAGCCTTGAGTCTACTCACCTGCATGGAGCAAGCTCCAACGAGTCCGCGGTCGGCTTGCCTGATGTTTCCCGCCATGGAGATTCCATCTACTCGTTAAGCGCCCTGTTCCCCCAAGCTCTGCCCGCCGACAAACTGCAATCCTGGTTGTCGGATCTGTGCCAGTGGGCAGGCCCTCGCCTATTGCGCCTTAAAGCTGTTCTGCCCGTGCAGGGCATGGACCAGCCGCAGGTGATTCATGCCGTGCAGCATCAGTCCTATCCTTGGCAGGCCGTGCCGCAGTGGCCCTGGCCGGATCAACAAGGGCGCATGGTAGTGATCACACATGATCTGGATTTCCAGGAGCTTTGGGCGCGGTTGCAGGCTTTGGATACGGCGGTTCGAAAGACGGATTGATACTCGCAGAGTCCGAGCCTCTCTTGGCCGGATTTTCTCTAGTCGTTGACTTCGAGCCTTTCTTGATCGGATTTTCTTGAGTCGCCGGGAGCTTGATGGAGCGTTGTCTCTTGGTCATCCGAACAGGCTATCCACCGCTGCGGCAGACAGCACCCCAAAGCCGAAAAAAAGGACGCCTAAGCGTCCTTTTCAAAAGCCTTTGGGCTAACAGGTTTTATTGGGGCTCTACGCCCACTTTCTTGAACAGGGCGGCCCACTGGGGCACTTGTTGCTCCACCTTGGCTTGCAAGGCAGCCGGGTTGGCTTCTTTGTCCATGACCGTTGCGCCCAGGGTGGCCATGCGGCTTTGGAAGTCCTTGTCGGCCATACCGGCTTGAAGCGCTTTTACCAGGGTATCCACGACAGGCTGGGGTGTATCTTTCGGTGCCCACATGCCGTGCCAGATGCCTACTTCAAAGTCCTTGAAGCCGGATTCCTCCATGGTGGGGACGTCCGGGAAGGTCGGGACGCGCTCGCGGCTGGTGACAGCATAGACCTTCACCTTGCCGGATTTGATTTGCTGGGTGGTGTTGGTGGTTTGGTCACACATGATGTCCACCTGCTTGCCCATCAAATCCGCGATGGCCGGGGCGGTGCCTTTGTAGGGCACGGTCAGCAGTTCAATACCCAGTGCCTCGGTGAACATGGTGCCGCACAGGTGGCTGGCCGCGCCAATCCCGGCGTTGGCCAGGGAAACCTTGTCCTGGTTGTCCTTCAGGTACTGCACCAGCTCCTGAATGTTGTTGGGTGGGAAGTCCTCACGGGCAATGATGGTCATGGGAACGTCAACGACCAGGCCGATGGGAGACATGCCGTTGATGGCGTCATAGCCGGGCTTTTTGTATAGCGAAGGGGCGGTGGAAAAGCCGATGTGCATCAGCAGTATGTTGTAGCCATCCGGCTTGGCGCGGGCGACCTGGGAAGTGCCAATGGAGCCACCTGCCCCGCCTTTGTTTTCCACCACAATGGTTTCACCCAGAACTGGGCGCATGGCTTCGGCCAGAGCGCGTGCCACGTTGTCCGTGGGACCGCCCGCCGCAAAAGGCACCACCATATTGATGGGGTGGTCCGGATAACCGGCTGCCTGTGCGGTAACCGAGCAGGCCAAGGCCGCGCCCAGACTGACAAACAGCTTGTTTAATGCAACAGCCATAATGCCTCCTTGATAAGGATTACTTATTCTTTTGGGAGATACTTGGGTCCGGTCGCTCTGTGCTGCGAAGCGTTGCAGGAGTGGCTTTATTCTACTGAGGGTGGACGTGTTTCTTTTTCAGGTCTAACCCTAGTAAGGGGCCTGAATGGACTAGGGGAATATACGGGGGCTCGCATGGCGAGCAAGCCACAGCCAGAGCTTGTGGCTTGCCAAGGTGCCTGCTCAGGCAGAGGCCGGTTTATGCAGTACCGGCGTCAGATAGGCGATGATGGAAACAGTCAGTGCGGCGGTGGCGATCAGACTGCAGAAGATCATCAGGCCCTGGTCCAGACCCAAATGGTCGGCCAGCCAGCCCAGACCCAAAATAGGCAGGATGGCACCCAGATAGCCGGTGATCAGGTAGGTAGACGTCAGACCGGCACGCTGATGCGGGGGCGAGACACGCTGCACGATAGACATGCCGCCGTACATGCACAGGCCGTGGCCAAAGGCGGTCAGCAGCACGCACAGGATGAATAACAACGAGGAACTGGCCCACAGATTGATCAGCAAGGCGATACAGGCCAGGGTAAAGGACAGCAGGCCCACGATGACGCTGCGCTTGGCGGGCCAGCGGCGGATCAGCAGCTGGAAGCCCGAGGACAGGAACAGAATAATCCCGATGGAAAAGCCGCTGGTGGCCGGGCCGTGCCAAGGCACCATTTGCGCCATGAAGCTGGGCGCCAGAGAGGCGAACAGGCTGAACATGGCAAAGGCGCAACAGGCGGACAAACAGCCAATCAGATAGGGGCGGCGCAGATGGGTGGCGGGCAGTGTCAGGCGCGGCATCCAGGTGCGCCAGTTGGTCTTTTGCGGTACCGGCTGTTTGCTGGCAATGGGCTTGATCTGAAACAGGGCATAGATGGCCAGCACACCCAGGGCCATGGAGGGGATATAGCTGGAGAACAGCGGGTTCGGTACCCACTGTGCAATCAGGCCGCCTACGACCGGGCCCAGGCCAAAACCAAAGGCCAGCATCAGTGAGGTGGTAGCGGCAGCGCGTTGCACGTCTCCGCCCCGGTTAAATTGCCCCAGGCCGATGGAGGCTGAAGTCACAATCATGCTGGAAGCCATCCCGATCATGATGCGGCTGAACACAAAGCTGCCTACATCCCAGGCAAAGGCGGACAGGGTTACGCCGCTGGTCACCAGAATCAGGCCGGTACGCAGCACGGGCATAAAGCCTTTCATGTCGCTCAAGCGGCCCAGAAACAGCAGGCCCGTCAAACCAGCGGCCATATAGGCCACGTACAGTTGGGTAATGTGACTGGCGTTCAGGTCCCAGCGGTCCTGATACAGCGGGTATAGCGGGCTGGCCAGGGCTGTGCCCATCACCCCGATACACATGGCGATACTGATCCACACGTAGGGGTCCCACTTGCTCTTCTTGCACGCCGGGCGCGCAGCCGCAGGCTTGTCAGCAGCCTTTTGCTGGGCTGGATGGTTCAGGTTCTGTTCGACCCGTGCTTTTTGCAGGGTCCGAGCGGGGGCGCTGGCGTGAAAGTCCTTGCAGCTTTGGGAGTCTCGCCAGCTTTCATGCAGCACCCATTGTCCTGGGGGCTGGTCTTTGCGCAATACATCGAAGCGTAAACAGGCGCTGTTGGCCCGGGCTTGTCCAGCCAGCGAGTCTACATAAGCGGCCTGTGCCTGAGGGTCCAGATCGGTGAAATGGTAGTTTGTAGTGCGAAAGTACGTATCGCCCATACGGCGCAATCCTTGACAGCGAAATCATTCGGGACCATCAAGGATACTCTTTCGTGTCTGCACTGACATGGCAATTCGCTGACACTAGGCTGGCTGGCGTAAATCCAGATGTATATCAGCTACACGCACAATTTCGGCTTCGTGGTCCGGGTCGCGCCAGGTGTCCTGACAGGCCATCTGGTGCCAGCGCTGCATGGCAGGCAATTCCAGTATGCGATTCATGTAGTCCTGACAGGTTTCGTCCAGTTTCAGACCATAGGTTTGCAGGCGAAATACCACGGGAGCGTAAAAGGCATCGACGGCGCTAAAGCGCTCTCCGGCCAGGAAAGGGCCGCCAAAACGGCTCAAGCCTTCTTGCCAGATGGTTTGCAGGCGTTCCAGCTCGCCTTGCAGACGCATGTCCTGCTGATGGTGGTGGGCGCGCAGGGCGACGGCAAAGGGGCAGAGATTTCGCAAGGAAGAAAAGTTGGCGTGCATTTCTGCACTGGCGCTGCGCGCCCAGGCGCGGGCAATGGGGTCTATGGGCCAGACGCCGGGATGCTGTTCGGCCAGGTATTCGGCAATAGCCAGACTGTCCCAAATGATCTGCCCATTGGTATGTAGCACAGGTACTTGGCCCGCCGGTGCCATTTCATGGAAAGCCAGGGTGCTGAAGGAGGGGCCAAAATTGAACCAGCGTGCGTCAAAGTCTATGCCCAAGTGGCTCATTAATAACCAGGGGCGCAAGGACCAGGACGAATAATGGGGATTGCCCAGAACAAGGGTATAGCTTTTTGAGGGTTGCATGGCGGCAAGCTTTCACGAAGGTGATGGTGTTTGCACTTTAGTAGGCTTTGTTCTGCTTGGGTAGTACCAGTGCCGGCTTAGCGTTTTGGTATGCTGGTTTTTTTTGCGGATTTGGGGAGCGGTGTGCATGGCGTATGACCTGGAGAAACGGCTGGTGATTGGGCTGGCTTCCAGCGCTTTGTTTGATCTGAGCCAGTCCCATCAGGTCTTTCTGGAGCAAGGTGAGGCAGCGTATCGTGATTACCAGCTGGCGCGCGAGCATGAGCCACTGAAGCCGGGCGTGGCTTTTTCCTTCATTCGGCGCTTGCTGGCCCTGAATGATCTATCGCCCGACGATCCCTTGGTCGAGGTCGTGCTGCTGTCCCGTAATGATCCCAATACAGGCTTGCGGGTGATGAATTCCATTCGCCATCATGATCTGGACATTACGCGGGCGGTGTTTCTGCAAGGGGGCGACCCCAGCCCTTACATCCAGCCGCTGTCCATCAGCCTGTTTCTGTCGGCCAATCAGGAAGACGTGCATCGGGCGGTGCAGCAAGGCTATCCCGCAGGTCAGGTTCTGAATTCCTCTTACGAGGATGCTTATGACGACCAGCCCATTCGCGTGGCTTTCGACTTTGACGGGGTGATCGCGGACGACGAGTCCGAGCGCGTGTATCAGCAGGAAGGTGGTTTGCCGGCCTTTTTCGAGCATGAAGTGCGTTTGGTGCAAAAACCGCATAATCCCGGCCTGTTACAGACGTTTTTGCTGAAGTTGGCGCATATACAGGAAGTGGAGCAATTGCGTCAGGAGCAGGATGCCAGCTATGTGCCGCGTCTGCGGATTGCGATTGTGACGGCACGCAATGCGCCGGCTCACGAGCGTGTCATCAATACCATCCGCAGTTGGGGTATCGAGGTGAACGAGGCCTTCTTTCTGGGTGGCATTGAAAAACGTCGGGTGCTGGAGGTTTTGCAGCCCCATATTTTCTTTGATGACCAGACCACCCACCTGATTCCCACCGCGCAGACCTTGCCGTCCGTGCATATTCCGTTTGGGGTGGTGAACCATCCGCCAGTGAAAGTGGTGGTGCCGGAGAAAAAGAAAGGGCGGAAACAGGCCAAGACAAAGCCGCGAACTGATGCTTGATCAGGCGCGGCTTGGTTCCTGGGGGCACTCAGCCCTCAGACTTGGGCCAGGGCGCGGCTAACGGCGCGTGCAGCGGGCTGGATCAGGCTGGCTAGCGCTTCGGGGCTGATCGCCTCAAAGCGTTCCAGCGTACCCAACAAGGTCAGGCTGCCGAAGATACGTTTGGCATCATCAAAAATAGGCGCGGAAATACCGCCTATGCCCGGATTGATCTGCTCTTTGGTGATGCAATAGCCCGCACGGCGCAGTTCCTGCATATGGGCGGAAAACACCGGCCATTCCTTGCCCAGGCGCTGTACATAATCAATCTCCTGATTTTTCTCGTACAAGCGGCGCAGATGGCGGGTGGGCAGATAAGCCGTGACGATACGGGCTGTGGAGCTGCGGAACATATCCATGGTGCGGCCCCGGCCAAACAGCAGCTCGAAACGCTCCGGCCCGGTTTCCTGATGGGTGGTCAATATGCGTTCGCCATATTGCTGGCCGATCAGGACGTCCAGTCCGGTCTGCTCGACCAGCGAACGCAGCAAGGGGCGGCAACGGCTGACCAGCGGATCAAATTCGCGGATCAGCAGATCCATTTCTATAAACCGGGGCCCCGGCGCGTAACCTTCGGGACTGCGTATCAGCAGGCCGCTAGTGCATAACTCTTTCAGGTAGCGATAGGTTGTCGCGGGAGGGTAATTCAAGCGAGCGCAGATGGTTTCCACATCCAGAACCGGAGTGTCTGCACCGTACAAGTCCAGAATTTGCAGCATGCGTCTTAGACTATTCATGTGCCCTCGTAGAAGCGGAGTTGTTGGTTCTTTATTCTAACCATGCTGCGGCGTGTCAGTGGAGCGCAACATCGGGCATTGGCCGAGTCTACTGGTTTATACCTAAACCATCAGATTATTCAAAAATTATTCTCAGACTGCGGTAATAATCTGAGGCATAAGCGGGTCTGTTATGCATTTGCTTACACATGGCCTACTCCTTTTGTGGCGTCGGGTTCTACGCGGGCCCGGACCCGGTTTTTTTTGAGGCGGACATGGATCAGGCTCAGCCCAGTCAGGTGTCTTTAGAGATCAAGAATGTGCTGTTCATCATGTGTGACCAGTTACGTGCAGACCACCTGTCCTGTTATGCCCCTGGGGGCGCATTAAAGACCCCCAATCTGGATCGTCTGGCCGCCATGGGTGTACGCTTTGATCGTGCCTATGTGAACTCTGCCGTCTGTGGCCCGTCACGGGCCTCGTATTACACCGGCCGCTATCCCTTGTCGCACCGGGTCACCTGGAATCGCGTTCCCCACCCCATCGACGAGCTGTATCTGGGCGATTATCTGGCCCAGTCCGGGCGAGAGTGCCATCTGCTGGGCAAGACCCATCACGTGCCGGACCCGGCCGGGGCCAATACCCGACGCTTCCAGGTTCAGCCCGAGGCGGCCGAGCGCTTCTGGCAAGGCGGCTTTACGGCGATTGAACGCTATGACGGTCACTTTGAAATGGGCTCGGATAGTGAATACCGCCAGTATTTGCAGGCTCAGGGTTACGACAGCGAGCGTCCCTGGGAAGACTATGTGATTGGCAGCCAGGATGCCCAGGGTCAGTTTGCCTCCGGTTGGTACATGCGTAATGCCAGCCTGCCAGCACGGGTACAGGCGCAGGACTCTGAAACCGCCTACTTCACCCAGCGGGCCATGGATTTCATCACGGCCAAAGGCGAAGAGCCCTGGGCCTTGCATCTGTCTTTCATCAAACCGCACTGGCCTTATAAAGCGCCAGCGCCTTACCACGACCGCTTTGGCGCGGAAGACGCCTGTACGCCCTTGCGTGCAGAGCACGAGCGCCAGAATGCACACCCCGTGCATGCGGCCTATCAGCAGCATGAAGAATCCCTGTCTTTTGCTCAGGACGAGGTCTGGCGCACGATCAAGCCTGTCTATATGGGCCTGGTTCAACAGATCGATGATGAAGTCGGCCGTTTGCTGGACATGCTGGAACAGCAAGACCGCCTGAAAGACACCCTGATTATTTTCAGTTCTGATCACGGCGATTTGCTGGGCGACCACTGGCTGGGCGAGAAAGAGTATTTCTTTGAAAACGCCATACGCGTTCCGCTGATCGTGGTTGATCCACGGACTTCAGCGAATGTCACACGTGGTCAAAGCAGTGATGCTTTTGTCGAGTGCGTGGATGTCACCCCTACGATTCTGGATGCCTTGCACCTGCCCGCCCAGGAGCACCGGGTGGAAGGCCGTTCGCTGATTCCCTTGTTGCACGGCCAGTCCGACTGGGCACGTGAGTACACCGTGGCCAGCCTGGATTACGCCTATCGGGAAGCCCGCCAGATTCTGGGCCGTGGCGTGGATGAATGTCGTGGCCTGATGCTGCGCGATAGCGACTATAAATACATACATTGGCAAGGCTATCGGCCACAATTATTCGACTTGAAGCAAGACCCTGACGAGCTGCACGACCTGGGCGCAGACCCGGCGTATGCAGCGGTTTGTCGGCGTATGAAAGAAGGCCTGCTGGACTGGCATGACACCCTGAAAGGGCGTGCCAGCGAGAGCTGGGCTGCGGTAGAGGATCGTACCAATGCGCATGAGCGCATGATGAATATCTTGATTGGACGATGGTAAATGCGCTGCGGGGGGCTACCAGTCGGTGGCGGGCCGCAATCAATAACGATAAGGAGTGGACAATGAAGCAGCTTAAAAATACGACGCTGGCCCTGTTGTTGGCAGGTGTGGGTGCTTTGGCCCCGATGATGGCTCAAGCCGCCTGGCCGACTACGGACCAGGTGCGTATCGTGGTCCCCTACCCACCCGGCACCGAGCCTGACATTCTGGCCCGCGATCTGGGTGTGCATCTGAACAAGGCCACCGGCAAGGTCTTTGTGATTGAAAACCGTCCGGGCGCCAACGCCATTATCGGTACTGACAATATCGCCAAAGCCAAGGGGGACGGCTCGGCCCTGCTGATGGTCGATAGCCTGGCGGTATCGACCAACCCGCTGCTTTACAGCAACCTGCCCTACAAATGGGAAAAGGACCTGAAGCCGGTCACCACAGTCGCTGGCGTGAACCTGTATCTGCTGGTGCGTAATGATTTCCCGGCCAAGGACTACAAGGAATTTATCGCCCAGGCCAAGAAAGCCAATGGTGATACCAATGTGGGCACTGGTGGCCGTGGACACGTCACGCACCTGGGCATGGGCTTGCTGGCCCGTGAAGAAGGGGTGAACTTCACCTACATCCCTTACAAGGGCATGGCCCCGGCGACAAACGCCATTCTGGGCGGTGAGACAGATGCCATGCTGGTCGGTGGCATTCTGGCATCCCAGCACGTAGATGGCGGCAAGGTGCGAGTCTTGGCGGTAGGCGCTGACAAGCGTACTGAACTGCTGCCAAATGTGCCGACGGTGCAGGAAGCAGGTGGCCATGCCAACAGCATTCCGACGACGACTTTTGCGCTGTTTGCCCCCGGCACCACGCCGGATGACACCGTGAAAGAAATTCAGGAAAAGGTGGATGCTGCCCTGAAGACCCCCGAAATGCAGGCTGCCTTCAAGAGCCGTGGTCTGGCCCAGTTCTTCACCACCCCGGCCCAGACGCTGGAGCGCGTGCAGAACGACTCCAAGGTCTATTCCGAGCTGATCCCTACCCTGGGCATTCAGCCTGAGTAATGGGCTATCTGGCAGAGCCATACATCTGATCAGTAGCCTGGCTGCTGACGGTTATGGCTCTGTGAAGCCTCAAGGTTGGAAAGGATAAAAAAACACCACACACGCCCCGTTCAGGTGAGGCGTGTGTGGTGTCTCTTGAATCTGGAAGTCGCTACAGACCAGGTTCAGAACGCCAAGCCCGCGCTATGCAGGGTTAGAACCGATAGTGTGGCCGGGCGGGCTGCGTTTTACTGATCGTTGTAGTCGTGCTGCTCGGAGATCAGACGCCGCAAGGTGGTTTTGAGGGCGCCGACATCCAGCGGTTGCAGGCGCTGCACCACTTCCTGTTCGTGCAGGCGGGCCTTGGCGATCAGGCCGGAGATCAGCGTCTGGCCTTCTTCGGTGATGCGTACCAAGGTGATGCGACGGTCCACATCGTGGGCCACGCGGCGCAGCAAACCTTGCTTTTCCAGGCGATCGAGCAAGCGCGTGACGGTGGGTTGCTTGGTGGTGGCAATACGAGCCAGATGGCCGATGCTCACTTCGCCCGCGCCGGACAGGGTGGACAGCACACGCCATTCGGAAATGGACAAACCGTTGCTTAGCACCACTTCATGGAATTCGGCAGAGATCAGCTGGCTTGCCTGGGCCAACAAGGCGGGCAGGTAGTTTTCGACAAAGACGGTGTCGTGTTCGGTGGGGCTCATGGTGCTTATTGTCATTACAGGCTAATGGGTGCCGCAAGGCAGCAACAGGGCTCACTATAACCAAGCTGTCCGCTCGCGTGTCGCAAATAATTTAGCTACTTTACTAGGGAAAACCATGAGAATGGATATGTTGAGATATAAACATATTCCGATGAAAATAAATACCATGTTCACAATGAGCGGTAAGTAAGGAAAGAAAAATGGCTGAGCGATCGTTTGTCGAAGAAGTCAAAAAGCTGCGCCTGGGTGATGGAGACGTATTCAGTGGCGAAGGCATCCTGGCGGTGACCAAGGCCCTGCTGGAATCGGGCGTGTCCTACGTGGCCGGTTACCAGGGTGCGCCTATCTCGCACTTGATGGACGTGCTGGCAGATGCCCAGGACATCCTGCAAGAGAACGGAATCCGTTTTGAAAACAGTGCCAGCGAGGCAACGGCGGCGGCAACGCTGGCTGCGTCGGTTAACTACCCGCTGCGTGGCGCCATCACTTTTAAAGCAACCGTGGGTACCAACGTGGCCTCGGACGCGCTGGCCAACCTGGCCTCTGGCGGGGTCAAGGGCGGTGCGTTGATCATTGTGGGCGAAGACTACGGTGAAGGCTCGTCCATCATGCAGGAGCGCAGCCACGCTTTTGCCATGAAATCCCAGATGTGGATGCTGGACCCCCGTCCCAACCTGCCCTGTATTGTGCAAGCAGTTAAAGACGGCTTTGATCTGTCCGAAGCGTCCAACACCCCTGTGATGCTGCAGCTGCGTATCCGCGCCTGTCACGTGCATGGTCAGTTTGTGGCCTCGGACAACCGCCGCGCCAAATTCACCATCAAAGAAGCGATGGAGCAGCCCACACGCGACATCAATCGCATTGTGTTGCCGCCTGCCAGCTTCCTGCATGAAAAAGAAAAGATCGAACAGCGCTGGCCTAATGCCGTCAAGTTCATCGAAGAGCGTCAGTTGAATGAATTCTTTGCTGATGGCACCGATGACGTCGGTCTGATCGTTCAGGGCGGTGGCTACAACACCGTGATCCGTGCTCTGGAGCATCTGGATATGGCTGACGTGTTCGGCGAATCCAAAGTGCCGATGTACGTGATGAACGTGGCTTACCCGCTGATCGAATCTGAAATCGTCCGCTTCTGTGAAGGCAAGCGTGCGGTGCTGGTGCTGGAAGAAGGTCAGCCCAACTTTGTTGAACAGAACATCTCCGACATCGTGCGTCGTCACAATGTGGACGTGACCTTGCACGGCAAGGATCTGTTGCCTCTGGCCGGTGAGTACAACACCGCCACCATGTTGAAAGGCCTGCGTGCCTTCATGGAAAAATACGAGCGCATCGAGCCCCTGCCAGCCCGCAAACCACGCGTGATCCCGATGAAAGTCGAGACCGTGGAGCGTCCCAAAGCTGAGCAAGCCAGCCTGGTGGAAGTGGAAGCGGCTGAAGTCAAACCCTTGGGCAGCCTGGACGAGAACGTTCACGCCCGTCCGCCAGGGTTTTGTACCGGCTGTCCCGAGCGTCCTATCTTTACCGCTTTGAAGCTGGTGGAGCGCGAGCTGGGCGAGCACCACGTGTCGGCCGACATTGGCTGTCACCTGTTCTCCATTCTGCCGCCCTTCAACCTGGGCAACACCACCATGGGTTACGGCCTGGGTGGCGCCGGTTCGGCCGCCTTGAACGTGGATTCGGACAAGCGTGCCATCTCGGTCATGGGTGACGGTGGTTTCTGGCACAACGGTTTGACCAGTGGTATTGCCAACGCCGTGTTCAACCGCAGCGACAACCTGACCATTGTGATCGACAACAGCTACACCGCGGCTACCGGTGGTCAGGACATTCTGTCCTCCAAGGCCAAGAACGAAACGCGCAGTACCGGTCACCTGATCGAGAAAGCTGCGCGTGGCGTGGGTGTGGAATGGCTGCGCATGATTCGTCGCACCTACGACTTGAAGACCATGACGGCAACCCTGCGTGAAGCCCTGACGACCAAGGAAAAAGGTCCCAAGGTGCTGGTGGCGCAAAGCGAATGTATGTTGAACCGTCAGCGCCGCGAGAAAGGCCAGGTGCGTAAAGCCGTGGCGGCGGGCGAACGCGTAGTGCGCGAGCGTTTTGGTGTGGATCCGGATACGTGTACCGGTGACCACTCCTGCATCCGCTTGTCCGGTTGCCCTTCGTTGTCGATTCGCCCCAATCCGGACGCCCTGCGTCAGGATCCGGTGGCGAACGTGATGAACAGTTGTGTGGGTTGCGGTCTGTGTGGTGAGGTTTCCCACGCCGCGATTCTGTGCCCGTCTTTCTACCGTGCACAAGTGGTCAGCAACCCGACTGGCTGGGACAAGTTCCGCGAAAAAACCCGCCGTAGCTTTATCGGCTGGTTGCAGCGTCGTGACGCTGCCCGTCGTGAACGTCTGGCCTTCTAAGCACACCCGTAGAGATTTTTATCATGCAGATCAAACCAATCAAGATTGCTATTTTGGCCATGGGTGGCGAAGGCGGCGGCGTGTTGGCCGACTGGATCGTCAACCTGGGCGAACAAAACGGCTACTTTGCACAGACCACCTCGGTGCCGGGCGTGGCCCAGCGTACCGGCGCCACGATTTACTACGTGGAACTGTTCCCGCACTCGGCCGCCGTGGATGGCAAAAAGCCTGTGCTGGCCCTGATGCCCATGCCCGGTGACGTGGACGTGGTGCTGGCTTCCGAACTGATGGAAGCCGGTCGTGCCGTACAACGTGGCCTGGTGACAGAGGACCGCACCACGCTGATCGCTTCCACCCACCGTGTCTATTCCATTGCCGAAAAATCGGCCATGGGCGATGGCCGTGTGGACGACAACGCCCTGATTGCGCACGCAACCCAGGCTGCCAAGCGCTTTGTGTACTTCAATATGGAAAAAGCGGCCGAGGATTCGGGCAGCGTGATTTCCGCCGTGCTGTTTGGCGCATTGGCCAGCACCGGCGTGCTGCCCTTTAGCCGTTCGCAGTTTGAACAGACCATCGAGCGTGGTGGTGTGGGCGTCAAACCCAGCTTGAAGGCTTTTGGTGCCGCTTACGCCCGTGTTGCGGAAGGTGATGCAGGTAAAGCCGATTCGGAAAACAAGCCGGTTGATATGGCGACGCTGGCCCCCCGCGACCCTGCGGTGGCCAAGCTGATTGACCGCGTCCGTGCCGAAGTACCCGCGCAGGCCCAGCCTATCGTGGTGGAAGGTGTGCGTCGTGTTCTGGACTTCCAGGACGTGGCCTACGCCAATCTGTACCTGGACCGCCTGAAAAAGATCAGCCAGTTTGCCCGCCCTGACGATGTGGCCCTGATCCGCGAAACCGGCCGCTACCTGGCGCTGTGGATGTCTTACGAGGACGCCATTCGCGTGGCTGAACTGAAAACCCGCTCCAGCCGTTTTGACCGTGTGCATAAAGAAGTGCGCGCTGCCGACGGCCAGATCGTGGCAATCAATGAATACATGCACCCCCGTGTGGAAGAAATCAGCGAAATCCTGCCGTTTGCCAGCGTAGGCCGTTGGTTGATGCGTCCTACCTGGGGCAACAAGCTGGTGAAATCCCAGACCAAATCCGGTCGTGTGATTCAAACCAGCTCGGTGCGCGGCTTCATTCCCTTGTACCTGCTCTCGGGCTTCAAGCGCTGGCGTCGTCGTACGTTGCGCTACCAGGCTGAGCAGCAGCGTATTGAGGGCTGGCTGAAGCAGATTGAACAGGCTGCCGATGCTCATCCGGCCCTGGCTCTGGAAATTGCCCAGTGCCAGCGTCTGGTCAAAGGGTATGGCGATACCCATGCCCGTGGCTTGCGTAACTACCAGACCGTGATGTCGGCTCTGGAGCGCAACCCCAGCACCCTGTCACCTGCCATTTTGGGTGCCTTGCGCGATGCGGCTTTGGCCGACGAGCACGGCGTCAAGCTGGAGGCTGCACTGCGCCAGTACGCACTGGTGTAAGGGCAACACCGGGCCGCTTTCGGGCGGCCTTGGTGAAAACCCTTGAGGAAGCGTTTTTATCCCGCCAAATACTTTATTTCTAAAATATTCATAGTAGAATATAAATTCGGATTGGCACTGCGACCAAGGCCCTGAAAGCCAGACATCCCGTGTCTACTTGGCCACTTGTTCAAGCAAGAATATCCCGCCTGTTGGTCAAACTGAATTAGCCAAAGCTTGGGGGAAAAACAATATGAATCAAAGCGAAGCAGCACTCGAATTTTTGGTAGAACCGGCTGATGCCGGCTTTGAAGGCCGCGTCGGTCCCAAGGACCCCGCCAGCCTGAAATTGTGGTTGCGCATGCTGACCTGCACCAAGCAGATCGAAGACGAAATCCGTCGCCGCTTGCGCCAGAATTTTGATATTTCGCTGGCCCGTTTCGACTATATGGCTCAGCTGTATCGTTACCCGCAGGGCCTGAAGATGGGCGAATTGTCGCGCTATCTGATGGTAACCGGCGGCAATATTACCGGACTGACTGATGAGCTGGCCCGCGAGGGCATGGTGTCTCGCCAGAGCAGCCCGACCGACCGACGTGCTTGGGTGTTGCGTCTCACCCCCAAGGGCAAAAGCAGTTTCGAGGCGATGGCCCAGGCCCACAGCGACTGGATTGCGGAAATGTTTGAAGGTCTGGGCACGGAAGAGGTCGTGCACATCCATCAGCATCTGGGCCTGTTGCGGGTCCATCTGCAAAGCGCTGCTGGCTAGCATAAGGTGCATCCTGCCAGGCCTGTAAACCAGGCAGGATGCGGATAGCGTCACGAACAGGCGCACAAAACACTTGCTAAAAAGGTGTCTACAACATGGTTTCCAAGCTGTACGAACAAGAACATCGCATCCGTTTTTCGGAATGCGATCCAGCGGGTATCGTTTTTTATCCGCAGTACTTTGTGATGTTTAACGACCTGATGGAAGCATGGATCGACTCCATGACCCCCGAGGGTTTTCACAACATGATCGCCAGCAAACGGGTAGGCATGCCCTCGGTGCATATCGAAGCCGAGTTCAAGTCCATCAGCCGTATGGGTGATGATGTGGTGATGAGCCTGGGTGTGGAACGCATTGGCAATAGCTCCTTGAAGCTGCTGTTGCGCTGCATCGGTAAAGACGGTGTGTTGCGTATGCAAGTGCGCCAGACCGTGGTGACCACCTCGCTGGAGACGCACCTGGGTATTCCTATCCCTGATTTCCTGCGCAACCCCATGCAAGAGTATGTGATTGCCCAGCCAGAAAGCAGCAAGGCTTGATCTAGTTTGAAGTAGTAGCAGGCAGTGTGCAGGTCAGGTATTTTTTTTGATTTAAATAGTTGACTTGTATAATATTTATTAATAAATATACTATGCTCAGAAGCATGTATTCAGACCATACGGACATATCATGAATATCGTATGTATTGGCGGAGGCCCAGCCGGCTTGTATTTCGGTTTGCTGATGAAGTTGCAGAACCCTCAGAACGAGGTTTTTGTTGTCGAGCGCAACCGACCGTACGACACCTTTGGCTGGGGTGTGGTGTTCTCGGACGCGACCATGGAAAACCTGCGTGAAGCTGACCCTGTGTCCGCGCAGACCATCGGTGATGCGTTCAACCACTGGGACGACATTGAGTGCCATTTCAAGGGTAGCGCCGTGCGCTCCAGCGGTCATGGCTTTATCGGGATTGGTCGCAAGAAATTGCTGAACATCCTGCAGGCTCGCTGTGAAGAAGTGGGCGTCAAGCTGGTGTTCGAGACCGTGGTCACGGACGAAGCTGAACTGGCCCGCAAGTACAACGCCGATATCCTGATTGCTTCTGACGGCATCAACAGCGCCATTCGTACCCGCTACGAAGACGTGTTCCAGCCCGATATCGACACCCGTAACTGCCGCTTTGTGTGGCTGGGTACGGAAAAAGTGTTCGACGCCTTCAACTTCATTTTTGTTGAAACCGAGCACGGCTGGTTCCAGGCTCACGCCTACCGCTTCCAGGATGGCCTGTCCACGTTCATCGTGGAAACGCCTGAAGAGACCTGGCAGAAAGCCGGTATTGGCGAAATGTCGCAGGAAGAGGCCATTGCTTACTGCGAGAAGCTGTTTGCCGACCACCTGGATGGCAACAAGCTGATCAGTAACGCGACTCACCTGCGCGGTTCGGCCATCTGGATCCGCTTCCCACGCGTTATCTGCAACAAGTGGGTGCACTGGCAAGATTACGGCACCGGCAAGAAGGTTCCTGTGGTGCTGATGGGCGATGCCGCTCACACCGCTCACTTCTCCATCGGTTCTGGCACCAAGCTGGCTCTGGAAGATGCCATTACGCTGGCCCAGCACATGGACCACGAGTCCATGGAAGAGGCCCTGAAAGATTACGAAGCCGCTCGTAGCGTGGACGTATTGCGCATTCAGAACGCCGCCCGCAACTCGACCGAATGGTTCGAGAACGTGGCCCGTTACGCCAATATGAAGCCCGAGCAGTTCACCTACTCCATGCTGACCCGTTCGCAGCGCATCTCGCACGAGAACATGCGTATGCGTGACGCGGCCTGGCTGGAAAAATACGAGCGCTGGATGGCGACCGAAGCTGGCATGAAGCTGGCCGACGGTGAAAAGGCCCCCTCGCCCATGTTCACGCCCTTCAAGCTGCGCGACATGCAGTTGAAGAACCGTGTCGTGCTCTCGCCCACGCTGATGTACAGCGCCAAGGACGGCATGCCCGGTGCCACACACCAGGTGCATTACGGCAGCCGCGCCATGGGTGGCGCTGGCCTGATCATGGCTGAAATGACGGCCGTGACGCCTGAAGGTCGTGTCACTCCCGGTTGTACCGGTCTGTGGAACGACGAGCAGGCCAATGCCTGGAAACCTGTGGTGGCTTTCGCCCACGAACAGGGTGCCAAGATCGGTGTGCAACTGGGCCACGCTGGCCGTCGCGGTTCGACGCAGCTGGGTTGGGAAAAAGCCAATCAGCCGCTGGCTGAAGGCAACTGGCCTGTGGTGTCGGCTTCCGCCCTGCCTTACCAGGCTGGCGTCACTGCCGTGCCTGCCGAGATCACCCGTGCCCAGATGGACGAAATTCGTGACGCCTTTGTGGCCGCCGCCAAGCGCGCTGACCAGGCTGGCTTTGACTGCATCGAATTGCAAGCCGCCCACGGTTACCTCTTGTCCAGCTTCATCTCGCCGCTGACTAATCAGCGTAGTGATGAATTTGGTGGTAGTCTGGAAAATCGCATGGCTTACCCGCTGGAAGTGTTTGCCGCTATCCGTGCCGTCTGGCCAGAGAACAAGCCCATCATGGTGCGTATCTCGGCAACAGACTGGGCCGAAGGTGGCAACACGGCGGACGACGGTGTGGAAATTGCCCGCCTGTTCAAGCAAGCCGGTGCCGATCTGATCGACGTGTCCTCGGGTGAAGTGGTGCTGGAGCAGCAGCCAATTTACGGCCGCATGTACCAGACGCCATTCTCCGACCGTATCCGTAACGAAGCCGGTATCGCCACCATGGCGGTGGGTTCGATCATGGAAGCGGATCACGCCAACAGCATTATTGCTGCAGGCCGTGCTGACCTGTGCGCCCTGTCGCGAGGCTTTCTGGCCGACGCGAACTGGCCACAACGTCAGGCTGCGGAGCTGGGTTACACCGACCTGGCCTGGCCCGTTCAGTACGAATGGGGCAAGGACTGGTTGCAGCGCCAAATCAAACGTGCGCCAGTGGCCCAGGACGGCCCTGCCAAGTCATAAAACACGAAAGGAGACAGCATCATGTCGGAAGAACGTTTTGACACCCACCGCGAAAGCGTGCTCGGTCGTGCAGATGTTGAGGACACGCCCGAATTGGTGAAGTACTACCAGGATTTGACTCAGTTTGAGGCCGGTGCCCTGTGGACCGTGGCCAACAAGATCGAGCCCTGGGAGCCCAAGTCCGAATCCGTGCCTGTGGTCTGGCGCTACCGCGACCTGCGCGATTACGTGTTGCGTTCGGTGGATCTGGTCAGCCCTGAAAAGGCCGGTCGTCGTGTGATTTACCTGAACAACCCCGGTCGCCAGGAAGTTTCGGCGGCGGTGGGCTGGCTGTACTCCGGTTTGCAGGTCATGAAACCGGGTGAAGCGGCTTCCGCACATGCGCACTCCTCCTCGGCCCTGCGTTTCATCATGGAAGGCCGCGGTGCCTACACCATCGTGGACGGCCACAAGATGACCTTGGGCGCCAACGACTTCGTGCTGACGCCTAACGGTTGCTGGCACGAGCACGGTGTGGAAGCTGACGGCCTGCCTTGCATCTGGCAAGACGGTCTGGACATTCCGCTGGTCAACGCCCTGGAAGCCGGTTTCTACGCGGTTCACCCGGATCTGACCCAGGCCATTACGCACCCCGTCAACGACGCGGTGGGTATCTGGGGTGGTCGTGGTCTGAAGCCCACCTTGCACGACTGGCAAAAACCGTACTCGCCCCTGCTCAAGTACGAGTGGGAGCCCACCTACGAAGCCTTGTCGGCCTACGCCAAGGTAACGGACGGCAGCCCCTTTGATGGCGTCATCATGGACTACATCAACCCGCTGACCGGCGGCCCTGTCATGGCCACCATTGGTGCCAGCATGCAGATGCTGCGCCCCGGTGAACACACCAAGGCCCACCGTCACACCGGCAGCATTATTTACCAATGCGCCAAGGGTGAAGGTTATTCCATCATCAATGGCAAACGCTTTGACTGGCGCGAACGCGACATTTTCTGCGTACCATCCTGGATGTTCCATGAGCACGTGAACGGCTCCTCGTCTGACGACGCTTGCCTGTTCTCGTTCCATGACCTGCCCGTGATGCGCGCCCTGAATCTGTACCGCGAAGAAGCGCTGGCAGAGAACGGCGGCCATCAGGTCCTGCTGTAAGACTACTTGTTTAACTTATTTGGACGGCCTGCCAAGGCGGGCCGACCCGATTTATTCAAGCCATCTGCACAAGATGGCCCAATCTGGAGATAGAAATGCGTCTTGTAACGTACCGTAGTGAAGTTGCTGCCGCTGGCCGCTTGGGTGCCATTGTGGGTGATTTGGTGGTTGACCTGGGTTACCTGGGCGACGCCACAGGCCACATGCTGCCTGACAATATGCTCGATTTCATCGACCTGGGCCCAGCCGCTGTGACCTCCACGGCTCGCTTGCTGGAAACCTACGCCGACGATATGCCTTTTGGTGTGGCGCTGCCTCTGGCCAACGTCAAGCTGTTGGCTCCTATCCCACGCCCACGCAAGAACATCTTTGGTATCGGCCTGAACTACGTGGAACACGTGGCCGAATCCAGCCGTACTCTGGACACCTCCAAAGAGCTGCCCAAGCAGCCCGTGATTTTCTCCAAGCCACCAACCACTGTGGTTGGCCCTGGCGATGCCATCGAGCACAACAAGAACATCACTCAGCAAATGGACTGGGAAGTGGAACTGGCCGTGATCATGGGCACCCGTGCTCAGCGCGTGGCCAAAGAAGACGCCCTGAAGTACGTGTTCGGTTACTCCGTCATGATCGACGTGAGCGCCCGCGACTGCCGTCGTGCCGGTCAGTGGATCTACTCCAAAGGCCAGGACACCTACGCTCCTTTCGGCCCCGTGATCGTGACCGCTGACGAGCTGACCGACCCGCACAACCTGAACCTGAGCCTGACTCTGAACGGTGTGACCAAGCAAAGCTCCAACACCAAGCACATGCTGTTCAACGTGAACGACCTGATCGCTGACATCAGTGCCGGTATCACGCTGGAACCCGGTGACATCATCGCTACCGGTACCCCAGAAGGCGTGGGCGCTGGCCGTGATCCTCAAGAGTGGATGTGGCCTGGTGACGTAGTGCACGCTGTGGTTGAAGGCATTGGCGAACTGCGCCACCCCATCGTGGACGTCACCCCCCAAAACTAAGTAAAGGAGAGCATGATGCTGGAATTGCGTCAGTTCAAGGCCGCCGCCGTTCAGGCAGCGCCCGTGTTCCTGGATACGAATGCGACTATTGAAAAAGTATGTCGCCTGATCAACGAAGCGGCCGATAACGGTGCCGAGCTGATCGCCTTCCCCGAAGTGTTTGTATCTGGCTACCCCTACTGGAGCTGGGTGATGAACCCGATCGACGGTAGCCCGTGGTTCGAGCGCCTGTGCAAATCGGCCATCGAAGTGCCCGGTCCCGAGATCCAGAAGGTTGCGCAGGTTTGTCGCCAGCGCAAGGTCAACGTGGTGTTGGGTGTGAACGAGCGCAGTCCCGTTGGCATCGGCACCATTTACAACACGCTGGTCACCATCGGCGCTGACGGTCGCATTCTGGGCCGTCACCGCAAACTGGTTCCCACCTGGGCTGAAAAGCTGACCTGGGCCAACGGCGATGCGTCCTCGATGCGCGTGCATGACACCACTATTGGCCCTCTGGGTGCCTTGGCTTGCGGTGAAAACACCAACACGCTGGCTCGTTTCAGCCTTTTGTCGCAAGGTGAACTGGTACACGTTGCCAGCTACATCGCCTTGCCCGTGGCACCGAAAGACTACGACATGGCTGAAGCGATTCGCCTGCGTGCTGCTGCTCACTGCTTTGAAGGTAAGGTGTTTACGGTTGTGGCTTGCTCGACGGTTTCCGAGGAAATCATCGAAGCCATGTCGGCCAGCCATCCTGAAGCACGTGATCTGCTGGCTCGTCCCAACAGCGCGTTCTCGGGCATTATTGGCCCCGATGGCCGCGTTCAGGGCGAAGCACTGATCGACAAGGAAGGCATTGCCTACGCCGACATCGATTTGTCGCGCTGCATCCAGCCGCGTCAAATGCACGACATCACTGGTCACTACAACCGTTTTGACGTGTTTGACCTGCGTGTGAACCGCAAGGCATTGACGCCCGCCCGCTTTTACGAAGGCGACGCAGCGTCCCAGCCAGACCTGAATCCTGCCGAGTTCTCCGTTCTGGACGACAAGGAAGTGTAAGAAGGTTCAAGACGGTCCCTTTCCCCCAGTGGATTGGGGCCGTTTTTTGACGGGTCTCTTTGCTCAAGCGACCTGCTCAAAAAAACCGCCGTGGCCTTGCCGCAGCGGTCCAAGATGCAAGCTGCCTTTGTAAAGAAGGCGGTGCCGGGCCTGAAGGAGCGGGCTGTTTTAACGGCTGGTCCCTATCCTGCGCCATGCAGGGCAGGCAACGATAACGACGACATAAGACCCAAGTAGGAGATGAAATGAGCGACACGAACCCATTGGCAGCCTTTATCCAGGCGATCGACAGCAAGCAGGTCCGTTTTGTGGATCTGACCCAGACTCTGTCTCCCAGCTTCCCCGCCTTGCAACTGCCTCCCCAATTTGGCCAGACTGCCGGTTTCTCGATTGAGCGCATCAGCCAATACGACGAAAACGGTCCAGGCTGGTACTGGAACAACTTCACCTGTGGCGAACACACCGGTACCCACTTTGACGCGCCTGCGCACTGGATTTCCGGCAAGGACCATCCAGACAACACGGTCGACACTATTCCAGTCGACAACTTCCTGCGCCCTGCCGTGGTGGTTGATGCTTCTGCTGAAGTGGCCCAGAACGAAGACTTCATTTTGACCTCCGAGTTCCTGTTGAACTGGGAAGCCAAGCATGGCCGTATCCCTGAAGGCGCCTGGGTGCTGTTTCGCACCGACTGGTCCAAACGCGTGAATGACGCCGAGGCCTTCCTGAACATGCGTGAAGACGGTGCTCACACGCCTGGCCCAGCTCAGGAAGCGGTAGAGTGGATGATTCACGAGCGCAAGGTTCACGGTTTTGGCGTTGAAACCATCAACACTGACGCTGGCCAATCCTACTCCTGGCCTATTGGCTACCCTTGCCACACCCTGATGCACGGTGCCAACCGCTACGGTCTGCAGTGCTTGTGCAACCTGGATCAGCTGCCCCCTCAAGGTGCACTGATCATGTCGGCCCCTCTGAAGATTGAAGGCGGTTCCGGCAGCCCATTGCGAGTGGTCGCACTGGTTGCTCAGTAAGTAGAAAACGGTGGGGAAGTGGCAGAACTGTGTACCATGCGGTTCTGCTGTTTTCTCACCTAGTGGTTTTCCATTATATTCGGCAGTATATATTTATCCGTAAACTATTCATCAATAAAATAAATTCACAAAAGAATGAATAGAGATCCAGCCATACAGCCAGTCTTGGTGTCAGGCAGCCGGTTTTAGCGGAGACAGTAGACGAGCCTTACGCAGCCTTTTTCAGGTTACGCGATACCGTCCCATTGCCCCCTGCGGCGCTACATCATGCCACGGCTTGGCCTTTTTGGCTGGGTAATTGATGTAGTCATGCTCAATGGTAGGCACATGATGGATACTTTTGAACTCGTTATCCGGGACATCCAGAACGCATCCCCGCTGATTCGCAGTTTTACGCTAGAGCCTGCCCAGGCCGGTTCCCTGCCCGCGTTTGCGCCGGGTTCGCACCTGCAGGTACAGATTCCTGATCTGAACGATCACCGCTGCTATTCCCTGATTTCGCTGGACGCCGACACGGCACAGGGCCCGACCTGTTACCGTCTGGGCGTGCGCCTGGAAGACAACAGCTCGGGTGGTTCGCGCTTCATGCACAGCCTGAAAGTAGGCGATACGCTGCGCGTGGCTGGTCCCAAGAATGATTTCCCCTTGCATGCTGCCGCTGAAGGCGAAACCGAAACCGTGCTGATTGCCGGTGGTATCGGTATCACCCCCATTGCCAGCATGGCCGCTGCCTTGCATCACCAGGGCCGCCCTTATCAGCTGCACTATGCCGGTCGCAGCGTGGAACAACTGGCTTTTCTGGATGAGCTGAGCGCCCTGTCCGGCCCGGCCTTGCGCCACTACGCGGACGACAGCGAAGGCCGTTTCTGCCTGAATACCCTGCTCGACGGTCTGTCCAAAGACCAGCACATTTACGTCTGCGGCCCCAAAGGCATGATTGATGCCGTGATCGAAGCCTGCAAGCAACGTGGCTGGCCTAGCGACCATGTGCACTTCGAGCTGTTTGTGACGGCTGCTCCCCAGGAAGGTGACCAGCCTTTTGAAGTGGAACTGCGCCAAAGCGGCGTGACCCTGCAAATTCCCGCGGACAAGACCATTGTGGACGTGATGGAAGAGCAGGGCCTGGACCCCATGATCGACTGCAAGCGCGGCGAGTGCGGCGTCTGTACCTGTGATGTGATCGAAGGCGAGGTTGACCACCGCGACTACTTCCTGAGCGACTCGGAAAAAGCCAGCAACAAGGTCATCCAGATCTGTATTTCCCGCGCCAAGACCCCGCGTCTGGTGCTGGATCTATAAGCCCAAGGGCGACGGAGAACATGATGGAAAAGTATCGTGATAATCCCCAGGCCATCCGCGAATTGGTACGCGAGGCCGAGGTCCACAAGGATTTGTACATCAACCAGGAGCTGTTTGAACTGGAGATGGAGCAGTTGTTCGTCAATACCTGGGTCTACGTTGGCCATGCCAGCCAGGTGCCCAATAAAGGCGACTTCTACACCACGACGGTCGGTACGGAGTCCGTCATCATGGTGCGCCATACCGACGACAGCATCCGTGTGCTCTACAACCGTTGCCCACACAAAGGTGTGCAAGTGGCGGGCGAGACCTGTGGCAACACGGGCAAATTCTTCCGTTGCCCCTACCACGCTTGGACGTTCAAGACGGACGGCTCCCTGTTGTCCATTCCGTTGAAAAAAGGCTACGAGAACACCGGCTTTGAATGCACCGAAGGCAGCAAGGGCATGGCTGCGGTACAGAACGTCAAGGTGTACCGCGATTTCGTGTTCTGTCGCCTGGCCGATGAAGGCATTGGCTTTGAGGAATTCTTTGGCGAGTCTCTGAGCACCATCGACAATATGGTGGATCGCTCCCCCGAAGGCCGTCTGGAAGTGGCCGGTGGCGTGATGCGTTACATGCACCAGTGCAACTGGAAAATGCTGGTTGATAACCAGACCGATACCTGTCACCCCATGGTGGCGCACGAGTCCTCGGCGGGTACTGCTGTGAAAGCCTGGGAAGCGGCCCCTCCGGGTACGCCCAAGCCCATGGCTGTTGAATTGTTTGCCCCCTTCATGTCGCCTTACGAGTTCTACGAAGGCATGGGCATTCGCGTGTGGGAAAACGGTCACGGCCATACCGGCGTGAGCAATTCCATTCACGCTGATTACTCCGAAATTCCGGGTTACTGGGACCAGATGGTCGAAGCCTACGGTGAGGAGCGCGCCAAAGCCATTTTGGGCGATACGCGTCACAACACTTGCTACTTCCCCAACATCATGGTCAAGGGCCCGATCCAGACCTTGCGTTTGTTCAAGCCGCTGGCCGCTGACAAAACCCTGGTGGAATCCTGGACCTTCCGCCTGGTGGGTGCACCCGACACCTTCCTGGAACGCACCCTGATGTACAACCGCCTGATCAACGCACCGACCTCCATGGTCGGTCACGATGACCTGGAAATGTACGAGCGTGCCCAGCACGGTTTGCAGTCGCGTGGTCGCGACTGGATGAACCTGGCCCGTCTGGTGGAAAAAGATGAAGACCAGCAAAAGAACGTGGTGATCAACGGCACCAGCGAAATGCAGATGCGCGCCCAGTTCCGCGCCTGGTTGAAGTTCATGCTGCCCGAGCAGCAGGCCAAGAAAGAAGAGGAATAACCATGAGCGAAATCAGCCGTCAGGCCCTTATCGATTTTGTGTATGCGGAAGCCCGCCTGCTGGATGAACAGCGCTACGAGCAATGGCTCGACCTGTTCACCGAGGATGGCTACTACTGGATGCCGCTGGTGCACGATCAGCAGGACGCCCGCTTGCATGCGTCCCTGATGCACGAGGACAAGCTCTTGCTGCGTATCCGTGTGGAACGTCTGGCAGGCCGCCGTACCTTTTCCCAGCAGCCCAAGAGCCGCAGCCATCACCTGCTCCAGCAACCCACTGTGGAAAGCATGGACGAGGAAAAAGGCGAATACACCGTGCGTTGCGCCTTCCATTACACGGAAACGCGTGGCGACAACCAAGATATCTATGTGGGTTGGAATACCTACACCCTGGTGCGCCAGGACGACGCTTTGAAGATCCGTCTGAAACGGGTGGATCTGCTCAATTGCGACGCGCCTTTCGGCAATATCCAGTTGTTTATGTGATAGGACAGGAGAATTTTTGATGGCCAACACCACGGTCTACCAGGCTTTTCGAGACACCGCCCAGAAATGGGGCGACAAGCCCTTTGTATGTACCCTGCCTGAGACCGCCGAGATCTACGGTATTGAAGCGGGCGAGCTGACTTACGGTCAGGCTCTGGAGCGTATCGACGCCTTGCGCGCCGGCTACGCCGCTGCTGGCTACGGCCACGGCCACCGCGTCGGCATCCTGCTGGAGAACCGCCCCGTGTTCTTCCTGCACTGGTTCGCACTGAACAGCCTGGGCGTGTCGATTGTGCCAATCAATCCTGATTTGCGCGCTGCCGAGCTGGAATACCTGATCGGCCATTCGGAAATGATCATGGCCATCGCCCTGCCCAGCCGTCACCAGGATCTGGTGGAAGCGGCTCAGCGTGCTGGTCAGCCTTTTGCCATCATGGCCGATGGCGATGTGCCTCCTATGGTGGAGCGCGCCGCCTCCCGTTCCTGTGACATTCCTGATGAAAACAGCGAATGTGCCTTGCTGTACACCTCCGGCACCACAGGCCGCCCCAAGGGCTGCATGCTGGCTAACCAGTACTTCCATTATGCTGGCGAGTGGTACCGCGACATTGGTGGTCTGGCTTCGCTGGAGCATGGCAAAGAGCGCATGCTGACTCCGCTGCCCCTGTTCCACATGAATGCGATGGCCTGCTCGACTATGGCCATGATCAAGACCGGCGGCTGCCTGATCTCCCTGGACCGTTTCCACCCACGTAGCTGGTGGGATTCGGTGCGCGAGTCCGGCGCAACCGTGGTGCATTACCTGGGTGTGATGCCTGCCATCCTGATGAAGGCCGAGGCCAGCGAAAAAGACCGTCAACACAGCGTGCGCTTTGGTTTTGGCGCCGGCGTGGACCGTGGTCTGCATCCTATCTTTGAAGAACGCTTTGGTTTCCCCCTGCTGGAAGCCTGGGCCATGACGGAAACCGGCGCGGGTGCCAGCATCATCGCCAATCACGAGCCCCGCTTTATCGGCACCTCCTGCTTTGGCAAGGAAATGCCCGTGGTGGAAGTGCTGTTGCGCAAGGACGATGGCGAACCCGCTCAAGCCGGTGAAAACGGCGAATTGCTGGTGCGCTCGGCCGGTGACAACCCACGCTACGGCTTTTTCTCCGGCTACTGGAAAGACCCGGCAGCAACCGACGAAGCCTGGGAAGGCGGCTGGTTCCACACGGGCGACATTGTGTGCCGTGACGAACAAGGCTATCTGCACTTTGTGGACCGCAAAAAGAATGTGATCCGTCGCAGTGGCGAGAACATCGCTGCCGTGGAAGTGGAAAACATCATGCAGCAGCACCCGCTGGTGCGCTCCATTGCCGTGGCCGCCGTGCCCGACGCCATCCGTGGCGACGAAGTGATGGCGCTGGTGGTGCCGCACAACCCAATTGAAACCCAGGAACAGCGCGAACAGGCTGCCCAGGAAATGGTGCAGTGGGGCCTGACCCAGCTGGCCTATTTCAAGGTGCCCGGCTACGTTCTGTTTGTGGATGCTTTGCCGCTGACTTCGACCAACAAGATCCAGCGCGGTGAACTGAAAACGGTTGCTCTGGCTGCGTTGGAGAACCCGGCCTGCGTGAACACGAATCACCTGAAAAAACGTCAGGAGGCCTGAGCCCATGGCCCTGCCGCAAGCAGCCCGCCAGGGCTATGACGATGTGGTGCTGGTCGCTCCGGTGACCATTCCCTACGAACGCCATTCCGAGCAGACCGCGCATTGGTGGCTGGGTGCGGCATTGGGCCAGTTGCTGACCCAATCCGGCCTGAAAAAAGCCGACGTCGATGGCGTGTGCGTATCCAGCTTCACGCTGGGTTCGGATAGTGCCGTCGGTGTGATGCAGCATTTTCAGATGAGCCCACGCTGGCTGGACCACATCCCTATGGGTGGAGCCAGCGGTGTGGTGGCCATGCGCCGTGCGGCTCGTGCCGTGCAGTGTGGCGATGCGTCCATCGTGGCGTGTATTGCGGGCGATACCAATCACCGTGAGTCCTTCAAGAACACGGTGTCGGGCTTCTCGCGTTTCTCGCAGGATGCCGTCTACCCATACGGTGCCGGTGGCCCCAACGCCAGCTTTGCGCTGCTGACGGACTACTACATGCGTCACTACGGTGCCACGCGTGAAGACTTCGGCAAGCTGTGCGTCGCCCAGCGCGATAATGCGTTGCGCAATCCGCATGCCCTGATGAAAAAACCGCTGACGCTGGAACAGTACATGGAGGCGCGCGTCATTGCCGACCCCATCCACTTGTTTGACTGCGTGATGCCGTGTGCTGGAGCCGAAGGCTATCTGGTCATGCGTCGTGAACAGGCCGAAGCACTGGGCCTGCCTTATGTGCGTATCCGTTCTACCATCGAGCGTCACAACGCTTTCCCTGAAGACCCTGTGCAGCATCGCGGTGGCTGGGCCATGGACAAGGATGCGTTCTACGAACATGCGGGCCTCACCCCGGCAGACGTGGATTTCATGGAAACCTACGATGACTACCCCGTCATCAACGTCCTGCAGTTTGAAGACCTGGGATTCTGCGCCAAGGGCGAAGGCCCGGAGTTCATCCGCAAGAACACTTTTACGGTGGACGGCAGCTTTCCCTTCAATACCAGCGGCGGACAGCTATCGGTAGGCCAGGCCGGTGCAGCAGGCGGCTACCTGGGACTGGTTCAGGCCTTGCGCCAATTGACGGATACCGCAGGCGACACGCAAGTGGCCAATGCCCGCATAGGCCTGGTGTCCGGCTTTGGCATGATTAATTACGACCGCGGCATTTGTACTGCTGCGGCCTTGCTGGAACGGGGGCAGTGATGAGCGACACCCAAATCTTGCCACCGGGTGCACGCAGCGCCACGGCAGCCGGACTGACCGAAGCCGCCCAACGCGGCGAATTCGCCCTGCAAGTGTGCCCGTCCTGCGGCACGGTGCAGTATCCCGCCCGCGATGTGTGCGGCCATTGCTTGCACACGACGCTGAACTGGCAGGCCGTTGCCGACACGGGTGTTCTGCAGGCCACGACCACCTTGCATCACAGCAATGAACCCTACTTTCAGGCACGACTGCCCTGGCGTATCGGCACAGTTGCCCTGGATTGCGGCCCTTTTGCCATCGCCCACTTGCCCGAAGGCGGGCAGGCGGACGAGAAAGTGCGCCTGAGTCTGGAGCTGGATGCTGGCGGCGTAGCCGTGCTGGTGGCGCGCCCTGCGCCCTGAATTTGCCTGGAGACAATCAAGATGACACAAGCTCAATACACCGCCATTGTGACGGGCGGCAGCACCGGTATTGGTGAAGACATTTGCCGCAAGATGCTGGATCAGGGTTACACCGTGATCAGCATGGCGCGCAATGTCCTGCCTTGGACGCACGAGCGTCTGCACTGCGTGCAGGTGGATTTGCTGGATGCAGCAGCAACCGAAAAAGCCGCCAAGGATATTGCCGAGCGCTTTGAAGTGACCCACTTCATCCACAACGCAGGCGTGATCTGGCCGGCCTTGCTGGACGAGGTCAAGCTGGAAGACTTGCAGGGTCTGACCCAGATTCACTTGGGCGCGGCCTTGCAGATTACTCAGGCAGTGGTTCCTGGCATGCGCGAGCGCCACTTTGGCCGCATTGTGCTGATGTCTTCGCGGGGTGCGCTGGGTCTGCAAACCCGTACCGCCTACGCTGCTACCAAGGCTGGCATGTTGGGCATGGCCCGTACCTGGGCGCTGGAACTGGCGGACCAAGGCATTACCGTCAACGTGATTGCCCCCGGCCCCATTACTACCAATATGTTCTACGACGTGGTCGAAGCCGGTAGCGAGCGCGAAGCCAAGCTGGCTGCCGCGATCCCTGTGAAGCGTCTGGGCCGTGCGGATGACATCAGCCGCGCAACCATGTTCTTCTCGGATCCTGAAAACAGCTTTATCACCGGCCAGACGCTGTATGTCTGCGGCGGTGCCAGCGTGGGTACGCTGACGATCTGATCGACGGGCAAGGGGACTGCCCGTGATCGCGCTTTGAGTGCGTTCAGGAGCGAGTCCATTTGCTTGACGGCATATAAAACCCCCTTGGTTTTCCAAGGGGGTTTTTGCTTTTGGATGGCACAGCCCCCTTGATGGACTATCTGCTCCAGCATGTCTGGCGGCGAGTGTCGTTTAAACAAACGGCTGAAGGGACCGTCTTGATTGGTGGCGGCTGGTCAGCGGTGCCGGGATTTTTTGCTGCCTAAGTTTTTTTCTTTGTCGCAGAGGCCGATTTTGGCTTTTTATCCCCGGTTTTTGGTGTCAAAAGTTGCTGTTTCAGACCTGCTCGCATCGCATGGAAGTATGTCCAACACGTGAGGGGCCTGTTCATTTTCGACTCTTTTTTTGTCACATGAAACACCTGGGCCTGAGGGTTTGGCTACCGGTCCGGATGCTGCCTGATTGCTAGTGGGCTGATTCTTTTATTGCCCTTCTTAAAGCCAATGTTCGCCTGCTCGACATTGCGCCAAGCCAGTACTCGCGCCTGTTCCAGCAATTTTTATCAGCTCTTGCACAGGACAAGCGAGGCAGTTTGTGACCGTATTTCTTGCTATGTGAGATAGAAACCACGATTCCATGATTTTGGATGGAATTAAGGGTTTCTTTCTATTTACCTGGATTTGTTCATCTATAAACTATTTAGAACAGAAATATAACAATGCGCGTCGATTTTTCGAGGTGCATGATGACCCAAAAAACGGGCCTTCGCCGGCCAAAAAGAGTGGAGCTGTAATGAACGACGATCTGCCAGGAATGGAGCTGGTGCGTTCACGTGGAGTAGTACGAGTTGTAGAGACAATTCTGGATGCTGCCTGTGTGGTCATCTTGATCCTGATGACAGGGATCACTACTGTGGACGTGATAGGCCGGTATGTATTTCACGCCCCTTTGCTGGGCGCTTATGAAGCCAGCGAACTCTTGCTGGGTGTGCTGATTTTTGCAGCCTTGCCGCGTGTTACCTGGCACCAGCAACACTTGACCGTCAGTTTGATTGACGCCTGGCTAGGTCCAGTGGCGCGTCGTATCCAGCAATTCGTGATCAATGTGGTCTCTACCGTCATGCTGGCCGTGTTGACTGTCTACCTGTGGAGTCACGCCAACGAGCTGGCCGACTACGGCGATATGAGCAATGCCTTGCAAGTGCCGATTGCCCCTTTTGCCTACATCATCGCCACCATGACAGGCATTGCCACCGTGGCTTCCCTGTTCAAGATTTTTAGCTCTCCCCGCCGATAAAGACGGAGTTTTTTCATGTTGATTTCTATTATCGGACTGGCCGTCCTGCTGGGTAGCTTATTTCTGGGTTTGCCCATTGCCTGGGGCATGTTGCTGGTTGGTACGCTGGGTTTTGCCTTCTTTACCGGCATGGAAGCGGCCTTGACCATGGCGGCGCAGACCAGCTACGACACGGCTATGAGTTACAGCTTTACCGTGCTGCCGCTGTTCATCTTGATGGGTAATCTGGTCAATGCCTCGGGCTTGTCCAAGGACCTGTACAAAGCCGCTCACGCCTTTATTGGTCACCTGCGTGGTGGTCTGGCGATGGCCACGATTGTTGCCTGTGGTGCCTTTAGTGCACTGTGTGGCTCCAGTATGGCCACCACCGCGGCCATGGGTCGTGTAGCCATGCCCAATATGCGCAAGTACAACTATGACGACCGCTTGGCCACCGGCAGTATTGCGGCAGGCGGCACGCTGGGCATTCTGATTCCACCCAGCGTGATGATGGTGGTCTACGGGATTCTGACCGAAACCGACATTGGCAAGCTGTTTGCGGCAGGCTTTTTGCCCGGCATGATCGCCATGCTGATGTACCTGATCACGGTGATGATCATTACCGCGATCAACCCGAATCTGGGCCGTCCTGGCGAGAAAGCCAGCTGGCGCGAGCGCTTTGAGGCGACCAAAGGCGTGATGGCCATTACCGTGCTGTTCATCGTCATCATGGGCGGTATTTACGGGGGTGTCTTCACCCCGACAGAAGCGGCGGGTATTGGCGCTGCAGCGACCTTCTTGCTGACCCTGAAGCGTCGTGGCTGGCAGCCTCGCATGTACCTGACGGTGCTGATTGAAGCCGCTCAAACCACGGCCATCATGTTTGCGCTGGTGATTGGTGCGCTGGTCTTTACCAACTTCCTGACCGTGGCTGGTTTGCCCAATCAGTTGCTGGGCTTCATCCAGGGTATTGATGTCTCGCCCATTGTGGTGATTCTGATCATCTGCGCGATTTACCTGGTTCTGGGTTGTTTCCTGGAAACCATGTCCATGGTCATGCTGACGGTGCCTATCTTCTACCCGATTGTGGCCTCTCTGGGCTTTGATCTGGTGTGGTTCGGCATCATCGTGGTGGTGGCTGCTGAAATCAGCCTGATTACCCCTCCGTTGGGTCTGAACATTTTCATGATCAAGAACGTGATGCCCGATGTTCCTTTGGGCACCATTATTCGGGGTGTGACTCCCTTTGTAATGATGGATATCGTGCGTTTGCTCTTGCTGGTGTTTGTCCCCTGGATTGTTCTGGTTGTCCCGAACAGTATGTAAACCCGGCCCGGATGCAGTTGTGATCCGGGCAGCAGTAAAGCCGCCGGGTGTGCAGGTCCAGGACCTGCTTAACGTCCCATCAAGTGGCCAAGACGCCGGGCTGTAGTGGCCCGGCAGCAAAATAATTTACGAGGAGTCGAGATGCGTGTTTTCAAAAAATTGGCCTTGAGCCTGGGCCTGGCTGCAGCAGCCCTGGCACCGACCATGCCTTCGGTTGCGGCTGAAGTTACCACCTTGCGTTTTTCCCAGTGGATGCCGCCAGGCCACTTCATCGTGACCAATATGTTCGAGCCCTGGGCCCAGGAAGTGGAAAAAGCCACGGAAGGTCGCGTGAAGGTGGAGTTCATCAACGCCTTGGGCAAGCCGCAGGCTCACCTGGATCTGGTGCGTAACGGTATTGCTGATATGGGCATGTCGGTACACAGCTACACGGCTAACCGCTTCCCGCTGATCGAATTTGCTGAACTGCCTTTCACCACGGATGATGGCGGCGTGAACTCGGTTGCCTACTGGCGCACCTACGAAAAATTCATGATGGGTGCCAACGAGCACAGGGGCGTGAAACTGCTGGGTATGTGGACCAGCCCTGCCACCGTGATCTTCACCAGTCAGGACAATGTGCAAAGCATTGACGATCTGAAAGGCAAGAAGCTGCGTTCGCCCAGCCCCTTGTTTGATGCCATCGGTAAAGCGTTGGGCATCGTGACGGTGAACGCGCCTGCATCGGACAGCTATGAAATGCTGTCGCGTGGTGTGATCGATGGTATGTACTTCCAGTACGACCAATTGGATAACTGGAAACTGGACAAGCTGGTCAAGACTGCCGTGTCCGTGGAAGGTGGTTTTGGCAAATCCAGCCAGTACATGTTCATGAACGAGCGCAAGTGGAAGAGTCTGTCGGAAGCCGACCGTGCTGCTATCGAGAAAATCAGCGGCGAATGGATTGCCAACGACTTCGGTTCCAAATGGCAGGCTGCCGAACAGCAAGCCATTGAGAAGCACACAGCAGCTGGCCTGAAAACACTGCGCATCCAGGGTGAAGCAGCAGACCAGATGAAAGAGCGTCTGGCCTTTGTTGAAGAAGACTGGATCAAAGCGGCTGACAAGAAGGGCATTGACGGTAAAGCCGCTCTGGCCTACTTCCGCGAGCAGATCAAAGAGCTGAGCGCTGCCAAGTAATACGCAGCAAGAGACACACTACAGTCTTGGCCCCGCTTTCCTTTGGGAGAGCGGGGTTTTTTTATGTTTTTGGGAGGGGCTGTTGTGAGGGCAAAGGATAGGCAGCCGGGTTGCTGCTGTAGTCATTGTGGACGCTTCTCCCTGTAAAACGCCGCTTCAGGCCCTGGGGGGTCTGGCAGGGCTGACCACTTGCCGGTGCGGCGCACCGGTGCCCTGGTCAAGAGAGAGCTACGGGCGCATCCTGAACTCGCCGGGTACTTGGTCCCCCGGACCAAGTACAAGCGTCCGGCTCAAACAGCAGGATGCTTGCATCCCTACGCTCTCCCTTGCCTGCGGCAAGTAGTCTGACTCGCCCTGCCAGACCCCCCAGGGCCTGAATCGGCTTGCAGCGGAGGAAATGCACAAGTCCTCAAGCTTTAAGGCGTGGGCGGTGGTGCCCCCGTCTCCAGGTCATAGTGCTGATTGACGGCATATTCATTGATCACCGCCTTGCTCCGGAAGTATCGGGCCATGGCTTTGGGGTCAAAGTGCATATCGAAGCGATCCCGCGAACGCAACGTGGGCAGGAAAAAATACTTGGGTAGTTTTACGTGATGACGCTGATGCTTGTGGGCATCGGCCAAGATAGCGCGTCGTACCTGATCCTGCTCCCAGGTGCCGTGATAGCTGCGCAACATTAATCCGCTGGACACCAGCCATAGCGTGCCGCAGGCCCCCAAGGTTACTAACAGGTTGCGCTGCATGGGTATAGCGCGTTGCCCTTGCGCCAATAAATCATGTCCGTAAATAGACAAGGCCACCAGCAGATACATCAAGCCGCCATTCAAGGATCGCTTGGGGATATTAGGTGCCAGAACCAGAATGGCATTGGCCAGAAGCGATGCGCCAATGAGCAGCCACATTGCCCGGCGTACAGATTCAGAAGACGCAGGCCCTATGGCAAAACGCCAAACCAGCATCACTAGGATCACCCCCCAGTACCGCAATAGGGCGTCCGGGAAACGACGACCAAAATGCTCCCCAATGCGCCATAACAAAGGCTGGTCATACCAATGAGCAAAGACCTCTGCGCGTACTTGATTGCCTGGCGCCAGGACCAGCACGGCGACTCCCAGCCCCATACAGAGCAACCAAACCAGATGCCATGAACCGAGCGAACCTGTGCGCTGAAAGTGCCTTAGGCCCAGATACGCCAGCAAACACCAGCTGATAATGCCGGTGTTTTCATTGGAACAACCGGCCAGCAGGCCCAGAAGGCAGAGCGCCAAGCCTGTGATCACAGAGGGCTTGCCCTTTTGCAAGTAGTAAATAAAGGCCAGCACAAAACCGAAGTTGAACAGATTGGGCCACAGGTAGTTGGCGGCGCCTACCAACCAGAATGTGGTTTGCCCCAGATGGGGGTTGACCAGCCAATACAAGGTGAACACCAGCAGCAGTAAAGACGGGCGCAAGGCTCGTCCGGCCAGTTGGGCCCCCAGAGCTGTCAGCACCGTGACCAGGCCAAACAGGGCCGCTGTATTCAGTGTGGCTTTCAGCCATCCCGGAGCCAGCGTGAGCATGGCGCTGGAGAGCGTATCCGAGACCAGACGACCGCTCCATTGCAGATAATGTTGCTTGATCGACGTCCATGCAATGCCTTTGTTGGCGTAATTGAAGTCGTCCGAGATCATGGGGGTGAGCCAATAAATGGCCCACGTAGCCATCAGGGCCAGCACCGCAAAAGTAATAAAGGCCCAGGCACCAAAACGGTGGCCGAGCAGGGGCTGGCTGAATCGGGATTCAGCAAAAGAGAGAGTTGGGCTCATCGAGATGAAGCGGCGTGTTTGTGGCCAGGTCCACGACGACGGTATTACACATCGCTCGCCGTCCTGGGTGTTCAGGCCCAGGTGATATTGATTATTTACTGGGCGGGAAGCGAGGAATTATCTCATATACCCGTTGAAACACAGCGTTTAACGGCCTTACTGATCGTCATCCTTTAAATCTAAACCAAATCGGGGTTTTCCCTGCTTTTGCGGCTTCTTGCGCTTATTGGCTAGGCGCTGCGCAAAGTGGATATACCGACAAAAAGAGCACTTCTACCATTGGCTCCATCGTCATACCTAAAAAACAAAAGGAGAACGGACGTGGGGGACATCAATAAAAAAATAGCAGCAGTGGTTCTGGGTGCAGGGGTATTGGGCGCCGGCCCGGCCTGTGCCATTGAAGGCAACGGCCTGCCTATTTATCCCGATGGTTTGGAAAACTTCATGAGTGGTGCCCTGCCGCCACCCGGAGTGCACTTGCTGATGTATGGCGGTGCCATGCGTTACGACTCGGTGCGTGACAAGAACGGCGACAAGTTGCCTATTCCTGACTTCAAGGTCGATGTGGCAATGGTTGCGCCGCGTCTGGTCTGGGTGACGGACCAGCAGGTGTTTGGCGGCCAATTGGCGTTCCACGCCCTGGCTCCCTTGCTGACCGTCAAGGCACAGGCCGCCGGTCAGTCCCAGCGCCGTAGCGGTCTGGGTGACGTGGTTTTTGGTCCGGCCTTGGGCTTTCACCCCAGCGAGAAGATGCACTACATCCTGGGCGTGGACTTTGTTGCCCCAACTGGCCGCTACAAAGTGACCGACAGCGCCAACCTGGGCCGCAACTACTGGGCCATTCAGCCCGCTGCTGCGTTCAGCTACATGCAGCCCAGCGGCATCAACCTGGATTTGAAGATGATGGTGGACTTCAACTTCCGCAACAGCGACACCGAAACCCGTACAGGTAAAGCCATTCACGCCGACTACGCCGTGGGTTGGGGTTTTGGCAATGGCCTGGTGCTGGGTGTGGGTGGTTACGCCTATCAACAGATTGAAAGCGACCGTGGCCCCATGGCCGGTGACAGCAAGGCTCGTGCCTTCGCCATTGGTCCCAGCCTGCGTTACGCCAATGACAAAGGTCTGCTGATTACGGCCAAGTACCAGCAGGATCTGGGCGTGCGTGGCCGTCCCGAAGGAAAACAATTTTTTGTAAAAGTAGCGGTTCCGTTCTAAGGGCCCGCGGCAGGAGAGCGACATGAAAGGACTGAAGGATAAGGTAGTCATCGTTACCGGCGGCGCAACGCGTGTAGGCGCAGGTGTGGTCGAGGTGCTGATGGGCTACGGCGCACGTGTGGCCGTGTTTGATATTGATGCTGCAGGTGGCCAGAAAGCCGTAGGCAACGATGCCGCCAAAGCCAAATTCTGGGAAGTGGACATTACCAGCGATGACAGCCTGAATGCCGCCATCGAGCAGGTGCAGGCGCATTTTGGCCGTGTGGATGGTCTGGTCAACCTGGCCTGTTCCTATCTGGATGAAGGCATGGCGTCCAGCCGTGCTGACTGGCTCAAGGCTCTGGACATCAACCTGGTTAGCGCCGTGCAGGCGGCCAAGGCGGTGCGTCCCTTGTTGCCGCGTGGTGGTTCCATCGTCAACTTCACGTCGATCTCCTCCTCGATTGCTCAAACCGGGCGCTGGTTGTACCCGGTCTCCAAGGCTGCCTTGTTGCAACTGACACGCAGCATGGCGCTGGACTTTGCTCCAGACGGTATCCGCGTGAACTCGGTCTCGCCCGGCTGGATCTGGTCGCGCGTGATGGACGAGCTGACGGGCGGTGACCGTGCCAAGACCGACCGCGTGGCCTCGGCATTTCACATGCTGGGCCGCGTGGGCGATCCCCAGGAAGTGGGCGAAGTCGTGTCCTTCCTGCTCTCGGATTCCGCGAGTTTCGTGACCGGTGCCGATTACTCCGTGGATGGCGGCTACTCGGCCATGGGACCCGAGCAAGGTGTACCCGCCATTCCCAAATTGGCTGAATAAGAAAAACCAGGACGCCGCCGCAGTGGCGTCCTTAGCTCCCTCAGAAGGAAAAAATCATGCGTAAAGTTGCTATTGTGGGCGCTGGCCAGGCTGGCATGCCCGTTGCATTCGGTCTTTTGGCCAAGGGCTACGACGTAGCCGTTTTCACCAACCGCAGCCCCGACGATGTTCGTGGTGGCCGCGTGATGTCCAGCCAGTGCATGTTTGCCGAGGCGCTGGACGTAGAGCGCCGCCTGGGCCTGAATTTCTGGGACGACGAATGCCCGCCTGTACAAGGCATTGGCTTTGCTCTGCCCAACCCTGAACAGCCTGACACCAAAGCCGTGGACTGGAGCGGCCGTCTGGATCGTGAAGCCCAGGCAACTGACCAGCGCGTAAAAATGCCTTACTGGCTGGAGCTGTTCGAGCTGCGTGGCGGCAAGCTGATCATGGAAGACGTGGGCGTGGCCGAACTGGAGCGCATCACCCAGGAGTACGACCTGACCATGCTGGCTGCCGGCAAGGGCGAAGTGGTCAAGTTGTTCGAGCGTGACGATCAGCGTTCCATGTACGACAAGCCTCAGCGCGCCCTGGCCCTGACCTATGTACATGGTCTGGAGCCTACGCCTGAATACTCGCGCGTGTCCTTTAACTTCATCCCCGGTGTGGGCGAATACTTTGTGTTCCCCTCGCTGACCCTGTCCGGTCCCTGCGACATCATGGTGTTCGAAGGCGTGCCCGGTGGCCCACTGGATCGTTTCCGCGATGCCAAGACGCCCGAAGCTCATTTGGAGCAAAGCGTTTCTTTCCTGCGCGAATTCCTGCCTTGGGAAGGCGACCGAGCCCGTAATGTGGAACTGACTGACGCTCAGGGTTACCTGTCCGGTGCTTTCCCTCCCACAGTTCGTAAACCTGTGCTGACGCTGCCTTCGGGCCGCATGGTGCTGGGTCTGGGTGATGCCGTGGTCGTGAACGACCCCATTACCGGCCAAGGTTCCAACAACGCCGCCAAAGCCGCCCAAGTGTATCTGGACAGCATTTTGCAACGTGGTGAAGGCGCGTTTGACCGTAACTGGATGCAGGAAACGTTCGAGCGTTACTGGGATTACGCCAATCTGGTGGTGCGCTGGACCAACTCCATGTTGAAGCCACCAACCGACTCTTCTTTTGCCTTGTTGACCTCGGCTCAGCAATCGCCCGCCCTGGCTCATTTCCTGGCCAACAGCTTTAACCACCCGCCGGTTCTGTTCCCGGCCTGGGAAGATCTGAGTGCCGCTCAGGCATTGATCGAGAAGACTCGCAGCCAATCTGTGGCTGCCTGATAGATAGTATTCAAGGAGACGTATCATGACCCCCACCGCAACGCTGCAAGACTCCTCGTCCCAAACCGCTGCCCAGCGGCAGGCCGTGTCTGCCCAAGCGTTGGCAGCCGCTGACGCCAAACCCACACCGTCCAATCTGAATGTGGTCGATAGCCGTGCGTTTCGCCAGGCACTGGGCCATTTTCCAACGGGTGTGGCCATTGTCACGACTCGTTGTCCCGATGGCCGGGCGGTGGGTCTGACCATCAACTCCTTTACGTCCCTGTCGCTGGAGCCGCCCCTGGTGATGTGGAGCCTGGTGAATCACTCGCCCAGCCTGGAAATTTTCGAGAAGTGCAGCCACTTTGCGATCAACGTGATCAGCCAGGAGCAAGTGCCCGTGGCCCTGGGGTTTGCCAACTCCCAGGTCAAGGACAAGTTCTCGCTGGTCTCGCATGTGGATGGTGAAGAAGGCGTGCCACTGCTGGACGATTGTGTGGCGACCTTTGTGTGCGAGAACTACCGTCAGCACGAGGGTGGTGACCATACCTTGTTTATTGGCCGTGTGGTGCGCCACACCACGCTGACCGAACACGAGCCTGCGGTGTTTCACCGTGGCCGTTTCGCCAACCTGACCACGCCTAGCGGAGACCGTTGAAATGAGTGATGCGCACAGCGCTGATGTAGTCATTGTCGGCAGCGGGATGAACTCCCTGACCTGTGCCGCCTTGTTGGCCCAACGCGGCTTGTTGGTGACAGTGCTGGAGCGCAATGCGGTGGCCGGGGGCTGCATCCGTACGCAAGAGCTGTTCCCCGGTTTTACCCATGATGTTCTGTCCAGTTGGTATCCCTTGTTCATGGGCGGTGCATCCTATGCCACTTTGGCTGAACCCTTGGCCAAAGCCGGTTTGGAGTTTGTCAAAGGCGAATACAGCACGGGTCTGGCCATTCCTGGTGGCCCGTCGCTGGCCTTGCGTCAGGATATGGACGACACCGTACGTCGCTTCAATGACTTGATGCCGGGTGAAGGCGATGCCTTGGGTGCCATGGCGGCTCGCATGTTTGGCCCGGATGCCGGTTTGGTATTTGGCTTGCTGGGCGGTGAGCCTTACCGTTGGCCCATGGCCAAACTGGCCTTTGGTGCCTGGCGCGAACGGGGTCTGGATGGCTTGATGTCCTTTGGCTCGCAAGCGCTGGAAAGCTTTCGGCGCTGGGCCATGCGCGAACTGCGCAGCGACCTGGCCCGCGCCATGATTGCTCCCTGGGTGCTGCATAGCGGTTTGGGCCCGGATGAAGCCAGCTCGGCCCTGATCGGCAAGCTGACGTTCAGTGCTGTGGTCAGTGGCGGTATGCCTGTCGTCAAAGGCGGCAGTTATCAGATTGTGAAAGCCTTTACCCGCATTATTGAAGAAGCAGGTGGGGCGGTACTGACCAATTCCCATGTGGATCGCGTGCTGGTGGAAGGCAATAAAGCCACCGGCGTGTGTGTGGGTACGCAGCGCTATCTGGCCCGCCGTGCGGTGGTCTGCAATGTGACGCCCGGTCAGCTGTACGGCGACTTGTTGCCGGAAGTAGAACCCGAGCTGTTGAAGTCCGCCCAGGATTATCACTATGGTCGGGGCGGCATGCAGATACACTTTGCCTTGAATTCCCCGCCCGACTGGCTTGACCCGGAACTGCGCCATGTCCCTATGGTGCATGTGACGGAAAGCATGGAGCAGGTGTGCTCTTCGGTGGTGACGGCCAGCAATGGCTATCTGCCTGCCAAACCGACCTTGGCCGTGGGCCAGCCGGTGGCGGTGGATGTGACTCGTGCACCGGAAGGGCACTGGATTCTATGGGTACAAATGCAGGAGCTGCCGCGTCACATCAAAGGCGATGAAGCGGGCGAGATTCCTGTGCCAGCGGATGGACGCTGGAACGAAGCCGTGCGCGAGGCGATGGCCGATCGCGTTCAGGCCCGTCTGGAAACCGTCATGCCTGGCCTGGCTGCCAAGATTATCGGGCGTCGTAGTGTCAGCCCGGCGGATCTGGAAGCCTTGAACATGAATCTGGTGGGGGGCGATCCGTATAGCGGGGTGTGCTCACCGGATCAGTTCTTTTTCATGCGTCCTTTTGCAGGACACAAGAACGCGCGCAGTGGCACCACGCCCTGGCGCAATCTGCATCAAATTGGTGCGTCGGTGCATCCAGGCCCTGGCCTGGGTGGTCAATCCGGCTATTTGGCAGCCCAGCGTATCTTGAAGGGGTGAGAGGACGGGTGAGGCGGTCAGCTTAGTGCTGGCCGCCGCGCACTCGTTGCAGGGTCTCGCTAGGCGTTTCGCCAAAGCGGCTGCGGTATTCGGCGCTGAAACGGCCCTGGTGTGCAAAGCCCCAGCGCATGGCCAGGTCGGCCAGCGTCAGGTGAGGTTCGTTGGAATGGATCAGTTCGTGGCGCAGACGGTCCAGACGAACCTGACGCAGGTACTGCATGGGGCTGACGCCGTAGTGGTCTCGGAAGGCTTGTTGCAAGGTGCGGGAGCTCACGCCCGCAATGGTGCTGAGTTCGTCTACCGTGACCGGCAAATGAGCCTGCTCATGCAAATGGCTGGCTACTTTCTTCAAATGGCGCGGCAGGATGCGAGTGGGGTTCAGGGCCTGAATCTGAGTCGGCGGGTGCAGATCCAGCAAGGTTGTCACCGCCAATTGCTCCAGCTGGTTGATAATCAACGGCGAGCGGCGAATGTCTTCGTAGTTGCGTGCACAGTCCAGCACGTAGCGCAGCATGATTTGCCAGGAAGGCTGGGTGTGCGCCTCCAGGCGTACCGGAAACAGCAAACCTTGCGGGCCTACGTCCAGGCCCATGCCACGGGCAGCCTGTTCCACCAGATTGCGGTCTATCTTGAGCATTAATTGCTCATTATTGGCGTGCCAGATCATATCCACGTCCTCGTTGGGATTCAGGATCGTGGCGGCGTAGGGGCTGGAGTCCACGGTTTGGCCACCGCAGCGAATTTTGGCGGTGCCGTATTGGGGCATCTGGACCAGGTAGAAACCGGCCAGGTGATCAGGTTGTATGTGTACGTCGGCGCCATAGCCCAGGCGGCTCAAGGCGACCTGACCAAACTGGGCGTGACGCAGCCGGGTTTGCAGGGTCTGATCGGCACGTAGCTGCTTGAGCTGGTGCGACTTGAACATATCGCTGACAGATTTGCGCACGTGTTCCAGGTCAGCAGAAGCTACACGTGCCCAGTGATCGGGCTTATTTTCCATGTTTCATGTGCCTAGATGGTTCTGAAAGGCAGGAAGGATACGTAAAACCTTGAGTTTCAACGGTTTGCAGCGGCTTTATTTTAGTTGTAAAGTATATCAGTGGGCCACCGGGATTTCCCGCAGTCCCGTTTAGTTTGTTGTGTTTATTAACAGAGAGAACCGTGCAGAAAGACTTTCACTTCTACGAACCCACACAAGGCCATGGACTGCGCCACGACCCGATCAGTTCTATTGTGGGTCCCCGTGTCATCGGCTGGATTGGCACCAAAAGCAAGGAAGGTGTGCTGAACCTGGCTCCATACAGCTTCTGCAACGTGTTCAACTATCGCCCGCCTGTCATCGCTTTTTCCAGCGTGGGCTACAAAGACAGCGTGCGCAACGCAATTGAAACCGGCGTTTTTACCTGGAACCTGGCTACCCGTGATCTGGCCGAACCCATGAACATGACCAGCCTGGAACAAGATGTGCGCGAGTTTGAAGTCGCGGGTCTGACGCCTGTGGATTCCCGCCTGATTGATGCCCCCCGCGTGGGCGAGAGCCATGCCTCGTTGGAGTGCAAGGTGACGACGCACTTTCAGCTGAAAGACTCGGAAGGCAAGGATCTGAACACCTGGATGGTGCTGGGCGAAGTGGTCGGCGTGCATGTGTCGCCCAACAGCATCGTGGACGGCATTTACCGCACTGCGATCCCACGTCCGATTTTGCGTGGTGGTGGTCCTGGCGATTACTTTGAGATTACGGACCTGGCCTTGTTTGATATGCCACGTCCCAAGTCCTGATAGCAGGGCTGTAGTCAGAAGCTGCTGGTTGGCGGCTTCATTAGGATGGTTGCAAATGCATAACGGCGCCGAAAGGCGCCGTTTGTTTTATGTCTGCTCAGAGTGTGGCCGAAGTCTTTGGGCTGTTTTACCTGTTGATATACATTCGGCTGTCTGGCGTTCTGGCGATCCGGCGGCCCGGCGATCCGGCTTTTCGATGTTTTCGTCGTGTCGCAGCTTGGCAGGCTTGGCGAACCTGCTGCTTCGCGATTGCTCGGTGACTGAACGATCTGACCGACCCAAGGGGCAGATAGCCAGTCACAGACCCGTCAGTCCGTATTGCGCGCCGTAGGCGGGCATCTTAGCTCTTGGACGAACCGCCCGCTGCCAGGAATTGTGCCAGACGAGGGCTGCGTGGCGACACCAGCACTTCTTCTGGCGGGCCTTCTTCCTCGATTTGACCTTCGTGCAGATACACCACCTTGCTGGAGACGTTGCGCGCAAAGCTCATTTCGTGCGTAACCACCACCATCGTGCGCCCTTCTTCGGCCAAATTCTGCATAACGCGCAGAACCTCGCCCACACGCTCGGGGTCCAGTGCCGAGGTTGGCTCGTCAAACAGCATCACTTCAGGTTCCAGCGCCAGCGCTCGGGCAATCGCCACACGCTGCTGCTGGCCGCCCGACAAGAAGGCCGGGTATTGTTTGGCCAGATCGCGCGACAGGCCTACCTTGTCCAGATACAGCTCCGCTTTGGCAATGGCCTGCGCCTTGTCCATGCCCTGTACATGAATGGGCGTGGCGGTAATGTTTTCCAGCACCGTCATGTGGGACCACAGATTGAAGTGCTGGAACACCATGGCCAGGCTGGTGCGCAGGCGCTTGAGCTGTTGTTTATCTACCGCAACCAGTTCGTCCGTTTTGGGGTCCAGACGGGTTTTCAGTTCCTCGCCCTTGATGACGATACGGCCGGAATTGGGCGTTTCCAGAAAGTTGATGCAACGCAGAAACGTACTTTTGCCCGAACCACTGGACCCGATCAGGCTGATGACATCGCCCGGCTCCGCGCTGAGAGAGACTCCCTTGAGGACCTCCAGGGAACCATAGCGTTTGTGAATATTCTCGATGAGCAGGTTGGGCATGGAAAACGGTATCGTATTGAAAATAAAAAAGACCGGCGCGACGCGGCAGAGGGGATTACAGCACAGACTGGCCGTCAGGCAAATCATTGATGCTGTGGTTTTCCCGTACAAATCTGTGGGTCTAAACGGATTTGCGCGCATTTCTGGGTTTATGATGCAGTCTTTCCCGCAGCCCTGATCGGGCTAAGGGCGCAGCGCAAGCCGCGTTTTAGCCAAGCTTAGGTGTCCGTTACAGGGGACCTGTTTCTAGAGAGTGTTGTCATGAAAAAAGTGGTCCGTGCCAAGCTGCATGGTATCAAGGTGACCGGTGCCGACTTGAACTATCACGGCTCGATCACACTGGATCCTGAAATCTGCGAACAAGCGGGCATTTTACCCATGGAGTTTGTGGAAATCTGGAATAAGGACAGTGGCGCCCGTATTTCTACCTACGTGATCTTCGGTGAACCCGGCTCGCGCTGTGTGGTCCTGAACGGCGCGGCGGCCCGTACCTGTCAAAAGGGCGACACCGTCATCATCTGCGCAACCGAATACGTGATGAACTCCGAAGACCTGTATTCCCTGCGCCCTACCGTGCTGACCTTCACGCCGGAAAACGAAGTGGATGAAGTCATGCACTACGAAGTGGCCAAGACCGCCCAGCGCGATTACGACTTCCGCGTGGTTCGCGACGACCGCCCTCGCGGTGCAGAGCGCCCACTGGCCCGTGTTGACGTGGACGCCCTGTCCGCAGACCTGCGCTCTCGTGGCCTGGATGATCGTGCCATTGCCGATATCCTGTCCTGCCACCTGGCCGATTTCGCGCCTGCGAACCAGAACTGATTGTTCTTCACCGGGCCGCAACAGGCCCGATGATGGTTGTATTAAAAAACGCTGTGTTCACTGCCTCAGGCGGCAAACACAGCGTTTTTTTATTCAGTCAGTTTGTGGCCGAATTATATCTGGTACACAGGCCTGAATATGGCATTGAGCACAGCGCCATGGTGCACAGGGCGCCGTCAGACTACAAGGTACCCAGAGCACTGCAATCAGAGCGCTTGAGCACCTTGTTCACGTTCAGCCTCAATACTGGGCGCGCAGCGTCAGCATCACGTTGCGTGGGTCGCCGTAGTAGTTGTAGGCGCGTTCGTGGGCAATATAACGGTAGTACTTCTTGTCGAACACGTTGTTCAGGTTGAGGGTGGCTGAAACCTTGGGCGTGAAGTCGTAGCGCACCATCAGATCAGCCACGGCGTAAGGATTTTGCTCGATACGGATCGTGCCGGCCGTGTTCTCGTACAGGAATTTGGTCTGCCACGTGAAGCCACCCCCCACTGTCCACTGGCGCAACGAGCCTGGCAGGCGGTAAGAGGTAAAGAGCTTGAACATATGTTCTGGCGTGCGCGTGTTGAAGGGCTTGCCCTGGTTGGCCGCATCTTTCACGTACTTGGTGGTGTTGTAGGTATAGCCAGCCGTCAGATTCCAGCCTGGGGCCAGTTCACCTGTCAACTCCGCCTCAATCCCTTCGCTGCGCACTTTGCCTGAGGCAATCGAGCAGTAGTCGCTGGTGGTGTAGGGGCACGGTTTGGGGCCGTCCAGATCGGTCTGGGCGCGGTTGGTTTCTTCGATACGGAAGGCCGCCAGCGAAGCCTGCACGCGGCCATCCTGGAATTCACCCTTGATACCCGCCTCGTAGTTGGCACCCACGATGGGCTTGAGCAAGGAGCCGTTGCGATCGATGGCGTTTTGCGGACGGAACACGTCGGTATAGCTGGCGTACAGCGAGTAGTTATCGTTCAGATCGAATATCAGACCGGCGTACGGTGTGAACTCGCCACTGACTTTGTAGCTCGAGGAGGCCGTGTTGGCGCCGGTGAGCAGATTGGTGCTGTCGCTGCTGTAGTCCCACCAGCTCCAACGACCACCCACGATCAAGGTAAGCGGATCGGCAAGGCTTAGACGAGCAGCGGTATAGATGCCCGACTGCTTGGTGGTGGTGGCGGTGCGCGATTCATAGGGTCCAATATTGGGCGGAGGCAGCGAGGTGGGGTCCCAGTTAAAGACATCGGGCCGGATGCTGGCGTATTCACGCAGCGGCACCTGGTCGGTTTCGGTGGGATTGCGGCGCATGTTCGCACCCACCACCAGCTCATGCTTGCGGCCCAGCAAGGAGAATGGGCCCGAGGCGTACAGGTCCACGCTGGTCTGGGTGCGGTTCAGGCTGCTGGCTCGTGCGTAGTTCAGGAGTGGGCCTTGGTGCGTGTTGCGGTCCACGCCCGCGCCCGAGGCGGACAGAAACACCGTGTCTACGTCGTAGTGCTGGCGGTTGGCCGACAGCTTGGTCTGCCAGCCGTTGTCCATCTCCCAGGTCAGGTCGCCGAACACGGTGGTGCTGCGGGTGGCCCGGTGGTTCCAGTCGGCACCCAGGTAAGTGCTGCGTGGCAGTTCGAGATCGCCGCCATCGTCAAAGAAGACGACGCCAGTGCCGTTGGGCGTACCCTTGGTGCGCTGATGGTCCACCCCCACGGTGGCCGTGATCGAGGGAGTGAAGTCGTATTGCAAGACGCCATACAGCACTTCCTTGCGTTCCTTGACGTGATCCACGAAGGAGTCGCGGTCGTCGTGCACGGCCACCACCCGCCCACGCAGATCACCGCTGTGGTTGAGTGGACTGGAGACGTCGGCTTCCACACGATAGCTGTTCCACGATCCCACCATCGCGCTGCCGCTGGCGGCAAATTCACGGGTGGGTTGCTTGCGCACCAGATTGAGCGTGCCGCCCGGGTTGCCGGCCCCCTGCAACAGACCCGCCGCGCCGCGTACCACTTCCACACGGTCGTAGATGGCCATGTCGGCGGCCGCTTCCGAGCCGCCTGCGCCCAGCGAGACAGGCACGCCGTCAAGCTGTGCCGTATCCAGCGAGAAGCCGCGGATCTGATAAGTCGTGCCCAACACTTCGCCTTCTTGTACCTTGACGCCGGTGGCCTGCTTGAGTGCGTCATTAAGCGTGAGTAAACCCTGGTCGTCGAGCCGCTGGCGCGTGATCACGCTGACCGACTGCGGGGTTTCACGTGCAGTCAGGTTCATGCGCGTGGCCGAGCTTGCCGATGCGTTGGTGTAGCTGCCTGTGCCTTCGGTTCTGGGATCGAGTCGTCCCCGTACGGTTACGGTGCTCAGCTGGGTGACGTCACCGGCAGGTGCCTCTGGGACTTGGCGCAGATGGTAGCTGCCATCCGAGCTGGCAACAGCAGTCAGGCCAGTACCGGCCAACAGTGCATCCAGCGCGGCCTGGGGCGAAAACGTGCCGGAAACGCCTGGGCTGTTTCTGTCCCTGGCCAGCTCACCGGCTCCAGCGACCAGTACGCCGGATAAGCTTGCAAAGCGAGCCAGCGCTGTGCTCAAGGGGCCCGCTGGAATGCTGTAGCTTTGTTGTTTGGCAGACGCACTGTTGATGGTTTGGGCGTGGGCTTGAGGATGCCAGCTTGCCAGGCTCAATGCACCGCTGGCCAGGGCGAGTTTCAGCACGCAGGCCAAGGGGCTTAGTTTGAAACCGGGTCGGAAAAAGTGCATGGCACCAAAAGAGTTCGCCCCTCGGGCGACAGGCTGGGAATAGCCGGGCATGATGAATTCTGCTCCTTGGAAGCGGTGTAGTCGGCGAGAGCGAGCCGGTTTGCGTGTGTCCTGGTCAGATTCTGGTTTTGTGCCAGGAGACGGGTAAAACGATGCCCTCATCAGGTATATCGAACACGCCAAGGAAAAGCGGAACTCGGAAAAGTGGAAATAGCCGGTTTGAAGCATTGGGCCGCTTGAATAGGCCCGTAAACCGGCTTGTCATGCACGGCGGCTGATGCCCGTGAATGTGTGTCTGAATCAAGGTCAGTGCTCGGCAAGCTCAATGCTGACCCACCAGGGCAGGGTTCGTTTGATGCGAATGGGCAGCACCCCTTCCAGCATTCTCAAGGCCCGGTCCGGATCGGTGGAGGGATAACTGCCAATTACAGGCAGCTGGGCCGCCTCGGGTGAAACGCTAAGGTGGCCGCCGCGATAGCGCTGCAATTCGCGCACGACCTCGATCAAGGGTGTGTTGTCGGTGACGAGGATGCCTTTGGTCCAGCTTTGCCGCTCGGGCAGGACAGCAGTGGTAGCCGCAATCTCGGTACGCGAAAGCTGTGTCTGCTGACCGGCATGGACAATGTGCTGCTGGCGCTTGTTTGCCGTGTCCACCTGTACAGCGCCTTGATACACCGCCAGAAAAGTCTCCTGACCGTCCAGCCGCACCGTAAAGCGTGTTCCCAAGGCACGCAGCAAGCCTTGACGGGTTTCGACCAGAAAGGGCCGTGCAGGATCGGCCGCTGTATCGATCAGAGTTTCACCCTGAACCAGGGAGAGCAGCCGTTGATTGCCTCGGTAGTCGTGGTTCATTGCAGTGTCGGAGCTGAGCCAAACGGTAGAGCCATCGGGCAAAGTCAGTTGGTGGACTTCACCACGGGCGGTGCGATGCTCGGCTGACCAGGCCATTACTGTGCCGGGCAAGGACGTATGCTGCCAGGCCAGCCAACTGCCCAAACTGCTGCCTGCCAGTGTGCCCAGGCCCAGCAGCAATTGGCGGCGGCGTCCCATTCGTCGGTTGGCCAGGCAATAGCTTTGGACGGCAGCCTGGCGGCTGTCGCTGCTTTGTATCGGTTCAAAGCGGCCACTGATGCGCTCTACATACTGCCAGGCCTTGCGATGCTCGGCCTGAGCGGCCAGCCAGCGTTGCCAGCTTTGTCGGTCCTGGGCCGAGGCCTCGTCCGAGCGCAGCAGGGCAAACCATTCGGCGGCCTGCTCCAGCGCGTCAAATGAAGGCTCCAGCGTATCGTCGGGATGCAGTTCGGAGGTGCTCATGGGGGCGGGTAATCAGCGTGGCTCGGGCAGGCTGGACGCCTGATGCACGGGCATGTCAGCGGCGGTATGGCGGGCTTCCAGTTTCAGGCAGCACAGCATGGCCTGGCTAAGGTATCGGTGCACCATGCGTGTGGACACGCCCAGCGCCTCTGCAATTTCCCGGTTGCTCATGCCGTCGGCCATGGCCATGAAAAAGGCATTGCCCACTTTGGCAGGCAGGGTCCGCAACATGCTGTCTATTTCGTGCAGGGCTTCCAGCACCAGGGCCTGGTGTTCGGCAGAAGGAACCAGGGCGGCCGGGCGGTTGGCCAGCTCTTCCAGCCAGGCTTGTTCAATCTGACGGCGTCGCCATAAGTCCACGCACATGCCATTGGCCATGAGCCGCAAATACACACGTGCTTCGGGTTCGCTGCCGAATTGACGGGGTTTTTGCAGCAGTCGGACAAAAACGTCTTGGGCCAGATCGGCCGCATCGAAGGAATTACCTAGCCTGCGTCGTAGCCAGCTATGCAACCAGCCGTGGTAATTCCGGTAGAGCGATTCCGTGTCGGGTGAGAAGGCGGCATTGTGCATGATGCGTTCCAGTAGTGCCTGCTCAACCAGAAAAATGGTAGAGAATCGGGCAATGAGAACTGAGAATAATTCTCAATTATCAGAAAAAACCGCCCATTCGGCAAGTTGCCGTGGGCGGTTTTACTGTTGGCATCGCAAGCGATCAGGCCTGATCGCGCCCTTCTTCTACAGCATGACAAGCCACTTCGTGCTGCCCGGTTTGCAGCAAAGCCGGGGCTTCGCGGCGGCAGCGATCATTGGCCAGCGGGCAGCGTGGATGGAAGGTACAGCCCGATGGCGGGTTCAGTGGATTAGGCACTTCACCAGCGACCGGGATGCGGCTTTTGCCCGCTCCGCTCATGTCGGGAATGGCTCCCAGCAACATGCGCGTGTAGGGGTGGCGAGGCTGCGCGAACAAATCGTCGCGTGGCGCAATTTCCACAATCCGGCCCAAATACATGACGCCAACCCGGTCGGCCACGTGATGCACCACGGCCAGGTTGTGCGAGATGAACAGATAGGTCAGCCCCAGTTCGCGCTGCAAATCCTTCATCAGGTTCAGGACCTGGGCCTGCACCGACACGTCCAGCGCCGAGGTGGGCTCGTCACAGACGATGAACTCGGGTTGCAGAGCCAGAGCACGGGCAATGGAAATACGCTGGCGCTGGCCGCCGGAGAACTGGTGCGGGTAGCGCTGGGCGTCGCTGGGGTTCAGGCCCACTTGCGTCAGCAGCTCGGCCACTTTGGCGTCTTGCTGGGCGCGGCTCATGTCCGTGTGGGTAACCAGTGGCTCGGCAATGATGCGGCCCACGCGCCAGCGCGGATTCAGGCTGGCATAGGGGTCCTGAAAAATCATCTGACGGCGTTTGCGCATGGCCTTCTGGCTGGCCTTGTCCATGGTTTGCAGGGACTGGCCATCAAACAGAATCTCGCCGCGTGTCAGCGAATACAGGCCGGTCAGCAGACGGGCCACGGTGGATTTCCCGCAGCCGGATTCGCCTACCAGGGCCAGGGTTTCACCCTTGTTCAAGGTGAAGCTGACGCCATCGACCGCGCGCAGGTTTACTTTGGGTTTGCGATAGACCAGACGTTCCAGCAAGGGCGGGGACACATCGAACCAGCAGGCAGCGTCCTTGACCTGGACCAGGGCTTGTTTAGGGGTGCTCATGCGGACTCCTGTGCATGCAGCCAACAGGCCGCCTGTGTTTGTGGGGGAACAGGCAACAGCTCGGGGCGTTCGACCAGGCAGCGATCAAAGCGACGATCACAGCGTGGATTGAAGGCGCAGCCGGGCGGGATGGCGTTCAGGCGCGGCATGCTGCCGGGGATTTGTTCCAGACGCTCCAGCCCCGCGTGCAGATTGGGAATGGAACGCATCAAGCCACGGGTATAAGGGTGGCTGGGTTTCTGGATCACGTCCTGTACAGGGCCGATCTCGATAATGCGACCGGCGTACATCACGGCCACGCGGTCGGCAGTCTCGGCAATCACCCCCATATCGTGGGTAATCAGCATGACCGAGGTGCCATGCGAGCGACAGAGCTTTTTCAGCAGGTCGATAATCTGCGCCTGAATGGACACGTCCAGTGCCGTGGTGGGTTCGTCCGCCACGATCAGCTTGGGCTCGGCCGCCAGGGCCAGCGCAATCACCACCCGTTGGCGCATGCCGCCGGAGAACTGGTGCGGATAGTGGTCGATACGCTCGCGCGCTGCCGGAATGCCGGTAGCTTCCAGCAATTCGATGGCGCGTTCCTGTGCCTGTTTCCAGGACAAGGGCAGATGCGTGACGATGGTTTCAGCCAGTTGATGACCCACGGTATAGAGCGGGTTCAGCGAGGTCAGCGGGTCCTGGAAAATCGCGCCAATCTTGCGGCCACGAATCTTGCGCATCTGGTCCTGGTTCAGATTGTCGATGCGCTCGCCTTCCAGCAGGATCTGGCCGCCGCTGATGCGACCGGGGGCATCGAGCAAACCAATAATGGAGGAACCCGTCAGGGATTTGCCGGCACCGGACTCCCCCACCACACCCAGCACTTCGCCGGGGGCGATGGAAAAGGACACATGATCCAGGGCTTGGAGCACACCACGCCGGGTCGGGAATTCGACACACAGGTCTTGGACAGTTAAGAGTGCAGTCATGGCTTAGCTCAATTTGGGGTTCAGGGCGTCACGCAACCAGTCGCCCAGGAGGTTGACCGACAGCACCAGCAGCACCAGCATCAGGCCAGGGAAAATCGTGATCCACCATTCGCCCGAGAACAGGAAGTCGTTACCGATCCGGATCAGGGTGCCCAGAGAAGGCGAGGTGGCCGGAACGCCGACGCCCAGAAAGGACAGCGTGGCTTCGGTGATGATGGCGGTGGCCAGATGCACGGTGGCCAGCACCAGCACGGGGCCCATCACATTGGGCAGCACATGGCTGAACATGATGCGCGGGGAGGACACGCCAATCACGCGGGCAGCCTGTACGTATTCACGGTTTTTCTCCACCAGCGTGGAGCCACGCACGGTACGGGCATATTGCGGCCAACCGGCCAGCGCAATCGCCCCGATCAGCACCGGGAAGGCGACTACATCGTGCATGTTCAAGGGGAACACGGCACGGGCCACCCCGTCGATCAGCAAGGCAATCAGGATGGCCGGGAAGGACAGCTGCACATCGGCCACACGCATGATGAAGGCATCCACACGGCCACCGGAGTAACCGGCCAGCAGGCCCAGCACGATACCGACCACCATGGACAAGGCTACCGAGGCCAGACCGATCAGCAAGGAGGTGCGCGTCCCGTACAACAGGGCCGAATACAGGTCACGGCCCTGGCTGTCTGTTCCCAACCAGTATTGGGGTGAACCGTTTTCCGACCAGGCCGGGGCCAGCAAGGCATCCATCAGGTCGATGGAGGTCAGATCGAAGGGATCGTAAGGAGCCACCCAGCGGGCACCCAGCGCGCCGATAAACAGCAGCAAGGCCATGATGGTGGCCGCAATGGCGACGGGCGAGTGACGCCAGGACCAGACCAGATCGCTATCCCAGGCGGTTTTCAATTTAGCGAACATATTAGTGCCCCTTGGCGCCCGACAATTGGGTGCGCAGACGTGGATCGACCAGGAAGTACAGCAGGTCTACCAGCAGGTTGATCACAACAAATACCAGGGCAATCAGACAGAGATAGGCCGCCATCACGGGGATGTCGGCAAATTGCACGGCCTGGATAAAAAGCAGACCCATGCCCGGCCATTGGAAAACGGTTTCCGTCACGATGGCAAAGGCGATGATGCCGCCCAGTTGCAGCCCCGTGATGGTGATAACCGGCACCATGGTGTTTTTCAGAGCGTGACCAAAGTGGATGGCGCGTTGCGACAGGCCACGGGCACGAGCAAATTTGATGTAGTCGGCGCGCAGTACTTCCAGCATCTCGGAGCGCACCAGACGCAGGATCAGCGTGAGCTGGAACAAACAGAGCGTGATGGCGGGCAGGATCAAATGCTTGATCCCGTCCCAGCTAAGCAGGCCGGTACTCCACCAGCCAAACTTCAGGACTTCTCCCCGGCCATAACTGGGCAGCCAGCCCAATTGCACGGAGAAGATCAGGATCAGCAAGATACCGATCAGGAAGGTGGGCAAGGATATTCCCAGCAGGGAAAAGGCCAGAATGCTTTGCGCCATGAAACCATTACGCTTCAAGGCGGTGTACACCCCTAGCGGCAGGCCTATCAGCAAGGCCAGTATGGCGGCCACCACGGATAGTTCTACGGTGGCAGGCAGGCGGTCTTTGAGCAGGGTGGAAACCGGTTGGGCTTGCCGCAGGGACAGGCCAAATTCGCCTTGTACGGCCTGGGACACAAAGCGTCCGAATTGCACGGGGGCGGGTTGGTCCAGCCCCAGGCTGGCACGCAGTTCCACGCGATCTTGTTCGGTGGCGTCCTGTCCCAGCATGATGGTGACCGGGTCACCAATGTAGCGGAACAGCACAAAAGCCAGAAGGCTGACCGTCAGCATCACCAGAACAGCCTGGATCAGACGGCGAATAATAAATACCAGCATAGGCGGTCTCCTGGTAGAGCGCGAGGATCACTCGCGACCAGTGTCGTCCTTAATGTGTAGAAAGGGCCCGGCAAGGGGGCTGGTGTAGAAACGGATGACTACAGCGTAATGGGAACCAGCCCCGCACGGAGGCGGGGCTGGGGTATGAAAACAACTTAGTCGATGGTGGTCCATTGGGCCAGCATGCGGTTGTCCGCACGGTGTACCACGTTGACCTTCTTGGCCATGGCCCAAGGAATGATCTGGTCATGCAGGGGGATGTGACCCACTTCCTTGGCATGAATTTCCAGAACCTTGTGGATGGCCGCATCGCGCTTGACGGTGTCGGTTTCGGTCTTGATCTGGTCGATCAAGGCGTCCACTTCGGCGTTTTCGTAGCCACCAAAGTTAAAGGAGCCGTCTGCGCCCTCGCCCTTGCTGTGCATCAGGCTTTGCAGGGTGTACAGCGCATCAAAGGTCGGCACGCCCCAGCCAAACATGTAGGCGCTGGAGTCAAAGCTTTGTACTTTGGGGAAGTAGGTGGCGCGTGGCATGGCGTTCAGGTTGGCTTTCACGCCGACCTTGGCCCACATGCCCACGATGGCCTGGCAGATGGCTTCATCGTTGATGTAGCGATCGTTCGGGCAATCCAGGGTGAAGGTCAGGGAATTGTCGTAACCGGCTTCTTTCAGCAGTTCCTTGGCACGATCCTGGCTGTAAGGCAGGCGCTGGGCCAATTCCTTGGTGTAGCCGTGAACCTGAGGGGCCACCATGGTGCCGGTGGGGGCGGAGGAACCGCGCATCACGGCTTTCTTGATGGCTTCAATGTCGATGGCCACGTACAGGGCTTCACGCACACGCTGGTCAGCAAAGGGGTTCTTGCCCTTGATGCTGCTGTACTTCAGTTCCGGATTCTTTTGGTCCAGACCCAGGTAGATGGTGCGGTACTCGTTGCCTTCCACAATCTTGGTTTGCTGGCGCAGACGCTGCAAGTCCTGCGCAGGTGGGTCCAGAACCAGGTCCACTTCGCCCGACAGCAAGGCGGCGGTACGGGTGGCGTTCTGCTTGATGGGTACGTAGATCACTTCGGTGACATTACCCACCTTGTTGCCCTTGTTCCACCATTCTTCGTTTTCGACAAAGACGGTGCGCACGTCCACTTCACGCGACTTCAGCTTGTAAGGGCCAGTACCGTTGGTGTTGCGAGCCGAGTAGGTTTCTTCGTTCTTGTTGAAGTCCTGAGGCTGGGTGACATTGTTCTTTTCCGACCAGGCCTTGTTCATGATGAACACACTGGTCAATTGGCGCAGCAGAACCGGGTTGGGAGCGGCGGTGATGATGTCCACCGTCTTGTCGTCCACTTTTTCAGCCTTGACGATGCCGTTCACGTAGGCCTTGAAGTTGGACGTAGGGGCCATGGCGCGCTGAATGGAGAACACCACGTCATCGGCGGTAAAGGGAGCGCCGTCGTGGAATTTCACCCCTTCGCGCAGCGTAAAGCGCCAGACAGTAGGTTCACGCTGTTCCCAGGCCGTGGCCAGGCTGGGCACAATCTGGAAATCCTTGTCGTAGTCCACCAGCGCCTCATAGACATACATGCTGCCTGTGATCGTGAGGTTTTCGTTCTGTGCGTGTGGGTCCAGCGTCATGAAGTCGCCCTGGCTGGACCAGGTAAGCGTTTTGCTGTGGCCCACCAAGGGCAGGGCGACCAGAGCTGCCAGCGCAGCAGCCAATACTGTTTTTTTCATGAAAACCTCCTGTTGGGGTGCTTGGTGTCGCTGATAGAGAGGCTGCATAGTAACCGGGCGCTTGCTGCCGATTCAATACGTAGTTTCAGCCTGCTGTCAGCTTAATGATGTTTAGTGATTTATATCATCCCGGCGCTTATTCAGTGGCTCTCGGTGCACCGCTGACTTGTCGCTATAATGGTGTACATATATACAGTTAACGGGCTGATCAAGGTGGCGGCACAAGAAGAAAAACCTCTGGAGCGGCGTATCGCTCATGTGGATATGGATGCGTTTTATGCCTCGGTGGAGCTGCTGCGCTACCCGCATTTGCGCGGCAGTCCCGTGGTGATTGGCGGGCGCAGTGCTGATGCGCCCAGGCAATTGCCCGATGGCAGCTGGCAACATGCCCGTCTGGCTGATTATGTTGGGCGCGGGGTGGCCACGACTTCTACCTATGAAGCGCGTCAGCTGGGTGTGTTCTCGGCCATGGGTTTAATGAAGGCGGCCCAACTGGCCCCCGATGCCATCTTGCTGCCTGCCGATTTTCAAGCTTACCGCCATTATTCGCGCTTGTTTAAACAGGCCGTAGCCACGGTCTCGGACCATATCGAGGATCGGGGTATCGACGAGATCTATGTAGACCTTAGCCATAAAACCGAAGACAGCCACGAACTGGCCGAGCAGATTCGACAAGCCGTGAACCAGGCCACCGGCCTGACCTGTTCGGTAGGCATTACGCCCAACAAGCTGCTCTCCAAAATTGCCTCAGAACTGAACAAGCCCAATGGGGCCTGCGTGTTGACCATGGACGATGTGCCTACCCGCATCTGGCCGCTGGCCGTGGGCAAGATCAATGGCATTGGTCCCAAGTCGGTCGTGAAACTGACGGAAATGGGCATACAGAAGATCGGGGAACTGGCCGCCACACCTGCAGAAAAATTGCAGGAACAGTTTGGCCTGCGCTACGCGCAATGGCTGATGGCCGTGGCTCAAGGCCAGGACGAGCGCCCCTTATCCACCGACCGCACGCCTAAATCCATCAGTCGTGAAACCACCTTCGAGCGTGATCTGCACGTGCGCATGGATCGGTCCCGCCTGTCTGCCGTGCTGGAGTCCCTGTGTGAAAAGCTGGAGCAGGATTTACGCAAATCCGCCATGTGCGCCCAAACCATAGGCATCAAGCTGAAGTTCGAGGACTTCAAAACCGTGACGCGCGACCTGTCCCTGCCCGCTCCCGTGCTGGCGGCGGATGCCATTTTGGCCGCCGCCCGCCAGAATCTGAAACGCGCCGTGCTGGACAGACGCTTGCGCTTGCTGGGTGTGAAAGCCAGCGCTCTGCTGCCCATCAGTGAAATGCCGCAGGAGCAGCCTCGTCAACTGGATCTGGACGGTTTGTTTTAGGCAGGCAGATCTTTGGAAGGCTGCTTGGATGACAGGTTTTATACAAACGCGTCCCGGCGACTCTCACCCCGATACCGTGCAAAGATTTCAGGCTTAAAACGCTTTGGCGCCTGCCAGGGCGCGGATGTGTACCAGAAAAGGGACAATCCACGGCCAGATGGCCATTGTCCCAGGCATAAGCGTCCTGCTGGGGGTGTGCTGCGTTAGAATTAATTGTCCAGCCGCCGGGCTGGTTTATTTTTTCTTCTTTCATTTTCATCAAGGTTTGCCGTTATGGAATTCGATCGGGCCGGTGTACGTGCATTAATGGAAATTACCCAGCGTCCGGAGTTGGTCTTTGTGCGAGGAGAAGGTTCCTGGCTGCAAGATCACAACGGCAAGCGATACCTGGACACCGTCCAGGGCTGGGCCGTGAACGCGCTGGGCCACAGCCCTGCCAACGTGATCAAGGCGATCACCGAACAAGCGTCCAAATTGATCAACCCCTCGCCTGCGTTCTACAACGAGCCCTCTATCGAGCTGGCCAAACGCATCGTGGAACACTCCTGCTTTGATCGCGTGTTCTTTGCCAACAGTGGTGGCGAAGCCAACGAAGGCGCCATCAAGCTGGCGCGCAAATGGGGTCAGATCAACAAGAACAACGCTTACAAGATCATTTCTTTTGAGCACTCTTTCCATGGCCGTACCCTGGCCACCATGTCCCTGTCCGGCAAGCCCGGCTGGGATCGCATGTTTGCTCCACAGGTCGACGGCTTTCCTAAAGCCAAGCTGAACGATCTGGAATCCGTGCGCGCGCTGATCGACGATCAAACCGTGGGCATCATGCTCGAACCCGTACAGGGCGAGGCCGGTGTTATTCCCGCTACCGTGGAATTCATGAAGGGTCTGCGCGCGCTGGCTGACGAGCACAAGCTGCTGCTGATCGTGGACGAAGTGCAAACCGGCATGGGCCGTACCGGCACCATGTTTGCCTACGAACACTCGGGCATTCGTCCTGACATCATGACCTTGGGTAAAGGCATTGGTGGCGGCGTGCCTTTGTCGGCACTGTGTGCCCGCGAAGAAGTGTCCTGCTTCCAGCCAGGCGACCAGGGCGGTACCTACAACGGTAACCCCCTGATGACCGCTGCTGGCGTGGCCGTGTTCGACGAGCTGGCTGCTCCTGGCTTCCTGGAGTCGGTCAACGCCCGCGCCAAGCAACTGTCCGAAGGCCTGCTGGCCATCAGCGCCAAGTGGGGCATGAACGGTGAGCGTGGTGAAGGCTTGCTGCGTGCTCTGATCCTGGATCAGGACGACGGCCCGGAAATTGTGGCTGCTGCTCGCGACCGCGCTCCAGAAGGCATGTTGTTGAACTCGCCACGTCCTAACCTGCTGCGTTTCATGCCAGCCCTGAACATCACGGCCGACGAAATCGACCTGATGCTGGCCTGGCTGGACGAAATTCTGGTCAAGGTTCGCGGCTAAGCGGCCAGCGTGCTGTAAAGAAATCCGCCTTCGGGCGGATTTTTTTTGGCCTTTGGATTTTTGTAGCCCTGCGGGTCTGGTGGGCTTGCAAACCGCCGTTCCTGGCTTAGAAGTCGAGTTGCTCAGGTGTAATCCCAAGCGCGGCGGCAATGCGCTCCAGGCTGCTTTTGCGTAGCCGCTCGCTGCTCTCTTGCTGGGCATAGGCAGATTGGCTGATACCCAGACGAGCGGCCAGCTCTGCCTGTGTCAGCCCAAGGTGTTCACGCCATGCCCGAACCGGTGTTGCACCGTCGATCGTGCTGCTGACGACGGCGTGGGGGATCAGCCCGCCGTCTTGGGTCTGGCTGGCGATGTAGTCTTCGTAGGGAATCACGACAAAAGCGGGATTGCCGTCCGGGCCATTGATGATCTGAATATTAGTACGTGCGTTCATCGCGCTTTCTCACTTCCTGGATGTCGATAATTCTTATCTCTACGTCCCAATCAAACAGGACGCGATAGTTTCCGATGCGCAGGCGATAGCCATACTGGTGATTCGTCAGCGCTTTGATGTTCTGCGATCCGGAGCAATTGGGCATGTCAGCCAAGTTGCCGACACCGTCGCGGATAGCGCCCTGGTGTTGCCTGTCGATCTTGCGCAGTTGTTTGGCGGCTTTGGGTGTCCAGAATATCGAGTTCATGGACAAAATATAAGTTAATTATAAGTTAATTTACTTGATATAAGTTTGGAAAAATTGCGCGGAGGACGGCAAAAAACCATTTTTGACTCCTGTTCTTGCACTCCCACGGCTAACTTGAAACGCGCACGAAATATCACAAATGCCATCGTTGGCAGTATTTAGTTTATTTTCAAAAATAATATAAATATCAATAACTTGAGGTAATTTCATCCAGCAGTTAGCCAGCATAAGTAAATGATTGTTCTGTTGTGGTGCCAAGGGAATGGAGTCGATGTAATAGAAGCTTCCAAGATTTGCCTGCAAGCGCAGGCCCACCTCGTGAGGCACTGTTTACCATGCTCCAGCATCTGTCCAAACTCATCGTAGCTAGTGCCCTTGTGCTGGCTGTTTCTCCGGCCATCGCCGCCGACTCCTTACGCATTGGCGTGGTGCCGGGCGCCTATGCCGATTCCATCAATGCCGCGGCCAAGGATGCCAAGGCCCAAGGCATCAATGTCGAGGTGATCGAGTTCACCGATTGGACCACGCCCAATGTGGCGGTGGATAACCGCGATATTGATATCAATTACTTCCAGCACCAGCCTTTCCTGAAGAACGCCATCGAGAAAAACGGTTACAAGCTGGCCAGCGCGGGCACGGGTATTTTGGCCAATGTGGGAGTGTATTCGCTCAAGCATCAGGCGGTGGATCAGGTCCCTCAGGGCGGCAAGGTAGGCATTGCCAACGATCCCGTGAACCAGGGGCGTGGTCTGCTCTTGCTGCAAAAAGTTGGGCTGATCAAGCTCAAGCCAGAGGTCGGTTATCTGGGCAGCCTGGATGACATTGTGGAGAACCCCAAAAAGCTCAGCTTTGTGGAAGTAGAAGGCCCGCAGCTGGTGCGTATTACGGGTGATGTGGATATTGCCCAAGGCTATCCGCATTTCATCGTAGCGGCCAAAGCCTTTGATCCTTCCAGTGGTCTGGCCTACTCGGGTATTGAAGATGCGCAGTTTGCCATTCAGTTCGTGGTGAAAGCGGACCGCACCAACGATCCTGTCATTCAAAAGTTCATTTCCATCTATCAAAACTCGCAGTCTGTGCGTGACGTGTCGCGTGCGGCATTCAATAACGACGAGCGCCTCTACACCCTGGCCTGGTTGAATGCACAAGGAGGGGCGAAATAATGACGGCGATTTTCTCCTCTCGCGTGCAGCGTTGGGCGCTGGGCATTCTGTTTGCCGCTGCCCTGCCGTTCAGCAGCTCTGCCGCCGTGATTAAAGTGGGCTCCATTCCTGGTGCAACCTCGGATGCGGTGCAAGCGCTGATCTCGGAAGGCAAAAAGCAGGGGCTGGATATTCAGTTGGTGGAATTTACGGATTGGACGCTGCCCAACGAGGCCGTCAACAACCGCGATATTGATGTGAATTTCTTCCAGCACCAAGCCTTTCTGAACAATGCCATCAAAGAGCGTGGCTACGACCTGGAATTGATTGGTCTGGGCTTGCTGCAAAACATTGGCTTGTACTCGAACAAGTACCAATCTTTGGACCAGGTGACCAAGGGTGCAACCGTGTCCTTGCCGAATGATCCGGTCAATCAGGGCCGTGGCCTGTTGCTGCTGCAAAAAGCGGGCCTGATTACCTTGCGTCATGGTCTGGATACCGGAGCCACGGTCAATGATGTGGTGGACAACCCCAAGCAGCTCAAGTTTGTGGAAATTGAAGGCCCGCAACTGATCCATTCCCTGCCGGATGTGGACCTGGCTGTCGTCTGGCCCAGCTATTTCGTCAGCGCTGGCCGCAAGGCGGATGCGGGCAGGGCCCTGGTCTATTCCGGCATTGCCGACACCTTTTATGCAATGGGTTTTGTTACGCGCAAAGATCGCGTCAACGACCCTGCCCTGAAACAGTTCGTGGAGCTGTTCCAGCAGTCGCAAGCGGTACGCAACACGATTGCAGACCGCTTTGATCACAATCCCCATCTGTACACCTTGCCCTGGCAAGGCAGCAGCACAGCGAGCAAGTGATATGGCATACACATCAGCACTACGGCGTAATTTGGACGAGCTGCGGGACACCGCCGAACAGGCCGCAGGACAGCGCGAGGTTCATAAGGCCAGTGCGTCTGTCAAAGCGGAACTGGAACAGCAGCCCAACGTCGTCAAGGCGGGCAGCGTGGCTTTTCGCAATCTGTCCAAAATCTATCAGTCCTCGGCAGGCGCCGTGCCTGCCTTGCAGGACATTGATCTGGACATCGCGCCAGGCAGCATCTTCGGCATTATTGGCCGTAGCGGCGCGGGTAAATCCAGCTTGCTGCGCACCATCAACCGGCTGGAGCGCCCGAGCAGCGGCCAGGTATTGGTAGATGGCGTGGACATTGCCCGTCTGAATGAGTCGGAGCTGGTGCAGCTGCGTCGCCGCATTGGCATGATTTTTCAGCACTTCAATTTGCTGTCTGCCAAGACGGTGTACGAGAACGTGGCCTTGCCCTTGAAGGTAGCCGGTGTGTCGGCGCAGGACATTGCCCCGCGCGTTCAGGAACTGCTGCAACTGGTCGGCTTGCAAGACAAGGCCGATACCTATCCCAGTCGTTTGTCGGGTGGGCAAAAGCAGCGTGTGGGCATTGCTCGCGCCTTGGCAACTGGCCCGGAGATTTTGCTGTGTGACGAAGCCACTTCGGCGCTGGACCCGGAGACCACACAGTCCATTCTGAGTCTGCTCAAGGACATTAACCGCCGTCTGGGCATCACCGTCGTGCTGATTACGCACGAGATGAGTGTGATCCGTGAAATTGCCGACCGCGTGCTGGTGCTGGAAAAAGGCCGCATTGCCGAGCTGGGCGAGGTCTGGCGTGTGTTTGGCAAACCGCAGCATGACGCCACCAAGGCACTGCTGGCACCTTTGCAGCACACACTGCCGGAGGACTTGCAGGCACGTCTGGTACAGCAGCCCCCTGAAACTGGCACGTACAGCCGCATCCTGCAATTGAGCTATAGCGGCGAAGGTGGCTGGGAGCCGGATTTGCTGCGCATTGCCCGCAGCCTGCCCGGCCAGCCGCAGCTGGTGCATGGTGGCGTGGACCGCATTCAGGGCCATGCACATGGACGTTTGCTGGTCGCCATTGAGGGGCATGTGAGCCTGCCCGATTTGACATCTTTGACGCAAGGCCCGGCGGCCATCGCGCATCACATTGAGGACATTGGATATGTTGTGGAATCTGAGTATCCCCGCTGAGCGTTATTGGCAGGCTTTTCTGGACACGTTGATGATGGTGGGCGTGTCTGGGGGCATTGCCTTTCTGGCCGGTATTCCGCTGGCGGTGCTCTTGATTGTGACGGCCCCCCATGGCTTTTGGGAGTCGCCCAAGATCAACCGGGCGGTGGGTAGCGTGGTCAATGGTTTCCGGGCCACGCCCTTCATTGTTTTGCTGGTTGCGCTGATTCCCTTCACGCGCTTGCTGGCAGGCACCACGATTGGGGTGTGGGCGGCCATTGTGCCCTTGGCAATCAGCGCCACGCCTTTCTTTGCCCGTATTGCCGAGGTCAGCCTGCGCGAGGTGGACTCTGGTCTGATTGAAGCGGCTCAAGCCATGGGCTGCAAGAAGTGGGACATCGTGCGCCACGTCTACTTGCCCGAGGCACTGCCCGGCATTGTGGGTGGTTTCACTATCACTATCGTGGCTTTGATCAGCTCGTCTGCCATGGCGGGTGCAGTTGGTGCCGGTGGCCTGGGTGACTTGGCAATCCGCTATGGCTATCAGCGTTTTGACACGCAGGTGATGTTGATCGTGATTGCCGTGTTGATTGCTTTAGTGACTGTGGTGCAGTTTGCCGGCGACCGCTACGTGCAGTGGCTGCGCGCACGTTGATCCGAGTTCAGCCAAGGGCTGGCGCACGTAGTGGCGTCGCCTTGGCAATGAATGTGATGTTCTTTGTTTGCTCGGACGCTCTGTCTTGAGCTGGGACGCAGGTGCTGGCAGCTGCGTCTATCCCTACCGTTTTTAGTCATTGAAAAGAGTGCCGTATGAATGATCGGATTACTCAGGGCGGAGCTTTGCCCGAAGCATCTGCAAAGCCGCGTCTGCCCTTGCCCCCCCAACAGCCTCATGTGATTGGCAGTGAAGCCGAAGCCATCGTCATTGCCCGGCAATTGGCTGCTGAATTTGCGCAAACTGCTGCCGAGCGCGACCGCCTGCGCCAGCTTCCCTGGGACGAGATAGAGCGCTATACCGCCTGCGGCTTGGGTGCCATCACTATCCCCAAAGCCTATGGCGGCCTGGAAGCCTCCAACGAAACGCTGGCGCAGGTTTTTGCCATCATCAGCGCGGCTGACCCTTCTCTGGGTCAGATCCCGCAAAACCATTTCGCGCTGATCCAGAACCTGAAAGACACCGGCACCGAATCTCAAAAGCAGCGTTGGTTCAAGGCGGTGCTGCAAGGCGCACGTTTAGGCAATGGCGGGCCGGAGAAAAAGGGCAAGGCAGCGGTGATTACCGACATCACTGCCCATCTTGCGCGGGCAGCGGATGGCCGCTTGCGCGTTAGCGGCACACGCTTTTATTCAACCGGCGCCTTGTTCGCGCATTGGATTCCTTTCCGGGCTGCGGATGAGCAAGGCCGTGGCGTACAGGTCTGGGTGCGTCGTGATGCGCCCGGCGTGCAGGTGATTGATGACTGGAATGCTTTTGGGCAGCGCACAACCGCCAGTGGCAGCGTGGTATTCGACCAGGTTCTGGTCGAGGAAGACCATGTGCTGGAAAGCTGGCGTTTTGCGGACAAGCCTTCCCTGTCGGGTCCTATTTCTCAACTGATTCAAGCCAGTATTGATGCCGGTATCGCTCAGGGGGCCTTGCAGGATGCACTGGGGTTTGTCCGTAATCGTGCGCGCCCCTGGACCGATTCGGGGGTGACCAGTGCCACGCAGGACCCTCACATCATTCAGGAAGTGGGTGCCTTGCAGATTGAGGTGGATGCCGCTCAGGAAGTTTTGCTGGAGGCAGCGCGTCTGTTGGATGCGCTGGCTGCCAAGCCCGTGGATGCAGACAGCAGCGCCCGTGCTTCCGTGGCGGTTGCCGAGGCCAAAATCCTGACGACGGAAGCTGCCCTGAACGCCAGCGAACAGCTCTTTGCCTTGGCCGGCTCGTCGTCCACCCGTGCGGCTCATAACCTGGATCGCCACTGGCGCAACGCCCGCGTGCACACCTTGCATGACCCGGTGCGCTGGAAATATCACTTGCTGGGCAATTACCTGCTCAATGGCGCCTCGCCGTCTTATCACCAATGGAACTGAGGCCATGACAACACAGCTTTCTACATCCGTACACATCATCCAGTCCGAGGCCGAAGCGCTGCAAGCCGCCGAGCAGTTTGCACAATCCATTGCCCAACATGCGCTGGAGCGTGATCGCGACCGTATCTTGCCGCATCGAGAGGTGGAGCAATTCAGTCAAAGTGGCTTATGGGGCATTACGGTCCCCAAAGAATACGGCGGCGCGGGCGTTTCCGCCGATGTGCTCACCCGTGTCGTGCAGCGCATTGCCCAGGCCGACGGCAACTTTGGCCATATCCCGCAAAACCACTACTACGCCTTGGAAGTGTTGCGCGTGGGGGCGACGCACGAGCAAAAAGCCTTTTTCTACGATCAGGTGCTGCAAGGCAAACGCTTTGGCAATGCATTGGCGGAGATCGGCAAGAAGGACTTTGTACGTCGCACGCAATTGCTGAAAGAGCCGGATGGCTGGTTTGTAGACGGCCGCAAGTTCTATTGCACGGGCTCGCTGTTTGCACACTGGATTCCCACGCTGACGACCTCGCGTGATGATGGCCGCCTGTATCTGGTTTTTGTACCGCGTGGGGCTGCAGGCGTCACGCTGACAGACGATTGGGACGGCTTTGGCCAACGTGTGACAGGCAGCGGCTCGGTGGAGTTCACACGTGTTCCTGTGCAGCCGCAATGGGTCGTGCCGTTCACGGACTCCTTCGAGCGTCCGACCACTATTGGTCCCTATGCCCAGATCATCCATGCAGCACTGGATTTGGGCATAGGCCAAGGGGCTTTCGAGGCCACCTTGCCCTTTATTCGCGAGCACAGCCGCCCCTGGATTACCGCTGGTGTGGACAGCGCCGCACAGGACCCCTTGCTGCTGCAGGAGGTGGGCAATGTGCATGTGCGTTTGCGTGCCGCGCAAGCGCTATTGGCCCGCGCCGCCCGCTTTGTGGACGCCGCCCAGCAAGCACCGGATGAGGACAGCGTGGCTCAGGCCTCCATTGCCGTTGCGCAGGCCAAGGCTTTGGCTACCAGCGCCAGTGTGCTGGCAGGCAGCAAGTTATTTGAACTGGCAGGCACCAGCGCTACGCAGGCCCAGCATGGGCTGGATCGCTACTGGCGTAACGCCCGAGTCCATACCCTGCATGACCCGGTGCGCTGGAAGTACCACGCCATTGGTAATTACGCCCTGAATGGCGTGCGCCCGCCGCGCCATGGTGCTTTGTGATGCCACCTGGAAAGCTGTGTTTGGGCATGGCTGCAGGGGTGAAGAAGCGTTGCGCAGTATGGCTCAAAGCATGTCAGTAAATACGTTCTAGCAAGACACATATGCGCTTCGATATGGCCTGTTTTCCAGGCCACGAGCCTTTCTCTTTTATCTGGATGTTGATTGATGACTATCTCGAAGATTTTGAAAAAACTGACGGCGTTTAGCCTGGTTTCTACTGCTGTTTTGTTGAGTAGCACAGCGACCGCAGCTCCTTTGAAAATCGGTGTTGTGCCCGGCATTTTTGCGGACTCGGTGGCCGTTGCTGCGCAGGAGGCCAAGAAGCAGGGAGTGGATGTGCAGGTGATCGAATTTACCGATTGGGCCACACCGAATGTGGCGCTGGATGCGGGCGATATTGATCTGAACTACTACCAGAACAGCAATTACCTGGCCAATGCCGTGCGCGACAAGGGCTTCAAACTGGTCAGTGTGCAGCCGGGCATTTTGTCTTACCTGGGCCTGTATTCCCTCAAGCACGCCACCTTGGCTGATTTGCCCGATGGCGCAAAAGTGGCAATTGCCAGTGACGCCGTCAACGTAGGCCGTGGGCTGCGCCTGTTGCAGCATGCGGGCTTGATCACGCTGCGCCCCGAAACCGGCTTGCTGGGTACTCCCGATGACATTGTTGCCAACCCCAAGAACCTGAAGTTTGTGGAAGTGGAAGGCCCGCAATTGGCACGTGCCACACAGGACGTGGATCTGGCTCAGGGCTTTCCGTATTTCATCCTGGCCTCCAACGCCTTTGATGCTACGAAAGCCTTGTCCTTGACTAGTTACGAGGACGACTCCTGGGCGATTCAGTTTGTGGCCCGTAGCGACAGGACGGAAGACCCGCGCATTGCCCAGTTCCTGGAGGTCTACAAAACATCGCCTGCGGTGCGCGAGGCAATCGATCAGTTCTACCAGGGCGAGAAAAAGCTGTATCGCCTGACCTGGTTGCCGCATTAAGCAAGGAGAATGCCCCATGACGCAGCCCAAGAAACACATCCATATCAACGCTTTCAACATGAATTGCGTCGGCCACATCCACCATGGTTTGTGGACGCATCCGCGTGATCAATCCACGCAGTATCACACTCTGAAGTACTGGACGGATCTGGCCCAAACGCTGGAAAAAGGCTTGTTCGACGGCATTTTTCTGGCGGATGTGGTCGGCTATTACGACGTTTACCAGCAAGGTGTGGACTTGACGCTGCGCGAGGGTATTCAACTACCGGTGAACAACCCCTGGCTGCTGGTCTCGGCCATGGCAGCCGTCACGCAACATATTGGCTTTGGTCTGACAGCGTCAGTGGCGGCGCATCACCCTTACACCTTCGCACGCGATGTCAGCACGCTGGATCAGCTAAGCAATGGCCGCATAGGCTGGAACATCGTGACTGGCTATGTGGATAGCGGGGCGCGGGGTTTGGGGCAGGATGGTCTGGATGCACACGACAGTCGTTACGACCGGGCCGAGGACTTTCTGCAATTGGCTTACAAGCTGTGGGAAGGCAGCTGGGAAGATGACGCGCTGATTGCCGACAAGCAGCGTCGTATCCATGCCCTGCCCGAGAAAGTGCATACCGTGCATCACGAAGGGCCCTTTTATCGCAGCAATGCAATTCATATGAGTGCGCCCTCTCCTCAGCGTACGCCTCTGCTGTTCCAGGCAGGCACCTCGGCGCGGGGGCTGCAGTTTGCCGGGCAACATGCTGAAGGGGTTTTCATCGGTGCGCGGGACCCGGAAGCGGCCAGGGACTCGTCCCGCAAGCTGCGTCAGGCAGCGGTCAATGCGGGACGGCAAGCGCAGGACCTGAAGATTTATGCGGGTGTAGCGGTCGTTACGGGTGCTACGGAAGCCGAGGCTAAAGAGAAGTATGCCGACTATCTGGCCCATGCCAGTTCCGAGGGCGGCCTGGCGCATTTTGCGGCCAGTACCGGCGTGGACTTTGCCCAGTATGACCTGGATGAACCCATCAGCTTTGGCCCCAGCAACGCGATTCAATCCGCAGCGGCCGCAGCCCAGAAACAAGGCTGGACGACGCGCCGCAAGCTGCTGGAGCAATTCACGCTGGGTAGCCGCTACAAAACCATTGTGGGCGACCCGCAGCAAGTGGCGGATGCGCTAAGCACCTGGATTGATGAAGGCGAGATCGACGGCTTCAATCTGACCCGCATCGTTGTGCCTGAAACCTGGGAAGACTTTGCCAGCTACATCGTGCCCGAGCTGCAAAACCGGGGCCGCTATCGCACGGCGTATGAAGGTGGAACCCTGCGCCAGCAATTGTTTGGACAAGGAGATCGGGTATCTGCCACGCACCCTGCCGCGCAGTGGCGGCATTTGGTGCCCGGTTCGACCCCGGAGGCGGGATCGGATGAGGCGGCTACCTCTGCCTTGCAGGCAAGCTGATTAAGGCGAGAAAGAGCCAGTATCTGCTGCGTTGGATCATTTTTTACGACCCCTTTTTTAAGGTCAGGATCATGTTGTTTGCCCGTTTTTCTATTCGTGCCGTGTTTGCCTTGGCAGCTTTGAGCCTAGCGGGCCATGTGTCTGCTGCTGCATTGAAAATCGGCGTCACGCCCGGCTCTTTGGCCGATTCAGTTGCCGTGGCAGCCAAGGAGGCCAAGAAACAGGGCCTGGAGGTCGAGGTGATTGAGTTCACCGACTGGACCACGCCCAATACGGCCTTGGCCTCCGGGGATCTGGATTTGAATTACTTCCAGCATCAGGCTTTCCTGGACAATGCCGTCAAGGAAGGCGGCTATGCCATTGAAAGTGTGGCTTATGGTTTATTGCCCAATATTGGCTTGTATTCCAAGCAGTATTCGTCCTTGGATGCGCTGCCCGAAGGCGCTTCTGTTGGGGTGGCGAGTGATCCGGTGAATCAGGCGCGCGGCCTGCTGCTTTTGCAGACGGCTGGCCTGATTCAGCTGAAAGAGGGGGCAACTGCGCGTGCCTCGATTCATGATGTGACGGCCAACCCCAGAAAGCTGCGCATTGTGGAAGTCGAAGGGCCGCAATTGGTGCGCGCAGCCGATGACCTGCCCTTGGTCCAAGGCTATCCAGCCCATTTTGTGAACGCCGGGCAGTCCGAGCTGGCCAGCAAGGCCTTGCAGTATTCCACGGTGGATGATCTGTACTACGCCATCCGCTTTGTCGCGCGGAGCGGCCATAGAGATGATCCGCGCATACGCCAGTTTGTGGATCTTTATCAAAACTCCCCTGCCGTGGCCGCGCAGATCGACACGTCTTTTGCGGGAGACAAGAAGCTGTATGCCTTGCCGTGGAAGACGGCGGGTCATGCTTCCATTACGCAGGTTCCTTGAGGGCTGCACATCATGATTACTGACACTGCCGTTTTTACCTCTGATGTTGCGCCACGCCGGACTGTGCCAGAAAGGGCTGCGCCAGCAAGTGCACGAGCTTCCGATCTGGGCGCCTTGCGTGCCCGTTTCAGCGCCCTCTTTCAGCGCATTGCCGATACCGCTGCGGAGCGCGAGCATACCCGTACCTTGGCCTATGCGCCCATTCTGTGGCTGAAAGATAGCGGCTTTACGGCTTTGCGTGTGCCGCCTCAATGGGGTGGCAGCGGTGTCTCCATCCCGGTGTTCTTTGAGCTGTTTCAGGAGCTGGCTGCGGCGGATTCAAATGTCGCCCAAATTCTGCGACCGCATTTTGGCTTCATCGACCGCTTGTTGATTGATCGGGATGAGGTCACGCAAGCGCAGTGGCTGCCATTGGCAGGCCAAGGGGCGATTTTTGGTAATGCCACGACCGAGACTGGTTTGGGCGCTGTAGGCCAGTTGCAAACCACGCTGGAGCCCGATCCAGAGCAGGCCGGTCAATGGCGTCTGAATGGCCGCAAGTTCTACAGCACGGGCACCTTGTACGCGGATTGGGTCACGGTGGTGGCTCGCAGCACAGGAACGGAACAGGAAGATGAAACGGTACATGCGGTCGTTGCCACCGATCAGGACGGCGTGGAGCGTCTGGATGACTGGCATGGTTTTGGCCAAAGGCTGACGGGATCTGGCACGACGGTGCTGACGGATGTGCTTGTGCCCGAGAGCGCCATCATCCGTTTTCCGCGCCAGGAGCCCACACCCTTGGTGGCTTATTTTCAGCTGGTGCATTTGGCGACCCTGGCAGGTATTGCTCAAGCCGTGCAGCGTGATGCAGTGGCCTATGTACAGGCGCGCAAACGTGTCTTTAGCCACGGCAGTGCCGCGCTGCCCAAGGACGACCCCTTGGTGCAGCATATTGTGGGAGAGCTGGCCAGCACGGCCTATATTGCCCAACTGGCGGTACGTGATGTGGCGGCTCATTTGCAAAGCATTGCGGATCAGCGGCAGGCGGGTGTGGAGGTCTCCCGCGAAACACTGGATGCCCTGGAACTGCGAACGGCACAGGCGCAAGTGGCTGTAGTGGAACCTGTCTTGCGGGCGGCCACGCGCCTGTTTGATGTGGGTGGCTCTACGGCCCTGGAGGAGTCCCGTCGTCTGGATAGACATTGGCGTAATGCGCGAGCTTTGGCTTCGCATAATCCGGTGATCTACAAGGCTCGTTCGGTGGGGGATATTTTGTTGAACGAGGCCGAGCCTGTGTACTACTGGCATGTGGGGACCAAGGGGAGTTGAGCTGATGCGGGTAGAGGCGGGGCCGCCTCTTGGAAGCAAAAGGGCACGAATCATTCGTGCCCTTTTGCTTGGTACGCTCGGAGACCGATGCATTGATGACAGGCGAGCAGACTGTGGCGATATCGTTAATGTCACTTGGGTGTTTTTAGGGCGAAGACGTCGATAGGCTCCAAGGGACACCGTCAAAAAAGGGGCGATGGTCTCGCCCCTCCTGGTGTGCATCTTGCTCTGCGCCTGACGTTTGTCCTGGATGAGTCAAAGCCGCCAGCGTTACCTGGGCAGCTGAAACAGCCTGGCTGCATTGTCATAAAACAGCTTGTCCAGAATGCTGTCCTTGAAGCCCAGCTGTTGAAAGTCCTCAATACTCTGGCGAATCGGGCGGAAGGTATAGGACGAGCCAAACAGCAATTGCTCGGACAGGAAGCTATTGGCTGCCTGCACATAGCCCTCGTTTCCCGGCTGGAAAATGTACATATCCGGCACCAGATGCACGTTCTCGTGCAGAAAGGCCAGGCCTATGGCCTGTTGCACATTGGGCCAATAGCCGTGATAGGCCACTAAAGGCAGATCCGGGAAGGCTTTGGCCACTTTGGCCAGCCCGGCCGGGTCGTTGTAGCGCGGGTCCGGCGTGGTGGGGCCACTCATCAAAAAGACGGGTACTTTCAGGTGGCGCGCCAGTTCGTAAACGGGCCAGTAAACAGGGTCATCGGGGTGACGTGCTGGAACACCAAAACCCGGCTCGATATCAATGCCGGACAAGCCCAGCTCCTTGATGGCGCGTTCTGCCTCGGCCAGGGCTTGCTGCTCGCCTTGCAGAGCCGGATCAATACCGGCAATGCCCAGCAATTCATCGTGTCCGTGCACGATCTGATGAATGGTGTCGTTGGGCAAATGTTGCGACGGTGTGTGGCGGCCTACGACGACCGCTTTACTCAGTCCGGCCTGGCGCACTTCTTCCAGAAAGCCTTCCTGGCTAAGTGATTTTTCAAAGTGAGTATCGCTGCCACGAGTGCCAACGCGGCGGTTTAGCCAGCGCGCGGTGGCATGTTCTGGCGTACCAGGTTCGGCCCCGAAAAACTTGTGCAGAAAGGCAGGTCGGCAGCGTAGATCAATTATTTTCTGGCTCATGATGCAGAGGAAAGTTGCTGGTTTTGAACACCGCGCGCGTCAAAGGCGCCGCCGGTCTGGGCGCGATCACTGACGGTGACGGCCCGTTTGCCCAGAAGTGGAAACACCAGCTCGGCAAAGCGTATGGATTCTTCCAGATGGGGGTAGCCCGAGAGCACAAAGGAGTCCGCACCCAGGTCTATGTATTCCTGCAAGCGCTGGGCCACGGTTTGGGCGTCGCCCACCAGTGCGGTGCCTGCCCCGCCCCGTACCAGCCCTACCCCTGCCCACAGATTGGGCGAGACTTCCAGCTGATCGCGACGGCCACCATGCAAGGCCGCCATGCGTTTCTGGCCTACCGAGTCCATGCTGGCGTAGTTGGCCTGTGCTTTGGCAATGTCCTCGTCCGTCAATTTGCTGATCAGACGATCCGCCTCGGCCCAGGCTTCTTCATTGGTTTCACGTACGATCACGTGCAAGCGCACCCCCAGCCTCAATTTGCGACCACGGGCGGCGGCACGGCGGCGGATGTCCTCAAATTTCTTGCCCACAGCAGCCGGTGGTTCGCCCCAGGTCAGGTAAGCATCGACATGCTCGGCAGCCAGTTCATGGGCGGCGTCTGAGGAGCCGCCAAAGTACAAGGGCGGATAGGGTTTTTGCACAGGCGGGAAAAAGTTGCGGCCATTCTCTACCTTGAAATGCTTGCCCTGAAAATTCACAGTGTCGCCAGAGAGCAATTGACGCCAGATCGTCAGGTATTCATGGGCGTATTCATAACGGGCATCGTGGTCCAGAAACACGCCTTCGGCGGCCAGTTCGGTGGCATCGCCGCCGGGCACCACATTCAGCAGCAAACGGCCATGCAGGGCCTGGTCCAGGGACGCTGCCTGACGTGCGCTGGAAACGGGTGCGCCCAAAGAGGTACGCAGCGCCACCAGCAGCTTGATGCGCTGGGTAACAGGAACCAGGCTGGCCGCCACCACCCAGGGGTCCAGGCAGGAGGCGCCGGTGGGAATCAGCAAGCCGTCATAACCCAGGTTCTCGCTGGTGACGGCAATGCTGCGCAGATACTCGTTGGTGGGCGCGCGGCCAAAGTCGGATTTGCCCAGATAACGGGTATCGCCCGAGGTGGGCAGGAACCAGAAAATATCGGGTGTGGTGGAGGTGATTTGGCTCATGCTGCCTGCGCCTCCAGAACAGAGTTTCGCAGCGGCAAACGCGTTTGAATACTGTGCAGTACCGGCACGGCCAGATCAACGGTGCGCTGGATGTGCTGTTGCAGGGCGGCGCTGGTGACTTCGCCGTCCTGAATCTCTTCGGGCGTGGCATAGACCCCGATGGGCAGGGTCAGCGCCTGGAAGAAGCTGAACAGGGGCCGTAGCTGATGTTCGATGACCAGGGCATGGCGTTGGCTGCCGCCAGTGGCGGCCAGCAATACGGGGGTGCCATTCAGGGCATTCATGTCGACCAGATCGAACAGGTGCTTGAGCAGGCCCGGAATGCCCGCGCGAAAGATGGGCGAGCCCACGATCAGAAAGTCTGCCTGCTCAATGGCGGTGATGGCCTGATGCGCTTGGGCGGGCAAGGCATCGGTGGACAGGGCCGCGCCCAGCTCGGGCAGCAGGCTGACCAGCTCGATGTTTTGCACGTCCAGTGCCAGTTGGTCGTTCAGTGTGTCGCGTAGCGCATCCAGCAGCACTTGCGTGCGGGAGGGACGGTGCAGGCTCCCATTCACAATAACGGTTTTCAGAGGACGGCTCATGGCAATTCCTTGCAGTGAAATCAGAACAAGGTGCCGCCAGAAAACGGGGGCACCTGTGCGAGTCAATGTCTTGTATTACATGCCTGATCGTCGCGGCCACGAAAGACAATTCGCTCATGTGTTTATGGTCGATAAGCGTCCTTACTCTTTTGATTTGCTTATGAAAATCAGTATTGTTGAATGTGAAAAAATGAGCTGCCAAATGGCATGAGCATGAACTGTGTCAGGAGTTCGTCGCCGGTCTTTTTCGGGGTCAAATAAAGCGATCGGAACGGGAGTGCCAGAACTGGATAGTGCGCCGCTACGTTGTGCCAAAGCTGGATAGTTCGGCGCCAAATGGCTTCATAGAATGAAACCAGGTCAATCCGGGGGGATTGGCATCCGACTGTGTGGGAAACACAGCGGCTTTTATTTCTATGAGAGAGACAAGTCATGACTCAAAACAGCACCCCACCCTATATCGACATTGAAAAACGCATCGACAAGGTACGCGACGAATACGCGCTGGTTGAAGGCCACTTCGATACGTCCGAGGAAACCTCCCCCTGGATTCCTTTCGGCCCCAATATCTGGCTGCGTCACCTGAGCTTTGATATTCGCAACAACACCTCGGTGCACATCATGCGCGCTGACAAAGGTGGTTCTTTGGGGCGTCATCGCCACCGCGCTGTGGTGACCGGCTACATTCTGTCCGGCAGCCTGCGCTATGAGGAATACGATTGGGTGGCCCGCGCCGGTCATTACATTCACGAGAGTCCCGGCCGCACGCACACCCTGGTGTCCGACGAAGGCATGGAGACCCTGTTCCACCTGGGCACGCCTATCGAGTTCCTGGACGAGAACGACAACATCCTGGAAATCATTGATGTGTTCTGGATGATCGACCACTACACCAGCTACTGTAAGAAGCACAATCTGCCCATCAACAAGTCCATGTTCATCTAGGACTGTTTGATGCTTGTGTGCCGTGTCTGCCCCGTTTGATGGGGCAGTTCCTTGAAGCGTTGCTGGTAGTAGGCAGAAAACCGCCCCAGATGCCCAAAACCATGCGCCAGTGCCACCTCGGTGACGTTGGGGCGGGGTCGGCTTTGCAGCACCTGATGGGCGGCGTCCAGACGCAGATTGCGTACCCAGCTCATGGGGGACTGTTTGTAGTGACGACGGCACAGCAGATGCAGGAAGCGGGGACTCACACCCGCTGCCTGCGCCAGATCATCCAGTGAGATGTTGCTGTGCAAATGCGCCAATACATAGTTTTTAGCTTGGAGCAGACGCATCTGCCCTGCTCGGGCCGCCGCTCCCATGGACTCATCCACCAGAGTCTGCACGGCTTGTTCATCGGCAGGATGACACAGCAGGAACAAGGCCAGGCTGCTTTCAATATGCTGTGTCCAGTTGGCTGGACGGTCGCTATGTTGCGTCGGTAGCAGAAGCAGATGCTGGATGAGGTTGGCCCATTGTGGGCCCATACAGGGGTCCAGCTTGTAGACGCAGCCTCGGGTCATGCCCTCTTGTGCCAGAGTCTGATGGCCCACACCGTCAAATAGGCTGTAGGGGATTTTCACGATCAGCTGTTCGCAACCGGCTTGCCACAAGGTGCGCACATGGTGGCGAGGGGATACCACCGCAATATCGCCGGGATAGGCCGTTAGTTTGTGATGACCATCGCTGATGAATTCGGCCGTACCCTGCAAAGGCATTTGCACCAGACAGAAGTCCCCGAAGGCATCGGCCTGGATTTCCACTTCGGCACCGTAGCCCAGTCGCATCAGGCTGATCTGATCAATATCGCGACGGTACAGGCTGGTGTTGATGCGCCCGCGACCCCAATGCAGGGCATGCCGGGAAATGGCCCGGCTAAGCGGCTGATGAGACAGCTCGGCGCTGTGCGAATGAAAGATTGGATGGCGGTACAACACCGACAGATCCAAGCCATTTTCTGCCGACATTGGGAACCCCTTGTTCCAGAGCATAAGGATGCGCGTGACCAGCGCCTAGTGTAAAAGTTGAGCGGCTGGGTGGGCATGGGGGCTATCCCTGATCGGGGCTGGTCGGTTTCAGAATATTATTTATTTACAGATAGATAGCCAGTTTTCTATTTTATTTAAGTTTAAAAGAAGCTGTCTGCTTCTTGGTGCTGTGGTTGAGGCTTGAAGAAGTCGGCAGCAGGAGTTTTAACGCCCCTGGGCCCGATCCCCTTTCAAGGTCATGACGGCGCTTTCCACTGTCGCAATCATCTTGCCGTCTTCTCGCTGGATTTCACAGCGGTAATGGCTGATGCTGCGCCCGCGATGCGTGGCCCAGGCATGGGCTTGCAGCCGCTCTTGCCAGACTGGCCGCAGAAAGGTGGCTTTCAGATCAATGCTGGTAAAGCTCTCGCCTTCCTGCATCAAGGTGGAATGGGCCGTGCCGATGGCGGCATCGGCCAGTTCGCACAAGAGGCCGCCATGGACCGTGCCCTGCTGGTTGCCATGCAAGGCAGCGTCTGCGTCCAGTTCCAGCGTGGCGCTGGCTTCATCTATAGCGGTAATACGAAAGTTCAGTAGCCGGGAAATCGCGGTGGGGTAACGCATATGCGTGTGCTCGCCTTCGGCCAGTGTGCCATTCAGTTGGCGTTGCAGATATTCCAGTACGGGTAAGTGGCGAGATGAGCTTGGCATGGTGGCTCCAGTCGTTGCTAGGCGATTTGAGAATGTGGTGCTGGCCGTGAGGGTGGCTCTTGGCGGATCAATACATAGTGAATGACGCTGTCGGTGTGGTGGCTTAGCTTAAAAGCGCTTGCACCGGCGGATTCACGTCGCAAACGGAGAGGGTCATGTTGCGGTCAGCCTTAAATAAAAGGTCGAATAATCAGTTGTAGACCCAGGGCCGCCAGAAACAGCAGCAAGCATTGCTTGAAGCGGCGCGGGCTGATGCGCACGCGGATCTTTTGTCCCAGCCACATACCCAGCAAAGCCGGAACAATCACCAAGGTAGACATGCCCAGCTGGTTCAGCTTGAACACATCGTGCATGAACAGACCGCCAGCCAGCGCGATGGTGGAGATTGTGAAGGACAGCCCCAAGGCTTGCACCAGCTCGTCTTTATCCAGATTCAGGGCCTGCAGATAAGGGACGGCTGGCATCACAAAAACGCCGGTAATGCCGGTCACCACGCCGGTCACCAGACCAATCAAGGGTGACAGCCAGGGCTCGAAGCGGGGCGACACGGTCAGGGCGGGGGCGATAAGCGCATAGCTTGCATACACCAGCAGCGCGATACCCAAGGCCATGCCCGATAGCTGTGGTGAGGTACTGGCCAGCAGCGTTGAGCCCCAGAGCGTGCCCAGCACAATGGTCAGCATCATGGACCAGAGCCTGCGCAGCAAAGCCAGCATGGACGGCCCGACAAAGCATTGCCAGACATTGGTGATGAAAGAAGGCAGCACCAGCAAGGCGGCAGCCGAGGCCGGTGACATCATCAGGCCCAGCAAGCTCATGGCTACCGTTGGCAGGCCCATGCCGGTAACGCCCTTGACCATGCCCGCTATCAGGAAGATGGCACTGAGCAGAAGAAGGAAAGAGAGAGATTCGTGCATGCCTGTATTGAAGCGTGGCAGGCAAGTGCACACAATGTGGATTTAAGGCGCTATCCTTCGGTTTATCCGAAGGGTTTTCAGGAGTGGTGATGCGACTGGGTCTGGCCGATCTGCATTTGTTCTTGAGCATTGTGGATGCAGGCAGCATCACACAGGGAGCGGTACGCGCGAATCTGGCTCTGGCTTCGGCCAGCGAGCGTTTGCGCCGTATCGAGGACGATGCCGGCGTTGCTTTGCTGGAGCGCCTGCCACGGGGAGTCGTCACCACAGAGGCAGGCGAGGCGCTGGCCCACCATGCCCGTTTGATGCTGCGCCAGCATGATCTGTTGAAAGGTGAGTTGCAGGATTTCGCTGTTGGAGCGCGGGGGACTTTGCACCTGTATGCGAATACGGCGGCCTTAACCGACTTTCTGCCATCCCGTCTGGCTCCCTGGCTGGCACAACGGCCGAATCTGCATATCGAGCTGAAAGAGCGTACCAGCGCAGATATTGTGCGTACGGTTGCCGCCGGTTTGGCCCAGGCCGGTGTGGTGTCGGATGCAGTGCAGGCACCGGGGCTGGTGCTGGAGCCGGTGGCCAAGGATCATCTGGTGCTGATTATGGCTGCGGCTCACCCCTTGGCGGCACACAGCAAATTGAGCTTGCAGGATGTTCTGCATGAGCCCTTCGTGGGCCTGATGCCGGGTAATGCCCTGCAAGACCATCTGGACGAACATGCTCGCGCAGCAGGCCATGCTTGGGTGCAGCGCATCCGTATGAAAACCTTCGAAGGGCTGTGCCAGATGGTGGCCCACGGTGTGGGCCTGGGGATTGTGCCGCAAGGCGTAGCCAGCCGCTACAAGCGTCGCCATGGCTTTGTGGCGCGGCCTTTGAGTGACGCCTGGGCCAAGCGCTCCTTGTGCCTGTGTTATCAGGACTGGGGCGCCCTATCCAAACCCATGCAGCGCTTGTTGCAGCATTTGGGGTCTAAGGAGACTGTCTGAGCCCACTTTTTTTGTGAAAACGTGTTCACGGAGCTGCATGCTTTCCAAGCCGCCAGGGGGCAGATGCCAGGCGTAAGGTTCATGCTGATTTCCGCATTTTTTGTCGGATTCAGCGATCTGTTTTTCTATTGGTGGTGCTTTGCAGCTCTGTCGTTTGATGACTGGCTCTAATGCCGGAGCTCACCTTCCTTGTTTTCGCTTAACACCTTAGTGGGTCAGGCTGACAAATAGTGAGCGGCCGGTGATTTTATTCCAGCCCTTCCAGTTTGCTGGCAACAAGCGGCTCTTGCGATTCTGCTGGCTCTGCCAAGTTGATCTTCACTCCAATATCGGCCGGTTTCGCGTAGTGCAGGCTGCTGGTCACCAAGGCATTGACACCTGTTGCGGCATAGGCGGCTGCGTTACCTGCATGAATCCCGCCCGCTGCCAGAATGGTGACGTTGGGATGCGCTTTGCGCAGCGCAGGCACAATTTGTGCCAGGGTCTCGGGCGGGACTTTGTCGAACTGCACCACGTCCGCACCCGCCTGAGCCGCGCTGTAGGCTTCGTCCAGATCCGCCGCTTCAATCACGATTTTCTTCTCGCACAAGGCGTATTTGTGACGGGCAATCGCCCGGCCCACCTCCTCCCAGCCACCCATCAGCGCGCGGTGCTGGGGGAAGATCAAAATGGTTTCGCCCAGTCCCAGCCGATGCGGCATGGCTCCGCCCGATAGTGTGGCTTTCAAGGCCAGCTTGCGTACCCCAGGCGCATGTTTGCGAGTGGTCAGCACAGCCACCGAGGCATCTACCGTTTGCACGGCTTGCACGACTTGATGTGTCAGGGTGGCGATGCCGCAGGCAAACTCCAGCAGGTTCTGGCCGACCTTCCAGGCGCGCAGCAAGGCTTTGGCGGGGCCTTGTGCCAGCAAGATGGTCTGACCGGGCATGGCCGCCACGCCGCTGGGGGTGTAGTGCTGGGTCTGGCCGCCGCAAGAGCGCACAATCTCGGCCACCTCCTCAGTGCCCGCCACGCGGATATGGTCACGCACGACGTAACGCAGTGTGGTGTTCTGGTTGTGCAGTCCCAGCATGTGGCTGGTCAGATCCAGGTAGGAGGCATCCTCGCCAATCCATTGGTCGATTTGGCTTTGTTCAAAAAAAACCGTCATTTTTGATTCCCGTAGCGCCGCAGCGCCCAAAAGCAGGCTAATGCCGTCAGCCCCAGCAAGCAGGACAGCGCATTGGCACAGTCTGTGTCGCCATCCAGGACGGCGTTGTAGATAGATAAAGACAGGGTTTCGGTACGACCTGCGATATTGCCACCCAACATCAGCGAAATGCCCACTTCTCCCATGGCCCGTCCGCCAGACAGAATCAGTCCGGTGGCCAAGGCAGAGCGCAGCAAGGGCAATTCCACCCGGAAGAAGTAGGACCAGGTGCCGTGGCCCAGTGTGGCTGCCGCTTCACGCAGCCGTGGCGACAGGCTGTTCATGCTGTTTTGCACGGGTTTGACCATCAATGGCAGCCCGGCGATAAAGGCGGCGATCAGCAAGGCCGCGGGCTGAAAAACAATATTGGGTGACCAGCCGGTGGCACTGGCCAACCAGCCCTGCCTGCCCAGGGCAAGCAGCAGCAAGTAACCGATAACAATCGGTGGGAAAACCAGCGGCAGGCTCACCAGTGAATCGAGTAATCCGTGGCCTGGGAAGCGCTTTCTGGCCAGTACCCAGGCCAGGGTTACCCCCAGAACCAATTGGGCCACCAAGGTGGCGGCCAGCACATATACACTCAGGCCCAGCGAGCTACTGGAGCAGCTCATCCAGGCGGACATCACAGGCCGTGACGCTCAAGAATGGACTTGGCCTTGTCCGAGCCCAGGAACTGGGTCCAGGATTGCAAGGCAGGGCTTGCAGGACGGTCCTTGAGCACGGCCAGGCTCAGATCAATCGGGTCGTGACATTGGGCTGGCATGGGCAGGGTGGTGCCCAGCTTGTCCTTGTGGGCCAGCGCTTCGCTGCGGTTGATGAAACCGGCGTCCACCTCGCCATTGAGCAGGTAGGTGGATACCTGCGGCAGCATGGCGACTTCAATGCTGCGACCCTCGGCCTGGATTTTTTCACGTTCCATGCAGGTGGTGGCGGCGCGACCGTAGACGGTTTTCTTGGCATCGCCTATAGCAATGCGGGCATAGCTGGGCTGCTGCAAGTCCTGGATGGAATCAATGGTCTTGCCTTTGGGCACGGCCAGCATCAGGGCACCCTGGCTGATGTTCACAAACTGCTGGGCAATGCCCATGGGTTCCAGAAAAAAGCGGTCGCCAATAATGGCAGCAATGTCTGGATTTTGCTCGCTCTGGGCGCGGACCTGCTGCATATTGCCAAAGCTGCTCTCTACCGTCAGGCCTGTTTCTTTATTGAAGGCTTCCATCAATTCCGTGACGGGTTTGCGGTAGCCTGCGCCAGTAGCAATTAGCAGGTCGGAGGCCTGAGCGGTGGTGGACAGTGCCAGCAGGCTGGCGGCAGAAAGCAGCAGAGATTTCATAGGGTTTCCTGTCAGTAAAATTCGTTATGAGTTTGAGTTTATAACGAGAAGAAGCAGACAGGGACCACCAGGGGGATTTTAGGCCGTGGGTTTGAAAGTGGTATCAGACGCTGTGGCTCGACCGCAGGGTTGAGAGGTGTGGAGAGGACGGCAAACCGCGATTAAGCAGATGTGATGGAGGGCATGACAAGGAGGCAGTGTCGCCGTGTGAACATGATGTTTTCATGAGCTGGCTTACGGCTTACGGCTTACGGCTCATGGTCCATAGCCCATAGCCCACCAGAGTTCACGGCAACAATCCCGCCTCTTTCAGCAAAGGCTCCTCATAAACGGAGTCTTCAGCGGGATAGCGCAGGTTTGGCATGTTTTTGGCCTTGGCCAAGGCCCAGATGATGCTCTCCCCAGCAGGCAATGTATCGGGGGCTTGTGCGTACAAGGGGTCCTGAAATGCTGCCTCTGTTGATGTGATGGTCCAACCCTTGGCGGTAAATGCCGCGAGCACATCCGGCAATGCAGCCGCATTGATCTGGTTGGTATGCAAGAGGATTACATGAGCCGGACTGCGTCCCAGAACCTCTTGCGCCAACTGATCGTAATAGCTGGCACGGTCCAGCAGGTGAAGGATGTATTGCTCTTTCACGCGCTCTGCCTTGGCACTATCGCCTGCTTGCACATGATCTGCAAAGACCCGGCTGTAATACCAGTCGCTGGCATCAATGGATACGGGCGCGCTCTTGTAATCATGCGCCGCCATCCACTGACGGAAACCGTCGCGCTTGGCGATGGTGTCCCCTTCTTTCAGGTAAGGGAAGCGCAGCATGGGTGTGAAGGTGGGCAGGCTTTTGAACGCGGCATCGGCAAGCTGCACATCTGTAATGAAGTCCTCCAGACTGAGCGCCGGGTCGGCCAGGCTTTTGTGGCTGGCGGTATGGTTGCCGATACGATGTCCTTCCCTAGACCAGGCCTGCACAAGACCCAGCCCCTCTTCCCCGCCCATACGGGCTAGCGATGGGAACAGAGTGGCCTTGATCTGGTGGTCCCGCAAGCTGGTCAATATTTGCTCATTCCACTGATTGGCCTGTGGCTGCGTGCTGGGGTTGAAGCCGTCATCAAAGCTGAGGGCCAGGGTCTGGGACGTCGCCCAAGTAGTGCAGAGAGCCAGAACAGCCGTAGCCAGGAAGTGCAGGGGAGAAATACGGAAAGCCATGCGAAAACGGAGAGGGTGAAAAGAGTGACGGAAACAGGCAAGCTTGCCCAGGCCTTGTCAGCATGCAGGACTGCAAGCGGCGGTGCAAGTTCGTAGTTATCGCAAGGGGCAAGTCAGCAGGCGAAAAAAATCCCCATCCTGAACCAGCAAGATGGGGATTTTGGGACACTGTTACCCGGAGTCAGGCTCCGGGCGACATCGTGTGCTTCAGGCTTGAGCGGCTTTGAATGCCAGACGCCATTGGTGCAGCAAAGGCTCGGTGTAGCCGTTAGGCTGTTCCAGACCCTTCAGAACCAGATCCTGAGCAGCGCGGAAGGCAAAGGAGCCTTCGAAGTTGCCGGCCATGTTCTGGTAGGCTGGGTCGCCTGCATTTTGCTGGTCAACCACAGCAGCCATGCGCTGCAGAGTTTCAACCACTTGTTCGTGGGTGACGATGCCGTGCAGCAGCCAGTTGGCGATGTGCTGGCTGGAGATACGCAGGGTAGCGCGGTCTTCCATCAGGCCCACGTCGTGGATGTCCGGTACTTTGGAGCAGCCCACGCCCTGGTCAATCCAGCGCACCACGTAACCCAGGATGCCCTGAGCGTTGTTGTCCAGTTCTTCCTGGATTTCCTTGGCAGACCAGCTGGTGTCTGTGGCCACAGGAATGGTCAGGATGCTGTCCAGGTAGTCGTTGGTGTCGCCTTCCAGGCCCTTCTGGACGTCGACCACGTTGACTTGGTGGTAGTGCAAGGCGTGCAGCGTGGCAGCGGTAGGCGATGGCACCCAGGCGGTGTTGCCACCGGCCTTCACGTGACCAATCTTCTGTTCCAGCATTTCAGCCATCAGGTCAGGCATGGCCCACATACCTTTACCGATCTGAGCGCGACCACGCAGGCCGCACTGCAGGCCGATCTGAACGTTGTTGCGCTCGTAGGCAGGCTGCCAGTCAGCTTGTTTCATGTCGGCCTTGCGCACCACGGCACCCGCTTGCATGCAAGTGTGGATTTCGTCGCCCGTGCGGTCCAGGAAGCCGGTGTTGATGAACACGACACGCTCGGTGGCCTGGGCAATAGCTGCTTTCAGGTTCACGCTGGTGCGGCGCTCTTCGTCCATGATGCCCAGCTTGACGGTGTTGGGAGCCAGACCCAGCAGGCTTTCCACACGGTCAAAGATCTCGCTGGCAAACGCCACTTCGTCAGGACCGTGCATTTTGGGTTTGACGATGTACAGCGAGCCGCTGCGCGAGTTCTTCTTCAGTTCCAGATCGCGCATGCCGATCAGAGTGGTGATCACGGCGTCCAGAATGCCTTCAGGGATTTCGCGACCTTCGCCGTCAATGATGGCAGGGTTGCTCATCAGGTGACCGACGTTACGCACGAACATCAGGGAGCGACCAGCCAGAGTCTGGGTAGCGCCTTTCAGGTCGGTGTACTGGCGATCGTCAGCCAGGCGGCGCGTAAAGACCTTGCCGTCTTTCTTGATTTCTTCGGTCAGCGAACCGGTGACCAGACCCAGCCAGTTGCGGTATGCCAGGACCTTGTCGTCGGCGTCCACGGCAGCCACGGAGTCTTCGCAGTCCATGATGGTGGTCAGTGCGGCTTCCAGAACGATGTCTTTCACGCCAGCCGGGTCGGTCTTGCCAATGGGGCTGTTGGGGTCGATCTGCAGTTCAAAGTGCAGGCCGTTGTGCAGGAACACGATGGCTTCAGGCGCATCGGGCTGACCGCGGTAACCCAGCAGGGTCGAGGCGTCTTTCAGACCGGTGGTGCCGCCGTTTTCCAGGGTGACGCGCAAAGCGCCGTCAGCGATGGTGTAGGAGGTAGCCTGATCGTGGCTGCCTTGAGCCAGAGGAATGGTGTCGTTCAGGAACTGACGGCCAAAGGCGATAACCTTGGCACCGCGCACGGCGTTGTAGCCACCGCCACGCTGAGCACCGTCAGTGTCAGGGATGGCGTTGGTGCCGTACAGCGCGTCGTACAGGCTGCCCCAGCGTGCGTTTACGGCGTTCAGCGCGTAACGTGCGTTCATGATGGGCACAACCAGCTGAGGACCACCTTGTTCGGTGATTTCGGTGTCGACGTTGGTCGTGTTGACCTTGACGTCGGCAGGCGCTTCTTTCAGATAGCCGATGGAGCTCAGGAAGCTCTTGTAGGCAGGCATATCGGTGATGGGGCCTGGGTTGGCCGTGTGCCACTTGTCCAGTTCGACTTGCAAGCGGTCGCGTTCGGCCAGCAAGGCGCGGTTTTTAGGTGCCAGATCATGGACCAGCTTATCGAAACCAGCCCAGAAGGCTTCGGAGGAGATACCTGTGCCGGGCAGGGCTTCTTGTTCGATGAACTGATGAAGCACCTCGGCGACTTGCAGTCGCTGGCAGGAGATTCGAGTGGTCATGTGTACCCTTGCTGATAGTTAAAAGTGATTCGGTACAGCGGCAGGCCAAAACGGCCTTGCTAACTGCAATTACCTGGTCAAGAGCACGTTCAGATCTTGCTGAAATCGCGGGTGACAAGACCCACGCGGCGCCAGGACACAAATGACATCAGAGGGCGAGCAAATGCTTGAAGCGAAAATCATTAAAATACGCTAACCCATTGTAAATTAGCCTAAATGCAAGCTAATTTGCGCGATGACGAGCTATGTCTCACACGCATGCCGAGCACACTGCCAGGTTGGATAACTTAAATTATGAAGGACTGACGCTAGCTGGATTTAATACTAAAAGTATTAAGACTACATACTTAATGTATTTACTGGATTTGGGCAAGTCTTATATATGAGGTAGAAGACGTGCCTGACTTCCACTTGCCATCATAAGCTGCCTCATCTGGTCCCGCTTGAAATACCTGATATGCCCGCCAAGCCGCTTGTCTAGCGCCATTAGCATAAAAACAGGGTCTTGGGTCAAGGGCTTGCGCCAGGGCTCTACCTGCCTGATTCCGGAAAAATGGAATTTGCCTAAAACCGGGGTAAAGCTGCTTGTTTAAATGGGGCCTGTGAGTAAATTCAGTCTCAAAACCAACGATAGTCGTGTCCATTGTGTGGACAGTGGGGTTTGTGATTCAGTCAAAAACCAGTAACGACATTTGCTTTGGGTGGGACTGGGGCTGGGCTGCCTTGCTCGGATACGGCAAGACACTGGGGCGCTAGGCGAGCCATTGCAAAGGTATATGGGTGATGGCTTTAAGCGCAGGCGAAACCGATAGCCGAACGTCTGTATTGGGGAGCGATGGTTCGCGAAAGCGGCAGACGGTCAGGCCTGTCTGTTCGGCTGGTACATGAGCGTCAGGATCAGGCGGCTGAATTTGTCATGGAGTCGTGTAGGAGGCGGAACAATAAACAGCTTATGATGCTTGCAGATCTGCTTGTCTTTGTTTCCCCTTGGAATACTTGTTATGTCTGATCCCAGCGGTTTTTCTCGTATCACGTCCACGCCGGAGCTGATTCCATTCAATGGCTATCAGGATGCCGGCCAGGCTTTGGAGCAGCTGCGCCATATTTACGACCGCAACACCGCTTTTTTGCGCGACTCTTTTGCCCAGTGTCTGGAAACTGGATTTCCACGCGGGCAGCGCTTCAGAGCCTGCTACCCTGCAGTGCGTTTGCGCGTCGATACCTATCAGGAAGTGGATAGCCGCCTGTCTTATGGGCATGTAGTCGAGCCCGGCGTGTACATGACCACCATTACCGCTCCTGGCCTCTATCACGATTACTTGCTGGAGCAACTGGAACTGCTGCTGCGCAATCACGGTGTGCAGGTGGAAGTGGGGGAATCCTCCGTGCCTATCCCGCTGCATTTCGCCCTGAATAATGGTGTGCAGTCCACGGTGACAACCGTGCCTGAATCACCCGGTGACACCTTGCGCGATCACTTCGATGTACCGGATCTGGCGTATATGGACGATGCCATCGTCAACGGTACGTGGGAGCGCGTGCATAACGAACCCTTGCCGCTGGCGCCTTTTACTGCGCCGCGTATCGATTACTCCTTGCATCGTTTGCAGCACTACAGCGCTACTCGTCCCGAGTACTTCCAGAACTTTGTGTTGTTCACTAATTATCAGTTTTATGTGGACGAGTTCTGCCAGTGGGCGCGTGAAGTGCTGCAGGCGGATGATCAAGGCTATATAGATCTGGTGGAGCCGGGCAATATCATCACTCCGGCGGGTGCGAATGCATCGACAACCGGTTCGCCTTTGGCTCGCGCGCCGCAAATGCCCTCGTATCACTTGCGCCGTGCCGATCATTCCGGCATCACCCTGATCAATATCGGCGTGGGGCCATCCAATGCCAAGACCATTACCGACCACGTTGCCGTTCTGCGCCCTGCTGCCTGGCTGATGCTGGGCCATTGCGCCGGTTTGCGTACTACTCAGCGCCTGGGTGATTACGTACTGGCACATGGCTATGTACGTCAGGATCACGTGCTGGACGAGGATTTGCCTACTTGGGTGCCCATCCCTCCTCTGGCGGAAATTCAGGTTGCCCTGGAGCAAGCCGTGGCCGAGGTGGCCGGGCTGTCAGGTTGGGAGCTGAAGCGCATCATGCGCACGGGTACGGTGGCGTCTATTGATAACCGTAATTGGGAATTGCGAGACCACCACGAGCCGGTGCGGCGCTTGTCGCAGTCGCGGGCGATTGCGCTGGACATGGAGTCCGCCACCATTGCTGCCAATGGTTTCCGCTTCCGTGTCCCGTATGGCACCTTGCTGTGCGTGTCGGACAAGCCTTTGCATGGCGAGCTGAAACTGCCGGGTATGGCCAGCGAATTCTATGCGCGTCAGGTTGGCCAGCATCTGCATATTGGCATCCGGGCGCTGGAACTGCTGCGCGAGATGCCCAAAGAAAGGCTGCACTCGCGTAAGCTGCGCAGCTTCCTGGAAACGGCGTTTCAATAAGATATTGCAGGCCTTGTCAGTGCCTCTGCGCCTGGGTGAGCTGTTGGCTCTTAGCACTGACTTACCATTTTTAGTGGTTTGAGAGCAGGCCGGGCTACCAAGTGGAGCACGGCCTCTTGGTTTCTTTGAGGACAGCAGATACTCATATGGTTAAAGCGTTTCAAGATTTTTATGCCGACAACTTCAGCCATTGCTACGGTTGTGGCAAACATAATCCCGACGGGCATCAGCTTAAGAGCTACTGGGACGGCGACGATACCGTGGCCCGCTACACCCCCAAGCCGATTTACAGCGGTGGCGTGCCCAACCATGTATACGGCGGCTTGATTGCTTCCTTGTTGGACTGCCACGGTACTGCTTCTGCGGCAGCCTTCATCTATAGGGATCTGAATATCGAGATGGGCACCAGCGAGGAGCCGATCCGTTGCGTGACAGCCTCCCTGAAAGTGGAGTTTCGGCGTCCCACTCCAATGGGGACAGAGCTGACGGTACAAGGCAAGCTGCGTGAGCTGGATGGACGCAAGGTCTGGGTGGACCTGTCGCTTAGCGCGAATGGCGAAGTTTGTGCGACGGGTGAAATGCTGGCGATACGCTTCAAGGAATAAGCGGGATTTTTTTGGGGCTCAGCGGTCAACGTGCTTTGACACGGTGTCTTGGACTTGCTGATCGCTCAGAAGGAAGCTGGTTTTTGATATGTGTAGGCTGTAAAGAATGCCCTCAGGTTGTGCCGCCGATTTATGGCATTTCTTTCTTCGAGGGTAACCCGGAGGTTGAAAGTATCCCCACGCTGCGCTCGTAGGCTGCTGCTTTCATGAGGTTTGTTTTGTGCGGGGCAGCCAGACAATAAAAAGCCGGGCCCATTCAGGCCCGGCTTTCAGTCTTTCAAACCCAGCTAATTAGCGGCTGGCAGCAATCGCGTCGCGTGCCTTCTTTACCAGGTCTTCACCGATGGTCTTGGTCCATTTCTCGACCACGCCTTCGGTTGCCTTGGCAAAGGCAGCGTGCTGCTCAGGCGTCAGGCTGGTGACCTTCACACCGTGGCTTTCGATCTCTTTGAGCAAGGTAGGATCTTCCGCCGTGATGCCGGTACGGGCAATCACGATTTCACGCTTACCAGCTTCAATAGCGGCTTCACGCACGATCTTCTGGTCTTCCTCACTCCAGGATTTCCACACGTCGCGGTTCACCACAAATACCAGTGGGTCAGACACGTAGTTCCACAGGGTCAGGTACTGCTGCTGCACGTCGTACAGCTTGGCACCGGCGTAAATGGACAGGGGGTTTTCCTGGCCGTCTACAGCCTTATTAGCCAGTGCGGGTTGTGCATCTGCCCAGCTCATTTGCGTGGGGTTGGCACCCAGGGCGCTGAAGGTGTCCATGTACAGCGGCGAACCGACCACGCGCAGTTTCAGGCCCTTCATGTCTTCAGGCTTGGTCACTTCGTGCTTGGAGTTGCTGAGCTGACGGAAACCGTTTTCACCCCAGGCCAGAGGCACCACACCGGCTTTCTCGATGTAGCCAAACAGGTCCTTGCCCACTTCGCCGTTGATCAAAGCGTCGGTGGCTTTGGCATCCGGTTGCAGGAATGGCAGGGAGAACAGGTTCAGCTGCTTGATCTGGGGGGACCAGTTGATGGTCGAGCCCACGGCCATATCAATCATGCCTTGGCGAATGGCGGTGAACTCGCGTGTCTGGTCACCTTGTACCAGCGAGGTGCCGGGGTAGATCTTGATATTGATGCGGCCATCGGTACGCTCGCGCACCAGGTCGGACCAGATCACCGCCCCTTGGCCCCAAGGGAAAGTGGTACCCACCACGATGGACAGCTTGTACTCGGATTTGTAGGCGGCTTGGGCAGCGGGAACCACGGCCAGGGTGGCGGCTGTACATGCCAGAGTGGCCAGAATGTGACGTAATTTCATGGGTCAGGTCTCCCTTTCTATGAGTTGTGTTTCAGTCTTGTGGTTTTAGTTAAAGCCCAGGTAGCGTGGCAGCCACAGGGCAATCTCGGGTTCTGCGATAACGAGCAGCATGGTCGAGCCCATGCCCAGCAGCAGCCAGCCTACCCAACGCAGGGTGCTTTCCATGGGGACGCCCGCGATACGGCAGGCGACCATCAGGTTGACGGCGACTGGCGGAGTGAACTGGCCCAGAGCCACGTTCAAGGTCAGCAGGACCCCGAACCAGACGGGGTGCCAGCCAAAGTTGTAGGCAATCGGCATGAATAGCGGCACGAAGATCAGGAAGATCGAAATGCCATCCAGGAACATGCCCAGCACAATCAGCATGACAATCATCAGCGCCAGAATGCCGTACTCGCCCAGACCGGAATTGATGATGGCATTGGTGACGGGGTCAATAATGCTCAGGGTGGACAGCGCCCAGGCAAAAATACCGGCCAGTGCCACAACCATCATGATGACGGCTGATAATTCGGCGGCTTCCCGCAGGATCAAGAAAAGATCGCGGAACTTGATGGTGCGATGGATGACCATGCCCACGAACAGGCCGTAGAACACAGCCACTACAGCGGCCTCAGTAGGGGTGAACAGGCCCAGGCGCATACCACCCAGAATGATGACAGGCGCAATCAGGCCCCAGGCGGCTTCTCGCAGGCTGCGCCAGAATGGTGGACGTGGCAGCTCGGCCTCGGCCAATCCCAGCTTGTGACGGCGCGATAGCCAGATGGCCGGAATAATCAGGCCAATCCCCGCCAGAATGCCGGGGAACATACCGGCCGCAAACAGCGCAGGTACGGAGGCCTCGGGCACCAGCACCGAGTAAATAATGAAGGCGATGGAGGGGGGAATCAGAATGTCGGTGGCTGCACCCGCTCCCACAATACTGGCCGCAAAAGGACCGGGATAGCCCGCACGTTTCATCGCGCCGATCATGACCGCGCCCACGGCGGCCGCGCAGGCCGGGCCGGAACCGGAAATGCCACCCAGGAACATGGCCACGCCGATGGCAACGACGGGCAGCATACCAGGGCCGCGGCCAACCAGCGCGACCGCAAAGTTCACCAGACGGCTGGCTACGCCCGATCGGTCAAAAATGGAACCCACCAACACGAACATGGGAATGGCCAGCAAAGGGTATTTGGCCAGACCGGCATAAAAGCTTTGCGGCACGGCCATCAGGCCAAACCAGTGCGTATCCAGGTTGGACATCAAAATCGCAAAGGCACCACCTATACCCAGGGACACGCCCACCGGCACGCCCACCAGCATCAGGCTGATGAAGATGACAAACAGCAAGGTTGCAATCATGATTTAGCCTGCCAACGACGCACCCACATGCCCAGCAAACGCAGGCTCAGGGTAGTAGACAGGATGGGCAGCCACATGCTGTACCACCAGGTTGGGACACCAATGGAGGGCGAGGTATCGCCCCACTCGAACTCGTCCAGGGCCATGCGGCCGGACAGAATGGCCATGCCGACAAAGAACAGCAGGCTCATGCCAATGCCAAACAGGGCCAGGCGGCGTTGACGACGCACCGTGCCCGCATCGGCAAAGACTTCAATACGAATGTGCAAGTGGCGCACACAGGCGCTGGCACCGGCATTCATGGTCAGGACCACCAGCAGGAAGATGGAGATTTCCTCGGTCCAGGCAAAGGAGCTATCGGTCAGATAGCGCACAAACACGTTGGCAAAGGTAATTAAAGCCAGGGCCGCCATGATCAGGACCGAAGCCCAGTCCTCTATTTGCAAAGGAATACGCAGGCCGGATTCGGCGGGCGAGGCGGCGTGATTATCAGGTGTATCTGTAGAACTTGAATCCATGAGGTCTGTCAGATTTGGCAATAAAGCTACATGCTAGCGGTCAAAGACGGGGCTGGCAGTGAGTAATTTCCCCCGGTGCAATAGCACCCGCGGGCCATCATTGGCCTGGGGAGAGACGATAGGGATGGGGGCGAGGGCACACGCAATATGGGGGTTGGTGCTTCGCCTAGCTGATGAGGTCTGAAACCTGGCCCGGCACGACAGATGGGCCTGTGTGTGGCGCTCTGAGAGGCCCGACAGGGGTGTTGCCGGGCTTGCTGTGCGGGTGATTAGCAAGGGTGCAGGCTGCCGGTGAGGCAGCCTGGGCTAATGCAAGCTGGGGGACAGCTTACTCTTTTTTACGGTCCTTTTTCCCTTTTTTGCCTTCTTTGTCCTTTTTGGAAGGCTTTTTGTCTTTATTTTTATCCTTGTTTTTGGCTTTTTCTTTTTTCTTCTTTTTGCTCTTCTTATCCTTTTTGCCTTTCTCGCTTGAGGATTCTTTATCGCTATCCGCGTCCTCATCTTTATCCTGATCGGACTCGCCCTTTTCTGCTTGCTTAATGGCAGTGGCCTTCAGATCAGCGGCTTTTTGTTTGGATGAAACCGGCGTTTTGCGGGCCTGTTCCATTTCCGCATCCAATTCTGCGGCCACTTCGCGTAGCTCGTCGGCAACAGCCTGAGAGCGATCTGATTGCAGGGCAATCATGGTGCCACGGCACTGGGGAGCGCCACACAGGCAGCGGTAGTTCTGCTTGAGCTCCTCGGTAATTTCATCGTCGATGACCAGCGAGTAGTCATACAAAAGCTCTTCCCCGGCAGGAATATCGCGCATGGCCACAATAAAGACGCGCGAGCCATCGGCGTTCTCGTGACCTTCACAGTTGGGGGCGCAAGAGTGGTTGATCCAGCGTGAATCATTGCCTCCCTGACCACCGTCCACGATTTTGCCATTGCTCAGTGCAAAGAAAAAAGTGTGGAAAGGCTCATCCGGATTGACGGGGAACAAGGCATCGGCCTGTTCCGGCGTAAGCCGCTTGCCAGCATATTGCAGGATGCGCGTTCCGGCTGGAATATCGCGTAGCGCAAAGACGCCGTTGCCATGCAGTTTGGATGGTTTGACGACGTGCCAGGGTTGGCGTTGAGTGACCATGGGGAATCAGCCTGTAAAAGGGGATAAACTGGACGGCGATCTCTATCTTACAAAACATGCAGGGCTACGCAACCATGTCACTTGAAACGACCGCCCACAACGGCGCGCAAATCTTGCTCGAAACCTTGATCGCTCAGGGTGTAGATACCATTTTTGGTTATCCTGGCGGAGCGGTGTTACCGCTCTATGATGCTCTTCATGCCCAACCGCGAATTCGTCATATTTTGGTTCGTCACGAGCAAGCTGCCGTACATGCGGCCGAAGGCTATGCCCGCAGCACCGGCAAACCTGGCGTGGTGCTGGTGACATCAGGCCCCGGTATGGCCAATACCACCTCCGGTTTGCTCGATGCCTTGTGTGATTCTATTCCTGTCCTGTGTATTAGTGGTCAAGTAGCGACCACCGCAATTGGTACCGCCGCTTTCCAGGAGTGCGATGCGATTGGTATTTCCCGCCCTGTGACCAAGTGGAATGCCCAGGTTCGTCGTATTGAAGACGTGGCCTCCTTGACGGCCAAGGCCTTGCGCCTGTGTACCCAGGGCCGCCCCGGTCCGGTGCTGCTGGACTTCCCCAAAGATATTCAGATCGCCACCCTGCCCGCTGCCAGCAGCGACGCGCCGGCCCAGGACGAGGCTGACAGCCTCTTGGCTCCTGCCGCTCCGGCCTCTGCCCAGGAAGCGGCGATTAAACGCGCCGCCGCCATGATTGCGCACGCTCGCCGCCCCGTGTTTTACGGTGGTGGTGGCCTGATCAACTCCGGGGCCGATGCCAGCCACGCCTTCACCAGCCTGGTTCAGGAAACTGGCGCACCTTGCACACTGACCTTGATGGGCCTGGGTGCCTACCCTGCACGTGATGAGCAGTTCGTGGGCATGTTGGGCATGCACGGCACGCTGGAAGCCAACTTGGCCATGCACCATGCGGATCTGATTATCTGTGTGGGCGCTCGCTTCGACGACCGCATTACCGGCCGTCTGTCCGATTTCTGCCCGCATGCCAGCAAGATCCATATTGATATCGACCCCGGTTCCATCGACAAGGTGGTGCGTGCGGATGTGGCTTTGGTGGGCGACTGTTATCCCCTGCTGCGTGCCTTGCGCAAAGAGCTGTCGCATCACGAATTGCCTGAAGGTCGCTTGAATGATTGGTGGCAGCGCATTGGCGTGTGGCGTGCTCAAGAGTGCTTGAAAGTGACGCCTCATAGCGACGCCATCTTGCCGCAGCACTTGCTGCAACGTCTGGACGCGCATCTGGAAGGCCGTGATGCCATCGTCTCTACCGATGTGGGCCAGCACCAGATGTGGGCTGCGCAGTACATCAAGTTTGATCGTCCTCGCCGTTGGCTGACTTCGGGTGGAGCCGGCACCATGGGTTACGGCGTACCTGCTGCGTTTGGGGCGCAGATTGCGCATCCGGACAAGCTGGTGGTGTGTGTCAGTGGTGACGCGTCGGTACTGATGAATATTCAGGAACTGGCCAGCGCTGTGCAGCATCGCACGCCGATCAAGGTGATTCTGTGCAATAACCGCCACATGGGCATGGTGCGCCAGTGGCAAGAGCTGATTCACGATGGTCGTTACAGCCACAGCTATAACGAAGCCATGCCGGATTTTGTGGCCTTGTCGCGCGCCTTTGGTTGGGAAGCCGAACGCGTGGAGCATCCCGATCAGCTGGATGCGGCGCTGGAGCGTTGTCTGGCCCACGATGGTCCGTTCTTCCTTAACGTGGAAGTGCTGGCGCTGGAAAACTGTTTCCCCATGATGCCAGCGGGCTATGGCCATCAACAGGTCATGTTGTCCGAAGATAACTGGTACGTAGAAGAATAAGGTGCCCGGCTGGGACACAGGCGTAAAAACCCCTATGTCCCAGCCCGAGCACTACGCATTAAATACACTGATCCATTCAGACAGGAGGGGCATGCATGATGTACCGTCACATGAAGAACCGTCTTTTGGCCGCAGGTTTGATGCTGGGCTTGGGCCTGGCGGCGGGAGCGGCCACGGCCCAGACTTCCTTGAAGCTGGCTTACGCTTTGTCCACCAGCTCTCACTATGGTGCGGGTGCAAAAGCCTTTGCCAGTGCCTTGGAAAAGGACGGCAACTACACCATCGAGGCCTTTCCCAACAGCGCCTTGGGCGGCGAGCGTGAAGTTATTGAAGGCTTGCAATTGGGCACGATTGATCTGGCCATTGTGTCTACCGGCGCAACCCTGAACTTTGTGCCCAAGACTGGCGTGTTCGATATTCCTTTCCTGTTCCGCGACCTGCAACATGCCCGTCATGTGCTTGATGGCAAGATCGGTCAGGACATGCTGGCTGAATTTCCCAAACGCGGAATTGTGGCGCTGGCCTGGGGCGAGCAAGGTTTCCGTCACCTGACCAATAATGTGCGTCCTGTCACCACCCCAGCTGATGCCAAGGGCCTGAAGATACGCACCACAGAGAACCCCATTCATATTGCCGCTTTCCGTGAAATCGGCATTCTGGCTACGCCTATGGCCTGGCCGGAAGTGGCGACCGCCCTGCAACAAGGCACCATCGACGGCCAGGAAAATCCCTTGTCCGTGATTGTGTCGGCCAAGCTGCCTCAGCTGCAAAAGTACCTGTCGCTGACGGCTCACGTGTATGGCCCGGCCTTGGTGCTGATGTCTCCGGCGGTGTATGACGGCCTGTCCGATCAGGACAAGCAGTTGATGAAAGATGCCGGCGTAACGGCTGCCCAGGCCATGCGTGACTACGTGGACGATATCGAGAAAACCGGCGTGGATGCCGTCAAGGCCGAAGGCATGCAGGTCAATACCGTTGACCATGCCGCGTTTGCCAAAGCGGTAGAGCCTGTCTATCCCCAGTACTACAAACAGTTCGGCCAGGAACTGGTCGAATCTATCCGTCAGACTCAGTAAACGGCATTCATCATGAAAGCTCTGTTGTCCGTTCTGGATAAGGGCCTGTTTCGTCTGGTGTCCTGGGTGACGCAGTTGCTGCTGCTCTCGGCAGTGGCGGCTGCGTTCTATCAAGTGATCGCTCGTTTCGTGCTCCAGTCGCCCGCCGACTGGAGCGAGGCCTGGTCACGTGCCGCTCTGATCTGGACAGTCATGCTGGGTCTGTGTCTGGCCTTGCGTCAGGGTGCCATGCTAAGCGTGGATGTGCTGCGGCTCTGGGTCGGAAAGCGGACGCAGCATTGGCTGGATGTGGCCGTGCTGATTACGTGTCTGGCTTTCTTCGGCCTGTTGACCTGGGTCGGCATTCAAATGACCTGGCGGGTGCGGTTTCAGACCATGCCTAGTCTGGAGTGGTCCATTTCCTGGGTGTATATCGCGATCCCGATTGGTGCCGTGCTGGCCATTTTGGGCCTGTTGGCCCGTTGGCTGGAGAAACCTGCGCCTGCTGTGGTCGATAACACGCAGCTCTAATTCAAGACCTGATTCCGTGCCTGTAAAGCACCACCGAACTCTCGATGCCCTACGGGCATCTGTTTAGACCGGAGACCGTATCGTGTCCCAGATCATGCTTGTGTCCATGCTGCTGTTTTTTGTATTGACGGTGCCCGTGGCGATTGCCGTGGGGCTGGCCAATATGGCGGGGGTAGCCTGGGAGGGGCGCATGACTTTTCTGGTCATCGCCCAGCAGTTGTATGCAGCTCTGGACAAGTATCCTCTGGTTGCTGTGCCCTTCTTTATTCTGGCAGGCAACCTGATGGAGTCGGGCGGCATGTCCAACCGTATGGTGGAGTTTGCCAAAAGCCTGGTGGGTGGTGTGCAGGGTGGTCTGGCTTGCAGCTGTGTGCTGACCTGCATGATTTTTGCGGCGGTGGCCGGTTCCAGTGTGGCAACCACTTTTGCGGTCGGGGCAATTCTTATCCCTGCCATGGTCCGGCATGGCTACCCGGCACCGTTCGCGGCATCCTTGCAGGCCTCAGCGGCGGAGTTGGGGGTGATCATCCCGCCGTCCATTCCCATGATTTTGTTTGCCGTATCCACGGACACGTCGGTAGGCGAGCTGTTCGTTGCGGGTATTGGCCCTGGCTTGTTGATCGGCGGCGCCTTGATGCTTTATGTGTGGTTGTATGCACGTCGCCATGGTCTGGGTTTGCAGGACGGCGTGGGTCGTTTGGGTGTCTGGACGGCATTCCGTCAGGCGTGGCTGGCCTTGTTGATGCCGGTGATTATTCTCGGCGGGATTTACGGGGGTATTTTCACGCCTACCGAGGCTTCGGCGGTGGCGGTAGTCTATGCCTTGATCGTGAGCATGTTTGTCTACCGCAGCGTTAAATGGGGCGACCTGTCCAAGGTGCTGCATCGTTCCGTGGTGTCCACGGCGGTCATCATGTTCATCATCGCCAATGCGGGTGTGTTTGGTTTCCTGCTCAATCGCACCGGCATTCCGGCTGCCATGGGGATCTGGTTGGGGGAATTGTTTAGTAGCCCCATGATGTTTTTGCTGGGTGTGAACGCGGCCTTGTTTGTGGTGGGGATGTTTGTCGAAACCTCGGCCTCGATTGTGGTGTTGGCTCCGCTCTTGCTGCCGGTAGCCATGCAGTTTGGCATTGATCCGGCGCACTTTGGCATCATCATGGTGGTCAATCTGGCGCTGGGAATGGTGACACCGCCCTTTGGCGTGAATCTGTTTGCCGCCTGTTCAGTGGCCGGGATTTCTTTGGAAAAACTGATACGTCCACTGCTGCCTTTTGTAGTCGTCATCCTGGCTTGCTTGATGCTGATCAGCTATGTGCCAGAAGTCAGTTTGTGGGCGCGAGACCTGGTGTACCGTTGATGAATCGTCTGCTTTCCTGAGCGCTGTTCATGAGCTATTTCCTCCTGTTGTTGGTTCACCTTCTGGCTGCGATTTTTTTTATCGGCACTGTGTTTTTCGAGGTGCTGATGTTGTCGCCTTTGGCGCGTCAGGTTTCCCGTCCATCGATGCGGGAGTTCGAGCATGCCCTGGGGCGGCGGGCGCGCCGCATCATGCCTTGGGTGTTGTTGTTGCTCTACGCTGCGGGCTTGAGTCTGGCCTGGCAGCATCGGGCCTTGTTTGAGGTCGGCGGGGCCAGGGCCTGGATACTGGGCGTAAAGATCACTCTAGCGCTAAGCGTATTTGGACACTTTCTATCCGTTATGGTGATGAGCCGGCGCAAAACCATGACGGCGCGCCGGTCCCGGATCATTCACCTGAGTGTTTTCGCCCACGTTCTCTTGATAGTGGTGCTGGCCAAGGCCCTGTTTTACTGGCCGCTTTGAGGCGTGCCCGACCAGGGTTCAAAGCAGAGCAGGCCCACAGACTCCTGCGTCAGTTCCTCTCCTTTAGCGGGGTTTTTTAAGGACACATAGACGCGTCCGCTGCCGGTATCCAGCGCCAGGCTGTTGGTCAGCTTGTCGGTGGTGGCTGCGGCTACCGGGCGCAAGGTATCCAGTGTGTAGGCGGCAACACGTCGGTCGCTACGCTCGGACACGTAGGCCAGGTTCGCCGCGGGGTCAACGCTGATTGCCAGTGGATTGCCCTGAGCAGGCTGTGCCGCGAGAATCCGCCCATTTGTGGCATCGAGCATCAGCACTTGCTGGCGTGATCCACTCCAGTCGCGTTGGGGCAAAAGCCGCTGTTGCCAGGGAGTAATGGAATCGAGCCCCTGGTCAGTCACATAAAGGTGATCCTGGTGGTAGGCCAGATTGATGGGTTGATGCACGCCGGGCAGAGTCCAGCGTTCCTGGATGCGCAAGGCTCGGGTGTCGATTACCACGATTTCCGCCGCCATCGTGGAGACATACAATCTCCCGCCTTGTTCATCCAGGGCCAAGCCGGTGGGATAAAAGCCCAGGTCGGGGATACGGGCCTTAAGGGCAAGGTTCTGGCTATCCAGCACAAAGAGTACGCTTTCGCCGGCCGACAGGCCGGGTACAAATAGCAGGCCTTGAGTTTTGTCCAGAATAAGGCCACGCAAGTCGTGCTCGTAGCGCTTGCCATCTGGGCGGGGCTGGCTCAGTTGTACGGTGTGCAGCCTGCGATTGCGCTGTGTATCGATTACGCTGATGCGCCCTTGCAGGGAGTGGCCTACGTACAGGCGCTTGGCCTGATCGTCCAAGGCCAGACCAAAGGCGCGATAAGGCAAGAGCAGGCGGCTTTTTTCCTGCAAGTTGGCGGCATCGAGCTGCACCAGGCTGCTAGGTGGTGCATCGTCTTTGAAGCCACCGGCCACTGCCGCATAGACGGCTTGCTGGCTGGGGCTGTAGGCCAACTCGTAAACGCCCGGCCCCACGGCTGTTTGTAAGTTGCTGGCGGTGGGGCTGCACATACGTTGCGCCTGTACTGGCAAGGCCAGTGCGCCACTGGTGGCCAGCAGGGCAACTATCCAACGGGTTCGCATGGGAAAGCTCCTTAGTATTGCAGGGTGTAGGTCAGCGCGTAGGTGCGCCCTTGGCCCCGAAAATCCAGCACGCTGGGGGAGATAATGCCGCTGTAGATCAGCTTGGCCTGCTGACCCCATCGAGTTTCGTAGGATTTATTGAACAGGTTCTGAATCCCCAGTGACAGCGTGCCTTTGACTTGTGCGCTGTGATCGAACTGGTAGCGTCCCAGAAGGTCGACCAGTGTCAGGCTGGGCAAGGATTCTTGTTGCTGACCGCCGCTCACGCTGGGGATGTCGCTGCGCAGTTTCATCGAATGGGCCACCTGAGCGCGTACGGCCCAGTTATTGCTTTGCTTGCCAATATAGGCGGTGGCTTTGGACGGGCTGGAGTAGTAAATACCGCGTCGCTGCCAGCGGCCGTCTTTCAGCTCTTCATTGCGAATCAAGAGCAAGCTGGCTCCCGTGCTCCAGCCATCGTTCAGGCGCAGGTCTACTTGTCCTTCCAGACCGTAGTTACGTACTTTGGAGTCCACCAGTGAGATATTTAACGTGCTGCGGTTCAGGGCGATCGACTTGTCCGATTGCGAATGGAACAAGGCGACCTGGGCAGAGAGTGGGCCGTCGTTGTAGCGCCAGCCCACTTCGGTCGAGCGGGTTTTGATGGCCGCCATGGAGGAGTCTGTCACGCTGATGTGGCGACCCAGTGTCCAGTGATTGTCGATCAGTGAATAGCTGGCGCCTGTTCCATAGTATTTAGCAGGATCGGCCAGTTCAAAACCCTCGGAGTAATTCGCCCATACTTGCTGTGCCGGGCTGAGCTTGTAGATCAAGCCGGCATTGAACAAGGTCGTCCCATAGCTGTTGCGCCCGCCTGGAATGGAATCGGCAGACTGGCCGTAGCCCGATAGAACCAGGCGTTGCTGTATCCCCTGAACAAAGTCATTCACCTGCACACGGACGTGTTGCTTGCGCACTCCAGCGCTCAGGCTTAGTTTGTCAGTTAGATGCAGGTCAGCCTGTGCGAAGGCCCCCAATATGTGATTGCGAAAACCGGGGTAGCGCGGCAGGCTGGCCACCTTGTCAAACTCCAGGCCCCCACTGTCCATCGCTTTGTTGATGTCGAACATGGTTTGGGTGGCTTTGAAGGTTTCGTGATCGTAGTCCACACCGTAGTTCAAGCTGAAGCGGTCCCAGTCCTTGTTGAGCATGGCTTTCAGCCCGTACGTCTGGGTTTCCTGAGTTGAAACACTCCAGTTGTAGATGCGTTTGCCTGGAACAAGCGGGTTGGCGTCTGAATCCGGGTAGGGATAAAAACGCATGGATTCATTGCGATAGTAGGCCTTCAGATACAGGTCCTGGCCACCGAGCACATCACCCTTGAAGTAGTCCGCCGCCAGAATCTGGCGTTCGGTGCGGGGCTTATAGTCCGAGTCAAAACCGCTGCGTATATCCAGTTCCGACGGGTTGAGAATATTGTCATTGGGACCGGGACGTAGCCACAGGGCTTTGCCCGGTTTAAAGCCGGAATCGTAGTATTGCGCCAGTAGACGCAACTCGCCCGCCTCTTGCAGATCCACATTCAAAGAGCCCATCAGATCCAGGGACCGGTTCCATTGCAAGTCTGTTTGTGTAATGTCGGGCAGGACGCGTTCACCTTGACTGTCATAGGCGCCGCCATTACGGGTCAGTGACAAGGCCAGTCGCCCTTGGAGGGTGTCGTTGCCGCCTTCTACGGATTGCGACAGGGTGGTGTTCAGGTCATCGCCCGCTTGCAAGCCGCTTCGTACCCCCAGCTCGGAGACAAACCGAGCCGGACCGGGTTCGGCGCGTTTGGTAATGATATTGATGATCCCGCCTGTGGCGTTGCCTCCGTGGATAGCGGTGGCCCCTGACAGGACTTCAATGCGTTCGATATTGAAAGGATCAATGGAATCAAACTGTCGGCTTAACTGACGCGAGCCGTTCAGAGAAATGCCGTCGATCATGACTTGAGTGGGACGGCCTCGCAGGTATTGGCCTGCATTGGTGCGGGATTGCCCTCCCAGATCCAGTCCGGGAATCAGTTGTCCCAGCATTTGCTTCAGGGAGGCGCCTGCACCGGTTTGCTCGGCAATTTGTTTTGAGTCAATGACCCAGACCGTGTTGGCGGTTTCGTCAATGGATTTTGGGGTCCGTGAGGCCACAACGGTAACGGCGGCCAGTGTCTCACCTTGTCGGATAGGGGCGTCCTGGGCCTGCGAAGGGACGGTCTGCAAGGTGTAGGAGTCGGCCCCGACCTGCCGAGGGGCCAGCCCCGAGCCGTTCAGTACGGCGTGCAAGGCTTGAGCAGCGGTGTAGCTGCCTTGCAAGGGGGGAGACAGGCGATGCTCGACCAGATCCTGAGTGAAAAAGACTTGTATGCCTGCTTGACTGGCAATCTGGGTTAACGCGGTGCCCAAAGGCTGGGCGGGTAGATTGAAACTTAGGGTCTGGGCATGAACAGCGGTGCCAATGCTGGCCAGAGCCAGGACAGCCAAGGGAGTAGAGAGCGTCAGGCGCATGGACAAAGTACCTTGAAAGGAGGACTGATATAGCTAAGCCGATTCAGAAGACCGGCTTCCCTACCTCGCTTACAAAGAATTACTTTTTAAGGGGGAGGACCAGTAGGCTGCCATCAGCCTGTGGCTGAAGCTCGATTGACCAGACCTGGGGTAGCAAGGCTGGCAGTTGGTCCAAAGCCGTAAGCTGAAAAACGGCGCTGACTCTGCGTTGGGCCAAGGCAGGGTCCAACACCCGCAGGGTTTGCGGCAGATAAGCTTGTAGTTGATGCAATGCTTGCTCCAGGGGTAAATCATTGATCAGCAGTTGACCGCGTTGCCAGGCCAGCAGCGTGTCGGCCTGCACAGTTTCAATTTGTCCCATCCCGGCAGCATCGACTAGCAGCCGTTGATCAGCCTGCAAGACACGGAGGATGTCCGGGTGATGTGCCTGGTCGCGGACCTGCACCCGTCCTTGCTCTACGATCACGGCAACGGTATCGGGCTTGTGTTCAACCGCAAAACGTGTGCCCAGGACGCGGACTTGTACCGTGCCGGCCTGCACCTGGAATGGACGCCAGGCCGAGTGGCTGACATCGAAATATGCCCGGCCCTGCGCCATCTGTATGTCCCGGCTACGTAGCCGCCAGGTGACCGATAGCCGGGTATCACGGTCCAGGACGGCGATCGAACCATCGGATAGCGTAACGCGTTGCTGAGCGTGAGCCATGCTGCTAATCGATTCGTGTTGCCAAGCCGGGTTCCCGTACCACAGTCCTGTTGCCGCGATTGCGAGAACCAGCAAGCCGGAGCTAGCGCGTCGCCGTTCTCGTTTGCGTTTACGTTCGTTGGCCTGGCGAGCCAGTTGTTCTAGGTCTGGCAAAGGAAATTGCTCACGCAGTGTTCCCTGATTTTGATTGAGCAGTTCGTCCAGTTGGGATTCAGTAGCTGGATCTTGAGCGGGCGGGATGGGGCCAGGAGTGGAACTCATTTAATAACGCTCCATATGACGGCGACAATGCGCCATGCCCAGCCGTATATGTTTTTCTACGGTTTTGACCGAGATAGCTTGCAGGCGAGCGACGTCTGCCTGGCTGATATGGTGAATCTTATGCAAGATGAATACCTCCTGGCAGCGGGGAGGCAACGTCTGAATCGCTTGCATCAGGTGGTCCAATGCTTGACGGGTACACGCATGCTGTTCAGGAGTGGCCGCCGGGCATACCTGGTCTTCGGGCCAGAAGTGACCCTCGTCGTGCTTGCATCGGCGCTGGTCATGGCGGTAGCGATCAATCGCCAGATGGTGCAAGATGCGCCGTAGCAGGGCCAGGGGGGAGCGGGGTTCAGGGCGCTGGGGGCGTTCCAGCAAACGCAGGCAGGCGTCGTGCAGCACATCCTGTGCAAAATGATGAGCACCAAAGCGGCGGCGTAATTGAGCCAGCAGATCATCGTAGTGTTCGCATAAGGCGTCGACCAGCGAATTGCGCCGGTGGCGGGATGAAGCACGGGGTTCTGTCGGCATGGGTGGGAAGCTGCCTGCGAGGCAAAAATAGGAGCAGAATCGGCAAGGTAAATAAAAACGATTCTTATTTTAATATAAGTCGGCTGACAGAGAAAATGCGGGTGGGTCGGCTAGCGAGGTGTCACGTGGTGGGGCATAAAAAACACCCCAAAGGTTGGATCAATATCCAACTTTTGGGGTGCAGTTGATGGCGCGGGCCTTGTTGCGATCGATGTAGTGGGCCGGCAGATTATTGTGCGGTTTTAGCGGCCGTTTTTTTGGTGGCCGATTTTTTAGCGCTCGTCTTCTTAGCCGCTGTTTTCTTCACGGCCGTCTTTTTAGCCACCGCTTTGGTCGCCGTTTTCTTGGCGGCCGACTTGCGACCTGGCTTCTCTGGACGAGGCTCGAACTCAAAGCCGATCTTGCCGTCTGCCTGACGCACCAGGAAGGCTTTGAACTTGCGGTTGGTGCGCGAGGACACGAAACCATCCAGCAAGTCTGTCTTGCCCTCACCCAGCAACTTGGCCATCTGCTCGCGGGTGATCTCTTGCTGCAAGATCACCTTGCCGCTACGGAAGTCGCAGCTCTTGGAAGGGCCAACGGACTTTTCACACAAATAGCGCAAACCGTGCTCAAAGACGGGAGACTGGCACTTGGGGCAGGGGCCGACCGGGGTCTGGCCGCTGAAATCCAGGGCTTCGTCATCATCGTCGTCGTTCTGGCCGAAGTCGAACTCCAGCTTGTACTCGTCGGTAATGCGTAAAAGTGCCGCAAAGGGACGACCCATCTTGCTGATGAAACCAGGCAGTGGGCCCAGTTCTTTCTTGGCCAACAGCTCTTCAACTTCAGGCAGCTCAAAGGTGCGACCACCGGGGTGCTTGCCGATAGAGAAATCGCAAGCCGTGCAGGCATAACGACGGTAATTTTCTTTGACCACGCCACCACATTTAGGGCATGGCGTCTGCAAGGTCGCGTAATCACCCGGAACCGTGTCGCGCTCATATTCTTTCGCGCGCTTGACGATAACTTGCGTCATCTGCGCGATTTCACGCATGAACACGTCCCGATCCAGCTGACGTTGCTCGATCTGCTTGAGCTGGTGCTCCCACTCGCCAGTCAGTTCGGGCGAAGTCAGTTCGCTCACGCCCAGACCGGACAATAAAGTCATCAGTTGACGTGCCTTGGCGCTAGGCACCAGTTCGCGGCCTTCACGACGCAAGTAGGCTTCGTTCAGCAGACCTTCAATAATGGCAGCACGAGTGGCTGGCGTACCCAGACCGCGCTCGGACATGGCTTCGCGCAAGGCTTCGTCATCTACCAGTTTGCCGGCGCTTTCCATGGCCGACAGCAGGGTCGCTTCCGTAAAGCGTGCAGGTGGCTTGGTAGCCAGGGCCTTGGTGTTCACGTCTTCAGTGCGAACCTTCTCGCCGTCCGCAACCGGCACCAGGGAGGCATCTTCACCTTGGGCATCGCGGCCATAAATAGCCAGCCAGCCCGGTTTGACCAGCACTTTGCCTTCCGTCTTGAAGTGGTGACCGGACACCTGCGTAATACGCGTGGTGACGCGGAACTCCGCGGCCGGGAAGAACACGGCCAGGAAGCGACGGCTGATCAGCTCGTAAATTTTGTGTTCGGCATCACTCAGCTCCCGAGGCACCTGCAAGGTGGGGATGATGGCAAAGTGATCCGAAACCTTTTTATTGTCGAAAATCCGACGGTTGGGCTTGACCCATTTCTGCTCGACCACTTCCTGCGCAAACGGCTGTACCGAAGCGCTGGCAGGCGTACCGCTGTCAGCCAGCGCACGCATGGTTTCTTGCACCGTACTTATATAGTCTTCAGGCAGATAGCGCGAATCGGTACGGGGGTAAGTCAGCGCCTTGTGGCGTTCGTATAGCGTCTGCGCCAAGGACAAGGTGGTCTTGGCAGAGAAGCCGAAGCGCGAGTTGGCTTCGCGTTGCAGCGAGGTCAAATCAAACAAGGCGGGCGACATCTGCGTGCTGGGCTTGGATTCCTCGGTGACTACGCCGGGTTGCTCGCGGCACGCGGCCACAATGGTTTGGGCCGCCGTCAGGGACCACAGACGCGAGTCTTTTTTCTCGGGGTCATGCTCGTCTTTGACGAACTTGGGATCGAACCAGCGGCCGGTGTACAGGCCTGCAGCGGCAATAAAGTCCGCATGTACTTCCCAGTAATCGCGCGACACGAACTGGCGAATGCGGTTCTCGCGCTCGTTCACGATAGCCAGCGTGGGGGTTTGCACACGGCCCACGGGGGTCTTGAAAAAACCGCCATCCTTGCTATTGAAAGCCGTCATGGCACGCGTGCCATTAATGCCCACCAGCCAGTCCGCTTCAGCGCGCGAACGGGCCGCCGCTTCCAGCGGTTTCATGTCTTCATCGTCGCGCAGGTTTTCAAATGCTTCACGGATCGCCGATTGTGTCATCGAACGTAACCAAAGCCTTTGCACCGGTTTTTTCGCTCCAGCGTACTGCATAATGTAGCGAAAAATCAGCTCACCCTCGCGCCCCGCGTCACAGGCATTAATCACAGCGGTGACATCTTTTCGTTTGATCAGCTTGACCAGCAGTTTCAAGCGCTCAGTCGATTTCTTGTCAGTCGGGTTGAGCTCAAACTGAGGGGGAATAACAGGTAGATGTGTGAAGCTCCACTTGCCGCGGACCGGATCATTAGGGGCCACCAGGCCCAGCAGATGGCCGATGCTGGAGGCCAGCACATAGCGATCGCTTTCGAAATAATCACCTTCTCGAGTGAAACCGCCCAATGCCCGCGAGATATCTACGGCGACTGAAGGTTTCTCGGCAATGATTAGTGTTTTATCCATATGATTCCAGTGACAGCAACTGCGCTGCAATGCGCGAAATGATACGAGGTGCTTATCCCTCTATGCAAGTTATGAGACCTGACAAGACTAACGTATGGCCCACAGACTGGCGAGTGTTTCTGACAAAACTGGCCTGGGGTTTGGCCGTTTTGCTGCTCGCTAGTGGTCTGGTGACCTGGATTGCGGCCAATTGGGAAAACTGGGGGCACGTAGCCAAATTTGCCCTGGCTCAAGGCGCCGTGCTGGTTTCTGCAGGGCTGGCCTTGCTGTTTCGCCGACGTTCCGGTGGCTGGGGTCATGACCTGGGAGTGCCTGCTGCTTTGACCGGCCTGGCCGCCGTGGCCACGGGCGGTTTGCTGGCGCTGATTGGCCAGACTTATCAGACTGGCGCAGACCCTTGGCAGCTTTTCGCATTGTGGACTGTGCTGATCATACCTTGGGTATTCACAGTGCGCAGTGTCTTTCTGTCGGTGCTGTGGCTGGTACTGATCAATACCGCCTTGTACTTGTGGATTGATGTTGCCCGCTTAGGCTGGTTCGGGCGCAGTTACACCTCGCAGACCTTGCTAGCTTTGGCAGTCAATGCGCTGTTGTTGCTGGCCGCCGAAACCATCTGGCGTGCGCGTCATGACCCGTGGCGCATCGTGCCGCGTGTGGCAGCAATTGCGGTGGGTTTTTTCATCGGTGCCCAGGTCATGGAAGGCAACTTCCTGCTGGGACTGGTCCTGTTCCTGGTGCTGTACGGTATTTATCACTACCGCCGCCCGGATTTGCTGATCATGTCCTTGGCCTCGTTCGGTGCGTATGGCTCCTTGAGCATGCTGATTATTGAGTATGCAAGCGATGCGTTTCTGCTGATCGTGGTGGTGATTGTGGGCCTGGGCCTGGGCTTGCTGCGCTTCCTGCAGCAACAGGTCGTCCATTGGCGACGGACTCATGGTGGCGAAGCGGCCGCAACTCAAGCACCAGTGAACGCAGCAATGGCAACAAGTCCTGCCGCCTCAACAGCAGAGACCCTGGCCCACGCACAGGCTAGTGTTCAAGCTGACGCTCAGGATAGTGACGAGCATCACCCCTGGTATCTGCGCGTGATCAAGCTGTTCCTCTACCTGCTGTTACCGCTGATTATTCTGCTGTACCTGGCTGTTTCTCTGGATTTGAGTCTGGAAGCGCTAGGTGTACTGGGCGGCATCATGGCTCTGGTGTCCCCCGTGCTGTTTGGCAAGGCTCACACAGTACCCAGCCGGGATCTGGTCGGCGGCTGGGTTGCGTGTGCGCTGCTCTTGCTGAGCGCGCCGCTTGTGGACATGCGCTACCCCTGGCCACCTGAGGCCAGCGCCATGATAGCCGTCGTGATCAGCACCTTGCTGTACAGACTTGCCAAAGGCCAGTTCGTATTGCGCATGTTGCTGGTGATTTGGGCACTGGCCGCGATCGAGTTTCTGGTGATCGAGCGCTTGTTTGATCGCTGGACCATGATGCCTTATTGGGTGCTGGAAATGCCCGCGGCATTCATGTTTTTTGCCGCCTTGTTGCTGGGGCATTTTTATCTGCGTGGTGAGCGCAAGCCGCATTTCTGGCTGCCCTTGTTCTGGTCCTTGCTGCTCGCTTCCCAGATTCATCTTGTTTCGGCGGGCACGCTGTTTTATTCCATGCCCTTCTGGGACGAGTCGCGGCCGTACCTGACCGTAGCTGGCTTTCTGCTGGCCATGGCTCCTTTGGCGATACTGGCGTTTTATTGGCGTGGCTGGCGTGACCAGCCCCTGGTTTATGGCATTGCCTTGCTGGGGATGGCCGCTTTGTGCGCGGTCTGGACACCCTATCCGCCAGTGGCCCTGGCCTTGAGCTGGATTCTGGTGGCTTATGCCTGGCGTTATCTCAGCTTGTTGGCGGTGGCCGTGGCAATGGGCCTGTTCTGCCTCTGGCGTCTGTATTACATCCTGAATATCAGCTTGCTGGACAAGGCCGAACTGTTGCTGGCAACCGGAGTGGGATGTCTGGTCTTTGCCTATTTGGGTCAGTTGAGCCGCAAGAAGAAAGGGGTGGTAGCAGAGCCGCAGGAGGCACCCAAGGGTATTATTGCCAGCGTTCTGCTGGGGACCGTGCTTGTGCTGGGTGTGGCCAACGTGGCCATCGTGCAAAAAGAACGTATCTTGAGCGATGGTCAGACGGTCTTGCTGGAGCTGGCTCCGGTGGACCCCCGTTCGCTGATGCAGGGCGACTATATGTCCTTGAACTTTGCCCTGTCGCAGAACCTGTCTGCCCTGTCCTGGGGCTTGCCCAAGGACGCGCTTGCCCAGATGGACGCTCAGCAGTGGGTGGTTGTGGCGGTGCAGCTGGATGAGAACAAGGTGGCGCAGCTCAAGGGTGTTTATCTGGAGCAGGACGGCCAGGAGCGTCTGTGGAGCGAAGGAGGCCCTGTGGCTGAACCTTCCGATGTGATGCGCTTGCGCATGCGTCGTCACCGCAGTAACTGGACGCCTGGAACAGATGCCTGGTTCTTCGCTGAAGGCTCGGCAGATCGCTTCGATGCCGCCCGTTATGGCGAGTTTGCGGTGGTCGAGGGTGGTCAAAGCCTGCTGCGCGCGATGCTGGACAAGGACAGAAAGGAAATCAAGTAAGCCTGAGCTGAACAACTGCGCTCAATAGCCTGGAGCCGGATTGCCTCTAATAAAGACAATCCGGCTTTTTTGTGTCTGGGGTTTGTTTCGCTAGAGGCAGCCAAGCCAGAGCCAGTCAGCAGCAAGCCCAATCAAAAAGGCCCGAGTCCGATGTAGCGTCGGATTCGGGCCTTGGCTTTTTGTGTTGAAGGACCCTCTTTATCGGGGCCGTTTCTTGAACAAAAAATAGGTTCCTGTGTATCAGCTTAGTGGGACTGACGGGTGGAGTCGTCGCTGAGCAGCTCTTCAAAGATCAGGTGATCGATTTCGGCTTCGTGGCTCCACAAAACCATCAGGGCGACAATTTTTATTTTGTCCAACGAGACCGGGCTTTCGTCCACCGTCATGGCGCTTTCAATCAGGATTTCGCGCAGGTGGGCGGTAAGAGCGCCGGAATTTTGCAAAAAGGTGATGAAACCCATGGCATCAGCGCCCAGCACATGTTGTTCGTGCTCAGAAAAAATACGCTGACTGTTGGGACTGAGTTGAGCCGTAGGCTGGCACTGCTGCGAGGTCTCGCCCAGTGCATGTAACCAGCCCAGTGCGTCGTTGATGTCCTCGTCTTCAAAGCCAATAGCCGCCAGCTTGTGGGCCAGAACCTCCGCCTTGGGACAGGACTGGGGGTTGTAATACGTCTCGAATAGATAAACCAGGATATCAAACATGGGTATAAGGTTGCCGTCCTAAGTGATTAAAAAAACTGCGTGATTTCGGTAACCAGTGACCAAACTTTACGCTGATTTGCGGTAGGGGGCAAATGGGGTGTTCAGGGGATGGATGGGTCTTGCCTTGCGCATCCAGACTGCTTTTTGCCTGGGTCTGCTCTGGCAGACGCCCTTTGCGGCAGGGCGTCTTTATGATTGAAACATAAATCGATTGCTGGGGCAGAAACTGTCGTTTATTTGAAACCCTGCAAGTGGGACCGCAGCGGTTGAAAGGCCACTAAACTAGCTGGCATCCGCATCCGCATCCGCATCCGCATCCGCATCCGCATCCGCATCCGCATCCGCATCCGCATCCGCATCCGCATCCGCATCCGCATCCGCATCCGCATCCGCATCTAGCCTCGGCTCGTGGCTCAGTTGTTCGGGCTTGGCTTCGCAGGCAGCGGGAAGCGCTGCGCCCACGCACTGATGGCCTGGCTCCAGAACCCGTCCAGGGTGTTCGCAGCCACGGGAGCAAAACCCAGAAAGGCCCAGACCCGTTGTAGCGTCTCCAGAGGATGGTCCAGGTCAAAGGCCGGGGCATGATTCTGTTTGGAGAGCTTGCGGCCTTGCTCATCACAGGCCAGCGGCACGTGCAACGTGCGCGGGACAGGCAGGCCCAGGACTTTTTGCAGTACGCGCTGGCGGGCTGTGGAGCTGAGCAAGTCTGCGCCGCGTACAACATCAGTGATCTGGCTGTCCGCATCATCAATGACCACGACAAACTGGTAAGCCCAGAGCTTGTCGGCGCGTTTAAGAATGTAGTCCCCGACTTCTTTGGCTACGTCCTGCTGTTGCGGTCCGGCCCAACGATCCGTGAAGTGTTCCACTCCTTCCGGGACACGCAGCCGCCAAGCACGGATGGCACGGTCTGCCGGGATGCCGTGGCGGCAGGTGCCTGCATAGGGATATTCATGCGAATCCGGGGCAACCGGCATGGAAGCCGCCAGAATTTCCTGACGGGTGCAGGCGCAGCCGTAGACCAGATCTCGCTCGCGCAGGCCATCAAACACTTCCTGGTAGCGTGCCAGCCGCTGGCTTTGCCAAATCACCTCGCCATCCCAATGCATGCCCAGGCCTTGCAGCTGCTGCATGATGATCTGGTCAGCCCCTGCGACCACGCGTGGCGTGTCTATATCTTCAATGCGCAGTAACCAGCGCCCGTTCTGGGCGCGTGCATCCAGGTAGCTGGCCATAGCGGCCACCAGTGAACCCTCGTGCAAGGGACCACTGGGACTAGGCGCAAAGCGACCACAGTAGGGGGTAAGAGGCTGGGCGGTCATGAGTCGTTCTTAACGGCAAGAGCCCCTGGACGGGGGCTCTTGTTAGTGCGACTTTACGCCTATTTTTCCAGCCCGGCAATGCGTTTTACACGGGCTGGAAGGGAGGAGTTTTAGCTCTCCATGGTGACTAGTTCAGCGCCCTCGGGCACTTGATCTCCCACGGCAAAGAACAGCTCGGCCACGGTGCCATCAGCCGGTGCCTGAATGGAGTGTTCCATCTTCATGGCTTCCATGACCAGCAGCACATCGCCCTGTTTGACGCTGTCACCTGCGCCCACATTCAAGGCAATGACCTTGCCCGGCATGGGAGCGGTCAGGCGGCCTCCGTGGGCTTCCTGGCTGTTGGTGCCGGCACTGGCCAAGGTGTTGACCACGGCCAGGGTCCAGTCTGAACCAGCCTGGGCAACTTGCAGATGGTCGCCATCTTGCAGCACCTGGGCGCGGTACTCGACCTGATCCAGCCACAGACGCAAGGTCAGGGTGTTGGCCAGACCAGCCCTTGCCTCGGCTTGCCAGCGCAGCGCGTGTTGGGTTTCGCCCAGCGTGATCTGCCACTGGTTGTCACGACGTTGCAGCAGCACTTCGTGGGCTTCTTCACCCAGTTGCAAGGCCACTTTCTGATCGTAGTCCCCGCTCAAACGCCAGGCGTCATGTACCGCCCAGGGGTCGGAGTTGGGGGCTTGCCCACTCATACCCTGATGAGTCAGCACGGCGCAGGCGGCGAAGGCCAGCACAGAAGCTGGAACGTCCTGATTGCTGGGGAACAGCGCATCGTGACGACGTGGGATCAGACCCGTATCCAGATCGGCCTGGGCAAAGGCTTCATCGCCCAGCAGACGTTGCAGGAAGGTCTTGTTGGTGTGTACACCGGCCACTTGAGTATCGGCCAGCGTGCGAATCAGGCGACGACGGGCCTGTTCACGATCAGCACCATGGGTGATGACCTTGGCAATCATGGGATCGTAGAAGGGACTGATGACGCTGCCTTCACGCACGCCGCTGTCGATACGCACATCACCGGAGGTGAAGGACGCATGGGCGGGGTACTGCAAGCTGCGCAGTGTACCGATGGAGGGCAGGAAGTCCTTATCGGGGTTTTCTGCGTAAATGCGAACCTCAATGGCGTGACCATTGATGCTCAGCTCTTCCTGCTTGGCAGGCAAAGGCTGGCCATCGGCCACACGCAGCTGCCATTCCACCAGATCGTGGCCCGTAATCAGCTCGGTGACGGGGTGCTCCACTTGCAGGCGGGTATTCATTTCCATGAAGTAGAAACGCCCGTCCTGCTCGGCAATGAACTCCACCGTGCCTGCACCCACATAGTTCACGGCGCGTGCCGCTGCAATGGCCGCTTCACCCATGGCCTGGCGACGCTCGGGCGTCATGCCGGGGGCGGGAGCTTCTTCAATCACTTTCTGGTGACGGCGCTGTACCGAACAATCGCGTTCGAACAAGTACACGTACCCACCGTGCTGGTCACCAAAGACCTGGATTTCGATGTGGCGTGGCTTGGTGATGTAGCGCTCGATCAGCACGCGGTCGTCACTAAAGCTGCTGGCAGCTTCGCGCTGGCAAGAGCGCAAGGCCTCCAGGAACGCGCCGGACTCTTCCACAATGCGCATGCCCTTGCCGCCACCACCGGCACTGGCCTTGATCAGCACGGGGTAGCCGATTTGGTCGGCTTGCTGGTGCAGAAAGTCGGGGTCCTGATTGTCGCCGTGGTAACCGGGCACCAAAGGTACGCCGGCTTTTTCCATCAGGGATTTGGCGGCGGATTTGCTGCCCATGGCCGCAATGGCTTGAGCGGGCGGGCCTACAAAAATAATGCCGGCTTCTTCACAAGCGCGAGCAAAGTGCTCGTTCTCGGACAGAAAACCATAGCCAGGGTGGATGGCATTCGCGCCAGTGGCACGGGCGGCTTCCAGAATGGCGTCGATCTTCAAATAACTGTCGCGTGGCTCGGGGCCACCGATGCGCACGGCTTGATCACAAGCACGTACGTGCTGGGCGTCGGCGTCCGCGTCGGAGTAAACCGCAACGGTACGCAGCCCCAGGCTGCGGGCAGTAGCGGCCACCCGGCAGGCAATTTCACCGCGATTGGCTATCAGCAGGGTCTGAAACACAGTGTCTCCTTGTCTTACATGCGGAACACGCCAAAGCGGGTGTCTTCAATAGGGGCGTTCAAGGCGGCGGACAGGCCCAGGGCCAGAACGCGCCGGGTGTCCGAAGGCTGGATGATGCCGTCATCCCACAGACGCGCAGTGGCGTAGTAGGGGTGGCCTTCATGTTCGTATTGTTCGCGGATGGGGGCCTTGAAGGCTTCTTCTTCCTCGGCGCTCCAGCTTTGGCCACGAGCTTCCAGGCCATCACGGCGCACGGTAGCCAGCACGCTGGCTGCCTGCTCACCACCCATGACCGAGATGCGGGCATTGGGCCAGAGGAACAGCAGGCGCGGGCTGAAGGCGCGGCCACACATACCGTAGTTACCGGCACCAAAGGAGCCGCCCAGAATCACGGTGAATTTGGGCACGGCTGCGGTAGAAACGGCGGTGACCAGCTTGGCACCGTGGCGGGCGATCCCTTCGTTTTCGTACTTGCGGCCCACCATGAAGCCGGTGATGTTCTGCAGGAACACCAGAGGCGTCTTGCGCTGGCAGCACAGTTCGATGAAGTGGGCACCCTTCTGGGCCGCTTCGGAGAACAGAATGCCGTTGTTGGCAATGATGCCTACAGGCATGCCGTGGATATGGGCAAAGCCGGTCACCAGCGTGGTGCCAAAGCGGGCCTTGAATTCATCAAAATCCGAATCGTCCACAATGCGGGCGATGACTTCGCGCACATCGTAGGGCTTGCGGGTGTCGGCAGGGATGATGCCGTTCAGCTCTTGCGGGTCGTAACGTGGCTCGCGCACTTCTTTCAGCGGCCAGGGCAGTTTTTTCTCGCGGTTCAGGCGGCCGACGCAGCGGCGTGCCAGTTCCAGCGCATGCAGATCGTTCTCGGCCAGATGGTCAGCCACGCCGGACAGACGGGTGTGCACATCGCCACCGCCCAGGTCTTCTGCGCTGACTTCTTCACCAGTTGCAGCTTTCACCAGTGGCGGGCCACCCAGGAAGATGGTGCCCTGATCGCGCACGATGATGGACTCATCGCTCATGGCCGGAACGTAGGCACCGCCAGCGGTACACGAACCCATCACCACGGCGATCTGTGCAATCCCCTGGGCCGACATATTGGCCTGGTTGTAGAAGATGCGGCCAAAGTGGTCCCGGTCCGGGAATACGTCTTCCTGGTTGGGCAGGTTGGCCCCGCCCGAGTCCACCAGGTACACGCAGGGCAGATTGTTCTGTTGTGCAATTTCCTGGGCACGCAAATGCTTCTTCACCGTTAGCGGATAGTAAGTACCGCCTTTGACCGTCGCGTCGTTGCAGACCACCACGCATTCAATGCCTGCAATGCGGCCAATGCCGGTGATGATGCCTGCGCCCGGGGATTCGTTGTTATAGACATCCTGGGCAGCCAAAGGCGAAAGCTCCAGGAAAGGGGTGCCGGGATCAAGCAGACGTTCGACGCGCTCGCGGGGCAGCAGCTTGCCGCGACCCACATGGCGTTGCCGGGAGGATTCGGACCCACCCAAGGCGGTTTTCTGTAGCTTTTGGCGCAGATCAAGGATCAGGGCCTGCATGATCGAGGCGTTGTCCTGAAAGTCTTGGGAACGCGGATTGATGCGGGATTCAATAACTGACATGGCGTGCCTGGAAAGAGAACAGAGAAAAGCCCATAAAATCAGCCGGGCCGCAGCCCGGCTGATGAGCTTGCTTTAGACCAGCTCGACGGCCAGGGCGACAGCTTCGCCACCGCCAATGCACAGCGAGGCAATACCGCGCTTGCCACCGGTCTTGCGCAGTGCGCCGATCAAGGTTGCGAGAAGGCGAGCACCCGATGCACCGATGGGGTGACCCAGGGCAGTTGCGCCACCATGGATATTGACCTTGTCGTGCGGGATGTTCAGCTCTTTCATGGCGGCCATGGTGACCACGGCGAAGGCTTCGTTGATCTCGAACAGGTCAACGTCAGCCACGCTCCAACCGGTTTTATCCAGCAGTTTTTGGATAGCAGCGACTGGAGCGGTCGTGAACCAGGCCGGTTCTTGCGCGTGCTGGGTGTGAGCCACAATGCGGGCCAGTGGAGTTGCGCCCAGTTCCTTGGCTTTCTCTTCGGTGGTGATCACCATGGCGGCGGCACCGTCCGAAATGGACGAGGCGTTGGCAGCGGTAATCGTGCCGTCTTTCTTGAAAGCGGGACGCAGCGTGGGGATCTTCTCGGGCATGGCTTTGGTGGGGGCTTCATCCTTGGCCACAACGACATCACCCTTGCGGCCAGCGATGGTGACTGGCGCAATTTCCCATTCAAAGCTGCCGTCATCGCTGGCTTGGCGAGCGCGGCGCAGCGACTCCAGCGCGTAAGCATCTTGCTCTTCGCGGCTGAACTCGTATTTGCTGGCGCAATCTTCGGCAAATACACCCATGGCGGTGCCACGGCTGTAGGCATCTTCCAGGCCGTCCATGGCCATGTGGTCATACACGGTGGAGTGACCGTAGCGGTAGCCTTCGCGGCCTTTCAGCAGCAGGTAGGGAGCATTGCTCATGCTTTCCTGACCGCCGGCCACCACCACGTCCACGCTGCCTGCCTTGAGCAGGTCGTGGGCAAACATGGCGGCTTTCAGACCGGAACCGCAAACCTTGTGAATGGTGGTGCAAGCTACACCCTGGGGCAGACCGGCGCCCAAGGCAGCCTGGCGTGCAGGAGCCTGGCCCTGACCGGCTTGCAGCACGTTACCCATGATCACTTCGTCGACCTTGTCGGCCTGAATGCCCGAGCGCTCCATGGCCGCCTTGATGGCGACGGCGCCCAGTTCGTGGGCGGCCAGATCGGACAGGCTACCCATCATGCCGCCCATAGGGGTGCGGGCGATCGAGACGATGACAACGGAATTAGTCATGAAAGACTCCTGGTTGCAAAGAGGAGACCGGCGCGCGTTTGGCAAACTCGTGCAGCTGCCGATCTTTGTTATACGGAAAAATATTTTCGATCCGACCTTGCGTCACTCGCAAGCGGCACTGAGTCCACCATTCAGGCTCCAGCAGTTCTGCATGGTGGGCCATGAAGGCTTTGCGAATACGAGGGTCGGTCAATAGAAAGTAGCCGAATTCTTCGGGAAATACATCGTTCGGGCCGATGGGATACCAGGGTTCGCTGGCCATTTCGGCTTCTTCATTTGGTGCAGGCGGAATGGCGCGAAAGTTCATCTCGCGCATGTGCTGGATTTCGTCGTAGTCATAGAAGACGACGCGGCCCAGACGGGTCACACCAAAGTTCTTGAACAACATATCGCCGGGGAAGATGTCGGCGGCGGCCAGTTCCCGGATTGCCTTGCCGTATTGCTCCACTGCGGCATTCAGGGCGGGGTCGCTGGCTTTGTTCAAATACAGGTTCAGCGGGGTCATGCGCCGTTCAATGTAGACGTGGCGCAGCAGGATGGTGTCCTCGGACTCTTCCAGCAGGCTGGGCACTTCGCGGCGAAGTTCTTCCAGCAAGGCTTCGGAAAAGCGTGCCTTGGGCAAGGCAACCTGAGCGTAGTCCCAGGTGTCGGCCATGCGCCCGACACGATCATGTTTTTTAACCAGCTGGTATTTGCTGCGCACCGTGGCGTGGTCCATGCCCTGCTTTTGAATTCGGTCGCGGATTAGCTTGAACACATAGGGGTAGGACGGCAAGGTAAATACCGTCATCACCATACCGGCAATACCGGGAGCCAGATCAAAGTGATCGTGCGAGTGCGACAGGTGGTGCAGAAAGTCGCGGTAGAACAGCGTCTTGCCCTGCTTTTGCAGACCGATGGCGGTGTACAGCTCGGCCTTGGGCTTGCGTGGCAGCAGGCTGGACAGGAAGTCCACATAGGCCGACGGGGCTTCCATATCGACCAGGAAATAGGCGCGGGTAAAGCTGAACAGCGTGGACAGGTCGTCCGTGGTGTGCAGCAAGGCGTCTATATACAAGTGTCCCGAGGGGCGATGCAAAATGGCAATCGAAAAGGGCAGCACTTCACCCTGATTGATCAGGCGGCCCACTACATAGGCACCCTTGTTGCGGAAGAACAGGGAGTTCAGCACCTGAATCTGGCAATCCGAGCCAATGCGCGAGCCGTAGCCACGTGGCAGGCGGCGGCACAATTGGCGCACGGCCATGCGAGCCAGCGTGCGCACATCGCGCGGCAGGTCGGCAAAGGGGGCGGCCAGACCGAAGTCGGCCAGCATACTGGTCAGACTGGCTTCCAGACCTTCTTCGGTGGGGTAATAAACCCGATACGAAGGCAGCGCGCCGTCCAGATAATCCGTGGCAACGGCTGGGCGCACGAAAATGAATTCGTTGCGGAAGTAGTGCCGATGCAGCACGCGGCAGGAGACGGAGTTGAAGAAGGTCTCGGCACATTCCGGCTGACGGTGGCCCGACAGCAAACGCACAAATTCAGCCTTGGCTTGCAGCCACAATTGCTGCTGGGCCTCGTCCAGATGCGCCGGATCGGAAGGCGTGGGCTGATGCAAACGCAGATTCTGGCTAAGCATGGCCGCGCATTCGCGCACCCGTGTCGCGTAGTACTCGATACGTTCGCGCGAGAGCTGCTGAATACCATGCCAGTCGCCCGATTCGTACAAAGACTTGGCGCGCTGGGCGCTGTAGCGAAACAGCGCATAGTGGCGATTGAACCCATCCAGCATGGCCTGGGCCACCTGGATAGCCGTCATCCCCGGTTTTTGAACTGGGGTAATGACGGTGGTTTCGCCAAAATCAGGGTTGGACATGCCTTTGCCTTTTTAGGCGGTTTCAGCGAACAGTTCGCGGCCGATCAGCATGCGGCGAATTTCACTGGTGCCCGCGCCGATCTCGTACAGCTTGGCATCGCGCCACAGGCGGCCTGTGGGGAATTCGTTGATGTAGCCGTTGCCGCCCAGAATCTGGATGCCTTCACCGGCCATCCAGGTGGCTTTTTCGGCGCTGTACAGGATGGCGGCCGCGCAGTCTTTACGCACGGAACGTACATGGCCTGCACCCAGACGGTCCAGATTCTTGCCCACGGCATAGCACAGGGCGCGGCTGGCTTGCAGGTTGGTGTACATATCGGCCACCTTGCCTTGAATCAGCTGGAATTCGCCAATGGCCTGGCCGAACTGCTTGCGGTCGTGGATGTAAGGAATCACCACGTCCATGACGGCTTGCATGATGCCCAGCGGACCACCCGCCAGCACGGCGCGTTCGTAGTCCAGGCCGGACATCAGCACTTTGACGCCACCATTGAGTTGGCCCAGCACGTTTTCTTCAGGGACTTCACAATCCTGGAACACCAGCTCGCCTGTGTGGCTGCCGCGCATACCCAGCTTGTCCAGCTTTTGGGCAACGGAGAAACCGGCAAAATCCTTTTCGATCAGGAAGGCGGTAATGCCGCGTGCACCGGCTTGTGGGTCCGTCTTGGCGTACACCACCAGGGTGTCAGCGTCCGGGCCGTTGGTAATCCACATTTTGGAGCCGTTCAGCACATAGCGATCGCCCTTCTTTTCGGCGCGCAGCTTCATGCTGACCACGTCCGAACCAGCACCAGGCTCACTCATGGCCAAGGCACCGATATGCTCACCGCTGATCAGCTTGGGCAAGTATTTTTGCTTCTGGGCTTCCGTCCCGTTACGGTTGATCTGGTTCACACAGAGGTTGGAGTGCGCACCGTAGGACAGAGCCACCGAGGCGCTGGCACGGGAGATTTCTTCCATCGCGATCATGTGAGCCAGATAGCCCAGGTTCGCACCACCGTATTCTTCGCTAACGGTCATGCCCAGCAAACCCATCTCACCGAACTTCTTCCACAAGTGCATGGGGAACTGGTCATCATGATCCAGTTGGGCCGCTAAGGGGGCAATTTCGGCCTGGGAGAAGTCGGCGACAGCGTCGCGCAGCATGTCCAGGTCGGAGCCAAGATCGAAATTCAGGCCGGGCAGGCTCATGAGACACTCCGTGGAAATAAATGGGTTGTGGAATTGTATTTATATTACGTTTACGTAAACGTCATATATATGGGTTTTCCCTTATCGGGACTCCAACTTCAACTGTTCGCTCATGGTGTGACAGATGTCGAGCTGGTCCTGAATTTCCTGCAAGGTCTGATCCAGGTCCTGCCGCTGGCGCTCCAGGCGCAGGCGATGCTCGTTCAATACCTCCTGATAGTGCTTAAGCTGGGAAGCCGTGTCCATCGGGGATTCATACATATTGATCAGCCGCAGAATCTCCGATAACTGCAGCCCCAGGCGCTTGCCACGCAGGGCCAGCTTCAGGCGGGCACGATCGCGGGGCTGATAAATGCGCTGTGTACCTTGGCGCAGCGGGCTCAAGATCCCTTGGTCTTCATAGAAGCGCAGGGTACGAGGCGTGATGCCAAACTCGTGCGCCAGATCCGATATTGTCCAGGTTGTCGTTGTCATTTTTAGTGTGATTTACGTAAACGTAAACTATCATGCCATAGAGCTAGAGAGGGAACTAGGGCCTTTTAGTATGGACAGCCCTTACGCCCTACAAGAGCCATTCATTGGAGCGAGCATGAATCCTAACGAACAAAAATTGAATTATCCCTGGGCAGATACCCTGCCCCCAGCGGGTGGCAGCCTGGAAGTCGCGCCGGGGGTGCGTTGGCTGCGTATGCCTTTGCCTTTTGCGCTGGATCACATCAATTTGTGGCTATTGCGCGACCAAATCGAGGGGCGCGAGGGCTGGACCATTGTGGATTGTGGCGTCGCCCGTCCCGAAGTGCGCGAACTGTGGGAACAGGTCTTCCAGAGCGAGCTGGAAGGCTTGCCCGTGCTGCGCGTGATCGTTACTCACATGCACCCGGATCATGTCGGTTTGGCGGACTGGTTGTGCCAGCGCTGGAATGCACCTTTGTGGATCAGCATGACGGACTACGCGACCGCCAGGCTGTGGTCGGGGACAGGTGGACGCCAGACTGGCGCGGAGGCCGGTGGCCCGAATGGTGTGGCGGCAGAAGCGCATTTTGTCCGTCACGGCCTGCAAGATGAGAAAGCCCGTGAACAGATTCGCAGCCGTGGGGATTACTACCCTTCGATGGTGCCTTCGGTGCCCGAGCGTTTTGTGCGCTTGATGGATGGTCAGCGTGTGGTGATTGCCGGTCGCCCCTGGCGTTTGATCGTGGGCTACGGCCATGCTCCCGAGCATATGTCCCTGTATTGTGAAGAACTGAAGGTGCTGATCTCCGGTGATATGCTCTTGCCGCGTATCTCCACCAATATCAGCGTGTTCGATACCGAGCCCTTTGCGAATCCCTTGCCTTTGTACCTGAACTCCCTGCTGTCCTATCAGGATCTGGCCCCGGATACTTTGGTGTTGCCTTCGCATGGCAAGCCTTTCCGTGGCATGCACGAGCGCATTCGTCAGCAGCAGGAGCATCACGCCGAGCGTCTGGAAGAAGTGTTGGAAGCCTGTGCCCAGCCCTGTACCGCCGCCGATATTCTGCCTGTGCTGTTTCATCGCAAGCTGGACTCGCATCAGATGACCTTTGCCATGGGCGAGGCCATTGCTCACCTGCACGCCTTGTATTTTGATGATCGTTTGCGTCGTGAGATGGGCGAGGATGGGGTTTACCGTTTCCAGCGCATTTAAACACTGGGGCGCCTCTTAATAAGAGGGGGCAATATAGCGACTGTTGGCAGAGGCGACTGGGCCCGCTCGCCTGTGGTAGCGTAGAGCTTTTCTTGCTACCGCCTGCCAACACTATGAGCTCTGATCTCGCCCTGGACACCGCCTTGCAACATACGGGTCTGGCCCCGTTCGATCCGCATACCGATGCGGCGCCGGTGGCCGTGCCCATCATGCGCACCAGTACGGTGCGCTTTCGCAATCTGGACGCTCTGGATCGAGCCCAGGCGGACAAGGCAGATCCTGAAAAACGCTCGGTTACCTACGGGCGCTCGGGCATGGATACTCACGCTGCACTGGAGCAGGTGTTCTGTCAGCTGGAATCTGCCACCCAGGCTTTGCTGGCACCGTCCGGCATGGCAGCGATTACCTTGGGTTTGCTGGCACTGCTGGATTCTGGCGATCACGTGCTGATTGCTGACAGCGCTTATGGTCCGGTGCGTTATCTGGAAAAGACTGTGTTGCGCCGGATGGGTATACAGGCCACGTTCTGTGCACCGACCCCCGAGGAAATGGCCCGTCATCTGCAGGACAATACCCGCATGGTGTACGTGGAGTCACCCGGCTCCTTGTTGATGCAAATGCTGGATATGCCCGCCTTGGCGGAGTTTGGCCGCAAGCACGATTTGCTGCTGGTTACTGACAACACCTGGGGCTCGGGCTATATCTACCGTCCCTTGGAATTGGGTTTTGACGTGTCTATCGTGGCTGGGACCAAGTATGTGGCAGGCCACTCCGATTTGATGTTGGGTGCAGTCATGTCCGCAGATCCAGCCATCAATAAACGCCTGCACGACAACCACTATGCGCTGGGTTTTTCCATCAGTGCCGATGACGCCTGGTTGGCATTACGCGGTGTGCGTACCCTGCCTATTCGTATGCGTGAAAGCGCCGCCAATGCGCTGGCTGTGTGCCAATTTCTGGATAGTCGCCCTGAAGTTACCCGTATCTATCATCCCGCTTGGCCACAAGATCCTGGCCATGCCTTGTGGCAACGTGACTGCACCGGCTCTAACGGCATGTTGTCGGTGCAGCTACGACTGAACAATGCGCAGGCACGCGCATTCGTAGATGCCCTGACCCTGTTTGGTATCGGCTTTTCCTGGGGTGGTTTTGAAAGCCTGGTGCAGTTGGTGGATACGGCGTTTCTAAGTGGTCATAGCTACTGGCAGGACAGCCAGGACAGTCTGGTGCGCCTGCATATCGGTTTGGAATCGACCAAAGACTTGTGCGCTGACCTGACGCAGGCTTTTGAGACGGCGGCGCAGGCTTAGGCCTTTCACTGACTGCTCCAGCCAGGGACGCACCCTGGCTTTAATAAATGGCCCAGACTTGCAATGACGTTGGAATCCCGTACCTTCTTGTAAGCCGCTGTTATCGAATTACTTACGAGTTACCGGCAGCTAATAGATCACAGATATAGAAACGCCAAGGGCCCTCAAAACCGGAACGAATCCAGTCTTGAGGGCCCTTGGCGGTATGGCTCAGCCAGATCGCTAATTAGCGATTAGTGACCATCTTCACCAGCTCTTGAGCTTTGGTGATGCTTTCGTCGTAACCATTGGCCAGTGCAGGTGAAGTCACAAACTTGCCGCCTACTGCCAGACTAGGTGTGCCCTGAATCTGGTAGGTGTTGGACAGTTCGTTGGCTTTATTGGCCTTGGTTTGCACACCAAAGGAGTTGAAGGTTTGCTCGAAGCGAGCCTTGTCTACGCCTTGTGCGGCTGCCCAGGCCGTGATGGTCTTGGCATCAAAAATGCGCTCACGTTTCTGGTGGATGGCTTCAAACACCTTGGGATGCAGGTCCAGACGGTCCATGGCTTCCAGGGTGTAGTACAGCTTTTGCAGATCAGTCATGCCGGCATTGAAGGCAACAGGCACACGGCGCAGTACGACGTTGTCTGGCAGGGTCTTGGACCAGGCTTCGACCTTGGGTTCCAGGATGGCGCAGTGTGGGCAGCTGTAGGAGAAGAACTCCAGCACTTCGGTTTTACCGACGCTGTCCGAGGGCTGAGCCGCAGGCAGGGTAACGTAGCCTTGGTCGGCTTGTTGAGCCAGCGCGCTGGTGGCGGGCAACAAGGTCGCTCCAGCCAAGAGACTGGCACCGACCAGGGATCGTACAAACAATGCGTTCAGCTTCATGAATCAATTTCCTTAATGGGGAAGATGAGGTCTATGACCTGTGCAATGGCGGAAAAGTTCACCTTGGGGCTGCCTTTGGCACAAATTGCTTAGGGCCGGACCACCGAAGTATCAATTTTTTCCTCGGCCAGACGGCTGCGTGCCCGGTTCATTTCGTCTATGCCCTTGAAGGGGCCCATGCGTACCCGGTTCACCGTGCTGCCATTGACCTGTGCACTTTGCACTGAAGCGTCAAAGCCTAGCATCAACAAGCGGGCCTTCATGGCTTCGGCGTCCGCATTGTTGCGAAATGCGCCTGCTTGCAGGTAGTAGGGGGTGGAGGTGGTGGCTGGCTTGGTCGCCGCCGGGGGCGCAGCCGGAGCTGGTGTGGCGGGTTTGCTGGTGGCCGGTGCCGGGGTGCTTGGAGCGGCAGGCGTTGTGGCCGGAGGCGTTACCGCAGGAGCGGTATTGCGGGTCTCTGGCTGGCGAGCTGGTTCCGTGCCCATGGCGGGCAAGGTGGCGATCAGATCACCCAAGGCGTCCGGTGCAGCAGGCTTGGACGGGATGCTGGGCAAATTCACGGGGGGCAAGGTCAAACCGGGAATGGTGTCGCCCGGCGGAGGAGTTTGTCCACTGGAGCTGCCATACAGGTCCCGGTTCGGGTCCAGTAAGTCTCGCCCTTCAGGCAAGGCAACGGTAGGTTTGTCCCGGCTGGCCTTGTCCACAAAGGGCATGGGCACTTTGGTGACAAACAGGGCAACGGCGACCGCCGCGCCCAGACCCAGAATCAGGCCAATCAGAATGCCGGTATACGTACCGCCGGAACTACTGGATTTTTTACGTGCTCTTGCCATATCTGCCTATGGGTTTACATACGTTCGGGTGCGGACACACCCAGCAGGTTCAGACCATTGCGAATGACTTGGGCGCAGGCCTGGGCCAGACGCAGACGGGCCAGACGCAAGGTGGTGTCGTCTACCGACACGCGCTCGGCGTTGTACCAGGAGTGGAAGTCCGCCGCGCAGTCGCGCAGCCAGAAGGCAATGTGGTGAGGAGCCAATTCGCGAGCGGATTGGGCCAGCACATTGGGATATTCGGACAGGCGTTGCAGCAGGGCGATTTCGGTGGGGGCGGTCAAAGGCGTGATGTCGGCCTGAGGAACCTGATCCAGCAGTTCTGCCGACTGGTTCAACACGGAGTTGATACGGGCATGGGCGTACTGGATGTAGTAAACCGGGTTTTCTTCGCTCTTGGACAGGGCCAGATCGATATCGAATACGAATTCGGAGTCGGCACGGCGCTGGATCAGGAAAAAGCGCACGGCGTCCTGGCCTACCCATTCGATCAGGTCACGCAAGGTGACGTAGCTGCCTGCACGCTTGGAGATTTTCACTTCCTGGCCATTGCGCATGACTTTGACCATCTTGTGCAAGATGTAGGCCGGAAATTCCTTGGGAATGCCCAGACCCAGGCCTTGCAGGCCAGCGCGTACACGGGCGATGGTGCCGTGGTGGTCGGAGCCTTGAATATTGATGGCGTGGTGGAAACCGCGTTCCCACTTGGCCACGTGGTAGGCCACGTCCGGCACGAAGTAGGTGTAGCCGCCTTCGGATTTGCGCATCACGCGGTCTTTGTCGTCGCCTGTGCCCAGTTCGGTGGTGCGCAGCCACAGCGCGCCGTCCAGCTCGTAGGTGTGACCGGCGTCGATCAGGGCCTGCACGGTTTTTTCAACCTTGCCGGAGGTGTACAGCGAGCTTTCCAGGTAGAAGTTGTCGAACTTCAGGCCGAAAGCCTGCAAGTCCAGATCCTGCTCGCGGCGCAGGTAGGCCACGGCAAAGCGGCGGATGTCTTCCAAATTGTCCAGATCACCACTGGCGGTGACGGAGGCGCCATCGGCAGCCTGAACCGTTGCACCGGCCTGGTAGTCGCGGGCGATATCCAGAATGTAGTCGCCCTTGTAGCCGTCAGCGGGGAATTGCTCGCTGTCGGGCTCGATGCCACGGGCACGGGCATGTACGCTGGTGGTCAGGTTGTCGATCTGGTTACCGGCGTCGTTGTAGTAGAACTCGCGGGTTACGTCGTACCCTTGGGAGCTGAATACGCGGCACAGCGAGTCGCCCAGCGCAGCCTGACGGGCGTGGCCCACGTGCAAGGGGCCGGTCGGGTTGGCCGACACAAACTCCACCATCAGTTTTTCCTGGGTAGGAGCAAGGTGACCGAAGTTATCGCCCTGTTCAGCAATAGTCTTCAGGACAGCCTGGTGCGTGGCGGTGGACAGACGAAAGTTGATAAAGCCCGGACCGGCAATTTCCGCGCCTGCCAGCAAAGCGGCGGCGTTCGGATCGGCCAGGAGGGTATCGACGATTTGCTGAGCCAGCTCGCGCGGGTTGCGACCGGCTGGTTTGGCCAGTTGCATGGCAATATTGCAGGCAGCATCACCGTGCGCAGCCACTTTGGGGCGCTCCAGCGTGATGTTGGGTTCAGCCTGGGGCAAGATGGCACGGACGGCAGCCTGGAGGCAGGCGATTAATTGAGATTGTTGCTCAGCAAGCATAGGAAAGGTCTGGATTGGTAGAAAGACAACTGCGGCGTGTGGAACACGCCCCAGATGGAAGGCGCGACATTGGCCCGCCGGATAGCCCCACATGATAGCGTGATTTGACGCCAAATTCTTTTCAAGAAGCCTGGCGCTCCCATCCCAGGTGGTTATGTAACCACGTATCGTAAGCGTCCATGTCTACCCAACCCACTTGATTTCCGGGACGGATGCGCCAGCTGTTATGGCGTTTGATCACGGTTTCCATGGATTGTTGGGTAGCCTGCCCCAGACGTGGATGCAGGTCCTGATACATCAGGTTTCGACCCGCTCCGTGATAGTCCACACCCCGCAAACTGCCTTTCGTCAGTCGCAGCCCAGGCAGGCGCATGTCCAGTAATACAGGGTGAAGGACGCTAAGGTCTGTGTGCGCCAGTTCCGCCAGCGTCAGGCCCGTCGCCCTGGCCTGCCAATGCATCCAGGCCAGCGCTACCTTATCCAGATCGCTGATGGTTTCTTCGTTTTCATCCGGCAGCACGCCGCCGCCAATCTGGCTGTGCGCGCCGATAAAAGGCATTTCCACCGTGTTCATGGCCTCTGTCAGGGCGCTTAAGGGGAAGTAGGCACGGTGTTCATGCATGGCGACGGCATGCGCAACCCAGCTCCAGGCGTCGGAGACGCCCAAGCGGTATTGGGAGTTGCTGCCGCCTCCCAGCCCGAACTGGGCCACGGTGTCGAACAGCCCTAAAAAGCGGGGCGTGATGCAGGCACGGATGGCGCCGCGCTGCGGATCATTCAGCACAAACCAGCCCTGCTGCACGTGATCCAGAATTCGATTGGAAAAGTCTCGTGCCAGTGCCGCTCCCCGAGAAAAACCCAGCAAGTCCACGGGTACAGCGCTAGGAGCCGGGCCTTGTTCCTGCATGCGATTCAGAAAATTGTTCCATTGCGACTCCAGAATCTGCCCCGCTCGCCAAGCAGTCAGTGCATCCCAGTTCAGGGTGACTGGATCCCCCGGCCCTTCGGTGTAATGCACCGCTCCATCCTGATACAACTGCGACAGTTTCCACACATTGCTATTGGTAATAGGAGCCTGTCGTGTGCCATCAAAGGCGAACAGGAGCAGGCCGGTGGGATCAATATGACGCAAAGGCTGTTGCTGTGCGTAACCCACGGCCTGGGTTTGTGGCCAGGGCCCCAACGGGTCCGCTTCCAGATACTGCCCGTGATCGGGTAGATAGGTACGCAAGAGATTGTCGTGCCAGCCGGTAGCCGATTCCGCGTACTGCCCCGGCAGGCGTAGGTTGAATTCCAGGGTTTCAAGCAAAGGCTCGGCCCGTCCTAAAGGGTTCAGGTCGGCAGCCCAAACCGGCTGGGTTTGCTGATCGCTAATCAGCCGCACAGCTCCCATCAAATCACTATGCAGGTAATACAGCTGCCCTTGTCCGTCTGGCTGATAAACAATCATGCCTATTGGTGTCAGCCCGGCATACAGATAGCGCCGGGAAATGAGCTGGCCGGGTGTAGCTGGTAAATCCAGCTCAGCCATTAATTGCTGGCCGTGAAAGAAGAAGGCACGCTCCTGATTGCCTTGCTGGCGCCAGATACGTTGGCCAAAGGCATCGTGCCGGTATTCGACCAGTGTGGAGCTTGCTGTTTGCACACGCTTCAAGCGACGGTTGGGGCCGTAGTCCAGATTCAGGTTTCCGACGGCTTTCGCCGTGCCGGAGGGAGAACGCTGAATGGAGGCGGCTGGCTTCGGGTGGCGTGCAGCAAGGCCACCGTTGTGGCTCCAGGCCAGCCACTGTTCGGGTTCTGTCTGGTCCTGGCGGAAAGCGATGAGCCGGCTTTGGGCGTCGTAGTGCAAGAGCCAATGACGGGTTTGCTGTAGCAGCGGGTATTCATGACGATCCTCCAGCACCCTGCCTTGGGCATCCAGACGGCGGGCTTGTGTCCAGGCAGGTTTGCCATCCGGCTGCAAAAGCATCAAATCCACCGCTTGCCCGGTGCTGTTCGCATGGCTGATCAGTTGAAGGCCATTACCCCAGGCATAGCCCACCTCTTGTGCGTGGATCACGGTCTGGCTTTGCCCGGTCTGCTTGATCCACTCCAGAGACAGCAATCGTCCGCTTTTGTCCCAGTGATAGCGTAGCTGGCCACCTTCCGGCAGGGTGTGCCGCGTCAGCTTGCGCTGCTCGTCGTACTCAAAGCGCTCGGTCCAGCGTTGGCCGGGACTATGGCGGCGTTCCAAACGGCGCTCTTGTAGTAAACCGGCCCGCAATTTGAGCCATTGCGTTTCTGTGGGATGACGAATACGCAGCGCGCCAGGCCCAAGCCAGTCCAGCTCACTGCGTTCAGTGTCCTGACCTTGCTGATGTTCAAGACTGCTCAGGCGTCCCTGTTGGTCGTATTGAATTTGGAGCGCGCCTCCTTCGGCATATTCGAGGTACGTCAGTTTGCCATTCGGGTTCCAGCGCCGTGTTTCGCTTCCATGCTGGCTGGTTGCCCAGCTTTGCAAGCGCCCTTTTTCATCCAGCTCCAAACGTAATGCTCCCCAGCCGCCCTGCCTTTTCTCCAGTCGAGAGAGCGTTCCATTTGCCCGGCGTTGCGCTGTCCAAGGTCCGGCCTGCAACCAGCGCCCTTGCGGGTCATAGTGCCATTCCGTGCTGTGGGCCGGACAGTCCCTACACAAGCGGCTTTCCAGTTTTTGTAGCCGCTGCTGGCCTTGATAGTCTCGGTAATGGAAGCGATGTCGCTCCGTACCTATGGACCATTCGCTCAGACCTGGCTCATAGCGTGCCGTCCAGTCTTGCTTGAAGGCGTGGGAGATCAACCTATTGACTCGGCCTTGGGCGTCGTACTCCCATTGTTGGACTGGCTGAGGGGCTTGCCCCGGTGCTTGCAGGCTGTTGCCACCCAAACGGTGCGACCAAGGTGCGGGGGCTGGATGATAGAGGCGTTGCATGCCGTCCGGACGGCTGACGCTGGCCAGCCAGATTTGTTGATCCTGCTGTTCCAGAAGCAAGCGAAACGGCCCGGCCGGGGTTTTAATATTGATAGCCGTAGCCGTAGCCGTAGCCGTAGCCGTAGCCGTAGCCGTAGTTGCCTCCGTCGTCGCTGCTGCTACTGCGGCCGTTCCCGCTGCCCTTACCGCCCTTGTGACATGGGTCAGGGAACTGGTTTTAGTTTGGGATAGAACCTGTCCTGATGCCTGAACTTGAGTTTGGTTTTGTCCTGGTTCTTGACTCTGCTCCGGCCCTGGTAGCGACACCGACTCCTGCGTTTGGCTTTCCCAGTCAAACACCAGCGCTTGGCCCAAATGATTACGCACAGTGTTAACCGCATACGCCTGTGGATGCGTACCTGCAAAACGTTCTATATCCAGCCACTGCTGAGTAGATATACGCACATGGATTAACCAGCCCTGCTCATCAAACCGCAGAATCAAACCATTCGGCCCTTGCCAGAACCAGCCCGAACTTTGCCGCTGTGCAGGTGGGTACAAGCGCGTTTGTCTTCCATCCGGCATGAACAAGGCATGGCCTTGCTGCCGCAATTGCAGGTCGTAATTCAAGGCCCAGCCAGTTTGCCCAAGTGTCGGTGTGGGGTTTCGCCCCTGCCCATTCCAATGACGCTGCAATTGCAGCAAAGGCCAGGCCTGGCTTAGCGGCAGGTCTGTATCGCTTTGGTATTTTTGTCCGCTGAGCAAATCCACTGGATTGAGCAAACCCATATCCGTTGCGGGCTCGGCCTGTTCTCCCAAGGCGGCCGCTGGTGCGCAGCGGGTGGAAGATGGAGGCAATGGGCATTCAAGCGAGCTTTGTGACCAGACCAGGGACGGCAAGGTGGTCAAGAGCAAGATTAACCATGGCAGAAACGCGGCAGGCATGAAGGACTCTCCAAGACGGGGAAAATCCTGCTATCTTGCAGGGGTGTGTATCCTGAAAGTCGAATCGGAAACACAAAGATCCATAAGGAGAAACCGTATGCTAGTCGTCTTTAAAAGCAAAGCCGCCGCCGATGTTCTGATGTTCTCTGAACATGCCATGCCTATTCTCCGGGCCGCGGGGCGTTCCTATCCTGATGGTTTGCCCGAGCGTGGCGTGTTCACGGCAGAGCAACTGTCCGAAGCTATTGGCAATATTGAGCGAGCGATCGGGCAGGACCGGGAAAACAAGCATTCGCCCCACGAGGACGAAGACGATGAAAAGGAACACCCGATTTCACAGGCCGTGAGTTTCAGCCAACGCGCCTATCCTTTGCTGGATATGTTGCGCCAGGCGAATAACACTGGCGTGCCGGTGATGTGGGAACCGGCTGATAGCTCCTGGTAGTTCCTGGAATGTCGGCCTGCCGACAATTTGGCAGGCCTTCTTTGCTTAAGCTCCAAAGTTGATCTATTTTTTTTCGGAGATCGTCTATGAGCGCTATGGTGCTTGTGATCTTTAGTCCTCGCCAGCACATAGAGCTGGTCACTCCTATACAAACCATTGATGCGGACAGCGGCAAGCAATCGCGTGACTGGTTTGATCGCACCTGGCAAGAGCTTGGCTGTGAACCCCTGCGGGCCAGCGGCAAAGTGCTGTTGCTGGACAAGATTATGGGCGTGGCCGATGCCCTGGGTTACACGCTGCTGTCGCAAGACGATGAGCGCGCCCAGGAATTTGCACGTCATTGCTTGCAAGCGGTGGGCTCCATGCAAGTTACTGTGGATTTGCCGGGTTTGGCGGTCACGTACTGATCTGCGGCAAGGCAAACAAAAACCGGCTCTTGGGCCGGTTTTTTTTCTTTCTGATTCTTCGGCAAGGGTTGCCGTGTGTGCTGTGACACCCTTATCCTTGCCTGCACTATCTTCAACTTCTTCCTTCCCAGCGCCATGGATCTGAACACGCTAGAAAAGTACCTTGATGCCTCACCTGTGCTGCAAGCGCATAAACAGTATTTTCTGGACCTGGCGCAACCGGCGGTTGCCATCCGTTTGGGGAAAGGCCAGGGTCAGCCTTTGCAAAGCCGCTTTGGTGGCCAACCTATGGTTCCTCCAGGCTTTACTTGGCCCGAGCATCCGGACGGTGAATATTTATTTGTCGGCCAGATCAATTTTGCGGAGCTGCCGGAAGGACCGGATCGCCCAGCGAATTTGCCCACGAGCGGGCTGCTGTCGCTGTTTTACGGTATGGATCAGGAAGACGTCATTTTCTGGCGCGACGAGGACTATCTGAAGGCTTTTTACTGGCCGGACACCACTGATTTTCACGAGCTTCAGGCCCCTCATGATTGGGGTACAGCAAGTCGGGAAGTGCTGTTCGAAAACTGCATTGATATTCCTCGCCATGAAGAGCTGCGCAAGGATTGGCCAGTGGATATGGACGAGCTGTATGACTGGTTTGAGGAGCTGGAAGAAAGCGGCGACTTGCCGCGCGACTATCTGCTGGGTCGCCCCTCTTGGGACAGCCTGGGCTATGACCCTACGCCGACGCAGGACGAGTATCCCAGTCAGTCGCCATGGCGTTCACTGCTGACCTTGCAGTCCCATGATGAGTTGAACTGGTGCTGGCAAGATGGTGCCCGCTTGATGGCCTTTATTGAAGAGGACAAGCTGCGCGCCAAGGACTTCAGCCGTCTTCAAGTGGATTGCGGCTAAACAGGGGGCAAGCGCCGTGTGGTGAGATTGGCCGTTTAGAGGCATATTGGCATAGCCATCTGTACTGTGCCGCGAGCATTGGCTTTACGCTCTGGTGCCGAACAGCCGAACAGCCGAACAGCCGAACAGCCGAACCAACCGGGCTAGTCAAACTGATCAGGTCCGGTCCGACCTGGCCGAGTCCGGCTTATCTACGGTGTGGGGCTACAATCTAATGGCCCGCCCACGAAAAACCCGCCTTGTGGGCGGGTTGCGGGCAGAGCGACGATAAGCCGGGCTGCGAAAGCGGGTCAGGCGCGGTTATGGTGAACCGGGCGGGCGCTTGGGTGGGATCACCACCCAAGTCGCGACATGAAGACGGTATTAAGCCGTGGTGGCTTCAGCTTCTTGCTGGGCGATGGTGTGGCGGTTGACCGCACTCAAGATCGCCAGGAAGGAGGAAGTCACGATGTCGGCGTGGATGCCCACACCAAAGCCCGATGGGCTGTCGCCGATACGCATTTCCACGTAAGCGGCAGCGCGGGTTTCAGCACCGGAACCGATGGCGTGCTCGTTGTAGTCCATGATCTTGATGGACAGATCCAAGGCATTCACAAAAGCAGAGATCGCACCTTCGCCCGAACCCTTCAGGGTGCGAACCTGGCCGTCGTGCTCCACATCCACTTCAATCGTGAATTGCTGGCCGCTGTCGGCGTGAGGCTGGCTGATGATGTTGTGCTTGAGCAGCTTGTAGTGCTTCTTGCAGTTCAGGTATTCGGATTCGAAAATGCCGTACACATCTGCAGGCGTCACTTCCTTGCCGGAAGAGTCGGTGACGCGCTGAATGGCGCGGCTGAATTCGATTTGCATGCGGCGTGGCAAGACCAGACCGTGCTCTTGTTCCAGCAAGTAGGACACTCCACCCTTGCCCGACTGGCTGTTGACGCGGATCACCGCATCGTAGCTGCGGCCCAGATCGGCCGGGTCGATAGGCAGGTAAGGGACTTCCCAGATTTCGTCGGCTTTTTGCTGGGCCAATCCCTTCTTGATGGCGTCCTGGTGGGAGCCGGAGAAAGCGGTAAAGACCAGATCGCCCGCGTAAGGGTGGCGTGGGTGCACGGGCAACTGGTTGCAGTACTCGGCGGTGCGACGCACTTCGTCGATGTCCGAGAAGTCCAGTTCAGGGTCCACGCCCTGGGTGTACAAGTTCAGGGCCAAGGTCACCAGGCAAACGTTGCCGGTGCGCTCACCGCTACCGAACAAGCAGCCTTCGATACGGTCCGCGCCAGCCATCACAGCCAGTTCAGCGGCAGCGACCGCAGTGCCACGGTCGTTGTGCGGGTGCACGCTCAAGGTGACGTTGCTGCGCTGTTCCAGATTGTTGTGCATCCATTCGATCTGGTCGGCGTACATATTGGGCGTGGTGGCCTCAATGGTGGCGGGCAAGTTCAGGATGACACGTTCGTCAGCGGCTGGACCCCAGGCTTTCACGACGGCGTTGCACACCTCCAGAGCAAATTCGGGCTCGGTAGTGCTGAACACTTCGGGCGAGTATTCGTAACCCCATTGGGTTTGCGGATACTTGGCCACTTCGTTCTTGACCAGGCGTGTACCGGTCAAGGCAATTTCCTTGATCTCGTCCTTGCTCAAGTTGAAAACAATCTTGCGAAAGGCGGGGGCACAAGCGTTGTACAAGTGAATGATGGCGCGTTTGGCACCGGCAGCCGCTTCAGCCGTGCGTTTGATCAGGTCTTCGCGCGACTGCGTCAGGACGATGATGGTGACGTCTTCAGGAATGCGGTTTTCGTCGATCAGCTTGCGAACGAAATCGAAGTCGGTCTGCGATGCGGATGGGAAACCGACCTCGATTTCCTTGAAACCGATTTTGACGAGTTGCTCGAAAAAGCGCAGTTTGCGAGCCACGTTCATGGGCTCGATCAGGGACTGATTGCCGTCACGCAAGTCCGTGCTCATCCAGATGGGCGCTTTGGTAATGCGCTTGGAAGGCCAGGTGCGTTCAGCGAAGTCGCGATCAAAGGCGACAAAAGGACGATACTTTTGAGAGGGGTTTTTCAGCATTGCCATGGGGATACCTGTCGGACAAAAAGTGTTGATTACTTCTTGCCGTCACCAGCGATTGCAGCATTTACGTAGGCCGGTGGCGGCACAAATGACGTAGATGTGGCTGAGTATTGGCTGCCGAACTGCCACGGGACACTAGGCCCGGCAACCGGACGCTAGTAGTAGCAGCTGGGATAGGCTGGAGGCAGGGGCCGAAGAACGGCCTTCACGCACGGAACGCGACAAGGCTGCTTCAGCGGCGGGGCTGAAACCTTGGCAGGCGTAGGAGAATTGGCGTGCGTGAGTCATGACCGTTAGTCAAACACAAAAAAAACAGGAAGGCAAGCTTTAGGCTTGTGGCTCGTGACGTTCGTAGTCGGCTTGCAGCAGGCGGCTTTGCTGCTCGGCCAGTTCGATTTTGCTAAAACGTCCGGAGCGCAACTCGCTATGGGCTCGTTGTAAATCGCCCACAGTCAACGGGCTGCGCTGGTCGGGCCAGCACCACAAAATCACTTCACGGGCCGGACGGCTGAGTGATCGGGCCAGTTGAGCCACCGTGGACTCGTCGATAATGCGTTGCTGGTTGCGTCGCATGACCCCTTGTACGAAGCCATACAAAAGATAGGCAATAATGAGGGTTATGACGCCCACTACCGTCCACCAGAAAAACGGGTTGTATTGCTTGATCAGCGCCAGGTTTTGAATGCTCAAGGCCTGCAGGCCGGAGTAATCCAGGCCACGCCCAAAGCTGATAAGACGGTTGAGCAGGTCCCACCAGATAATGGCGACCACGATAGTGACTACGGTGCAGATAATAGTGGCCGTGGCGCACAGCTTGAACAGTGTGCTGCGCAGAGCCTGACTATCGTTGGCGGTGGGTGTCTGGGCGTTGTCAGTTTTCATGGAAACGATTGTACCTATGCTTACGCGTCAGTCACTAGATTTACGCCAGCAGCAAACGCTGGTTTTGACGCCGCAATTGCAACAGTCTATTAAAGTGTTGCAGCTATCGGGGGCCGAGCTGGAGCAGGAGTTGGCTCAGGCTTTGCTGGATAACCCCTTGCTGGAACGTCTGGACGTGCAGACGGATGTCGCCGCCGAGCCATTGCCCGAAGCCGCTTCGGGCGAGGCGGAATCCTCGTGGGCGAGCCTTGAGTTTCCCAAGCATCAGGGGGATTCGGACGACCCTGACTGGACTCCCGAATCGGCCATTGCCCAGGACCTGGCGGCTTATTTAAGCGAGCAGCTGGGACTGTTGCGTTTGAGCGACCGTGACCGCGCTTTGGCCCAGTTATTGATCGATGAACTGGACGATAACGGCTACCTGCCCGTCTCGCTGGAAGAGGTGCTGGACTGCCTGCCCGACGAGCTGGACATTGATGAAAGTGACTTGCGCTGTGCGCTGGCCCAGGTGCAGTCCCTGGACCCGGCCGGTGTCGGTGCGCGGGATCTGGCCGAGTGCCTGGACTTGCAACTGATGCAACAGGCTCAGCAATTGGAACCTGCCTTGCTCGACTGCGCCCGCTATCTGGTGCGCGAGCATGTCGGCATTCTGGCCTCTCCCAGTCAGTTGCGTCAGCGCTGTGCCGGCCGCTATTCGGCCGAGCTGGTCGAGCGCGCCCATCATCTGGTCTTGAAGCTGGACCCCAAGCCGGGGCGGGCCTGGACGCAAAACGTCTCGGCTTATGTGGTACCCGATGTGCTGTTGATTCGCGGCAAGGACAATTGGCAGGCGGCCTTGAATCCTCTGGCTGTGCCGCGCCTGCAATTGGTGAATCTGCACGATTATGAAATTGAAGCGCACCCTGCCTTGCTGGCAGAGCGCCAAAAAGCGACCGGCTTGCTGCGCAGCGTTAACAGCCGTTTCGTGACGATTTTGCGGGTGGCCCAAGCGATTGTGCAGATGCAGCAGGACTTTTTCACGCAAGGTGTGTCGGCTCTCAAACCCATGCAATTGGCCGATCTGGCAGCCGAGCTGGATTTGCACGAGTCCACGATTTCTCGTGCAACGCGGCAAAAGTACATGCAAACACCGCATGGGGTGATGGAGCTTAAACAGTTCTTTACCGTGGCCTTGGCCAGTGCTGATGGCAAGGCTGATCTGTCGGCGGCTTCGGTACGGGCACAGATCGCGCAGATGATTCGTGACGAGTCGCCAGCCAAGCCTTTGTCGGACCAGCAGATTACCGACCTCTTGCAGGCTCAGGGCCTGACTTTGGCGCGCCGTACGGTGGCGAAGTACCGGGAAGCGGAAGGTTTGGCACCGGCGTCACAACGCAAGATGCGGGCGGCGGCTGGCGTTTAGGGACGACACGCCATAGCAGCTCAAAGATGCTTGGTGGGCCCATAGGCTCACCGTTTTAGCTGACAAGACCTGTCAAAACAAAAAAAAACAGGGCCTGCATACACGCATGAACAGGCCCTGCAAAAGCGGAGTTGGACCCTGCCAGCCAGACGGAGAACTGGATGGCAGGGGGATCGCTGGTCTACTTAGAATTTCATGGTGGCTGAAGCCAGGAAGGTACGTGGCGAACCTTGGCCATTGCTCAAGGGCACGACCCAGTAGGCCTTATTACCCACGTTTTCCAGGCTGGCGCGCAAGGTCACTTCCTTGCCGGCAAAGCGCGTTTTGTAGCGCATGCCCAGGTCATAGGTGGTCACGCCTGGCATGTAGTAGCTGTTGCTGGCGTCGGCATATTGCTTGGACTGGCTGTGCAGGTTGGCATTCAAGGTCAGGCCCTGAACAAAAGGCGTATCCCATTCAATTCCGGCCTTGGCGACCCAGCGGGACAGGCCCACGGCCATACGCCCTTCGTTGCTCGGGTTGCTGGCCTTGCGAATCTTGGGGTCCAGGTAGGCAATACCACCGGTCAAACGCCAGTTCTCGGCAATTTGACCAAAGACCTGTACTTCGACCCCTCGGTTGCGCTGACGGCCGTCGTAGCTCAGGTTGGGCTTGCCGTTGAAACGTTCAGCGCTCTCGTAGCTATTGGGTTGGGTGATGTCGAACAGGGCCGCTGTCAGAGCGTAATCCCCGCTGTCGTACTTCATCCCGATTTCGTATTGACGTGTTTTCTGGGGCGCGAAGATCTGGCCTTCGTTGGCGTAGTCGTCACCGACGATCATTCCTTGTGTCAGACCCTCGGCATAGTTGGCGTACAGCATCCAGTCGTCACGCAATTGCCAGACACCGGCAATGGTGGGCGTCAGTGCATTCTTGCTGTAGTTGTCGCTCTTGCCGCTTTTGTCTTTGGTGCTGACCCACTGCTGGCGCAGGCCCAGCGTCAACTGATATTTGCCATCTGCAAAAGACAGGGTATCGGCTAACGCTGCACTGTACAGATAGCTGACGTTAGGCGCACTTAGCCCATTCATGGGGACATAGGGACGAGCGGGGTAGTCTGGGTCGTAAATATTGATGGTCTCGGACCAGCCTTTGATGGACGTGTTGTCGCTGCGTGAGCTTTTGCGATTCCAGTCCACTCCGGCGCTGATGGTGTGGTGCACGGAGCCGGTGTCGAAGTTGTAGAACAGGCCACTATTGGCGGCCAGGTTGTAGCCGGTATTGTTGCGACGGGTCGCAGCCAGTTTCAGGTCCCCTTGCTCATTCAGCAAGGTGCTGCCCTTGGTGTTGTAGTTGCTCATCTCGGACTTGCTGTAACCCGCAGAACCGTAGACCGCCAACTTGTCGTTGGCAGCCCAGTCTGCACGTACCAGTGCGGTGGTTTCACGCGTCAGGCCAGCCGCCCACGGTACGCCCAGCAAGACATTGCCTTTAGGTGGTGAGGGCAATGGGTTCTTGTCCAGCCCCTTGGCCAGACGCACGCCCCGGTTCAGACCGGAAATGTATTCTTCCAGGTGGTACAGGTCGGCAGACAGTTTGACTGTGCCCAGGCGATAGTCGGCCCCCAGAGAAATCAGCTTGTCGCGATTGGTGCGGTGGTCCACCACGCCCTCGCCGTCCTTGAATACGCCGTTCAAGCGCAGGCCCAATTCATTGGATTCCCCGAAACGGCGGCCCAGATCCAGATGCGTCCCGAATTGGGACGGCTGGATATAGGACAGGGTGACGTTGCTAATGGGATCATCCGTGGCGCGCTTGGACACCAGATTGATTGAGCCGCCCACATCATTGCTGGCATTCATGCCGTTCAGCACGGCAGAGGGGCCTTTGAGAATTTCTAAACGCTCTGCGATGGCCATCACGCGGCGGCCACTGGTCAAACCTTGCAAACCATTTAGAGACACGTCACCGGCACGGAAACCCCGTATATACATGGTGTCTTTGCCGCCCGTTCCACCTGCACCGGGAGTCTGCACGGAAGGGTCGTTCTTGCTGATCAGAATGCGCAGTTCCTGACCTTGCAGATCTTCGATGTAGTCGCTGGTGTAGTTGATGGTGCTAAATGGGGTGTTCATGACATCCCGGTTGCCCAGCAAACCCAGGTTGCCGCCGGTAGCGACATGATTGCCTTCATAAGCGGGCGGCAAGTCAATGTATTCGCTGGCTTTGACTTCAATGGTGGACAAAGATGTAACTGGGGGAGCATCGGAAGATTGAGCCCAACTGCTGCCCGCGCTGAGCAGGCTCAGGCCAATAAGATGAGAAATGCGCATGGATCTGTAATTTAAATATAAATAAAAATGATTCTCATTAATGTTTCGTTTGTAGCATTTGCTTGTAGGTGCTTCAAGCAGTTAGGCGCCTTTGTGATATAAAAACGACCCTAAAAAACTTATGGGTATAAGTGGGCGGAGTAGTCGATTTCGCTCCGAAACCGCGCCGGAATCAGGGTTTCAGAGGGATTTTTGAGCAAAATAGAGGCCTCGTCTGACACGAGGGTGGGAGTGCGTCCCATGGAACAGTTTTGGCAAGAACAGGTGATCTTTGCTTGGCGAGGGGAAGGCAAGGGAGCGGTGATGGCTCCTGGCTAATAAGGGAGCGGCTCAAGAAATTCTTCTATTTGTGACTTGAACAGGCTTGAGCTGTGTTTCGATACTTGTCGACTGCGACTGCGACTGCGACTGCGACTGCGACTGCGACTGCGACTGCGACTGCGACTGCGACTGCGACTGCCAGGGCGGAAGGCAGGCAGCGGCGGAAGTCCCCTTCCGCCGCTGCCCCCTCTATCTATCATGCTTAGCTAAATAACCAGGGTTCCTGTTCCCGGCGCCGTTGTTCGTAAGCCTGGATCTGACCCATTTTTTGCTCTGTCACGCTGATATCGTCCAGCGCCAGCAGCAGGCGGTGGCGGCGTTCAGGCTCCACCTGGAAACGGATGTGCTGGTTGGGACCGATCAACATGCAGGCCTCCAGATCTACCGTCCATTCATCCCACGGATTTTGTGTGGCTGTGGTGAATAAACCATCAATTTGCTCCGCAGCCATCTGGATGGGCAATATGCCGTTTTTAAAGCAGTTATTGCGGAAGATGTCGGCAAATGAAGGGGCGATCAGCACCGCAATGCCTAAGTCCTTCAGCGCCCAGACCGCGTGTTCACGGCTGGACCCGCAGCCAAAATTCTCGCGTCCCAGCAGAATGTGGGCGCCTTGTGCATGCGGCTGATGCAGGCAGAAACTGTTGATTGGCTTACGCTCGGCCAGTGGCTTGCCGGGGTAGCCAATATCCGCGTACCGCCAGTTGTCGAAGGCATATTGTCCAAAGCCAGTGCGCGACAAGGATGTCATGTACTGCTTGGGCAAGATAGCGTCGGTGTCTACATTGGCGCGGTCCAGCGCAATCACGCGCGAGCGCACAGAAGTAAAAGGTGTGTTCATGCGGCGCCCCAGTTACGGATATCGACAAGATGGCCCGCAATTGCAGCGGCAGCAGCCATGGCGGGGCTCATCAGGTGTGTACGTCCCAAGGCGCCCTGCCGGCCCTCGAAATTACGGTTGGAGGTGGAGGCGCAGCGCTCGCCCGGGTTCAGGCGGTCTTCGTTCATGCCCAGGCACATGGAGCAGCCCGGCTCGCGCCATTCAAAACCGGCTTGCGTAAAAATCTGGTCCAAGCCTTCCTGCTCGGCCTGACGGCGTACCAGTCCCGAGCCGGGTACAACCAAAGCTTGCAGCACTGTGCTGGCCACGCGTTTGCCTTTGATCATGGCAGCGGCGCTGCGCAGGTCTTCAATACGGGCATTGGTACAGGAACCGATGAACACCCGGTCTATGGTGATGCCTGCCAGCGGCTGGCCGGCCTGCAAAGCCATATAGTTCAAGGCGCGTTGAGCATCAGCCTGTTTGCCCGTGGCAGCGGCTAATGGATCAGGTACAAGCTGGTCGATGGCTGCCGCCATATCGGGGGACGTGCCCCAGGTAACCGTAGGGGCGACCTGCGTGGCGTCGATCTGCAAGTGTTGATCGTATTGGCAGCCCTCATCGCTGATCAGCGTGCGCCAGTACTGCTCTGCCTTGTCCCAGGCCTCTCCTTTTGGTGCCAAGGGGCGGCCGCGCACATAGTCCAGGGTCTTGTCGTCCACAGCGACCAGACCAATACGGGCCCCCGCTTCGATCGCCATATTGCACAAGGTCATGCGCCCTTCCATGGATAAGGCCCGGATGGCGGGGCCGGTAAATTCGATGGCACAGTCTCGCCCGCCATCCGCACCCAGGCGGGCAATGATGTGCAGGATCAGATCCTTGGCGGTGCTGGTGGCAGGCAATTCACCTTGCACGTCTACTTGCAGGCTGCGCATGCGTTTTGCGGCCAGACATTGCGTGGCCAGAACATGCTCCACTTCGGAGGTGCCAATACCAAAGGCCAAGGCCGCAAACGCGCCATGCGTGCTGGTATGGGAATCCCCCGCCACGATGCTGGAGCCGGGCAAGGTCATGCCCTGCTCGGGTCCGATCACGTGGATGATGCCCTGGCGCTCGTCATCCAGGCCAAAGTAGCGCAGGCCAAACTCCCGGCTATTGATCTCCATCTGGTCGATCTGAGCCTGCGCCAACGGATCTTCCAGACGCTGATTGCGGCGGCGCGTGGGCACGTTGTGGTCCACCGTGGTCAGTGCGGTGTCCGGGCGACGCACATGGCGTCCGGCCAAGCGCAAACTCTCGAAAGCTTGCGGACTGGTGACTTCGTACAACAACTGGCGGTCTATGTAGATCAGATCATGCTCATCGTCTACCGTCGCAACGCGATGTGCATCCCAGAGCTTTTGAAAAAGGGTGCGGGCCGTGCTCATGGTTGGCATACCTTCAAGGCGTAGGCTGGTCCTGCTTTGTGCAGGCGACTTTGAATGGGCTCTTGCGTCAGGGCTGCGATTTCTTCGGCCAAAGGCTGGAGCGCTTCCAGATTCAAGCCTGTTTCCACACCGCTGATCTGGAACATATGCGCCAGATCTTCCAGGCTGGCATTGCCGCTGGCACCGGGGGCGTAAGGGCAACCGCCCAAACCGGCCAAGGCTGCGTCGAACCGACGTCCTCCTTCGCGATACGCGGCCCAGGCATTGGCCAGAGCCAGCCCGCGGGTGTCATGGAAATGGCCGGTGACGCCTTGTTCACCATACAAGCTCAAGGCAGCCTGGGTCAGACGTTCCACATCGGCGGGCGAGCCCATGCCGGTGGTATCGCACAGGCTGACGGAGCTGGCTCCCATGCGTTGCACTTGTTGCATCAGTGCAATCACGTGCGCGGGGGCGACGGCGCCGGTAAAGGGGCAGCCAAAAGCGGTGGACAGGGACACGTTGACTGGCGTTTTGCCCGCCGCTTCCAGCACTTGCTCCAGCTGGGCCAGTGATTGTGCAATATTCATGCGCAGATTGGCCTGGTTATGCGCTTCAGAGGCTGAAAATACAAAGTTCAGCTCGTTCATATGGGCTGCCAAAGCGCGCTGCGCACCGCGCAGATTGGGAACCAGGGCGGTGTAGCAAACCTGAGGGTCGCGTGTGGTCAGGCTGGCCAGCTCATCGGCATCCGCCAGGGATGGGATGGCTTTGGGCGACGTAAAGGACGTGAGCTCGATCTTGCGCACGCCGCATTGAGGCAGTGCTTGCGCGATACGCAGCTTGTCCGGCGTAGGCACCCAGCGTGGCACAATTTGCAGGCCGTCACGCAAGGTGACATCAGTTAATAACACGGTACTCATTCCACGATTCCTTGTTCACGCAGAGCTTGGCGGCGCTCCGGGCTCATGCCCAGTTCTTGCAGGATGCTGTCTGTGTGTTCACCCAACTCCGGCCCCAACCATTGGGTGGCACCGGGGCTGCGGCTTAGCTTGGGGACGATGCCGGGTATGGTCAGTTCCTGGCCGTCCTCCAAGGTGTGTTTCTCCAGCATGCCGCGGGCCTGGTAATGCGGGTCATCAAGAATGTCGGCGGCGGTGTAGATGCTGCCGCTGGGGACTTCCGCCTGATCCAGCACGCTCAGTACTTCTTCCAGACTGCGGGCGCTTGTCCAGTCGCCAATAGTCTGGTCCAGCATGGCGCTGTGTTCTACACGTCCGGCGTTGTCGGACAGGCGTGGATCGCTGGCCAGATCAGGGCGGTTCATGGCCTGCATCAGACGGATGAAAATCGCGTCACTATTGGCGGCAATCACTACCCATTTGCCGTCGCCGGTGGGATAGGTGTTGGAGGGGGAGATACCGGGCAGGCTGGCCCCGGTACGTTCGCGCTGATGACCGTTCAGTTGATAGTCTGGAATCAGGCTTTCCATGATGGCAAAGACAGATTCATACAAGGCCACATCAATCATCTGCCCCTGCCCGCCTTCCTGACGTAGATGGTGCATGGCCAGCAGCGCACCAATAGTGCCGTATAGCGAAGCCAGCGTATCGCCCAGGCTGACACCGGCTCGCACAGGGGGGCGATCCGGATAGCCGGTGCCATAACGCAGGCCACCCATACATTCTGCAATGGCGGCAAAGCCGGGACGACGGTGGTAGGGGCCGTCCTGCCCATAACCGGAGACGCGCACCATGATCAGGCGTGGGTTCAGTGCGTGCAGCGTTTCCCAGCCCAGGCCCCAGCGTTCCAGCACGCCGGGGCGGAAGTTTTCAATGACGATATCGCTTTGCAGGGCCAGTTCACGAGCAATCTCCTGGCCTTCGGGCTGGCGCAGATCGAGCGCAATGGAACGCTTGTTGCGACTTTGCACGCGCCACCACAGGGAGGTGTCTTTGTGCAACTGCCGCCAGCGGCGCAGCGGGTCGCCCTTGCCGGGCGGTTCGATCTTGATGACATCGGCCCCAAACTGGGCCAGCAGGCTGCCGGCATAGGGGCCGGCAATCAAGGAACCCAGCTCCAGGACTTTGATGCCTTTGAGCGGGGGTTCGGTAAAGCTGTTCTTATCCATTTCTGTTTCCTCCAGTTATTGATTCTGGGATAGAAAAAGAAAGTAGAAAAGCAATCAAATATTATGCTGCCATCGTAAAAAACGTGGATGGAAAATTAAAAAAACCCGCATGAAGCGGGTTTTATTTTTTAAAGCGTTCTGGGTAACCAAAGAATGATTTCGGGGAAGATTGTCAAAATCACAATCGCCAAAATTTCCAGTACCACAAAGGGCAGAGCCCCGCGTGTAATCTGCTGTAGCGATATTTGTGGGGCAATGCCCTTGATCACATACAGGTTCAAACCCACCGGCGGCGTAATGACGGCCATTTCGCAGGCAATAATCATCACAATGCCAAACCATAATGGATCGTAGCCCAGCGCCACAATTACAGGCAGTAAAACAGGTGTGGTGATCAGGATAAGAGAAACAATATCCAGGAACATGCCCACGACAATCAGGAACAACAGCACAAACAGGAGAATGACCCAGGCAGGCTGAGACGATGCCGTAATCAGGGCCACCAGCTTTTGCGGAATCATCAAGCGGGTCATGATGTAGCCAAACAGCAGCGCTGCGGCCAGAATCAGCAAAATCATGCCACTGGTGACGGCGGTGGAGCGCAGGATCTGCAAAGCCGTGCGCCAGTTCATTTCCTTGTAGGCAATGGCAATGATGAATGCCCCTGCAGCACCAATACCGGCCGCCTCTGTCGGAGTAGCAATACCCAGATAGATCGTGCCCAGCACCAGCAGAATCAGCAAGGAAGCAGCCCAGATGTCTTTCAGGGCGGCCAGTTTCTGTGCCCAGGTAACGACTTCCGAATTGCGCGGTGCGGACTCTGGCTTGAATATCGCAACCAGAGCGACATAGATCACCATCATGACGGTGACCATCAAGGCGGGTAGCAAGGCACCAATGAACAGCTTGCCGATGGATTGATCCGCCATTTCGCCATACAGCACAAAGCCAATGCTGGGTGGAATCAGCAAAGCCAGGGCACCGGCCGCAGCAATCGTGCCGCCAGACAGGCTGGGCGAGTAACCACGCTTGAGCATTTCTGGGATGGCAAAGCGACCAATCGTGGCGGCACCCGCCACGCTGACCCCGCTCATGGCACCGAAAACGGCCGAGCTGCCCACACTGGCTACAGCCAAACCACCGGGCAGGCGGTTCAGCCACAGATAGAACAGCTGATACAGCTTGCCGCCAATACTGGTGCGGGCAATGACCTCACCCATCAGAATGAACAGCGGAATGGCGATCAGGGAATAGCTGGCCATGCCTCGGTGCAAAGTGGCGGGAATGACGTCCAGGCCGCCCAGGCCGGATTTCATCAGAATGCCGGAAATACTGGCGACACCCAGTGCGGCAAAAATGGGGGTGCCGATAACCATCAGGATGGCAAAGCAGGCCATCATCAGGCTGAAAATGAGCATGGAATCCATGTCAGAACTCCTTGATGCTGTCGTTGGATTCCACACTGTTCGGGATGAACAGCTGGCGCAGAGTAGCCAGGCCCAGCAAGGTGCCGCCCAGCGGGATCATGCCGTAGGCAATCCACAGGGGGAAACGCAGCATGGAGGCCGAGCGGTAGTTACGGGCAATCGCTGTTTCCACCACGGAAATACCGGCCCACAGCAGCACCAGGCAGAAGAACAAGATGCACAGCTGCGAAATGCAGGTGGCCAGGCGCTGGCCGCGTGGCGAGAAGCGCATGTGGAAGGCTTCAACACTGACGTGGCGGTTTTCCAGGTGAACCCAGCCGATGGACAGCCAGGAGCAGACCAGCAGCAAGTACACGCACACTTCGGTGATGTAGATGCTGGGGCTATTAAAGACGTAGCGTGCAATGACGCCGTAGGTGCAGGCAATCATCAGAGCGGCCAGTGCAACTTCGGCCACCAGAATGGCGAGCCGATTGCTACCGCGCGCAAATGCGCCCAGAAAATGAATAAGTGGATTCATGGTGTCTCCACACGAGGGATGCGCGCCGGTTTGTGGTCCGGCGCGCAGTCACGCGTGATCAGGGCTGGCGGGTTTTTTCGATCAGTTCCAGATAAGCGGGACCGTTCTCAACCTGCTTGCTCCATTCATCAATGGCGGCTTGGGTTTGCTGACGCATTTCGGCCAGTTGAGCGGGCTCAACACGGTTGATGGTCACACCGGCTTGCTCGTAGCGTTGCAGGGCCTGGCCTACAAAGGCGTTCACGCGCTCAAACTGTTCTTCGTCGCGCTGGCGGGCGGCCTTGCTGATGATCTCTTGCAGATCAGGTGGCAGGGATTCCCACTTTTTGCGGTTGATGGTCAGCACGGACACATCAATACCGAAGTTGGCGATGGACAGGTACTTGGCCACTTCATACAGGTTGCGGCCAATGCCGGTCAGCAAGGGACGTGGGGTGGCGTCGATCACGCCACGGTCAAAGGCCAGGTACAGCTCGGAAGACGGCATGCCGGTAGGTGAGCCCCCCAGCAGTTGCAGGGCGCGTGCGTCCATGGAACTGGTCGATGCCCAGACTTTGCCCTTGATGTCCGCGGCCGATTTGATCGGTGCCTTGCGGCTGTAGAACTCGTACGGGTCCCAAGGGGCCAGGCCCAGTACCACGGCATCGTGGGTGTCGCGCAGTTCCTGCTCGGCACCCAGCTTGAACAGACCTTGATCCAGGGCACGCTTCAGGTGGGCCGTGCTGTCAAACAGGAATGGCAGGGTAAAGATGTTCAGCGCTGGCACGGTGCCGCTGGGGTACGTGCTGGTCATGTTGACGATATCCACGTCACCGCGCGACAAGGCAGGCAGCTCCTCGTAGCCATCGAACAGCTGACCGGAATGGAACACGTTGATCTTGATGCGACCCTGGCTTTCTTTTTCCACGGTCTGAACGAAGTTCTCGATGGGTTTCCAGGCGTATTCGTAGGCCGGAGGCAAATAGGTTGAGAAAGTCAGTTCAACTTCTTGGGCTTGGGCGGGCGAGATGCCCAGCGCCAGGGTGCAGGCGGCCATCGCCGCTGTCAGGGCTTTTTTCATGAGAGTCTCCTGTGGTTTCTTTTTTTGTTGCGCGTTTAAAGCGTGTGTAGATGAGCGATCAAGTCTGCCGAGGGCAGGACTTCGGCGTACTTGCTGGCCATATCGATCAGATTGCTGCGATGTTGGGCTGCCGAGCGGTCAGCCACCGCATCTTCAGCCACGAACGGGGCAAATCCCGACTGCAAGCTGTCCACCACGCTGGCACGCACGCAACCGCTGGTGGTGGCACCGGCCACAATCAGCATGTCGCAGCCCTGATGGGCCAGCAAGGCGGGCAGCGGCGTGCCGTAAAAGGCGGAAGCCTGGGTCTTGTACAGGATGATGTCTTGTTCGGGGTCGTAGTCCAGCCGCGGGTCCAGCTCACAGGCAGTCGAACCACGCAGCAGGCAGCGCAAGGACGAGGCCTTGGTCAGCCACAGATTGGCGTCGGCCAGATGGGCTTCGTAGCCGATGATGGTGAAAATAACGCGACCCTTGCCACGCATGGCGCGAATCAAGGTGTTGGTTTGTTCGATCTGGCTGTCGCAGTTCGAGGCCAGTGGCGTCAAGCCAGGCTCGGTAAAGCCGCGTTGAAAATCGATAACGACCAAAGCCGGTTGTTGCCCCATGGGCAGGGTGCCGTCAAAGCCCCCTTTCAGATTGTCGCTGTCGCGCATCTTGTCTCTCCCCTCACTCTCTATTCCTGACTTAAATAATCAGGTTCCGTATTATGTGCGTAGTCTGTCATCGCTAATGACGTGAGTACAGCGTCAAATTGCGATGGTGCTATCGCAATTGATGATGGCAGAGTGCTTGTCGACCCGCCCTTCCTAGGATGGAATACTGGCTTATGAACATCGATCCCAAATCTTTACGGCTGTTTTTATTGGTGCTGGAACGCGGCACCATCTCGGGGGCGGCCGAGCAGTTTCATATTGCGCCTGCCGCGGTCAGCAAGCGCCTGAGCGATCTGGAGCAGCAACTGGGCGCAGCCCTGATCGAGCGCAGCAACAAGGGTGTGTATCCGACGGCAGCGGGCAAATCATTGGCGGCCATGTCCCAGCGCCTGCTGGACGATATGGATGCCATGGGCGCGCTGATGCGCGACTTTGCCGGCGGGGCTACCGGGCACGTGCGGATTGCGGCCAACCTGTCGTCCATCACGCAGTTTTTGCCGCAGGCTTTGAGCTCCTTTATGGCGAGGCATCCTAAAGTGCGGGTGTCGCTGGAGGAACGTATCAGTGCGGGAGTGGCCCAGGCGGTGGCCGATAACAATGCCGATCTGGGCGTGCTGATACGCGGTGTAGGCAGTGCGGAGGTGGAGTACTACGACTATCGCCAGGACGAGCTGGTGTTGCTGGTGCCCGCTACCCATCCTTTGGCAGGACGGGGAGAACTGGCCTTTGCCGACACGCTGGATTTTGACTACGTAGGTATGCATACCGGCAGTCACCCCAATCTGTTGCTGTTACGCGCCGCCAGCGAGCTGGAGCGCACCTGGCGTTGCCGCGTGCAGGTGACCAGTTACGACGCCCAGTGCCGCATGATTGAGGCGGGGCTTGGAATTGGCGTGTTGCCACGTTCTGTGGCCGAATCCTATGTACAAAGCCTGGGCCTGGCCTTGTGCGTGATCAAGGAGCCCTGGACCTCACGCCGCGTGGCCTTGTGCGTGCGTAGCCGCTATAGCTTGTCGCCCGCCGCGCGCTTGTTGATGGACCATCTACTGCAGAATTGATGCGACTGTCGTTTTCAGACCAAGACCGCAAGGGCAGGCTGCAAGCCGTTTCCAAGGCGTTATCGGTGTAATACAGTTCTTAATGAGAATGACTCTTGATATTTTCAAGATTCTTGATAATAATAGTTCTCATGTTTATCTGCATATGTAACGCGATCACCGAGCGTCAAGTACAAGAAGCAGTACGTGGCGGCGCTTCCAGCCTGGCAGACCTGCAAGGTCAGCTTGGCGTGGCGTCTTGCTGTGGCTGCTGCGCGGAAACGGCTCAGGACTATTTGCCCGGCGGACGCTATGCCAATCAGACCATGATTGCCAGTCTTGAAACCGCCCGGGTGGATTACGCTGCCAACGACAGCCTGATTCCTGCCCCTGAGTTCGGCCGTCTTGTTTGCCGCGCCTAAGCGCGTGTTTTTGATCAGGATTTTCCATTCCCGCTATTGCTAGTGGGAATGATTGTTATTGGTCCTGTTACTAACCCAAAAGTGCAACGCTTTCTGGGTGTTTAGCTGTTTTTTAAGCCATGGCACATGCGTGCATGGTAGCCTGTCACATTCATCCCCCACTGTGTTTTTGCCTGCATCGCGCCTGCGTGCGATCTGTGGCGTGAGCAGCATTTGTGGGGGCTCGGCGGCTCCTTGGGGGGAGCGCCGTCAGATTTACAGGAGAACAGCATGTTTGGCGATAAAGTGGTAATTCAGCATCTGAACAAGCAGCTAAAGAACGAACTAACAGCAATCAATCAATACTTCTTGCACGCTCGCATGTTGAACCATTGGGGCTTTAACAAGCTGGGCAAACACGAGTATGACGAGTCCATCGGCGAGATGAAGCACGCCGATATGCTGATCGAACGTATCTTCATGCTGGACGGCCTGCCCAACCTGCAGGACATGCACAAGATCATGATCGGTGAGAACGTGCCTGAACTGCTGGGCTGTGACCTGAAGCTGGAACAGGCTGCCCGTCAGACCGTGGTAGAGGCTATCGAGTACTGTGAGTCCACCCGCGACTACGTGTCGCGTGATTTGTTCTTGAAGATTCTGGACGACACCGAAGAGCACATCGATTGGCTGGATACACAGCTGGAGCTGATTGAAAAAGTGGGCCTGCAAAACTACCTGCAATCGCAGATGGGCGACCACGAATAAGTCTTTGTGTGGTCAGACCAAAAAAAAGCACCCGTTACTAACGGGTGCTTTTTTATTGTCCTTGGCAGCTTCCTGCTTTGGATACGAAGCCTTCAATTGCAAAGGCAGCGTAGCCTGGGAAGCGACTACAGAAAGCTTAGAAGGACTTGCTTGGGCAGCCAGGCACCTTGCCCCACGCATTGTTCGGACCGCAGTACTTGTTGCGAGCATCCCAGGAACAACTTGGGCGATCGAAAAAGCCTTTTTGGCTACAGGCATTCAACTCTTGCTGCAGTTGTGCCTGCCAGGCACCGTTATTGTTGCCGGCCACTTGAATATCCTGTGGTGGCGGTGGTGGGGGCGTGCCTACATCTACCGGCTGGATAGGCTCGGAGCCGCCCAGGTTTACGCGAGCAATCCCTTGCAACTCCCGGTTCTGCTCGGTCATGGCAATTTGAATGGCCTGCTCCAGCGAAATGGACGTGGTGGCCAAGGCAATAGGTGGCTTTTCTTCCGTCAGCGTAGACGTGTCGATTTCCCAAGCGATCGGGGTGGGTGCTTGTGGCACTCCCAGGCGACCATTGGGTAAAGGCTGCGGCGGTTGCGCGGTAAAGGGTTTGCCATCGGCATCGAGCGTAGGCAAGTCTGACGGGTCGGGGGTGCTGACCGCCATGGACTTTTCAGGGCCGTGCGCGATTAGCCAGTTCCCCAGTTCCAGGCCGCCCCACACTGAAGCACCTGCGGCCAGCAGCAAGACAGCAATGATAAAACGCCAGGGCATAAGCGATGTCTCGGTTGAATCAGGGGCAATCCGGTCGGCCGGATGCGCGTAATTAAAAGAAAAGAGCCGTCATTGTAGCGAAATGTCGGCCCTGCTCTTGTGACAGAATTAGACGGCATCCCCGAAAACGTGTCCACCATGTTCACGTAATGCGTGGAATTCAATGCCCGGATTCAGCTCCTGAGCCACGCGCAACTGCGCAGGCGAGGTCGCTAAAAAGGCAATGGCCTCGACCACGTCATAGGCAATATTGCCCGCGTTGGTCTCGATAAACTTCTTCATGTCCTTGGGGTCTTTGGCTGTTACCCAGCGAGCCATATTGAAGCGGCTGGACGACAGGCGCGCTTCCACACCGTACTCCGTTTTCAGGCGGTGGGCCACCACTTCAAACTGCAGTTGGCCAACCGCGCCCAGCAGCATCATGCCGCCTGCCATATGGGGACGGAACACCTGAATGGCGCCCTCTTCACCCAGCTGGGTCAGGCCGGTACGCAATTGCTTGGTGCGCAATGGGTCTTTGACCTCAATGGACTGGAACAGTTCGGGGGCGAAGAAAGGCAGCCCGGTAAATTGCAGGTTTTCGCCTTCGGTCAGCACATCACCCAATTGCAGGATGCCGTGGTTGGGCACACCGATAATGTCGCCAGCAAAGGCATCGTCCAGAAGTTCACGGCGTTGCGACAGGAAGGACACCACGTTATTGGGGCGGATTTCCTTGCCGGTACGCGACACTTTCAGTTTCATCCCGCGCTTGAAATGGCCGGAGCTGACGCGCACAAAGGCCACACGGTCGCGGTGGGCGGGGTCCATATTGGCTTGCACCTTGAACACCACACCACTGAACTTGGGCTCGTCAGGCTGCACTTCGCGCTGCAAGGCAGCGCGTGGGCCTGGAGAAGGTGCCAGGTCCACCAGGGCGTCCAGCACTTCCTGCACACCAAAGTTATTGATGGCCGAGCCAAAGAAAACGGGTGTTTGCTTGCCAGCTAGGAACAGGTCCAGGTCGAATTCGGGCGCTGCAGCATTGAGCAGTTCGATTTCTTCCTGAGCCTTTGCAAAGGGCTCGCCAAAGCGTTCGGCAATCACAGGGTTGTCCAGGCCGGGGATGATTTCATCCTCGCCATGACGTTCCTGACCGGGCTTGAACACACGCATGTGATTGGCACGCAGATTGAACACACCGCCAAAGCGACGTGCCATCCCGATAGGCCAGGAAAACGGCACTACTTCCATGCCCAGGTGCGATTCGATTTCCGACAGTACATCCAGCGGCTCTTGAACTTCGCGGTCCAGCTTGTTCACGAAAGTGATGATGGGCGTATTGCGGGCCCGGCACACTTGCAAGAGGCGAATGGTTTGCGGTTCCACACCGTTGGCCGCGTCAATCACCATCAAGGCGGCGTCCACGGCGGTCAGCACACGGTAGGTGTCTTCGGAGAAGTCCTGGTGACCGGGGGTGTCCAGCAAGTTGATGACGCAGTCGCGGTATTCCATCTGCATGACCGAGGAGGCCACCGAAATACCACGTTGCTTTTCAATTTCCATCCAGTCCGAGGAGGCGTGACGGCTGGCTTTACGAGCCTTGACGCTACCTGCAATCTGAATCGCACCCGCGAACAGCAGCAGTTTTTCTGTCAGTGTGGTCTTACCCGCGTCAGGGTGAGAAATAATGGCAAAGGTGCGGCGTTTCTTGACTTCAGAGCGTATGTCACCGGACGACATTGAAAATCCTTGTGGCAGCGCCAGTCTGGCGCGTGGAAAACAGTGAGCGAATTATCCGTAAAGCAGGGCTTGGGGGCAAGCTGATGCGTGCACAAGGCTAACGCGACACGCTGGCCAATACCGTCCCTGCCAGAATAAATAGCGAACCGAACACGCGGTTCAGCAGCCGTACATGGCTGGCCTGACGCAGCAAATGCAACATGCGAGCGGCCAGCGACGTGTAGCAACCCATGGCCACCAGATCCGTAAAGCACAGGGTCATGGCGATCAGCAGGTATTGCAGCGGCATGGGCCGGTTCAAGTCCAGAAACTGGGGCATGATGGCCAGCAAAAATACCAGACCCTTGGGGTTGGTGATATTGATCAGGCAACCCCGTATCAACAAATCGCGAATACGAAAGTCGCTGGGTTCCTGGCCTGTGACCTGCACCGGCATGGCGTCGGTGCGCAATTGCTTCCAGCCCAGATAAATCAGGTAGGCGGCACCCAACCATTTAAGCGTGGTGAACGCCAGTTCCGAGCGCGCCAGGACTTGGCCCAATCCCAGGCTGATGATGAATATCTGGATCATGATCCCGATATTCAGGCCTATCGCCATCCAGTAGCCACGCTTGAAGCCGTATTTCAGGCCGGAGGACATGGAGGAAATCGCACCTGGGCCAGGTGAAAACGAAATAACCCAGGAAGCCGCGAAAAAGGCGAGCCAGGTGCTCAGTGCCATGGTGTGCTCGGTTCAAAGGCGGGCGCTGTGCCCGCCTTTGGCAGGCACAGCCCCTTTTCAGGGTTTAGGCTTTGGCTTGGGCAGAACTGCGGTTGCTGCGGTTCGGGCCGCGGCTGTCCTGACGGCCACCGGGGCGACCTTGGCCAGCACGGGCTGCGCCACCACCTGCACCGCCAGGAGCGGCGCTGCGACGTGGGCGGTTGTCGTTGCCAGGACGGCGCGGACGGCTTTCGCCATTGCCACCACGGCCTTCAGCGGAGCGACCTTGACCACCACCGTTAGGGCGACGGGCACCAGGAGCACGAGCGCCAGGAGCGCTGTTGAAGCGGCGCTCTGCGTAGGTGTCTTCCTTGGCTTCTTCAGCCAGAGCGGCGCGCGAAGGAGGCGTCCAGCCTTCCACCACGATGCGTTCGATAGGATTGCGGGTCATGCGCTCGATCTGCTTGAGCAAACGCATTTCGCTGCGATCTACCAGCGACAGGGCCACGCCTTCGCTACCGGCACGGCCAGTACGGCCAATGCGGTGAACGTAGTCTTCAGGAACGTTAGGCAGTTCGAAGTTGACCACGTAAGGCAGTTGATCAATGTCCAGACCACGTGCGGCGATGTCGGTGGCAACCAGTACCACAACCTTGCCGTTCTTGAAGCCGGCCAGCGCACGGGTACGAGCCGCCTGGCTCTTGTTGCCGTGCAGGGCTTCAGCGGCCATACCGTCCTTGGACAGTTTTTCGGCCAAACGGTTGGCGCCGTGCTTGGTGCGGCAGAACACCAGAACCTGGTTCCAGCCGCTTTCGCGGATGATGTGGCTCAGCAGGTCACGCTTGTGTGCCTGGTCAGCCAGAATCACTTGCTGGGTAATCAGTTCGTTGGTGGTGTTGCGGGCAGCAACGGCCACTTCGTCAGGGTTGTTCAGCGAACCACGGGCCAGTTCACGGATTTCGTCCGAGAAAGTCGCCGAGAACAGCAGAGTCTGACGATCAACCGGCATCAGGCTGATGATCTTGCGAATGTCGCGGATAAAGCCCATGTCCAGCATGCGGTCGGCTTCGTCCAGCACCAGGATTTCCACGCCGGTCAGGTCCACGGTGCGTTGACGCACGTGGTCCAGCAAACGGCCAGGAGTGGCTACCAGAATGTCCAGGGGCTTGCGCAGCGCATGGAACTGGGGGTTGATGTTCACGCCACCAAACATGACCATCGAGCGCAGACGGGTGTGCTGGCTGTACAAACGTACCGATTCTTCAACCTGGGCGGCCAGTTCACGGGTAGGGGCCAGGATCAGCGCACGTGGGCGGCCTGGTTTACGGTTTTGCTGAGGGTTGTTCAGCAGACGGTGCAAGATAGGCAGGGTAAAGCCTGCGGTCTTGCCGGTGCCGGTTTGAGCGGCAGCCAACAGGTCGCCACCTTCAATGACCTTGGGGATGGCCTGGGCTTGAATAGGGGTGGGGTGGGTATAGCCTGCGTCGGTTACAGCACGCAACAGAGGTTCTGCCAGCTCAAGAGAGGCAAAAGTGATTTGAGAGTCCAAGAATTTTCCAGTGACTAGCCCAAAAGCCCTCTTTGGGGCCCTACCAATCCAGGCTAAGGTGTTTTGTTATGGCGACAATGCCACGGCAGGGGCAAGAACGCCGCCTGCTGCAAGAGGCGCAGTGATTGGTGCGCTGCGCAATCTGCCATTATAGCGTGAAATTAGTAAAAATCCTCATTGACCATCTTGTATCATTTTGAGCGGTAGCGTTAAAACAACCTGCTTCAAACGTAAACGGTCAGGCGGATTGCCCTGCCGGATTTGACAGAAATTGTTAAGCGCCGCCATAGACGTACTTGTTATGCTGCGGTACGCGGTTTACGCTTGGCGTGCACGGACCGCCGGGCTCTGTTTGGCACGTGCCCGAGCAAATGGGTCGTAACCCGTTTTTGTTGTTTATCTGCTTATTTTTGCAGGAAAAAAATCATGACATCATGGATACGATGGGTCTTTATCAGCAGCGTGGCGGTTTTGCTGTCTGGTTGTGGGTATAACGAGATCCAGCGCCTGGACGAGCAGGTCAAGGCCGCTTGGTCGCAAACCTTGAATCAATACGAGCGCCGCGCCGAACTGGTGCCCAAGCTGGTCAGCTCGGTCAATGCCTATATGGTGAACGAGCGCGCGGTGCTGACGCAGGTTACCGAGGCGCGCGCCAAGGTCGGCACCATTCAGATGAAAGTGGATGATCTGGACAACCCCGAAGTGATGGCTCGCTTCCAGGAAGCCCAGAATCAGTTGTCTTCGGCACTATCGCGTCTGATCGCCGTGTCGGAAAACTACCCGCAACTGAAAAGCGATGGCCTGTTCCGCGACTTGATGACGCAGCTGGAAGGCACGGAAAACCGTATTGCCACCGAACGTGGCCGCTATGTACAGACGGTGCAGGAATACAACCTGTTCATCCGTCAGTTCCCTACCCTGATTACCGCCAAGCTGTTTGGCTACAAGGTCAAGGAAAACTACGGTGTGGATCGTCAAAGCGAAATCACGCGTGACCCCGAGGTCAAGTTTGATATTCCTGCGACCCCCGCTCCTGCTGGGTATTGATTAATTCTGGAGGTGGAGTCATGAACGTGCACGATCTTGCACTGACTGCTGGGCCTGGGTCTGCACGTTCTGGCAGGCTGGCCTGGGCCTGTGGTTTGTTGATGGCCTTGTTATTGCTGTGCTGGCCCTGGACGCAGGCGCAGGCCAAACCTGAACCTGTTCCTGCCATTGCAGGGTGGGTAACGGATACCACGGGCACCCTTAGCCCGGATCAAAAAGACGCTCTGAACCAGCAGCTCAAAGCCGTGGAACAGGAAAAGGGCGCGCAGGTCGTGATTCTGATGGTACCTACCACAGGCGAAGAAACCATCGAACAATACGCGTTGCGTGTCTTTGATCAGTGGGAAATTGGCCGCAAGAAAGTGGACGATGGCATCTTGCTGCTGGTGGCCAAGGATGACCGCCGCATGCGTATCCAGACCGGTTATGGGCTGGAAGGCGCGGTGACGGACTTGCAGGCAGGCCGCATCATCCGCGAGCAGATGACGCCTCGTTTTATCGAAGGCAACTTCTATGCCGGTATCCAGGCCGCAGCCGATAGTCTGGTGGGTCTGGTCAACGGCGAAGAGCTTCCCCCTCCTCCTAAAAATGCCCCTGTCACCTCGTCGGGTGAAGAAGGCGTGTTCTGGGAGCCGTTGCTGGCTGTAGGCGCGATTGTATTTTTTGCTTCGCCTTTGTTTGCCGCCTTTGCTGCTGGTGTGTTCACGCTGGTGGTGTCGGGCAGTATTGGCCTGGCCCTGCTTGCCGCTGTTGTCGGTGCAGGCTTGAGCATGATTGGCCGACTCTTTGGGGCAGGCGGCAAGTCCAGTTCCGGGCGTGCCTCGCGCCGGGGTGGTGTCATTGGCGGCTTGGGTGGTTATTCCTCCGGTGGTTTTGGCGGGAATGGCGGCAGCAGCGGTGGTGGCTTCGGCGGTTTTGGCGGAGGCAGCGGCGGCGGTGGTGGCGGTAGCGGAGGCGGTGGCGCTTCCGGTAGTTGGTAAGGCCACAGGGGAGCGACATGAGTGTGAATTGGAAAGAATTGTCGGGTTGGGCATCGGTACAAGGCCAATGGCTGCGCCGTCGTCATTTCAATGCCGAAATGTTGGGCCATCTGGCTGAGCAGATCCGCAAGGGTGAAGAGAACCATAGTGGTGAACTGGTCGTGGCGATTGAAGCGGTTTTGCCCGCCCATGAAGCCGATAGCGCCCAGCGTGCCCTTGAAGTCTTCGGTCGTTTACGTGTCTGGGACACACCCTTGAACTCCGGCGTCTTGCTGTATCTGGCCTTGGGTCAGCGCCGTATCCACATCATTGCAGACCGGGGCATCAAGGCCGATCAGGCTCAATGGACACAGATCTGTCAGCAGTTGGAAAAAGATCTGGCCTCGCGTGAGTACTTGTCTGGTTTGCTGGCCGCTGTCAGCGCGATTGAAACCGTCTTGCAGCAAGGCGCTCCGGCGCAGACTCCAGGCGTGGCGGCAGTCAATGCCTTGCCTGACGAACCTGTACTTCTTTAAGTGATGGCCAGTGCCATGAAACCGTCTGAACCCGTCGGCTCCTGGCAGCAGCAAACTCTGGTTGAAGCCATACGTTTGCGCGAGACCCTGTGGGGGCCTGTTGAAGACCTGTCTGAATCGCGCCGTGCGCGGGCTGCAGGCGGCCCCTTTGCCCAACGTGTGTCGGCTCGGGCCTTGGCGCTGGCGCGACGCGATGGGCTGGAACAAGCCTGGACGCGCTGGTGGCGTGTTGCCCGCCTTCTATTGATTGCCATGGCGGTGCTGGCTTTGCTGGCCGGGGCCGGGACAGCCGCGGGTGCATTGGGCGATGGCAGTCGAGCCGTGAATGTAGTGACGGCTTTGGGTGCGTTGCTGGGTCTGCACCTACTGACTTTTATTTTCTGGTTGTTCAGCCTGGCCTGGTCGGGCAAAAGTAGCGGCACAGGCAGTTGGGCCGGTGATGCCTGGTGGTGGCTCAGTCGCCGCTTCGTCAAAGGCGACGCCAGTCTGGTTCCCCAGGCTTTTGCCGCCGTGCTGGCGCGCCGGGGCAGCCAATCCTGGTTGGCCGGTCTGATCAGCCACAGCTTGTGGGTGTTGGCCTTTTTGTCGGCCCTGAGTACCCTGCTGCTACTGCTGGCCTCACGCCGCTATCACTTCAATTGGGAAACCACGCTTTTGACGCCGGATACCTTTGTCTGGCTGGTTGAAGGCCTGGGCGCCCTGCCATCCTTGTTGGGCTTTGCCCTGCCCGATACCCTCACCATACGTAGCAGCGATGGCCTGCAAATGCTCGATGCCCAGGCTCAGGCCCTGTGGTCCAGCTGGCTGTTGGGCGCGGTGGTGACTTATGGTTTGCTGCCTCGTGTGCTGGCTTTGGCCTGGAGCCTGTGGCAATGGCGTAAGCACACGGCTCGTCTGAGTCTGGACGACAGCTTGCCGGGTTTGGCAGAGCTGCGTCCTCGTTTGATGCCCGTTAGCGAGCCGACGGGTGTGGATGAATTGGCGTCGCCCGACAGAGTGGCGCGCATGCAAAACCAGCCAAGCACACCTTTGGCGGCCAATGCACTGTGTGTGGTGGGGTTGGAGCTGCCACCAGAACATAGCTGGCCCCCTGCTTTCATGCAGGCGCAGATGCAGGATCTGGGGCGGGTGGACTCGCGGGCCGAGCGTCTGGATATTCTGGGCCGCTTGCAGTCTGCCAGCCCTCGTCATTTGTTGATGGTCTGTGATGCCGCTCAGACGCCGGATCGCGGGGTGGTGGCAACGCTGGTTGAATGGGCACAATTGGCGCAGCAGTCCGATGTGGTGTTGTTGGATAAAGCTTTGGCCGACCCGGATCAAACGCGTCGTCGTAGCTGGCATGAACGTTTGGTGGCGGCAGGCTTTGCGCCTGGGCAGATTCACGATCAATGGCCTGACTTGTCTTTGAAGGAGCCATCATGAGTGCTGCGGCTTTGACGCTGGCGGTGGTGGGTCACACCAATACGGGCAAGACCTCTTTGCTGCGCACCCTCACGCGAGATACGGAGTTCGGCCAGGTCAGCAATAGCCCTGGCACTACACGGCATGTGGAAGGCGCCAGGCTGACGGTGGACGGCGAGGCTTTGGTGGAGCTGTTCGACACCCCTGGTTTGGAAGACAGCATGGCCTTGCTGGATTTCATGGATCAGCTCAGCCAAGCCGGTGAACGTATTGATGGGCCAGAGCGGGTACGTCGTTTTCTGGAATCCCCAGCGGCACAGGGCCGTTTCGAGCAAGAAGCGCGCGTGTTGCGCAAGCTGCAATCCTGCGATGCGGGCTTGTATGTGGTGGATGCGCGCGATCCGGTCTTGAGCAAGCATAAGGACGAGCTGACCTTGCTGGCCTATAGCGGGCGGCCTTTGCTGCCTGTACTCAATTTCGTTCGTAGTCCGCAGGCGCGGGTGCAGGAATGGCGCAGTGCCTTGGCACGCTTGGGCCTTCATGCCTTGGCGGAATTCGATACGGTGGCACCGGCTTTGGATGGCGAGGCCTTGCTGTACGACAAGCTGGCGGTGCTGCTGGAGACGCATGCGGGGGTGTTGCAGCAGTTGAAGGTGGATTTGGCGCAGCAGGCAGTATTGCGGCGTCGGGATGCCTTGCGCTTGCTGGCAGAGCTGTTGATTGATGTGGCGGCCTGGCGTGTCAGTACACCCTCGGACAAGGAGTCCATGGAGCTGGCGGCACAGCAGCTAAGGGAGCCGGTGTTGGCCCGCGAGGCCAAGAGTGTGCAGGCTTTGCTCAAGCGCTACAGCTTTGGCCGTCAGGATGTAGTGGCGGATTTGCTGCATTTCGAGGGCGGCCGTTGGGGCATGGACTTGTTTGATCCCCAGGCTTTGAAGGAATTTGGCGTGCAGTTGGGCAAGGGTGTGGCCGCAGGTGCCATGGCAGGCGCCACGCTGGATGTGATGACAGGTGGCCTGAGCCTGGGAACCGGGACGGTGCTGGGCGCCTTGGCCGGTGGTTTGTGGCAAGGCGCGGATAAGTGGGGCCAGCGTTTGATGGGCAAGTTGCGGGGCGAGACGGAACTTAGCGTGGATGATGCCGTGCTGCGTTTGCTGGCTGTGCGGCAGCTAAGCTTGATTGCGGCTTTGGAGCGGCGCGGTCATGCCGCACAGACGCCGATTCGCCTGGGCGAGATTGATGCCGAGAATTTCGATCAGGCCTTGCAGCGGGAATTGAATGTCTGGCGGGCGCAAGGCCTGCCGGAGGAACTGGCGCAGGCACGGATACATCCGACCTGGTCTACCTTGCGTTCAGACTATGCGCCGGATTCGCGGCGGGAGACCTGTGTGCAGAGCTTGGTGCAGCGTTTGCTGGGGGCGCGTAATGGGCCGAATGCTAACGCTGTCGGGCAGGCGCAGGAATAACAAACCCCGGATTATTTCTTTTCATCTTTCATTAAGTGCGCATAGCAAACCGGCGAGCTGGGTTCATTGCCGTCGTGTATGCGATCTTCTTCAAGCAAAGCCTGAATCACAGCCTGTTTGAGCACCGTCAGGTACGAGGTTTGCGGGTCGTGGGTGGCGGTTAGCAATTGCAGTTCGCCTTTGCGGGCCAGCTTCATCAAGGAGAGCAAGGAATCAGGATCATGCTCTAGCTGTTCCTGATAGCGACGCTGAAATTGCTCGGGCGAAATATCGCCCTTATGAAAGCTTTTGCGTAATTCACTTGTGGGGCTGGCCTCGTGCAGCCACTGGATGTCGCCCAATTCGCCTTTGCTCAGGCCGCGTGGCCAGAGGCGGTCTGTGAGTACACGGGCCGATTTGCCGGCAGGCTCATGGACGGCGTCGTAAATGCGACTCAAGGTGATGGTGTAGGGCATGACTGGCTCCGGGAGCGTCAGGCTTTTTGTGTTCACGCGCTGGCGGTCAATGACTTATTGTCTATTTTTTCTGTGAGTCAGAGTCGCGTATCGACAGGTATCGGCGAATCGAGCCTCATCCAGACTAGCAAATTGTTGTGTAGCAGCCTTGCAGCCGTGTGTGGTGAGGTTTCGGATCGCCAGTCACATAAGCTGCAAGGCTGCTGTTTTGTATTTATACGGCGTTTTACGCTTTCTTGCTGACCAGTCCGTAGACAAACAGGACGATGATGGCACCCACAATGGAACCGATCCAGCCTGCGCCTTCACCAGGCACGTACCAGCCCATGGTTTGTCCCAGGTAGCCTGCGACAAAGGAGCCGACAATACCCAGGATGGTGGTCATTATCCATCCCATTTTTTGATCGCCAGGCATGATGGCTCGTGCCAGCAAACCTACGATAAAGCCCACAATAATCATGGAGATAATACCCATCGTGCTACTCCTGTTCTGTGTTTGCCGGTCTGGGATTCGGACCGCTCTGCTTATCTTAGGTATGGAGTTTTTAGGCGTCTATCGTTTTGCGTTTTTGAAACAGTTAAAAACGTCAGGTTTTGTAAATGGATGGTGTGTAATCAGCTTTGCTTAAGTCAGCAAGGCAGGTTTACGCTTTTGCACCCACTGTGTGGCCTGCTCATAGGCGTAGGACAGCTGCAGCACCGCCATATCGGCCTGGGCAGGGCCCATGATCTGTAAGCCCATGGGCAATCCGGCTTCGTTAAAGCCCGCAGGCACGTTCATGACGGGCAGCCCTGCCAGAGAGCCGCCGATCACGATTTCCATCCAGCGGTGGTAGGTGTCCATTCTGCGCCCGGCGATTTCGCCAGGCCAGTGGGTGGTGCCAGCAAAGGGGAAGACCTGGGCGGTAGGCAGCACCAGATAGTCGTAGGTCTGGAACAGCTTGCGCAGGCTTTCGTACCATTTGCTGCGGTTGATGGAGGCTTGATAGACCTGCGCCCCGCTCAGGTTCAGGCCCCCCGCTACTTCCCAGATCGCCTCAGGCTTCATTTGGGCGCGCAGTTCCGGTTTGGCGTACAGGCTCTGTGCGCTTCCGGCTACGGTGAAGTGGCGCAGCGTCAGCCAGGTTTGCCATAGCTGCTCCATGGAGTAGTCGGGCTGGGCCGCTTCAACGGTGCAGCCTATGGCTTCAAAGCTCTTCAATGCGGTTTGGCACAGGTCCATGATGCCGGCTTCCATAGGCAGGTGACCGTTGTAGTCGCCCAGCCAGCCAATGCGGGTGCCTTTGAAGTCGCGTTGCAGTTTCCCGGCGAATTGTTGTGGGTCTTGACCGATGCTAAGCGGGGCGCGAGCATCGAAACCGGCCTGGGTGGACAGCAGCATGGCCAGGTCGGACACGGTACGGCCCATGGGGCCTTCGTAGCCCATTTGCTGGAAGAACACTTCGGAGGACGGGCCATAGGGCACGCGGCCTTGGGAGGGGCGAAAGCCGTAGACGTTGTTGAAAGCACCGGGGTTGCGCAGGGAGCCCATCATGTCGCTGCCATCAGCGACGGGCAACATGCGGGTGGCCAGGGCCACGGCGGCCCCGCCACTGCTGCCGCCAGCACACAGATCGGGCTGGTAGGCATTGCCGGTGGTACCGAACACGGAGTTGTAGGTGTGCGACCCCAGGCCAAATTCCGGGGTATTGGTTTTACCGATCAGAATGGCACCGGATTGCCGCACGCGCTCCACGACAATGGCATCTTGTTTGGGCAGATAGTCCTTGAAAATCGGTGAACCGCTGGTGGTGACAATATCGATCGTGGCCGCCAGATCTTTGGGTGCCTGGGGCATGCCGTGCATCCAGCCCATGTACTGACCTGCTTTCAGTTGCTGATCGCGCTTGTCGGCCTGGGCCAGCAGGCCGCTGCGTTCTTGCAGGGACACAATGGCATTGACCTTGGGGTTCACACGGTCGATGTGGTCCAGATAGGCCACCATCACTTCGTGGCAGGAGACTTGGCGTTGTGCGATCCAGCCCGACAGAGTCAACGCGTCGGCCATGATGATGTCTTGAGCCGTGCCCGGACCGGGAGCGGTTTTTGCGAAGGCCTGACGTCCTAGGGAAGGGGCCATACCCGCCAGCGACAGCAGTCCGGTGGTTTTCAAAAAGCGGCGGCGTGTACCCAGCGGCGTTGGGGAATCAGTCATGTTTGTCTCCGGTGTTTTTGTAGGGCCATCCAAGTGGCCAAGCCATTCTATGCAGGTACAATGCGCGGCTCAACCGCCAAAAAATCATCAAGTTGATGCGGTCTGTGCATAAGCCGGTTCAAGCGTCAGCAAGGGGACAAGCATGGACTTTCGCAAGCTGCGGCACTTTGTGGCCGTTTGCGAACACGGTACGTTTCACCGGGCCGCGCAAGCTGTCCACTTAAGCCAGTCTGCCTTGAGCCGTAGCATTCAGGCTCTGGAGCAGGAGCTGGGTGTGCCGCTGTTTGATCGCAGCAGTCAGCGCATTTTCTTGACGCCTTATGGTCGGGTACTGCTGGAGCGAGCTCCCCGGGTTTTGCAGGAAGGCCGTGCCCTGCAGCGCGAGCTGGCCCTGCTTCAGGGCGAAGACGCAGGCAGCCTGCGTTTAGGCTTAAGTTCGACCCCCGCTGCGGTCTTGCTGCATCCGTGCATGGTGGCGCTGCTCGACGAGTACCCGCGTTTGCGTGTGGACGCGGTGATTGGCCGCACGCTGGAACTGATCGAAGGTTTGCGCCGGGAACGCTACGATATGGTGGTGCTGGACGTCAGCGCGGTGACTGATGTGCGTGGCCTGGATATTGAGTATTTGCCCGCCATGCAAGGCGATATGCTGGTACGCAAAGGCCACCCGCTGTTGCAGCTGGAGTCGCTGGACTTTGCTGCGATCAGCCAGTATCCCGTGGCCTGCTCCGTGATCAGTGATGATTTGACCGACCGTCTGATTGCCGAGTTTGGCGCCCAAGGCCATCCCGACAGCTTTGTACGCTTTTGTTGTGATAGCTTCAGCATTCAGCGCGATGTGGTGCTGGATAGCGATATGGTCTTGATGAGTGTGCTGGCGGCGGTACGGCGCGATATTGATGCTGGTGATCTGGTGCCGCTGGGCCTGTTCTCTTCATCCTTGTCCGGTCACTATGCCTTGGTGCGCCTGTCGGGCCGTACGCAATTGCCGGCTCTGGATATTGTGTACGATCTGGCGCGTCGCCTGTGCAGGGCCTAGGCTGGACGCCCCGCTTTCTGATCTGCCTTGTTTGAGGGTTTGCTGATGACGATTCCCTTGCCCATTCTGGACCTGAAGCAGTCAGGTGCCGAACACGTTTTTCGCGCTTTCATCGGCTGGTGGCCAGACGCGCAAACCCGCGCCTGGCTGGCGGAGCAGGCGCTGCACGCACATGCGATTTATGGCGGGCGGATGATGCTGCCTGATCACTTTCACTTGACCCTGGCGTTTCTGGACGGCAGCCGTGTGTCGGATCTGCAGACTTTGGCGACACAGATGGCGCAATGGACGGTGCCGCCGATCAAGTTGGATCTGACCATACGGGATGTATTCGAGAAACCAAGGGTAGTGTGGGCCGGGCCGGACGAGTCGCAAACTCAGGCAATGGCCGCTTTGCAGCAGTGGCATGATGAGATCTGGGCCAAGCTGACTGCTTTGGGCTGGACGCAGCCGCCGCGTCGTTTTCGCCCGCATGTGTCCTTGCTGCGCCATGCGCGGATTGCCGCCGATCAGTCCCATTGCCATGCTTTGCCCACGCAGGCCTTTGTGGGTGATGGTGCCGGTCTGATCGTGTCCGTTCCCGGTGAGCTGCGTAGCCAATATCATCTGGCCGCCCTGATGAAGCCTGAAAGGACAGGTGCATGAATATCCGCTTTTTAGAAACCTTTATCTGGATTGCCCGTTTGGGCAGTTTCCGTGCGGCAGCGAACAAGCAGCATCTGACACAAGCCGCCGTGTCGGGGCGGATTGCAGCCCTGGAAGCCGAGTTCCAGAAAACCCTGTTCGAGCGGGGCCACCGCGATCTGCGCCTGACTCCGGCAGGTCGAAAATTGATGCAGTACGCCGAGCAGATGCTGGGCATGGAACATGATTTGCGTGAAGCTCTGGCAGGTTCCAGCCGCTTGAGTGGTCGAGTGCGCCTGGGCGTGGTCGAGTCCATTGTGCATACCTGGTTCAAGGATTTGATTCGTCAGTTGCATGCGCTCTATCCCGAGCTGGAAATTGAGCTGACCGCCGAGTCCACCTTGCGCCTTCACGACTTGCTCAAGCGCGGCACCATTGATGTGGCCTTGCAGACCGACCCCATCATGGGGGACGGCATACGCAACTTGCCCATGGGCTCCATGCGCATGGGCTGGGTATGCATGGCCGATGAGTCCATGCCGGTACGCAGCGGTTTGCAGGAGCTGGTGCAACGCTGGCCTTTGGTGACCTTCCCTCGTGGTTCCCAGCCGCATCTGGCCTTGGTGCAGCTGCTTGAGCCCTTGCCTGTGGATCAGGCCCGGATTCACTACGTTTCTTCAATTGCCGCCAGCACGCAATTGATCGAAGCCCAGCCTTGCATTGCCACCTTGCCCCTGGCGGCAGTCAGCCGTCAGCTGGACAGCGGTCTGTACCAGGAAATTGTTTGCGAACATGCCTTGCCTGATTTGCGCCTGGTCGCCAGTTGGCGGCCCGACCCTTTAACGCAGACCGCTCAAGCGGTGATTGGCGTGGCGCTGGAGCGCATGCACCATTTTGCTGCCCAGCATCCTGGCCTGGCTTTACCCCCGCCAGACACGCGTGTCTTCGCGATTTAGCCTTTGAGGGTTTTCCCCTTGCCTGCGCATGTGTACTGAGCGTGGGCTTGCTTGATAATCTATATACCGCGCCATTCGCTTGATCTGATCGCTTTTTCTTATTGCCCCAGGCTGAAATAAACCGTTTGGAATCTGCTTGGCAGCCGTTGGACACTCCCACAAAGAGTGTGCAATGACCTTGATTCGGGAGGGCTGTCGTGTCTGCTACTTTTCGCACTGATCGTGATGCGCCGGGGGAACTGTTCATCTGGACAGACATCGCCCCAGAGCATGAGCAGGATTTCAATCAATGGTATGAGCGCGAGCACATGGCTGAACGCGCTGCCATACCGGGTTTTCAATGGTCGCGCCGTTATGTGCGCCAAGGCGCCGGGCGCAAGTATCTGGCCTTGTATCGCACCGAGTCCCTGCGGGTTTTTGGGACGGCAGAATACAAGAAGGCCTTTGAGCAGCAAACGGATTGGTCCAATACCAACTTTGCCCGCATGAGCAATACCCAGCGTCGCGTGATGGCGGTGTCCTTGCTGGGAGGGGTTGGCACCGGAGCCGTGGTCTTGCTGGTGCGTTTGCCGGAGGTGGCTCAACGGGAAGCCCTGGCACGTCAATGTGCCGCCTATCTGGAACAGACCGATGGCCTGCTGGCCTTGCGTGTGCTGACGCCAGACCCAGAGCTTTCGACCCCTTTGCCTTCCGAGGATACGCAGCAGCGCAGCCTGGACCCCTACCTGGTGGCGGATCTGACCACCTTGAATGCTGCTCGTACCCTGGCTGCCCGTTTGCAGCAGGATCTGGGGGTGGCGACCAACGATGTATCCGAGTTTTCTTTGTTGTGGGATCTGCAGTCACGGGATCTGAATGCAAGCCGCTCATAAGGCGGCCATCACCTCAATTCTTGGGAGAAGCGACATCATGATCAAAAAACTACTTTCCATGGCTTGCGTTCTGGCGCTGGCTGGCACCGCGCAGGCGGCGACCAACTGGAACATGAGTACCGAGCAGCCTGATAACAACTTCCTGACGCAAAACGCGCGTGAGTTTGCGGCCGACATCAAGGCGGCCACCAACGGGGAACTGAATATCAACGTGCAATCGAACTCGGTGCTGCTCAAGCGCCCCGAGGTCAAGCGCGGTGTACAGCAAGGTGTGGTCCAGGCGGGTGAAATGCTGGTGGCGGCCATTGGCAACGAAGATCCTTTGTTCGAGGTCGATAGTGTGCCGTTCCTGGCCTCGTCCTTTGATCAGTCGGAAAAACTGTGGAAAGCCACTCGCCCCTTCCTGGCCGAGCGTCTGGACAAGCAGGGCATCGTCCTGGTCTATGGTTCGCCCTGGCCACCGCAAGGCATTTACACCAAAAAGCCGGTGGAACAGCTGTCTGATCTGGCCGGTGTCCGTTTCCGTGCCTACAGCCCTGCTACCAGCCGCCTGGTTTCCTTGATGGGAGCAGTGCCCACCACGGTGCAAACACCCGAAGTGCCTCAGGCGTTTTCTACCGGCATTATTGATGCCATGCTGACTTCGCCCGCAACCGGGGTGGATTCGCAGGCTTGGGACTACGTGAAGTATTACTACGACGCCCAGGTCTTCATTCCACAAAGCTTTGTGATCATCAATAAGCGCGCCTTCCAGCGCCTGCCTGAAACTGTGCAAAAAGCCGTGCTGGATGCGGGTGCACGTGCCGAGGAACGGGGTTGGGCCATGTCGCGCGAGCAAACGTCCAAGTTGACGCAAACCATGGCGGATAAAGGCATGGTAGTGGGTAATCTCAGCGAAAAACTGTCCAGCGAAATGCACGCGATTGGCCAAACCATGACCGAAGAGTGGCTGAAGAAAGCCGGTGCAGATGGTCAGAAGTTGCTTGACGCTTACCGTCAACCATAAGCAAGGGGTGCGTCCATGATCGTTCTGGAGCGTATGGCCAGAGTCTGCGGCGCACTGGCCGCATTCTTCCTGTGTTTGATCGGGGTTGTGGTGACTGCGCAGATTGTGGCGCGCCTGTTTTCCATGCAAATACCCGCCTCGGATGACTTTGCGGGCTGGTTTATGGCGGCGTCTATTTTCCTGGCACTGCCTTATGCCATGTTGCGCGGGGATCATATCCGCGTAACGCTTTTGCTGCAGGTGATTCCCGAGCGTTTGCATCGCCCGTACGAGCTGCTGGCCACCACGATTGGCCTAGTGCTGGCCGCCTGGTGCACTTGGGAGACGGCTCATTTTGTTTATGAGTCCTTTATCTACAAGGAAGTGGCACAGGGCATGGTGGCGGTACCGCTGTGGATTCCGCAACTGGGTATGCCGATTGGTCTGGGATTGTTGACCCTGATGCTGTTGCGGCGCTTGCTGCACGCGGCGCAAGGTCAAACACTGGAGGCAACTGAACATGGCTGATTTATCTCAGGCAATAGTGCTGTTTGTTGTTCTGCTTGCCTTGCTGGCCAGTGGCGTGTGGGTGGCGCTGGTTCTGATCGCTTGCGGTATCTTGTCTATCATTTTGTATGCCGATGCACCGGCGGGCATTATCTTTGCCACCAAGGCCTGGGACTCTTCGGCCAGTTGGGCCTTGACGGCCTTGCCCCTGTTTATCTGGATGGGGGAAATTCTGTATCGAACGCGGTTGGCTGAAGACATGTTCAGCGGCCTGGGGCCTTGGGTACAGCGTTTGCCTGGGCGACTGGTGCACGTGAACACGTTTGGTTGCGGTATCTTTGCCGCGGTCAGTGGTTCCTCGGCGGCAACGGCGGCGACCATCGGGCGCATCTCCTTGCCTGAGCTGAAAGCGCGTGGCTATGACGACAGCATCAGCATTGGCTCCCTGGCCGGAGCAGGGACCTTGGGCCTGCTGATTCCACCGTCCATTGTGATGATTGTGTATGCCGTTGCTGCTCAGGTTTCTATCATTCGCCTGTTTGTGGCGGGGGTGCTGCCCGGCATCATGCTGATGTGTCTGTTCTCGCTGTACATCGCGATCTGGTCCTTGCGTCACCCGGACCGTGTGCCTGCTGATGTCGAAACCTTGACCTGGGGCGAGAAAATTCGCCGTCTGCGCTTGCTCTTGCCCGTGGTGCTGCTGATTATGGCGGTGATCGGCTCTATCTACGGCGGTATCGCCACCGCCACCGAAGCCGCGGTGCTGGGTGTGATCGGCTCTTTGGTCATCGCTGCGTTTGGACGATCGCTTAACTGGAAGAATTTTGTGGAGAGTTTGCTGGGGGCGGCACGGACCTCCTGCATGATTTCTTTCATCCTGATCGGCGCCGCTTACCTGACCAGTGCCATGAGCTTTACCGGACTGCCTGCGAATCTGGCCGCCTGGATCGGCTCCCTGGGTCTGAGCCAGTACGCGCTGATTGCAGTGCTGACGGTGTTCTTCATCATTCTGGGGGCATTCCTGGATGGCATCTCGATTGTGGTCTTGACCACATCGGTCTTGCTGCCTGCCGTGATCGCTGCGGGTATTGATCCAATCTGGTTTGGTATTTATCTGATCTTGACAGTGGAGATGGCGCAGATCACCCCGCCTATCGGCTTTAACTTGTTCGTGATTCAGGGCATTACCGGGCGCAACTTGTTCGAGCTGGTGCGCATGGCCTTCCCCTTCTTCCTGGTGCTGGTTCTGGCCACGGTGATTGTGACGATATTCCCGCAAATCGTCATGGTCTTGCCCAACGCCATGTAAGGGGGATGGGAGATGGCAATGGCTTACGTAACTCTGGGTTCTCAGCGCTACAAGGTAGAGCGCGCCTGGACTCAGGCGGACATCAGCAGCATCACCAGTGTGGCGGTGCTGGCTGATGGGCGCATCGCCGCCTTGCTGCGTCGCCCGGCCTGCGTGCTGGTGCTTGCTCCGGATGGGCAGGTGTCGGCGCGCTGGTCCCTGGAGGAAATTCTGTGTCCGCACCATATCAGCGCCCGGCCGCAAGGTGGGGTGCTGGTCACGGATCTGGACGGGCATCAGGTTCTGGCGCTGGACGCCCAAGGCAATGAGCAATGGCGTTTGGGCAAACCCGAGCAGCCTCGCTGGCAAGAGCCTTTCAACCATCCCACGCATGCGGTCGAGTGCGCCGACGGGGGCTTATGGGTCACTGATGGCTACGGCAATACGGTGATCCATCGCTTTGACCCGCAACGCCAATGGCTGGCGGCATTAGGCGCGCCGGGCGCTGGTCCCTTGCAGTTCAGCACCCCCCATATGCTGGCCTGTGCCGCCGACGGCTCGGTCTGGGTGGCTGACCGGGAGAACAACCGTGTCCAGCATCTGGATGCGCAAGGCCGTTATCTGGGTGAGCTGCGCCCCATGCACAAGCCCATGGCGGTAGCTGTGCAAACAGACGGTGCGGTGTTAGTTAGTGACCAAACGGCCAGCCTGTCCTTGTTCGACTCGGATTCGGGCACCTTGGTGGGACGTTGCCGGGTACAAGGCGTGTACGGGCACGGCCTGTCCGCCGGTTTGGATGGGCGCATTTATATAGCGGAAATGTTGCCGGATTGTTTGACCTGCTTACAGCCTGCTTAATTGTCCACAAAGCATGAAAAAGTAGTCGGTGCTATGGAAGCTCTCAGAGCAAATCCATTAGACTATGCGCATGAATACGTCCGTGCCTCTGTATGTTCGTACAGATTCCTCCGGCCAGCTGCAATTGCTAGGCGATTGGTCCTTGCGTCACTACGAAGCGCTGCAAAGCAGTTTGCGCTCGCTCAGTGACAAGCAGGGCCGTTGGTCTTTGGATTTCAGTGAACTGAAGTCCCTGGACACCACGGGAGCTCAAGTTCTGTGCGAATGGCTGGGTGCCGAGCGTGTGCAGGCGGCGCTGGACAGTGCGCAAGGCTTGTCCAAAGAGCGCCATCAACTATTGCAAACCGTTGCCAAGGCGATGAGCCGCATGGACCATGAGCAGTTGGTTCCGGCGCGTTGGGGCATTACAGATTTGTTCGAACGCGTGGGCCTGTCCATGGTCCACATCTCGCGTAATGTGCGTGAGCTGTTGGGTTTTATCGGCCTGACGCTGGAAACCCTGATTCTGAACATGCTGCGGCCCAGCCAGTGGCGCGTTACGTCGATTGTGGCGCAGCTGGAAGAGACGGCCTTTAACGCCGTCCCTATTGTGGCCTTGCTGACTTTTCTGGTGGGCGCGGTGATCGCGTTTCTGGGGGCGACGGTGTTGGCGGACTTTGGTGCCACCATTTACACCGTAAACCTGGTCGGCTTTTCCTTTTTGCGTGAATTTGCAGTGCTCTTGACCGCCATCCTGATGGCAGGCCGCACCGCCAGTGCCTTTACCGCGCAGATCGGCTCCATGAAAGCGAACGAGGAAATCGACGCTTTGCGCGCCCAGGGCTTGAATCCCATGCTGATTCTGGTCATTCCGCGTGTACTGGCCATGTTGCTGGCCATGCCTATTTTGACCTTTGTGGGTATGGTGGCCGGGATCTTTGGCGGTGGGCTGGTCTGCGCCCTGATTCTGGATATTTCACCCACCATGTTCATCAATATCTTCAATCAGGATATTGATTTGCGGCACTTTGTGCTGGGTATGGCCAAGGCCCCGATCTTTGCCTTTTTGATTGCCGTCATCGGTTGCCAGGAAGGGTTTAAAGTCACCGGTAGCGCACAGTCCGTGGGTGAGCACACGACCTCGGCGGTGGTGCAGTCCATCTTTATCGTGATCCTGATTGATGCGCTGGCAGCGCTGTTCTTCATGGAGATGGGATGGTAGAGGCCAACGCTCGTCCCATTATTCAAGTACGTGACCTGGACAATCGCTTTGGCGATCACGTCGTGCACGAGCATCTGGATATGGATGTGTATCCCGGTGAAATCGTGGGCGTGGTGGGCGGCTCCGGCACGGGCAAGTCCGTGCTGCTGCGCTCCATTCTGGGATTGCGCCCACCTACTGGCGGTACAGTACGCATTTTTGATCAGGAAATAGGCACGCTGTCACCCGAAGCCCGTTCGAGGCTGGAGCGTCGTTTAGGCGTGCTGTTCCAGCAAGGGGCTTTATTCTCCTCGCTGACGGTGGTGGAAAACATTGCCATGCCCCTGATCGAGCATATTGGCTTGTCCCGGTCTTCTGCAGAACATATCGCCGCCATGAAAATGTCTCTGGCGGGTTTGCCGGCCAACGCGGCCACCAAATATCCGGCAGAGCTGTCCGGTGGCATGATCAAGCGTGCCGCTCTGGCACGTGCTCTGGCACTGGACCCGGAAATTCTGTTTCTGGACGAACCCACTGCCGGGCTGGACCCGGTCGGTGCGGGGGATTTTGACCAGCTTATTTTGACCTTGCGCGATGCGCTGGGATTGACCGTGTTTCTGGTTACACACGATCTGGATACGCTCTACACCATTTGTGATCGAGTGGCCGTGCTGGCGCAAAAGCGTGTGCTGGTTAACGACACATTGGCGCGCGTAGAGCAAGTTGATAACGACTGGATCCGGGAGTATTTCCACGGTCCACGGGGACGGGCCGCCGAACAGGCCCAAAACCGTCGTCAGGAGCATAGTTAATGGAACCGCGTGCCCATCATGTATTGATCGGGGTCTTTACCTTGGTAGTGGCTGTGGCTGCTGTCCTGTTCTCGCTTTGGCTGGCCAAGGCGGGGCAAGATGCCGAGACCCGCGATTACGATATTGTCTTTCTGGAAGGTGTGCGTGGTCTGTCTCGTGGCAGCGCCGTGCAGTACAACGGCTTGCGGGTTGGTGAGGTGCGCTCGCTGCGCCTGGACCCGAACGACTTGCAGCGTGTGCGTGCGCAAGTGTCAATTCAGGCCGCCATCCCTATTCACGAAGATACCCAGGCTCGCCTGGCACTGGCTGGCATTACCGGCCAATCCGTGATCGAACTTAGCGGGGGGACACCGAACAGCCCCTTGCTGGAAGCCACCGGCGATAACCTGCCCATGATTGTGGCTTCGCCTTCCCCTCTGGCCCAGTTGATGGCCGGTGGTGAAGAGTTGATGACGCAAATTTCCAAGCTGCTGGAGAACGCCAATACCTTCTTGTCGTCCGAGAACTCCAAGTCCCTGTCCGCCAGTTTGCAAAAGCTGGAAGCCTTGATGGGCCAGCTCTCGACCGCTAGCGAAGGCGTGCCATCCCTGGTCAAGGAGTTGTCCCAGGCCAGCCAGCAAGCCACCACCCTGCTGTCGTCTACACAAGGTCTGGTAGACCGTCAGGGTACGCAAGCCATGAATGCCATCCAGAAATCCATGGAGGATTTCAGCCGTGCCACACAAAGCTTGAACAAGCTGTTGGAGCAGAATTCGGCCGCTATTGGCCGGGGTGCTCAGGGTCTGACCGAGATCGAACCCGCCTTGCGTGAATTGCGTCAGGTGCTGGCCGGTTTCCGTGCCGTCACCTCCCGTCTGGAAGATAATCCAGCCGGCTACCTCTTGGGTCGCGACAAATTACAGGAGTTCACACCATGATGCCCACTGTTGTGCGTCGTTTCTTGCAGGTATCGCTAGTCGGTCTGGCCGTCTTGTCCACCGCCTGCTCGGTCCTGCCTCAGGCCGAATCCCTGACGTATTATCAGCTTCCCGCTACCAGTTTGAAGGCCCAGCAAGCGCCCGCTTCGCATAAGAGTCTGATTATTCAGGTGAACCGGCCCCACGCCGAGCGCCTGCTGGCCAGCTCGCGCATTACGGTTCTGCCTCAAGGTAACGAGCTAAGTGCCTACAAAGGCGTACGCTGGGGTGACGATGTGCCCGCCTTGTTGCGTAATCGACTGGCCGATGCCTTGCGTGACTCGGCTCAGTTCCGGGCGGTTGTGCTGGATACCGAATCTGTCATTGCTGATGTGGAAGTGGGCGGGACGCTGGGAGCATTCCAGGTCGAATATATTCAGGGCGCCCCACGAGTACGGATTCAGTTTGATGCGTTAGTGCGCGATCAGCGCTCGGGCCAGTTGATTCAGACCCGTCGCTTTGTCGCTCAACAGGATGTTGTCGGCACGGCCGTGCCACAGGTGGTTGAAGCATTTGGGCAGGCCACAGATGCCTTGTCCTTGCAGGTCAGCCAATGGTTAGCTTCTTTAACGGTCCAGGCTAATACTCTTTAATGATATGTACGAGTCGCGCGATCAGCCCTTGATTTCGGGGTGGCAATTTGCCAAGCGCCTGTTGGCGCATGCCCTTATCGGTATTGTTTTTGTGGCCTTTTCTCTGATGCTGGGTGCATTGGGCCATATGTGGTTTGAAGAGAATGTGCACTGGCACGATGCGGCCTTGAATGCCGCCATGATGGTCGGTGGGCTGGGGCCGATGGCCTTGCCTGAAACGTGGGCTGGCAAGGTATTCTTTGCCATTTATGGCGCGTATATCAGTCTTGTACTGGCCGCGACTTTCGGTCTGATTATTGCCCCTGTGCTGCATAGAATTTTGCACACCTTCCATCTGGAAGACTAGGCAACAGAAAAAAGGCCCCACACTACGCTTTTCGGTTTGCTGCCGCCCGAGGGGGCTTTTTATTGGCGGCACCGAGTCTTAAGACGGTCTGGCGGCAAAAAAGGCACTGTGTTTTGAGCAGTTCCAACAGGTGGGATCTCCCTCTTTTGAAGAAACTGCCTAAAACACAGCGCCTTTTCTATTGCTTCGCTGTGAATCAGCTTTGTACCCGTTCCTGCTCCAACTTGGCGATCAAAGCGGGTAGCTCGTCCATGCGGCGGAAGGTGTCACGCACACCCAGGCGGCGCAATTCCTCCTCCTTATCAGGAACCGGGCAGTAGCCCAGCACCGTGGCGCCTGCGGCCAGGCCTGCACTTGCGCCAGTCACGCTGTCTTCCACGACCAGGCATTGTTGCGGGTCAACGCCCAGCCCTTGAGCGGCGGCCAGATAGACATCCGGGTAAGGCTTGTTGCGTGGCGTTTCAGCGCCGCTATAGATATGGGTGCCGAAGTAATCCAGCAGGCCGGTCTGGCCTAATTGCAGCACCAATTTGGCGCGGTCTGCGCCAGACGCGCAGGCAATCATGCCGGGCTTGTCGCGCAAGATCGCATCCAGCGTGTCCTGAATACCGGGAATGGCCATGACTTCATTTGTCAGGGCGTGGTTGCGGCGCATGCGAAAGGCCATCACCCATTCCATATCCAGATCTTTACCTGTCATCTTGCGCACGGTGGGCAGCTCGTCGGGTAGCGCCTTGCCAATGAACCAGTCATAGCACTGCTCATAAGTCATCACCCAGCCTTCCTCTTGCAACATATCCCGCAGTACACGAACCGTGATTGGCTCGCTGTCTACCAGCACACCGTCACAATCAAACAGCACAGCGGAAAATGTCATGGGTAATACCTTTTAAGCCAACAAAACTAGAAGTCTGTGATGATACAGCAGGCCGTCCGCATACAGAATTCAGGTGCAATATCGGCGCCAGACCTTATGGGCCCGTAGCGCGCTTAGTGAAAACCCCGACTTATAAATAATTGATTATTGATATATTTATATCTAAACTAAAATTTCATAACAAACCTTTCTGCGGAAGTTCCGTCATGGTGAATAAAACAACTCGGGTGGTGGCAGCGGCCTTGCTGGCTTTGGGAATGGCTGGCGCGCAGGCAGCGGAAGTAACGCTGAAAGCGGTATCTGTCTTTACGATGGACACCTTCTTTACCAAGCGCTTCAAACAGTTTGTGGATAAGGTCAACGCAGAAGGCAAGGGCCTGGTGCAGATCAACGTGATTGGTGGTCCAGAGGCCATTCCTCCTTTCGAGGTAGGTAATGCGCTGCGTTCCGGCGTGATTGATTTCGCCAATACCACAGCCGTATTCCACGCCAATCTGGTGCCTGAAGCATTGGCTTTGACGCTGACAGAAAAACCCATGAGCGAGCTGCGTCAGAACGGCGGCTACGAGCTGATGGACAAGATTCACCGCGAGAAAGCCAACATCACCTGGCTGGCTCGTACGACAGATGGTTTGCAATACCACATCTATACCAACAAGCCTGTGACCTCGGCAGACCTGTCGGGCTTCAAGCTGCGTGGCGTGCCCGTGTACCTGTCCTTCTTCCGCGAAATTGGCGCAACGCCGCTGCAGATTCCACCGGGCGAGGTCTACACCGCGCTGGAACGCGGCGTGGTTGACGGCTATGGCTGGCCTTCCGTGGGTGTGATGGAAATGGGCTGGCATGAAAAGACCAAATACCGTGTCGAGCCAGGCTTCTACAACGTGGAAGTGGGTTTCTTCATGAACCAGAAGAGCTGGGAAAAACTGGACGAAGACCAGAAAGCTTTCATGCGTAAGCAAATCGAGTGGATGGAGTCGCAGAACGTGACTGAACACCAGATGGCAATTGATGAAAAAGCGGCCACCGAACAAGCCGGTGTGCAAGCCTTGGTTCTGGAACCTGAAGTGGCTCGTGCCTTGCGTACCAAGGCTTACGAAGCAGGCTGGGCCGGTATTGATAAATCCAGCCCCAAATACGCCGCGCAACTGCGTGAACTGTTTGGTGGTTATCAGCCTTAAACAAGATTGCTGATTACGTAGTTTTTGACAGTGGACATTGCGCCCTTGGGGACAGTGTCCACTTTTTGATGGTGCCATACGGGCGGCAAGATGCCCGCCCTTTCAGTGACTTTGATCTGCGGAGAAGACGCGATGTCTGCTGCAACTGCCCCGGAAGGCCAGCCTTCCAACACGACCTGGGGGCGTCCTTACGCCCTGTTAATGAACGCTTGCGGAGCCGTTGCGGCGCTGACTTTCGGGCTGATGAGCCTGCTGGTTTGTGCCGACGTGGTGCTGCGCAACCTGGGTTACGACGCGCTGTCCACCAGCGTGGAAGTAACCGAATACATGCTGATCATTGCCACCTTCGTGGCAGCGCCGTGGGTGCTGTACCTGGGCGGTCATATCCGTATCGACGTGCTGTTCAACAATCTGCCCACGTCTGTCCAGCGCTTGCTGGACCTGATCTCCAACCTGCTGGGTCTGGTGGTTTGTGGTGTGTTGGCCTGGCAATGTGCCGTCGTTGCTCTGGATGCTCACGAGCAAGGGGCCATGGTATTTAAAGCCTTGGTGTTCCCGGAGTGGTGGCTGAATCTGCCTTTGCTGTTTGGTGCATCCATGTTGGCGCTGGAATTCCTGCGCCGCCTGATTTCCCGTCCTGTTGAGCAAGGAGTCTGAGCATGGAATGGCACATGGCCTTGATCCTGCTGCTGGGATCACTTTTTCTCTTGATGGCCATCGGCACACCGGTGGTCTTTGCCTTCCTGTCCGTGAATTTGCTGGGCGCGTGGCTGTTTCTGGGTGAGGCGGCTGGTTTGGCCCAATGGGCGCGTAACACCACCGCCTCTATTGGCAGTTTTTCCTTAACTCCTATCCCATTATTCGTCCTGATGGGCGAGGTGCTGTTCCACACTGGATTGGCCTTCAAAGCCATCGACTCCATCGAACGCATGATCTCGCGCGTGCCGGGCAAACTGTCCATCGTCAGTATTCTGGGCGGTACGACCTTCGCTACCTTGTCGGGTTCGTCCATTGCCAACACCGCCATGATGGGCGGCGTGATGCTGCCAGAAATGCTGCGTCGCGGCTATCACCCCACCATGGCCATGGGACCCATCATGGCCGTAGGCGGTATCGCCATGCTGATCCCACCTTCGGCTCTGGCCGTCATGCTGGGTAGCCTGGCTGGCATTTCCATCGAACGACTACTGATTGGCGGTATCCTGCCCGGCATGTTGATGGCAGCAGGCTTTCTGGCCTACGTGGTCGTGCGCAGCCGCCTGCGTCCGCAAGACGCGCCCATGAGCGACGAAGATCCAGCCACTCGCCTGAAAGGCTGGGCCTTGTGGAAACCCTTCGTGTTCAACGTCGTGCCGTTGTTGGGTATCTTTATTGCGGTGGTTGGCTCGATGTTGGCCGGCTGGGCATCGCCCACTGAATCGGCCGCGATCGGCGTGGTGGCTTCGGTAATCGCTACCATCGCCTACCGTGCCCTGACCTTGAAAGCCTTGTGGAAAAGCCTGATCGAAACCGCCAAAGTCTCGGTTGTGATCCTGTTCATCCTGGCTGCGTCCACCACCTTCGCACAACTGCTGAGTTTCTCCGGTGCTAGCGCAGGCTTCCTGGGCATGATCAAGAACTACAACCTGTCGCCTTTCGAACTGGTTGTGTGCATGTTGCTGGTCCTGCTGGTCATCGGTACCGTGCTGGACCAAATCTCCATGATGATGATCGCCTTGCCCTTCTTCATGCCTTTGGCTCTGGCCGCTGGTGTGGATACCGTCTGGCTGGGTGTAATGATCCTGATCGCACTGGAAATTGGCTTGCTGACGCCACCGTTTGGTCTGTTGCTGATCGTGATGCAAAGCGTGGCACCCCCGTCCATCCGTTTGCCCCACATCTACCGAGCAGCCGTGCCCTTCCTGGTCATAGAAGTTGGCATCCTGGCCCTGGTCTTGTTCGTTCCCTGGATTGCCGTGGGCCTGCCAGGACTGATCGGCTAAGACAGAGCAGGCAGTCTGAAAGCGGGACAATAAGGATGTTGTCCCGCGAAGAAAGCCAGAGTCTGGAAAAGCTTTCCAAAACAAAAAAACCTCAGTTCGGCAGATGCCAAACTGAGGTTTTTTTATGCTCGATAGCGTTGATCACTTTTTGCCGCATATCTATGTGCAACAAAGTGATTTATGTGGGAGCGGCGCATAAGAACTTTAACGATCTTTCTGCCTGTTGCTGAGATCGATTTTGGAGGTGAGCAGGACGCAGGTTGTGTGCGTACCGACAGCGTTCAAGTCAGCTTTTAAGGCTTAAGCGCATAAGCCGCTACGTTTTTAACCTGTATGTATTAAAGCGCACTCAGACATTGGCAAATATGGGCTTAGGACAGCGACTGTCTACTCCTATCTTTCCAAGTAATCCCTTTCATCAAGCAGCTCTACGATCAATCATTTCTACGATCAGCGATCCCGTTAAGAACACTAAGTCGAAGCATTCAAACTCCAATCAACAATCGTCCGATAAAAGATGCTGTGAGCTGATTGAGGGGCTGTCCCCGTGTTGGGGCGGATCAGGTGACTTGCCGCAGGCAGATAATTGCGCAGGGGTGCAAGCACCTTGCTGTTTGAGTCCGACGCTTGTGGTTTGTCCGGGGGACAAACCACCGGACGAGTTCAAGGTGCGCCCGTAGCGATTATCTGACCAGGGTACCGGCGCATAGCGCCGGCAAGTTGCCAGCCCCAACACCGGGACAGCCCCTCAATCAGCGTCTTATAGTCACCTTCTTCATCGCGTCGAACAGTTGCTGACTCCAAGCCTTGCGTCATCCCGATCTCTACACGCTGGGCATCTAAACCCAACCCCATCCAATCGAGCCATTCCAAAGAAAGCTGTTGAGAACGTGCCTTTACTCTCGCACAGGATCAGCATAGATCCCGCCATCCCGCAAAGCCAAAGCGACCTTATCCCCCCGCTGTACTGCTTCATCCAGCACACGAGCAATCAACACCGGCCCTGCATCGCTGGTCACCGTTGCCAGCATATACACGCTTGGCTCCTCGCCAGAGATGGCACTACGCGTCAGTTCTGTGACCACACCAGACGCACACGTCTGCGCCTCAAACTCATCCCCATGACACCTCGGACACAAGAACCGCGCCGGAAACACCCGATGATCACACTGCACACAACGAAATACAGAAGGGCTCATCACAAGGCCTCCAAAACAAGAGCCGTTGAACACATGCCATAGCGATACTCCACCATGCCGTATCCCGTGACCAAACCATAACGGGCCTGCGCCACCTGACGCTCCCCCGCCTGACCGCTCAACTGACGCATCACCTCCACCAGTCCATGCAGACTGCAAGCAGCCCCGGCCTGCCCAGCCGACAATTGCCCGCCAGAGGTATTCAAAGGCACACGTCCCGTTGCAATCGACTCGTGAATAAACTGCTTGGCGTTATCAGCCCGAAAGAAGCCCAAATCCTGCAATTGCGCCAGAACCATGACGGGGTAGTCATCATAAATACTGAGGACATCCATATCAGCCGGACTCAGCCCCGAGTCCGCCCACAAAGCCGGAGCCAAAGCCGCCAAACCCGTGCTCAAGCCATCGCCTTGCTGATCATCAATATTATGAAAACTGCGTAAAGCCTTTACCGTAATCGCCGGCTGATTCTGCGCCGCCGGATGATCCGCGCGCATCACAATCAAGGCATTGGCCCCATCCACCACCGGCACACAGTCCAGCCGCGTCAAAGGGTCGGCCACTTCAGGTGCATTCAGATAATCATCCAGACTCATGGGACTGCGATACACCGCACCCGGATTCATGCCGGCCCACAAGCGCTGACGCATCACCAAGGTCGCATAATCCGCCCGCTCCAAACCCAGCTTGCGCATTTGATTCGCCGTCAGCATGGCAAAGCGATGATTCGGACTGCCAGCCCCTAAAGGGCGCAAATGATCGTAAGTTGTCTGGTTATAGTTTTCGACCAGTTGCTGGAAGTCCTTGGCCTGAAAATGATCCCCGGCCACAATCGCAATACAGCGGGCATCACCCGCCTGAACCGCACGAATAGCGTGTTGCAGAATATTCAGACCACTGGCGCCGCCATTGCTGTCATCCATGATCCAGCCTACCTTCAAGCCCAGCTTCCAGGCCAGATCAATAGCCCGATCCGGTGCGTGGGTGAAGGAGGCTACCCCCAGACCATCAATGTCGCTGGCCTTCAGACCTGCTGCGGCAAGAGACTGCTTGAAAGCCTGGGCCAGCAGCTCGGACGTGCCCAACTGACCACGCCGGGTGTAGGTGACCTCGGTCGCGCCCAGCAGGCGCACCGTGTCCAGATTGAAATTAGGCGTCATATTGAATTCCTGTGGCAGCCATCAGCGGCGAACCTGATAGCCTGCTTTTTCTCTATCCCAGGTGTCGGGACCAATGCCGCGATCACGCAGGGCAAACTTCTGAATCTTGCCATTTTCCGTGGTGGGCAAGACCTGGGCAAACTCAATAAAGCGCGGCACCGCAAAGTAGGGCAGACGGCGCTCGCAATGCTGCAGCAGCTCCTCGCAGCTGACCGTGCAATCCGGACGCAACACAATCATGGCCATGACCTCGTCTTCGGCCAGCTCGGACTTGGCGGCATAGACAGCAACCGTATGGACCGCAGGATGGCTGGCCAAAGCCTGCTCGACTTCGTAGGAGGAAATGTTCTCACCACGACGGCGAATCATGTCCTTCAGGCGGTCCACAAAGCGGTAGTAACCATCCGCATCGCGCACGACGCGGTCACCCGTGTGGAACCACAGGTTTTTCCAGGTTTCGACTGTCTTGTCCGGTTGACCGTAGTATCCCAGCGCGAAGGCGTAGGGTTCATCGGCGCGCAGTAACAGTTCGCCCACTTCACCGTCTGGCAAGGGATTGTCGTGCTCATCCACGACCAGAGCCTCAAAACCTTCCGACACACGGCCCATATAGCCATTGCGCTGTTCCTGAATGCCACGGCCCATCACATAGTTGGTTTCGGTAGAGCCAAAGCCATCCAGCAGATGCATGTGGCAGCGCTCCAGAAACTGGCTATGAAACTGCTCGGGAACACCTGGGCCCAGGGCAATGCGCGTCCTGTGCAGCTTCTCTGCCGCCGTCTCAGGTTTGGACAGCAAGATAGGCACCATTGCGCCTAGCAGATAGGTAATCGTGGCACCGGTTTCATACAGATTGTCGAAGAAACGGCTGGCCGAGAAACGCTTGTCCACCACCATGCAGGCGTCGCTGACCAGAGCCTGGAAAAATGTGTTCAAGGCATTGGTGTGGAACATGGGCAGGCAGGTGTACAGCACATCATCAGGCTTCATGCCCAGCTTGCTGGCAGTGTAAATGCCCCACCAGTAGAACTGGGCGTGCGGGCACTGAACGCCTTTGGAAGGGCCCGAGGTGCCGGAGGTGTACAGAATGGCCAGCGTATCGCCGGGGCCTATATCGGCAGGCTCGCAGTAATCGCCCAAAGCAGGCAGATCGCAGGTGCTCACCGCCAGTGTTTGTGCCGCTTCCTGGCCTTGAATCAACCAGGCTTGCTGGACGGCGGTAGCGCCAAGGTCCACATCGGCCAGCAGCGGCGTCAGATCCGTTTCCACTACCAGCAAACTGGCTTGGCTATTGCACAAGATGTGCTGCAACTGCGCCCCGCGCGAGGCCGTATTGATAGGCACCACAATCGCGCCCAGCCAGCCGCAACCCAGAACCATATCCAGGAATTCGTGGCGGTTGGTGCACAGCAAGGCAACACGGTCGCCACGTTTGATACCGGCACGGCTCAATCGGCTGGCACTGGCAGCGGCCCTGTGCAAGGTTTGCTGGCCGGTGTAGTGAGTGTTGCGGTCTGAAAACAGCGGAGCATCACCCATGCGCTCTGCGCGCAGGCGCAACAGGGCGGGTACCGTGCGTTGCGTGGCAGGTATTGAAAACAGCGGCAATTCAGAAGCAGGAATGGAATGGGCGTGCATGATCTATCTGTCTCCCGGCCAACGCGCGATCAAGGCGGCAAGCCGATATGCATGGGTGAAATTACTAATATCCTGCAAACAGTATACTGCAATATATTATTTTGAAATTCCTGTCCTTCACCGGAAAAACCCGAAGTAGCAGAGCTCACCAGGCAGTGGTATTTCGCGCAAACCAGGGGCGGAGCAAGGACAGAAAAGGGGGCGTTTTGCAGGCCGGAGCAGGATAGCCAGCAAGACGGTTGATCAGGTTTATGGACGACAGTCGATCAGCAACAAGCAGGCCAGGCTCACGTGTTTGAGCCAATGTGCTTCACAATGACTTTGAATAAGCCCACAGGGGCAACGGGGATAGAACAATGAAGGTATGGCTTAAATTGGCAACGTGTTGTGCGCTGATGTTGGGTGCACAGGCCCATGCTCAAAACAAGAATGTGACGCTGGTTGTGCCTTACCCACCGGGCGGTGCGGCTGACCAGTTGGCGCGGGTGATTTCTCAGGAAATGGGCACACGCTTTGATCAGAAAGTCATTGTGGAAAACCGCCCGGGTGCGGGTGCCCAGGTTGCCATGAACGTGGTGAAAAACGCCAACCCCAGCTCCTTGGGTACGGTGTTGTTCCTGGCCGATAGCGGTGCTTACTCCTTGAACCGCCACCTGTACCAACGTCTGAATTACGACGTGGCTACCGACCTGATCCCCATGACGCTGGCTGCCAAGGCGCCGGTGTTCCTGCTGGTCAATAAAGACAGCCCCTTCAAGACGGTTCAGGATCTGGTTGCAGCTGGCCAGAAGCAGGAGCTGACATACGGTTCGCCTGGTATGGGTACGGGCACTCATCTTTTGGGCGAGATGCTGCGTAAAGAAACCGGCGCTCGTCTGGTGCACGTGCCTTACAAGGGCGCAGGCCCCGCTTTGATTGATGCCGTCAGCGGCCAGATCGACTTTATCTTTGACGTGCTGACGGGCAGCCGTGGCTTCCTGGAAGATGGCCGCCTGCGCGCGATTGCCGCAGCGACAACGGAGCGCAGCCCTCTGCGTCCAGATGTGCCTACCATTGCCGAAGCCGGTATCCCCAATGTGGCATTCACCATCTGGTGGGGTATTTCGGCCAAAGCTGGTACGCCTGATGAAGACGTGGCCCGCCTGACCGAGCAACTGACGGCTGTCCTGAAAGAGGATGCAGTGGTCAAGAAATTCGTGGACTTCGGAATCCAGATCGAGCCTTCCACTCCCAAAGAGTTTGCTGATCTGATCGAGCACGATGCTCAGGCCATGGGACCAACCATCAAGGCCCTGGAAATCACGCTGGACTAAGACGTGACGGCTTGAAGAAAAAAGGCGCTACGGCGCCTTTTTTTGTTGTGCGTGGGCTGTTCCGGAACCAAGAGGGGACACTGTCTTCAGCACACTAGACAGTTGCTTGGGCTGACGGGCTAAACCTTGTATATGGGTTACAGCCGGGGTTTTATATTGCCGGTGATTGAGCAGGAAGCATCGGCGGCGGCAATCACCGCCTGCCTTGCAGCTTCCTGCTTATGCTGAATCATTAAGCCAGCAGCTCCGCCTGCTTGAGGCAGTAAGCCGAGCAGCAAATGACCAGATTTTCCATAATCAGATGAGCTGCCTGCTCTTCCTGACGCTCACTGAAGGCCTGACAAATCCCCTTGGCCCGCTGCATGGTTTCCAGACGGAATTGAGGGTCTTGCAAGCAGGCAATCCGGGCCTGATCAGCCTGATCATGCAGGCGCGCCATCGTATCGACTAGTTGCTTGTTGGGCACCATGCTGATCCAGGCGCTGCGGAACGCCCAGTTGGCCTGAATATTGTCGATAGGGTCGCCTTGCTGATGAGTAGCTTCAATACGGTTCAAGGCCTGTTCCATGGCCTGCATGCCCACTCTGCTTTGATTGACGCAAGCCAGCTTGGCGGCAGGCGGTTCCAGCAACAGGCGCACCGAGAAAATATCTTCAATATCCTGGGCGGTGTAGACCCGCAATACAAAACCGCGCGAAGTTCCTTCCAGCACCCCTTCGTTTTTCAGTTGCAGCAAGGCTTCGCGCACCGGCATGCGTGAGACATTCAGGCTGGCGGCAATTTCGTTATCCACCAGCCGCACATCAAAACCGATTTTGCCCAAGGCAATGTCCTGGCGCAGCATGCCGTAGACTTGTTCACGGATATTGGGTTCGCGTTTTTTATAAGGATTGGCAGCCATAAGCTCGCCCGGCGCCTGGCGCACGGCAAAAGACTCAAAGGGCTATAGGATACCAAGTAAGCACCGGGGGCTGACGCGTTTTATGTCAGGCCAAGTTGCAGGATAATACCTTGTTTTCAGACCAGCACGCAGCAGGAGGGCCAGTCGATGCGGTGGCGGCATGTGGAAATTTTTGATGCGATTTGCCGTGGCGGCTCGTTGACGCAGGCCGCGCAACTGTTGCATATCTCTCAGCCTGCGGCCAGCAAAATGTTGGCGACTGCAGAAATGCAGCTGGGCTTTCGATTGTTCGACCGTGTGCGCGGTCGCCTGATCCCGACGCGTGAGGCCAGCATTCTGGCTTCCTACGTTGCGCGTCTGCATCAGAATCTGGATGACGTCAGCCGCTTGGCTCGTAATCTGCGCTCCCACCATGAAGGCTTGTGGCGTATTGGCAGCAGCCCGGCTTTTGGTCTGGAGCTATTGCCGGTGGCCTTGAGCCGTTGTCGTCGGGCTCACCCGGCCATGAGTTTCGAGCTGCGCACACACCACAGCGGGGAGCTCTTGCAAGCTCTGGAGACGCGCGACCTGGATATGGTGATGAGCTTTGATCAGGGCGAGTCTTCCGGTGTGCAACAGCAGGTGCTGGCCCATACCGAACTGGTGCACGTTACCTTGCCGGGCGTTGCACCCTTACGCCATTGGGAGGAGATGGCCGAGCGTGCTTTCATCGCTTTGGACGCTGACGATCCCGTTGGCGCGATGGTGGAAGATCTGCTGCAAAGCTATGTCCCCGATGTTGCGCCCTTCATGCGTGTGCAGACCCATTACGTGGCTTGTGGTCTGGTTTTACAACAGGTGGGCGAGGCTCTGGTGGATCTGGTTACGGCCCGTGCCATGCAGGGCCGAGGCCTTGCCATACACCGCCTGCCCGAGCCTTTGCCAATTCCAGTCAGCATTTTGACGGCTCACGACGATGCCGGTTCTGGTTCGCGTGAACGTGTGTTGGACCACATCCGGCAGGCTCTGCTGGAATGCCGTTTTCCGGATTGAGTAGAACGCTGATTCCATAACCCAGGGTTATGGAGTGCGCCAACTATTCATTGGCGCTCTGCAGCGACCCCCAAGACAATAGAGGCCAGTTATAGGGGGTATTTCCATGCATGTATGTATTATCGGCGCCGGTGTCATTGGAATGAGCACCGCGTTCATGTTGCGCCAGAAAGGGGTGAAGGTCACGGTACTGGAAGCCGGTTCGCAAGTAGCCGGACAGACCAGCTTTGCCAACGGCGGACAACTGAGCTACAGCTATGTGGCCCCCCTGGCCGATCCCGGTGTGTTCAAGGATTTGCCACGCTGGTTATTGAATAAAGACTCGCCCCTGCGCTTCAAGCCTGCGTTGAGCCCGCAGCAGTGGCGCTGGTTGCTGCATTTTCTGAAAGCCTGCCGAGGCGATGTGGTGCGCCGTACCACCGCGCAGATGCTGACCTTGTCCTATCTGAGCCGCGATATCCTGCACGACTGGCAAGAGCGCTTCAATCTGGAGTTTGCCCATCAAAACAATGGCAAATTGATTGTGTTCCGCAGTCCCGGCCCGTTCCAGCATGCGCGTGAACAGGCGCAATTGCAGGCGGATATGGGATCGTCACAACAAGTGCTGGAAGCAGCCCAAGTGCTGGAGCTGGAACCTTCTTTGCAGGCGTTGGGCTCGCGCTTGCAGGGGGCGATATACACACCTAGCGAAGAAGCGGGCGATGCTTATCTGTTTTCCGTGGCCTTGCATGAGCGCATGCAAAACGATAGCGACTACCAGTTGAAGTTGAACACGCCGGTGCAGCGCTTCGTGATGGAAGGGCGTGATATTCGTGCGGTGCAAACCGCTGAAGGCGAGATACAGGCGGATCAGTTTGTTGTGGCCAGCGGTATGGGCACGGTGCCTTTGCTGCGTCAGCTGGGTGGCCGTCCCCTGATCTACCCCTTGAAGGGTTATAGCTTGAGCCTGCCTCTGGAAGGCTTGAATCAGGCCGTGCCGGCTATCAGCGTGACCGACTACGAACAGCGCATTGTGTACGCCCGTCTGGGTGAAGTGCTGCGTATGGCAGCGATGGTAGATATTGGTTTTGATGGCCTGGATATTCCCGCTGCCCGTATGGCAACTTTGAAGCAACAGGTGAAGGATCTATTCCCTGGCCTGCCGCTGGAGCAGGCGCAGACCTGGGCCGGTTTGCGCCCTGCTACGCCTTCGGGCAAGCCGGTTGTGGGGGCCAGCAAGCTGGCAGGTCGCTTGTGGGTGAATGCAGGCCACGGCGCATTGGGCTTCACCTTGGCTTGCGGCAGCGCGGCGATTCTGGCGGCTCACCTGACGGGCGAGGCTTCGCCTATTGATGATGCTCCATTTCGTCCTTAGACCTTGAAGCGGATGATGGGTACGTGGCAATCAATTGTCCGTGGCCGGTCATGGGTTTACGGTAGCAGGGCGTGGTATTGAACGTTTGGCGCTGGGTAATTGGCCGCTAGTAATCAGTAGCGATGATTGCGTACCAGTAGATGGAGATGGGCAAGTTTTCCCTTGGAAGCTTGCCCATTTTTTTTGACGTATTTGTTTTTAGACGGTTGCCCGCAAAACTGGCGTCGCTTTGAAGCCCGCCGTCAGCAACAGGGATAGCCCATAAATAGCTACCGCCAGCACCGGAATCGACCACAGCGCATTGAAATCCAGTGCCGTGAACAGGTAGCGGTACATCAGGTCGATCAGCCAGGGGTGGATCAAATACACCCCCAAGGTCAGCTCCGCCAGATGGGCACTGATACGCGAATTGATCAAAGGCTGATCCCAGTCACGCAGCAGCAGAATCAGCGCGATGGACATGGGGATGACGGTGATGCTCAGGTAATCATAAAAGTACGCACCCGTTTGTCTATCGTGCGTGATAGCCAGTGCATAAAAGCCCCAGGCCGTTGCCACGATACTGCCCAGCAGCACCGTGATAGTCAGCCAGCGGGGCACATTCACCGGCACTTTGCGCAGCAGGTAACCGAGCAGGAAATAGGGCAGATAGGACAGAAACCAGGTAAAGAAGGGCGCAGAGTGAGTGTTCAAATCCGGATTACTGAGGGTGCTAAGGGCGGACAGCACAAACGCCGCTCCGGTCAGCGCAGCCAGCTGCTTCAAGTTGGTGTTCTGAACCATGCGACGCAAAAAGGGCGTGAACAGGTACAGGAACACAATCATGTACAGAAACCAGAGATGGAAATAAGGCCGACCCTGTAGCAGCCGCTCCAGATAGGGATAGGGGTCCGCGTCCGGCGTCCACCAATGCTGCTTGAAGGCCGTCCAGCCCAGATAGAAAGCGGTCCAGAACAGCAGCGGCAGCAAGACTCGCGATGCTCGCTTCCGATAAAACAGCTTCATGCCTTCCTGGGGACGAGGCTCCAGCAAGAGTGCGCCGCTGACCATGACGAATACCGGCACACACCAGCGGGTGGCAGCATCGTAGAAGTTGCCACTCCACCAGTTTGCAGTACCCAACTCGGCGTTCAGGACGGCATAGGCGGCGATATGCAGGCAGACGACAGAGAAAATCGCCACGATCCGTGCATTGCTGATCCAGTTCATGACAAGACATAAAAATCAGAGACCTCCCCATCCTAACGAGCAGACGTTTCTGATTTGTCCCCCAAATACGGGATTTAGCGTCCAGTTTTATCTGGATGTGACTGTATGGCTGAAGGTGGTATGTGAATGCGGATTGGATGAAATCATCCCGCTCCCTTTCGAGAGAGACTGTAAAAGGGTGTATAAATTACCAGCGTTATACGGTTAAATAGCAGGCTTAGCCAGACAGACCCGCCAGGGCATTCCTGAGCGGGCGGTGCTGGGCAGGAGTACGGTGGATGGAGCTGGATTTGAGGGGCTTGGATGTGCTGATTGCCCTGGTCGCCTTGGCGCTGGGTTTGCTGATCGGGCTGTGGCTGCGGGCACGCATGAGTGCGCCTGTCGAGCAGGCACTGGAAGATCGCTGCACACGTCTGGAACAAGATCTGGCCCATGCTCAGGAGCAGACTCAGGATGCGCAGGATAGGGCAGTGGAGCTGGACAAAGAGCTGATACGCCGCGATGCCCAGTTGCAGGCTCAGGAGATGCGCAATCAGGCCATACAAGAGGACCTGGAGCATAGCCGCGAGCAGATGCGTTTGCAGTTCGAGTCTTTGGCCCAGCAGATTCTGGAGGCTAAAGGACAGACCCTGCGTCAGGATAGTCAGCGCACTTTGGATGAAATGCTGCGACCATTCCGGGAGCAATTGGCAGGCTTCCAGCTGCGTGTGAATCAAGTGCACGATGAATCCGTCAAAGGCCAGACTGCCTTGAGTCTGGAGCTGCAGCGCATGCAGGAAATGGGCCTGCGCATGAGTGCCGAGGCTCACTCCCTGGCGGTGGCGCTGAAGGGCGACAAAAAGACCACTGGCAACTGGGGTGAAACTCAGCTGGAAAAAACGCTGGAAGTGGCCGGTTTGGTACGAGGTGTCCACTTCGACACACAATGGCAGGCCCGCGACGAGCAAGGCCGCTTGCGATACCCCGACTTCGTGGTGCACCTGCCGCAGGACAAGCATCTGGTGCTCGATTGCAAAGTGTCCCTGGTGGATTACGACCGTGCTATCCGCGCTGAGACTGACGAGGAACGTCAACAAAGCCTGCAAGCGCATGTGCAAGCGCTACGCAATCATATTGATGATCTGGCCTCCAAGGATTACAGCGCCTTGGCAGGCTTGAGCAGCCCCGGCTTCGTGTTCATGTACGTGCCCATTGAAGCGGCCTATATGCAGGCTTTGCAGCAGCATCATGGCCTGTTTGACTACGGCCTGGGCAAGAACGTCCTGATGGTCTCGCACACAACCTTGCTGCCTATTTTGCGTACCGTAGCCAATATCTGGATGATGGTGCGCAGCAACGAGCAAGCCCATGAATTAAGTCAGCGCGCAGGTGATATCTACAACCAGGTATCCATCCTGGCCGAGCGCCTGAAAAAGCTGGGCGAAACCCTGGGGCAGGCGGGCAAACACTACAACAGCACGGTGACTGCACTGGCCGGCCAGCAAGGCTTGTACGGCAAAGTCAGCCGCTTTGCCGAGCTATCGGCCAGAGCCAAACGTACCCAGCCCGGCATTGAGCCCTTGCATACGGATATAGAGCACGAACGGCTGGATTGGGTCTTGTCGGAGGATGAGGTGCCTGGCCAGAACAAGGAAGCTGATGCCTGATGGTGTTTAGATCAGTGTTTGGGGGCGAATCAAGCTTTCGGCTGGGATACCAAGGGTGGTGTGCAAGCGCCAGATCATTGGCAGTGTCAGGCCACGTTTGCGATTCAGGACCTCGTAGACGCGATTGCGCTTACCGATCATCGGCTCCAAGTCTTTGGCCGTCAAACCACCTTGTTCCATACGGAATTTGATGGCCTCTACAGGGTCTGGCAAATCAATCGGATAGTGTTTGGCTTCATAGGCCAATACCAGTGTGGTTAGCACATCCAGACGATCGCCATCAGGCGTGCCCAGATCTGGGTCAGACTCCATAAGCCGAGAGATTTCTTTCAGAGCCGACTTGTAATCGGCCTCGGTGTGTACGGGGCGGATTTCCATGTTTACTCCATTTCAATAGTTTCGGCGTCGACCTTGTCGTACTCCTCGTGAGTGCCGACAAATTTTATGTAGACGATGCCTAGTTTGAATGCCACTGCAACAATCAGGCGGTAGTTGTTGCCTTTGATGTTGAAGACGACACGCCGATTCTTCAAGATACTGGCACTACGATAGTGAGCCTTGATATCGGTGGGTTGAGTCCATTGCGCCTTAGTCGCTTCATCGACCCATGCTTTGATGGGCTGCTCTGCATCGGGGTGTTTCTCCCAGAATTGGCGAAGGGTGCTGACGGCTATAACTCGCATGATCTGATATTAGTCCCATTTTGGGACTAATGCAAGATTGTTGGAAGGGTGATGCAGGAGCTTACTGCGGCTCCACCGGTCCGCAGTCTTGCTGAATCACTTCCAGCCACTGCCCCACCAATTGCGGTGCGCTGAACAGATAGCCTTGCAGTGCATGGCAGCCGCGACGCAGCAGGAATTCTTTTTGCTGCTCGTTCTCCACGCCCTCGGCCACGACATGCAGGCCTAGCTGTCTTGCCATTGCCAGCACCGTGCGCACAATGGCGTTGGCTTCCTGTTCCATGGGTACGCCCAGGATCAGGCTGCGGTCCATTTTCAGCTCATACAGAGGCAGGCGGCGGATGGCGGCCAGGTTGGAATAGCCAGTGCCAAAGTCGTCCATGGAAAAGCGGATACCCAGGTCTTTCAGCTCGCGCATCATGGAGTTGGCGGAGGAAAAGTCTTCCATCAGCACGCCCTCGGTGATTTCAAAGATCAGGCGATGGGCCGGTGCGCCGCTGGTTTCCAGGATCTGGCGTGTACGGCGGGCAAAGTCAGGGCGGCGGAATTGAATCGGGCTGACGTTGATGGAAATGGGGAAGCTGCATTCCTGGGTCTGCAGCAGCAGATCACAGACGGATGCCATGATCCAGTCGCCCAAGGGGGTGATCAAGTCCGTGCTTTCGGCCAGCGGAATGAACAGGTTGGGTGTCAGCATGCCGCGTGTCGGGTGCAGCCAGCGCAGCAGCACTTCGGCCCCGCTGATGCGGTTTTGCTTGTCGTACTGGGATTGGACAAACAGGCGCAACTGATCCGAACCAATGGCAAATCGCAGGTCGTGCTGCAGGCTCAGGTGTTCTTCAAGCGCCTCTTGCATGCCAGGTTCGTACAAGGTGATCTGGTTGCGGCCATTCTCCTTGGAGCGATACATGGCGGTGTCGGCCTGACGCATCAGGTCCTCAGAGGTCAGGGTGCTGTCGGTGATCAGCGCCAGGCCGATACTGCTGCTACTCAGGTAGGAGTGGCCTTCGATGCTGTAGGGCTCTTCCAGACGGGTGCGTACCAGTTCAGCAAATTCCAGTGCTTCTTTGTAGCAGTCGCGCACAGTGCCGGGATGCAGGATTTTCAGGATGACGAATTCGTCTCCGCCCAGGCGGGCCACGATGTCCTGGGGATCAATCATCAAGGACAAGCGGCGCGCGACTTTGCGCAGCAAGGCATCGCCAATCGCGTGCCCTCGTGCATCGTTAATGTGCTTGAAGCGGTCCAGATCCAGGAAGTACAGCGCACCGGGTCGTTTGTACGGCTCTATGGTCTGCAGGTGACGTTCCAGACGCTGCAGCAGCAGGCGGCGGTTGGGCAGCTCGGTGAGCGGGTCATAGAAAGCCAGCCGGTAGTTCTCTGACTGCGTGGCTTTCAGGGCCGAGATATTCGTGGAGATACAGTACAGACTGGTCTGCCGGGTCTCGGGGTCTTTGACCGGCATTTTGATGGAAAAGAACGTGGCGCGTATATCGCCTTTCCGGTCGCGTACCACTTCTTCCACGGCCAGGCGTTCACCGCTGTACAGCACCTGCTCGTCGTTATGGCGGAACTCGTTAATAGTTTGTTTGTTGGCGTACAAATCCTGGTCGGTTTTGCCCACAATGCTGACGGTCGTGTAGTTCAGGTCTTCGCACAGCTTGCGGTTGGCGTACTGATAACGAAACTGATCGTCCTTGATGTAGACGTACGCATCAATCGCATCCAGTACCGTATGCAGATGGTGCTCGGTACGGACCAGTTTCTTGCGTTGACGACGCAGGCCAATGCGCATCAGGGTGACGGTCAGCAGGGCAATGGTCAGCAAGACACCCAGTGTCAGCAAGGCGGGGATAATCCAGGGCTTGGTCGGTTTCTCGATCAGGCGCAGGCCCCATTGGTTCAGTGTTTCTGTGTAAAACGGGTCGTTATTGTCTTGCCATTGCTTGATGTGAGTATCAATGGCGGCCAGCAGGTCCAGGTGGCGGTCCTTGGCCGTGACAAAGTAGGTATTGGTTGGCTCCAGCCGGATGGGGGCGGTTTTCAGGCCATGCTCGCCCGCATGGCGCACTCCAAATAAATGGCCGACTACGGCGGCGTCGGCCTGTTTGCTTTGGACCAGTTTCAGGGCATTGTATTGGGAGTCAGTAATGACCAGCCTGGAACCCAGCTCCAGTTTCTGCAAAATATTGTAGAGCTGGGTTAGTTGCAGGGTGCCGCTCATGACAGCAATGCGCTTGCCATTCAAGTCGTTCAGAGCACCGATATGGGTGGTTTTACCTGTGAAGATCTGAGACCAGTCCTCGAGCACGGCGCGACTGTGAAAGCTGTACAGGGCGGCGCGCTCAGGGGAATAAGCCAGGCCGGGCACAATGTCCAGCAAGTCATTTTGCAGGGCATTCAAGCATTGCTGCCAGTCGCATTGCACGGCTTCCAGAGTCCAGCCTTCACGCTTGGCAATCTCCAGCAGGAGTTCGCCCATGATGCCGCCGGGCCTGGCTTGGCTGTCCAGCAGCAGTTTGGGTGGGTTTTCGTAAATACCCACGCGCACAATATGCTGCTGGGAATACGGTGCAGCATGGGCGGCGGGGGCGACGAAACCCAGAGCGGCCAGCATGCCTAGCACGTACATTGCCCTGCGCAGCGATAGAGTAAAAAGGCGGGGCAAATTCATAGGGTAGAGGCTGCACAAAGCAGGTAATCGGGGGCGGGTGCGGTCATGCAACAATGATGCGACTAATTTAACTGAATATTGAGATGCGGGGCGGATGCTGCCACATTTCGGGCACAAATAGCAGGGAGCAGGCTAATGGCGGATTGTGAAACGGTAGAAGTGTGTGTTAAAGGCCGGGTGCAGGGGGTGGGGTTTCGGGCAAGTGCGCTGCGCCATGCTCATCTATACGGCGTCAAAGGTTGGGTCAGTAACGCGGCCAATGGGTCGGTTGAATTGGTGTTGCAGGGCAGTACGGATGCGATTGACCAGATGGTTAGCTGGCTGCATATTGGCCCTGAACAGGCCCAGGTCGAGCAGGTAGATATCCAGCGTTCTTACACAGACAAACGCTACGATTTTTTTGATATACGTTAGCGCGGCAGCGTTGACGGCAGAAGCTGGTGGGGCGCATTTCACCGACAAACAAGTGATTACGTGTCGGATAGTTTGCGGGCAAACCCTAGGAAAACACTTGTTTTTTTTTAGTCGGTTCAGATTACCATTCGTTTTATTTCCAGCAGAACGTCGATGGAAGCCGAATGGAACCTTTGCTGCGACTGCAACGCATTTTGCCAGAACTGACGCCTGAGTTGCTTCGGGCTGCCCAGTGGGTTGAACGCCATCCTGTTGAGGTCAGCCTTTGGTCCATGCGCAGGCAAGCTCAGGCCTTGTCAGTGGCTCCCGCCACGATGCTGCGTTTGGCACGGGCTGCCGGTTATGACAGCTATGACCGTTTCCGGGCGCCGTTTCAACAAGCCTTGCATCGCAATGACGACACCATGGCTTCGCGGGCTCAATCCTTGCAAGGTAGTCGCGCTGCCGAACAGCAGACCCAGGCCTTGGGCCAGCAGCAGGAGGCAGCGGTGGAGTCTGTCCTTCGGCTTAATCCGGCAGGTAGCCTGGATGCGTGTGCCAAAGCCATTCTGGCGGCACCCAAGGTTGGCTTTCTAGGAGCGGGCGCCAGCTTTGCCTGCGCCTTCCAGATGCATTACGCCTATCAACTGATGTGTGGCAACGGGGTGTTGCTTAACCGTGCCGCAGATGTATTGGTGGAGCTGGAGACTGGCCTGGAAAGTGGTGGCGTGCTGCTTGTGATCAGCCAGGCTCCGTATGTGAAGGCCGTCGTGAACAGCGTTCGCTCTGCGGTGGAGCGTGGCACGACCGTGGTGGCCCTGACCGATAGCGTCTTGTCACCCATTGCACAAGGTGCCAAGCATGTATTGCTGTTTGATCCTCATACGGGCAAGCAGCCCATGGCCAGCTTTTTTCATTCCTTGGTAGGGCCTGTGACCGTAGCCGAACATCTGCTGGCTCGTATCGCTGCACAGGGCGGCAAGACAGTGGTAGAGCGTCTTGCGCAGCTGGAGTCCTCATTTCGCCGTCAGGAGATTTATTGGCAGGATGGTGATGTTGCTGTCACCAATCCGCCTTGAGCACCACGATAGAAAGTAAACCGGGCATTCCGGCAATTCAAATGGGGTCCACCCCAAGGGAGACAAAAGATGAAGCACACTGCAAAGAAAACAGGTAAGAAACTGGTGTTGGCATCAAGCACAGCCGCCGCTTTATGTGCCATGTTATTGAGTCCTTTGCCGGCCAGTGCCCAGCAAAAATTTGTCAGCATCGGAACGGGTGGGGTGACAGGGGTGTATTACGCGGCCGGCGGAGCTATTTGCCGGTTGGTGAATAAAGACCGTGGGACCGATGGCGTGCGATGCTCTGTCGAGTCTACCGGCGGTTCGGTGTTTAACGTCAATACCATCAAGGCGGGCGAACTGGATCTGGGGGTGGTGCAGTCCGACGTGGGCTACAACGCCTATAACGGCGAAGGGCAGTTCAAGGACGGCGGTGCCTACACCAAGCTGCGCTCGGTGTTTTCCATCCATCCCGAACCCTTTACGGTGTTGTCGCGCAAAGAAGCCAATATCAGTACCTTTGACGACTTCAAGGGCAAACGGTTTAACGTAGGCAATCCGGGTTCGGGCACACGAGCATCGATGGATCAGTTGTTGCAGGCAATGGGCCTGGATAACAGCTTTTTCTCGCTGGCCTCCGAGCTGCGCCCGGACGAACATGGTCCAGCCCTGTGTGATGGCAAGATTGATGGGTTCATCTATGGAGTCGGGCACCCTTCGGCCAATATTCAGGACCCGACCACATCTTGTGGCGCCAAGCTGGTTCCTCTGACGGGGCCTGCTGTAGAAAAACTGGTCGAAACCTATCCTTACTATGCCAAGGCCGTCATTCCGGGTGGTCTGTACCCCAACAACCCAGACGATGTCCAAACTTATGGTGTTTTAGCGACCTTTGTGACGTCAGAGGATGTCCCTGAAGAGTCCGTTTATAACGTCGTCAAAGCCGTGTTCGACAACTTTGATGATTTCAAGCGTTTGCATCCTGCATTGGCAAACCTGAAAAAAGAAGACATGGTCAAGAACGGCCTGTCTGCTCCTTTGCACAAAGGGGCTGAAAAGTACTTCAAGGAAAAAGGGCTGCTGTAAGGCGGCCTGATATTGACCAGGCTGGCTACGCAGGCCTGGTCGCAAGTGCCACCGCACCGGCTGTGGTCTTGCTTCTGGTTTGGAGTTCCTGGGCTGCCTGGCCCAGGTGATCGGTGCTTGGTCGTTTGACCCGGCTGCATCGGCGCTTCAAACCAGGCTTTCCTGGAGACATATGCAAATGACACAACAAGAACAGAAGAAAATGGGGCCGGACGTCGCCCTGACACAGGATGAAACGGCAGAACTGGAAAAGCTGGTTGCAGACGTAGACAGGGGCGGGCGCACTGTTGCGGGCGCAGCGGGCATGGTTTTGTTTCTGGCGGCCATAGGCTGGTCCTTGTTCCAGCTTTGGTACGTTTCCCCGCTGCCCTTTGCCCTGAATCTGGGCATTTTCAATGACACTGAGGCGCGAGCCTTGCATTTGGGCATTGCCATGTTTCTGGCCTATCTGGCTTTCCCTGCACGCAAAACGTCGGCTCGGGATCGTATTCCAATTCATGACTGGGTCCTGGCTCTGATCGCTGCTTTTTGCGGCTCATATTTGTTCTTTTTCTATAAAGAACTGGCCATGCGCCCCGGCATCCCGACCACAATGGATGTGGTCGTGGCCAGTGTTGGTCTGGTGTTGTTGCTGGAGGCTACACGTCGCTCTTTGGGCGCGCCGATGGCCGTGTTGGCACTGATCTTTATCGCTTATATTTTTCTCGGCCCCTGGTTGCCGGATGCGCTGTCTCATCGCGGTGCTTCATTGCAGCGCCTGGTCTCGCATATGTGGCTGACTACCGAAGGGGTTTATGGGGTCGCACTGGGCGTTTCGGTTTCTTATATCTTTATTTTTGTATTGCTGGGCTCTTTGCTGGATCGTTGCGGGGCGGGCAATTACATGATGCAGGTCTCGTTTGCCTTGCTGGGGCATTTGCGTGGGGGGCCTGCCAAGGTTGCCGTGGTGTCCTCGGCGGTGAATGGCATTGTGTCTGCGTCCTCCGTTGCCAATGTGGTGACGGGCGGTATTTTCACGATTCCCCTGATGAAAAAAGCCGGTTACGGCGGTATTCGGGCCGGGGCTATTGAAACGGCGTCCTCCGTCAATGGCCAGATCATGCCGCCTGTCATGGGGGCGGCGGCCTTCTTGATGATTGAGTATGTCGGCATTCCCTATACCGACATCATTCGGCATGCGCTGCTGCCCGCGGTCATTTCGTATATCGCGTTGTTTTATATCGTGCATCTGGAAGCGCTCAAGCTGGGAATACAGCCGATGATGTCATCGGGCAAACCCAGAACGTTCATGCAGAAGCTGGCCGGCTGGGGCATGGGCACGGCGGGTACTTTAATTGTGATGGGACTGGTGTACTGGATAGGCGTAGGGGTTCAGGCGGTAGCTGGTGCTGCCGCTATCTGGATCTTGTTGTTCCTGTTGCTGGTTCTGTATGTGTTCCTACTGAAAGTGGCTGCAGACCACGAGGACCTGCCCACCGATATTAATGTGAACACACCGGTGCGCCCCGAACCCTGGCCAACGGTGCGAGCCGGTTTGTATTTCCTGATCCCTATCGGCATTCTGGTCTGGTGCCTGACGGTAGAAATGATGTCTGCGGGCCTGTCGGCCTTCTGGGCTGTTGTGGCCATGTTGTTTCAGATGGCCACCCAGCGTCCCATCATTGCCTGGTTTCGCAAGCAGGCGACGGCTCAGCCATTGCGCCAAGGCGTCAGTGAGGTTTGGGTGGGGCTGCAGGAAGGTGCCCGCAATATGGTGGGCATCGGCATTGCTTGCGGGACGGCCGGCTTGATTGTGGGTGCTATCACCTTGACGGGTCTGGGCCTGCGCATGACAGCCTTTGTGGAGCTGGTCTCCATGGGCAATGTGCTGGTCATGCTGTTTTTTACCGCTGCGGTGTGTCTGGTTTTGGGCCTGGGTATGCCTACCACTGCCAACTACATTCTGATGGCTACCTTGATGGCGCCGGTAGTGGTGGAGCTGGGGGCGCAAAGCGGCATGATCATTCCGCTGATTGCCGTCCATATGTTCGTGTTTTATTACGGGATCATGGCGGACATCACCCCGCCTGTGGGCTTGGCCACTTTTGCAGCCGCTGCCATTTCAGGGGAGGACCCGATCAAGACAGGGGTGCAGGGCGTGACCTATGCCATGCGTACAGCCGTGCTGCCCTTCATGTTCATCTTCAATCCCATGCTCTTGTTGATTGGCATACATAGTGTCTGGGAGTTGATTATGGTCGTGGTGGGTGCGACCGTGGCTTCCCTGACATTTGCAGCGGCAACCATGGGATGGCTGCGCATCAAAACAAGCTGGCTGGAGACAGTCTTGCTCTTGTTGGTGACGTTCATGCTGTTCCGACCCGATTGGTTCATGGACCATATCAGCGAAAAGTATCAGAGTCGCCCCGCGTCAGAGTTGATGCAGATTGTTCAGAACACGCCAGACGGAGGCAATCTGGTGGTGCAACTAGCGGGGATGAATCTGGAGGGTAAAGACTTGCAGAAAACAGTGGCTGTATCATTGCCCGGCTTGCCGCAAGGAGATGAGGCGACCGGCTTGGCAGCGGCCAGCAAGCGTTTGTCTCAGGCAGGGCTGACGGTGATGGCTTTTGGAGATACGGCGCAAGTGGCATCGGTCGCTTTTGGCAGTTCAGCGCTTAGAGCCGGGTGGGAGCAGGGCTGGGATATTCTGGAGGTGAAAGTGCCTCATCCAGATCGACCGTCCGAGTTTTGGGTCTATATTCCCGCGTTCCTGATTTTGCTCTGGCTGTGGCTAAGGCAAGGCCGGCGGATGCGTCTTGATGCCATCCCACAAACTGCAGTCCAGAGCTGAGCGAGCCAGCCGCCCTGAGGGTGGCTGGTAGTACACTGATGGCTCTGGATGTCTGGCCCGCTGCAATAGCGGGCCATTTTCTATTTGGTTTTTGTAATGACACCAACAACAAGTGCGCCGCCTGTCCCTTCGCGCGGTGGGGTCAGCCCCAGCAAAGTATGGTGCCCGCGCGGGCACTGGAACTTGCTGGAGGAGTTCTTGCTGGAACGCTTCCCCCATGTCAGCCCCGAGATTCTGTTGGACAGGCTGGCACGAGGCGACATTCTGGATCAGGACGGGGTGCCGCAACATTTTGGTTCGCCTTATCAGCCCGATCGTTGGTTATGGTACTTCCGCATGGTGGAAAACGAAGCGGTCGTCCCTTTCGATATGCCCGTTCTATACGCAGATGAGCGTCTGATTGCTGTGGACAAGCCGCACTTTCTGGCTACAACGCCGGGCGGTCGCTACTTGTACGAAACCGCGCTGACTCGTCTGCGGCGGGACTTCGGAGAGGATGGCATCAGCCCCATTCACAGGCTGGACAGGGAAACGGCGGGTATCTTGCTGTTTTGTCGTGATCCTGCGGCTCGCGGGGCCTACCAGTCCCTGTTTCAGCAGGGCGGGATCGAGAAAGAATATGAAGCGGTCGCGCCGTTTCAGGAAAAGCTGGCAAATGGGCTGCTGTACAGCAGCTGCATGAAAGAAGTGCCCGGCAAGTTTGTCATGTGTGAGGTTGAGGGCGAGGCCAATAGCAGCACCGAAATTATTTGCGAACGCCACTGGCAGGGTGAGCAGGGTCAGGAGCTGGCCTTGTACCGCCTGCGTCCCAAAAGTGGCCGCAAGCACCAGTTACGCGTGCATTTGAGCAGCCTGGGGGCACCTATTATCAATGATGTGTTCTACCCCGAACTGTTGCCGGAGCGTGACGCGGACGATTTCAGCCAGCCCTTGCAGTTGCTGGCTCGGCACATTGCCTTTGTGGACCCCATAACGGGTGAGCAAAGACGCCTCAGCAGTCAGCGGCAGCTGGAATTGGCTTGAGCCTATTGGCATTGCGCTTGAGTACGCTATTGCCGAACAGCCACAGCCACAGCCACAGCCAGTCTTGCTGCTGGTGCCCTTTATCTAGCCAGCTAGTCCAAGGGACGACGGCGAAAGCCCGAACCTTAATAGTCGCGGAAAGCCGCCTCTATCTCATCGTGCTCCAGTTGAGCAGCCAGACACAGCATTAATAAAATTCGGGCCTTTTGAGCAGGCAAGTAATGCGCGGCAATGGTGTTGTGATCCTGGTCATACGCACTGTCTGTCACAGGTCCTGCATGGATGCGAGAAGCCCGCACACACACCACGCCTAATCGGTGTGCCCGGCTGACACCTTCCAAGGCTCCGGGGGTCAGGCTGCCGTTGCCAGTCGCCGCCACCACAATGCCTTGCACACCGCTTTGTGCGGCGTGGCGGTACAGTTCGGCCAAAGTATCGGGGTGATCGTAAAAAATCTGCACTTTAGGAAGGCTGTGCAAAGAGCGCACATCGAACAGGCTGCTGTGCGTATGGGGCAGCAGCGTACGCATCATGAAGCGCGGCTGCCCGCCTGCAACCAGACCCAAGGGGCCGGCATCGGGTGAACCGAAGGCGCTGGTCTGAGTGGTGTGTTGCTTGCTCAGGAAACGGGCGCTGTGTATCTGGTCGTTCAGCAGTACCAGTACACCTTGATCCTGTGCCAGCGAAGAGCAGGCCACTTGCACGGCCTGATACAGATTCAGTGGCCCGTCCGCACTCAAGGCCGAAGCCGGGCGCATGGCCGCCACCATAACCACGGGTTTGTCGGTTTTCAGGGTCAGGTGCAGGAAAAAAGCGCTTTCTTCCAGCGTATCGGTGCCGTGGGTAATGACCGCGCCGTTGATGTCCGGTCGTGCGAGCAGAGCATTGAGCTTGTGGGACAGCTCCAGCAGCATCAGCGAGCCCATGGCCCGGCTGTCCACGTTGAAAATCTGATGGCATTCCAGATCGGCCAGCTCGGTGATACCGGGCACGGCTTGCAATAGCGTTTCTACGCCCTGGGTGATGTCGTAGTCCGTCAGACCAAGATTGGATTGGGTTGTGGCGGCAATGGTGCCGCCGGTGCCTACCAGGGCCAGTTTGGGGCGAGTCGGCATGTGAGGGTGCTCCGCGTCCAGTTGTTGCGCTACGGGGTGCGGAGAGCCTGGGGTGGCGCCGGTTTAACGGCGCACTTTCAACCAGCGCTCGACCAGGTGCACCACCGATAGCAGGGTAAAGTTGATCAGCAGGTACAGCAGACCCGCAATAACAAAGGTCTCGATGATGGCGTAGTTCTGGTTCATCAAGCGTTTGGCATGACCGGTCAGGTCCATGACGGCAATGGTCGAGGCCAGACTGGTGCCTTTGATGGCCAGCACAATTTCATTGCTGTATGCGGGCAAGGCCTGGCGAATCGCCAAAGGAAACGCCACGCGACGAAAGCGCATCCAGGCGGACATGCCGATGGACTTGGCTGCCTCGATCTGGCCCACTGGCACAGCCTGAAAACCGCCCCGGAAGACTTCACTGACGTAGGCGCCACTGTTCAGACCAATGGCCAGAATCGCGCAGCGCATGCCGTCGCTGAACAGCCACCACAACGTGGGTGAGTCCTTTACAAAACTCAGGGTGCCCACACCGTAGTACAGCAGGAACAACTGCACCAGCAATGGGGTGCCACGAAATACCGTGCTGTAGCTAAAGGCAAAGCTGCGCAAAATGCGGCTATGGGACTGGCGCATCAGGGCCAGTGACAGGCCGATGAACAGCGACAGCACAATGCCCCACAGACCGATATAGACGCTCATGCCGAACCCCTTGAACAGGGTTTCAACGGTGGTATTGAATAATTCCAGATCAATCATGCCTGGGCTCTCATGCCTTTGCCGGTATAGCGTTCGGCCAGCAAAAACAGGGCCTGACTACAGGCACCAATCAGAAAATAAAGCACGCCTGCAATCAGGTACATGGCCATGGGTTCGCGCGTGTTGGCAGCTCCCAGGGTCGCGGCCCGCATGATCTCGACCAGACCCACCAGGGAGATCAGAGCCGTGTCTTTCAGTGCGGTTTGCCAGACGTTATTGGCGCCGGGCAGGGCGTACCAGAACATTTGCGGCAGGATAATGCGGCGCAGGCGCTGCCAGGGGGACATGCCAATGGCTTTGGCGGCCTCGATCTGGCCTTCGGGAATGGCTTGCAAGGCACCGCGAAACACCTCCACGCTGTACGAGCCTGCAATCAGGCCAATGGCCAAAATGCCGACCAGTGCGGGGAACCAGCGCGTCATCACATCTTCCATGCGCATGAAATCGGCCAGATCGGAGACGACTTGGACCGAGCCAAAAAACAGCAGGTAGATGATGAGCAGCTCGGGGATACTGCGAACAACCGTGGTGTACAGGCTAACGGGGCCACGCAGCCAGCGTGGCCCGTTGGTCTTGATGCTGGCTCCTGTAATCCCAATGACTACGCCCAGGGCCATGCCCAAAACGGAGATCAGCAAGGTCATTGCTGCTCCGCGAAGGAACATCCAGCCCCAGCCTTCGCGCAGCACATTAAAAATGGTCTCTAGCATCAAGTGGTACTTCTCGACTTATTTCTTGCAGATCTCGTAGTTGGCGATGTCGATGTCAAACCACTTTTCGCTGGCGGTCTTGACGGTGCCATCGTCGATCAGCTTGCACAGGGCAGCGTCAACCTTGGCTTTCAGTTCTGCATTGTCTTTGTGAATACCGACGGCAATGCCATAACCCAGAGTTTCAGGGTCGGAAGAGCCTTTGATGACCAGCTTGGACAGGGCAAAGTTTTCCTCGCCGACTTTATGCAGGAACTTGGACTGGGAGGTCAGGTCGGCAAAGGTGCCGTTCAGACGACCGGCGTCCAGATCGATTTGCATCTGGTCCAGGGTCTCGTAGTTCTTGACGGTGGTCTTGGGGGCTTTCTTGGACAGGAAAGCGCCGTGAGTGGTGCCACCTTGAACGCCAATGGTTTTGCCAGCCAGGCCATCAAAAATAGCTTGTTCGTTGTCGGCGCCGACCAGTTCACTGTTCTTGGGCAGAACGAAAATGGCGTCTTCAACGGCGTAAGGAATACTGAAATTCACGCGCTTGGCACGCTCGGGGGTGTAGGACATGCCCGAGATGATCAGGTCAAAGCGTTTGGCATCCAGCGAAGGAATCAGGCTGTCAAAGGCTTGCACGATGAATTTGCAATCGCTGTTCAGCTCCTTGCACAGGGCAGCGCCCACGTCGGCGTCAAAGCCGGTGACTTTACCGGCTGCGTCCACCATGCTCCATGGTGGGTAACCGCCTTCGGTACCGATTTTCAGGGTGTCTGCCATTGCAGCCTGGGAGCCCAACAGGGCCAGGCTGGCACAGATCAGGGTCTTGCTGAGGAAACTCATGGTCTGGCTCTCCTTTGTGGAAAGGCTGGTGAGGGCCGTATTGGCCCTGCTGGTTTTCCAGCCTGTGTCGTATTCACGAAGCGATGATCTTACTGCATTGGTTGTAGAAACTGCTGTAGACGCTCGGATTGTGGCCTATCGAACAGATCTTTGGGATGGCCACGTTCTTCAATCAGGCCGTTGTGCATGAAAATGGTCTCGGAAGAGACGTCACGCGCAAAATTCATTTCGTGGGTGACCAGGATCATGGTGCGGCCTTCCTGGGCCAGTTGGCGAATCACGCGCAGTACTTCGCCCACCATTTCCGGGTCCAGCGCCGAAGTCGGTTCGTCAAACAGCAAGACATCCGGGTCCATGGCCAGGGCACGGGCAATGGCCACGCGCTGCTGCTGACCACCGGACAGTTCGGCCGGGTAGGCATCGCATTTGTTGCTCAGGCCCACCTTGCCCAGCAGTTCGCGGGCGTATTCAGCCGCTTCACGGGCCGGGCGGCCTTTGACATGGATGGGGCCTTCGGTGACGTTTTGCAGCACCGTGCGGTGCGACCACAGATTGAAGTTCTGAAACACCATCCCCAAGCGGGCGCGGACTTGTTCCAGCAGGCGCGGATTGTCTGTCTGGCAAATGCCCTTGCGATTGCGATGGCTGCGCAAAATGTCATTGCCGATCTGGATTTCGCCCTGATCGGGGACGACCAGATGGTTAATGCAGCGCAGCAGGGTACTCTTGCCCGAGCCGGAAGCTCCAATGATGGAGAGCACATCGCCCTTGTGAGCTTGCAGGGAAATACCCTTGAGCACCTCGTTGGTGCCAAAGCGTTTGTGGATGTCGCGTACCTGGACCGCCGCGTTCAGGTCATTGTTATTCACAGCAACGTCCTTGCGGTCAAAGAGAAAGGGGGTAAGGGTTTCATACGGGTGTCATATCCTGGATGCCCCGATTCTACCGCTTTCCCCCTGTTTTTTTTGCACAAGCGCTGTATTTTGCTCATAAAAAGCGGCATAAACCGGGTACGCCGCCTTATGACCTTATGGATACAGGCCGCGTACCTGACGAGATTCCAGAATGCGGGCGCAACCCACGATAAAGGCAGCGGTACGCAAGGTGACGTTGTGCTCTTTGGCAACCGCCGCCACCGTGGTGTAGGCCGAGCGCATCATCATTTCCAGACGGTTGTTGATCTCGTCCTCGGTCCAGAAGAAGCTGGAGAAGTCCTGGACCCACTCGAAGTAGGACACGGTCACGCCACCGGCGTTGGCCACCACGTCCGGAACAATGGTCACGCCCTTGTCGTTCAGGATGTCGTCGGCTTCCGGGGTGGTGGGGCCGTTGGCGCCTTCGATCACAATGCGGGCGCGGATGCGGTCGGCATTGTTCTTGTTGATCTGGCCCTCCAGCGCGGCCGGGATCAGCAGATCGGTTTCGATATGCCAGAAGTCTTCGTTGGAAATGGCCTCGGCATTGGGCGCTCCGGCCAGACCTTTGTGCTGTTCCATGTGGTTCAGCAAGGCCAGTACGTCCAGACCGTTGGGGTTGTATACCGTGCCGGTGTGATCCTGTACGGCCAGCACCTTGGCACCGGCTTCCTGGAACAGGCGGGCAGCGGTGCCACCCACGTTACCGAAGCCTTGCACAATGACGCGGGCGCCATTCAGGTCGATACCGGCGTCGCGGGCCGCTTCACAACCCACGGTATACACGCCGCGGCCAGTGGCTTCCACACGGCCCAGGCTACCGCCCAGTGAGACAGGCTTGCCGGTGACCACGCCGGTGCTGGTGCCACCGACATTCATGGAGTAGGTGTCCATCATCCAGGCCATGGTCTGGGCGTTGGTGTTCACGTCCGGGGCTGGAATGTCCTTGTTGGGGCCAATAATCACACCGATTTCGCTGGTGTAGCGGCGGGTGATGCGCTCCAGTTCGGCCTGGGAGTGGTTGCGCGGGTCAATACGAATACCGCCCTTGGCACCGCCAAATGGCAGGTTCACGGCAGCCGATTTGATCGACATCCAGGCAGCCAGAGCCATCACTTCGGACAGGGTGACATCCTGGTGGTAGCGCACGCCGCCCTTGCCTGGGCCACGGGAAGTATTGTGCTGAACGCGGTAGCCCTCGAAGTGGGCCACGGTGCCGTTATCCAGTTCAATGGGTACGTCGACAATCAGCGTGCGCTTGGGGCGCTTGAGTGTTTCAACCCATCGGGACAGTTTGCCCAGATACGGAGTGACTCGCTCCACTTGTTCGAGATAAATACCCCACGGGCCGACGTCGTCGGCGTTCAGGTATGACGGCAAAGCATGGGTGGGACGATCTGTCATGAGCTCCTCGATAAGGTTGGGGAAACGGGATACGAGTACACAGTGAAGACGTGTGATTGCGCACAGACGCAGAACCTGGCAAACACGCTGTGGATGGGCTTAGCGGTGGCCGTGTGCAACAGTTATGCTATCGGAAATGGCCGCTGTTGTGTTTGCAGCGTTTGCGATGGTTTTATCTGGGTGCGTGTGCATTGATGGCTTCTTCTGACTCTTCCCTTTCTGGTCGCTTGGCGCAATTGCGCCAACGTATCGAACAGGCTTGCTTGCAGGCCGGCCGCCCTGCTGATGCGGTGGCTCTTTTACCGGTAAGCAAAACCTTTCCTGTGCCCGTGCTGGCTCAAGCCCTGGATTTGGGCCTGTCGCGAATGGGCGAGAACAAGGTTCAGGAGATTCGAGACAAGCAGGCAGAGCTGGCCGATCGCGCGGTGCAGTGGGTGATGATAGGCCATCTGCAGAGCAATAAGGCTAAAGATATTGCACGCTTAGCCAGCGAAGTACAGTCTTTGGACCGTTTGTCCCTGGCTCAGGCCCTGGATCGACACCTGCAAAACGAGCAGCGTAGCCTGGACGTGCTGATCCAGGTCAAGACCTCGCCCGAGCCCAGCAAATTTGGTTTGGTCCCTGAAGAACTGCCCGCCTTCATGCAGTCCCTGCGTTCGCTCGATACCTTGAAGGTCCGTGGCCTGATGACCATGGCCGTCAATAGCGATGACCCCCAGGCAGTCCGCGCCTGCTTTGCCAGCCTGCGCCAGTGGCGCGATCGTCTGGTGGAGTTGGGCCATGAACAGGTGCAAGGCCTGTCCATGGGCATGAGCGGCGACTTCGAGCTGGCGATTCAGGAAGGCTCCACTGAAGTGCGAGTGGGTTCGGCCCTGTTTGGCGCACGCGATTACAGCTAATCGATATCCGCATCGTTACTAATGCCCTGTGCAGGGCTGTCCGCGCATAATGTCTCTGCGCATCCCGGACGGGATGCTTAAAACTTAAAAAAATAGCGCCAAAAGCGCTGTCTACACGCATGGAGGAGACATCATGCATTGGAAGAACTTTGGAGCCGGTGTGCTGTTGCTAAGCGCCAGCCTGACAGGAACGGCCTTGGCAGCAGACTGGCCCCAGTCTGCCGTCACCTGGGTAGTCCCTTATCCCGCAGGTGGCGGTTCAGATGTGATTGCCCGGCTGGTCGCCAAGCAGCTGGAAAGCAGCCTGGGCCAGACCCTGATTGTGGAAAACAAACCGGGGGCCGCCACCATTATTGGCGCAACCTACGTCAGCAATGCCAAGCCCGATGGCTATACCGTAGGCACGGCTGATTCAGGCACGCTGGCCTTTAACTCCTCTTTGTACAGCAAGCTGCAATACGACCCGGCTGCCTTCACCTATGTGGGCGGTCTGGCCCGCTTCCCCCTGATGCTGGCAGTGCCACAGGAGTCGCCCTATAAAACCGTGGCCGATCTGCTGGAAGCAGCGCGTAAACAACCTGAAAAGCTGACGTCCTCGTCCGCTGGCAGTGGCTCTCCACACCATTTGGCTCTGGAGATGTTCAAGCAGCGCACGGATACCAAGATCGTGCACGTTCCTTACAAGGGAGCTGCACCCGCCATTCAGGATTTGCTGGGCGGCCAGGTGGATATGTCCTTTGTGGATTCCGCCGCAGCGCTATCCAACATCAAGGCCGGCAAACTGCGAGTGCTGGCGGTTGCCACGCCTGAGCGCAGTAGTCTGTTGCCTGATGTGCCAACCATGGCCGAAGCGGGTATTGCCGACTTCTATGCCTATGCCTGGCAAGGTTTGGTGGGCCCACCAAAGATGGACGAAGGCGCCCGTCAACGCTTGAGCCAGGACTTGATGCAGGCCCTGAAAACGCCCGAGCTGGACCAGCGTATTCGCGAGATGGGGGTGGAACCCATGCCCATGACGCCCGATGAATTCCAGGCTTACGCCCAGCGTGAACGCGCTGAATGGGCCACGGTTATCGAGCGTGCGGGCATCCGTATGGATTGACCTTGATGCGGCCCACAGTGGCCGCATAATCAGGCGGCATATTCATCGCCGTAACGTTTCAGGCCGTCCAGGTCCAGCACCTGGACGCCACCATACTTGATCAACAACAGCCCTTCGTTTTCCAGTTGGCGCAGGGCCTGGTTGGCTCGTTGGCGCGACACACGCGCCAGGTAGCCGATCTCTTCCTGGGTAATGTCCAGGCGCAGACCTTTTCCGGGGTAGAGCAGCGGGTTGAACAGCTCTGCCAGACAGCGTGCCACGCGGGCATCGGGGGTAGACAGGCTGTTGTATTCCGCCTTGCCGATAAATTGCGCCACACGTTCATTGAGCTGATGCAGGAGGTAGCGGTTGAAAGCAATGCTCTGGTCCAGCAAATCGTTAAAACTGTGGGCGGGCAAGCGGGCCACCTGGCTGTCGCGCAAGGCGACCACATCGTATTTGCGCTCTTCGTTTTTCAGTAAGGAGCCTTCGCCTATCCAGCCACCGGCAGGTACCCCGGTCATGGAAGCGATCTTGCCTTCGGAATTTCCCACCGACACTTTGAGCAAACCCGAGAGCACGCCAATCCACGCGGTGGCGCGTTCTCCCTTGCGTTCGACGATGGCCCCGGCCTCGTATGCGGTGATCAGTGTGTCGCGGCGGACACGCTCTTGCAGCTCGGGTGTCAACAAGCGAAACCAGGCGGCTCGCTCCGATAAAGCATCTACAACATGCATGAGGATTAACCCTCGATAAAGGTCGAATGTCATGTCCGTGACAATCTTCGGGACGGGCAGCCGATAACTTGATTATTAACAGGCTGCAAATAGCTTGAGGGCATAACATCTGCCTTCTGCCGCAATCATAAGCAGCCTCCTGGACCATAACAAGCCGGGAAAATTCGGAGGAGACATGGTTGTGCGGATGGATAAAGAGCAGGTAGCGGGTTTACCCGGCACCTTCCCAGCCTGGATAGAACACCATGCCCAGGTGCGCGGCAACAAAGTTGCCATGCGCGAAAAAGACCTGGGAATCTGGCAGACCTGGACGTGGCAGGAGCTGGCCGAACAGGCCGAGCAACTGGCTGCGGGCCTGGCCGGGCTGGGTGTCAAAGACGGTCAGCACGTCGCGGTGATCGGTGAAAACCGCCCGCGCCTGTACCTGGCCATGATGGCGGCGCAAATGCTGGGCGCTGTGCCCGTGCCTTTGTATCAGGATGCGGTAGCCCAGGAAATGCTGCACGTATTGCTGGATGCCAGCATACGCGTGGCCGTGGTCGAGGACCAGGAGCAGGTCGACAAGCTGCTGGAAGTCTGGGATCAGTGCCCCGATCTGGATGCGCTGATCTATGACGACCCACGCGGTCTGCGCAATTATCAGCAAGAGCAGCTGCAATACATCGAGCAGGTCATGGAGCAGGGCCGCCTGCAATTGGCGCGGGATCCGGACTGTGTGCGACGTATCTGGAAGGCTATTACGCCTGACCATGCTGCCGCCATGTTCTACACCTCCGGCACCACCGGCAAGCCCAAGGGGGTGGTGCTGACTCACGGCGCTCTGGTGGATCGTGGCCTGGCCATTCAGGAACTGGAATCGCTGACCGATGCCGAGGAAGTGCTGGCTTATCTGCCTCCCGCCTGGATCGGGCAGAACATGTTTTCCTACACGCAGTTCCTGGTCACGGGCTTTACGGTGAATCACCCTGAGTCACCCGAAACCGTGTCCATCGACCTGCATGATATTGGCCCGACCTATTACTTTGCGCCTCCCCGCGTGCTGGAAGGCTTGCTCACGCAAGTGACTATCCGCATGGAAGATGCCGGTGCCCTGAAGCGCGCCTTGTACAAGCGTTTCATGTCTCTGGCGCACCGTGTGGGTGTGAAGATTCTGGACAAGCGTCCCGGCGTGGGGATGTGGGATCGCCTGTGCTATGGCCTGGGCAATATCCTGATCTACGGCCCCTTGCGTAATGCCTTGGGCATGAGCCGCGTGCGTGTGGCCTATACCGCTGGTGAAGCCATCGGCCCCGATCTGTTCGACTTTTATCGTTCCATTGGCATCAACCTGAAGCAGCTCTATGGCGCTACCGAAACCTCGGTATTCGTCTGCGTCCAGGAAGACGGCCATGTGCGTGCCGACACCGTAGGCCCACCTGTGAAAGGCGTGGAAATCCGCGTGGCCGATAACGGTGAAATTCAGGTGCGCAGCCCCGGCCTGTTCAAGGAGTACTACCGCAATCCCGAGTCCACGGCCGAGTCCTTTACCGAGGACGGTTGGTATCACACGGGTGATGCCGGTTATCTGGATACCGATGGTCAGCTAAAGATCATCGACCGTGCCAAGGACGTGGGCAAGCTGGCTGATGGCTCCTTGTTTGCACCCAAGTACATCGAGAACAAGCTCAAGTTTTTCCCCTTCATCAAGGAAGCCGTGGCTTTTGGCGATGGCCAGGAGGAAGTGTGTGCCTTTATCAATATTGATCTGGAAGCCGTGGGCAACTGGGCCGAGCGTCGCAACCTGCCCTATGCCGGTTACACCGATCTGGCCGGCAAACCCGAGGTCTATGCCCTGATTCGGGATTGTGTGGCTCAGGTCAATGCTGATCTGGCTAATGATCCCAAGCTGGCCGGATCGCGCATCAGTGCCTTCCTGATTCTGCATAAAGAGCTGGACCCCGATGACGATGAACTGACCCGTACCCGCAAAGTACGTCGCGGCTTTATCGCGCAAAAGTACAAGGTTCTGGTCGACGCCCTGTTCAATGGCCTGGACAGGCAGTTTGTGGAGACAGAAGTGAAGTTTGAGGATGGGCGCAGCGGTCGCATTTCGGCAGACCTGCACATTGAGCGCATGACAGACGCAGCAGCAAGGAGCGCATGATGAGTGAGGCGCAAATGCCGGGCCGTCGCATTGGCCCAGTGGTACTGGATTTGAAGAATATTTCGCTGTCCTTTGGTGGTGTGAAAGCGCTGACCGACATCTCGTTCAACATCCGTGAACACGAGATCCGCTCCATCATTGGCCCGAACGGCGCAGGCAAAAGCTCCATGCTGAACGTCATCAATGGCGTGTATGCACCACAACAAGGCGAGATTGTCTTGCGTGACCAGAGTTATGCCCGCATGAACTCGCGTCACACCGCCGAGCAGGGCATTGCCCGCACCTTTCAGAACCTGGCTCTGTTCAAGGGCATGAGTGTGCTGGACAACATCATGACCGGCCGCAATCTGCACATGAAAAGCGGGGTGTTTGCCCAGGCTTTCCGACTGGGCGGTGCCGAGCGTGAAGAGATTCGCAACCGTGAATATGTGGAAGGCATCATCGACTTTCTGGAAATCCAGGCCTACCGCAAAACGCCGGTAGGACGCTTGCCTTACGGCCTGCAAAAGCGGGTTGACCTGGGGCGGGCACTGGCGATGCAACCGAGCATTCTGCTACTGGATGAGCCCATGGCGGGCATGAACATCGAAGAAAAGCAGGATATGTGCCGTTTCATTCTGGATGTGAACGAAGAGTACGGCACCACGATTGTTTTGATTGAACACGATATGGGTGTGGTCATGGATATTTCGGACCGTGTGGTGGTCCTGGACTATGGCAAGAAAATTGGTGACGGAGTACCGGACGAAGTACGACAAAATCCGGATGTCATCCGCGCCTATCTTGGCGCTGGCCATTGAGGGGAACGGACATGGCATTTTTTCTTGAAACTTTGCTGGGCGGCCTGATGAGCGGGATGTTGTACGCCCTGGTCGCGCTGGGCTTTGTGCTGATCTTCAAAGCATCGGGTGTCTTTAACTTTGCACAGGGCGCCATGGTGCTGGTGGCCGCGCTGGCCATGGCCCGTCTGTCCCAGTGGATTCCGCAGTTGCTGGGCATGGAGCCGGGCATCCTGGGCAATGTGCTGGCTTTCATTGTCTCGGCCATCTTGATGTTTGTGCTGGCCGTCGTCATTGAGCGCTGGGTGCTGCGCTATCTGGTGAATCAGGAAGGCACAACCTTGCTGATGGCCACGATCGGTATCAGCTATCTGCTCGACGGTCTGGGTCAGATCGTGTTTGGCAGCTCCGTGTATTCCATTGATGTGGGCATGCCCAAAGACCCGGCTTTCATTCTGGAGTCCATGTTTGAAGGCGGTGTTCTGGTCAGTCTGGAAGACTTGAGCTCGGCCGTGGTGGCGGCCTTGCTGGTTGTGGCCCTGGCCATCTTCTTCCAATACACCAGCGTGGGCCGCGCCCTGCGTGCGGTGGCGGACGATCATCAGGCAGCGCAATCCATTGGTATCCCCTTGAACCGTATCTGGGTGGTGGTCTGGACCGTAGCCGGTTTGGTGGCTCTGGTTGCCGGCATTATCTGGGGCTCCAAATACGGGGTGCAGTTCACCTTGTCGACCGCAGCGCTGCGCGCCTTGCCGGTGGTGATTCTGGGTGGTCTGACCTCGGTGCCCGGCGCTATTGTGGGTGGCCTGATTATTGGTGTGGGCGAGAAGGTGTCCGAGGTGTACCTGGGCCCTTATGTAGGTGGCGGCATCGAGATCTGGTTTGCTTATGTGCTGGCCCTGGTGTTCTTGCTGTTCCGACCACAAGGTCTGTTCGGCGAGAAGATTATTGATCGCGTCTGAGGTGGAGTCGATATGATTTACCGCGAAAATGGTCAGTTCAAAAGCAGCTATCGGGCTGACCAGCAGATTTTTCCCATCCGCCAGGATCGCTATGTGGTGTTGGGCTTGTTGCTGGTGGCATTCCTGCTGGTGCCAGCCATGGCATCCAACTACTTCCTGCAAGCTATTCTGATCCCCTTTCTGATCCTGTCTTTGGCAGCGATTGGCCTGAACATTCTGGTGGGCTATTGCGGCCAGATTTCCATCGGTTCGGGTGCTTTCATGGCTGTGGGTGCGTATGCCGCCTGGAACTTTGGTGTCCGTATTCCGGAGCTGCCACTGGTCCTGCAGATCCTGCTGGGCGGCGTGTTCGCCACCTTGGTAGGCGTGGCTTTCGGTATTCCCAGCTTGCGTATCCGTGGCTTGTACCTGGCCGTCACAACCTTGGCCGCACAGTTCTTTGTGGATTGGGCTTTCCTGCGTATTGCTTTCTTCACGAACTACTCGCCTTCGGGCAACGTGTCGGTGCCTGCCTTGAGCGCCTTTGGCTTGCCGGTTCAAACCCCCATGCAGAAGTACCTGTTCGTGCTGATCTTCGTGGTGGTGTTTGCTCTGCTGGCCAAGAATTTGGTGCGTGGTGCGATTGGCCGCCAATGGATGGCTATTCGTGACATGGACGTGGCCGCAGAAGTGATTGGTATTCGTCCGGTCTACGCCAAGCTCACCGCCTTTGCCGTCAGCTCTTTCATCATCGGTGTGGCCGGTGCCTTGTGGGCCTTTGTGCACCTGGGTTCCTGGGAGCCGCTGGCCTTTGACCTGAACCGCTCCTTGCAGTTGCTGTTCATCGTCATCATCGGGGGTCTGGGCTCGATCGTAGGCAGCTTTTTCGGTGCCGCGTTCATGGTCTTGCTGCCCGTGTTCCTGACCAACGTGCCGCACTGGTTTGGTGTGTCCATTGGCGTGGATACAGCCTCGCATATTGAACACATGGTGTTCGGTGCCCTGATCGTATTTTTCTTGATTGTGGAGCCACACGGTTTGGCTCGACTCTGGAGTATTGGTAAGGAAAAGCTGCGCTTGTGGCCCTTCCCCCATTAACAGCAGGTAGGCAGTTCATTACAACAACAGCCCCGCCATCGGGACGGGGTACTTAGACAAATGGTACTTATCGGAGGACCAGGAGATGACAACACGACTGAAACGCGCTGTGCTCGGTTTGAGTGCTTGCGCTGCAATGCTGACCATGAGTACAGCCGCTGTAGCAGCCGAGGAACAGTACATTCCCTTGCTGACCTACCGCACCGGCTCCTTTGCCCCACTGGGTATTCCATGGGCGGACGGCAAGCTGGACTATCTGGCTTTGGTTAATGAACGTGACGGCGGTGTGAATGGCGTCAAGCTGGTATACGAAGAGTGTGAAACAGCGTACGCCACCGACCGTGGCGTGGAGTGCTACGAGCGCATGAAAGGCAAGAACGGGGGCGCTTCGGGTTTTGATACCCAGTCCACGGGCATTACCTTCGCGCTGACCGACAAGGCCTTTGTCGATGGCGTGACCATTGAAACCATGGGCTACGGCCTGTCGCACTCGGCTAACGGTGCGGTATTCGAGTGGAACTTCCCGCTGCTGGGTACCTACTGGACTGCGGCTGACGTCATGATCCAGGACATCGCCAAGCAAGTGGGCGAGGACAAGCTGAAGGACCAGCGCATTGCTCTGGTTTATCACGACTCGCCGTACGGCAAGGAGCCTATCGCCCTGTTGCAGGCACGCGCCAAGGAACAAGGCTTCAAGCTGGATCTGTACCCTGTGACCGCCCCTGGCGTGGAACAGAAATCCACCTGGCTGCAAGTGCGCAAGAACCGTCCTGACTTCGTCCTGCTGTGGAGCGCCGGGATCATGACGCCTACCGCCATCCGTGAAGCTCAGGCTGTGGGTTACCCACGCGACAAGATCTACGGCATCTGGTGGGCAGCTTCCGAGAGCGATGTGGTCGATCTGGGCCAGACCGCCAAGGGCTACAAGGGCATCACCATTCACAACAGTGCTGGGGACGGTCCGGTGCATGACGCTGTGCGCGAGATGCACGCCAAAGGCAAAGGCGCTGAAAACGGTGACAAGTACGTCGGCACGCTGGCTCACACCCGCGGCATGATGATTTCCATGATGCAGGTTGAGGCTATCCGCACCGCACAAGAGAAGTTCGGCAAAGGTCAGCACATGACCCCCGAGCAAGTGCGTTGGGGCTTCGAGAACCTGAATCTGGACGAAGCACGCCTGAAAGAACTGGGCTTTGAAGGCATCATGCGTCCCGTCAAAACCTCGTGCAACAACCACATGGGTGATGACTGGGCCCGTATTGTGCAGTGGGACGGCAGTAAGTTTGACGTCGTGTCCGACTGGTATCAGTCCGACAAGAAGTTTGTCGATCCTTTAGTCAAGGAAATGTCGGCTAAATACGCCGCCGAGAAGAAAATTACGCCTCGCACCTGCGAAGGCTAAACCCAGGCGCCCAGGGTTCGCCCTGGGCACTGCATTGCGTGGGGAAGATTATGAGTGAGACCGTAGGCCAAGTGGATGAGACGCCCATCTTGTTGGACGTCAATGGCATCGAAGTGATTTACAACCACGTCATTCTGGTGCTCAAGGGCGTGTCCTTGCGTGTGCCAGAAGGGCGGATTGTTGCCTTGCTGGGCGCCAACGGTGCCGGTAAAACCACGACCTTGCGGGCCGTATCGAACTTGCTGCGCGCCGAGCGTGGCGATGTGACCAAAGGCCAGATCCATCTGCGTGGCGAACGTATTGATCAGCTGACTCCGGCGGATCTGGTCAAGCGCGGCGTGGTGCAGGTGATGGAAGGGCGCCACTGTTTTGCGCACTTGAGCATTGAAGAGAATCTGCTGACCGGGGCTTATACCCGTACCTTGTCACGCGGCGATTTAAGCGCCGAGCTGGACAAGGTGTACCAGTATTTTCCGCGTCTGAAGCAGCGCCGTACCAGTCAGGCCGGCTATACCTCGGGCGGGGAGCAGCAAATGTGTGCCATTGGCCGTGCCTTGATGGCCGACCCGGGCATGATCTTGCTGGATGAACCCTCCATGGGCCTGGCACCACAGGTGGTGGAAGAAATTTTCGAGATCGTGCGTGACCTGAATCAGCGCGAGCGCGTCAGCTTCTTGCTGGCCGAGCAAAACACCAACGTGGCCCTGAAGTATGCCGACTACGGCTACATCCTGGAAAACGGCCGCGTCATGATGGATGGACCCTCCCAGGCCTTGGCCGAGAACGAAGACGTCAAGGAGTTCTATCTGGGTGTGTCCGGGGGCGAGCGCAAGAGCTTTCGCGACAATAAATTTTATCGACGACGCAAGCGCTGGCTGGCGTAACTCCCAAGGATTTCCAATGTATCAGCAGGGCCTGGCCTGTATTGAAAGCAGCAGGATCAGCACAGGAGCAGGCCACCGATCGGGATGCACACAAGGTGCCGCCCTGACCCCTTTTGACGTTTTTAGTTTTGGGCAGCTTCTGGCTACACGGGGTGTGGTAGCAGAGCTTGGTATCGACATCCGTCTGTCTGCGGACAGAACGTCGGCTGGGCGCGGGAGTGTTTGAATGCCAATTCATCCCACTGGAGGAGAGATGAGCGAATATTACGACGAGCGCGAAACCCTGGAGCCGGACGAGCGCGAAGCCGATTTACTGTCCCGTTTGCCGCAGGTCTTGCAAGCGGCCGCGCAAGGGGCCCCTGCGATTGCCAAGCAACTGGGTTCGGTTGATCTGGCCGCCGTGCGCAGCCGCGAGGATCTGCTGGCCATTCCGGTGTTTCGTAAAAGCGAGCTGCTGAAAGCTCAGCTGGAAGCACGTGAGCAGGCTCGCTCGGGCGGGCCATCGGCTGATTACGCGCAGTCCGTATTCGGGGGCTTTTCCTCCATTGCCTGGGGTGCGGCCCGCAAGGTGTTTGCCTCGCCCGGTCCCATGTACGAGCCAGAAAGCCGTCGCCCGGATTATTGGGGCTTTGCGCGCGCACTGTACGCGGCTGGTTTCCGCCGCGAGGAACTGATTTTCAACTGCTTTTCTTACCATTTCACTCCGGCTGGCTCCATGATGGAAACCGCCGCACATGCCCTGGACTGCACGGTATTTCCAGGCGGCGTGGGTCAAACCGAACAGCAAGTGCAGGCCATGGCCGATTTGCGTCCACATGGTTATACCGGCACCCCCAGTTTCCTGAAGATCATCATGGAAAAAGCCCAGTCCATGCAGATTGCTCTGCCAGGGCTGAGCAAGGCCTTGTTCTCCGGCGAAGCCTATCCGCCTTCCTTGCAAAAGTGGTTCAGTGAGCACGGCGTGGCAGGCTATCAGGCCTATGGCAGTGCCGATCTGGGCATGATTGCCTACGAAACCCAGGCCCGCGAAGGCTTGGTGCTCAATGAAAACCTGATTCTGGAAATTGTGCGTCCTGGTACAGGCCAGCCGGTTGCACCGGGCGAAGTGGGCGAGGTGGTCGTGACCTCCTTTAACCCCGACTATCCGCTGGTGCGGTTTGGCACAGGCGACTTGTCTGCTGTCATGCCCGGCCAGTCTCCTTGTGGTCGTACCAACCAGCGTATTCGCGGCTGGATGGGGCGTGCTGACCAGACGACCAAGGTGCGCGGCATGTTTGTGCATCCGGGGCAGGTGGAGCAGATTCGTCTGCGTCACAAGGAACTGGGCCAGGCGCGCTTGGTGGTGCGTGGTGCCAGCGGCCAGGATCAGATGGTGTTCCAAGTTGAAGTCTCCGCCAAGCCTGAGGGCTTGGAAAGCGCTTTGGCCGACTCGATTCGTGAAATTACCAAATTGCGTGCTCAGGTGGAGTTCATGGAGCCAGGAGCCTTGCCTCGGGATGGTAAAGTCATCGAGGACCAACGCAGCTACGATTAATTAGCCATGTAGATATGCACACAAGTAGCAGTCGGGCTGCGGTACTATGCTGGAAAATAGTCAATACCTATATCTTTGAGGAGAGCCCGATGCGCTTTGTGCCAGTTTCTGCTGTAGTCCTGGCCTTGATGGCCAGCATGCCTGCTGCCCAGGCCGACACCCTGGACAACGTCAAACAGCGCGGTCACGTGCTGTGTGGTGTGACCACCGGATTTGCCGGTTTTTCTGCCCCTGATGACAAGGGCACGTGGACGGGGCTGGATATCGACGTGTGTCGCTCGGTAGCCGCCGCCACCCTGGGCGACGCCAGCAAATTCAAGGCTGTGCCCTTGAACTCGCAGCAGCGCTTTACGGCTCTGCAGTCCGGTGAGATTGATCTGTTGGCTCGTAACACCACCGTGACCCAGCAGCGTGACACCGCTGTCGGTGCGATCCACGCCGGTATCAACTTCTACGACGGTCAGGGCTTTTTGGTGTCCAAGAAACTGGGCGTATCCAGCGCCAAGGAATTGAACGGTGCCACGGTTTGTATGCAGACTGGCACGTCTAACGAAAACACCATGGCTGACTGGGCGCGTGCCAACAAGGTTGAATACAAGCCTGTAGTGATCGAGCAGTTCAACGAAGTGGTTAACGCTTTCGTGGCTGGCCGCTGTGATGTGTTCTCTACCGACGCTTCCGGTCTGGCGTCTATCCGTATCTCCAAAATGGAGAACCCCGATGATTACCTGGTACTGCCTGAAATCATTTCCAAAGAGCCACTGGGCCCATTCGTCCGTCAGGGTGATGATGCCTGGCTGAATATCGTGAAATGGTCCATTCAGGCCAGCTTCAACGCCGAGGAACTGGGTGTAACCGCTGCCAACGTGGACGAGAAGCTCAAGAGCAACAACCCCAACATCCAGCGTTTGCTGGGCGTGACTCCCGGTGCTGGTAAAAACCTGGGCCTGGACGAGAAATGGGCTTACAACATCATCAAGCAAGTTGGTAACTACGGTGAGTCCTTCGAGCGCAATGTGGGTAAAGGTAGCCCGTTGCAAATCGAACGTGGCCTGAACGCCTTGTGGATCGACGGTGGCCTGATCTACGGTCTGCCTATTCGTTAATTCTTTCGGGATTTGCGATATGCAAAAAGCAGCTCTCTTTGAGAGCTGCTTTTTTATTGACTGTTTGATCTGGGGGAGATGACGTTGATGAGCTTTGTGCTTTTTGCCCCCTGGCGATATGGGCTGCCCTGTACCCTTGGTGCATGTATCGCCGTGTATTGGAACACGGCGATAGATAGGCTGCTTAACTGCAACGCACGGTTCTCGGTTTATCCCCATATGGTTAGCCGTATGGGGCAAACAGAGAGACTTAGCTCTTGCGCCGCAATACCAGCGAAATCTTGGCAAAGGCCACTTGCAGATCCTGTGTGGCACCCTGAAAAATCACAGGGCGGCCACGCCGGGTAAAGCAGATCAGGCGCTTGGAGTTGAACAACGGCACAAACTTGGCAAAGTGAATGTCTTGCCAGTGCACTTCCCGCTTCATGATCCAGTTCTGGCGTATGCCATTCTGGTCAATCGTGGTGACGCCGTGCCACATGTGCCAGGCAATCAGAATCAGGCCGGTAAACAGCAGGACCAGGCAGCCCGCCAGGACGGGACTGATGGCGGCCCCTTGTGGGGAGCTGGCCACCAGCGCGAAACGCACGCCGATCAGGGCCAGCACAATCCAGGCGCTGGCTGCTACCCATTTGGGCCAGGAACGGCCTTGAATGGGAAGCGAGCCCAGATCCTTCAACATGGCATCAATTTCCTCTTTCGAGGGGGCTTGGCTCATCAGCACGCGGCGGCCCCTTGCTTGCGGGCAGCCAGAGCGTTACCGGCGTTGCTGGCCGATTTGCGCTTCAAATGAGCCGAAATCCATTGCCCTGTGTCTACCACGGCGTTCAGATCAATGCCGGTTTCAATATCCAGGCCTTGCATCAGGAACAGCACGTCTTCGGTCGCGACGTTGCCGGTTGCCCCCTTGGCGTAGGGGCAGCCGCCCAGACCGGCTACGGAGCTGTGAAAGATATGGATGCCAGCTTGCATGGAGGCAACGATATTGGCGATGGCCTGGCCGTAGGTATCGTGGAAGTGGCCGGACACATGAGCCGGGTCAATGTGCTCGGTTACCATGCGCATGACGTCATACACCTGGCGGGCCGTGCCTACGCCGATGGTGTCGGCCACATCGATCTCGTCACAGCCCAGTTCGATCAGGCGTTTGCCCACTTTCAGCACATTGGAGGGAGCCACAGCGCCTTCATAGGGACAGCCGAAAGAACAGCTGATGGAGCCGCGCAGACGCAAACCGGCTTCTTTGGCAGCCTGGGCAACCGGGGCAAAGCGCTCCAGCGATTCTTCGATGCTGCAATTGATATTGCGCTGGGAAAATGCCTCACTGGCGGCGGCAAAGATCACCACTTCGTCAGCCTTGGCGGCCAGGGCACCTTCAAAACCACGCATATTGGGGGTCAGAACCGAATAAATCGTACCGGGACGTCGGTCGATAGCAGCCATTACATCTGCGCCGTCCGCCATTTGCGGCACCCATTTGGGCGAGACAAAGGACGCGGCTTCCACGTTCACAAAACCGGCGTGGGACAAGCGGTTGACCAGTTCGACCTTGATGTCGGTGGGGATGAATTCTTTTTCGTTCTGCAGGCCGTCCCGAGGGCCGACCTCCACAATCTTGACGCGTGATGGGTATGACATGAAGTTTCCTGAAGGGGTAGATGGCTGGGGCTGGAAGGCCCTTACGTAATCGTCATGATACCTCTTGAAGGCCAGGGCTGGCGTCCTAGGAACTGCCCTATGGTCTTTAAGGTTTCAAGCGTTGAAAGCGTCCGTCTGCCAGGGGCTCGATGCAGCCTGCCAGCTCCAGTTCAGCCAGAACGGCGGGCAGTTCGGTCGCCAGCAGGCCTGTGCGCCGCATCAGCTGTTCGGGGCTGAGGGGCGCAAAGTCAATGCGCTCAAGAATAGGGCGTAATTCCTCGGGCAAGGCTTCATAAGGATTGGGTTTTGAACCAGTTTGTGGAGCCGTATCCAGATTGAAGTCGCCTTGCACATTGCCCAGTTCATCCAGAATGTCCTGGGCGCTTTCCACCAGTTTGGCACCTTGGCGTATCAAGGCATGGCAGCCGCGAGCCAAAGGGGAGTGAATGGAGCCGGGAATGGCAAAAACTTCTCGGCCTAATTCTCCGGCCAGACGGGCCGTGATCAGGGAGCCACTTTGTTTGGCCGCTTCAACCACCAGTACGCCTTTGGCCAAGGCAGCCACAATGCGATTACGGCGTGGGAAGTGATGGGGCATGGCCCGGGTGCCCAAAGGAAACTCGCTCAGCAAGAGACCGTCAGCGCTGATCTGATGAGCCAGATCGCGGTGTGCTGCCGGGTAGACCAGGTCCAGCCCCGTCCCCATAACGGCAATAGTGCCTGCGGCAGAAGGGCCGACTTTTAACGCCCCTTTGTGTGCCGCCTGGTCGATGCCGCTGGCCAGGCCGCTGATAATGCACCAACCCCTGGCTGCCAGAGTAGCTGCAAAATCTGTCGCGATTTCCTGGCCGGATTGGGTGGCATTGCGGGCGCCCACAATAGCCAGTCCTTTGCGTTGCAAGGCTCCCAGATCGCCGTTGGCATACAACAGCAAAGGTGGGTCGTGCAGGTCCAGCAAGGAGGCGGGATAGGTGGGGTCAGCCAGCGTCACGATATGGTGATTGGCTTGCTTGAGCCATGCCACCGCTTGATCAATCTGCGCCTGCAGCTCGTCCAGTGGTTCCTGGCTTAATTGCACAGCCAGTTCGGCCGGAATATGACGTGACAGGGTTTGAACCGAGCTTTGATAGATTTGCGGTGGCAGTCCACAGGCAGCCAGCAATTGCCGGGCCTGGGCGGGCGCAAGCTCTGGCTCCAGCGACAGGCGCAACCAGGCACGCAATTCTTCCGAGATTTCATCCGAGCTAAAATGATCAGGCATAAGGTAGTGTGGCACGAAACCGATCTTTGTTCTGTGTGGCCCGGACGTTTGTATCCAGTGTGACAGCCGCTTTGTGGGCTAGGGCTTCATATGCTGCCGGGGCAATCGGGTGCCGCCCTGAAACTTGTTTTATTATATCGACTTATCGCTTTTTCTTCGGACATGACAATGGCTTTGCTTCCTATCCTTAAATTTCCTGACCCACGTCTGCACACGGTTGCCAAACCCGTGCAGGAGGTCGACGACCGTATTCGCAAACTGGTCAAGGATATGGCCGAGACCATGTATGACGCGCCCGGCGTAGGGCTGGCCGCGACGCAGGTTGACGTGCACGAGCGCGTGGTGGTCATTGACGTATCGGAAAGCGGCAATGAATTGCTGGTGCTGATCAACCCTGAGATCACCTGGAAAAGCGAAGAGCTGAAGGTCTACGAAGAAGGCTGCCTGTCTGTACCTGATACCTACGACAAGGTTGAGCGCGCCGCCAATATTCGCTTCAAGGCCCAGAATGAAAAAGGCGAGTGGTACGAGAAAGAAGCCGATGGCCTGCTGGCCGTGTGTGTTCAGCATGAACTGGACCACCTGGATGGCAAGGTATTTGTGGAGTACCTGTCCGTGCTCAAGCGTGAGCGTATCCGCAGCCGTCTGCGCAAGCAGCAGCGTGAAGCACTGAAGGCAGGGCAATAGTCGCCATGCGTATTGTTTTTGCCGGTACCCCGGATTTTGCCCGTATCGCCCTGGAAGCCCTGTTAGCGCAGGGCTTTGATGTTCCTTTGGTCATGACGCAGCCAGACCGTCCAGCTGGCCGTGGCATGAAGCTCAGTCCCAGCCCGGTCAAGCAAGCCGCTGTGAACGCTAATATCCCGGTGCTGCAGCCGCACAGCTTGCGTCTGGATGGCAAGTATCCCGAGGAAGCAGCCCAGGCCCGCCAGACCTTGCTGGATTTACAGCCGGATCTGATGGTGGTGGCAGCCTACGGTCTGATTTTGCCCAAGTGGACTTTGGAGCTGCCGCGCTATGGTTGCTTCAATATTCATGCCAGCCTCCTGCCTCGTTGGCGCGGTGCGGCACCGATCCAGCGTGCGATTCAGGCGGGTGATGCGGCCACGGGCATTACCATCATGCAGATGGATGAAGGCCTGGATACCGGCGATATGCTGGTGCGCAGCGAGCTGGCGATTCGTGATGATCACAGTGCCGCAACCCTGCATGACGATTTGGCGCAGCTAGGTGCACAGGCCTTGCTGGAAGCCTTGCAGCAAGTGCGTGATGGCACCTTGCAGGCGACTCCCCAGCCAGAAGAAGGCGTGACCTACGCCGAGAAACTGTCCAAGGCTGAATCGGTGCTGGATTTAGGCCAACCGGCCAAGGAGCTGGAGCGCCGTATTCGCGCGTTTGACCCAGTGCCTGGCTCCACCCTGTCCCTGCCCGGTTTGGGGCAGCCCGTGAAGGTTTGGCGCGCTCAGGCGCTAGAACAGAAGCATTCAGCAGAACCTGGTCAGGTTCTGAACGTCAGTGCCCAAGGCATTGACGTGGCTTGCGGTGAAGGTGTGTTGCGTTTGCTGGAGCTGCAAAAAGCCGGTTCCAAGCGTCAGCCCGTCGCCGTCTTTGTGCAGGGCTGGCAGTCTCGCTAAGCCTTGCCGCCTGGACTCAGGCGCCAGACCTGTTCTGGCGCCGCCACTCCAGAGTCCCAATCACAATGCCGCTGGTACACACCACGGCAATCCCGATCCAGGTAAAGACATCCGGGAACTGACCCCAGATCAGCCATCCCAGCGCGGCTGCGGCCACAATTTGCAGATACACAAACGGGGCCAGCAAAGACGCCGAGGCGCGTTGATAGGCCTGGATTTGCAGCAGGTGGCCCAGACAGCCCCACAGTCCGGTCGAAATCAGAATCAACCATTGGAAAAAGCTCAGCTCTTTTAAGGCAGGCAGGGCGGCGGGCAGTAAAAAGGGTAAGGCAATGGTCAGGCAGATGCTGCCGACTGCACCGCTCCAGATCAGGGTGGTCAGCGAATTGTCCACGGCCACGCGACGTGTTGCGATAAATTGCGTGGCGAACAGACAGGCGGTCATCAAGCCAAACATCACCCCTATTGGGTGCAGGCCAGCGGTAGGCCGGATGATGATCAGCACGCCCAGAAAGCCGACTCCGGCAGCTACCCAGCGACTGATGCGCGGTGGCTCTTTCAGAATCCAGGGGGCAACAGACAGCACCAGCAAAGGGGCCAGAAAGTTGATGGAGGTGGCTTCGGCTTGAGGCAGATAGCTCAAGGCGTTGAAAAACGAGAAGGTGGACAGCATCATCACTGTGCCACGCAAAATTTGTGCTTTGGGGCGGGAGCTGCGCAGGATCTTGCGGCCCTTGACCGGCAAGACCAGCGCCAGCACTAATCCCAGATGGATGACGTAGCGAAACCAGCACATCACCAGCAGGGGCACGCCAAAGCCCATGATCCATTTGCCGCTGGCATCCAGACCCGACAGGGCCCAGGAAGACAGAATCAGAATGAGCACCCCCGCCAAGGGAAAGACCGTGGGTGTCAGGGTCTGGGGCAAGGAGGAGGACTGGGGTGTGCTCATGACAGGCTCCTGACGAAAAGCACAAGGACGGCCGGATGGCCGTCCTGGAAGGAACGTAAATCTTAATGGATTAGCGTTTGCGCAGGGGTAATACCCGTTCGATTGCTGAACCTACTGCCAGCAGATGTTCGTCGTGGTAGGCAGGGGCTGCCACCATCAGGCCCACAGGGGCTTCATCAGCGGCATGACAAGGCAGCGACAGGGCGCAGCCGTCCAGGAAGTTGATCAGGGTGGGGTTGCGCAGGACCAGGCCGTTAGTGGCGAAGTAGACGTCGTCCGACTCTTTCAGATCGGCAATGCGGGGAGCGACAACGGGCACGGTAGGCATCAGGACGGCGTCGTAGCGCTCCAGACGGCTTTCCACCGCGCTGATCCAGGCCTGGCGGGTGTCTTGCAGTTCGATGTAGTCGGCGCAATCGATGTCCTTGCCGCGCAGGATGCGGGAGGCCACGCGTGGGTCATATTGCTCGCCCTTGCTTTGCAGGGTGTCGCGGTGCACGGACCAGGCTTCGGCGCAGACAAAGCCGCCTTTGCGGTTGATTTGCGGCAGTTGGTCAAACTCGGGCAAGTTGATTTCCTCAACCACAGCACCTTGCTCACGCAGCAGGGCGATGGCGCGGTCAAAAGCAGCACGCACGGTTTCATCAATGCCGTCAAACACAAAGGTCTTGGGCACGGCCAGACGCAAGGTGTCCAGGGCAGGCGTTGCCACGGGCACGTAAGGCTGGTCGGTCAGGATGGAGTCCACAATGGCGCAACACTCTACCGAGGCAGCCAGAGGGCCATTGGAGTCCAGGCTGCGCGACAAAGGCATGGTGCCTTCGCTGGGAACGCGCTCGGCGGTGGGTTTGAAACCGGTCAGGCCGTTAAAGGCCGAAGGAATACGGATGGAGCCGCCCGTGTCGGTACCAATGGAGAAAACCGACATGCCTTGAGCGACGGCCACGCCGGCGCCGGAGGACGAACCACCCGGGATGCGGGCATTGTCACGGTCCCAGACGGAACGAGGCGTACCGTAGTGGGGGTTGATGCCCAGACCGGAGAAGGCAAACTCGGTCATATTGGTGGAGCCGATCAGAATGGCACCGGCGCGCAGCAGGCGCTCCACAATGGTGGCGTTCTGTTCGGCCGGTTCGGCGTCTTTCAGTACAGCCGACCCACCCAGAGTGATGTAGCCTGCGATGTCATGCAGGTTCTTGACCGACATGGGCAGACCTTCAACCAGCGAGCGGCTCAAACCGGCAGCGCGCAAAATGTCGGAGGCTTTGGCGGCGGCCAGAGCCTGTTCAGCAAACACTTCGATGAACGTGGCAGCGCCGTCACGGCTTTCGTCCTGGATACGGTCCAGGGCTTGCTGGGTCAGTTCGACCGAGGTGGTTTCGCCACGATCAAGAGCACGTTGCAGTTCGGTAATAGTCGCTAGCATGGGTCACTCGCAAAATAAATGGGTGGGGCGGGCTGGGCCAGTTTAGGCTACTTCAGGCAGGATTTCGGTTACGTAGGTATGACGGATGCTGCGTTCGCGGCGGGGGTCATACAGTTCCATGGTGAACTGGGTAGCAGGGCGAATGCCACCAATGGCACCCACGGTACCGCAGGTCATGCCAAAGCCTTCAGGCATGGTGGTGGACTGGAAGTAGCCTTCGATCAGCTCCAGCGGGTTCTTCAGGGTGGACAAGGGGCCATCCTGGTACAGGACTTCCTTGCCGTCTTCCTGAATGTAGGCGCGGATGATCAGCTCGTCCCAGTAGTCGGCCACATCGCTGAACAACCAGGCTTCGCGGGCAACGGGCTTGGCGCAGATCTGCTTGGACAGGGCCACGCTGTGGGCTTCCAGCACGCGGTCCGTGTGGTCCGAGGCCAGGCTGACCAGCAGGCGGCCCTGGTGGTTGAACACAAACACTTCGGTCTCGCCGGACGAACCGGAGCCCACGACCTGGATGTCGGCATCCTGGATCATCTGGTTGGCGGCGATGCGGTAGTACAAAGGCACCGAGCTAGGGCGTGGTACGCCCAGTTCGGCCAGCTCTTCAATGTGGTGCTCGATGGCAGCCAGATCGCGGCCAGCCCAGCCGGCCACGATGCAGTGCTGCAAATCAGCTTCGATGATTTCAGTGTGGGTGGCCTGGGCCAGTTCAAAGGTCAAACGCATAGCAGTACTCGTTTACTCAAAGACAGATTGGGATTAACCGAACAGGCGTGGCAGCCACAAAGCCAGATCCGGGAAGATAGCCAGCAGGCCCACCATGGCCAGCAGCATGATCACAAAGGGCAGGCTGCCAATCATGACGTCGTTCATGCTGCCGCTCTTGCGCAGGCTCTGGACCACAAACAGGTTCAGACCAACCGGCGGAGTGATCAGCGCCACTTCCACCAGAATGATGATGGCAATACCCAGCCACACCGGATCAAAGCCCAGGGCGATCATGATGGGAGCCACGATAGGGATGGTGGTGATCATCATGGACAGGGTTTCCATGAAGCAGCCCAGCACCAGGTAGAACACCACAATGATCATCAACATGACCATGGGCGAGACACCCAGGCCCGTGATGGCATCGGTCAGTGCGTTGGTCAGGCCGGTGGCGGCCATGACAAAGTTCAGGAAGGCCGAACCGATCACGATCAGCATGATCATGGCGGTGGCTTTCATGGTGCCTTCCAGCACTTCCTTGATCATGTTCCAGCTCATGCGGCCCGAGAAGGCAGCCAGAATCAAGGCACCGACCACACCCAGGGCAGCAGCCTCCGTTGGGGTGGCAATACCGGCATAAATCGAGCCCACGACCAGCAGGAAAATACCCAGTGGTGGAACCAGGTGCACCAGGCTGGCAAAACGCTGGCCCCAGGAGGCCTTGATCTTCGCACCGCCCCATTTGGGTTTGACCATACATGCAGCAGCAATTGCCAACATGAACAGCAAGGCCATGCCCAAACCGGGGATGATGCCGGCCAGGTACAGCTTGGGCACAGAAGTATTGGTCAGTACGCCGTAGATCACCAGGTTGATCGAAGGCGGAATCAGAATGCCCAAGGTACCGCCAGCCGCCAGACTACCCAGGAACAGAGGCTCGTTATAGCCTTGTTTCTTGATTTGCGGCAGGGCCACGGTACCCACGGTGGCGGCAGTGGCCACGCTGGAGCCGGAGGTGGCGGCAAACAGGGCGCTGGCACCAATGTTGGCGTGCATCAGGCCGCCGGGCAGCCAGGACAGCCACAGGCTCATGGCGTTGTACATCCGTTCAGCCATGCCCGAGCGCAGCAGGATCTCGCCCAGCATGATGAACAGGGGAATGGCCACCAGCAGGAATTCGTTGCTGGTGCCCCAGGAAATTTCACCCAATGCGCCAGTCAGGGGCAGCATGGAGTACAGCGGGTCCAGAATCAGGCCCAAAACACCCAGGGCAGCGCCCACGGGAATGCTCAGTCCGATCAGAACGAGCAAGAGAGTCAGTGCGGTTGTAATCATTTGGCGTCTCCTTGCACCATGCGTTTGCCAGCCTCGGCTTCTTCAGAGGCTTCTTCCTGGGTGCTGCGGATGCCGCACAGGGATTGGATACCGGCCAGGTCACCTGTAATCAGGGCCAGGCTGGAGCGCAGCAGCATCAAGGCCAGAACGACGCACAACCAGATCAGGCCGCCCACCCACAGGAACTGGGGAATCCACAAGGGAGTGCCCATGGCGGTGTTGGCGGTGGACTGGTTGGTCCAGGACAGGCCGGCCACGTCGGTGGCGTACAAGGTCAGGTAGACAATGAAAACAGACAGGGCCACCAGAGCAATCCAGTCCAGCAGGGCAGCCAGACGAACAGGTAAGTGCTGGTAGATGGCGTCGATACGGATATTGGCCCGTTGCAGGGTGGCAAAGGACAGTGCCCAGGAAATGCTGATGGCAAAGGCATAGCCGGACAGTTCATCCGAGCCGCCCAGAGAGCTGCCACTGAATTTGCGGAACAGGACGTCCGCGGTGATGTAGAGGGCGCTGATCAATGTCAGGCTGCCTGCGAACCAGATGGCGACGCGCGACAGGGATGTGGCGGCGGACAGCAAACGGTTCAGCATGGCGAATTTTTCGGTATTTTCCATGATGTCTACCCCGTACAGGGTCTAGGAGGGAGGGGCCTGGGGTACAGGCAGCCTGCCACCGTGAGTCTGGTGGCAGGCAGGACGTACAGATTTACTTCTTGGCTTCGAAGCCCAGGATCGGGCTCAGGCTGGTGTTGAATGCAGCCACGGTGTCGGCGGCGCTACGCTCGGCCCACTTGGGAACCACGGTCTCGCTCATGACTTTCTTGAGCAGTTCACGGTCAGCGTCGGTAGGCTTGACCAGAGTCATCTTGCCTTTGACGGGCTGCGTGCAAGCGTCGGCGCCCGTGTTGCAGTCATAGCCTTCCTGTGTTTCCTTGGCAGCGGCAACCCAGATTTCTTCGGTCATGGCCTTGATGTTGCTGGCCAGGAACTCTTGAACTTTGGGGTCCAGCTTGTTCCAGGTGCCCAGGTTGGCTGCGTGAATCTGCTGGTTCCAGTTGATGGGCATTTCGTACAGCTTGGAGCTGACTTCGTACCACTTGGCCGAGTAGCCGGACATGGAGCCGGTAATGGCGCAATCGACCACACCGTTTTGCAGGGCAGGAACCACTTCACCAAATGGGATGGTTACGCTGTTGCCGCCCAGAGCCTGAACGAATTCAGCCTGAGTACGGCTGCTGGTACGCACCTTCTTGCCTTTCAGGTCGCTCAGGCCATTGAAGTTGCCATTGCAAAACAGAACTTGGGCAGGGTAGGTGGAAAAGCCCAGAACCTTGACGTTGCTCTTGGCGTAGAACTGTTCGTAGGCGGGAGTGAACGCGTCGGTCAGCTTCTTGGCCACTTCAATATCGGGAGCCAGACCCGCGAGGTCGATCGCTTCGTTGATGGAGTTGTCGCTGGCAAAGTAAGCCAGGGTGGCGGTACCGAAAGGAATCACACCTTGGCTGATCAAGCGCATGATTTCAGGACCTTTCAGGCCCATGTCGTTAAAGCCCTTGATATCGGCCGTGATCTGGCCGCCGGACAGCTCAGGTACTTTCTTGGTCCAGAAGGGCTGCTCGGTGTTCTGGTAGGCGGTCAGGTTGCTCAAGCCACCGACAACTTTCAAAGAAGTCTTGGGCAGTTCCTGGGCCATGGCAGCAGAGCCCAGGGCCAGCGAGCCCAAAGCCAGGGAGGTCAGTACGATTTTTTTCATAAGGTGCTCCTAATAGCGGTCCAGCTGTATGGTTGATAGAGTGCGCTCCCTGTTTGCAGGGGCTGCATATTGAAACCAAAGGGGTGACCGGTTTTGTGTCGGTCAAAACTTGCTTAAAGCGCGGCCAGCCGTGTGTTGGGCAGATCGGTAATCAACATATGGCCAGGGGCATGCGTGATACAAAACTGCGGCTTGGCCTGGGCGGCGACGGCTTGAGGGGTAACGCCGCAAGCCCAGAAAACGGGTAATTCGTCGGGGCCGACTGGCACTGCATCGCCATAGTCGGGTTGTTGCAGGTCGCTGATTCCAATCAGGGACGGGTCGCCGATATGAACCGGGGCACCGTGCACGGACGGAAAGCGCGAGGTGATCTGAATGGCACGAATGGCATCGGCCGCACGCATGGGGCGCATCGATACCACCAGCGGGCCAGACAGGCGCTGTGTGCCCTGGGTCTGGATAGAGCTGCGATACATGGGCACATTCACACCCGCGCTGATATGGCGCACATCAATCCCGTCGGCCAGCAGCGCTTCTTCAAAGGAGAAGGAGCAGCCAATCAGAAAGGACACCAGATCATCGCGCCAGACATCTTCGATGTTCAGTGGCTCGGCGCTGAGCTCGCCGTTCTGCCAGACACGGTAACGAGGGAAATCCGTGCGCAGATCAATCGAGCCACCCAAGGTTGGCACCTGAAACTGACCGGGTTCCGTCACGGCCAATAAAGGGCAGGGTTTGGGGTTGCGCTGACAAAACAGCAGGAACTCATCGGCCCAGTCTTTGGGCAGAATCATCAGGTTGGCCTGCACATAGCCTGCGGCCAGTCCTGCGGTAGGACCAGTATGAGTTTCTTGACGGATCAGCTCGCGGCATTTTTCAGCCTCGGGCGCCAGCACAGGCAGGGTTTGCAGGTTCATGATGACCACTCGCACAAAGGGGGTTGATCACAGCCTCGGATTGCAACCGATCAGATAATTTGTGTCCAATCGTATGTTTGAATCCTAGGCCATAACGATTACTTATCGGACTGCACGTATTGTTGGGCGATTTCTTGGGCGTGATTGGCCACGACGCGGGCAATATGACTGTCCGGAGAATCCATCCAGCAGGCAAAAAATTCGATGGCCGGCAGGGGTTGATCCACCTTCAAAAGGCGCAGTTTTCCCTCGGAAAGCTCGTCTTTTATGACCTCGGGAGCCAGCACGCTGGGGCCCATGGCATGACGCGTCATTTGCACGATTGTGCTTAGCGATGCACTGCCAAAAATACGTGGGGATTTGACGCCGGCACGCAGCAAAGCTTCGCGTGTGGCGAGGTAGGGAACGCTACCGGATGGATAGGTGATTACAGGGTAAACCCCTAGCTCGGAAACGCTGACTTTACGACCATGCAACTTCAATTCGGGACTGGCGACCCAGCCTAACTGATAAGCGCACAGTCGAATGCATTGTTCTTTGGGATCCTGGCCTACGCCCACAATCATGGCCATATCAATCTGGAAGCTGGCCAGTTGCTGGCGCAGCACGCTGGTGGTGTCGACATGAATCTCGATGACCAAAGCCGGGTATTCCTGATGCAGCTTGTCGATCAGCTCATGCAGCCAGGTCTGCACAATGGTTTCAGCCACCCCCAGACGCAGCAGGCCGCGGATGGCGTTCTGCTCTTTGGCGGCGCGCAGCATCTCGGTACGCAGATCCAGCATGCGCTGTGCGTGCGACAACAACTCCTGGCCTTTATCGGTCAGCTTGATGCCCCGGGCACCCCGATCAAACAAGCGCAGCTCCAGACTGGATTCCAGTCCGGCGATACGCTGAGAAATAGACGGTTGGGTCGTGTTGAGTTTTTCGGCAGCTGCCCGGAAACCGCCAAGCTCGGCAACCCATACAAAGGCTTCGATCTGTTTGAGATCAATCATGTTTCCGGTCCAGAAAATAGGCAGTCTTATTATGCCTGATGGCAATTGGCGGGCATAAGTAGAGCAGGCGGATATTTTTCTGCATCTTTGTTTGATTGGACGCGGCCACCACTATAATTCGCCCATGACTTGCAAGATACTGATTGTGCGTACGTCCTCTTTGGGAGATCTGGTGCATATGCTGCCAGCAATCTCGGACATTGCACGCCATGTGCCCGGTGCACAAATTGATTGGCTCGTAGAAGAGAGCTTTGCTCAGATTCCGGGCTGGCATCCGGCAGTAAATGAAGTGATCCCGGTGGCGCATCGGCGCTGGCGCAAACAGTGGTGGTCTGCCCAGACACGCCAGGAACGCGCCGCCTTGCGCGAACAACTGCAATCACGCCAATACGATGTTGTGCTGGATATGCAGGCGCTGATGAAATCCATCTGGCTGGTACGGCAGACTAAAGGCCGTCGTCATGGGCTGGATTGGAAGTCGGCGCGTGAACCGCTGGCCTCGCTGTTCTACGATGTGCGTCATCGCGTCGGTTTCTGGCAGCCTGCTGTGTTCCGTCAGCGCAGCTTGGCCGCGTCTGCCTTTGGCTATCAGTTTGAAGGCGCTCCTGATTTTGGTTTGCAGGGTTTGGCCGCGCAAGCCCCCAAGGACGAGGATCCTTACGCCATCATCATGCCGTCGGCCAGCCGCGATGATAAGCTCTGGGAGCCGGAGAACTGGCAACAGGTCTTTGATCGCCTGCAAGGGGAAGGGATGGCATTGCGCTTGTTGGCGGGCAGCCCTGCCGAGTCCGCCCGTGCCGAGGCGCTGATTATTGGTCGCAGCCAGGCTCAGGTGATGCCAAGAATGGATTTGACGCCTATCGCTTTGCAATTGGCTGGAGCGCAAGTCATGGTGGGTCTGGACAGTGGTCTGACGCATTTGTCAGCCGGTTTGGGCCGTCCTACTATTGGTATCTATAAAGCCTCGACCCCAGTGCGTACCCCCCTGGAAGGTTCCGCCTACACCGCCAGCCTGGGCGAGCGTGGGCATCCTCCTTCAGCGGAAACGGTGCTCTGTGCCATCGATCAGGCGCTGGGGCGGACAGTAGTGCCGGAGGCGGCCTTGTTGGGCGCGCCAAAAGGCTAGTTCGGGTCTGATCGCCAATTCGTTTTTTTTGTCAGCCGGCTTTGTGCTTACAATACGCGATGCTAAGGGGCCTGCAGCCCCGCCTGGGTGCAGGCCCTTTGTCTGCCTGACATTATTTTCTATTCGTCTTCCTGGTAGCGCCGAGCGTGGCTTGGCTGCTGCTGATTTCGTACTGAGGCTAAGCGGGTGAACCGATTCTTCTATACCGCCTCTATTCGCATATTGGCTCCAGCCTTGATGGCCTGGATGGGCTTGCGTGCCCGTCGAGCTGGTGGCGAATGGCAGGTGTTATCGGGTCCCCGCTTTGGTTTTTATGGTTCGCTGCCTGCGCCCAGGAAAGCCCCGGTGTGGGTGCATGCGGTCAGCCTGGGTGAAACGCGTGCGGCGCAGCCTTTGATTCGTGCTTTGCTGGATCAGGGTGAGACGGTCCTGTTAACCCATATGACAGTTACGGGCCGTACAGAAGGTGCGACTGCGTTTGCGGCTGAGATTGCCAGCGGGCAATTGCTGCAACAATGGCTACCCTACGACTTTCCGGGCTCGGTACGACGTTTTTTCGCCCATTACCGGCCATGTGCCGGGGTGCTGATTGAACGCGAGGTGTGGCCCAATCTGTTGGCTGCGGCACGCCGGCAAGGTGTTCCCATGATGTTGGCCAGTGCCCGGTTCTCGGAAAGTGCATTGCGTACCAGCCTGAAAGCAGGTTCGGTCATGCGAGAGGCCTACCGCTCCTTCAAGTTGATCTATGCACAAAGCCTGGCTGATGCACAGCGGCTGGAGTTGGCGGGCGCACAAGGCGTGCGCGTGTCAGGGAATCTGAAGTTTGATGTAGTTTTGCCACAGGACAAGATTGCACGTGGCCGTGGCTTTGCCAGTGACTTGGGACGGCGTGTGGTGGTGATCGCCAGTACGCGCGAGACTGAGCATGTCGATTTCATTGATGCCATTGCCCATTACCTGCGCCGTGAACGAGAGCATGGTAGCGAGCTGCATAGCCCAGTCCTGTTTGTTGTGATTCCACGTCACCCGGAGCGGTTTGAAGAAGCGGCAGATTATCTGAATCAGCTAGGTTTGCGTTCCGTGCGGCGTAGCGAGTTGCTGGAGCAGGGCGATACCAGCACCAGTGCGATCAAGGCTTGTCGTGAAGTGGATGTGCTGCTGGGCGACACCCTAGGTGAAATGCACTGGTATTACGGCCTGGCACGAGTCGCCATTGTGGCGGGCAGCTTCCAGCCTTTGGGCGGGCAGAACTTTATCGAGGCCTGCGCAGTGGGTGTCCCTGTGATTGTGGGCCCGCATACTCATAATTTTGCCCAAGCCATGCAAGATGCCATGCAGGCCGGCGCTGCGATACGTGCGGGTACGCCAGCCTTGGCGTTGCAGCAGGCACTGGAGCTAGTAGATGATCCAGCACGCCATCACAAAATGGCTGATGCGGGTTTGCATTGGGTTCAAATGCACGAGGGCGCAGTGCAGCGTGTACTTTCTGGATTGGCACAAATCCGCGATTAAATACGTGGCTGTTTATTAGCTAATAAGTATTTAGTTTTACGTGTTTTGGAATTTGTGGCGATTTGAGGACAACTCGTCTTGATTTGAATCAAGTTAAATAAAAAAGCCCGCATTTAGCGGGCTTTTTTGAGATCTAAAAACTAATCGAGATCGATTTACAGTTTTTGGATGCTCTTAGCTTGTGGACCCTTTTGGCCTTCAGCCGACACGTACGAAACGCGCTGGTTTTCTTCCAAGGATTTAAAGCCCGTGCCCAAGATGTCGGAATGGTGAACGAAAAGATCTTTGCCACCGTTGTCGGGGGAGATAAAGCCGTAGCCTTTTTCGTTATTGAACCATTTCACGATACCGGTTTCTGTTTGCATTTCCTGCATTCCCTAAAAATGACGAGCAATCTGCTCAAAAAAGATTGTCAAGATGTAAAAATCAGGGCAATGAGTATTAGAAACAATACCGTATTGAACAAACTTCGACGAACTTGAAATCCTGCACCGCCAATCGTAGGGGGTATTTAACCTGTAAGTCAAGCTAAATCGACCCTCTGCGTGGTTTTAAGGCAGTGTTTGATCAACAATTGCAACCAAGCTTGTTATCGTAACGGACCCCTCTGCGCCCCTCGTTAAAGTCCGTGGTATTTACGACCAAATTCAAGCGTAGCATGAAAGAAACCGGACTTGCTACCACAGTCGTAACGTGTGCCTTCATATTCATATGCATATACCGCACGACTTTCCAAAAGACTGGCAATTCCATCCGTTAATTGAATCTCTCCACCTACCCCTGCTTGAGTGCGTCGCAGGTGGTCAAATATTTCCGCTTCCAATACATAACGGCCTACAACGGCTTGTGTAGAAGGGGCTACTTCGGGTGCAGGCTTTTCAACAATTCCATTAAGTCGGGTTGCTTTTGAGTCGACTAAATTACCCGAAACAATTCCATATTTATTTGTTTCATTTCTATTTACATTTTGAGTTGCCACAATACTTCCGTTGTATTGATGCGCAGCCTCAACCAGTTGCCGCGATACAGGTGTGGTGGCGTCGATCAGGTCGTCCGCCAGCAGGACCAGGAAGGGCTCGTTGCCCACGATGGGTGCAGCGCACAGCACGGCATGGCCCAGACCCAGCGCGCGCGGCTGGCGGGTGTAAATACAGCTGACATGGCTGGGAATGATGTTTTGAACGGCATCCAGCAACTCCAGCTTGTTCTTGCCTTCCAGTTCGTGTTCCAGTTCCGGGATGCTGTCAAAGTGATCTTCAATGGCTCGCTTGTTGCGGCCAGTGATAAAGATCAGTTCTGTGACTCCAGCGGCGACAGCCTCTTCGACAGCGTACTGAATCAGTGGTTTGTCGACAATTGGCAACATTTCCTTGGGCATGGCCTTGGTGGCGGGCAGAAAACGTGTGCCTAGACCGGCGACGGGGAAAACTGCTTTGCGTATGGGTTTCATAGTGTCGTCAATCGAGGATCAAGGGGAAGCTGGCGTCGGATGGGCCGGGGTTCCAAGTTGAATGGCATCTTGGTTACGCTGCGAAAACTGTCTAGGCTCACGGCCTTGTTCGCTGGGGGGCGTGCCAAAAAAGCCTTGTCCAAAAGCCAGCAAGGCCAGGTTTGCCACCAGGATCAGTATGAAAAGCAGTCGCATCGCAAATGCCCTGAAAAATACAGTTCAACCCAAGATTGTACGGGTAGGGGAGTTTAAGTTCATCCGTTTTAATGCCAATCGTATCTATGGGTCACCGGCAGTTCACAGGCAAGAGGGGGCAGAGGGACGGTTATAAGCTCGAATCGACTTACGGGTGCGCCGCAAACAGCGACAGACCCCGCAAGGCAGGAGTTTCCAGCTCGTGTAGATGGGGGGGCTCTATATTGAGCAAACGGCAATGATGACTTAATTGTTCTAACAGTTCTTGCTGCGCCAGTGCGCGGCCACCGCCCGCCAAAAAGACCAATGGGCTGTGTCCCAGATACTGACGGCCTTTCTCCCATTGTCGCAACACGGCTCCGGCCTGTGCGGCAGCAACCCCGGTACTGATAGCTTCTTGAGTATTGCGTGGGAACGCCGCAGTTTGCCCATGCGCCTCAGGGAGCTGCGCCGTATTTTGCTTGAGTGAAGCCAGCATCAAGCTGGGACCGGGCAGAATGGAGCCACCTAAAAAGTGACGCACTCCATTTTGTGCAGGTCCCAGCAAGTCAATCGTGGTAGCAGTACCAAAGCTGATCAGCAAGGCGCCTTGGTCGACCGGGTATTCCTGGGTTAGCAAATCGCTTAAGCCTAATAAGGAAGCCCAGCGGTCGGCACCCAATTGGCCCGCCTGTTCATAATCGTTGTGCAGCCCAAAAGCCTGCTCTTGGGCCTGCAACCAGCGTACCGGGCCCAAGCCCAGACGGCTGACGGCCGCATCAATTTGCGCTTGGACCTGTGGCCCGGCCACATTCACTCCTAGTGCTTGTACACCTTTTTGTTGGGCGAATTCCTGCAGCGGGGCCTGGCTTGCCTCCAGCCAAACCGCCAATTGATCCAATTGGTCGGCATGCACGCTAACCGGCTGGCTTTCGCGCGCGCCGCTTAAAGGATGACACCACCCTAGTTTGATACGGGTGTTGCCAGAGTCGATGAGCAGGGTCATGCCGGATCGTCAGAGCTAAAAAGAGTGCAGTATAGCGATCAGCGGTGAGCGCGAACGGAAACTTCGCCCACTGTGACCGCGCGTTCGGAACCATCGGGGTGGCGCAATAATAATTGCCCCGAGGTATTGATGCCCGTCACGATGCCTGTATGCAGGACTTGGCCATTGTCAATGATATGGACTTGCTGGCCAATTAGCGCGTCAACTTGCGCGTAGCGTGTAGGCAGATCAGCAAAACCGTGGGCTGTGACATGATTCAGGCTCAGGTACAGGCTTTGCGCGACTTTGGCCACAAGGTCCGAACAGCGTGCCAGAGACGCTTGCTGGGAGTGTTCAGCAATGCTGGTCCAGTCTGCAATGGCGCGTTGCGTGTTCTGGCTGATGGTCTCTGCTTCACGCAGGTTCAGGCCTATGCCGATAATCACCACATGATGGTCACTGGAGCTGGGCGCTGCACTGGCGCGGGTCGCCTCAACCAGAATGCCGGACAGCTTGGCCTGATCCCATAGCACGTCATTCGGCCATTTCATGGCCAGACGATTACGCACTGCCGGTTCCAGAAACTGGCGCAGCGCTTCCGTCGTTGCCAGACCGGACAGCGGCGAAAGAGTAGGCAGCTGCCGCGCAGGCAGAAAAATATCAAAGGCACAGGAAAACATCAGGTTTGCACCGACGCTGTTTTCCCATGTGCGTCCGGCACGCCCACGACCACGACTTTGCAGATGTGCGCCCAGCAACCAGGGACGCACACGCGGCCCGGATTCCTGACGAGCCAGGGCAAGCAAATCGGCGTTGGTCGATTCGGTCGAGTCTACCCAGCGTATCTGGGGAAAATGTGGCAAGCGCGTACGCAGCTCTGCCACCATATCGCGCGGGCTGGGTAGGGTGAATGCAGAAGAGGTATTCATGACAATCCGGTACACTGGATGAGTTAAACGTAATCTTATGTGATATTTGATCTGAGCATGTCTGAACGCGTAGATACAATCCAATTTTCCGGCCAGGCCGGTGTTATTGACTGTGCTCTGGACTGGCCAGCGGGCGAGCTCAAGGGTTGGGCCTTGTTGCTGCATCCTCACCCTTTGCATGGTGGGGCACGTAACAACAAAGTGGTGACAACCTTGTCGCGCAGTGCCACTCAACATGGTTTGCTGGCAGTACGCCCGGATTTCCGTGGTGTCGGAAAGTCTGCCGGGGAGTTCGATAGCAGCCGCGGCGAAACTGCCGATATGCTGGCTTTGATTGAGCAATTCCCATCACATTTCCCGCAGTGGAGTTCCGGCCCATCCATGTTGGCCGGGTTTTCATTTGGCACTGCAGTCGCTGCTCAAGTGTATGCCAGCCTGCAGGAAGCCCAGGCACCTTTGCCCGGCGCCTTCATCCTGACTGGTACTGCGGTCAATCGTTTCCGCTTCCGGGATGTCAGCCCTCCTGCCGATACCTTGCTAGTGCATGGTGAAACCGACGATGTCGTTCCCTTGTCGGAAGGCATGGACTTTGCGCGTGAGCATCAGTTGCCCATGGTTGTGCTGCCCGAGGCCGGCCACTTTTTTCATGGCAAGCTGATTCAGCTGCGTGAGTTGGTCAGCCGTCATTTGGCCGGGCTTGGAACCTAAGCCGGGTTTTGCTTTCAAATCGTTGCGTTTTCCTGTTCAGACTCAGGGGCCTTGCCCCTCACAGGCCCAGATGGCTCTGCCATAATGGGTTCTTTCCGCCACTGTCAAAGCAATCGATTTTTTCCATGACTTCTATTCAAAAATTTGCATCTCCAGTCCTCTCTCGTTGTGTGGTGGCTCTTGCCCTGGCGCTGCCTATGGTGGCTCAGGCACAGACTCAAACCCCTACCCCGACAGAATCGGCTCAAGTGCTTGGCGCTCAGACGCCTGCCTTGCCAGGTGATTTGTCCGTTGTACCCGCACCTAGCCTGACGGCCCGTGCCTGGTTGTCCATGGACGTTAATAGTGGCCAGATCATCGCGGCAGAAGGGCTGAACGAACAGGTCGAGCCTGCCTCCCTGACCAAGCTGATGACGGCCTATCTGGTCTTTGATGCTCTGGAATCCGGTCGCCTGAAGCTGGATCAGACCGTTGTGATTTCGGACAAGGCATGGCGCACCGAAGGTTCGCGCATGTTCGTGAAAGTTAATTCGCAAGTGGCCGTGAATGATCTGCTGCAAGGTGTGATCGTGCAATCGGGCAATGATGCCTCTGTTGCCTTGGCCGAAGCCGTTGCGGGTAGCGAGGGTGCTTTTGCCGCCTTGATGAACGAAGAAGCCGCCAAGCTGGGTTTGACGGCTACGCATTTCAAGAACTCCACCGGCTTGCCTGATCCCGAGCATCTGACCTCGGTACGTGATCTGGGCGTGTTGTCCGCGGCACTGGTTGCCCGCTTCCCCCAGTATCTGCACTACTACAGCCAAAAAGAGTACACCTACAACAATATCAAGCAGCCCAACCGTAACCGCCTGCTGTGGCTGGACAATACAGTTGATGGTCTGAAAACCGGCCACACCCAATCGGCCGGTTACTGCCTGGTGTCGACCGCCTTGCGCGATGGCCGTCGCGTAGTGTCGGTTGTGGTGGGCACGGCAAATGACGCCGCCCGTACAGAAAACAGCCTGAAGCTTCTGAACTGGAGCTTCCAGAACTTTGAAACGGTCAAACTGTACGACGCCAGCAATCCTGCTGTCACCGCCCGCGTTTGGGAAGGTGAGGTCGAGAATGTAGGCCTGGGTACAGAAGGAGCCTTGTGGTTGACGGTTCCTCGTGGCAAGTCCTCGGAAATCAAGCCTGTTGCCAACTATACCCAGCCTTTGCTGGCTCCGTTGAGCAAGGGTGACAAGGTCGGTACACTGACTTTGTCCCTGGATGGCAAGGTTTTGGCAGAGCAGCCTTTGCTGGTGCTGCAAGATGTGCCCGAGGCCGGCTTTTTTGGTCGTATGGCCGACAAAGTGCGCTTGATGTTTGAGTAATTCCTTGGTGCGAGGCTAAATCCTATGATTGCAGGCATTGACCCCGACAGCATTGTTTATTTGAACGGCGACTTCGTGCGCTTGGGTGAAGCGAAGATCTCGGTACTGGATCGTGGCTTTATCTTTGGCGACGGCATTTACGATGTCGTGCCTGCTTATCACGGGAAACCTTTTCGTATTGATGGGCACCTGGGGCGCTTGGAGCGCAGTCTGGCAAAAGTGGGCATCACCAACCCTTTCACTCGCCGTGAATGGGAAAAGCTGGTGCTGGATATGCTGGCCCGTTCGGGCCGGGGTGCCGACTGCATGGTCTACATTCAGGTAACCCGCGGTGTTGCCAAGCGCGACCACGCCTTCCCCAGCAATGTGCCGCCCAGCATCTTCATCATGGTCTCGCCCTTCAAGCGAGTGCAGCAAGAGCGCGAAACGGGTTTGAAGGCGGTGGCCATTGAAGATGAGCGTTGGCTGCGTTGCGATATAAAATCCATTTCCTTGCTGGGCAATGTTTTGGCCAAGCAACAGGCTCTTGAAGCCGGCGTGGATGAGGTCATTCAGTTCAGAGACAGTTTTCTGACCGAAGGGGCCTCCTGCAATATCTGGATTGTGCGCGACGGTACTTTGCTGGCACCCATGCGCAACAATTTGATCCTGGAAGGGATTCGCTACAGTTTGATGGAGGAGCTGGCCGCCCAGGCGGGTATAGCTTTTCAGGCGCGTCAGATCTCTCGTGAAGAGGTCGACACTGCCGATGAAATTATGATGACGTCAGCCACCAAAGAGGTGCTGCCCATCGTTGTATTTAACGGTCAGCCCGTCGGCGACGGACGACCCGGCCCTGTCTTTGCCAAATTACGTGAAGGCTATGACGAGGCCATCAAGGCTGCGGAGCAAGCATGACAATTTCCCCCGAAGAATCGTTGATCGAATACCCCAGTGACTTTCCTATCAAAGTCATGGGCCAGACTCACGAAACCCTGCAAGACGAATTGCTGGCTATCGTGCTGGAACATGATCCAGGCTTTGACGCTGCCACTATCGAGGTGCGTCCCAGCAAGGCAGGCAACTACACGGGCCTGACTTTCACGGTGCGCGCTGTTTCGCGTGAGCAACTGGATAATCTTTACCGTGCCCTGCATGCGCATCATCTGGTGCGTGTGGTGATGTAAAGCAGGGATCAGGCGTTCATGTCCGACTCAGTTCGTATCAAGTGGTTTGAGCGGCCTAGCGCCTATGAACCTATCTGGCAGGCAATGCGCGACTTTACCGAGCAGCGCGAGCCGGAGACTCCTGATGAAATCTGGCTTGTCGAGCACACGCCTGTCTATACGCAAGGACAGGCCGGCAAGCCGGAACATCTACTGAATCCCGGTGGCATCCCCGTGGTGCAAACCGACCGGGGCGGGCAGATTACCTATCACGGCCCTGGGCAGTTAATGGTGTACTGCCTGTTTGATCTGCGCCGGGTAGGCTTATACGTCAAAGAATACGTACGCCTTTTGGAAGAGGCTGTTATTGCCTGTCTGACGCATTTTGGTGTCGAAGGGGCTTGCTGCAAGCCGGGGGCACCGGGTGTCTATGTACCGCAAGGGGTGGCAAGGCAGGAGTTGGCCAAGATTTCCGCATTGGGGATCAAGATTCGCAATGGCCGCTCTTACCATGGACTGGCCTTGAATATAGGCATGGATCTAAGCCCATTTAGCGGCATCAATCCCTGTGGCTATGAAGGGCTGCAAACAACGGATATGCGTTCGCAAGGCGTCGTGGTCCCCATGGACGAGGTTGCACAGTATTTGTCTAATTATCTATCGCAAGCGATGGCTCTGCGCCTACAGGCAGCGGTAGCTTAAATAGCGCAGCGATAAAGCGCCGCATGTGGCGGCGCTCATCTTTATATTGTTATTTATTCGTCAAGTGCCGCCTCAGGTTCCGCTCCAGTGCGGCGCGCGTTTCTCGATAAAAGCATCAATACCTTCGCAGGCATCATTGCTCATCATATTGTCAGCCATGACCTGACCGGCGTAGTCGTAGGCTTGTTCAATAGCCAGGCTGCGCTGGCGGTAGAACATGGCTTTGCCCGCACGGACGGCAACCGGACTCTTGGCCATGATGCTGTCGGCCAGTTTCTGTACGGTTTGATCCAGCTGGTCTTCGGCTACCGCGTAATTGATCAGCCCCAGCTCTTGAGCTCGTTGGGCGCTGATGAATTCGCCCGTCATCAACATTTCCATGGCGGCTTTTGGGGGCACGCAGCGTGACAGGGCAACAGCAGGGGTGGAGCAGAACAGGCCAACATTAATGCCGGATACTGCAAAGCGAGTGGACTCGGTGGCAACAGCCATATCGCAGGTAGCAACCAGCTGACAGCCCGCTGCGGTGGCCAGCCCTTGCACACGAGCAATCACCGGCACGGGCAAGGCTAGCACAGCTTGCATGACCCGGCTGCAGCGGCTGAACAGATCCCGGTAGTAGTCATGTTCAGGTTTGGAGCGCATCTGTTTCAGATCGTGCCCGGCACAAAAGGCCTTGCCTTCCGCCTGAATGATGACGCACTGCAAGCTGGGGTCCTGGGCCAGCTTGTCCAGAATGTGTTGTAAAGAGTCCAACACTTCTTCAGACAGCGCGTTGTACTTGGCGGGCCGGTTCAAGGTGATGCGGGCCAGTCCCTGATGCTGTTCCAGCAGGACGGGATCGGCGAGGTGCTCTTGTGACATGCAAGTCTCCGTACTTATAGTATGTGCAGGTTTTATTTTCGGGTGTTGCTGCATCGTTAAGTCGGCCTCTATATTAGAGGGGTCTGGTACAAACTATCGCCCTTGTTCTAGGCGCTTGTAAAGCGAAGGGGCTACAATTGACCACTGCGCCCATCGTTTAGTGATGTTGCCCGCACGCTGTTTTTCTATTTAGACGCCTATGACCACCCCTACAGATACGTCCGTCGATTCCAAACCTACTGTGCGCCCTCGCGTTGTCGAATACGACGCAACGCAAAAGCAGAAGGCCGAGGCCAAGACCTCGCGCATTCCCATTAAGGTCGTGCAGGCAGAGCGTTTGAAAAAGCCTGATTGGATTCGGGTGAAGGCGGCTGCACCGAACTCCCGTTTCTACGAGATCAAGGAAACTCTGCGCGAGCACAAGCTGTTCTCGGTGTGCGAAGAAGCCTCCTGTCCCAATATCGGGGAGTGTTTTGGCAAGGGCACGGCCACCTTCATGATCATGGGCGACAAGTGCACACGTCGTTGCCCATTCTGTGATGTGGGCCATGGCCGTCCTGACCCGCTGGACGAGAATGAACCCGCCAACCTGGCCAAGGCCATTGGTGCCATGAAATTGTCCTACGTGGTTATTACCTCCGTAGACCGTGACGATTTGCGTGATGGTGGCGCTGCCCACTTTGTGGAATGTATCCGTCAGGTGCGCGAGCATTCGCCAACTACGACCATTGAAGTGCTGGTGCCGGACTTCCGTGCACGTCTGGACCGTGCGTTGGGCATCCTGAATGCCTGCCCTCCAGATGTGATGAACCACAACCTGGAAACGGTACCTCGCTTGTACAAGCAGGCGCGTCCTGGTTCGGATTACCACCACTCCTTGAAACTGCTGCAAGAGTTCAAGAAGTTGCATCCAAACATTCCAACCAAATCTGGTTTGATGGTTGGCTTGGGTGAGACCAACGAAGAGATTCTGGAAGTGATGCGCGATATGCGTGCTCACGATATTGATATGCTGACCATTGGCCAGTATTTGCAGCCATCCGGCCACCACTTGCCCGTGATGCGCTACGTGACGCCTGATGAATTCTTGATGTTTGAGCGCGAGGCCTATGCAATGGGCTTTACCCATGCGGCGGTTGGTGCCATGGTGCGTTCGTCCTATCACGCAGACCAGCAGGCGCACGCAGCAGGTGTGCAACCTTAAAGATAAGAGAACAGGTCTTTGTAAGACTTGGCTTTTATTTGAAGAACCCGGCCTTGGCGCCGGGTTTTTTTATGACTTCCGGGTTTTCCGGTGTTGTTGATCCGCGTCTGCCTGTTTTTTTTACAGGTTCCAGGGCAGCCAGCAAGCCGGAGAGTCGTTAGCGGTTTTTGGGGCATGTATCCCTGACTGCCTGTATCAATGCTTGCCGGTGTCTTTTTATTCGGACGGTGGACTTTCTACTGCATCACTCTGGGCCAGGGCCTTGGCAGACAAGCTCTCTATATAAGGCTCCAGCACTTCGTCGTAATCTTCGACGCCCAGATACCAGGCCGTCAGACCTTTGCTGTCTTGTTTAAGATCAGTCCAGCAGAATAAAGAGCGATCAAAAGAGTCCTTGATGGTCTCGTTCACAAACTTGAACAATTCATCCAGCAAGGGCAGGCTGCTTAAGGGGACGGCAAATGGCGTTTCTCCCTGAAATTGCCAGCCATATTGTTCGAGCAGTTCGTTCGACCAAAGAGCATGTTGTTCTTGAGAGCTTAATTCTGGATTGGCAGGGCTTAAAGGCATGGTTCTGGATCAGGTAAGGGGAACGGATGGTCAAGCGCCGGTGGCAAACCATTGTATGGGAGTGACGCCTTGCTCTTTGAGCCACTCATTGGCTTGCTGGAAATGACCACAGCCAATAAAAGGAACAGGGGGGCGGCGAGCAGCCAAGGGGGAAGGGTGATTGGCCTTCAAAATCAGGTAAGGATGCTGGGAGTGCTGCTGAATCAGTGCTTCTTTGGCTTGGGCGTGAGCACCCCACAACATATAAACAATAGGGCGTGTAGTCTGCTGGGCCAGGTTCATCAGCAGGGAGTCAGTAATCTGCTCCCAACCTTTCTTGGCGTGAGAGGCAGGCAAACCATCTTCTACAGTCAGCGATGTATTCAATAGCAAGACTCCTTGTCGACCCCAGTTGCTCAGATCATGACTGCTTGGCAAGGTGGTGTCGGGATATTCCAGCTCCAGCTCTTTAAAGATATTGCGCAGACTGGGTGGGGCCGGGCAAGTGTCAGGTACGGAAAATGACAATCCCTGCGCCTGATTGGGCCCGTGATAAGGATCCTGGCCCAGAATCACTACGCTGACTTTTTGCAATGGCAGCAGTTCCAGTGCGCGGAAAGGGGCGGCCGGGTAAATAGAGGCACCATCCTGGCACTCCTTGTCCAACCACTTGGCCAGAGTTGCCAGTATGTCTTGCAGTTCCGGGCGATCCAATGTGGCACGCCAGTCGCTGGGAAGGCGGGCAGCTTGCGTCAGGATGTTCTCGGTCAGGAGATTGCCGGAGAGTATTTCTTCGCCAATCAGGCTGAGCTGTGCCGCAGGGGCTTGAGAAGATGAGCGGGCCATAGTCTGCATACAGAGTTATTTGTCCGCCTATTGTAATAGGGGAGATGTGGCTTACCTATCTGCCTGGATGGGGTGTCTCTATATAGAGAGGGGTTTGTGGGTCAAAAGTAGGGCGATTGGTATGCCTCTATATATAGAGGGATGACCGGCGCTCTATATATAGAGTGTTGTAGACCAGGTTCTAGATTAGCGGCCCATGGTGATAGCCGGGTCTTTGTGCAGTCTTCCCCAGGATCGCAACTGCATTCTTATCTTTTCTGTCTGTCTGTCTGTCTGTCTGTCTGTCTGTCTGTCTGTCTGTCTGTCTGTCTGTCTGTCTGTCTGTCTGTCTGTCCGCGAAAATACGTTTGGGGCGGGAATTCAGCGTGAAACAAGAGAATCGATGCTGAGCTGGAGAGAAAAAGCCTGGAATCGACCTGTTCTGCGATGGGGCATCCTGGCGTTTCATCTGCCAGTTCTGGTGTCTCTCCAGCTATGAACGAGATATAGTCATTTTAGTATCATTTAGTTTCATTTAAGTTTTATCATATATAACAATGATCTAAGTGGAAAGCTACTGTAAACCGCCTCTTTTACATGAAATATTCAGGTAAAAAACTTGCAAAGCGGAAAATCCTCGTGCTATAGTTCTTTTCTCGCTGCAGCACACAGGGTTTTCCCTCAAAGCGCCGCAGAGAGCAGTTAGACAAGTTTCACCGCCTTGGCCAAGAGGCCCGCACCGAAGTTTGAATGACTGGTCAGGAAACTGACAGGGTGTAAAACCCGGAGCTTGACAAATCAGAAAATTCTGTGTTAAAGTTCTAGGTTCTGCTCCAGAGAACGCAATGTTAAGTTTTTAAGCGGTTTTGCAGGTTGAAACGGTTTTGAGAATTTACCCTTGTTTGTGAAGTTGGATGGTTAGCCTCACGGTTGATTGTTCGCTAGGTAGGACAGAACGAAAGTTCTGGTTGAAGCGGGACAAGTTGGACGGTTTTGAAACTTTCTAACTTCTTCAAAAAAACGCTTGACACACTGCCTGATCTGCTTCATAATCTCGTTTCTCTGCTGCTAACACAGCAAGGCACGAAGCGCCAAGCGCGACGAGCCAGCCGGGTTAGTCAGTAGAACGACAGGCAACTGTCACTGCTCTTTAACAATTAACAGCCGATAAGTGTGGGCGCTTGGAATGAGCGAGTCGAACCCTTCGGGGATCGCCACAAGTTTGTATCAAGTGCTCACAAACG
>NZ_JALXJU010000003.1:0-855827 GCF_030515105.1 Alcaligenes sp. YSL9 | reverse complement strand
CAAGCTCCGGGTTTTACACCCTGTCAGTTTCCTGACCAGTCATTCAAGCTTCGGTGCGGGCCTCTTGGCCAAGGCGGTGAAACTTGTCTAACTGCTCTCTGCGGCGCTTCGGGGAAAACCCTGTGTGTGCTGCAGCGAGAAAAGAACTATAGCACGACGATTTTCCGCTTTGCAAGCGTTTCATGGGGTTTTTCTTGGCATTTCAGGAGAGAAACCGCCAAAAAAACCCTTAGCTCATTGATAACTATGAAGAATAACTATAAAAATAATTTTTAGCTTAACTTCAGTTTTTTTCCCTGGTAGGGGCCAGCCCATCCTCAACCGCATCTTCCAGACCAAACCGCTGTTTTTCTCGTGAAAATTGGCTAGATATTCTCCAGCCGCCTAATAGCCCCTTCTCTATATAGAGACAGCGAAACTCATCACCCACACCCGTCATCAGCCCTTGTGCTTGCTTGCTTGCTTGCTTGCTTGCTTGCTTGCTTGCTTGCTTGCTTGCTTGCTTGCTTGCTTGCTTGCTGGATGGCGGACAAAAGAACGGCCACACGAACACTCCATTGGCCCTATGCCCTCCAATCAACAGTGTCTCTATATAGATAGCGAGTTGAATGGCCTCCAAGATCGAGCATTATGCAGGGCTGCTAGCCGCTCGGGGCCCCGGGACCGGGTGTTGGGGCGAGTCAGAGTACTTGCCGCAGTCGCAGTCATGATCGGGGATGCAAGCAGTCTGCTGTTTGAGCCCAAAGTTTGTGATTGGTCCGGGGGACCAATCACTGGGCGAGTTCAGACTGCGCCCCGATCATGACTGGGACAAGGGGACCGGCGCATTGCGCCGGCAAGTAGTCCGCCCCAACACCCGGTCCCGGGGGCTCGAGTGGCGACCTACGTAGAGCGGTTAAAACAATGAGCTCCCCTCTCTATATAGAAGGGCCATTCATCGTTGCGACTCAACCCTCTATATATAGTTGGGTGGTGAGCCTCCCCAAGAAGTAATCCAATCCCCCCCTCTATCCTCACTGACCTTCAATAGCCCTTTGGTTCTCAGTCTCATTGCTTAGGTCTTTGAGTCTCCGAGTCTCTAAGTCTCTAAGTCTCTAAGTCTCTAAGTCTCTAAGTCTCTAAGTCTCTAAGTCTCTAAGTCTCTAAGTCTCTAAGTCTCTAAGTCTGCACCCATGAGAGCACCAATCATCTCAACACATCCTCTCTAGTAGAAAAAACCCAGCTTTCTCTCACCGATAGAACGTCCTCTACACCGACACGCTCTCTCTATATAGAGGACAAAGACACACCTGCAGAAAGCAACTACAGAGACACAAGCTCACCCAAGGCAGGGCTACAAACACAACTCCCCCTCCTATCTACTCTATATATAGAGAGATCCTCCCCCCTTACGCCCCCAAGCAATAAGCTAATCCCCAATTCATTGTTATTTTCTGTAGCCACGTTCATTACCATTCCTTATGCACTTAATCCTCTAAGCAGGCCTCTGCTTACTCAAGAGAGTAATAATGATCAAACCAATCCTCATCTCCTTGGCATTTGCATTCAGCGCGGTCCTGGCACCGACTGCTTCCGCAGAGCCAAGCACACCCGACACGGCAACCAAACCAGCCGCATTGATCTCGGCTGGCGACCTGGCCACCAAGCTGGATCAAAACAATCTGCGCATTCTGGATATCCGCACAGACAAAGAATATGCAGCAGGCCACGTACCAGGTGCCGTCCACACCCCATATGGAGCCTACCGCGGCCCAGCCGAAAACGCCGGTGCTCTGCGCTCCGAAGCCGAGCTGTCTGCCCTGTTCAGCAAAGCCGGCATTTCCAAGGACAGCTACGTTGTCGTCACCTACGCGGGCGCGAACCCCACAGACTTCGGCGCAGCAGCACGCGTGTACTGGACACTGAAAGCTGGCGGCCTGACCCAGCTATCCATTCTGGACGGCGGCCTGCAAGCCTGGGAAGCCGAAGGCAAAGCCCTGAGCAAAGACACCCCCACTGTCACCCCCACCGAATTCAGCTACCACTACAACAAAGACATGGTGGTCAGCACACAAGAAGTCGCTGACTACATCAAGAACGGCCAGGCTCCCGTCCTGCTGGACGCTCGCCCAACCGAATTCTTCAAAGGCGAAAAGCGCGTTGACGCCGCCGCCCGCTACGGCACCCTGCCCGGCGCACGCGAGCTTGACTTCAACAGCTTTTTCCGTAGCGACAAACCCGTCCTGAAAGACACCGGAGAACTCGTCAAGATCGTCAAAGAACAAGGCCTGGACGACAAACCCACCGTTTCGTTCTGCAATACCGGCCACTGGGCTGCCACGAACTGGTTCGTCCTGTCCGAACTGGCCGGCAACCCTAACGTGAAGCTCTACCCCGAGTCCGTCGTGGAATGGAGCCGCAGCAACTTGCCTATGGATAACCAGCCCTCCCGTTTCGAAGTTCTGAAACTCGATGCCAAACGCGCCATTAACTAAAGAAATCGATCATGCTTTATCTGACTAGACTGGGCTTTATCCTGGCCAGCCTGGCCCTGATTGTTGGGGTCGCTCTGGTAGGTGGACTGCGCCAAGGCCTGCTCGCCCTGCTGGGGATTGGCTTTGGTGCCGTACTGCAAGGAGCCCGTTTCGGTTTCACGACCGGATGGCGTAACTATATCGAGCGCCGTGACCCTCAAGGTATCTGGGCACAAATGCTCCTGCTGGTATTGGCCGCCGCCTTCACCCTACCCTTGATCGCCGATAGCGGTGGTGAGCTGGTTGGCGCGATTGCCCCATTGACCATCAGCCTGGTATTGGGCGCCTTTCTGTTTGGCGCTGCCATGCAACTGGCCGATGGCTGCGGTTCCGGCACTCTCTATAAAGCAGGCGCAGGCGCACCGATTTCCTTTGCGGTTCTGCCTACCTTTGCCATCGGTAGCTTTCTAGGCGCATCGCACCAGCCCGGCTGGATTGCCCTGGGTGGCCTACCCGCTATCGACCTGACTGTGTCCTTGGGCTGGCCCACTGCCTTGTTGATTACCGTACTTGGCTGCGCCGCCGTATCCTGGTTCGTCGGCCGAGGTGCACGTCGCCATCGGAAAGAGCAAAACAGCCCACCTGCCAAATGGGAAATGCGCTGGTGGATGGGCGCTTTGCTGCTGGCCGTGCTGTATGCCATTCACATGATCGTTGCAGGCCAACCCTGGGGCATCGTCTATGGTATTGGCTTGTGGGGCGCAAAAGTATTCTCGGCTCTGGGCTGGTCCCCGGTTGGCGACGCGTTCTGGGGCGTGGCTCCACATGCACAACGTCTGGCTGAACCCGTCCTGGCTGACGTTACTTCGGTCACCAACTTTGGTTTGATTTTGGGCGCCATGGCAGCCTCACGCTGGAACCATCCTGCCAATTTCAAATCCCCCAATGCCCGCACTTTGTGGGTAGGCGCAATTGCCGGTCTGGTGATGGGCTACAGTGCCCGTATGGCTTTCGGATGTAATGTGGGCGCATTCCTGGGAGGCATCGCCTCGGCCAGCATACATGGCTGGGTCTGGTTTGCACTGGCCTTTGCCGGGTCCATCATAGGCGTGCGCATTCGTCGCCGCGTTAATCCTTGAGTCGTGCAAGCATGAGCAAAACTACTTTCCGCCTTATTACCAGTACCTTCTGGCTGGTCGTTGTCTTGCTAGTTGTCATGGACAGCCTGCAAGACTATCCCTACCGCCCCGAGCCCGCCCCCATTGCCTGGGGGAGTGGACAAGCCGCTAGCGGCGGCCACTGCTCGGGTCGATAAGCCGGGGCCTACCCGGCCTGTAACACCCCTGATGGGAGAAAACCAGGCAGCCTTACTTGGCTGCATCGGGTTTCATCATCAGGGGTTTTCTTTTGGGTGAAGGAAAGCGCATCGGCTTGTAGTGACAAACCGACAGCCTGCATTGCCCGCCCCACACAAGCGCCAGAGCACGACAAAGCAAGCACAGAGCCGTGCTAGCATCAATCAGATTTCCCAACCCTCTGTTGTCATGCTGACCTTCCTTCGCACCACCTTTAGCCGCAGCCTGCGCATGTTTTATACCGTTGCGCGCATCATGCTCCCCATCATGATTGCGGTGCGTATTGCCGCGCAGTTGGGTCTGATCATGGCACTGGTTGGCCTGCCAGCCGAAGCCGGTATTGTCTGGGCAACCACTGCTCTGGCCGGTATTTACGCTGGCATAGGATCAATGGCGGCCTTGGGCGACAGCTTGAGTTTCAACGTGGCTCAAATCAGCGTCTTGGGCACCATGATGCTGTTTGCACACAATATGCCCATGGAACAGGCCATTGTGCGCCGAGCCGGAGCCAGCTTCTGGTTTACCGCCACGCTGCGGATTGTCTGCGCCCTGCTTTACGGTGGCCTGCTGGCCTGGGGTTTGAATAGCGCCGGGCTGTTACAGGAACCCGTGTCCCTTGCCTGGCTTTATGGGCAATCCAATGCCACACAAGGCGGTTGGCAAGGCTGGGTAGACTGGTTGTGGGGAACGGCCAGCTCGCTATTCATGACCTGGCTGATTATTCTTGGCCTGCTCCTGGTCCTGTCAGTCCTGGAGAAAATCGGCTTCACCCGATTGCTGACTCGACTCCTGCTTCCCTTGCTCCGCTTTTCAGGCTTGGAAGAACGAGTCGCCCCCACCACCACGATTGGCGTATTGCTGGGCTTGAGCTACGGCGGTGCCTTGATTATTGATGAGTCCCGCCAGCAGAACTACAGTCCCAGAACACGCTTGCTGGCCTTGTCCTGGCTGTCATTGAGCCACTCCCTGATTGAAGACACCATTCTTATTCTGGCTCTGGGTGCCAACATCTGGGTGGCCCTGGTCGGCCGACTTGTTCTGACCTTGTTGATTATTGGCCTGATGGCCCGTCTGACATTACCAGGTAGCGCCCTGTACAGACGCTACCTTGCTTCTGCCTCGCACCCTCAGGATGCTTAGCTTTTGACCAGCAGATCCTGAAAACGCTGGTAGAACTTCTTGAGCTTGGGCGCAATGACCATCTGGCAGTAGGCTTGCTCGGGGTTCAATGCAAAATAATCGTGGTGATAGTCCTCGGCCTCCCAGAAAGTGGAACTGTCGAGCACATGGGTCACGATCGGTGCATCAAACTGCGATTTGATTTCTTCGATGACTTCAAAGGCCTGGCGGCGCTGTTCTTCATTTTGACAAAAAATTGCCGACGCATACTGTGGCCCCTGGTCAGCGCCCTGACGATCCGGCGTGGTAGGGTCATGGGTCAGGAAAAATACCTCCAGCAAATCCCGATAGGAAATGACGGAAGGGTCGAATTCCACTTTGACCACTTCAATATGGCCGGTCTGCTTGCCGCAAACCTGCTCATAGGTGGGATGCTCTACATGGCCGCCACAATATCCGGGCACCACAGACTGCACACCTTGCAAGGCTTTGAAAATCCCTTCAGTGCACCAAAAACATCCGCCACCTAATATGGCTGTTTCCTTCATGAATTCTCCTTTGTTGACGAATTGGCTAGACTCAGCAACCAGGCTGCAATAGCTTGTGCTTGCTCGGCGCTGATCCGGTTTTGAGCGGGCATGGGAATAGCTCCCCAGTTCCCCCGACTACCCTGTTGAATTTGTCGCTGCAAATACGCCTGAGTTTCCTGCGCCGGACCTGACGCGTAGCGTTGGGCGCTCTCCCGAAAAGGGGGCCCGACCCGTTTACGATCAATTTGATGACAGGACAAGCACTGCGCCTGCACGATATCCATCAGCGCTACCGTATCAGCCTTTGCCACCGGATTAAAGATCATCAATCCACAAAAAACTACTAATGGTAAACGTCTGGCCCAAGAGACTGAATGCAGCATGATCCTTCCCTTACAATTTACCCAGCCCTGGTCTGGGCTCGCAGTCACGCTATTATCTGATATTCATCTCTGTAATGGGCACGCATGTTAATTCACCCGCAGTTTGATCCCGTCGCCATACAACTTGGACCCCTTGCCATTCATTGGTATGGCTTGATGTATTTAGTGGGCTTTGGCCTGGTTTGGCTGGCTGGCACAGCGCGTATCCGTGCGGGCTATGACTTGCTGACCCGCAAGGACCTGGAAGACCTGATCTTTTACTGCGTCCTGGGCGTGGTGGCAGGTGGGCGTCTGGGCTACACCCTGTTCTATCAACCCTCTTACTACTTGTCGCACCCGCTGGAGATTCTGTATGTCTGGCAAGGTGGCATGTCCTTTCATGGTGGTCTGATCGGTGTGCTGGTGACAATTGCGCTGTTTGCTCGAAACCGTCAACGGCGTTTTCTGGAAGTCAGCGATTTTCTGGCTCCCCTGATTCCCCTGGGGCTGGCCGTGGGCCGCCTGGGTAATTTCATTAACGGCGAACTATGGGGTCGCCCCAGTGATGTGCCCTGGGCCATGGTATTTCCGCAAGTGGATGCAACCCCCCGCCATCCTTCGCAGTTGTATGAGATGGCCCTGGAGGGCATTGCCCTGTTTATCTTGCTGTGGTGGTTCACGCGTCGTCCACGCGCCGTCGGTCAGACCAGTGCCCTGTTCCTGATCGGCTACGGTTTCTTCCGCTTCATGGTGGAATACACCCGCGAGCCCGACGGCTACCTGGGTCTGCTCAGCGCAGGCTTGTCGATGGGGCAGTGGTTGTCCTTGCCCATGATTGTCGCTGGCCTGGCTCTGTTTGCGTATGCCAGCAAACGAGACGTTGCGCCTGGCAGTCAGAAATAAACAAAACAGCAGAAAAGAAAAAAGCCCGTCCAGATCTGGACGGGCTTTTTTTGTAGGTGCCCCACCATTGCCGTCAAGACCGGCATCCTGGAACCGAGGGTCCAAGATCGGCTGTCATCAAGCCAGCTTCGGGTTCGTCGACGAGGACGATCGCTCCTACTGGCTAATCCAACAACCTGTATGCCAAAAGCATTGGTTCAAGGAATGTATGGTCGTGTCACGAACACGGCAGGGACTTACTGGGATGAAGCAGCCCGCGAGGGACAACAAGGGACTGCTTTCAAATTTGGTTTAGCGCGCGGTACCCGAAGGTTCGATGACCTCGTCAATCATTGCGTGCATGTCTTCAATTTTACGCTTGAAATCGCCAAAAGCAACATTAGCCAGAGGACCATCAGGTGCTTTAGCGGATAAAAACTCGCTGGCGATCTGAATGGCGGCCATGACGGCGATACGTTCGTTGCCAGAGACACGGCCCGAACCCTTGATAGACTGCATGCGCTGGTCTACCAGTTTGACAGCTTCCAGCAAGCGCGCTTTTTCGGAAGGAGGGCATGCCAGAGAGTAATCGCGGCCCAACAGGGAAATATCGACTCGTTCCATGACTTACTCCTGTACGGCACCGGGTAAACGCATCAGGATCGAACCGATCTGGTCGCGAGCCTGTCCTGCTACATCACGCAACACACCCATACCCGCGCGTGCGCTGTCCAACTCGCGACGCAAGGCAACTACCTGGGCCTGTTCCTGTTCAAGCAGCTTTTTCAGTTCTGCCTGATCAGCCTGCGCTTGTTGCTGCACCACATCCAGTTGACGCTGATGCGAAGCAACACCGGTGGACAGGGACTCGAACTCATCTTGTTGACGACGATTTTGCTGGCGCAAGGCGTCCAGCTCGGCATCCTGAGTTTTCAGACGAGCTAATAATTGAGCGCGTTCAGCGTTGAGCTGACGAGATTGCTCTACCAGTTGACCGATACGGTCAGCGAGAAAGTCGAGATCTTGCAACATGGGCCTTATCGTAAACCATTGCTAGCGTTACTGGGTAGAGGAATTTCATACTAATGATAACCTTTCACCCATCTTTCCATTACCTTTCAAACTTCTTTCAAAGCCTGCCATCCACCTACGAACACGCTCCCAAAAAACCCTAAATTTCCGGAATTACCGGGAAAACCCTTAAAAACTAGGGTCATCTCAGGGTTTCCAGTCTTCAAGTGCTCCATTACCATGCGTCACCTCTGTTCAATGCAGTCGGCACACGCAGAGTATGGAGCCCGCTCCACTATAAAGAAGCTGACACAGGAAAAAGGAAAACCAATGCGCAAGGCAGACAAGGAGAATCCACCTTATGCAAATTAAAAATAAACAGGACTTCTGGTCCGGGGTCATGTTCGTGGTCGTGGGCGCCGCTTTCGCGCTCGGGGCCACCAGCTACTCGATGGGAACAGCCGCCCGCATGGGGCCCGGCTACTTCCCCTTCTGGCTTGGTGTATGCCTGAGCTTGTTAGGGGCGGTTGTCACTTTGGGCTCGATGTCTGCCAAAGCAGAAAGCACCGAGGTAGAGAAGTTTAACTGGAAAGTGCTCTTCGTTATCATCGGCGCGGTCGTGCTTTGCGGTCTGACACTGAACTCGCTGGGTGTTTACATCTCCATTTTCCTGCTTGTACTGATCAGCAGCTTTGCCAGCCATGAATTTAGCTGGCCTGTTGCACTGGGCGCAGCCGTCTTTTTGGTGCTGTTCGTCTGGTTGGCATTCATCAAGGGCCTGGGGCTGGTGTTCCCCCTGTGGCCAAGTTTTCTGGCCTGATTAGGGGGTGAACGAATATGGAATTATTTGACAACCTGATGCTGGGTTTCTCGGTGGCGATCACGCCCGAGAACCTGGCCTACGCTTTGCTCGGTTGCATACTGGGCACCTTGATTGGCGTGTTGCCAGGCATTGGCCCTGTACCAACCATTGCCATGCTGCTGCCCATTACGTATGTGCTGCCTCCCGTTGCTGGTCTGATCATGCTGGCCGGTATTTACTATGGCGCCCAATATGGTGGGTCTACAACCGCCATTCTGGTTGCCCTGCCGGGGGAAACTTCGGCCGTAGTCACCGTGCTGGACGGACACCAGATGGCCCGTAATGGCCGGGCCGGTGCTGCCCTGGCGATTGCTGCTCTGGGTTCTTTCTTTGCCGGTTGTGTGGCCACCGTGCTGCTGGCCGCTTTTGCACCGCCCTTGGCTGAAGTCGCCTTCAAGTTTGGACCTGCGGAGTATTTCTCATTAATGGTCTTGGGCCTGGTCGGTGCTGTGGTGCTGGCTTCGGGCTCCCTGCCCAAAGCTATCTGCATGATCTTGCTGGGTCTGCTGCTGGGTATGGTCGGTACCGACGTGAACTCCGGTGTTGCCCGTTACGACTTTGGTATTCCAGAACTGCAAGACGGTATCGACTTCGCCGTGGTGGCCATGGGTGTGTTTGGTTTCTCCGAAATCATGAACAACCTGGAGCTGGGCGATCAACGCGTGGAGATCACTGGCAAGGTCGGCTCGCTGTACCCCAACAAGCAAGAGTTCAAGGAGTCCTGGCCTGCTGTCGTGCGTGGTACCGCCATGGGTTCTTGCCTGGGTATCTTGCCCGGTGGTGGCGCGGTGCTGTCCTCCTTTGCGTCTTACACACTGGAGAAGAAAATCTCCAAGAACCCGGAACGCTTTGGTAAAGGTCACCCTGCTGGTCTGGCCGGTCCCGAGTCTGCCAACAACGCTGCCGCTCAAACCTCCTTCATCCCGCTGCTGACCCTGGGTATCCCCGGTAACGCTGTGACCGCGCTGATGATTGGTGCCATGACCATCCACAACATTCAGCCTGGTCCACAAGTGATGACCAGCCACCCTGAACTGTTCTGGGGTCTGATCGCCTCCATGTGGATTGGTAACCTGATGCTGGTGATCCTGAACCTGCCATTGGTAGGCCTGTGGGTGAAACTGCTTAAAGTGCCCTACCGCCTGCTGTTCCCCGCCATTCTGGTGTTCTGCACGGTGGGTGTGTACTCGCTGAACTACAACGTGTTTGACATTCTGGTCACCGCCGCCTTCGGTTTGGTGGGCTACGTCTGGTCCAAGCTGCGTTGTGAAGGTGCTCCGCTGTTGCTGGGTCTGGTCCTGGGACCAATGATGGAGGAAAACTTCCGTCGTGCCCTGCTACTGTCCCGCGGTGATTACACCACCTTTGTGACACGTCCTCTGTCCCTGTCGCTGCTGGTCCTGGCTGCCTTCCTGGTTGTGGTTGTGGCCCTGCCTTCGGTGAAAAAGAAACGCGAAGAGACCTTCGTCGAAGAGGACTAAGACACCGTCCGTTCTCTGGTTTGAACGCTCCCGCTGAAAGGGAGCATTCAAACCGGCGCAGTCAACAAGAAGGCCTGATTTCGTCTCTCCACGAAATCGGGCCTTTTTCTTTGTCAGCTGGTTTCGCTGCCTGCTTTCAAGACAGCCAAATCTTTGAAAGAGCGCACAGCCCTACGTCAGGAAACAAACCTCAGGCAGCCAGAACTGCCTGCGTACACAAGCTTCCCAACAAGGGAGCCAGAATGACACCGGGGTGAGCCACGACGGCGAACAAACCATCTACAGTCTCAATAGGCCCACACAATGGCTGCTTGTTACTAGTCATGGGGCGCTGCCCGACCTCTATCGACAAGATGCGCGGGACAGAAGGCAGTTGCAGCAACTGAGCAATGGACTGACAGGTTTGCTCGGCCAGACGCTGCAAACCTGCCTCGCCTTCCAAGGGATAATCCAACGCCGACATCAACCCTCTTTCTTTGCCCGGTCGCACCTCCAGATCCTGAGCACAGAGTAAATGCCGGACCCGATTTCTATCAGCATCCAGGCGCAGTAACACGGCGGGCTGTTGCTCTATAGGCAACGCTACCCCTGCACTGGCTGCCAAAACCAAGGCACCATAAGCATTGGCCAGCACCACCTTGTCGGCCACGATGACTTGCCCTTGCACTTCTATACCGTTCACTCGCCCTCCTGCCGACAACACACGCTGTACCGTACCGGACAAAACCGTGGCGCCATTCGCTTGCGCCGCTTGAATAAAACAACGTGCCAGATCTACTGGCTCCAAGGCGAAATCATCGGGCGCCCACATTGCCAAATCCGGTACGGCTGCCAACGACGGTTCTTTCTGACGCACTTGCGCGGCTGACAGGCTTTCAACCCTGGAACCGGCTGCCAGATGCTCGGCAATCAAGGCGGCTGTCTCGTCCGTCGTTTCCCCCCAGGACAAGGCTCCACGCACGGTCACAGGCAATGCCCCCAAGCTCTGCTTCAGACGCGTGTACTCTTCCAGAGCGTGTAGACGCAAGGCAAAGGCGTCAGTGTCATCAGAAGGTGTACTGGCGCTGGCTCCTACCCATCCAAAAGAGGCAGCGGTTGCGCTAGGCACACTACCCGAACCCTGATCGATCAAAGTGACTGCGGCACCCGCTTGAGTCAGATGCCAGGCGACCGACGCCCCCATCACGCCACCACCGACGACCAGCACTTTGCATTTATGCGTCATAGCTTTCTACTAATGAGTAAACAAAAAACAGCCAGCCCCTTGTGCGCATGAACAAGCGAATAGCCAGCCAGGCAACAAGATACGGTCTGCTCTCAGCAAAAACAACAAGGGCCTGAATCCCTTGCGGAATTCAGGCCCTTGAGATCAGTCCAACTTACATCGTGCCTTGGCGGCGCTTGTAAAAGTTACCAATATACATGGCCAGCAGCACGAGCACGGTAGAGATCAGAATCATGATGATCCCCAGCGCCGAGAGCTTGCCCCACAAACCATCTTCGGCATAACCCAGCACCTGTACCGCCAGCACTTCCGTACCGGGACGGGACAGCACCACCGACACCGTCAGCTCACGAATGAACATGGTTGCCATCAAGATCCAGGCCGACACCACACCAGGAATCAGCAAAGGAATAATGATGCGGCGCATGGTGGTCCAGGAACTGGCCCCGGCAACGGCCGAGGACTCCTCCAGGTGGGCATGGACCTGCACAAAGGCGGCCGACAAGGGTCGGATACCGTAAGGCAGATAAGCGGCGATATAGGCCAGCAGCAAGGCGGTCAGCGTGGCATACAAAGGCGTTTGCACAAAGAACCACATAAAGCCGATACCGATCACAATCCCCGGGAAGGAAAAGGACAGGAAGCTCAAGGTATCCAGCAGCGCCGCCGCCCGCGTTCGTAACTTGACCACCACATAGGCCACAAACAGCGATAGCAATACACCCAGACTGGCTCCGACCACAGCCAGGAACAAACTGTTCTTCATGGCCACTTTGGAGATCGGATCTTGAATGACATCAATCCAGTTCGCCCAGCTCATCAGGGAGAAGGCGCGAGCACTAGGCACCATGGAATACGGAATCATGGAGGTGTACAGCAGCACGGCCACAGGCAGCACCACCATCAGCAAGCTGATAATGCCCACAATGATGAACAAGGGGATTTTCGCGCGACGCAACTCCAGCTGAGTGGGTTTGAAACCACGGCTGGAGATCGTCACATACTTGCTGCTTTCTTTCGTCATGTAGCGATACAGAACGATCAGGGCAATGGAGGCCGACAGCACACTCATGCCCAGCGCCGCCGCTTTTCCGTAATCCGGAGCGAAGCCGGTAGAGATCATCTCGAACAAATAAGTGGCCAGCACATCCACACGACCTGGGGTACCCAGAACACGTGGCACGGCGTAGGAAGCCAAGGCCCGCACAATCGCCAGAATGAAAGCCGCCATGATGGCTGGACGCAGAATCGGCAGGGTAACCCGCGTCAAGGTACGCCACAGACCGCCCCCGAACACACGCGAGGACTCTTCCATGGAAACGTCAAAAGAGGCCATGGCAGGCGCAATGATCAGGTAGGCCACAGGCATGTTCAACAAGCCTTCGACCAGAATCATGCCCCATAGGGAATAAATATTCAGCGGCGCTTCCTGCAGGCCCAATGTGTCCTGCAAGAACATATTGATCAGGCCGTTGGACGGGTTCAGCAACAATGCCCAGCTCACCGAGAACAGCAAGTGCGGAATCATCATGGGGACGATGGACAGCACCGTGAACACCCCTTTCATGGGCATGTTCGTACGCGTATTCAGGTAGGCCAGGAAAACAGCCAGCGCAGTAGAGAACAGGGACGAGCCCAGCACGAAAACCACCGTATTGAAGGTGACTTCCAGCAAGAAGGGATCGGTGTAGGCGGCTACGTATTTAGCCGTGGTAAAGGAGCCAAAAGCCGTCAGGCCCTGCGAGAAGCTGCCCAGCAGCAACATCAGGACCGGGCACAGCGTCAGAAAGCCGACGATCAGAATAAGCGACCAGCTAAGTGGTCTGCGTGTGTGATTCATGATGCCCCGCCCTTATGCCGACAACAGCATGCAGTGTTCAGGGTGCAGGTTAAAGCGTACGGTATCGCCCTCTTTCACCTTCACGTCTGGATCAATACACACCAGAAGCTGCTCTTTACCCACTTTGACCTCGGCCTCGTAGGACTCACCGACGAACTCCAGGGCCTGGACCTGACCGTGGAACAGGTTCTGCCCCACTTCATTGGCCTGGCTGCTGACACGAATAAATTCCGGGCGAATGCACAAGGTAACTTCGGTGCCCACGGGCAGGTCACGCTTCTTGCAATGCAGTTGGCCCAGTTCGCATTCCACAATGGTGGAGTCTGCACGCTGCTCCAGCACTTTGGCGCTGATCTGGTTGGCACGACCAATAAAGTCGGCCACAAAGCGGTGATCGGCATCAAAGTAAATTTTTTCTGGCGTACCAATTTCCAGAATCTTGCCACCTCGCATCACAGCGATGGAGTTGGACAAGGCCAATGCCTCGACGCGATCATGCGTCACGTACACAGCGGTAATGTCCAGACGGCTCAGAAATTCGCGCAGTTCTTTACGGGTTTCTTCACGCAGCTTGGCATCCAGGTTACTGAGCGGCTCATCAAACAAAATGACTTTAGGCTCGGCCACCAGGGCTCGGGCCAATGCCACACGCTGCTGCTGACCACCGGACAGACGCGTTGCGGAACGCTGATCCACCCCTTCCAGCTGCACAAACTTCAGGATGTTCGCGACTTTTTCACGAATCACCTCTTTGCGCTCGCCGCGCACTTGCAAGGGGTAAGCAATATTGTCGAACACCGTCATGTGCGGCCAGATGGCGTATGTCTGAAACACCATGCCCAAACCGCGCTTTTCCACCGGCACAGCAATATTCTTGGCGCTGGACCAGACGATCTCGTCCCCAATGCGGATTTCACCCTCGTCTGGGGTTTCCAGACCAACAATGCACCGCAGCAGCGTGGTTTTGCCGCAGCCGCTGGGCCCTAACAGTGTGAAAAACTCATTAGCGGGAATCGTCAGGTTGATATTGTCCAAAGCCTTGAAGGTTTTGCCCTCTGAGACATAGGTCTTGCTTAGGCCGGTAATTTCAATTTGCATAATGAGTAAATGTTTTCAATAAAAATAAGGCGAGGCGCCAAGGCGCCCCGTTCTAGACGAACCTGTCGTTCTTGTCGTCCCGATTAACGGACGGCGAAGATACGGCTGAATTCGCGGCCCCAACGGACCAGTTCTTCGTCGCTCAGGTCGCGAATAGGCTCGACATTGGCTTTATCGATCCCCGCAACCGGAGGGTGTACCCCTGGAGCCAGGACGTATTCGCCAACCTTGTTGGCCAGAATGCCCATGGCTTCATTACCCAGCCAGTAGTCCAGGAACACGCGAGCAGCATCAGGATGCGGTGCATTCTTGGTCAGGGCGATGGCACGTGGGGAGCCCAGCAAGGGCTGATCCGACATGGGGCCCCAGGCCAATGGCGCAGGCGACTTGGTCACGATGTACTTGGGCATGGAAATGGCAATCAACTTCTCGCCACTTTCAATAGGAGCCGGAGTTGGGCCAAACGAGGCCACGAACATGGGCTTGTTGGCAGCCAGGCCTTTCAGGAAGTCCAGCCACTGCTCTTCACTGCTAAAGACCTTTTCCTTCAAACCAATCAGCCAGCCAATGGTGGAGGGGTGGTTGGAAGGGTTGGCCATCACAATCTTGTCTTTCCACTTGGGATCGGCCAGCTCTTCGTAGCGTTGTGGCGCATCCTCGGCCTTGAGGTGGTCCGTATTATAGATATAAGACACATATTCGATGCCAAATTGAATAATCGAATCGTCTTGAATGGCCCACTCGGGGTAGCCCTGCACGGCTTCGGACTGATGGGGAATCAGCACGCCCTGCTCTTTGAGCAGTTGCAGCATGGGCAAGGGAGCCTGAACCACGTCCGCCATCAACTTGCCGGCGTTGAACTCGGTCAGGATGGTGGGGATGAACTTGGAGCTGGAAATACGGGTGTATTTTCCTTCAATGCCTTGCGCTTGTTGCAAGGCCTTCATGATGGGCTCAACCGCCGTGATGTTGGCGTAGAAAACAGCCTGGCCTTGAGCCTTTGCTTTTTCCAGTACGGCTGCGTCTGCCGCCCACGCCGCCCATGGCAAAGAGGTACTCATAGACGCCAGTCCGGTGGCACCTGCCAGCTTCAAGAAACGACGACGATCAAAAGTGGTCATAGGATTCAAGTTCCAGTTAATTAGCCAGGAAATTATGTGCGCCCATCATAATCCAGACAGGCAAATTCCATTTATTACAGATCTATGTTTGGTTTAGAACATGAGGGGCCTGACGCCGTCAAGCCTAAAACGTTTTGCCGCTTATTCGGGCAGGCAAAGATCAAGCCGATAAAGCTGCGCTAAGCTGTACGATCGAACAGATTATTTTCAAGGAGACCCGCGCCATGAACTCATCCATTCAGCCTAAACACTATGAACCTAATACACCACAAAAAGTGGCGTTCATTGGTCTGGGGGTGATGGGTTATCCCATGGCGGGGCATCTGGCCCAGGCTGGACACCACGTCACGGTGTACAACCGCAATCAGGCCAAGGCGGAACAATGGAGTGAGGAGTTCAAACAGGAATGGGCCGCTACTCCGGCCCTGGCCGCCGCACAAGCGGACATTGTTATGGCCTGCGTAGGCAATGATGATGACTTGCGCTCGATTTTTCTGGGACCGGACGGTGCGCTGGCAGGCATGAAGGCAGGTGGCCTGTTTATCGATCACACCACCGCCTCGGCCGAAGTGGCCCAGGAATTGGGAGCACTGGCTGCCAAACAGCAAGTTGCATTTATCGACGCCCCCATTTCTGGCGGACAGGCGGGTGCCCAGAAAGGCATGCTCAGCATTATGTGTGGTGGGCAAGCTGAGGATATGGAACGCGCCCGCCCGCTGATGATGAGCTACGCCCAGGCCTGCACCCTGATGGGGCCCTTGGGGTCCGGGCAGCTGTGCAAGATGGTGAACCAAATTGCCGTTGTCGGACTCTTGCAGGGGTTGGCCGAAGCCATGGCTTTTGGTGAACGGGCCGGACTGGATATGGAGCAGGCCCTGTCTGTATTGACCAAGGGTGCGGCGCGCAGCTGGCAAATGGAAACTAAAGGACCCACAATGCTGGCCAGAGACTTTCAGCCCGGCTTTACCGTGAACTGGATGTTGAAGGACCTGGATTTGGTGCAGCGGGAGGCACAGCGTAATGGGGCCCAGCTTCCCGCAACCCGCTTGATTCAGGAGCAGTTTGTGAAGATTGCCCAGCAGGGCCATCGCGATTGGGATATTTCTACCCTGTTCAATCTGCTGGCCCGTCCAAACGACGCGGCTTAATTCACGTGTTTTCTGGTTTAGGCGCTTCGGACTGCAGCAAGGGCAAGCGTAGCGTCGCCTTCAAACCGTAGCCGCCCATATCGTTGGGCTCCCCATCGGTCAGCACAATCGTGCCGCCATTGCGCTCGGCGTAAGCCAGCGCAATGGCCAGACCCAGCCCGGAGCCAGAACCCCGTCCACCCTTGCGTGCCGGGCCGCCCCGGTCAAAACGTACAAATACGCTTTCACGCAAACTGGCAGCCAAGCCCATGCCGTTGTCGGTGACGCTGATCCAGGCCAGCTTGTCGTCATGCCCGGCAGAAACCGTAATTGCACTGCCACTACCAGCGTGATTGATGGCGTTGTGAATCAGGTTGGAAACGGACTCATGGATCTCGGCATCGCTGGCATACACCCACAAAGGTGCCTGCTCGCCCTCTTCTCCTGGCCCGATCCAGCCCAGATCCTGACGATGCTCACGGGCCAAAGGCAGATATTGCAGCACCACCTCACGCCCCAGACTGGCCAGGTCAACCTGCCCCTGGCTCATGGTGGTGGTATGGCTGGCATGAGCCAGAGCCAACAACTGCTCGGTCAGGCGAGTGGCCTGCCCCAATTGCTTGATGATCGCCCCCAGGGATTCGCGTACACGCTCGATATCCGGTTCACGGCGAGCGTATTGGGCCTGGGTATGAATGATCGCCAAAGGGGTGCGTAATTGATGCGAGGCGTCGGCCAGAAACTGGGCCTGCCGATCCAGCACGGAACGATACAACTCAATATGGTGATTGACCGAACGCACCAAAGGCACTACTTCACGAGGAACATCACGCTCGTCCAAAGGCTGCAAGTCGTCCACGCTACGGTTACGCACTTCCTGTCGCAAGGCCTGCAGGGGGCGCAAGGCCCACGCTACGGCAAACCACACCAACGCCACAGCCAGCAGCAACATGCGCAAATTGCGGAAAATACCTTCGCGCCAGGCTTCTTGCTGGGTGCGCAACCGCAAATCCAGGCTTTCGCCCACCATGACCAGAACCTGCCTGTGCTGGCCTTTGTAGTGCAGGTCCCGCCACAAGGCCACCATGCGCACGGTGTCATTGCGGAAATACGAATCGTAGAAAACCGGCACGCCTTCATGGTCGGCCAGATTGGAAGGACGCGGCAGCCCTTCCATCCCCAGCAAGGTGCGCCCTTTTAACTGATTGGCATCAACACCGCCCAGGTTACGCACCAAAGGGGTGATTTCTTCGACGCGGAAATACTTGCGATTACCCGGTCGGGATTCCAGCATGACCTGCGCATAAAAAGGCGGATCAATACGCAAACTGCCGTCAGTATTGAACTCCACGCTGGTCTCCAGCACTTTGGCCGGTTCCAGCAAGGCGCTGTCGTAGACATTTTCCGTGACCGCGTTCATGGCCAGGTAGTCTTCCCAGCTGTCGTAAAGCAGTAAAGCCACCACCCCCGGTATCAGCAGTACCAGCAGCCAAAAGCGCAAACTGCCTTGCCAGGCATTGGCGGGGGGTGGAGAAGGGGCCGTCATGAAACGCCGGATTCCGCCTCAAGCACTTCCAGCATGTAGCCCAGACCACGCACCGTCACGATGTGCACATCGCTATTGGCCAGTTTCTTGCGCAAGCGATGCAGGACAACCTCGATAGCATCAGGGCTGGCATCGCTATCGTGCTCGAATACTCGGGCAAATAGCTGAGACTTTTCTACAGGCATGCCAGAGCGGCTGATCAGAACCAGCAAGGCCGCATGTTCACGCGGCGTCAAATGCACAATGGCATTGTCCAGCAGGAATGCTCGGCTCTCAGGGTTGTATTCCAAAGAGCCACAGCTGACCACCGGGGCCACACGGCCACGGCTACGCCGTACCAGTGCCGCCAGGCGAGCTTCCAGCTCTTCCAGGGCAAAGGGTTTGGTCAGGAAATCATCGGCACCCAGATTCAGACCACGAACGCGATCCTGCAAGGCACCTTGAGCGGTCAGAATCAGCACAGGAGTGTGATCGCCGCGTTCGCGCATCTCGCGCAAAAGCACCAGCCCGTGTTTGTCGGGCAGGCGCAAATCCATCACGACCGCATCATACTCATGGGCCGCCAACAGTACTTCTGCCGAGCGAGCGTCATGAGCGGGATCGGGCAAAAAACCACTTTGCGCCAAGGCCCGCTCCAGCCATGCGGCCATTTCCCGCTCATCTTCAACCAATAATATGCGCATGATCCCTGCTATCTAAGGTATCGGCATCAACTGCGCTTTGCAGGCGCTGACGTAAATAACGATTTTCCTGCCGTCGTCGGAACAAAATATCCGACAGCTCGTTCAGCGCTTGCTGATAGACTTCCCGCTTGAACTCAATCACTGAATCAAGTGGCACCCAATATTGACTCCAGCGCCATGCATCAAACTCCGGCGTCGACGAGGAACGCAGGCAGACATCACTGTCTCGCCCTACCAGCCGCAACAGGAACCAGATTTGTTTCTGGCCCTTGTAATGGCCACGCGCCTCCCGACGTACAAAATGATTGGGCACGTTGTAGCGAAGCCAATCTCGCGTCCGGCCTAATATACGGATATGCTCAGGCAGCAAGCCCACTTCTTCATGCAGTTCGCGGTACATCGCTTGTACGGGTGTTTCACCGTATTTAATACCGCCTTGCGGGAACTGCCAGGCATGTTCCCGAATACGCTTGCCCCAAAAAACCTCGTTCTTGCGATTAACGAGGATAATTCCGACATTAGGACGGTAGCCTTCACGATCTAACATAGGCCACCTCTAACGAATTCAATACAATTAGATCTGATTATACGTACCTGACGAGTTCCCTACCATGCATGCTAGCCAGTATCACATTAATACCCTGAAAGAAGCGCCTACCGAGGCCGAAGTTGCCAGCCACCAGCTCATGACGCGCGCCGGCATGATCCGTAAAGCCGCCGGCGGTATCTATACCTATATGCCAATGGGCCTGCGCGTGCTGCGCAAGATTGAAAACATCATCCGTCAGGAAATGGACCGCTCCGGCGCCATTGAGCTGCTGATGCCAGTCGTCCAGCCTGCCGAACTCTGGGTAGAGTCGGGCCGTTGGGAAAAATATGGTGACGAACTGCTGCGAATCAAGGATCGCCACCAGCGCGACTTCGTGCTGCAGCCTACCTCCGAAGAAGTGATCACGGACATTGCCCGCAACGAAATCCACAGCTGGCGCCAGTTGCCCATCAACTTCTACCACATTCAAACCAAATTCCGTGACGAGCGCCGTCCCCGCTTTGGCTTGATGCGTGGCCGCGAATTCACCATGAAGGATGCTTACTCCTTCGACCGCAATGCCGAAGACGCCCAAGCCAGCTACGACAATATGTACGACGCCTACATGCGCATCTTTGGGCGCCTGGGCTTGAACTTCCGTGCCGTGGCCGCTGATACCGGCTCCATTGGCGGTTCGCGCAGCCATGAATTCCAGGTGATTGCCGATACCGGCGAAGACTTGCTGGTTTACAACCCTGACACCGACTACGCTGCCAATATCGAGCTGGCTCCCGCCCCTTGCCTGCTGGCCGAGCGTGCCGCTCCTGGCCAAGCCCTGGTCAAGACCGCCACGCCTGATGCCCCCAAGTGTGAACTGGTGGCCCAATTCCTGGGCTGTGACCTGAGCCAAACCGTCAAGTCGGTTGTGCTGGCAACGGACGTCGAAGAAGACGGCAAGACCAAGAGCACCGTCCACCTGCTGCTGGTTCGTGGCGACCATGAAGTCAACGACATCAAGGTTTCCAAGCTGGCCGGCTTTGAAAAAGGCCACCGTCTGGCCACGGAAGAGGAAATTGTGGCCACCTTTGGCTGCAAGCCCGGTTACCTAGGTCCGATCGGCACCCGTCAGCCTGTGCAAGTGATTGCCGACCTGACCGTAGCCAACATGAGCGACTTTGTGTGCGGTGCCAACGAAGAAGGCTTCCACTACACGGGCGTGAACTGGGGTCGTGACCTGCCCGAGCCCATCAAGGCAGACCTGCGCAACGTGGTTCACGGCGACCCAGCACCCGAAGGCGGCAAGCTGGCCATCCAGCGCGGCATTGAAGTGGGTCACGTTTTCTTCCTGGGCGATGTCTACTCCAAGAAGCTGAACGCCACCTTTTTGGAAACTGATGGTAAACCGGCTGTCATGCAAATGGGTTGTTATGGCATTGGCGTCAGCCGTATTGCCGCTGCTGCCATTGAACAAAACCACGACGAACGCGGCATGATCTGGCCTCGTGCCCTGGCTCCTTTCGAAGTGGTGATCTGCCCGATCGGCTTTACCAAAAGCGATGCTGTGCGTCAGACTGCTACTGATCTGTACACCCAGCTCAAAGAGCAAGGTGTGGATGTCATTCTGGACGACCGCGACGCCCGCCCCGGCATCATGTTTGCCGACTGGGAGCTGATTGGTGTGCCACTGCGCATTACCATTGGCGAGCGCGGCCTGAAAGAAGGCATGGTTGAAATGCAGGCACGCCGTGACGCCAGCAGCACCAACGTGCCGGTGGACCAGATTGCCCAGGTCAGCCTGGAGCGTTTGGCCACGCTGTAAGGACTCCAAGCAGGGCTGGCCGTGCGCCATGCCCTGCCCGTCAACATAAACTCTTTTACGAACGACATGCTTAATGACAAGTGGGACACCCAGGCTCGGCTTGATATTCGCGTATATTACGAAGACACCGACGCTGGGGGGATCGTATATTACGCCAACTACCTGAAATTCTTTGAGCGTGCGCGCACAGAATGGCTCAGGAACCTGGGCGTAAACCAATCCGATGTGGCCGAGCAGAATCAACGCCTGTTCGTAGTCAAGAAGGTTGAAATACAATATCTCAAACCTGCCCGGCTCGATGATTTGATCTCGGTGCGCAGCCGTATTACCCAGCTGGGTTCGGCTACCATCCATTTCGAACAAGGTGCCCTGCGAGGTGAGGAACTGTTATGCCAAAGCACCATCCAAATTGTTTGCGTTGACGCCAACACGCTTCGTCCAAGCAAGCTGGACTCTGATTTACGTACCCTCTTGGAAAAGGTTCAGGACTGACCATGCAAGCTACTAGCGACCTGTCGCTGATTTCGCTACTTCTCGATGCCAGTATTCCCGTTCAGCTTGTCATGCTGATTCTGTTGGGAATCTCGATTCTCTCGTGGGCCTATATTTTCAGTAAACGGGCTGCACTTAAACGCACGCTGGAACAGACCCGCCGCTTTGAGGACGACTTCTGGGCAGGTGGCGATCTGGCCGTGCTTCAGCAATCCATTTCCTCGCGTCGCGCCGAACACGGTGCACTGGCCCGTATTTTTGAAGCCGGCATGACCGAATTCATCAAGGCCCGTCGCAGCCAGAGCTCGGGCCCAGCCCTGCTGGACGGTCCACGCCGTGCCATGCGCGCCAGCTACCAGCGCGAAATGGACACACTGGAAACACACCTGAACTTCCTGGCCTCTGCCGGTTCGGTCAGCCCATACATCGGGCTGCTGGGTACCGTCTGGGGGATCATGCACGCCTTTATCGGTTTGTCCGGCATGCAGCAGGCCACACTGGCCTCGGTGGCTCCCGGTATCGCCGAAGCCCTGATCGCCACAGCTATCGGTCTGTTTGCCGCTATCCCTGCCGTGGTTGCCTACAACCGCTTTACCAACGAGCTCGATCGTATCTCGATCCGCTTTGACAGCTTTATCGACGAATTCCTGAACATCTTGCAGCGGCAGGTGAACTGATGCCATCGATGCGTGGAAGCACCGGCCGTCACGGCCGGCGCATGAAAAATGAAATCAACGTCGTCCCTTATATCGACGTGATGCTGGTGCTGCTGGTGATCTTCATGGTCACTGCTCCCATGATTACCCCCGGTCTGGTGGAATTGCCTTCGGTAGGCCAAGCCTCCGAAGTGCCTGCCAAGCCGGTGGAAATCCAGGTTGATAAGGACGGCAAACTGGCCATTCGCTTGCGCGATGCGGGCTCCGAGTTCATGAACATCGAAAAGTCCACACTGCTCAATGAAGTGCGCTCGCGTATGGAGGCCGACAGCCCGGTTGTCATTGCCGCCGACGGCAAGGTTCCCTACGAGACCGTCATGGGCTTGATGGATGAACTGCGCTCCAATGGCATTAACCGCCTGGGTCTGATCGTCGATCGCAACAGCGATCCTGACGCTCGCAAATAACCTCTGGCCGGATAGCGTGCTCGCCGTCCGGCGCGAAAAACCTGAACTGAATGAAGCACAGAACACGCAATACCCGCAATCAGGCGCTGCGCTCGCCTGAGCAAAAGGAAGATCGGCGCGGCTTGCTCATCGCCCTGGGTCTGCACGGGCTGTTGCTGCTCGCCATTTTGGCGGGAGCCCTTTTTTCTGCGCCCAAGACCCCCAATGCGGTGCAGGTCGAATTGTGGATGGACGGTGTCGCACCCGATGCGGCCGTCAATGCTGATCCCGAAGCCCCCGAGGCCGAACCCGAGCCGCAGCCTGAGCCTGAACCGGCTCCAGAGCCAGAACCCAAGCCCGAGCCCAAACCTGAACCGGCTCCGGCTCCCAAGCCGCCTCCAGAGCCTGAAAAGGTCACCCCTCCTGCTGAACCTGAGGTTGATCCCGAAATCGCCCTGGAGCAGGCTCGCAAGGAACGCGAGAAAAAAGAGCGTGAAGAAAAGCTGGAACAGGAGCGTCAGGAGAAACAGCGTCAGGACAAGCTAGCTGCTGAACGTCGCGAACGCGAACAAAAGGAAAAGCAGGAACAGGAACGCAAGGAAAAAGCTGAAGCTGAAGCCAAAGCCAAGGCAGACGCAGAGCGCAAGGCTAAAGCAGAAGCCGACGCGAAAGCCAAGGCCGATGCCGAACGCAAGGCCAAAGCCGATGCAGAAGCCAAAGCCAAGGCGGATGCCGAAGCTAAAGCCAAAGCAGACGCGGAACGTAAAGCCCGTGCCGAGGCCGCCGCCAAAGCCCGTGCCGATGCCGAGCGCAAGGCCAAGGAAGAAGCATTCCGCCGTGCCATGCGTGAAGGTGCCCCCGGACGTCCCGGTGGTACAGCAGACCGCAACCAGGCCGGAGGCGGTGGTGGTGATGGTGGCTATGCCGCCAAGGTGCGCGCTTGCGTGCAGCCTGGCGTGGTCTACAGCACCCCTGCCCGCTCTGAAGTACGTGGCAACCCTGCACTGCAGTACCGCGTGGACCTGAATGCCGATGGCACGCCTAACCGCGTTCAAATCAAACGATCGTCCGGCATCGCGCAGTTCGATGATGCCGTATCCAAGGGTCTTGCCCGTTGCAGCCCTTTCCCCAAACCGCCTAGCGGGCAGTATCCATCGTATATTGATGGCGAATACCGCATGTTCGATTAATCAGGAGATTGCATAATGACCGCCGCTACCCCAGCCCTGGCGACCTTAGGTCGTCATTGGCGCGCCACGGCCACTGGAGCGTTTGCCCTGGCCGCTGGCATGTTCGCCAGCCAACCGGCCCAGGCCCAACTGCGGGTCGATATATCGGGTGTGGGTGCTACCCAGTACCCCATCGCGATCGCCGATTTTGCTGACAACCCAGCCAGCCAATCGCTAGCTGAAGTTATCCGTGCCGACCTGACCCGTTCGGGTCAATTCCAATTGATCAATGCCACTGGTGCTGGTCTGAATGCAGAAAGCACGATTGCCTACGACGAATGGCGCAATCGCGGTGCCGATTACCTGGCCTATGGTTCGGTTGCCCAGACCGGCGGCCAATATTCCATCAGCTATCGCCTGGTGGATTCGGTCCGTCAAACACAACTGGATGGGGTGGCTTTTGCGGGCAGTGAAAAAGAACTGCGCCGTATTTCCCACCAGATTGCAGACCGGATTTATGAAAAAATTACCGGCGTGCGCGGTGTTTTTTCGACTCGACTGGCCTACGTGTTGCAAACAGGCAACAACTACGAGTTACAAATTGCTGACGCGGACGGGCAAAATCCGCAAGTAATGTTGCGTTCTCGACACTCAATCATCTCCCCAGCCTGGTCTCCTGACGGTAAAAAGCTGGCTTATGTGAGCTTCGAAAACGACAAACCTGTTGTATATGTGCAAACTTTGGCCACCGGTCACCGCGAACCGTTAGCTAATTTCAAGGGTAATAACAGTAGTCCAGCATGGGCTCCCAACGGCAATCAGGTCGCTGTTGTGCTCTCCAGAGACGGTATTTCGCAGATTTACACGCTAAATACGGACGGCTCCGGATTGCGCCGCGTGATGCGTTCTCCCTTGATCGATACTGAACCGAGTTTTATGCCCGATGGCAACTCCCTTGTATTTGTGAGCGATCGTGGTGGCGCTCCCAATATTTACAAAGTAAGCCTGGGTGGTGACGATGCACAGCGCATTACCTTCAACGGGAGTTACAATATTTCACCGGAGGTCTCTGCAGACGGTACTAGGCTTGTATACGTCACACGCAGAAACGGTGCTTTCCGAATTGCCACTCAAGATATGGCATCAGGAGCTGAGCAACTGCTGACGACAGGTCCCGACGATCAGTCTCCGAGTTTCGCCCCTAATGGGATGCAGATCTTATATAGTTCTGTTCAGGGGGGCCGCAGTGTCCTAGCTGTGACATCCGTGGACGGTCGCGTTCGTCAGACCCTCTCGTCTTTGAATGGCAAAGTACGCGAACCCACCTGGGGACCATTTACCAACTGACATCCTGTGTGACTCTTTTTCAAAAGGAATTCAAATGAGCTCGCGCATTCTTAAAAGTCTTACCCTCGCCGTTATGGCTGCCGCCCTTGCTGCTTGCAGCTCGGTTCCTCTGGATCAATCTGGCTCCGGTTCAACCGGCGGTACAGGATCGGACTCTGCCAGCGCAGGCCAGATCATGGACCCCTTCAACCCTCAAAGCCCACTGGCACAACAACGCTCGGTGTTCTTTGACTACGACAGCTACGTGGTTAACGACCAGTACCGTGGCCTGGTAGAAATGCACGCTTCGTACCTGAGCAGCCATCCTCAGCAAACCGTACGCATCGAAGGTAATACCGACGAGCGCGGTGGTGCCGAGTACAACTTGGCTCTGGGTCAGCGTCGTTCCGACGCCGTGGCACGCATGCTGGGTCTGCTGGGCGTAAGCAACAGCCAGATCGAAGCTGTGAGCTTTGGTAAAGAGCGTCCAAAAGCATTGGGTAACACCGAAGCTGATTACGCTGAAAACCGTCGCGCAGACATCGTTTACCAACGATAATTTCTGCATCGACCAAGTGGTTCCGACGCCGTGGCGGTTGTTAACGCCGCGGCGTTTTTTATCGGCGCTGTGCCCGATCCACTGAAAATTCGTTATGCTGGACAGCGGGCTCGCCAGGCCGGCACAAAGCCCCCAGACCACAGCCCCCGACAGAGGGGAAACCGGCAGGTGAGGAGCCTGCGCATTGCGGATGCACATTTTTTAACGGACTTCACTATGCACGCTTATAAAAAGCCTTTTCGTCTCGCGACCGTTACCCTGTTCGCTACGGCCGCCCTGTTCGCCAGCCTGCCGGCCAAGGCCTTTGCCGATGACGAGGCCCGACGCGCCATTTTGGAGCTGCGGCAGCAAATTCGTCAGATGAACGAGCAAAACACCCAGGCTCGCCTGCAATTGGCTGATCAAATTGATACCCTGCGCTCCGAGGTGGTGTCGCTGCGCGGCCAGGTAGAAAAACTGAGCTGGCAAGCCAGCGGCCAAGGCCAGGCCAATAGCCCGGCTCCCGGCCAGCAAAGCCCTCATGCCGCCGACCCACAAGAACAAGCCGTCTTTGATAGTGCCATGGACGCTTACCGCGCTGGCCAATACAAGCCCGCCGCCGATGCCTTTGCCGGCTTTCTGGCCGCCTACCCATCCAGCGTTCTGGCTGACGAAGTGCGCTTTTACGAAGGCAGCAGCCTGTACGCTGTCAAAAGCTTCAAGACCTCCATTCAGAAACTCCAGGCTTTTGTGAAGGCCTCCCCACAAAGCCCACGCGCGGCTGATGCCCTGATGGTGACAGCCTCCAGCCAGATCGAACTGAACGATCTGAGCGGTGCCAAAACCACCTTGCAGCGTATCGTCAAGGACTACCCACAATCCGAGGCAGCCGAGACCGCGCGCAGCCGCTTGAAATTGCTGGAATAATCACCCAGCGCGCAGTGCCACAAGGACCGGGTTCAGACCCGGTCTGTTTTTTTCAGGTGGCCCATCCTTGCCTGACCTCTACTGCTTGCCATGACAAACCCTTTTGCCGATTTCTCCACGCTTGAACTGACCGCGCAAGGCTATCGCCACACCTTTGTGGATCAGGGACAAGGCGCACCCGTTTTGCTGATCCACGGTTCCCTGTGCGACTGGCGCTACTGGCGCTGGCAGATCCCCGCCTTTGCTACCCAGTATCGGGTTCTGGCTCCCAGCCTGCGCTCCTACTGGCCCGGAGCACCCAGCCCCGGCCACTTCAGTACGGCGCAACACGCCCAGGACCTGCAGGCCCTGCTGGATCAGCATATTCCTGATGAGAAAGTGCATATCGTGGGGCACTCTCGCGGTGGTCATGTAGCCCTGCTGCTGGCTCAAAGAATGCCCGAGCAGGTGGCCAGCCTGACCCTGGCGGATCCCGGCTTTCCGACTCCCGGTGCCTACTCCTATGCTCCCTTGTTCCAGCAAGTGGCCGAACGCCTGGAACAGGGCGACCGCGATGGTGCCATGGCTTTGTTTGTGGATACGGTCAATGGCTCGGGGACCTGGAAGCAAATGACACGCTGGTTCCGCGAGATGATTCAGGACAACGCCCACACCATGTTGGATCAGCAGCAAGAGCCCAATCAAGGTCCGGATCTGGAGTGGCTCAAGCAGATGAAGGCGCCCTTAAGTTTCATCACAGGCGAAAACAGCCCCACACGCTATCACCATTGCATGGACATCATTCGTCAGCACCGACGCGAGGATCAGATGCACCGCATTCCGCTGGCTGCCCACGGTATGAATCTGGCCAATCCCAAGGCGTTCAACCAGGCAGTGCTGGACGCGCTGCAAGCCTGAAGCCCAATGCAAAACTGGCCGCATGCAGCGGCCAACTCCCGGTCTCTATCCAAACGCTAATTACGTCTAATAAGCCTGTGTCTTGGCAGGTCGCAACTCGCACTCGGCTTGGACCTGAGTATCGTCCGACAGATGAATGCTCAAGATGATGCGCTCCCCCAGGGCCAAGTCTTCTTTGGCCTGACCCAGCATCACGTGGAAAGCCCCCGGCTTCAGACTCAATGTTCCCCCTGCCGGGATCTCCACCTCGGAGACATGCGACATGCGCGCCATCCCCTCGCTCTCGCTAGTTTGATGCAACATCACATGCCCAAAGGACAATGAGCTGGCTCCTGTCACGGCTACGGACTGCTCACCCTTGTTCTCCAGTTCCAGATAGGCGGCGGAAGGGGTTGGCTCGGGCATCATGCGCACCCAGCATTGGCTGGCATGGACCTGCGTGCTCAAGGCGCGTACCGGTTCGGGCGTGCCATGACCATGGCCTCCATGCCCCTGTGCCATCACGGTGCCGGTTGATGCCAGCAAACTCAAGGCAAACACAATTGCGCTGCGTTTCATGATGCTCCTCGCTTCTTGTTGATCGATTGGAATGGGTCCAGCCCTGAACAGCCGGGCGCCGAACTACCCCGATACGCGGGACGATCTGATACAGTACCAGCCAGTATGCCCTTCTTACAACGGCCTTCTTTTCAGTGACGACGTCATGACCAGCACACACTCTGCACCCGAGCCTAAAATCGATATTGTTCAGTTTCGTGATCTTCTAGAGCGTCTGCATCCCTTTGCCGCCGTTTTGGGTATTGATGTTGTCCACATAGGCCACGACAACGCCTGTTTGCGCTTGCCCGAACGCAATGCCCACCAGCGCATGGGCGGCATGGTGGCAGGCCCCATGCTGATGGGGCTGGCTGATCTGGCCTTGTATGCCGCTGTAGTCGGAGCCACGGGCAACCCCGATGCTGTCACCTCCAGCCTGACCATCAATTTCCTGCGCAAGGCCCCTCCCGGCGATATTCTGGCTCATGCCCGGATTCACAAGACCGGCCGTACCTGCGCGGGCGATGTGCTGCTGGAACCGGCCAACGGTGGCCCGGCAGTCGCACAAGTTATCAGCACCTGGTCCCTGCCTCGCGCCAAATAAACCATGTTTGCAAAGTCTCAAACTACCAGCCCGAGCCAGCTCTGGTTGGCGGAGCTGCAATCCTCCCTGCGATTGGGCGGCCCCCTGATTCTGACCAACCTGGCTCAAGTCAGCCTGTTGGCAACCAACCTGATTTACATGGGCCGACTGGGCCCTGATGAGCTGGCTGCCGGTTCACTGTCCGCCAGTCTGTATCAGGCCTTCATGATTTTCAGCATGGGGCTGGTGTCCGCTGTCGTTCCCATGCTGGCCACAACGCTGGGCCGACGACTGCGCAATGTACGCGAATCCCAGCAAATCATCCGTCACGGCTTTCTGACGGCTTTACTGATTACCCTGCCTGCCTGGATTGTGTTGTGGAATGCCGAGCATATCTTGCTGATGATGGGCCAGGACCCCGTTGTCGCGGCGCGCTCGGTGACCTATATGCACACCCTGCAATGGGCTTTGCTGCCCTATCTGGGTTACATCGTGCTGCGCTCCTTCTTGGCCGCCATGGAAAAGCCGGGATGGACTTTGGCGGTGGCCATTACCGCGATCGGTATCAATGCCGTGCTGGGCTGGCTCCTGGTCTTTGGCAATCTGGGCATGCCCGCCATGGGACTGGCAGGCGCAGGTCTGGCCACCACCTTGTCCAGCATCTTCATGTTCGCAGGTTTGAGCTGGGTGGTACTGCGCGATCCGCGCTTCCGACGCTACTACCTGTTCAACGATGCCTGGCAGTGGAGTGTGAAGCGTCTGTGGAAAATGTGGGCGCTGGGCATCCCCATTGCGATTACCTTCACCCTGGAAACCCTGGTGTTTTACGCCGCCGTCATGATGATGGGCGTACTGGGGCAATCTGATCTGGCCGCACACGCGATTGCCATGCAGATCTGCTCGGTGTCCTACATGATTCCTTTGGGCTTCAGTCAGGTTGCCACTATCCGTGTGGGGCTGGCTGCAGGCCGGGTCGATCCTTTGGGTGCCCGCCGCGCCGGCTGGATTTCCTACATTCTGGGGGTGGGCTTCATGGGGCTGGCGGCTCTGGTATTCTGGTTCGCCCCCTTGACCCTGATTGGCCTGTTTCTGGATCTGGATGTCGCCGAAAACCAGGCCGTTATTCAGTTGGCCATTACCTTCCTGGCGCTGGCGGCGCTGTTTCAGATCAGTGATGGTGCTCAGGCCGTGGCTGCAGGGATGCTACGCGGCCTGCATGACACGCGCATACCCATGCTGCTGGCCTTGCTAGGGTATTGGGTGCTGGGCGTTCCTACGGGCTCTTTGTTGGCCTTCCAGTTCAATATGGGCGGGATGGGAATCTGGATCGGGCTGGTGACAGGTTTGTCCGTAGTTGCCGTGCTGATGACGCTGCGCTGGATGCGGGCATCGACACGCTTGGGCCGCAAGCGGCCTGCACAGGCAGCATAATTCTGAGGTCGGTTCCATAGATCAATTTTGCATGGCGACTCTGTATTGCAGCTCTGTGCGTCAGCTTTGTCTTCCTGAACGGATGACAAACCAGCCCCGGAACAAACACCGAACAAGCTCGGGCTTGATCCCAACAGCAGCCTGAAAAGCTACACCGGTCACCTATAACAAAGCCCCTTGTCGGAAAGTCCGACAAGGGGCTTTGTTTATCTACAGACTGCTGGGCAGCTTACTGCTTGGGCAGTTTGCTCGCCACGCCTTCCACGTAGTAGTCCATGCGGTTCAAGGCATCGTCATCCAGGAAACCGGATTCCAGACGCACCTTGCCATCGTTGTCCTTGATAGGAGCGGCAAAAGGTTGCAGTGTGCCAGCCACGATCTCGGCCTGTTTGGCCAGAACGAACTCTTTCACGTCAGCCGGCACTTCAGGACCGAAGCCTTCCAAAGCAGCCATACCGGACTTCAGACCACCCCAGGTGCTGTCGTTCTGCCATTTGCCATCCAAAACTTCAGTGGCTTTGCGAGTGAAGTAATCACCCCAGTGGTGGGTCACGGCAGCCAGTTGAGCTTTAGGACCGAACTTGCTCATGTCGGAGTGGTAGGCAATCGCGTACTTGCCAGCTTCTTCAGCCGCTTGCACGGTGGCGGTGGAGTCGGTGTGGTGAGTCACCACGTCCGCGCCCTGCCCCAGCAGCGTGACCGCTGCGTCACGCTCTTTACCTGGGTCGTACCAGCTATTGGCCCAAACCACGCGCACTTGGGCTTCGGGGTTCACGCTCTTCAAACCGATGGCAAAGGCGTTGATGCCTTGCAGTACTTCAGGAATGGGGTGAGCACCCACGTAACCGACCACATTGGACTTGGTCATCTTGCCAGCCAATACGCCAGCCAGGTAACGGGACTCGTAGAAACGGGCGTTAGTGGTGGCCACGTTAGGAGCCGTCTTGTAGCCGGTAGAGTGCACGAACTTCACGTCCGGAAACTGCTTGGCCACTTTCTGCGTCTGGTTCATGTAGCCAAACGAAGTGGTGAAGATCAGCTTGTTGCCTTGCTGAGCCAGATCGCGAATGACGCGCTCTGCGTCTGCACCTTCAGGCACGTTTTCTACGTACTGAGTGACCACGCGGCCTTTCAGGGCCTCTTCCATTTCACGACGGCCAATGTCTTGCTGCCAGGTCCAACCGGCTTCACCGATAGGGCTGACATACACAAAACCGATTTTCAGGGGTTCTTGATCGTTTGCCTGAGCGGACACAGGCAAGGCGGCCAGGGGGGAAGCGATTGCAGCGGCCAAAAGAGCCTTGCGCATAAAGTTTCCAGTCATGTCAGTCCTCTAGTTGTTGGGATTGAAGTTTTTGCCAAGCGATGCAGGCATATTCAACCTGATCCAGTTAGCGTTTCGGGAAATTAAAACCAGCACAATAATCGTGGCCAGATACGGCATCATGGCCAGCAATTGCGAGGCTACCGGAACACCCAGAGCCTGCGCATGATAGGTCAGGATCGTGACACCACCAAACAAGTAAGCGCCCAGCATGACGCGCCAGGGACGCCAGGTCGCAAACGTCGTCAGCGCCAACGCAATCCAGCCGCGCCCGGCAACCATATTCTCGACCCACATGGGCGTGTAAACCAGACAGATGAAGGCACCGGCCAGACCGCAGCAGGCACCACCAAACATCAAGGCACCCAGGCGAATGTAGCGCACGTTGTAGCCCAGCGAGTGCGCCGAGGCAGGCGATTCACCCACCGCGCGCAGCACCAGACCGGAACGGGTACGAGTCAGGAACCAGGCCACGGCAATACACAGCACCCAGGACACATAGACCATGTAATGCTGCTGGAAAAAAGCAGGCCCGATCAGGGGAATATCTTTCAGCACGGGAATGGACAGCTTGGTCACGACCAGGGAGTTGCCAGTAAAGGGCAAGCCAATATAGGCCGAGGCCCCTACCCCGAATAAGGACAGGGCCAAACCACAAGCCACCTGATTCGCGCCCAGCCAGACGGTCAGCCAGGCAAAGGCGGCTGCCATGACCATGCCAACCACCGCGCCCAGCACAAAGCCCAAAGCAGGGCTGCCGGTTTGCACGGCCACCGCAAAGCCCACAATGGCCGCCATCAGCATCATGCCTTCCGAGCCCAGATTGATGACGCCCGACTTTTCATTAATCAGCAAACCCAAGGCTGCCAGGAGCAAAGGGGTGCCTGCGTTGATGGTTGCGGCGAGCAAAGGTGCAATCGCGTCCATTACTTTCTCCAGACCAAACGCTTGGTGATGAGCACGTCACAAGCCAACAAGGAAAACAAGAGGATGCCCTGGAAAATGCCAGTAATCGCATTGGGCAAGCCCAAACGACTTTGGGCCAATTCCCCACCGATATAGAGCAAGGACATCACAAAAGAGGAAAAAATCAGTCCCAGCGGGTGCAGTCGCCCCACAAAGGCCACAATAATGGCCGCAAAACCATAGCCGGGAGAAATCGAAGGGGTCAGTTGCCCAACCGGGCCCATGACTTCTGCTGCACCAGCCAGACCGGCCAATGCCCCCGAAATCAGCAAGGAACTCCACAAGGCTTTACGGGAGGAAAAACCGGCGTAACGAGCAGCCAATGGGGCCATACCCCCCACGCGCAAGCGAAAACCGGCCATGCTGCGTGTCAGGAAAAGCCAGGCCGCCACCGAAGCGATCACGGCCAGCACAATACCGCTATGCAAGCGCGTGCCGGGCAAGACCGCGGGTAACAAAAAGCCGTCCGAGAACAGGCTGGACTGCGGAAAACCAAAGCCATCGGGATCGCGCAAGGCACCGTGTACCAGATAGCTGAGCAAGTGCTGGGCCACATAGACCAGCATCAGGGACACCAGAATCTCGTTGGCATTGAAGCGATCTTTCAGAAAAGCCACAATAGCAGCCCAGGCCATGCCGCCCAGCATGCCGCAGGCCAAAGCCACGGTAATCAGGAAAAAACCACCGTTATCACCATCGTCCACGTGCAGAATAAAGGCCCCGGCTGCCAAGGCGCCCATCACCAACTGCCCTTCCGCCCCGATGTTGAAAATATTGGCTCTGAAACAGATGGCCAGACCGACCGAGATCAGCAGCAAAGGCACCAGTTTGACGCCCACCTCGGCCCAACCATTCAGGTCACGCAAAGGCTCCAGAAAAAATACGTTCAAACCCGCCAGAGGATTCTTGCCCAGCGACCAGAACAAGGTTCCGGCGACCACCATGGTCAGCAAGACAGCCAGCAAAGGGGAGCACCAGGCCATCAAGGTAGAGGGCGTGGCACGAGTCTCAAGCCTGAGCATGTTCACCCTCCTCCCACAAACCGCTCATCCATTGCCCAATCTGATCAATACTGGCTTGCGCCACGGGAATAGAGGGAGACATACGACCTTTGGAGATAACAATCAGGCGATCGGCAATCGCAAACAATTCATCCAGCTCTTCAGAAATGACCAGCAAGGCACAGCCCGCATCGCGCAGGGCCAGCAGCTCGGCGTGGATCTGGGCGGCAGCCCCTACGTCCACCCCCCAGGTGGGCTGGGCAATCACCAGAATACGAGGCTGACGGGTGACCTCGCGGCCAATAATGTACTTTTGCAGATTCCCGCCTGACAGGCTGTTGGCTGCGGCCTGCTCGTTGGAAGTCTTGACGCGGAAACGCTTGATAATCCCGCCTGCCAGACGGCGAATGCTGGGAAAACGCAGAAAACCGCGCTTCACCGTTTCCGGGTTCTGATGAGACAGCAGCAGGTTCTGAGCCAATGACAATTCCGGCACAGCACCGCGTCCCAAGCGTTCTTCAGGTACGAAGCCCATGCCCTGATCTCGTCGCCAAGCCGCATCGCGTTGGGCAATCGCCTGACCATCCAGCAAAATCATGTCTGCCCGTGCGCGGGTATCTTCACCTGACAAGGCAGCCAGCAACTCCTGCTGACCATTACCGGAAATACCGGCTACTCCCAGAATTTCGCCCTGGTGCAGATCAAAACTGACATCCTGCAATTCACAGGCAAAAGGATGGGATTTGCTTAACTGCAGATTACGCACCTGCAAGAGCGTCCCGCCTTGTTGCATGCTGCGCTCACCCAGAGACTGAGGCTCGGCGCCAATCATCAGGCGCGACAGGCTGGCCGTGGTTTCTTCGCGAGGGTCGCAATAGCCGGTGACCTTGCCCATACGCATGACCGTACAGGCATTGCACAGCTCACGGATTTCATCGAGCTTGTGGCTGATATAGACAATGCTGCAACCCTCAGCAGCCAGTTGACGCAAAGTGCCAAACAAGCGGCGTACTGCCTGTGGGGTCAATACCGAGGTTGGCTCATCCAGAATCAGCAGCTTGGGCTTGCCCAGCAAGGCACGCACAATTTCAACCCGCTGGCACTCGCCCACGGACAACGTATGGATATGACGTTGGGGGTCCAGATCCAGACCATATTGACTGGCCGTTTCACTAATTCGACCAGCCAGCTCCTGCATATTGGTCGAAGCAGGCAGACCCAATGCAATGTTTTCCGTGACAGTCAGGGTGTCAAACAAAGAAAAATGCTGGAACACCATACCGATGCCCAACTGTCGGGCCGCCGCCGGACTGCTGATCTGGACGGGCTGGCCGTCCCACAGAATCTGGCCCTGATCGGGTTTGACCACACCGTAGATGATCTTCATCAAGGTGGATTTACCCGCGCCATTCTCCCCCAGCACGGCATGAATCTGCCCCGGCAGAATAGAGAGGGAAATATTGTCGTTGGCTACCACCGCCGGATAGGCCTTGGTGATATTGCGAAGTTCCAGGCGTGGCACAGCCTTGGGGTCTACGGATACCGTTTGCTCACCGGACTCAGAAGAATGGCCCACGGGAGACGATAGGGTCATGGCTGTATCAGCAAAAAAGTATAAAACGCCCGAGCAAGCGCATCATGGCCTGCTCAGACGTGCAAAAAGGAAGGAAAACCTAGGGCTTAACGCTTGCCCAGGGCTTGCTCGATTTTCTTGTCAGTTTTGTATTGGCTAAGAGAATATACCGCCCAAATAGCGGCCGGTATCCATCCAATGACGGTCAACTGCAAAATCAGGCAAATAATACCCGCTACAGGCCGACCGATCGTGAAAAAGACCAACCAGGGCAGGAGCAGTGCGATCAATAAGCGCATGAGAACACTCAATTTAGTGAGGAATGGGCGCTATTTTACCCTTTATTGACCGACTGAATCATTTGTGCGCAAACCAGCAAGACCTGCGGCCCGACTCAGGCAAGCTGAGCCGGGCCGCAGCCTGAAACCAGGATTTACAGCAGTTCTTTACGCAGTTGCGCAGGCGATTTAGGCGACAACAGGCCAGGAGCCACGTCCAACACGGACTGGGCACCGATTTGACCTTGCTGGTTCATGCGGTAAGCCGCACGCGCATAGGCAACCAGCACACTGGAGGTAAATTCCGGGTTGCTGCCCAGGTTCAAGGCGTATTCAACCACTTGTTGCGAACCCGCGCCGGACTGACCGCTACGAATCACAAAACCACCGTGTGGCATGGCCGCGTGATCGCGTGCCAGGGTTTCAGCGTCAATGAAGTTGACTTCCGTGTCGTAGTCCGCGAAGTAATCGGGCATGGTCACAATGGCTTCACGTACGGCGTCGGCGCTGGCGCCCTCTTCCAGGACCACAAAGCACTGACGCTTGTGTTTTTCACGTGTGCTCAGCTCGGGCTGCTCCCCGTTGCGCACACGCTGTACCGCTGCTTCGATAGGCAAGGTGTATTGCACACCACCGGCTACACCGGCCACACGGCGGATGGCATCGGAGTGACCTTGACTCAAGCCCTTGCCCCAGAAGGTGTACGTCTGGCCAACAGGCAAGACACACTCGCCATACAAGCGATTCAGCGAGAACAGGCCTGGATCCCAACCCACCGCGATCAAGGCGGTCGTGCCTGCGCCTTTGGCGGCGGCATCCACGGCTTCGTAGTACTCAGGGATACGGGCGTGGGTATCAAAGCTGTCTACAGTTGTGAACCAGCGGGCCAAGGCCGGGCCTTGTTCGGGCAAGTCATTTTTAGAGCCACCACAGAGAATCAGCACGTCAATATCATTGCGATACTGTTCGATCTGGTCCAGGGCGCGCACGGGCACGCCTGCACTTTGCAGACGCAGGGAAGCAGGGTCACGACGAGTAAAAACGCTGACCAGCTCCATGTCCGGGTTTTGTGCCAGGGCCAGCTCTACGCCTCGCCCTAAATTGCCGTAACCTGCAATACCGACACGGATTTTGCTACTCATGGTGTTTTCCTTAAAACTGATAAATAAGTGCTGTCAGAACTGCTGCGCTCTGAAGCAACTGGCTTAGTCGCTGATCATACGGGCGGCAAAGCCCATGAACAGCAGCCCCACCGAGCCATTGCCCATCCGGGACAGACGCTGATGGCGTCGGAAAATTCCTGCCAGGCGATCTCCGCCAAAAATCAGCAAAGACAAATAACAAATGCTGATCAGTTCCACCACCAGGCCCAGCAACATAAAGGCCAGGCCCGTGTGACCTTTGGACGGGTCCACAAATTGCACGAAGAAGGACAGGAAGAACAAGATGGCCTTGGGGTTCAACAAACTCAGGAGCAAGGCCTTGCGAAAGCGGGTCTCGTGACGCAAGCGCGTGTCCACAGACTGAACCGGGCCACCTTGCCTGAAGGCCGACTGTAACAGCCGCACACCCAAATACAGCAAATAGGCCGCACCCAGCCAGCGTATGCCCATATACAACATGGGCAGCGTCTTGAGCAGCGAGGCAGCGCCCAGGGCCGTCAGCGTCATCAAAATGCCGTCGCCCACGACCACGCCCAAGGCTGCTTTATAGCCTTCGCGCACGCCATGTCCGGCGCCACTGGCCAGGACGTATAAAGAATTGGGTCCGGGCAAAAGCACGATAAACACCGTACCCACCACAAAGGCCCAGAAATTGACAATACCGATTTGTTCGAACACGCCGGCCTCGCTAAACGCAGCAGAATCCGCAATTTTAGCGCTAAAAAAATGCCCCTGGCACGGGTGGAATGCCAGGGGCGATCAGGTCAATTTGTAAGGTCTACGCTGCCGGACTGACTCGGCTACGCATTACCGGACCTGATGGACTACGCAGTCGCTAGTTCCTGGGTCTGGAACTGCTCCTGTTTCATGGTGCCTTCTTGCTGGAAACGAACGTGCCAGGACAAGGCCTCTTCCAGGATGTGGGGCGTGTGGCCACCACGTTGGCTGGCGCGCTCAAGATAGTCCAGCAAGGCAGGACGATAGTCGGGGTGAGCACATTTTTCGATGATGACGCGAGCCCGTTCACGAGGAGCCAAACCGCGCAAATCAGCCAGGCCCCATTCGGAGACCAGCACGGCCACATCATGCTCGCAGTGGTCTACGTGCGACACCATAGGCACCACACTCGAGATGGCGCCGTCCTTGGCAACGGACTTGCTGACAAAAATGGACAGGTGCGCATTACGGGCGAAGTCGCCGGAACCGCCAATGCCATTCATCATGTGGGTGCCACAGACGTGCGTGGAGTTCACGTTGCCGTAGATATCAAATTCCAGGGCGGTGTTGATCGCAATAATGCCCAGACGACGCACCAGCTCAGGGTGATTGCTAATTTCCTGTGGACGCAGCACCAGCTTGTCGCGGTAGTTTTCCAGGCCTTCCAGGAACTGCGCCATCTTGGGAGCAGACAGCGTCAAGGACGAAGCCGAGGCAAAGCTCAGCTGGCCGGAGTCCAGCATGGCAATCGCGCTGTCCTGCAAGACTTCCGAGTACATCTTCAGGTCGGTGAAGGGAGAATCCAGCAGGCCGTAAGTGACGGCATTGGCAATCGTACCGATTCCCACCTGCAAGGGCAGCAAGGAATGGCTCATACGGCCAGCGTCTACTTCGCCTTTCAGGAATTCAATAATGTGACCGGCAATTGCCTGGGTTTCTTCATCAGGTGGCAGCACGCTGGAGGGGCTGTCCAAAGCGTCGGTCACCACAATACCCACGATGCGGGAAGGATCCACCTGAATGGCGGTGGTACCAATACGCTGGTCCACATCCGTCAGTTCAATAGGCTGACGGTTGGGGCGAGCCTCGGGCACATAGATATCGTGCAAGCCTTCCATTTCCACTGGCATGCTCAGGTTCAGCTCAACAATGATTTGCTTGGCTTGCTGGGCAAAGCTGGCCGAGTTGCCCACCGACGTCGTCGGCACAATTGCACCGGTTTCTGTAATGGCAACCGCTTCAATGACAGCGATGTCGATGGCAGGCAGGTTACCCGAGCGCATGTGCTCTACAGTCAGGGACAAGTGCTGATCGGTAAACAGGACCTTGCCTTCATTGATATGACGGCGTAGCACCGAGTCCACTTGAAACGGCGAGCGGCGAGCCAGAACACCGGCCTCGGCCATCATGCCGTCGCTATCATTACCCAGCGAAGCGCCGGTAACCACATTCAGTTTTAATTGCTCGGTCTGGGCGCGCTCGGCCAAGGCACGAGGCATGACCTTACAGTCCCCAGCGCGGGTGAAACCGCTCATGCCGACATTCATCCCGTCTTTGAAGAAGGCGACTGCCTCCTGAGCGGTCATGACTTTGCCTTCCAATTCGGGGGAACGAATGCGATCCTTGAACATCGTGTGCTCCTGTCTCTGTGTCATTGATCTACCTGTTGTTGCTTTCGGAAGGAGCCAGGGCCGAAAGCGCCAGGCGAAATCTTCACGCAACAGAACGACATCACGCTTTAAAAATAGGGGCTGTACAAGCCGGAGATAAAAAGCCGAAATCGCCCTGACAACAGGCGTTTATGTTTTTTGAACAAAGCCAGCATAGCATCGCCATAATGAATAAAATAACTCCCAAGAAGTCGTAGAAGTCATAGATAAAAGGCCTGCCAATCATGGACATCCGATCCTTGCGATACTTCATTGAAACCGTTAAACATCAAAGCTTTACGCAAGCTGCGCAGAGCCTGAACGTGACGCAATCGACCATCAGCAAGATGGTGAAGCAGCTGGAAGATGAGCTGGGCGAGCCCCTGCTGATTCGTGATCACCGTCAATTACAGCTGACTGATTGTGGCAAGGTGGTGCTGGAGCGGGGGCAGGAAGTTCTGCAGAGCATGCAGGGCTTGCTGCGAGAGGTTCACGAAGTTCAGGCCTTGCAACGCGGCCGCCTGGATCTGGGTATTCCGCCCATGATTAATGTGCTGTTTACGGAAGTGCTCAAGACTTTCAAAAACCGGCATCCGCAGATCGAGTTGATTCTGCATGAAGAAACCGGCATGGGGATTGAGCGCATGGTTGCGGCGGGCACGGTTGAAATGGGGCTGAGTATTCTGCCTTTGGGGCCGGAGCTGAATGTATCGGCTACCCCCGTGGCCAAGCATGCGGTTTGGGCGATTGGCCATAAAGATACGCTGGCCGGTGCGCAAAAGAAGATCAAGCTACGGGAGTTGGAAAAGCATCCTTTGATTTTCCTGGGCGAAGACTATGCCCTGACCCGTATGTTGCGGCGTGCTTTCGCCCATGCGGGCTTGCGGGCGAATATTGCTGCCCAGAGCAATCAATGGGATTGGGTGGCTTCCATGGCACAGGCGGGAATGGGAGTCGCTTTGTTGCCCCAGCCGTTTCTTTCTCGGCTGGAACCGGGGGACTGGGTTGCCAAAGAAGTAGTGGAACCGGCATTGAACTGGGAAGTGGCGCTACTGTGGAATGGGCGGTATCTGTCGCAGGCGGCCAGAGCATGGCTACAGGTCTGTGCGGATGTATTGGGCGGGAACTGGCCTGAGCTTGAAGGGGATTTATAGCAGGACTATTTATTAGCCCTTGAATACTCATCGTGTACTCGACACTAGGCCAAGGCCGGCCCAATCGCATTGAATTGCTATGTACATGCAGGAGCATGTCTTTCTTATGTGACGTCGCTTCGGTTTGGAAGAGCCTGGATTAATGCATAGGCAATCTCTGTAAAGCACCACTGCTGCGGCCTGCAGGGGCGCCGGGCTTGACCACTTGCCGACGCTGCGCGTCGGTACCCTTGTCAGAAAGACAGGACGGGCGCATTCTAAACTCGCGCGATAGCTCGTCCCCCGGACGAGCTATAAGCGTCGCGCTCAAACAGCAGAATGCTTGCATCCCGTCCTGTCTTTCTGACCGCGGCAAGTAGTCTGAATCGCCCCGCGCCCCCGCAGGCCGCAGCAGTGGTTTATAGCGTCAGCAAGCATCAAGCCAACTTCTAAGCCTGAGACGGTGCATGCAGTGAGGAAGTATTTACATGTAGAGCTGAATCACAAATCAGCATCAGCACATTCAAATTAGAGCAAGATGATCATGATTGGCCACTGCATCAAAAAACATGTGGGCGGGTAGGTGCTTAGTTGCCAGACAAGCAGATCGACTGACAAGTAAACACGAAGAAATAAATGGACAGACAGCCAAATAGGCAAGCAGACAGGAAGGAAGGTAGACCAACAGAAAACAAGAAACCCCGCCAATTTAGCGTCCATCAACAGCTAGTTGGCAGGCTCATGACCATCTGCTCAGAACACATCACAAACCGCCAGTTGTCTCCACATGGAACGTAGGAAATCAAACACCTCTTTTGTTCCACATCCCTGCCAATTTCTCGTACATGAAACGACTGAAAAATCGCGCCATCTCATGCATCGAGCCGCTCAAGCCGTCTGCCCCTGCCTCGGGGCGATTCAGACTGCTTGCCGCGGGCTGTTCTGGAATCCGGGATGCAAGCCCTGTGTTGTTCGAGCGGGACGCTTGTACTTGGTCCGGGGGACCAAGTACCCCGGGAGTTCACAGGGCGCCCGGATTCCAGAACAGACAAGGGTACCGGTGCGCAGCACCGGCAAGTAGTCAAGCCCCGAGGCAGGGGCAGACGGCTTGAGCGGCGTCTTTCCTGAGACGACTTTTCTCAAAGCACCCAATCAATGCTGAAGCACTCCCGATACACAACAACTACTTGTCACCCCACCCTCAGACAAAAAAAAGAGCCACCCCAAACAGGGTGGCCCTCTTGAACAGCCAGGTCCAACAATCAGAAATAATTAAGCAGTCACTTTCTCTGCAACCGGCTCTTCAACTTCAGCCGAACTACGGATCAGGTAATCAAATGCGCTCAAAGCAGCTTTGGCACCTTCACCTGCAGCAATAATGATCTGTTTGAAAGGAACGGTCGTTACGTCACCCGCTGCAAACACACCAGCCAGCGAAGTCGCACCACGAGCATCAACCTCGATCTCGCCATGACGCGACAGCCCCACATCGCTGCCCTTCAACCATTCCGTGTTGGGCACCAGACCAATCTGAACGAACACACCATCCAGCTTCAGGCTCTTGGCTTCCTGAGTAGCACGGTCCAGGTAATTCAGACCCACTACCTTGGTGCCATCACCCAGAACTTCAGTGGTCTGAGCCTGCATGATGATCGTCACATTAGGCAAGCTGCGCAGCTTGGTCTGCAAGACCTGGTCAGCACGCAAGGCATCACCGAACTCGATCAAGGTAACGTGCTTGACCAAACCAGCCAGGTCAATTGCCGCCTCAACGCCGGAGTTACCACCGCCAACCACCGCCACATCCTTGCCCTTGAACAAAGGACCATCACAGTGCGGGCAGTACGCCACACCACGGTTACGGTAATCCTGCTCACCAGGCACATTCAGTTCGCGCCAGCGGGCACCAGTAGCCAGAATCACGGACTTGGCCTTGAGCTGAGCACCGCCATCCACATCCACAATGACCTGCTTGCCTTCACGGCGAATGCCTTGGGCACGATGCAGATTCATGATGTCCACATCGTAGGCTTTGACGTGCTGCTCCAGCGCCGTTGCAAACGCAGGACCATTAGTCTCGACCACCGAGATGTAGTTCTCGATCGACATGGTGTCCAGAACCTGACCACCAAAACGCTCGGCCAATACACCCGTACGAATACCCTTGCGAGCGGCGTACACAGCAGCGGCAGCACCTGCAGGACCACCACCCACAATCAGCACATCAAACTCGTCCTTGGCGTTCAAGGCTTCGGCACGAGCCGAGTTATCGCCCGTATCCAGTTTGGCCAGCAACTCTTCAGCACTGGCACGGCCTTGATGGAACATTTCGCCATTCAAGAACACGGCCGGAACCGACATGATGTTGCGCTGCTGAACCTCGTCCTGGAACAGGGCACCGTCAATCGCCACGTGCTTGATACGTGGGTTGATCACGGACATGGCGTTCAAGGCCTGCACCACGTCAGGACAGTTCTGGCACGACAGCGAGAAATACGTTTCAAAAACAAAGTCGCCGGGCAGATTACGGATCTGCTCAATCACAGCGGCATCCAGTTTGATCTCGTGGCCACCCACTTGCAGCAGGGCCAGGATCAAAGAGGTAAATTCGTGTCCCATCGGGATACCCGCAAAGCTCACGCTAATGTCGGTACCGGGACGGTTAATTTGGAAGGAAGGCTTGCGCTCTTGCGCATCCGCATCTTCGCGATAGCTGGTCTTGTCGGACAGACCATCAATTTCTTGCAACAGTTCGCGCAGCTCGACGGACTTGGCGCCAGTATCCAGCGTCGCAACGATCTCGATCGGTTGCGTGATCTTCTCGAGGTATGCCTTCAATTGAGTTTTGATGTTTGCATCTAACATGTGAAACGCCCTTTATCCTGTACTGAACGAAACAACTTGAGGTGCCTGAACCGGTCAGGCACCGGGGTGGCGGCGCAGCGCGCCGACCACCGCTAAAGACCCGTGTTTAAAAGGTCTTAGATCTTGCCAACCAGATCCAGGGAAGGAGTCAGCGTCTTGGCGCCTTCTTCCCATTTAGCTGGGCAAACTTCACCGGGGTGAGCGGCGATGTACTGAGCGGCTTTAACTTTGCGCAGCAGTTCGGAAGCCACACGGCCGATACCGTTGTCGTGGATTTCCAGGACCTTGATTTCGCCTTCTGGGTTCACCACGAACGTACCGCGCAGAGCGATACCTTCCTCTTCGATCAGCACGTCAAAGTTGCGCGACAGCTGATGAGTTGGGTCACCGATCATTGGGTAGTTAACTTTGCTGATGGCTTCCGAAGTGTCGTGCCATGCTTTGTGAGCAAAGTGAGTGTCGGTGGACACCGAGTAAATTTCTACGCCCATTTTCTGGAATTCGGCATAGTGGTCAGCCAGGTCTTCCAGTTCGGTTGGGCAAACAAACGTGAAGTCGGCTGGGTAGAAAACGAAAACAGCCCACTTACCGGCAACGGTTTCGTTGCTGACTTCGATAAATTTGCCGTTGTGAAAAGCTTGTGCTTTAAAAGGTTTGATGACGGTGTTGATCAAAGACATATTTGCTCCGGTGAGTGATTAATCATTGACAGTAAAGCCATTATAGGAAGCCACTGCCGATTAGTAAAATTGATTAATGCAATAACGTTCATTGCTATTAGCTATCGCGCGTCGCATAAAAACTTCTTTCTATGCGTCGCACAAACTTATGCTAACAGAGCTAGATGACAGTGCAACTATCAGCGTTCAAGCTATAAGGCTACTTCGCTGGGCACGGGGCTGGAGGACTGCTTGGCGTTGAACAAACAACGGGAAAAATCCTGCCAAAACTGCGCATCGTCGCCTAAAGAAACATTAATACGCATATATGTAGATGGTTGCTGTTGCGGGGAAAACAAGGCCCCCGGCACCAATAAATGCCCTGGTCGCCCCAAAGCGCGCACCAGACTTTCCGTATCCACACCCGTATCCACCCAGACAAACATGCCCGCCTGGGGTGGTGCGTCCGGCGCCAGGCCTACATGCGCCAATTGCTCCAGGGTTTTATGCCTGTCGGCGTTGGCGTGACGGCGCAACCGCTCCAGGTGTTTGCGATAGGGTCCATCTACCAGCACCCGGTGAATGACCCGCTCACCCAGCTCCGGTGACGTCAGCCCTGCCAGCATTTTCAGATTCACCAAAGACTGCAGTAGTTCGGGAGCTGCTGCCATATAGGCCACCCGCAAACCAGCTGCCATGACTTTGGAATAGCCCCCCACCAATGTCACCCGATTCAACTGATCCAATTGCGCTAGACGGCAGGCAGGATTGGCGTGCAGCTCGCTATAGGTATCGTCTTCAATAATGTGGAAGTCCCAGGTCTGGGCCAAAGTCAGAATGCTGTGCGCCACCGCCGGACTCAAGCTAAAGCCGGTGGGGTTATGCACCACGGTATTCAAAATGACCAGACGTGGACGATGCTCGCGCGCCAGTTGTTCCAGTACCGCCAGGTCCGGGCCATCTGCGCGGCGTGGCACACTCAGCACTCGCACATCCACCACCGCCAGGCGAGCAAACAAGAGATACCAGGCCGGATCTTCCACAATAACCGCATCACCAGGCCGTAGCCAATGGCGCAGAAGCAAATCCAGCGCCTGCGTAACACCACTGCACAATAAAAGCTGCGTATCAGGATCTGCCTGTATGCCGCTATCTTCCAGCTGTCCCGCAATGTGCTGACGCAAGGGCCTGTAGCCATGCGAATGCCCATAGCCCAGCAAGTTGGAGCCGGCGCTACGGCTGACCTGCCGCAAGGCCGCCAGAATCATCTCGTTATCCAGCCACTGACTGGGAATGCCCGCGCTGTCGCTATGCCCCATGAAACTGTTCAACATCCAGTTCACATCTATTTTGCGCGGCTCATTCTTTTCTACATGCAGGGATTCGGAACGCAGGCGTCGAGGGCTGCGCACCCGCACAAAGAAACCGGAACCGGGCCGGGACTCCACCAAGCCCAAGGCCATCAACTTGTCGTACGCGGCCACAACAGTATGCGTACTGACCCCGGCAGACTGCGCCAACCGGCGCACAGAGGGTAAGCGACTGCCGCCCCGATACCGCAAATGCAGGGCCTGCTGCACCCAGGCGACCAGTTGATCGCTAAGTGTCACGTCCGAACCGCGCACGGGCTGCCAATCCAACCATTCCATGATGCTGAGCTCCAAGCGAGAAAACCGACTGTAGCGGAAGTTTGACCAGTACAGCTTGACCGACTGATTGATGAACTGTATCGCAACTGTATTGTTTATTTATTTTAAGCTCAAAGCTGTGATAAACCTATTTCTTATCCGTGGTGATTTTCATGAGCCGCAGCACCAGTCTTCCCATGCCCAGTACCGCCCCAGCATTGCTGATCTATCTCTACGCTTTTATCGGGGTTACCGTCTTTGCCTTCACCTTGCCCATGACACGGCTGGCGGTGCAAAGCTTTGACCCTTGGCTGGTCGGAATGGCACGAGCCAGTATCGCGGGGGTGTTTGCGGCCATCATCTTGCTGGCGACCCGCAGCCGTCGCCCCACGGCGTCGGAATGGCGCGGCATCGCCCTGTCCTGTACGGGTGTAATCGTAGGCTGGCCCGTGTTTTCCTCGATTGCCATGCAGACCGTGCCTTCCTCGCACGGGGCCGTATTAAGCGGGCTGATTCCTTTGGCAACCGCCATTGTTGCCTCCGCCCGTAGCGGTGAACCCTTGAGCCGTCGCTTCTGGATGCTGAGCCTGCTGGGTGCCATCCTGGTGCTGCTCTACGCTTTTTATATTGGTGAGGGCGCCCTGCAAACCGGCGATATCTGGTTGGCTCTGGCGGTATTCATGTCTGGCGTAGGCTATGCCGAAGGGGGGCGTGTTGCCCGTACCCTGGGTGGCTGGCGCACCATCTGCTGGTGCCTGGCAGCCAGCTTGCCGCTGACCATTCCTGCCACCTTGTGGCTGACTTTTCCCATGACAGAAATGCCCTCTTCCCAATCTGTCATGGCTCTGCTCTACCTGGCCCTGTTCTCTTCCTTGCTGGGTTTCTTCCCCTGGTACAAGGCCATGGCCATGGGTGGTGTGGCCCGTATTGGTCAGGTACAACTGGCCCAACCCTTCCTGACCGTGCTGATCTCGGCGGTATGGTTAAGCGAGCAAGTGGACCTGCTGACCTGGCTGTCCTGCATCGTCATCATCGCCATTATTGCCGCCAGCCGACGCGCCTGAAAACACAATGACAAGGCGGCTAAATACAGCAAGGGCATATTCACCTAACTAATACTTCGTTCCCAGCGAGGGCTCGCGCAAGCACACTGGCTCATCACTTCATGAACCATGTAAAGGCGATAGCGCGGCCCACGTGACTCCGTTTTGAGCAGGGCCGGTACTGGTATTGCCGCAAGGACATCTGATCATGCCCGCCCAAGCCCCTGCCGCGCTTGCCCTGAGCGCCCGGCCACTGATGCTGTGGAAACAGCTGCGCGACGATCTGCAATACATCGCGCGCGAACACACGGATGCCGTTCTGGCCAGTTCTCTGGCTGCGGAAGACATGGTGCTGTTTCATGCCATGTCAATCTACACCCCCGAGTTGCAAACCGTCACCCTGGATACTGGTCGTCTGCACGAAGAGACCTTGCAGCTGGGGCGGGACATCCAGCAGCACTACGAACGCCCCATCCTGTTTTTTCACCCGGATCCGGACCGGGTGCAGGAACACGTCAGCACTCATGGCACACACGCTTTTTACGAAAGTGTGGAGCTGCGCAAAGAATGCTGCGCGATCCGTAAGGTAGAGCCACTGCGTCGTGCCTTGCAAGGCCGATCAGCCTGGATTACCGGTCAGCGCCGCGAACAAACAGCCAGCCGCACCGAACTGTCCAGCAAGGAATACGACAGCGTCTTTGGGCTGCAGAAATTCAATCCCTTGATCGAATGGACGCAGGACGATGTCTGGGCCGTGATCCGTGGCTTGAGCATCCCCTACAACCCGCTGCACGACCAGGGCTACCCCTCCATAGGTTGCGAGCCCTGTACGCGCGCCATTCGCCCCGGTGAGGACGTGCGCGCCGGGCGCTGGTGGTGGGAACAGCGCGACAGCCTGGAATGCGGCCTGCATGCCAGCAATCTGAATAGCAGTGTCAACACCTGAAGGAACCCCATGGGCGAACCACTCTCTACCCGTACTCATCTGGACTGGCTGGAAGCCGAGGCCATTTTTATTCTGCGTGAAATCGCGGCTGAAGCTGAAAAACCCGTGCTGCTGTTCTCCGGCGGCAAGGACTCCGCTGTGCTGCTGCAATTGGCCCAGAAAGCCTTTGCGCCCGGCCCGCTGCCGTTTCCCTTGATGCATGTGGACACCGGCCACAATTACCCGGAAGTGATCGAATTTCGGGATCGCCGCGCCGCCGAGCTGAACGCCGAACTGATTGTGCGCAGCGTGGAGGATTCCATCGCGCGCGGCACCGTGGTGCTGCGCAATGAAACCGCCAGCCGCAACGGGGCCCAAGCCGTCACCTTGCTGGAAGCGATTGCCGAGTTTGGCTTTGATGCCTGTTTCGGTGGCGCCCGCCGTGACGAGGAAAAAGCCCGCGCCAAAGAACGTATCGTGTCTTTTCGCGACGAATTCGGCCAATGGGACCCCAAAGCGCAACGCCCCGAGCTGTGGCACTTGTTCAATACCCGTATTCACAAGGGCGAGAACCTGCGCGTCTTCCCGATTTCCAACTGGACCGAGCTGGACGTGTGGCAATACATCCAGCGTGAGGCCATTGATCTGCCATCCATCTACTACACCCACTCGCGCGAAGTGGTGGAGCGTCAGGGGCTGATCGTACCCATCACGCCATTGACTCCGTTGCTGGATGGGGAAACCTCCGAATGGCGCGATGTGCGTTTCCGCACCGTAGGCGATATTTCCTGCACCTGCCCGGTGCTCTCTACTGCCGCGTCCGTGCAAGACATTATTGCTGAGACCGCCTTGGCCACCATTACCGAGCGTGGTGCGACCCGCATGGATGACCAGACGTCCGAAGCCTCCATGGAACACCGCAAGAAACAAGGATATTTCTAATGAACACAGTCAATGACGCCTGGCTGCAGGCTGCCGATCAAGGCGTGCTGCGTCTGATTACCGCTGGCTCCGTGGACGACGGAAAATCCACCTTGATTGGCCGCTTGCTGGTAGACAGCCAGGGCGTGTTTGCCGACCAGATTGCGGCCATCCAGCGCTCCAAATACAAGCGTGGAGAGGACGCCGAACCCGATCTGGCCCTGCTGACCGACGGCCTGGAAGCCGAGCGCGAACAAGGCATCACGATTGACGTGGCCTATCGCTACTTCGCGACCCCCAAACGCAAATTCATCGTGGCCGATACCCCCGGTCACGAGCAGTACACCCGCAACATGATTACGGGCGCCTCCACCGCCCAGGCCGCCATCATTCTGATTGATGCGCACCGCGCCAAGGACGGTGAACTGCTGACCCAGACCAAGCGCCACAGCACCGTTGCCAAGCTGCTGGGCCTGCGTCATATCGTGGTGGCGGTGAACAAGATGGACCTGGTCGATTGGGACCAAGCCGTGTTCGACCGCATCCATGAAGCCTATCGCCAACTGGCTACCCAGTTGGGGATTGAACACTTTCATATCATTCCGCTCTCGGCCCTGAAGGGCGAGAACATCACCCAGGCTTCGCCACATACGCCTTGGTATCAAGGTTTGCCACTGCTGCCTTTGCTGGAATCGCTGGATCTGCGCGAGAACATTCAGCGCCCTGCCCGTTTGTTTGTGCAATGGGTGGCGCGTCATGGCGGCAGCCGTGCTGATGGCTTCCGTGGCTACGCCGGTCAGCTCAGTGGCGGCCGCATCCAGGTGGGCGATAGCGTTCAGGTATGGCCTAGCGGAAAAACGGCGGTGATCACACAGCTGTTTCGCGCGGGCACAGAACAAACTTCTGTCAGCGACGGGGACGCCGTGACTGTAGTGCTAGATCGTGAACTGGACATTTCACGGGGCGATTTGCTGACACTGGCCCATGAAGAAGTAAGCACCAGCAAACACTTTGATGCGCAGCTGTGCTGGCTGGACGAGCAGGCCTTGAACACCACCCGCTCTTACTGGTTAAAACAAGGCACACGCCTGACCCAAGCCAAGGTGCAAGCCGTTCATGCCTTGCGCGATGTACATAGCCTGCAAGAGCAGCAAGCCACTGGCAGCTTATCCCTGAATGATATTGGTCGTGTCAGTCTGGTCAGCCGTGACCCGCTGGTGCTGGACGATTATCAGGATCACTCCAGCACGGGCTCCTTTATCTTGATCGACCCCAGCACGAACCAGACCGTGGCTGCCGGTCTGGTTCAAAAAACCGCCTAAAAACGTGTAGCGGGCCTACTGTTTGGCACGCACCAAGGCGAGGGACTGTTCAGCAATGATCAGTTCCTCGTTGGTTGGAATCACCAATACACGCACGGCACTGCTGTCGGTAGAAATCACGGTTTCCCCTGCCTGATTACGAGCCGGATCAATCTCCACCCCCATCCACTCCAGGTGCTTGGCGATGCCTGCCCGAATAGACGGGCTGTGCTCGCCAATCCCCGCCGTGAAGACCAAGGCGTCCAGCCCCTTCAAGGCAACGCACAAACCCGCCAGATTCTCTGCCGTGTGATAGCAGAAGTACTGCACCGCCAGCTTGGCACGAGGATCATCGGAAGCTTCCAGCGCACGCATATCCGCTTGATCGCCGGACAAGCCTTTCAGGCCGGATTGGGTGTAGAGCACGGACTGGATCTCGTCGTGCTCCATGCCCTGCTCCAGCATCCACAGCACGACACCGGCATCCAGACGCCCCGGACGAGTCCCCATAGGCAAGCCGTCCAGCGCCGTAAAGCCCATAGTGGTGTGAACGCTGCGGCCTTCTTTCAAGGCGCAAGCCGATGCTCCGGAACCCAGATGGGCAACGACGACGCGCCCGTCAGCCAGTTCGGGAATTTCGCGACGCAGGTGCTGGGAAATATAGTGATAGGACAGGCCGTGGAAACCGTAGCGGCGCACGCCCTGTTCAAAGAACCGACCAGGCAATGCAAAATGCTGCAAATGCGGGGCATGTCCTTGATGGAAGGCCGTATCCAGACACGCTACCTGGAAGATTTCCGGGTAGTGCTCGAAGATCACGCGAACAGGAGCCAGATTGTTCTGCTGATGCAGTGGTGCCAAGGGTGACAGGCTGTCCAGATACTCCAGCACCTGCGGGGTCAAGGGTACGCTGCTGTCGTAGCGGGCGCCCCCGTGCACAATACGGTGGCCAACGGCAATAGGCCGACCATCCACATGCTCCAGCAGCCAGCGCGCCACCAAAGCCTGCGCTGTATGCAGGTCCCTGGCCTGCTCGCCATCCAGATCCTGCTTGACCATGGATTGGCCCTGGGCATCTTTAACTTTGAAGGCTGGCTGGCTACTGCCAATGCCCGAAACCTGACCGCCAAACTCAAAATCCAGATGGTCACCCGGCTGGACCTTGTACATATGAAACTTCAGGCTGGAGCTGCCTGCGTTAATGACCAGAATCTGCTCGCTCATTAGTGCGCAGCCTCCACAGCAACTTTACGTTCCAGATAGCCCGCGTAAAGGCTGGCAACGGCGCAAGAGGCCATGCGGGTCTGGGCGCTATCGGCTCGGCTGGTCAGAATGATAGGCACACGAGCCCCCATCACGATACCGGCAGCCTGGGCGCCGGACAGGAAGGTCAGATTTTTGGCCAGCATATTGCCGGCCTCCAGATCAGGGGCCACCAGAATCTGCGCCTTGCCCGCAACGGGCGACACAATTCCTTTGATGCGCGCCGCCTCGGGGCTGATAGCGTTATCCAGCGCCAAGGGGCCGTCAAGCACACCGCCCGTAATCTGGCCGCGATCAGCCATCTTGCACAAGGCAGCCGCTTCCAGCGTGGTCGGGATTTTTTCGGTCACTTGCTCGACCGCAGACAGGATGGCGACCAACGGTTTGCCCAAGCCCAGCCCGTGGTGCAGATCAATGGCGTTTTGCACAATATCCGCCTTGGTGCTCAGATCGGGGAAAATATTGATGGCGCCGTCCGTCACAAACAAGGGCTCCGGATAGCTGGGCACATCCATGATGAAAACATGGCTCAAACGGCGACCAGTCCGCAAACCTTTGCCCTGGGTGCACAGCACGGCCTGAATCAGTTCATCCGTATGCAGGCTGCCTTTCATCAGCAACTGGGCACGGCCGGCCAGCACTTCCTCTACGGCTCGCTCTGCCGAGGCATGGCTGTGGGGGGTATCAATCAAGGTGACCCCTTCCAGGCTTAAACCATGCTCTGCCGCTACGGAATGCAAACGGGCCTGCGGGCCAACCAGCACGATCTCGAACAGGCCTTGGGCCCGTGCCTGCAAGGCGGCTCCAAGGGACACATCATCGCAGGGATGAGCCACCACACAAATTCGACTGTGCTCTTTGCGAGCTTGCTCGATCAATCGGGAATAATGACTGGAAGGCCCAGTGCGATCCACGGCGGCCGTATCCGGGCCAGCAGGGTGATTCATGATAGAAGACTCCTTGGAGATGAACGAAGGCTAACCCAACACTAAACCATTTATCCAAGCGTGTGTCTTTGATTGCGAACAGGGAAACTTCAATATTTCGCCCTTTATTCTTTCCAGACCATGAAGAATGAAGCATAAAGATTAAATATTAAAAAAAATCCGGTTTAGCCAAATGCAAACCGGATTTTTATTTCCGTGGTGGCTTATTCGTCCCGAACCACCGCAATCTGAGCGTATCCAGGATCAGCCACCCAGGTCTAATTAAAGGCCAAGATCACTCAAACCCGGATGCTCATCGGGGCGCCGCCCCAAGGGCCAACGGAACTTGCGTTCGGATTCTGTAATTGCCACATCATTAATGCTGGCATGGCGCACCGCCATATAGCCATGCTCGTCAAATTCCCAATTTTCATTTCCGTAACTGCGCCACCACTGACCGTATTCATCTTGCCATTCATAAGCAAAGCGCACGGCAATTCTATTTTCATGCCAGGCCCAGATTTCTTTAATCAAGCGGTATTCACGCTCTTTTTGCCATTTGCGTTCTAAAAAAGATTGAACCTGATCTCGCCCCTGCGGAAACTCGCTGCGATTGCGCCAGCGCGTATCCACGGTATATGCCTGCGAAACCTTGACCGGGTCACGACTATTCCAGGCATCCTCGGCGGCACGCACTTTCTGGCGGGCACTCTCCAGATCGAAAGGTGGCAAGGGAGGACGTGTATCCATAGTGATCTCCTAGAAAACAAGAGTGGACCAGACAGTCTAGCGGCAAAACGTAAGCAGTCTCTTACTGGCCGGTATCGGCCCAGGCGGCCTGTTCAAATCCCGCGACCAGAAAATCGATAAAAGCTTGCACACGAGCCGAGCGCGAGCGGCCCGGAGGCGTCAGCAGATGCAAGGTCAGGCTGGGCAAATCCCATTGCGGTAACACGATTTCCAACTGGCCTTGCTCGACCATATCGCCCAGCAGGAATTGAGGCAGCACGCTAAGCCCCAGGCCCTGAAGCAAGGGTGGGATCAGGGCCTGGGCATTGTTGACTTGCAAAGCGCAGGGCACGGTTTGGGAGTAATACTCCTGCCCTTGCTGAAAGCGCCAGACACTGCCGCGTCGCTCGTAGGCGTAGCGCAGGCTCATGTGCTGAGCCAGGTCGCTGGGGTGTGAGGGTCTGCCGTACTTGGCCAGGTAATTGGGGGCGGCAACCAGCCGCAGGCGCAAATTGCACAGACGGCGCACCAGAAGGCTGGAATCATCCATGGTCGAGATACGCAAGGCCATGTCGAAACCTTGTTCCACGATGTTGACCTGAGCGTCGTTAAAGTGCAGATCCAGCAGCACGGCCGGGTGCTTTTCCATGAAGGCGGGCAGCAAAGGGGCCAGATGCTCCAGCCCGAAGGACATGGGGGCAGCAATCTTGATACGTCCCTGCAGGCTTTCTTTCTGGTCGCGTGCCAGGGCTTCCGCGTTTTGTCCGGCAGCCAGAACGGCTTGGGCCTGTTCCAGGCTGGCCTGCCCGGTTTCTGTCAGGGACAGGCGTCGGGAGGTACGGTGGAACAGGGACACATGCAGCTGTTTTTCCAGCCGGGTGATTGCCTTGGAGACAGTAGGTTGTGACAGGCCCAGAACTTCGGCTGCCTGGGCAAAGGAGCCGGTTTCCGCCACAGTGGCAAAGATGGCCCAGGCTTGTAGATCCGGTAATGTTTTCATGTCGTTTTTGGAATGAATTCTATGCTATTGATTCTATTTTATTCAATCAGCAAGACGCCTAGAATTCTTTTTAGTATCCAATATTAAGGAGCGCATCATGATTGAACATCGGCCTTTTAATGAACTGGGCGGCGCCAACCACGGCTGGCTGGACGCCAAGCACCATTTTTCTTTTGCTAATTACTACGATCCCGCTCGCATGAGCTGGGGTGCCCTGCGTGTCTGGAATGACGACACGATTGCGTCCAACACCGGGTTTCCACCTCACGATCATGCCGATATGGAGATCATTACGTATGTGCGTGAAGGGGCGATCAGCCACCAGGACAGTTTGGGCAATAAGGGTCGTACTGAAGCCGGTGATGTGCAGGTGATGAGTGCCGGCACGGGTATTCGCCATGCGGAGTACAACCTGGAAAGCGGGACGACACGGATCTTCCAGATCTGGATTCAGCCAGAGCGTCGTGGTTTACCGCCAGCCTGGGGTGCCAAGCCTTTCCCCAAGGATGGGCGTTCGGGGCAGTTTGTCGCCCTGGCCAGTGGTTTTGAAGGTGACGCAGAGGCTTTGCCGATTCGTGCCCAGGCCCGTGTGCTGGGAGCGACCTTGAAGAAAGGTCAAAGCACGACTCTGTCTTTGCCTGCCGAGCATCTGGCTTATCTGGTGCCTGCCACAGGGCGGGTTTCGGTAAATGGTCTGGAGTTGAATGCCCGTGATGGGGCGGCGATTCGCAATGAAACGACGCTGGAAATTCAGGCGCTGGAGGATGCGGAGCTGGTGCTGGTTGAGACGGCGCAGTAATTGCGGACGAGCTGTTTTGAAGATGGGGGGGGCCGTTTGAGCGCTCCCCCCGCTTCTTTTTGCTGTTCTGGTGCTCTGAAAATAAACGCAGGTAAGAGAAGATATATGTCTTTTTAAGGTCATATGTCAGCTCGGAAATTAAACAACCCAATAGAACGCTTGGGTTGCCTTGCCGTTTGCTGGCGTAATGTTGTTTGTTCAGTACTCCACCTTGGCAGAAAGACGCCACTTGGAGCCCTGCCTGGGTGTCCGGGCTGAGCACTTGCCGGTGCTGCGCACCGGTGCCCTTGTCAGGAGATAGCTACGGGCGCACCCTGAACTCCCGGGGTGGTTCGTCCCCCGGACGAACCACAAGCGCCCCGGTCAAACAACAGGGCGCTTGCATCCCTACGCTATCTCCTGACCGCGACAAGTACTCTGAATCGCCCCGACACCCAGGCAGGGCTCCAAGTGGCTGGCATCATGAGCAATTTAAGGGCGAAACGTAACTGTGATGCCGCTCTATGAGCTAATTGATGATGGATTCAGGGGTATTTTTCGTGGCTCAATTTCCTGCCATGAAAAATACAGTTGGAGGTGGGCTGTCTCAACTGTCTGTTTTCGGTGTGGTTTTGAAAAGTATTCCTGATTTTTTGTTTAGCTTAGGTAAACAATCCTTCCCCTTGTCTGTCCTTCTCATTCTGCGCAGCCTTCCCTTAACGGAAACCGGCTCATAAAGCAGATCAAAACTTCTTCTTTTCTCTGATTAAACTGTTTGTTCTCAATCGATAAGCGTCTGCCCTGCAGCAATATCGTTACAATTGTTGTAACGCCAGTTTTCAACTCTTCTTAATGCACGCGAACACACCGTGTCCTCTCCCAACCAGTATTTCGTTCTGATCGTCCCTGCCTGCGCGGCATTGCTGGGCATCGCGATGATTTACTGCTGGAGCCGTCTACGCGATCACCGTTACCTGCTCTGGATTGCCTCGGGATATATCTCCACGGCTATTCCTATGGGGATCCATAGCCTGATGCCCAATGAGCAACTCGCCCGCTGGACTCTGCCCTTGTCGGCTATGTATTTATATGGTGTCTGGGCTTTGTCTCATGGGGTCGCTTTACGTTTTGGCGGACGTGCTCATCCCAGATTGGCTGGAATAATCGTCCTCGTCACGCTGGGGCTGCTTTTTTATTTTTCCCAGATTGATGATGATCTCTGGCTGCGTTTACAAATTCTGAACTGGGGCCTGGCCTTGTTGGTTGCTTTGCCCATCAAGTCGATCTTGTCCGGCAGGTCACGCACGATTCCTTTGGCAACGCTGTTGCGGGCCTCTTACCTGACAGCCTTGCTTTATGCCTTTGTTCGTGTATTTGCGCTGGCCACACTGATCCCTCGCGAGATGCAGCCAGAGCTGACCCGCTCCGGGTTTTGGCTCTTGATGCTGGCGACCAATATGTTCATCAGCATTTGGGTCGCGCTGGCTATTTTGACCAGTACGGCCATGTCGATTGTGCAGACGCTGGATCATGAGCGCAGCCGGGACCCTTTGACCCGTTTGTTGAACCGTCGTGCTTTTTTCGAGCAGGTCAAAAAACGGCTGGAGCTGTATGGACATAGCGGCTGGGCGGTCATGACCTGCGATCTGGACCACTTCAAGATGGTCAATGACACCTGGGGCCATGTGGCGGGCGATCGGGCCTTGAAGGAGTTCGGGGCCTTACTGGCTCGCACGGTTCGCCAGGACGATTTGGCAGCCCGCTTTGGGGGCGAGGAGTTTGTCTTGCTGATACGCAGCACCAGCTTGCATACCGCCGTGCTGGTTGCCGAGCGTTTGCGCAGCAGTGTGATGAATCTGCATATCCCCGCCACGGCGCATACGCTGACGGCCAGTTTCGGTGTGGTTCAGCTAAACAGCAATGGCGACATCAACCAGGCCATTGAGCAAGCTGACCGGCTTTTGTACGAAGCAAAGCATGCTGGCCGCAACAAGGTCGTTTGGAAGGCGTCCTGAGTTATTCCTCCTGCTTGCTGATACCCTTACAGTCTCTTTTTTCAAGACAGCCCCGTTAGAGGCTGATTGATAGGACTATCACAGCAAAAGCCGGGGGCGTTCACGCCTCCCCAGGAGACCCCATGTCACTTACCGAACTTAGCGCCAGCGAACTACTGGCAGGTCTGGAAAAAAGCCAGTTCAGCGCCCGTGAGATTGCCGACGAGCTGCTCAAACAATCACAAGAATTGGCCCATTTGGGCGGTCTGGCACATTTGAATTCAGAGCTGTTTTACCAGCAAGCCGATCAGTCTGACGCACGCCGCGCCCGTGGCGAAGCCTTGGCGCTGGACGGTGTGCCTTTGGTGATGAAAGACAACCTGAACACCACGGACATGCCCACCACGTCCAGCACCGGCGCCCTGCAAGGTCGCGTGCCCCTGAAAGATGCAGATGTAGTCGCACAATTGCGCAAGGCCGGTGCCGTGCTGCCCGCCAAGTCCGTGATGCACGAACTGGCTTTTGGGATTACGACCAATAACGCTACTACGGGCCCCAGTCGCAACCCTTATGATCCAAGTCGTATTCCCGGCGGCTCTTCCGGTGGCACTGCAACGGTTGTGGCAGCTCGTCAGTTTCCAGCTGGCCTGGGCACGGATACGGGCGCTTCGGTGCGTTTACCTGCCGCGCTTTGCGGCCTGTACGGTTTCCGTCCTACAGTGGGCCGTTATTCGGGCCAGGGCATTGTGCCTTTGTCCCCTACCCGCGATACAGCAGGCCCCATGACTCGCAGTCTGGCTGACATCAGCTTGCTGGACAGCCTGCTCTGCCAGAAGGCCCCTACTGTGATTGCCACTCCTTCCTTGAAGGAACTACGTCTGGGCGTACCCCGTGACAGCTTCTGGAAGGATATGGATGCCGGTGTGGCCAACGTGACCCTGGCGTTTCTGGATGATTTGCAAAAAGCCGGTGTCACGCTGGTCGATGTAGACCTGTCTCCGGTTCTGAAGATCAATGCCCGCGTCGGCATGCCGATTGTGCTGTATGAAACCTTGCAGAACCTGCCTTTGTACCTGGCCGAAAACAAGTACGACATTAGCTTGGACGAGTTGATTGCTGGCATTCACAGCCCCGATGTGAAAGAGATTTTCGACGCCATTACGGGCGACTACACCATCAGCCAGGAAGCCTACGAAGAAGCGCTGAATGTAGACCGCCCCCTGATGCAACAGGCCTATGCAGACCTGCTGCGCCAGTCCAATGTCAGTGGCTTGATCTTCCCGACCAGCCCGCTGACCGCCTGCCCGATTGGCGATGATGAAACCACCATGATGAACGGCAAGGCAGTACCTACCTTCAACACTTACATCTCGCGTACCGACCTGGGTTCGAACCTGGGCGCACCGGGCATCTCACTGCCTATCGGTCTGTCGGGTGGTCTGCCAGTAGGGATGTTGATTGAGGCCGATATCGGTGCAGATGATCAGTTGCTGGCTCTGTGTCGTGCGATTGATCCTTTGCTGCCAACGACACCGGCACCGGGTTTGGGCAAACGGGCTTAAATGACGTAAAGACGGATTAAGCAATCTGCAGGCTACTGCACCAGGCTGAATAACTCGCCACATCCAAATGCCATCAGCCCAACAAGAAACAGGCCGAATTCCTAGGGAAATCGGCCTGTTTTTTTGATGAGGCTCCTCACGAAAGCGTCATGCGCCCGGGTCCGTATTACCGCCAAACCGCCGACGCCACATCTGCACCAACCAGCCGTGATGCTCACACAGTGCAGACTGACGAGCCTTGAAAACTAAACTCACTACTGTTTTTTAACACAGCATAAAATGGCGCACTGAAACTCCCGCCTGCACGGCAACACCCCAACTTCACGGCCAGCACACACCATGAATACACAGATTCTTTTATTGCGCGGCCTCATGCCCACCGGCAAGAACAAGGTATTGATGGCACCACTACGCGCAGCCCTGGAAGCAGCGGGTCTGAAAGAGGTCCGGACTTATATACAAAGCGGCAATGTGATTGTGTCCACAGAGCTGGAACAGCCGGAGTTGGAGCAACTGGTTCACCACACTATCAAGAACAAGCTGGGCGGAGATATTCAGGTCATTGCCCGAACACCGGCTTATTTCATGCGGGTGATGGCGAACAATCCTTTCAAGGACGAAAGCCCCAGCCAGCTACATTTCACCCTGCTGCGCTCCCCAGCAGATAGCGTCTTGCTGCATGCCTTCCACGCCCTGGAGCACGCACCGGATCAGGTCCGCGTCATTGATGACATCGCCTATATTGTGTGCGCGACCCGGTATCGAGACCTGAAAGCCAACAATAATTTCATCGAGAGAAAGCTCAAGGTCGTTGCGACGACACGCAACTTCAACACCATGAGCAAGCTGATCGCCTTGAGTACGGGTAATGAAATAGTGATGAACCCCTCAAGCTAGGGCCCGTCGAGCCAGCGCCGCAACGGCCAACTCTTTATTGGCCTCGGTGCGCAATCCATCCTCCAGAAACCAGGCAGCTGACAAGGCCGCATGCGCCATGACCCATCTGAGCAAGCGTTGACGCTCCAGCCCTGCAACCTCGATGACTACCGACAACTGCCGTGCAAAGCGCGCTGGATCGGTGCTCGTTTTAAGATCAGGGTTGCACAGCACATTTACATAGTCGTAATAGCGCTCACCAGTGACGCGCTTGGGATCTATTGCCAGCCATCCACGCTGATCGAAATCAAGAATGTTGCTATGGTGCGCATCCCCGTGCAGAACGACCTGATCACGCTGATCTCGCAGCAGTTCATTGGCCACTAGTGCGCATTCAGCCATCAGACCGCCCTCTTGCTGCGCCATCGGTGCCAGCGATTCAAAAAAATCGCTCAGGGGGCGCAAATTGTCAGGTGGGGCCGAAGGTCGGTTTGAATGCAATTGCTCAAGGGCACGGCAGATACAGGTCGTCGCTGCATCATCTTCCCCTTCTAAAGCCATGCGCAATAAGTCCCTGGAGCCCGTTGCACGCTCCATCAGCAACGCTCCAGAGTCTGGGTCCAGCGCATATACATGCGCCGCGCCATCGCCAGCCCACCATTGCAGCACTTGGCCGCCGATGCGCTCATCAAGATCTCGTGTGATTTTGATCATCGCCGGCTGCCCCTCCAACTTCCCGGACAGCCGCACGGGCATCAGATCGCTGGTCGCCGTGCTGAAAGGCTTGCCAGCGGCCTGCGCCCCCCAGCGTTGGAGAAAGACATTGAATAGGTTGAAGTTGGACATTGCGCTGGTTTTCGTGGAAATCTCTTTAGGCAAAAGAAAGCCTGGCGTTCGATCATGCCCGACCGCTCATGATCGAAAGCGCCCAGCTTAACTGAGCTTGCCTTATTAATGTGAGTCCAAGTCCAGACACGCACCAGAACCCGGCGTTTCCCTCCCCCCTACTTCACGCCCCAGGACAAATATGTAACAGCCTGACCCTGGTGCTCTTGAAATTAGAAAAGTCGTCCCTATAATTAGCACTCGAAGGGGTTGAGTGCTAAAACGCCTCGCCCCCACAATCGGACCAACAACTAAAGTCATCTTTAAACAGGAGTTTCTCCATGGCACTGCGTCCTTTGAACGATCGTGTGATCGTCAAGCGTCTGGACAACGAACGCACCACCGCTTCCGGTATCGTTATCCCCGAGAGCGCGACTGAAAAGCCCGATCAAGGCGAAATCCTGGCCGTTGGCCCCGGTAAGAAAACCGAGGACGGCAAGGTTCTGGCGCTGGATCTGAAGGTCGGCGACAAAGTTCTGTTTGGCAAATACTCCGGCCAGGCCGTCAAGATCGACGGCGAAGAGCTGCTGGTGATCCGCGAAGAAGAAATCTTCGCCGTGATCGAATAAGTACCGCCAACGAAAATTCAATAGGATTCAAACCATGACCGCAAAACAAGTTTACTTCGGCGACGACGCACGTACCCGCATCGTGCGCGGCGTCAACGTTCTGGCCAACGCTGTTAAGACCACCATGGGCCCCAAAGGCCGTAACGTTGTTCTGGACCGCTCTTTCGGCGCTCCTACCGTTACTAAAGACGGTGTGTCCGTTGCCAAAGAAATCGAACTGAAAGACAAGTTCGAGAACATCGGTGCTCAACTGGTTAAAGAAGTTGCTTCCAAAACTTCCGACAACGCCGGTGACGGTACCACTACCGCTACTGTGCTGGCCCAAGCCATCGTTGAAGAAGGCCTGAAGTTTGTTGCCGCTGGCATCAACCCAATGGACCTGAAGCGCGGTATCGACAAGGCCGTTGGCGTTGTGGTTGACGAACTGCGTCAACTGTCCCGTCCTTGCACCACCAGCAAAGAAATTGCTCAGGTCGGTTCCATTTCCGCCAACAGCGACCACTCCATTGGTGAGATCATCGCCAATGCCATGGACAAAGTGGGCAAAGAAGGCGTGATTACCGTTGAAGACGGCAAATCCCTGGAAAACGAACTGGACGTGGTCGAAGGTATGCAGTTTGACCGCGGCTACCTGTCCCCTTACTTCATCAACAACGCTGACAAGCAAGTTGCTGTTCTGGACGATCCGTTTGTTCTGATTTTCGACAAGAAAATCTCCAACATCCGTGACCTGCTGCCCGTACTGGAGCAAGTTGCCAAGACCAGCCGTCCTTTGCTGATCGTTGCTGAAGACGTGGAAGGCGAAGCCCTGGCTACTCTGGTTGTGAACAACATCCGTGGCATTCTGAAGACTACCGCCGTTAAAGCTCCTGGCTTTGGCGATCGTCGCAAAGCCATGCTGGAAGACATCGCTATCCTGACTGGCGGTACCGTGATCTCCGAAGAAACCGGTATGTCCCTGGAAAAAGCGACTCTGGACGACCTGGGTCAGGCCAAGCGCATTGAAGTGGCCAAAGAAAACACCACGATCATCGACGGCGCTGGCAACGGCACCGACATCGAAGCTCGCGTGAAACAAATCCGCGTTCAGATCGACGAGTCCACTTCCGACTACGACCGTGAAAAACTGCAAGAGCGCGTGGCCAAGCTGGCTGGCGGTGTTGCCGTGATTCGCGTTGGTGCTGCCACCGAAGTCGAAATGAAAGAGAAGAAAGCCCGCGTTGAAGACGCCCTGCACGCTACTCGCGCAGCCGTCGAAGAAGGTATCGTTCCTGGCGGTGGCGTTGCTCTGATTCGTGCCCGCGCAGCTGTTGCCCAACTGAAAGGCGACAACACCGACCAAGACGCCGGTATCAAGCTGATCCTGCGTGCTATCGAAGCTCCTTTGCGCACCATCGTTTCCAACGCCGGCGAAGAAGCCAGCGTGGTTGTTAACCAAGTGGCCAGCGGCACCGGCACCTATGGTTACAACGCTGCTACTGGCGAATACGGTGACCTGGTCGAGCAAGGCGTTCTGGACCCAACCAAGGTGACTCGCACTGCCCTGCAAAACGCAGCTTCGATCGCCAGCCTGTTGCTGACCACCGAAGTGGCCGTGACCGAAATCGTGGAAGACAAACCTGCTCCAGCCATGCCTGACATGGGTGGCATGGGCGGCATGGGTGGTATGGGCGGCTTCTAAGCCACTTATCAGCACCCCGATCCGGGCGGAAATTGATCACTTCTGCCCTGATCGCCACGCTTTTAGTACAAAAACCGGATGGATTTTTCCATCCGGTTTTTTTTCGCCCAAGCAAACCCCTATAATCAGGGCACTTCAATCTGCAGCGTCCTTCATGTCAGACTCTCCATTCAAAAGCAAAGGCGGTGTTGGTCGCCTGTTCAATGCCCTGCGCTACTCCAGCCAGGGCCTGGCCGCTGCTCTGCGCCATGAGGCTGCCTTTCGCCAGGAACTGGCGCTGGCTATCATCCTGACGCCACTGGCATTCTGGCTGGGGCAAACCCCGGCGGAGATTCTGGTCCTGCTGGGCACACTGGTTTTTGTGCTGGTGGTGGAGCTGCTGAACTCGGCCCTGGAGGCCCTGGCCGACACGATTACCCTGGAGCACCACCCCTTGATCGGGCGGGCCAAGGATCTGGCCAGTGCTGCCGTGCTGCTGTCCCTTATTTTTGCTGGTGCCGTCTGGCTCAGCTTTTTGTATAGCCGTTTACTTTCCTGATTCCCATGACATTCATAGAAAAACTGAACCGTGCCTGGACGGACAACCAATCCATGCTGATGGTGGGTCTGGACCCAGACCCTGCCCGCCTGCCTTTGGAGCTGGCCAGCAAACCCGGCGCGATTTATGAGTTCTGCAAAGCGATTGTGGACGTCACCGCCGACTACACCTGTGGCATCAAGCCACAGATTGCCTACTTTGCCGCTCAGGGTGCCGAGGATCAGTTGCAAGACCTGTGCGACTACATTCGCAGCCGCTACCCTCACCTGCCCATCGTTCTGGATGCCAAGCGTGGGGACGTGGGTTCGACAGCCGAGCAGTACGCACGCGAAGCCTTTGAGCGCTACCGCGCAGACGCCGTCACCGTCAGCCCCTACATGGGCTTTGACTCGGTAGAGCCGTACCTGGAGCACAAGGACAAGGGCGTGATCGTGCTGTGCCGCACCTCCAACCCTGGTGGCTCGGACCTGCAATTCATGGAAATGGCCGACGGTACGCCGCTGTACCTACACGTAGCCAGCCTGGTGGCAGAGAAATGGAATACAAACGGCCAATGTGCTTTGGTGGTGGGCGCAACCTTCCCCGAGGAAATTGGCAAGGTACGTGCCCGTATTGGCGATATGCCTTTGCTGGTGCCCGGCATTGGCGCACAAGGTGGCGATGTGGTCGCCACCGTTGCTGCTGGTATGGACTCGCAAGGTAACGGCATGATGATCAACTCTTCGCGTGCCATTCTGTACGCCAGCCGAGGCGATGACTGGCGTGATGCGGCACAAGCTGCAGCGATTGCTACGCGCAATGCGATTAATGATGCGCGCAACAAGCAGCGCTAATTGACTGCCCTTCCCCGGTTTGAAAACAGACCGGGGATACAGAGTCCAAGCTTGTAGCGACAGCGACAGCGACAGCGACAGCGACAGCGACAGCGACAGCGACAGCGACAGCGACAGCGACAGCGACAGCGACAGCAATTAGTGTAGATACAAGAAAGCCCCACTCACTTGGATTCAATCCAAAGTGAGTGGGGCTTTTTATTTATTAAGCTATGACCGATAGGACCCGCTCAGGCTCAGTTGAGCCTTAAGCGTAAGAAGCAGCTTCCCCCCTACTGAGTCACGAGGCCTAGGCCAGGGTCTGACCGGTATTTCAGGTAGCAGGGGCGGTGTCAATCAGACACTACTTCTGCCACAAGTCCAAACGCTAAACTAGGCCTGCGCCTCTACTCTGACACTGGTTCAAATTCTGGTTTGGCTTTGGCTTTGGCTTTGGCTTTTAACCCTAGTCAAGCCTGGTTCCGGTTACGCCACTGCTTCAGCTCCGGGTTATCCGCTCCCAGCAAACTCTCCAGCGCCTGCTCGGTATGCTCACCCAACTGCGGCGGAGCCATGCGGTAGGACACCGGACTGTCAGAGAAGCGCATGGGGCTGGCCGTCATGCTGACCTTGCCGGCCTGGCTGTGGTCCAGCTCGATACGCATATTCCGGGCCTGAACCTGCGGGTGCGAGAACACGCCGTGCAGATCATTGATAGGTCCAGCTGGCACACCGATCTTGTCCAGTGCTTCCAGCCAGTAAGCGCTAGGATGCTGTTGCATCGCGGCGCTCAGAATCTGCTCCAGCTCATCCCGGTGCTTGACCCGCTGACTGTTAATGTTGAAACGCGAATCCTCAACAATTTCCGGGTGCCCAATTGCTTCGCAATAAGCCGCGAACTGACGGTTATTGCCGATAGCCACAATGATGTGGCCATCTGCCGTCGGGAACACCTGATAGGGCACCAGATTCTGATGTGCATTACCGGCCCGCTTCGGTGCCTGCCCACTGACCAGATAGTTCATGTTCTGATTCGCCAGCATGGCTACCTGACAGTCCAGCAAGGCAATGTCAATATGCTGCCCCAAACCACTGCGTGAGCGTTCAAACAAGGCGGCCAGAATGCTGCTGGTGGCATACATGCCCGTCATCAAGTCCGCGACGGCAACCCCCGCTTTCTGAGGACCACCGCCGGGCTTGTCATCACGTTCGCCCGTCAGGCTCATCATGCCGCCCATGGCCTGGATCATGAAGTCATAACCCGGACGCTCGGCATAAGGGCCTGTCTGACCAAAGCCGGTAATCGAGCAATAAATCAGGCGAGGGTTGATCTCTTTCAAGCTGGCGTAGTCCAGGCCATATTTAGCCAGACCACCCACCTTGAAGTTCTCCACCAGAATGTCGCATTCCCGTGCCATGGCACGCACCACATCCGCCCCTTCCTGGCTGGCAATATCCAGGCTGATCGACTGCTTGTTACGGTTGGCCGACAAGTAATAGGCCGCTTCAGCCGTATCTTCCTTTTCAGGTGTCTGCAAAAAGGGCGGGCCCCAGGCGCGGGTATCATCGCCGGTTTCGGGTCGCTCTATCTTGTAGACATTGGCCCCCAGGTCGGCCAGGTTCTGTGTGCACCATGGGCCAGCCAGAATGCGTGTCAGATCCAGAACCCGGATACCATCCAAAGGGGCAGGACGCGTCGCCTGCGAGGCGTGCTGATCGCTCACGTTACAGTGCTCCATTCAAAAACAATTAGTCCAGCGTGATATTGGCTTGCTTGATCAGGCTGCCCAATTTCTCGTCTTCCTGACGCAGGAACTCGGCGTACTCGGCAGGGGTGGAGGAAATAATATCCACGCCCTGACGACGGAAGGTTTCAACAAACTCGCTGTTCTCGCTGACGGTTTTCATGGCCTGGCTCAGGCGATCAATAATTTCAGTAGGCGTGCCGCTGCTGACGTGGAAACCAAACCAGGCTGTCACGTTATAGCCCTGATCCAGGCCCAGCTCTGCAAAGGTTGGAACCTCTGGCAACAAGGAGGAACGCTCCGGACCGGACACAGCCAGGGGACGTACAGTATTGGCGTTGATGTGCGTAATTGCGGTGCCCATGCTGTCGAACATGAAGGAGATGTGGCCACCCAGCAGATCAGTCATGGCAGGTGCGCTGCCACGGTAAGGAGCGTGGATGACGTCGATATTGGCCATCGTGGTAAAGGCGGCGGCCGACAGGTGCGAGGACGAGCCATTACCAAAGGAAGCGTAAGTCAGATCGTCGGGCTTGGCGCGAGCATGATTGATCAGCTCCTCGCCCGTATTGAACGGGCTTTGCTTGGCGTTCACCACCAGCACGTTCTGTCCTTCCGCCACCAGAGAAACAGCGGCCAGATCCTGCGCCGGATCGTAAGGCAGTTTCTTGTAGAGATGGTTGTTCACCACGGCCTGACCAACCGCAGCCAGCAAGACGGTATAGCCATCGGGAGCAGACTTCGCGACGAAGTCCGTAGCGATAATGCCGCTGGCGCCGGGCTTGTTTTCCACAATGATGATCTGGCCCAGATCCTTGGACAGTTGCTGCGCGACACCTCGGGCAATCACGTCAGTCACACCGCCCGGCGTAAAGGGCACAACCAGACGGATAGGCTTGTCCGGATACGCGGCTTGCGCGCCCAAGGAACAAAACAACAAACCCATTCCGGCCAGCAGAGGAGCCACTTTACGGGCTAGAATTTTTTTCATGAATCACTCCAAACTTATTTTGTCCGATAATCGAACTTGATTATTAAATTGCTAAGTCTTGTTTTTTTTACAATTTATCATCGATAATTCTTGTTAATCCCATCGAGTTCGTTAATCGAACAAAACTAGATCCTGCCACTTACTGAGCAATGACGACGAATAAAGAGACAAGCCCTACCGCCAGCAGCTACAAAGGCGATCCGGACTACATGCAATCGCTAGCCCGTGGTTTGCAGGTGATTACGGCTTTTTCAGATAGAAGACGGCCATTGCGGGCCGCAGAAATTGCCTTGAAAACGGGTCTGGCACGGGCGGTGGTGCAGCGCTGCCTCTACACGCTGCAAGCCCTGGGCTATGCAGAGCAGGAAGGTCCGTTCTGGAAACTGCGTCCGGCGATTTTGCAGCTGGGCCATGCCTACTTTTCTTCGACCTCCATCGTCAGTCTGGCCCAGCCCATACTGGACGACCTGAGTGACCGCGTCGGTGAAACCTGTGCACTGGCCTTGCTGGATGGAGACGAAATTCTGTATCTGGCACGCGCCCAACGACAGCGTGTACTGACTGTGTCTTTAGGCTTGGGTAGCCGCCTGCCTGCTCACTGCACCTCTATCGGGCGAATGATGCTGTCGCAGTTGCCGCAAAGCAGGCTGGATGCCTACCTGGAGCTGGCTCCCTTCAAGATCATGACGCAATACACCGCCCATACTCGCGAGGCTTTGCTGCGCGAATTGAAGCAGGTGCAGGAAAAGGATTATTCCTTGATCAAGGAAGAACTGGAACTGGGTCTAACGGCCATTGGCGTACCCGTGCGCAGTGCCAGCGGGCGCGTTGTGGCCGGGATGAGCATCAGCATCAAGGACTGGCAGGATACGGAAGAAAAGCTGATCCAGCGCTGCCTGCCCGAACTACGTTCGAGCGCCAGGCAGCTGGGTTTGATGTTACCGGCCTGAGCAATCAGGCGGGATTGAGCATGGTCAACGCACTGGCCAAGGCGTATTCCACGGCCTGCTGACGGATTTGGGCCCGGTCTCCATCAAAGATACGAGCAGAGGCGCGGGTCACAATGCCATCACCCCGGCGCTGTGCAAAACCGAAGCACACCAGGCCAACCGGCTTGCCCGCCGTGGCTCCATCCGGACCTGCAATGCCGGTCGTGGAAATAGCCAGTTCCGCGTCTGCGGTAGCTTGCAGCGCACCCGCCGCCATTTCCATGGCGGTTTCTTCACTGACCGCACCGAAACGATCCAGGGTGTCCTGGTTCACGCCCAGTTCCTGAACCTTGGCCTTATTGCTGTAAGTGACCAGACCGCGCTCGAACCAGGCACTGGAGCCGGGCAGGTCCGTCAGGGCAGCAGCCAGCAGGCCACCCGTACATGACTCGGCGCAGGCCACCATCCAGCCGCGATCTTTAAGGGCTCGCCCCAGGGCCAGGGCGGCATTGCCGTGCTCGTAATCGCTCATGAGAAAACTCCAAAACGTACCAAGACAGCCATCAGCAACAAGGTATAGCCTGCCGCCAGGAGATCGTCCCACATAACGCCAAAACCATTATGCAGACGACGATCAAAATAGCGGATTGGCGGTGGTTTGAGAATATCAAAGAAACGAAATAAAACGAATGCGATGCCCTGTGCGAGCCAGGTCTGCGGAATCAGCCACAGCACCAGCCAGAAGGCGACCATCTCATCCCAATTCATGCCGCTGTGATCAGACACGCCCAGGTCGTAGCCCGTGCGGTGGCAAGCCCAGCAGCCAATGAAAAAGGTAAGTGGCAAGAAAATGGCCATTTGCGTGTCGGTCAGCACATGCAGACCCAAGACCCACAAGACCCAGGCCAGCACCGTGCCCCAGGTACCCGGCCCCGGACGCAATACGCCGGTACCGCCGCCAAAGGCAATCAGGCGCCAAGGCTTTTTCACCACCCAATCCAGGGTAGGACGTTGAATGGGATTCAAGGAAGGATCAGGAAATGTGCTCATGACACAGACTCAGCCACCAAAATGATCGAAACCGCCCTGGGCAGGGGCAGGATGCAGACCCTGTTGATCACGCACGTACACCCCGCTACCAGCGTGCATGGAGCCAATACGGCTAAGCTGCACGCCTTCGCGCTGGGCCAGCGCCATGATGGACTCCCGTTGTTGGGGAGCCCCCGTAAAACACAATTGAAAAACGTCACCACCAACCAGAACCGCTTCGCGTTGCAGCTCGGCAGGCAAACCCCTCAAGGAAAGATCCAGCGGCAAGGCGTCCCAATCCAGATGGGCGGCACATTGGCTGGCTTTGGCGATATGGCCCAGGTCTTGAACCAGGCCATCAGACACATCAATGGCAGCATGAGCCAAACCTGCCAGGGCATGACCCAGGCGGTAAGGCGGCCAGGGCTGTTCCAAGGCTGGGCGGCTGGCAGCCAGACGATCCGGGTCCGCAGCCAGTCGCCCCTGCAGGAGGCGCAAGGCAATGTCTGCCGCCCCCAACGTCCCCGTCAACCAGATGTCGTCACCAGCTTGAGCCGCACTGCGTTGCAAGGCCTGTCCCACCGGGACTTCACCCAGCACCGTAATGCTGATGACCACCCCTTGCTTGCTGCGCGTGGTATCGCCACCGATCAAGGGGCATTGCGCCTGATCGGCCAGTTCAAACAAACCTTTGGAGAATGCGGCCAGCCACTCGGGCCGGACTGCGGGCATGGACAAAGCCAGAAGGCAGGCTCGTGGCTTGGCCCCCATGGCGCCCAGGTCCGACAGGTTCACGGCCAGCGCCTTGTGCCCCAAGAGAAAGGGGTCCACATCGGGAAAGAAATGTTGCCCTTCGATCAATAGATCCACGCTGCTGGCCAGTTGCCAGCCGGGGGTTGGAGTAAAAAGGGCGCAGTCGTCGCCCACTCCCAAATAGCCTTCGGGAGCGGGACGATTGAAATACTGCTGGATAAGACCGAACTCGTTCAGCACGGCACGCCCCGTTTTAGCGGCGGGCCTGCTTGGCAACTTCAGGTGCGCGTACGTCGGCGGCCAGTTTGTCCAGCACGCCGTTCACGAATTTGAAACCGTCGGTGCCGCCAAAGGACTTGGCCAGTTCAACGGCTTCGTTAATGGCAACGCGGTAAGGCACTTCAACGTGATGCACCAGTTCGTAGCTGCCAATCAGCAAGATGCCGTGTTCAATGGGAGAGAGCTCTTCCAAAGGACGATCCACATACGGCAAAAAGCGTTCGCGCAGCACAGGGGCTTCGCGCATGACGCCGAACAGCAAGGTTTTGAACCAGGCTGCGTCGGCTTCGCCAAACTCCTCGTCGCCCCGGATATGGGCGTCGATGGAGGTGGCTTCCTGCAGGCCATCAGCACCTCGCAACAGCCAGGAGTAGATGCCCTGCAGGGCAAATTCGCGCGAGCGGCGGCGCGCGGATCGTCCGTTGGCCTTGCTGGCCGGGACTTTATTTGTCGTCGTCAAGATCTTCGTCCTCGTAATCTTCGTCCTCATCGTCGTCCAGCTCGGGTTCGAGGACGGCGATAAGATTGCCCAGCTCGACCGCTGTACGGGCGCAATCGCGACCTTTTTCAGCAGCACGAATCTCGGCTTGTTCATCTGTGTTGGTGGTCAGTACACCGTTGGCAACAGGAATACCGGTTGCCAGGGAGACTTGAGTAATGGCCGAAGCGCTTTCATTGCTGACCACTTCAAAGTGGTAGGTGTCACCGCGGATAACAGCACCCAGAGCGATCAGGGCATCAAATTCGCCGGTTTCAGCCATCTGGCCCAGGGTAATGCCCAGTTCCAGCGCACCGGGGACAGACAAAACGGTCACGTCGCGCTCGTCTACACCCAAAGCTTCCAGCTCTTTCAAGCAGGCTTCCAACTCGGTCAGACCGATGGATTCATTAAAACGCGCACGCACAATACCAATGTGCAGACCTTCCCCATTCAGGTCAGGGGTAACAATGTAAGGATTCATGTTGGAAGCTCCGCTTAGGATTGAGAGTCTGGTTCGCTATGGTAACCCGTCACGGTCAATGCAAACCCGGCCATGCTTGGCATTTTACGTGGTCGCGACATCAAACGGGCTTTACCAACATTGAGGTCACGCAAAATTTGTGCACCAATTCCGTAGGTGCGCAGATCGTTGCGGCTAGGGCGACCGCGTGGCGCCTGGGCCGGGCTGTCTGCAGCCCAAGCCTGAATCTGCTCGAAACTCTCTTCTTCGGAGCTCTGGCAGTTCATCAGCAAGACAACACCGCTGTCGGATTTGGCCACGGTACGCAACGCAGTGGGCAGGGTCCAACTGTGGCCCACATCCCCCTCGATCAGAACATCCAGCACGGTAGTCGGTTCATGTACACGCACCAGGGTTTCCACTTCCGGGCTGATTTCACCGTGCACCAGTGCCAGATGCAAGCCACCGGAAGACAGATCGCGGTAAGCGTGGCATTCAAATTCGCCATAAGGAGTCTTGACGGACTTCTTGTGCAAACGCTCGATCATGGACTCGTGTTCGCTGCGGTACTGGATCAGGTCCGCAATGGTGCCAACCTTGATGCCGTGTTCGCGGGCGAACACCAACAAATCGGGCAAACGCGCCATGGTGCCGTCAGGATTGAGCACTTCACAAATGACAGCAGCCGGGGTCAAGCCTGCCATCGCCGTCAAATCGCAGCCCGCTTCGGTGTGACCGGCACGCACCAGCACACCACCTTTGGCCGCCTTCAAGGGAAAAATGTGGCCAGGCTGCACCAGATCAATCGGACGTGCATCACGGGCCACGGCCGCTTGCACAGTACGGGCGCGGTCAGCAGCGGAAATGCCGGTCTCCACGCCCTCAGCCGCTTCAATCGACACCGTGAAGTTGGTGCCAAAGCGTGTACCGTTGCGGGTGGCCATCAAAGGCAGGTCCAGCTGGCGGCAGCGCTCTTCGGTCAGCGTCAGGCAAACCAGACCGCGGCCATGCGTCACCATGAAGTTGATCGCCTCGGCATTTACGAATTCGGCGGCCATGACCAGATCGCCTTCGTTTTCGCGGTCCTCTTCGTCAACCAGAATAACCATGCGACCGGCGCGCAGCTCTTCAACAATCTCTGGAACGGGAGCGATTGGACTGGCGCCCAGTTGACCAGCGTCGGACTGAATTTCTTGATTCATCGTGCTCTTTGCTCAGACAGATAATAATTAAGGCCATTTTACGACACCCAAGGCCCGGCGGGCAGCTTCATTAGTCGGTACACTTGAAGACCGTGCCAAACCGCTCCAAACCCCTATGACCGAACCCATTTTGCCTGCTCTGGACGAAAAGCGTCGCCGTATCCAATCCATTGAAACGGGTTTTGGCCTGTTGAAAGTGCTGGTAGATAGCGGAAAACCCATGATGTTGCGAGATCTGGCCACGCAAGCTGGGATGAGTTCGGCCAAAGCCCACCCGTATCTGGTCAGTTTTACCAACGTAGGACTGGTGCAGCAGGCTCCGGCTACCGGCCTGTACGAGCTGGGGCCGTTTGCCTTGCAGATGGGTTTGGTCAGCTTGCAAAGCCAGAACCCGGTGAAGATTGCCCTGCCCCTGGTTCAAGCCTGGGCCTCGCGCATCGGGCACACCCTGGGCTTGGCAGTGCTGGGCTCACACGGCCCCACCATGGTTCATATCAGCGAGGCCAGCTACCCGGTCCATGTGAACATGCGCTGCGGCACGGTCATGTCCATGCTGCACACGGCCACCGGCCACGTCTTTGCCGCCTGGCTGCCCCCTGAAGTGGCGCGCCACTACATTGAGCGCGAGGCAGGTGACAGCGCGGTTGTCACCAGTATCAGTCCGCTGCGCCCCAGCCCCAAAGAACTGGCTGCCATGCTGGAAAAAATCCGTGAACAAGGTGTGGCACAGGCACTGGGCAACCCCTTGCCCGGTATTGATGCCCTGTCCGTCCCCGTGTTTGATCACTCCGGCCAGATTGTGCTGGCCCTGACCAGTCTGGGCCCCAGTACGCTGTTTGATGCCAGTATCAACAGCCCCATCCTGGCTCAGTTGCGACAGTGCGCCAACAGCATTTCACACCAGTTGGGCTGGCGCGAGCCACTAGGCACTCCCCCTTTATAAAACTTGACATGACTACACACACTTATACGGGTGTCGACACTTCAAGTTTGGCTGGTTTACATGCAAAATAATCGTTTTATCCGCCCACCTGTTGTGGGTGATTTCTCGAGTGCGATGCTGTGCTAGAACAAGAACTGAAATTTTTTGTACCCGAGAGTGCCCGTCCCGGTTTATTGACCGCCTTTGACGCCGTACGCACGGGTAGCATTACCTTAAATGCCATTTACTTTGATACGCCCGAACGCGATTTGGCGCGCTCGAGTATCGCCTTGCGTCTGCGCAAGGAAGGCGAGCAATGGGTTCAGACCGTCAAACTGCCCGGTCCTGATACCCTGTCCCGCATTGAAATCAATCACCCCCGTCCCGGCCCGGAACTGGACCTGAGCCTGTATCAGGACACACCCGCCCACGCTGCGCTGGCTCGTTACGCGGATCAAATCCAAGCCCGTTATCAAACCCGCATCCAGCGCGAGCTGGCCCTGATCAAGCAAGGCCAGTCTGAACTGGAGCTAGCCTACGATGTGGGTCATATCGAATCCAATGGTTTGAAGCTGCTGGTCAACGAGCTGGAAATTGAGCTGATCAAGGGCGAGAGCCTGACCATGTTTGAGGTTGGCCAGCGCTGGCTGTACAAACATGGCCTGATTCTGGAGATGCGCAGCAAGTCCGAGCGTGGTGATGCCCTGGCCAGTCTGGCGGACCGCCGCCGGGCCAAATCGGAAAGTCTGGATCTGACGCCCGAACAGGTAGCTGCGGCCCTGACCCGCAAAGCCTACGACCTGCCCAAACCGCATTTTGTTGACACCGAAGATCTGGAACAGTTTTATAGCCTGAGTGCCACCATGAGCCTGGAGCAGGTCATTCGCAATGCCGCCTTGCTGGCCGGCGTGGATGGCATACGTCCGGACTCTTCCCGTCAGGCCGACTATCTGGCCTTGATGCGCGTGGGTCTGCGCCGTCTGCGCTCCTGCCGCAAGCTGTTCAAAATGTGGCTATCGGCTAGCGAAGGGTATGCCAATACGCGTCTGACACATTATTTTGGTCTGTTTGGTCAGGCACGCGACCATGACCTGGTACACCTGGAAATCACCCCCTTGCTGCTGCAGGCGGGAATGCCCGGCCCCGCACCTGAGCCTACTCCCGCCCATCTGGAGCACGACCCGGTCCAATTGGCCAGTGCAGCCGAGTTTCAGTCCCTGCTGTTAAGTAATCTGCAAAGCCTGATTTGCGGCCCTACGCTGGAACTGAATGGTGTGCCTCAGCCCGAACATTTGATCGAAGCCCGTATCAGCCGCTGGTTCCAGACAATTCAACTACGCAGCCAACGCTTTGCGCAGATCAGCCAGGACAAGCAGCATCGTTTGCGCAACCGTATCAAGAGCCTGCGCTACTGCCTGGAGTTTTTGCCCAGCGCAGCCGACAAGCAAGGGCTGCACAAAGTGCTGCGCGAATGTCAGGCCTTGATTGGTGCAGTCACCGACGTGGACGTGGCGCTGGATTGGTATGCCCAACATGCGGCCAACCCCGAACAAGCGCAGTTTGCGCGGGACTGGCTGACGCATGCCCGCCAAGGTCGTGCCGCCCATGCACAGCATGCGCTCAATGCCTTGGATCAGCATCAGCCGCAAACAGAGCTTCTGCGACGCTGAACGTCAAAAGTACTGAAAAGCCCACTGTGCACAGAGCCTTTGCTTGCCACTACGTAGCGCTCTTTTCCTGGAAGGCTCAGGAATAAAAAAACGGCGATGCCTGTAAAGACATCGCCGCTTTTTTGACAGCCAAACTTGGATTTAAGCGTTCATGCCCAACAAGGCCGACGCAAACTCACGGGCCACAAAGGCCTGCAGATCCTGCATGCCCTCGCCCACGCCAATCCAGTAAACCGGAATAGGACGTACGCCTTGCGCACAGGCAGCAACGGCAGCCAGCGTACCGCCTTTGGCCGTACCGTCCAGCTTGGTAACCACCAGGCCAGTCAGACCCAAGGCTGCATCAAAGGCACGGATCTGCGAAATGGCGTTCTGGCCGGTATTGCCGTCCACAACCAAGAGAATTTCATGAGGAGCCTGACCATCGGCCTTGCCGATGACGCGCTTGATCTTCTTGAGCTCTTCCATCAGGTGAAGCTGGGTTGGCAAGCGGCCGGCGGTATCCACCATGACCACGCCCATATCGCGGGCACGCCCTGCATGCACGGCATCAAACGCCACCGCAGCGGGGTCACCACCGTCTTGAGCAATAACACTGACGTTATTGCGGGTGCCCCACTCAATCAGTTGTTCACGAGCGGCGGCACGGAAGGTATCACCGGCGGCCAACAAGACTTTTGCGCCCTGCTCCTGGAAGGTGTGGGCCAACTTACCGATAGACGTGGTTTTACCTGCACCATTCACCCCGGCAATCATGACTACCAGTGGTTTGCTCGATTCCAGAGGAAAGGATTTCTCCAGGGGCTTCAAATGATCGGTCAGGATGTCGCACAGGGCTTGTTTGACTTGGGCTGCATCGCTGATTTTTTCCTTGCGAACACGAGCACGCAAGGCGGTAATCAGTTTCTCGGTAGCCTCAACACCCGCGTCTGCCATCAGCAAGGCGTCTTCCAGTTCCTCGAACAGCGTTTCATCAACCTTGGCACCGACGAACAGGCTGCTCAAGCTCTGACCGGTACGCGACAAGCCCTGTTTCAAGCGTGCCATCCAGGAAGTTTTCACCACAGGTGCGGCGGCTTCTGGCTCTGGCGTCGGGGCAGGTGCTGGGTCAGGCTGTGGCGCAGGAACTGGAACAATCTCTGGCTCCGGTTCAGGAGTCGGCTGTATCTCGGGTTCCGGTTGCGGTACCGGCTCGGGAATCGGCTGCACCTCGGGTTCAGGCACTGGCTCGACCTCGGGCTCCGGAGCACGGCTTGGCTCCGGCACAGGCTGCACCTCCGGCTCGGGAATACGAACGGGTTCAGGTACGGGCTGCACTTGCGGCTCGTGGACACGGGCAGGCTCTGGGGTCGGGACACTGGCCGGGGCGGGTTGTGGCACCTCTGGCTGCGTGGGCGTAGACTCGGAAGCAGCGCGATGTTCAGCCTGGCTGGCTGCCTGGCTATCCAAAGCCACAGCAGGCGAGGCCACCGGCGTTTGAACCGGCGTGCTTTGCTCCTGCGATACAGCGGGGGATGCATCTGCCGCGTCAGCCTGGGGCTGAGACGGGGCAGGAGAAAGCGGCTCGGTCAGCTCCGTTTGAGTGACTTGTGGCTCTGGCTTGGCCTTCTTTCTTTTAAAAAAACTGAACATACGATTTACACTAGAAAATTCTGTTGAATGACCACATTATCCGATCAAAGCGCTAATGAGAAAACATGCTGTCCGTATTGTAGGTGGTGATTACCGCCGCACACCGATTTCAGTCGTCGATGCACCCGGTCTGCGGCCCACCCCGGATCGTGTGCGCGAAACGCTGTTTAACTGGCTTAACCACTTCTGGGGCGGTCAATTCAGCGACAAGAACGTGCTGGATCTGTTTGCCGGTAGCGGAGCCCTGGGCTTTGAAGCGGCCTCGCGCGGTGTCGCCTTTGTACAAATGGTGGAACGCCACGGACCCGCTGTCAGCAATTTGCGCAGCCTGCGTACCAAACTCAAGGCAGACCACGTCCGTATCCATGCGGGCGACGCCCTCCATATTCTGGAGCGCAGCCAGATGCGCTACGATCTGGTCTTCATAGACCCGCCCTTTGCGCAGGACTGGATGGAACGCATCTGGCCCTTGCTGCCCAATGTGCTGGCACCGGACGCACTGGTTTACATTGAGTCCGAAACCCCTATACAAGCCCCAGATCAATACGGGATACTACGACAGGATAAGGCAGGGCAGGTACATTATCATTTGTTGCGATTTGCTGCGATGCAAAAAACAGTCAATAATGCCGAATTTTCCGGGACGCCTGCACCGCTCCCCCCGGACTCCGACCTGCCAACTTGAACCACTTACGCGGATGCACCATGATCACAGCTGTTTACCCCGGCACCTTCGACCCCCTGACACGAGGCCATGAAGACTTGGTCCGGCGAGCCGCCAACCTTTTCGATCACGTTGTGGTCGGTGTGGCCTCCAGCCAGAACAAGCGCCCTTTCTTCACCGTTGAAGAGCGTGTTGAGATCGCCTCCGAAGTGCTCAGCCACTATCCAAACGTGGAAGTGAAAAGCTTTTCCGGCCTGCTCAAGGACTTTGTACGCGAACAAAATGGTCGCGTTATCGTACGTGGCCTGCGCGCCGTGTCCGATTTTGAGTACGAATTTCAAATGGCGGGCATGAACCGTCACCTGTTGCCCGAAGTCGAGACCATGTTCATGACTCCTTCGGATCAGTACCAGTTCATCTCCGGCACCATCGTGCGCGAAATTGCCATTTTGGGCGGTGATGTAGGCAAATTTGTGTTCCCGTCCGTGGAGCGTTGGCTACAAACCAAAGCCAAGGAACGCAATCAGCAAACGGTTTCAGCCACCTGAACTCGCCCTGCGCAGCGGTCCGTACTACACTGTAGGGTGACCGACTGGTCAAATCCAAGGACCACGCTTATCAGGACACTGCGCTATGGCACTGCACATTACTGAAGAATGCATTAACTGCGACGTTTGTGAGCCGCAGTGCCCTAACCTGGCTATTTACATGGGCGAGGAGATCTACGAGATCAATCCCAACCTGTGTACAGAATGCGTCGGCCACTTTGATGAGCCGCAGTGTGTGGTAGTGTGCCCGGTCGAATGTATCGAGGTTCACCCCCAGCACCAGGAAAGCCAGGAAACGCTGCTTGCCCGTTATCACCGGCTACAGTCCGAACCTACGACATAAATAGAATAAAAAAAGCCCTGCCATGAGCAGGGCTTGTTCTATAGGGATCACCGCGCAGACAGCTTACTCAGCCTGTGGCAAACGCTTTAACAGACGCAGCGGCTGGCCTGTATAGCGGCTGAACCACTGGGCAGGCAAATCCCCTTCGTCTACCAATTGCACGGATTGCCCATTTTCCTGCCACAGGGAAAAGGAATCCGGATCGTCTTCAATAACATCCACTTCAATATCCAGGCGCAACATGCCCGGAGCGCGCAACACCAGCTGGCCAAAACGCAGTTCCATACTGAGCTCGGCCAAGGCTGGCAGCGCATCGGCGGCCAGGACCTGCCCCTGATCGTTCCCCAGCACCCATCGCCCCTTGCAGGCCAGTGCCTTGCCGTCATTAAGGGACGGGCCGCCTTGCAACAGGCAAACCGTTTGGTCAGGCGAACTTAACGCTGAACTTGTGCTCATGGCTTGAACCACTGCTTCATGGCTTCGCCCACGGTTTGTGGAACCTTGGCCCCCAACTCTTCCTTGATGATCTGCTTCACCTCGGACTTCACATCGGGGGTGGACTCTGCTTTAGCTTCTGACGCTTGTTGGCTCAACAAATCCAGCAAACCGTCTTGCAGTGCCTTCTTGATGGAGTTGCTGGCAATGTCTTTCCACTGAATCTGGTAGGACAGCCCTGTCCAGGGGCCGGAGATATGGATAGGAATCAGCACATTGCGCAGGTCCTGGAAGGACTTGCGCTCTTCCACGGCCAGATTGTTGTGGTTCAGGCGAGCCTGCAAAGTCACATCTGCTTGCTGATTTACCAGGTCCAGCGTGGCGCCTTTAGCCGCTGTCACCGTCAGAATCGGGGTGGTGGCCCGTAAATTACGGAAAGTCGCTTGCCCTTTCTTGATATCCAGACTGCCCTGCAAACGGTTCAACACCGTGCGGCGCAAAGGATCGGACTGGGGCAGCAGCAAAGGAATCTGACCGCCAAAGGCATTGCGCACGGCTTCGTTGATATCGCGCACGCTCTGGTCCAGATCAACGCTGCGCCAGCTGCCGTCATGCAAATCGACCGTCAGGCCGCCTTCCAGAGCATTCAGACGCTCCTGGCTTGTGGCACCTTGAGCCTTCAGGTTCAGATCCACATTGCCCTTGCCGGCCAGGTAGTCATTGCCGAACGCATCCAGCAAGAGCGAACCGACCTGCATTTGCTGCAGCTTCAGGCCCAATTCGAAGCGCTTGCCGGGCTCAATCTTGGCCTTGGCCTGAAGCTGACCTTCATACGCCTGCGCATTGAACTGCGACAAATTGATCAACTGGCCCTGGTTCTTGACCTGAGCTTTCACCTGATCCATCACCACACCCAGGCTGCGCAGCTTTTCGATTTCAAAACGCAGATCAAAGCTGAGCGTATCCAGCCAAGCGTAAGAGGAAGCTTCTTCAACCACTTCTTCGGCTGCGGGATCCGCCTCTGCCTGCTCTGCCTTGGGCTGCTCGACTTGTTCAGCTTCCTCTGCGCCCGGCTCCTGCTCGGCAGCGGCTTCCGGCACTTCAGCCTCTGGCTCCGGCTCCGGTGGGGTCACCACTTCGGGGGCTGTCACCCAGAAAATCGAACGCAGTTCGTCCAGGTCCAGCTTGTCCGCTTTGAGTACCGCGTTCAGCAACGGCCCTTTACCCTTATCTTGCAAGCTTACATCCAGACTGCCTTGAGCCTGCTCGGTGCTACTGCTTAGCTGCGCACTGTATTCTTGTTTGCCTTTGTTCAGGTCTGCCTGGCCCGTCAGCGGCATCTCGAAGCGGCTACCTGCGTCGGCCTCGTCTTCCACGCGGATATTGGCTTGAATCTCCGGCAGACGCAGCCACTCATTCGATGGTTGCCACTGCACGGGGGAACTGGCCTTCAATTGCGCCACACGGCTGCCTTGCTTGATGGCGCCGTCCAGCTTGGCCTGCTCAAATATCAATTCCTGGCTGTTACCGGACAAGCCTTGCAGCGTCAAACCCAAACCCAGGACCTTGGGGCCGCTGACTTTCAGGCTGGCAACGACAGGCGAGCCTTCAGCCTGGGCAGGCGATACCTGGATACGAGGCACATCCAGGGCCAGATCCAGATTCTGATCTTCATTTTTGCCACGAACACGCAGCGCCAGCTTCTCGAAAGACACCAGGTCGCTGACGCTGTCGATTTCCATCTTGGGCGTATTTAGCGTGGCATTCAGATCGCTGACCGGGTAAGCGCCCAACCACTGACCTTGCAATTGGGTATCCAGATTGGTGGCGCTGAACTGGCGTTGGGCCGACTTGTAGGCCACATTGCCCTTAAGTGTCAGGCTTTGTGCCTGCAGCTGGTCCAGATCACCGATAAAGCTCAAGTTCAGCTTTTGTGCGCCGTAGGATTTGGAAGCAGGGTCCAGACTCAGTTGCCCTTGCCCTTCCAGCACACCATCCGCCACGGGATAGTCCCCCGACAAGCGGCTCTTGAAAGCTACATCAAAAGGCTGACCAAACGTCATGCGGCCCGTGTTCACTTCCAGCTGCAACAAACGGCCAATTACATTGCTGCGTTTGCTGAAGTAATGAATCTCACCACCCTTCAGGCTCAGACCTGCAATATCAATCTGGAAATCCGTTTCGCTGCCCGAGCGCTTGGCAATCAATTCAGGAACAGGCAAGGATTCGGGTGCAGGCTCGGCTGTCTGAGGCGCCTCGGCAGCTTGTGCTGCGGGCAACAAGGATACGCCCGAGCGGGCAAGGGGAAGGTGAGGGCCAGCCGGCGGGGCTTGCAGCAAGTCGTCAAAATTCAGCTTGCCTTCTTCATCGCGCACAATCCAGGCTTTGAAGCCGGTAACAGCAACGTGGTCCACTACCAGGCGGTTATTGATCAAAGGCCACAAGGCCACCGCAAACCGGGCGCTTTCCAAAGAAGCGAAAGGATCTTCCGAATTACGGTCAGACAGGGACAGCCCCTGCACGGACAGGCCAATGCGGGGAAATAAAGAAAGTTCGATATCACCGTCAATCTTGAGCGTACGCTGATACTTTTGCTGGACGATGTCAGCCAGCTTCTGCTTGTACGAATTGGGATTGAATGTCAGCAGGAAAATCGCCCCGCCTACCACCGTGACAATAGCTAAAACGACGAGGCTGAATAAGCCCCGCTTAAACCATACTTTCATGTAAGCCTCTAGGACCTCGGGGCAGGATGCAACACGCCATCTGCCCGGATACGAAATGCTAACCCATGTCGGGCCATTGCGAAGTAACGAAAATAAGAAATATCCACCCGCACTTTAAAAAGCAGAGCCTGTTGTCAGTAATTCGCCATTATTACCAAAAGAAATAAAGGCATAGTATTAATGTCTGCGCCCTTAGATGCTTTTCTCTACATACAGGGGTTATGCTTGCTTTGTCTTATATAAGCCACTTGATCATCAATTCCAGAATTAACCATGAAACTAGAGACTCTTGCCATTCATGCTGGCTACCAGCCAGATCCGACCACAAAAGCCGTTGCTGTTCCGATTTACCAGACCACTTCCTACGCTTTCGACAACACGCAACACGGCGCGGATCTGTTTGACCTGAAGGTGCCCGGCAATATTTACACCCGCATCATGAACCCCACCAATGCCGTGCTTGAAGAGCGTGTTGCAGCATTGGAAGGCGGGATTGCGGGCTTGGCAGTAGCCTCTGGCATGGCAGCCATCACGTATGCTATCCAAACGATTGCAGAGGCCGGCGACAACATTGTGTCCGTCAGTAAACTGTACGGCGGCACCTACAACCTGTTCGCGCACTCCTTCCCGCGCCAGGGCATTACCGTCAAATTTGCCCAACCCAATGATATCGAAGCACTGGAAGCCCTGATCGACGACCGCACTCGTGCCGTGTTCTGCGAAACCATCGGCAACCCGGCTGGCAACATCATCGATATCCGTGCACTGGCCGATGCCGCTCACCGTCATGGCGTACCCCTGATTGTAGACAATACCGTGGCCTCGCCTGCCCTGTGCCGTCCTATCGAACACGGTGCCGACATTGTCGTGCACTCGCTGACCAAATACATGGGCGGTCACGGCACCACCATTGCGGGCATGGTCGTGGACTCCGGTAAATTCCCCTGGGCCGAGCACAAAGATCGCTTTGCCATCCTGAACACCCCTGACCCGTCCTACCACGGCGTGGTCTATACCGAAGCCTTTGGCCCAGCCGCCTTCATCGGCCGCTGCCGCGTGGCTCCGCTGCGCAATACCGGCGCTGCCCTGGCCCCCTTGAGCGCCTTCCAGATCCTGCAAGGCATCGAAACCCTGCCTCTGCGCATGGAGCGTCATACAGAAAACGCCCTGAAAGTAGCCCAGTATCTGAACAAGCATCCACAAGTGTCCTGGGTGAAGTACGCCGGTTTGCCTGACCATCCGGATCATGAACTGGCCAAGCGCTATATGGGTGGCAAGCCTGCGGCGATTTTGTCCTTTGGTATCAAAGGCGGCATTGAAGCCGGTACTCGCTTTATCGACGCGCTGAACCTGGTGCTGCGTCTGGTCAATATTGGTGATGCCAAATCCCTGGCTTGCCACCCTGCCAGCACAACTCACCGTCAGCTCAATGCCGAAGAACTGGCCGCCGTAGGCGTGAGCGAAGACATGGTGCGTCTGTCCGTTGGCCTGGAACACATCGACGACATTCTGGCCGATCTGGAACAAGCTCTGGAAGCAGCGGCACGCGGCTAAGACCCAAAAACCTGTACAGGCCGGAATTGCTGTACAGGTTTTTCTGCATCAAGCAAAAAAGCCTGGAATCGGTATTGCACCGACTCCAGGCTTTTTTCATTCTTGGCAATACGGCCGTCAGACAGACCGTGTCACGGACGCAAGAGAATCAGGACTTGCGAAACAACTGCGTCAAACCACCCAGCAGGCTGCTGGCATCGGTAATGTGAGATGGGTCAAACTGACCATTGGGGCTGGCTTGATTGATCAAGGACGGCAGCATGATCTTCAGATTATCCAGCACGCTTTGCTGATTCAAACCCGACAGGTCCACCAATTGCTTGATGGCCGGTTGCCCCATCACGCCCAGCAAATCCTGCTGGCCGATTTCCTGATTGCTGCCCTGCGAAATCCAGGACGACACCACATCGCCAAACCCGCCCGAGCGAAAGCGCTCGATCAGGCCGCTCAAACCGCCTGGATAGCTGCTGATGACTTGAATCAGGGCGGGCAACAAGGCGCCCTGCTCTTTGGATTTGGAATCCGTAGCCGACAAGGCCGACACAACAGAATTAAGCAAACTCATTATTTTTCTCCCCAATGCACGGCCCCGCGCGTGGGCAGGTGCTGATATCAGGCCTCATTATGCCGCGACAGGCCGCCAGGCGGGGCGGATTAATTGTCAAGGTGGGTCAATAGATCACTGGCGGAAAGGCCCTATTGCCCTGGGCTGGGCCTACGCTACACTGGTTTCTCAATAGTCCGGCATCCCCCACAGACCGACTCCATGGAGACCCTGGAATGACGCAAGCTTCCTATACCGTCCTGTCCTCTGAAGAGACTGCTCGTGCCCTGCCTTATCCTGAACTGGTCGCCCAGCTAGGCAAAGCCATGGCCCAGTATGCTGCTGGTACTATCGTCGCCCCAACCCGTCAGGTTCTGGACTATCCCAAAACGGGGCAAATGCTGTCCATGCCAGCGGTTTCACACGATATAGGTGTTCATAAACTGGCTAATGTGATGCTGGACAACCAGCGGCAGGAACTGGGCAGTATCCAGGGCCTGGTCAGCGTCTACGACGCCCAGAACGGTTTGCCGCTACTGATTCTGGATGCACCCACCCTATCCGAACGCCGTACTGCAGCAGTATCCATGCTGGGTATTCAAGCCCTGTGGCCCCAAGGGCCGGAGCACATCACTTTGCTGGGGTACGGACAACAGGCTGTCGCACATTGCGATGCCATCATGACGCTGTACCCCAAAGCACGTGTCACCCTGACAGGCCGTAACCCAGACCGTGCACAGGCTGTGGCCACATCCTTGCAAGCCAGATTCGGGGACCGGGTCCAGGCCACCACGGCTGTTCCGGAAAAAACGGATGTACTGATCGCCCTGACCTCCAGCCTGACACCCGTGTATCACGAACCCGCACGCCTTGATCGCTTGCTGATTGGCTTGGGAGCCTTTCAACCAGATATGGCCGAGTTCGAGGCCCACACCTTGCTGGCCAGCCGTCTATATGCCGATGATGTCGCCGGCGCCCGCCAGGAAGCAGGCGACCTGATCCAGGCCGGCGTGGACTGGGAGCAAGTCCACAGCATTCACCAGGCGCTGCGTACCCCAGCCCCCAAAGACAAGCCCTTGTTCTTCAAATCAGTAGGCTCGGCTGCATGGGATTTGGCAGCAGCACGTTGTGCCCTGCAGCATTTAAACCAAGCCTAAATACTTAGGCTGTTAACTAGCTGACTTCACACGCCAAAGCGCGCCCAGAGTGTTACTCTGGCGCGTACAATCCCTTACAGTCACTTACCGATCTCTTTTTGCCGCCCTACCCATGACTTCTACGCTCCCTCCCACCGAAGACGATCCGTATCAGATCCAGTCCAAGTTTGAAATTCTGCGTGTTTTACGGGCTATCGAAAAAGGGGGCCTGTTACTGCACATGGAAGCCAATCAGGGCAATGACCGGATTGTCACCACCATTCTGGATATTGATCTGGACAATAACGTGGTGGTGATTGATACCGCCAACAAAGAAGAAAAAACCCGCAATCTGCTGCAGTCCGAACACACCCATTTCGAGACCTCGCTGGACAAGATCAAGGTGACGTTTCAGGGCCCCACCCCAGAGGTCGTGTCCTACGAAGGTCAGCCAGCCTTGGCGATCCCGATCCCCGAATCCATTCGCCGCTTGCAGCGACGCGAGTTCTTCCGCGTCAACGTACCCGTCAGCGAACCGGCCATGGTGATCTTGCGCTTGAATAACGAGTCCAAAAGCTTTCTGCTGCACGACATCAGTGGTGGCGGCTTGTCTTTGGTGGACGAATCGCAAACCCTGGCAGAGGTGATCGGCACGCATAAAACCGAATCCCTGCTGGAACTGCCGCAAGCCGGTTCTTTTGTTGTGGCGCTACAAGTAGCGCGTACGGAAACGCAGCAACTGCCTAATGGCAAACAGATTCAACGTTTGGGCTGTACCTTCATTGATCTTTCTGCCTCCACGCAGATGGCAATTCAACACTACATCGGCCGTCTGGAGCGCCAGCAGATCGCCAAACAGCGCGGTCACGGCTAATTGGATGCTTGGGACATCCCCAAATCACCGGGGGTGTCCACATCGCGCAAGATCCCCTCATCCACTAAAGGCACAAACAAGGTCTGATCCTTGTTGGCCTGCAACAAGCCACGCGCGCCCTGCTCGTCAGGAAGCTCCAAAAGCGGCTGACGCCATTCCAGACCAAAGCCCACAGGATTGCCGGGCTGGCCATTCAAAACGGGACGCACAATCCCGGCCCCATCCTGCACCGCCTGAGCCACCGCCGCTACGGTGCTTGGCCGCAACCAAGGCATATCCGCCAGCAGAACGACATAACCATAACGGGGACTGCAAGCGTGGATCCCGGCTTTCAGGCTGACACCCATACCGCGGATGGCCTCAGGTGCCTGAACAAATCTGACCGGCAAGCCACTCAGCTCCCGACGCAAAATCTGCTCATGGACATCACAAACAAGCAGCACTTCATCAAGCACGGACAAAGCCGTCTCACAGACGCGGCGCACCATCGTTCTGCCATCTTCAGTCTTGGCCAATAGCTTCAACTGCTGGCCCGACGGATCGAACCGCCGACCCAGGCCCGCCGCCAGAATAATGCCCGCCACTCCAGATACATGCTGCTGCCCTGCCATCCTGGCTCCTTTTGAGCTTTGTAATGTCCCGTCAAAAATACCTATTGCTTCGTTCACTAGACTAATAGAAAGAAGAGTGAAGGGACAAACGTGGTTGAAGAGCAGTGGTTAGTGGATAAAAGAAGTCTCTTTGAAGACGCCATTCAGTCGGCCTGCTGGGGTGTCCGGGCTGAGCACTTGCCGGTGCTGCGCACCGGTACCCTAGTCAGGAGATAGCTACGGGCGCATCCTGAACTCGCGGGGTGGTTCGTCCCCCGGACGAACCACAAGCGTCCCGCTCAAACAACAGGATGCTTGCACCCCTACGCTATCTCCTGCCCGCGGCAAGTACTCTGATCCGCCCTGACACCCCAGCAGGCCGACTGAACGGCTCACAAAGGCTTTTTCTCTACCAAGTCCTTGTTAATTCCTTGAAAAATAGGGCTTCTTTCCTTTCACCCTCCTCTGCCAGTGCCGTTTGGGCTTTAAGCAGTGTCACATGTTTTCTTGTGCGGCCCGGGTACGGCTTGGCGGGCGAGTCAGGGCTCTTGCCGCAGGCAGAGTGCTGGGGCGGGATGCAAGGGTCGTGCTGTTTGAGGAGCACGCTTGCGGTTTGTCCGGGGGACAAACCGCGCTCCGAGTTCACGACCCGCCCGCCCCGGCACTCTGACAAGGGAACCCACGCGCAGCGTGGGCAAGGGACCCGCCAAGACAAGCCGTACCCGGGCCGCACAAGAAAACCATCCACCGGCCTCACACAAAGCCCAAACGGCACGTCCAGAAGAAAGCCCCCCAAAAAAAACGACTCCCCCCGCAACCCTTTAACCCAACACTTAAAGCTCAAAAGAGCAAATGCACGCCGTTTAAAAACCCCGACCAAGGGTTTAAAACCAACAATATCAATTTGACACATCTGCTATATTTTTCCGACACAGGCCAAGGTACCACCCTTCATTAGCCCTGCCCCGATGCAGCAACAATGAACGCCCCACTCTAATCAAACTGTTTCCTCTACCTCAGGGGCCATCCAGTGCAAACAATATCTCGCGCCATCAACACCTGCTCAACAATGAAACCAACGAAACTGTGTGCCGCCCTGGCGCTTGTCATTGCCCCACTGTCTGCTCAAGCCCTGGAAGACAGAATCATAGAAAACGCCTCGGGACGCCCCGTCTTTATCGCGCGTTTTTTTGAAATTGGCGATGGTCCGTTCGACAACCAGGGCAATACGTCCTACTGGAGCTGGCAAGGTCATGGAGCCTACAAAAACGAGATCGTTGACGGCTTGGGCTATTGGGCTGAAATACTCCAGACCCAAGGTAACAATCCCCCAACCATTATCAATATAGGTACGAGTAATGTGTCGGGCAACGCCTACGGTGGCTCACCCGAAGCCAATGACGGCCAAAGTGCGTTAACGCAAATGCAGCAAAATATCTTCGGCCTGACGCCAGCGGCAGGCACGCTGCCATTAGGTGGGCATGGGTTTTTTGGCCTGGGCACAGACGACTACGCAACAAAACCGGCGCTTACACAAACACCCCAGACCGGTAAAGACAGCGTACTCCTGACGGCCATTCACGAAGTTGCTCATGGCCTGGGTATCTTAAGCAGCGTAGAAAACAGAGGCGATGACTATGACATACGGCCGTATTTCACAAGCCAGCTGAGTAGCTGGACGCAACTGCTAAGGGACGACAACGGTAATCCAGCACAGGCAGGACAGAAAGTTCTGTGCAATGGCTGCAACACCTCTTACGACCCTGATGCCTTCGATCTGCGACAGGACAAGGGTTTTCTGGTCGGTGCCAATATCGAGCAAGTCCTGGCTGGAGGCCTGCAGGGCGTGCCCGTCAAGATACTGGGGGAAAACGGCGACGTAGATGACAACTTCATGAGCCACATCGAACTTCGAAACAGCGTCATGAGCCACCAGAATTTCCGTAACTATTCGGGCTTCATGGAAGCTGAACTGGCCGTTCTGCAAGACCTGGGCTACACCATTGACCGGGGCAACTTCTTCGGGCGCTCGATCTACGGCGATGGCCTTGAACTGGTGAATACACAAGGCTTCTTTGCCCGCAATGCCCAGGGCACCCACTACCTTCCAGGTCAGTACAACCAATCCACTTTAGGCTTGGGCCTGCATATCTATGGCAGCAATAATCAGGTCCGACAAGCCGCTGACCTGCTGGCAGCAGGATCAGGCGGTGCAGGCATACGGGTCGATGGCGAGAACAACACTCTTGTCATCGACCCAGGCGTCAGAATCTACGCAGATGGTTTGAACGGGCGAGGCATTCAATTTGCCTACGGACGCGGACACACATTGGTTCATCGTGGCGATATCCAGGCTACTGGCCCTCAGGGTGTAGGCCTGCGTTTCGATTTTGGCACCAACTCGCTAGGCAACGAGACCGAGCGACGTGGATCCTACATCCGTAGCAGCGAGGGCAGCAATGAAGCCCTGCTCCCCGAACTGAACGGCCCCCTGGTTCAACAAGCCGACATCAGCGGGCGAGTTGCAGGTCAAGAAGCGGCCATCCTGATCTCTGACAATGCCTACGTTGAGCGCATCAACCTGATGCAAGGCGCACAAATTGAAGGCGATATAGTGTCGCATTACGCAGAACGCGACGACAACAACAAGCTGCGTCTGACTACGCTGTCCTTTGGTCAGGCTGCCAACAAGATGGGCCGCAGCATTGATCAGCCCGATGCCACATTCCACTTGAGCTACGCCGGCAACATCACCGGCAAAGGCAATCTGGCCCTGTCATTTGACGGCGGCACAACGCAACTGAACGGCACCTTGCAGGTTCACAGCGCCACCATCAAGGAAGCGGCAACCTTGGGCGGGAATGCCAGCTTCGATCTGGCCAGCGGCAATGCTCTGATTAATGCCGGCACCCTGGCGCCCGGCAACTCCGTCGGACGCATCAATGTAAATGGCAACTTCCAACAAACAGCAACAGGCCGCCTGTTAGCCGAGTTTGATGGTAAAGGCGGCCACGACACCCTTGCCGTCAGTGGCCATGCTGACCTGGCCGGCACGCTGCAACTGACGCCCGCCGCCGACTGGTATCAAAACGCCTGGTCCGTCGACACAGGCTCGTTTGTTGAAGCAACCAGCTACAGCGGCAGCTTCGGCACCACTCAAATCGCCTCCGTATCGCCCACCTTGCAATTTGACGTTGCTCCTTTGGGTAATGAGCGCTATCACTTGTCGGCCACGCGAGCCAACAATGCCTATAGCCAGTATGGCCGCGACGAGAACCAACAAGAAGCCGGCCAAGCCTTGTTCAAACTAGCCGCCGCTGGGCCAGCATCCGCACAAGGCCTGTTCCAGACGCTCGACTTCTCCGCTACCGACGGCTCCCAAATATCCGCCGCCCTGGACCAGATCTCACCGGCAGGCTACAGCGCTGCAATGGCCGGCTCCCTGATGCATGAGCGCTCGATCATGCAAACCGCCCGCCAAGGCCTGAGCCAAAGCATGCTGCGGCCCGGTACTGACTGGCAGGGCTACGCCTTGGTATTCGGTGCCAGTGGCGATCAAAACACGCGCGGGTCCATGCTTGGCTACGATGCCAACAGTTATGGCCTGATCGTTGGAGCTGGACGCGCCCTGGAAACGGCCCCCGACTTCGCCGTGGGAGCGCAGCTGGATATTTCAGACCTGTCGGTCAAGCCGGATGCCCCGTACTCCGGCAAGAGCAAAGCCACCGCGTTCGGCCTTGCAGCCCATCTGCAATACCGCCCCGGTGCTCGGGAAGGTCTTTTTGCATTCAGCGGGCTGCGCCTGGGTCTGGAACAAGCCGATATGCGCAGGCAAATTGCCATTGGAGACTACCAGGCCACGCACTCGTCTGACTGGACAGGACGCAACCTGTCGATTGACGCCGGCACAGGCTACCTGTGGCAGTTGGACCCATCCTTTTCTGTCGGACCCTTTGCCAGCATGAACTATGCCCTGGTGTCCCGCCCATCGGTCGACGAATCTGGCAATGCGGCCACTCGACTTCATCTGGACAGCAAGCGCGTAGACGCCTTGCGCTCCAGCCTGGGGCTGACGGCGGAATGGAAGCGCGCCCTGGCTGATGGCAGCAACTTGGCCGTGAACGTTGACATTGGCTGGAATCACGAATGGCTGGATCGCGACCTGACTCAAGCTGCCCGTTTCGCCATTGCATCCACAGATACGACGTTCAATACCCGCAATAGCGTACTGCCCCGCGACACGATGAGCCTGCGAACTGGCCTGATCTGGCAACGCAGTGAGCGTCTGTCGATTGGCACCAGCATCAGTTCACAGTTCGGCGGCGGGTATTCATCGCTGCAAGGACAGATGAATCTGCGCTGGGCGTTTTAAAAACAGATGGCCTCACACGGACCTGAACAGCAACTATAAAAAAGCCCCCGAGAGTCGTTCGACTCCCAGGGGCACAGGTCCGACAGCCTGCCCCCAAGCGGCAGACTACCGATACTCGATCAAAGTCCGATCAACTTCATTGCTTCTTCACGCGTTGCCACGGTGGCGTACTTCTGACGCATATCGAACAGGTTCGCCTCGTGTGGGCCAATCGCACGGTCACCCACGCAATCCGATACCACCAAGGGACGGAAACCCAGTTGCATCGCATCGACCACGCTGGAGCGCACACAACCACTGGTCACGGCACCGGCAACCAGCAGTGTTTGCACACCTCGCTGGGTCAACCACGCCGCCAAGGGCGTACCGAAAAACGCCGACGGCACATTCTTGCGAACGATGAACTCACCGGGCGCAGGAGCCAGTTCCGGCACAATATGGCTGTTGTGGGCGTCTTCGGTCAGACCCAGCATGCCGGGCACTTTGATGCTGAAGATGTTGTTATCAGCGCCATCGTCGGCATACACGATACGCGTATGCGCCACTGGCCAGCCCTGTTCACGCGCCGTTGCCAACAGCTTCTGTGTGTTCTCGATAGCTTCAGGAATATTGCCGCCACCAAACACGGCAGGATCCGCAAAGCCATTCACCAGATCAATAATCAACAAGCCGTAAGGAGCTTTAGGCTCCAATGTCGACCCAAACCCTTGTTGAGCGTAAACCGCTCCCTCATTCGTACTCACCAACGCCTCCGTCCAGTACTTTGCCATCACGCACGACAGCGCGGCCATCCAGGCTGACCGTGCAATTGCGCAAAGGAATATCAATGTGGCATGCGGTTGTGCGCTTGCCGCCAGCTTCATTGTTCGGGCCCAGGGAGAACAGGAAGTTACCCTCGAACGCACGCGCATCCATGCCAATGGTGTTCTCACGCGAGTACAGACCCAAGGTGGACCAGTGAGCGCGCGGCTGCAAACCCCAACCAATGTGGGAAATGGCATAACCTTCGGGATCGTTGAAGGTCTTCATGTATTCGTCCAGCAGCTCGGCTTCGATACCACCTTCAATCTTGGTGGCATAGCCGTTTTCCACGGTCAGAATGATCTGCTCGGTAGAGTATTTCTTCTGTGGCAACAGGATGTCGCCCTTGTCGATCACGATGGTGCCGTTAGTGCCCAGCTCGTTCGGCCAGGTCAGCACAAAACCGCTGGGCCAGTGGTCCCAACGACCGGGCTCATCCACAAAACCGTATTCACGAATCGCCGGGAATTCACCCAGCGGGCAACGCAGGTTCGTACCGGCAGGAGAGGTGATGCTCATTTCCTTGGCGGCCTTGATCAAAGCGGCCGCCGCAGTCACGCGTGTACGATCCGCTTCCGTTGGCACCGTGCGAACCAGAATTTCTGGTGGCTCCACGGCCAGCAGAATCTTCGTGCCCGACTTCAGAATGTCGATCTGCTCGGGCGAGAACAACAGGGTCATCAAGTCCAGCACCAGATCACTAGCCTTCAGGGCTGCAATCGCTGCTTCGTTACCCGTCAGCGGGGTCGTACCCAGGTAGGCCAGCGAGTCACGGCTCAAGGCTTTTTCCGCGTTGACCGGCAACAAGTCCAGGCGATTCACAATTGCACCCATGGACTGAGCGGCAATCTGCGCACACTGCATGGTTTGCGGGTGCGTGGTCGAGCTGGTCAGCAAGGTCACGGTTTGACCGGCCTGCAGCTTGGACAGGCGTAGCACTTCTTGCCATGCCTCGATAAGTTGGTAATCACTAACTGCCATCTTGTCTCTCCTTGTGAAAGGTTCCGACACTGACGCGGAACCTTTGCATCACGACGGGCCGCCCGTGCGGCCCTTTCAACATCACACCAAACGCTGGCCCAGGAAGTCACCGAAGGCTTCGTAAAAGCCTGCTTCGTTATCCCAAGGAATCATGTGACCGGCATCAGGCACGCGAACGTGCTGAACGCCAGGGGCCAGCTGCTGAATCTCGGCCACATCTTCATCACGCACCACATCCCCGCGCTCGGCTGTCATCAGCAAGGCGGGCACGGTCAAATGCGGGAAGTCGACATGAATATCGTCGGTATGAAAGCCCTCAAAGCTGGCCAGAATCGCAGGCTCATGGCAGGTGTGCAGCCACTGGGCACGCAATTGCAATTGCTCTTCGGTCCAGGTCGGGCAAAAGGCACGCATGTCTTCTGCGGTGCAGCCTTTGCGAGCCATCGCCATGGAATCCACGTACCAGGGCAACTTGGAGGGATAAGCGCGACGACCTGGGCCGGACACTGGCGGATCAACCATCACCAGACGGTTCAGGCCATCGCTGTTCTTGTGAGCGGCACGCAAACCAATGCGGGCACCCATGGAGTGACCGACCACGATGTAGTCCTTCAGGCCCAGCGCCTGAGCCAGTGCGATCAAGTCATCCGCCTGCGCATCCAGGCTGTAATCCATACCTTCAGCCGCTTCGCTCAAACCGCGACCACGTACGTCCTGAATGTAGGTATCAAAGTGCTTGCCGAACTGCTCGCCCACAAAGCCCCAGGTCACAGCCGGACTGGTGATACCAGGAACAATGATGACGGCTGGGCGCTGATCGCGACCCTCGCTGGAACCACCGTAACGCAAGTAATGCTGACGAATGCCATTGGCATGAACATGGCCGCCGTAAAGAAAGGTACTCATTAATCTGTCCTTGGATTGAAACCGTCAGGCCCTAAGCCCGACCCATGAAAACTGCTGCTGCCTAGGCCATTTGAGGCGTAGCAGCCAGCGCGGCCCGGACCACATCCGGTGTAAAAGGCACCTGCCGAAAACGTCGGCCAGTTGCATCAAACAAAGCATTGGCAATGGCCGAGGCACAGGGTACGGAGGCGGATTCGCCCGACCCCATAGGCGGCTCGGACTGCCTGTCCATCAAAATCACCTCTATGGGCGGGATACGCGGGAAATCCACAATGGGATAGGCACCCCACTCCGCACTGACTACGCCCTGTGCGTTAAAGCGCACCTGTTCATACAACGTGCGGCTCAAGGACTGAATCACATTGCCGTGAATCTGGTGGCGCACACCGGCCGGGTTCACCATCTGCCCGGTATCCTGACCCACATAAATCTTCTGCACGTCGATCACGCCCGTTTCTATATGGACCCGCAAATCCAGTAACCAGGCTGACCAGGCCGCCCCGAAACCAGGGAACTTGCTGTGTATATAACGGGCATACGACAGACCACGGCCATACAAATAGCCCTGCTCATCCGGCTGCCCGCGCGAACCACGCTGCCCAATCTGCCAGTGCCCCTTATCCGCCACCGCCTGCAGCAGCTCCTGAGCACGTTCATCCTGATCCAGATAACGCAGGCGATAGGTCAAGGGGTCCACACCCGCTTCCACTGCCAGCTCATCCAGAAAGCAGTCATGCGCAAAAGAGTTGGGCATGGCCGACACGCCGCGCAACCAGGAAGCGCGCACAATCGCGGGCATGTCCTGACACACAATGCGCTGCTTGGGATAGCTGTAAGGCGGTACTGCCGTGCGATCCCCCATTTCCAACTGACGGGGGGCCGCCGACTCCCGCCCCGTCAGCAAGAGCGCCAGGTTCGGCGCATCGTTGGAGGGGTAATGGGTCACAAAATCGTAATGACGCAGTTGCCCTTGGGCATCAATGGAGCCTTCGACATCCATCAACTGAGCAGCGCCTTTAGGCTCCCAGCCGTGCTCTTGTTCTCGCGTCAGTTGCACACGCACCGGCGCACCTACGGCTCGGGACAAGAGCAAGGCATCCGCACACACATCGTCAGCACAATTACGGCCATAGCAACCGGCCGCTTCGTGACGGATGATCTCCAGACCGGCCTCGTCCTCGTCCAGCAACTGGCTCAAATGAACGCGCAACATATGCGGGTTCTGCGAGCCTGACCAGATCCGGCTATGACCGGGCTGATAGTCCGCCACCGCGCAAGACGGACCAATAGAGGCATGGAGTTGAAAAGGCCAGACATAGCTACGCTTCAAGCGTTTGCCTTCTGGCGGCAGCTCGTCAAAACCCGGCCCTTTATCGGCCAGCAAACGCTCTGTCATGGGCTGACGACGAATCAGCTGCTCCAGATTGCTCATATCCTCCAGCGGAGGAATCGCTTTCCAGCGCACTTTCAATTCGCGGGCAGCACGCATAGCGTGTTCTTCACGACGCGCGACCACACCAATAAAGTCGCCAATCACCACGACTCGCACATCGTCGCCAATATGACGGATGGACTCCTCGTCCACAGACTCCAGGCTGCAACCGATGAAGTCGCCGCTATCACGCCCTATATAAGGAGGACGCACAACGCGGCCATGCAACATACCGGGCACGCGCACATCGTGCACATACACCCACTGCCCTGCGACCTTGCCCGGAATATCGACACGCGCCTGGGCTGTCCCTACAATGCGCAATTGTTCGGCCGGTTTGGTGGGAGTTTCTTTATCCAGATAGGCCCGCAGTTCCAGACCCTCCAGCAGTTTCCAGTAAGTCAGGCTACGCTCGTCCGGGGCAATGATGGTACCGTCTTCCACGCGTAATTGTTCGGCAGGCAGTGTCCAGCGTTCTGCGGCCTGTGCCAGCAGCAATTGACGTGCCTGAGCCGCCGCCTTGCGCAGCGGCACAGCATGAATCTGAATGGAAGCACTGGCGATGGTGGGGCCTTGATTGGGCACCGCATCGGTATGACCCAGCACCATTTGCACGCGTGCCATGGGCACATCCAGCTCGTCGGCCACAATCTGACTCAGTGCAGTTTGAATGCCGGTACCCAGATCCACGTGCCCATTAAAAGCGCGCACCCAGCCCTGTTCGGACACGGCGACAAAGACATCGTCGTGCGCCTGCAAATACTCGGACACCACGCCGGGCTGGCCGGGCGAAGGCTTGGGAGGCCGCGCCGGTGCCGCTAAAATCAGCAAGGTGCCAGACGCCCTGAGCAAGTCTTGCTGCTGGTGGCGCGGCGCATCGTAAGACATCACACTCTCCTGGCTGGGCTTTATATAAGGGGCTGGAAACCGGCCATCAGGGCTCCATCCCTGAAAACCTGCCTGAAACGCCCCCTGGCAAAACATTGATTACTAGCGTACACGCCCTAATAAAAACAAATGCAGTGCGCTTCAACCCATTTATCGAAACTACTATAAAGAGAAAATCAAGGGCTTAATAATCAGTGTAAACCCTATATTAAATAAGATTAGACCGAATTTCGAACGGCTTCCCAAGAGGGCTTTGATTGATACCTCAAGGGAGTAGTAGAATCTATTTACTCGATAAATTAAAGTGTATACACTTAATTTAAGCATATCAATACCGAGCTGATAAAAGCACCGCACACGCTGTCCGACAACAAGGTGCGATCTACCAAAGGTGAAACCCATGAACCCTTGTACTCGCCCGCACACCTTGCGGGTCAATCAAGAGACCCACATCATCGAGGTGGAACCCGATACGCCGCTGCTTTATGTATTGCGTAACGACCTGGAACTGAATGGCCCCAAATTCGGCTGTGGCCTGGGTGAATGTGGCGCCTGTACGGTGCTGGTCGATGGTGTGGCCGCCCGCTCCTGTGTTGTGCCTGTCAGCCTGGTAGAAAACCGTCAGATCACTACCTTGGAAGGCTTGGCCCGGAACGGCCAGCCTAATGATGTTCAGCAGGCATTTATTGACTGCCAGGCCGCACAATGCGGCTATTGCCTCAATGGCATGGTCATGACTGTGCAGGCCCTTCTGGAACGCAATCCGCAAGCCACCGAAGAGCAAATTCGGGACGAGCTGCGCTATAACCTGTGCCGTTGCGGCACACACGTAGAAATCATGCAAGCCGCTGTACGCGTCGCAAAGGCCCGGCAATGAGTCATTCAGTACAAGACCTTTCCCGAGCGTTATGGCCGGAACTGCCTGCTGGCACCAGCCTGCTGCATGGCGCTGTTGTGCGGCCTCCTTACTGGTCGTACGAGAACGGGCAGTATCTGGGTGCTGAATTACAGACAGTAAACCAGCAGGCCGCCCTGCAAGTGCCTGGTGTCGTGGCCTGTGTGCATATGGGCAATTTTCTGGGTGTGCTGGCGGTGCAAGCCGAGCAGGCTCAGCAAGGCGCTGCTTTGCTGGATGCACGTTGGGCTACGCCCGTAGCGGCAAACCAGGCTACGCTTCCAGCGAATGAGGATGTTGCTGCTACGCTTAGCACCCCCGATCAAAGCTATGAATGGCAATCTGCCGCCGAGCATCAGGAGACTGCCTGGGCCCGTGCCTGTTATCACGACAAACAGCTTTATGTTTGGGCGCATACGCAGCGCCCCGCGGCCCTGCTGATTGAGCTGCAAGCCTTGAGCGGCCTGCCCAGCGAACAGATCCATTTGCAGGATATTGCCGGCAATCAGGCCGATGCTTACGACTGTGCCATGGATGCGGCAGTCATGGCCTTTGGGCGCCCCCAGGCCGTACAAGTTCGTGCCAGCCACAGTGCAGACACCATCCGCCTGAGTGTCTTTAAAGGCACTGCAGAGCCAAACGATCTGAATGCCCATTTGCGGGCCACCCGCTGGCAACTGAATACCTTGTCCGGTGCGCGCCCTTCTCTGGCGGCCATTCTTTGCGGTCAGCCAGGTTTGCCCAGCAGCGGCCCGGCCGTAAAAAGTGATTACTTCTCCGCCCCTACACCTAACTATGATGGCGCAGCCGCCAGCAGCGACCCCGACAGCCTGGCCCAGGCCACGATCTTTGCTCAAGAGTCGCAGTTCGATCAAGACTGCCACAGCCTGGGACTGGACCCCTTGGCGGCACGACTGGAACAAGTCAGTAGTCCCCAAGGTCGAGATCTTCTGCAACGGGTTGCCGAACAGTCGGACTGGTCCGAACCCTTGCCCGCCCATCAAGGCCCTTTACGCAAGGGTCGCGGGCTGGCCTACAGCCATATTGTTGAACACGTCCCCGGGCAAGCTGCACGCGAGCAGTGGTCCGCCTGGGCCGTGGATGTTAGCGTCGATACCCGCCAAGGCACACTCAGTATAGACAAGCTGACCATTGGCCACGACAGCACCGAGCTGGGCACTCCCGAGCAGGCCACGGAGTCCGCGCCTGCCTTGGCCGACCGACTGAGTCGTTGGGCGCAGCAACTGCTAAACAACGGCGTGGGCAAAGGCGGTGAAGGTCATAGCGACAGCCCCGTCAAAGAAACAGCCGACAAGCCAGCCGTTCAGCTGGTCAAACGGGAGTCTGCTGTAGGCCAGCCTTTGGCCTGGAATCAGGGCGTGGAACTGCCTGCCGCTGCCGCCATTGCCAATGCAATTTTCAATGCCAGTGGCATACGTCTGACCAGCGCGCCTTTTAGCGAACAGTCTTTGGCACTGGGCTATCAGTCCGATAAGACAGGCAGCAGCAAAAAGCGCAAAGCCTGGTGGGGAGCCTTGGCCGCGGTCGCCACCGGCACAGTCTTGAGTGCCCTGCCCTGGCGACCTGCCATTGCACCGGTCGGCCAGGTGGATACCTCCATCTTTTCAGAGCTGGCCATCGAACGCGGCCGCCTGGTTGCGATTGCGGGCGACTGCATGGTCTGCCACACCGCTGAAGGCGGCACACCCAATGCGGGCGGTCTGGGTTTGGATACGCCGTTTGGCACGATCTATACCACCAACATCACCCCGGACAAAGAAACCGGCATAGGCAGCTGGAGCTACAAAGCCTTTGAACGTGCCATGCGCGAAGGTATTCACCAGGACGGTCGCCACCTGTACCCGGCCTTCCCTTACACGGCCTTTGCCAAGATCAGCGATGAGGACATGCAGTCCCTCTATGCCTACTTGATGACGCAAGAGCCGGTGAAATCCGAAGTGCCTGAAACCAAACTGCCCTTCCCCATGAATATGCGGCCTTTGGTAGCGGGCTGGAACCTGCTGTTTCACCGTGATCCGAATGCCTACGTGCCGGACCCCACGCAAACCGTGCAATGGAATCGGGGCGCGTATCTGGTTAACAGCAGCGGACACTGTGCGGCCTGCCATAGCCCGCGCAATATGCTGGGAGCCGAGAAAGGGGGTGAAGCGAATTTCCTGGCCGGTGGTTTTGCGGACAACTGGGAAGCGCCTGCACTCAATAGCTTGTCCAAAGCTCCCATCCCCTGGACAGAGCAGGAGCTGTACCAGTACTTGCGTACCGGCTATTCGCCCCGTCATGGTGTGGCAGCAGGGCCAATGGGACCGGTCGTGGCGGGTTTGGCAGAACTGCCTGAATCCGATGTCCGCGCCATGGCGCATTATCTAAGCAGCCTGAACCCGGTCAAGAACGAACAAGAACAAACGCACGCCGCCCAGGCCGCGCTTTTGGAGCAGAACAGCCGCAGCAATAAGGAAGTGATGTTGATGCCGGGTGAAAACCTGTTCAACGGGGCTTGTGCTGTTTGTCACGACCCGCGCGGTGGGCCGGTGCTATTTGGTGCCCGCCCGTCCCTGGCCTTGAACAGCAATCTGCACAGCGAGCATCCGGACAATACGATTCAGGTATTGATGCACGGCATTACCCGTCCGGCACAGCCTGCTCTGGGCTCCATGCCCGGTTTCAAGAACAGCATGAATGACGAGCAGATGGAAGATTTGCTCAACTATATGCGCGCGCGCTTTGCTCCGGACAAACCAGCCTGGACAGGACTGAAAGACAAGATTGCAACCATACGGGAGCAAAAGGGACACTTGTAGACCGGGCTGGTCCGCAGATAGTGTTTAGATAAGGGGTAAACGAACCAAAGGCGGCTTCAAGTTTTCACTTGGCCGCCTCTGCTTCATGGTGCATCGCCTTCAGACTTGGCCCAGGCCAAGCCCAAAATCCCAGCCTGGCCCGGACTCAAAACCCATCAGCCGGAAAAACCACCGGCCTCCAGGAACTTCTGCTCTTCCGCCGTGGTAGTACGCCCCAGGATCGAATTACGGTGCGGGAAGCGCCCAAAACGCTCCACCACATCCAGATGCTCCTCAGCGTGGTCCAGCCAGGGACGGCCAATTTCCTGATTCAGACGCACGGCCTCTTGCTGATCGGCCAGGTTCTCTGCATGGGAATACGGCAGGTAGCAGAACACCCGACGCTCCACCGGAATCTGTTTATCCAGCCCCTTGGCCACCATTTCCTTGGCAATCGCCAACCCCTTCTCATCGGTCGCATACATGCGCGTGGTATTGCGAAAAGAGTTGCGCGGAAACTGATCCAGCAGAATCAGCAAGGCATAGGCTCCTTCTGCCGTCTGTGCCCAATCATCCAGCTCGCCCTTGGCCGCACGTTCGTGCCAATCCAAAAACCGTTCGCGAAATTCCCGGTCAAAGTCATCGGACTTGCGAAACCATTTCTCTGGCCCTGATTCAACCCAGAAATCAATCACTGCCTGAGGATTGGGACGTGCATCTGCCATGGTGTTCTCCTGAAGCCGGTCTGGCCTCCAATACGGGGAGGCCCGAAGTTAGACGGACAGGTAAGTGCGCCGCACTTGCTCGTTGGCACTTAATTCCTGCATGGCGCCACTGTACCGTATTTGCCCCTTTTCCAGCACATAAGCCCGATCCGACACCAGCTCGGCAAAATGCAAATTCTGCTCGGACAGCAAGATGCTGACACCGGCCTGCTTCAGCTCCAGAATCATGTGCACCATCTGCTCCACAATCACGGGAGCCACGCCCTCGGATGGTTCGTCCAGCAAGACAAGATAAGGATTGCCCATCAAGGTGCGCGCGACGGTCAGCATTTGTTGCTCGCCCCCGCTCATCTGCCCACCGGGCCTGTCCTGCATTTGACCCAGATTGGGAAACAGGCTGTACAAGCGCTCGGGCTGCCAGTGCGGAGCTGCTGTACCATCGGGCCAGCGCCGTGCTGGCTGACGTCCCACTTCCAGATTTTCCGTGACGCTCAGATCGGTAAAGATACGCCGGTCTTCGGGCACAAAGCCCAAACCCGCACGTGCGATTTCAAAGGGCTGCTTGTCGTGAATGGCCTGGCCCATGAATTCAATATGACCGTCGCAGCGCTCCATCAAACCCATAATGGATTTCAAGGTAGTGGACTTGCCCGCACCGTTACGCCCCATCAAGGCGACCACTTCACCACGTCGCACGGTCAGTGACAGGTCAAACAAGATATGCGCGGCACCGTACCAGGCATTCAAGCCATCCACACTTAGCAAAGGCTGCTTGTCGGCCACGCTTGTGGCAACCCGCTCAGAACCGGCTACTAAATCCTGCGTCATGCTGGCTCCTTGTTCTCGAATGTTTTGCCTGTGCCAAAGTACACCTCCTGCACCTTGGGATGCTGACGGATATAGTCTGCATCCCCTTCTGCCACCAGCCGACCACGGGCCAGCACCAACATACGGTCCGAGTGCTCGAACACCACGTCCATACTGTGCTCGGTAAACAGCACACCCATATTGCGTTCGATCACCAGTTTTTTGGTCAGGCGCATCAGCTCATTACGCTCTTTGGGTGCCATGCCTGCCGTGGGTTCGTCCATCAGCAAAAGACGGGGGTCGTTGGCCAATGCAATCGCCAGCTCCACCCGCTTCACGTCCCCGTAAGCCAGCTCGCTACAAGGGCGTTCAGCCTGCGCCAGCATACCCACCTGATCCAGCAAATCCAGCGCACGAGCCCGTTCGAACTGAGCCGCCCGACGCCAGAAGGAAAACAGTTTTTTCTGATGTGCCAGCAAGGCCATCTGCACGTTTTCCACCACCGTCAGAGACGCAAAAGTCGCAGCAATCTGAAAGGTACGGCCCACCCCCAAGGCAGCAATCTTGCGCGGGGCCAGCCCTACCAGTTCCTGATCGCCCAAACGCACTGACCCGGCTGTAGGCGTCAATTGCCCGCCCACCATATTGAAGGTGGTGGTTTTGCCAGCCCCATTGGGGCCGATCAAGGCCAGGAACTCTCCGGCCTGCACATCAAACTCGATACCGTCTACGGCCAGATTGCCGCCAAACGCTTTTTTAAGACCTCGTACTTGCAGCAAACTCATGACGATGCCTCCGGTGCTACGCGGCGATGCGCCCAGCGTTTGAAAAAGCCGGCAATACCCTGCGGGAAAGCCAGAACCAGCAGCAGAATCACGCCACCGAACAAGGCGCGCCAATACTGTGTAATGCCCAGGAAGAAATCCTGTAGCAACGTGAATACGGCTGCACCCACCACTGGCCCAACCAGAGTTTGCAAACCACCCAGCAAGACCATGACCAAGCCATCCACGGACTTGTTCACTGCGATCACTTCAGGCGAGACGCTACCTTTGGAAAAGACAAACAAGGCACCGGCCAGACCAGCAAACGTACCTGCCAGAATAAAGGTCAGCCACTGCACACGCTTGACGGGGATACCAATGGCCTCGGCCCGCAAGGCCGAGTCCCGGCTGGCACGCATGGCGTAACCAAAGGGGGAGAACAAGATGCGACGCAACAGGAAGGCCGCTGCCACCACCAGCAGCAAGGCAAAGTAATAGTAGCGATCACCCGACAGCCACTCCGCAGGCCAGATACCGACCACGCCATTGGAGCCACCCGTAAAGCTGTCCCACTGATACACAATCGACCAGATAATCTGTGCGAAAGCCAGGGTCAGCATAGCCAGGTAAACACCGGACAGACGCACGCAGAACCAGCCAAAGATCAGCGCACCCAAGCCTGCGACAGCTGGAGCCAGAACCAGGGACCAGCCCATGGACAAGGCCGCCGCCTTGAACAACAGGGCAGCCGCATAAGCGCCTAGACCAAAGTAAGCAGCATGACCAAAGGAGTTCATGCCCCCTGGCCCCATCATGAAATGCAGGCTCAAGGAGAACAGGGACAAAACCAGAATATCCAGAGCCAGCACGGGTGCGTACGGGAACCAGTCGCTCATCAAAGGCAAGGCCGCCATCACACCCAGAACCACCAGCACCATGATCTGGAACGCTCCACTACCAGCACGCAGGGGCGCTTCGATAGGAGCCGAGTTACGGCTGACAGCTTGAGCACGCCCGAACAAGCCCCAGGGCCGGAACACCAGCACCACGGCCATGAAGATGAATTCCACCACCAGCGTCAACTTCGGAAAGGCAAAGTCCACACCAAAGAAGGTGACCGTGCCCAGCGCAATACACAGGGCTTTCAATTCAGCGACGATCAGAGCAGCCACGTAAGCGCCGGGGATGGAGCCCATGCCACCGACCACCACAATCACAAAGGCATCCCCAATCACGCTCAAGTCCAGCAGCAGATTGGCGGGCTGACGCGGCAATTGCACAGCACCACCCAAACCCGCCAGGAAGGCACCCAAGGCAAACACACCCGTAAACAACCAGGCCTGATTCACACCCAGCGCACCCAGCATTTGTCTGTCGTGGGTCGCGGCGCGCACCAGCACACCCCATCGGGTACGGGTCAGCAAGAGCCACAGCAAGCCCAGCACCACCGGACCGATCACGATCAGCACCAGGTCATAGACCGGGAAGAAGCGACCTGCAATAGAAATAGAGCCGTTCAAACCCGGAGCCAGCGGCCCCAGCAGATCTTCCGGCCCCCACACGGCCAAAGCGCCATCATTAATCACCAGCACCAGGGCAAAAGTGGCCAATAACTGGAACAGCTCGGGCGCTTTATAAATACGCCGCAGCAGCACGATCTCCAGCAAGGCCCCCAAGGCGCCGACCAGCAAGGCCGCCACAATCAAGCCTGCCCAGAACCCCAGCGCCGAGCCCCCCATGAACTGCACGGTGGAGTACGCCATGTAGATGCCCAGCATATACAGGGAACCGTGTGCAAAGTTGACGATACGTGTCACCCCGAAGATCAGGGACAAACCCGCCGCCACCAGGAACAAAGACGATGCCTCGGCCAGCCCGTTAAGGAACTGCACCCATAAACCCGATAAGGCCATTACTGCCTCGCGTCAGAAGTGGCGCGCCAGACGGCGCGCCGATCTACGAAATACTGCGTTGTTGGAATTATTGATTGGCCGCGGCAGGACGCCACTGGCTGACTTGCTCATCCGTAGGCTGTACATCTTTGCCATCGGCGTAACGGATATTGGTCATGATGCCCTTGCCGTCTTGTTTGGCCAGCACACCCACATACGCCCCCTGCGTGGATTGCTGATCTTGCGTACGGTAAGTGATGGGACCAAAAGGTGTGACCACATCCAGACCACGGAAGGCTTTGATCATGGCTTCCGTGTCGGTAGAACCGGCTTTTTCAATACCGGCGGCAATCGACACAATGGTGCTGTAGCCAATAATCGTGCCCAGGCGTGGGTGCTCTTTGTACTTGTCCTGATAGGCTTTCAGGAAGGCATTGTGCTCGGGCGTGTCGATGGCGTACCAAGGGTAGCCTGTCACAATCCAGCCTTCTGGCGTTTCTTCACCCAAGGGGTCCAGATACTCCGGCTCGCCAGTCAACATGCTGACTACTGGCAAAGCAGGGCTGAAGAACTGGCGCTGATTACCGGCACGAACCAAACGAGCCAGGTCGGACGCAAACAGCACGTTAAAGACCGCATCAGGCTTGGCTTCGGACAAAGCCTGCACTACGGCACCAGCATCGACCTTACCCAGAGGAGTAGCCTGTTCAGCCACGAACTCGATATCGGGCTGGGCTTCTTTCATCAAGCTCTTGAAGGTGGCAACAGCGGACTGACCGTACTCGTAGTTGGGGTACACAATGGCCCAACGCTTCTTGTTCAGCTTGACGGCTTCGGGCACCAGCATGGCTACCTGCATATAGGTAGAGTTGCGCAGGCGGAAGGTATAGCGGTTGCCATCGGCCCAGACGATCTTGTCGGTCAACGGCTCGCTGGCCAGAAAGAAAACTTTTTTATGCTTGGCAAAGTCGGTAATGGCCAGACCGATATTGGACAAGAAGGTCCCGGTCAGCACATCCACTTTTTCACGCGAGATCAATTCTTCGGCAGCGCGTACCGCATCGCCGGGATTGGAGTTGTCGTCCTTGATGATCAATTGCAGCTGCTTGCCGTGAATCCCCCCGGCCTGGTTGATCTGCTCAACCGCCAGCTCCATCCCGTTTCGATAAGGCCCCAAAAAAGCGGGCTGGGATTTATAGCTGTTCAGCTCACCAATCTTGATCACCCCCTCGGCGGCAGCGGTGGCCCCCAAGGTTTGCAACATCATCGTTCCTGCCAGTGCTACCCCTGCAAATGTCTTGTTCATTGTCTTCTCCGTGGGCTTGTGAGGCGAAACACGACTCAGCAACTTGTCTTGTTTTAGTGATTTAAAGTGTACACATGGTATTTTTGCGAGTAAATCGGCCAAGACCTAGGGATATACCCTTGAACACTTTAAACATAAAACACAGCAAGCCACGCAGAAAGCCATTAAAGCAAGGAGACCAAGAAGAAATGAGCAGAAAAAGTAGATAGCCTGAGAAGAAGAGAGCTGTCGATATACAGTGACTACACTTAATAAGCCCAGAGATTAAAACGCAACCGCCCCGCCTGGTTCCTGCGCGCGCCGAATCATGGTTTTCATAAACTGCTCCATCATATCCGGCAAAGGGGAAGCAAACGGCTAAAAACGCTAGAAAGGCTTATGAGCTACTGCTCTGGAGTCACCGCGCCAAAGTGGCAATCAGCCACTGCGAGTCTCGTGAACTTTCTGCCCCGCCGAGGGTAAATCGTATAACTGAGGGGTGCGCGTTGGGTTGAAGTCCTGCCATTGGCCATCACTCCAATTGCCGTTGGCCCATTCAATCGCGTAGCCCCCATTGCGCAGCAATTCGCGCACTAGTACCGCTTCCTCGGCCGACCCCAGACGCGCCGCCAACATGACGCCCGAAACACGATTCAAAGGCTCTTTTTCAGGCTTATGGCCACCCAGCTTCACGATCCCGCCCACCATGGCACCGATGTAAGCCCCCAAAGCCGCAAAGGCAAGCAACAGCAGCTGAGGCCAGCTTGTCATGCTCAATAACCACCAGCCCAGGGCGATCCCCAAGACGGCCCCTAGAACGACACCCAGGATGGCACCCAAACCACCTCCTCGGGCAGCCTTGTCCAAAGTTCTGTCACCTCCAATCGGATACTGCGCATGCTGACCTCCTGGTTTAAGGTAGAAAATCTGCAGATCCTGACTTTCCAAGCCCAGCCCCTGCAGGACTCGCGCAGCTTGTTGGGCCTGATCAAACGTATCGAATTCCGCCGCAATAATGCGTTCCATAACAAGGCTCCCCAATAAATGTGTTCACCAAAGAACCAGCAAGTTTCGTTCCCAAACCCCGCTTCTACTGGGGAAATCCTCTAGAAGGTTTCACCTGGAAATATCAATACCTAAAGAATTTTGACGTTATATTCTCAAGAGATAAAAAAACGTAGCCTTCCAGGCTATTCTTTTGGAGACAAGATTTTGACTTTTCCCCGTCGCTTTCCATCCCGACTGACTCTTGGCGTGTTGACCACCAGCGTCTTGCTGGCCGCCTGTGCCAGCGCCCCCTTAAGTGAGCGCAGCGTCACCATCAAGCGCGACAGCTACGGCACTCCTCATATCTATGCCGACAGCACTTATGGCCTGTTCTATGGCTATGCCTATGCCGTGGCTACAGACCGTCTTTACCAGATGGAAATTGCCAAGCGCTCTGGCTGGGGAACCGTGGCAGAAGTTCTGGGACCGGACTTCCTGGAGCTGGATAAAGTCACTCACAACAATATCGATCCGGACTCTATCCGCAAACAATTGGCCGCTCTGTCCAAAGAGGACCGCGCCATGTTCGAGGGCTATGCCGCTGGTTTCACCCAACGCGTTCGCGAGGTGAAAGCCCAGCGCGACACCTTGATGCCCAAGGAGTTTCTGGACAAAGGGTTTGAGCCTTCTGAGTGGCAGCCTGAAGACATTGCCATGGTCTGGGTGGGCCTGATTCTGAACCGCTTCTTTGCTGGCACGGCCGAAGTGGCCAACCTGAATCTGCTGGAAACCCTGAAAGCAGACCAGGGCGCGGAACGTGGTGAACAGCTTTACAAACAACTACGCTGGCTGAACGACCCGACTGCCCCCACCATTATTCCGCAGCCTGACGCCAAGGCAGCGCTGGCCGATTTGCCTACGCATTTGCAGGCTCTGTCCGCACAAGCGGCGCAGGACTACCTGCACAAGCAAGCCGTGGCCTTGGGCCCCACCGTGGCCGCAGGCACACCTACTGCCAGCAATGCCTGGTTGCTGGGCCCCGAAAAGACAAGCCACGGTCATGCCGTGCTGTACAACGGCCCGCAACAAGGCTGGTACACGCCGTCCATTACCTATAGCGTCGGCCTGCACGGTGCGGGCTACGACCTGACCGGCAGCACGGCCGTTGCCCTGCCCGCTATTTTGTTCGGCACCAATGGCCAGATTGCCTGGGGCTCCACCGTGGGTTCGCTGGACACCAATGACGTCTACCAATTGCGCTTGAAAGACGGTGACCCGCATAGTTACTGGTACAACAATGCCTGGCACCCCATGGAGCACAAGCAGGTACGCATCAAGGTGCGTGGTCAGGACGATGTGACGCTGGACGTTTACCGCGCAGCTCAAGGTTATGTCAGCAGTTGGGACAAAAAGAACAACACCGCCTACGCCAGCCGTCGCACCTGGGAAGGCCGGGAAATTGAAACCTTGCTGGGTTGGGCCCATGCGGCCAAGGCCAAGAACTGGGATCAATTCATGGCTCAGGCCTCGCGCGTCAGCGCCTCCATTACCTGGTTCTACGCCGACACCCAGAACAATATCGGTGCGGCAGCCCTGGGCCTCTTGCCCAAGCGTCCAGCCAATCAGGCGATCCAGTTCCCTGCAGCGGGCGACGGCAGTATGGAATGGCAAGGCTTCCTGAGCTTTGATCACAACCCCAAAGTGCTGAACCCGCAGCAAGGCTATATCGCCAGCTGGAATAACAAGGCTTACGGTGCCTTGCTGGCAGACAACTCCAACTTCTCCTATGTGGACCGTGTGCAGGAACTGCTGGCACCGCTACAGGCCAAACAGCGCCTGAGTGACGAAGAAATCTGGGGCATTGACTCCCTGGGTGCCCGCTCTGATCTGAATGCGCGCTACTTCGCCCCCATCATCCAGGAAGCTGCCAAGCTGCCACGTGCCAGTGCACTGGCACGTCAGGCTGCCGAACAACTGAAAGGCTGGGACTACAAGCTGCACGTGGCCAGCAATGGCAAACAGTACGAAGGCAGCGCCCCAGCCGTGATGCAGGCCTGGATGCAAGCCGCAGTGCCCGTATTCCTGAAAGGTCGTTTGCCTGACAGCGTCTACAACACCTACACACAAAGCCTGTACCCGGCCATGGATGATCCGCGCAGTGCCCAGCCCGCTGCGGCCGCCAAGCTGATCTGGAATGCCATTCAGGGCCCGGCTGCTGGTGTGCCACAAACAATTGATTTCCTGCAAGGTCGCCCGGCCCAGGAACTGGTGCTGGACGCACTGGAGCAAGCTGCTGCCTCGCTACAGAAATCACAGGGTGCACAAGCCCAGCAATGGCGTGCTCCAGCCGTATCCATGCTGTTCGCCGCACGCAATGCGATTGGGGTGCCTTGGTCTGACCCTGCGCACGAGCGCCGCATCATGCCTTATCTGAACACCGGCAGCGCCCGATTCCAGTATGTGCTGGACCCCACCGGCGTGCGCATGTGCTCGGTGATGGCTCCCGGTCAAAGCGGTTTCATCAATCCTGAAGGCGAAGCCAGCGCCCATCACTCGGATCAGTTGGAGATGTTTGCTGCCTTCAAGTGCAAGAGCGATGCCATCAGCGCTCAGGACATCGACAAGGCCAGCCAGGATAGCCAAACCCTGCGCTACTAAGCCGTCAATAGCAAACGGGGCCTGGAGCGGTACACGCTCCAGGCCCCGTTTCCTTGTGCTTCACCCGGCAGGCTTAATCCCTCGCTACCACCTGGTTACGACCAGCGCGCTTGGCTTGATACAAGCGCTGGTCAGCCTGCATCAGGACATCCTCAATCACCTGACCAGGCTGGCATACCGCCAAACCCATACTGGCCGTAATCTGAAAAGCCTCGCGGTCGTGGTTATAAAAGGTTTGTGCCTGTACCTGGCTCAAAAGCAGATCGGCAAAACTCAAGGCCTGTGCATCACTACGTCCGGCCAGAATCAGCACAAACTCCTCGCCACCATAACGGGCCGCCAGATCATCCGGCCCCAGCTGCGCCTTGAATAAAGAGGCAGTACGCGTCAGCACGTCATCCCCTACCGAGTGACCGTGGGTATCGTTGATCTGCTTGAAATGATCCAGATCCACCATCAGCACATGCAGCCTTTCATGCACTGGTCCCTGTCCCAGCTGACGGCTAATCGCGCCCCGGTTCAACAAGCCGGTCAAGGTATCGTGTGTGGCTTGCCGATATAAACGCAGCAAAAGCCCCAGGTGAAAATAATTGGCTGTTAAAGCGACGACCAGCAAGGCTGTCAAAAGCCAAAGATCCTGTAAACCTTTCATGCTTAGCCAGGTTCCCGAACTGACACTGGCCAAAACCTGCAAAGCAATTAACGCGCCCCCCACCAAGGCTGATTCCAGCAAAGTGAAAGGAAAAATGCTTAAGGTGGCCACCAGCAGGAAAGGAATAAAGCCATACCCCAGTACAACGTACTGGCCGGCCCCGGACAGGGTCAGCAGCATATAGGCGTAAAAAGAGGCCGGCAAAATAAAGACCAGGCCGCTTAAAACATAAATGCGGGTAATGCGCTGGTGGCCATTAAAAGCCAGCCATACACACAAGATCAATCCCCCCAGGCTTAAAACCCGTATCGCCATCAAATGCGCGGGCCAGCTGGGCAAGACCAGCCAATCCATCAAAGTCCAAAGGGGGGTCAGCAAAGCAAATAACAAGCCGACCAGAATGACACGGCTGCGCAAATACTCCATTCGGGCATGAATGAAGTCACGAGAATGATATTTCCCGCTCAGTGTGTCGCGCACCGAGCTAATACTGATCGCTTGCAAGTTTTTCCAGCCTTCCAGAATTGTTCCCATCAATCAATTCGCTAAGAAGAAACAAAGTAACATAACGGCAATTTTTAGTTACATGAGTTTGAAAAACAAGCTGTCAGTTCTTTCAGGGTCAGCCCGCGCTGACCCCGACTTACAATCACACCACTTGAGGTTGCTTACTCATCCAGCTAATTACCTCTTCCAACATCGGTTCGCCCGAATCCTGCGGGCGCCACAACAGACCCAGTTGACCATGCAAGCGCGGGTCGCTCCAGTCCAGGTTCAAGATACACAGCTCCGGGTAGACCGGCACCATGCTGCGTGTCATGGGCACTAAAAAGTCGCTATTGACTGCCACACGGGCATTGGTGTGTGCGTAGGCGGACTCAATGGCGCAGGTGGGATACGGCAGGCCCTTGGCATCCAGGCCCAGTTCAAAACTGCGCCGCATCGGGCTGTTTCGTGGTGGCAAGATCCAGGGATACTCCAACGTCTGCTCCCAGGTCACTTCATCTTGCTGTGCCAAAGGATGCTTGCGGCAAGCCGCTACCCCCAAAGGCACCATACCCAAAGGCAAATACGCCATCGCCGGGTTACGGCCTGCTTCATCCACACGGCCAATGACCAGATCCAGTTCGCCCTGTTCCAGATTACGACTCAAAATATCCAGCGTGCCTTCTTGAATACGGATATGGCATTGTGGATCGCGCTCGTGCAAATACACCAGCAACTGCGGCAAATAAACCGCAGCCACCATGGGCGAAATACCCAAAGTAAATTGCTGGCGAAAACCCTGCCTGTATTGCTCCAGAGTTGCATTCATGCGGTCAAGGCGATTCAACACCCCCTGGGCCTGGGAAACCAGCGCCAGGGCGGCTGGCAAAGGCTCAATGCCGCGAGCATGACGCTCGAACAAGGGCATGCCTATATTGTCTTCAAAATCCTTGAGCCATTTTGACAAGGCAGGCTGAGTCATATTGGACTGCCGGGCCACATCGCTCATGCTTTTTTCTTCGCACAAACGAATTAAAACCTGCAGATGCTTCAAGCGAATGCGTTCACTCCAGCTCATGACTTACCTATATAAAAGAGGTATATATACCTGCAAGTTATTCAATTTAACATTATGGCTACTGCTTCCATAATGGGGATACCCAAAGCTACAAAATAGGCACTTCATGTCTCAGTCAGTACCCAATTTTTTATTGATCATTGCGGATCAACTCCGCGCAGACCATTTGGCTTGTTACGGCAATAAAGAAGTTAAAACGCCCAATCTGGATGCGTTAGCCGCTCGCGGTTGGAGTGCTGACCGATTTTACGTCGCCACCCCCATCTGTATGCCCAACCGTGCGTCCTTGATGACAGGTCGCATGCCCTCGGTGCACGGCGCCCGTCACAATGGTGTGCCCCTGCCACTGGATTCCAGCACCTTTGTCGATGTACTGCGCCAGGCAGGCTGGAGCACAGCCTTGGTCGGCAAGGCGCACCTGCAAAATATAACGGATACGCCCCCGCTCTACCCACGGCCGGATGATCCTCCAACCAAGGGAGAAGCTCGCCCTCCTCTGCCTACCAACGATTACGGCCAGGAATGTGGCCAATGGTGGCGCGATCGCGCCGATCACGGTGTTCAGCTACCTTTTTACGGCTACGAGCACGTGGACCTGGCCATTGATCACGGCGATCAGGTCTGGGGCGACTATGGCCGCTGGCTGCAGGATGAACATCCTGAAATCGCCGCCCTGTCCGGCCCTGAAAACGCCATCCCGACTCCGGACTACGAGTTAAGCCGCATTGGCCAGGCCTGGCGTACCCGTGTGCCAGAAGAGTACAGCACCACGGCCTGGATTGGTGAACGGACCCGCGCTGTGCTGGACAAATATGCCCAGGAACAACAGCCCTTCTTTATTCAGTGCTCCTTCCCGGACCCGCATCATCCCTTCACTCCGCACGGTCAGTACTGGGATATGTACAAGCCTGAAGAGGTCAGCCTGCCCGACTCCTTCCACCTGGGCCCGCATCCCCTGCCTGCCCATCTGCAATTGCTGCATCAACTGCGTGATGAAGGCAAAGCCATCAAGCACACTCCTACGCTGTTTGCCTGTTCCGAGCGCGAGGCCCGCGAGGCGATTGCGCTGAACTACGGTTCCATCACGCATATTGATGCCGAGATCGGGCGCATTCTGGACCATCTGGAGCGCACTGGCCAGGCGGAAAACACCATCGTCATTTTCATGAGTGATCATGGCGACTTCATGGGCGACCATCAATTGATGCTGAAGGGCCCTGTGCATTACCAAAGCATTATTCGCAGCCCCTTTATCTGGTTTGACCCCAAGGATGCGAAAACTCAAGGAACAAGTGAGGCGGTCTGCTCTACCATTGACGTCGCGCCTACGGTGCTGGAACGTGCCGGCCAGCTGCCCTACAACGGCATCCAGGGTCGCTCCTTGCTGAAAGTGATGCACAAGGAGCCTGTGGAATGGCGCAAAGGCGTACTGATCGAAGAAGAAAACCAGCGCAAGCTGTTCAATACGCCTATTCGCACCAAGCTGCGTTCGCTGGTCACGCAGCAGCACCGTCTGAGCCTGTATGAAGGTGGTCAAATTGGCGAGCTGTACGATCTGCAAGCCGATCCGCTGGAACAACATAATTTGTGGAATGAACCTGACGCGCAAGCGTTAAAAACAACGCTTTTGTGTCAATTGATCGATACCATGATGGCTCACAGCGAAACCAGTCCCTTGCCTTTGGCGATAGCGTGAGCTGAACACTGTTAATTACCCCTATCTGGAGACATCTATGCCCACCCTTTCCTTGCTGCGCAAAGTAAGCATTTGTGCGCTGATCTTACCTTTGGCTACGCCAGTCCAGAGTGCCGAGGTGGCCACCATTGTGGTCAGTTCCGTGGCAGGAGGCCCACTAGATGTCCTGGGTCGCATGTTGGCCCGCGAAGCCACTGAAACCACGGGCCAAACGATTGTGGTGGAGAACCGGGCGGGTGCAGCCGGTACGATTGCTGCAGAGGCAGTGGGCCGGGCCAAGCCGGATGGCAATACCTTGCTGCTGACACTGGATACGGTTGCGACAGCCAACCCGCATATTTACGTCAACAGCAAGTTCAAGATCGGGGAGTCCCTGGATCTGGTGTCTTTGCTGGGTACTTTTGACCAGGTTCTGGTGGTTCCCAGCAAGACCGGCATCACAACACCTGCCGAGTTTCTGGAGCGCGCCCGCGCCAAGCCCATGAATTACGGCTCGGCCGGTATGGGTTCACCTGGGCATTTGATGATGTCGGCCTTGACGCAAGATAGCGGTATCAAGCTGGATCACATTCCGTATCGCAGCAATAGCGCTGTGGTCAATGATATGTATGGCGAGCGTCTGGACAGCGGCTTTTTGACGATTGCCGGTGTCTTGGGTCCGATCAAGGAAGGTTTGCTGACTCCCTTGGCGACTTCTGGCGGCAAGCGCAATCCTTTACTGCCTGAGGTTCCTACTTTGGCCGAAGCAAAGCTGCCTGGATTGGAAAACTTTAACGAGAGCTTCTCGTATCTGGTTTTCACCACCAAGGGTTCGCCTCCAGAGAAGATCAAGGCATGGAACGATTTGCTCAGCGATATCGTGAAGCGTCCGTCCACCGCCGAGACTTTGCGGATGCTGGATATTCAAGCCTACGACTCGTCCAAGGTTTCTCCAGCCCAATGGGTGCAGCAGCGTAACGCTCGCTGGGAACAGATTGTGCGGGATAACAATATTCGCTCTGATCAGTAATTGTTGGAATTACAGCCCCTGGTTTCAGGGGCTGTTTTTTTTGGGCTGCGTAGGTGCGTAGGTATTGCTGAGGGGAGGCTTTCTTCGTGGAGTTGCCTTGGGGAGACTCAATGCTTGATAGCGAGCCAGCTCGTAAATAGAAGGGAGCAGGAGCAGGGAGCCGGTTAGTGCAGGTGTAGTGGTGTTCGGGCTGAGCACTTGCCGGTGCTACGCACCGGTGCCCTTGTCAGTTTGGGAATCCGGGCGCCCTGTGAACTCGCGGGGTACTTGGTCCCCCGGACCAAGTACAAACGCCCCGCTCAAACAGCACAGGGCTTGCATCCCGAATTCCCAAACTGACCGCGGCAAGTACTCTGAATCGCCCGAACACCACTACACCGGCACCAACCGGCAGACTCACATTGCTCTGCTCCCTTCTTTTCAAGAGCCCAACTGAATGGCTCGATGCGATATGAGGTTTGCTGCTTTTACGCCCTGTTTATAGTGCGAAAGCAATAGCGCCAGAAGAGCCCCAACAACAACAACAACAACAACAACAACAACAACAACAACAACAACAACAACAACAACAACACCTACGACGACGACGACGCCAGAGTCGTGCCTTAAAACAGGACTCGAGCCATCAAGCAAGCCTCTCTAGCCCTCTCCCCATGCCAGTGCTGTTTGGGCTTAAAACAGTGTTGCTTGTTTTCTTGTGGGGCCCGGGTACGGCTTGGCGGGCGAGTCAGGGCTCTTGCCGCCGGCAGAGTGCTGGGGCGGGATGCAAGGGTCGTGCTGTTTGAGGAGCACGCTTGCGGTTTGTCCGGGGGACAAACCGCGCTCCGAGTTCACGACCCGCCCGCCCCAGCACTCTGACAAGGGAACCCACGCGCAGCGTGGGCAAGAGACCCGCCAAGACAAGCCGTACCCGGGCCCCACAAGAAAACTACCCGCCACCCTCACGCAAAGCCCAAACAGCACGTCCAGAAGAAAGCCTCCTCCTGTCAAAACCAGCGCCCTCCCACTTCAAACAAGCCCTCGCATACAAGGCTCGACAAAACACTCAATCCCAATCAAGCCAACCCTGTACCCAAGCGACATATCAATCCAAACTAATCCCAGCCTTAGTCACGATATCGTGCCAATAATCCGCCTCCGCAGGCAGTCCCTTCCGAAACTCCTCGGCAGAAACCTTGGACAGCAAATACCCTTGATCCAGCAGCTTGCTGCGAATAGCCGGATCAGCCAGAACCTTCTCCAAAGCCCCTTCAATCTTGCCGACGATCTCCGTATCCGTCCCGGCAGGAACAGCCAACGCCCACCAGTTGCTGATCACCACGTCCTTGTAGCCCAGCTCCTCCATCGTGGGGACATCAGGCAAAGCCGGGAAGCGCTCTGGCAAGGCCACTGCCAAGGCCTTCAAACGACCTTCAGGCAGAAAAGCCGCCCCCAAACCATAGCTACTGACAAACATCTGCACTTCATTGCTCAACAAAGCCTGAATCCCCGGCGCCGAGCCTCGGTAATGAATGCCCAACATGTCGCCCTCCAGGGCCTCGGACAACTTCCAGGCCGACAGCTCCGGCGTTGTGCCTGCTCCTGGCGTCCCGTAATTCACCTGCCCTTTGCGCTGCTGAACATAATCCCGGAATTCAGCCATGTTCTTGACCGGCAAATCCCCATTCACATAAACAAAAGCCGCCGCATCCGCCACCTTGTTGATCACATACAAATCCTTGAACGGGTCATAACCCATGTTCTTGTACAAGAACTGATTGATCACAAAATTATTGGTGGCTGAAAACAGCAAGGTGTAGCCGTCCGGCTTGGAGCGCGCCACCATCTGCGTGCCAATATTGCCGCCCGCGCCGGTCTTGTAATCCGTAATTACCGTCTGCCCCAGCTCCTTCGACAGTTCGGGCTGCAAGATACGGAAAATAATGTCACCCGCCGCTCCTGGAGGGTAAGGAATCACCACTCGCACAGGGTGATCGGGATAATCTGCCCAGACCGGACCTGCCGCAGCCAGACCAAGCGCAGCCACCAGGCCCACCACCGTCTTTTTAATTGCTTGCATCTTGTCTCCCCCGCGCGCCTTTTACAGGTCTATGCGCATCAAATCCGTTGCCAAGCGCAAATCGCCTTTGTAGCTTTTGCGAATATCCCGAGCCACTTCATCCAGACGCTCCGGCCCCATCAAATCAACCGGCAAATGATTGCCCGCCGCACGTTTAATCACCGGACTGGTGGAGTCGTAATGTCCAAAATGCGTGGCCACTAAACTCTTCACATTGGCTTTACGAGCGATCTCACCCAACTGCAAAGGACTGGTATGGGCAAACGTCCCTACCCCTGACTGCGCGCGATGCTTCAGGAAAGACTCCGGAAAAGTGCACTCATGTATCAGCAGATCCGCATCCTGCGCCAGGCGAATCATGGACTCACACGGAGCCGTGTCGCCACTGAACGCCACAATCTTGCCTTCAGCCTCCATACGAATACCAAAGCAGTCCGTAATTTCGCTAGGAATGTGGTCCACCACATCAATGTAGATTTTGACGTCCTCGTCCTCGTACATCAGACCTGGCTCCACCTCGAAGACCTCGGGGCGCACCGCTTCAATATTTTTCTGACGAGCCGGATAAGCCGCACGAGCCTGAATATCCACCCGGAACGCGCCATTCTCGAAGGAATGATCCACAAAATCCTGCGTGCCTTTGGGGCCAAAAACCTTCAGCTTGCCTTCACGGTTAAAAACCCAGCTGGACAGTACAAAAAAAGGCAGACCGCAAACGTGGTCATAGTGCAGATGGCTTAAAAACACCCAAGGCACATCGGCTGGATTGATATTGGCCTTCACCATCTGACGCGTGGACCCTTCGCCGCAATCAAACAGATAATTCTTGCCATTCTCCAGCGTCACCAAAATGGACGACTGAGCACGATCGGGATCTGGCAACGCAGCGCCGGTGCCAAGCATGGTTATCTTCACGTAAAACTCCTCCAAACAATAAAAACATCCAGCACCAGAACAGTGCCTTTCCTATAAAGTCATAAAGTTCTATTTTTAGGACTTTATGGAAAAAGTGTACACCTCGCTATCCAGCGGCATAACTTGGTGTTTTTACTTAGGAGTGTCGTAAGGGCGCAGCGCGCCTGGGATGGCAGTCTTAAAGGCCAGGTGTCAGCTCGGTCTGAATGCTGAGATATTTAGCGGGATAAAAGACCTGTGCCGCATAAACCAGTTGATTTGCACGGTTCACAATCAGGCGAATTACCCGCACCACAGGCATGCCTATGTCCATATTCAAATGGCGTGCTAAATCCGCATCGGCAACCCGTACGGTCAGTGTCTGACGAATAGTATGAATCTGCTCGCGAGCCAGACGATTCAGCACCAGCAGCACTGGTTCCTGACTTAATTCCGGTTGCAAGGTCTGGGCCAGAGTATTCAACACGTAGACCGTATTCAGGCTGTAAGCCACGCCATCAGCGTAATTCACACGGCTGGTCCACCAATACTCATCGGGCAAGGACTGCCCGGTAATTTCAATGGGCAAGGCTCCCAGACCATTGCCCAGCTCCACCATGACCGAATCCAGACGCGTCAGATGTTCAATCAAGGCATCCCAATTGGTGGGCAACATCAGCCAATGGTCTTGCGCGACGTCGCCAATCACAAATGTGCCCTTGCCGCGTGTGCGCTCGATCAGGCCTTCGTGTTCCAGCTCATCCAGCGCCGCCCGCACGGTAGCGCGCGAGACGCCATACTCCTGCATCAACTCTTCCAGCGTGGGAATACGCGTGCCTACCGGCCATTCGCCACGCTCCAGGCGCGCTCGCAAGGTATATTTCACCTTGAGCGACAGAGGCAATTTGGACTGTTTGCGCAGCGATGAACGTGTGGGATCGACCATACCAAGAGGCAAGCAAGCACAGGAAAGTGACAAGTCCACATCATAGCCTGCGATGAGTTAAGCCGGAGTTATCCCAAAAAGGTTTAATCTTGAACAAGCAAAGCGTTTATTTTTGCAAAAGTTGGTAAACGAAAATTAAACGGATCGGATACATTATCCCAATCATTGCTTAACTCTTGATACGAGCCCGAGCCCATGGATGTTTTGCCTTCCTCCGCCTCGCACTTGGCCCAAATTTACCTGCTCGGTACCTACCGACTCCTGGTGAAAGGACAATGCCGCGCACAAATCATTAACTACGATAAAGCGCGTATTTTATTGTCCATGTTGGCCTTGGCCCAGGGCAAGCCGATTAGTCGCAGCCGTCTGGCTGAAACGATCTGGCATGAAGACCCCATCAGTGTGGGCCGCGCTCGTTTACGCCACGCGCTGCATGCCTTGCGCCGCGCCTTTGAGGGGTGTGATCAGGCCCTGCACATTACCAATGACACCCTGGCCCTGGACCCCAGCCACACCCAGGTGGATGTGCTCAGCCTGTTGCAACACCCCAGTCAGCCATCGCTTAACGATCTGGAGCGCCTGAACCTGTATCAAGGCCCCTTGCTAGGGCAGGTAAAACTGCACCATGGCGAGCAGTTACAGGACTGGTTGCAGGATACACAGCAAAACATTCGTCAAACTCTGTCGCAATGCCGTGACCGTTACATACAGTCTGGCCTGAGCACGCTGCCTGCGCCGCAAGCAATCAGTTACCTTAAACGCTGGCTCCTGATCTGGCCAGAAGAAGAAAAACTGCATCAAGAGCTGATTCGGCTGCTGAAACAGGAAGGCCAGCATGAAGCTGCCCTGCACGCCTACGAGCAGTGCTCGGTCTTGCTGGCCGACCGCCTGGGTTGCGAACCCAGTGCCCAGACACGCAGTCTGGTGGATTTGCCGGCACGCTCGATCAGCCCTGCCAAATCCTTACCCACGATGGTCTCCCTGCGCCTGCGCCCATTGGCCGCGGTCGGCTTTTGCCTGCGCTTTGAGCCCGGTCACCGGCATGCTCGTGAGCGCGGCGGCCATCTGCTGGAACAATGTCGCCAGACCTTGCAAATCTTGATTGAACAGCATGGCGGCTGGCCCTGTGAGGCCGGTCCCAATCAGTTGATTGCCTACTTTGGCTATCCCGAGTTGCTGGAGTCGCCCGTTGCGCAAGCAGCCGCATTGGCACGGGTTGCGGCAACCTTGCGCATGGATGAAAACGTCAAGCTGAGCATCGCCCTCCACGCCGATCTGACCATGGACGATCAAAGCGCTTACCCCGATCCCTGGGGCCAATTGGCACAAGTGGTGCTGCCCTTGAGCTGGGAAGCCAGCCCCGGCACGCCACGTATCAGCGTGCAGGCCGCTCTGCGTCTGGACACCAAGGATGTGCAAGGCCCGCTGGGCCGCCAGAGCGAAGCGCTGTGGCTGAATCTGAGCCCTTCCGACGCAGACCCTACGCGTTTAACCAGCCGTGTCTATGGCCGCTCGCAAGAGTTCGACCATCTGGTGCAAGCCTGGTCGCATATCGGTCCCAACCGTGCCTTGCATCACATTGCCATTCACGGTCGGGCTCATATCGGCAAGAGTCTGCTGGTGCAGTCTCTGGCGGACTATGTGCAGAAAACCGCCCACCACTGCATTGTGCTCAATTGTCGTGAAGACAAGCGTCGTGTGGCCTGGCATCCGATTCGCCTCTGGCTGCACGAGCAGATTGCCGATTACCTCACCGCGCAAAACGGCAAGCAGCGCGATCCCTTCTCCGTGCAAACCTTGCAAGAGGCACTGGAAATCAGCCCCAAACAGGCTCAGTCCCTGCATCAATGGCTAAATAGCGGCCCGGACGAGCAAGACCTGAACGAGCCTTCCACGGCTCATATGGATTTATTGTTCAATCTGCTCAGCGGCCCAGGCAATTCGCCACGCCGTCGCTTGCTGATAATTGAAAACGTGCAATGGGCCGACCCGCCTACCCAGCGCCTGATCCGCTTACTGGCGCACACGGCCCCGCGTCACCCCACCTTGCTGCTGACGACCAGCCGCAAACCCGGTCATGGACTGGAACGTGCCGAGCACCTGAGCCTGCGTACACTGGATCGCTCCAGCATCAACAGCCTGTTAAGCAGCCAACGGGGGCAAAGGCTGGCGCGCGATAAACGCAGCCGCCTGGTCCGCTTAAGCGCAGGCAATCCGGGCCATGCCAACGAGCTGCTGCGCTGCCATGAGCTCAATAGTGAATGCAGCGATGCCTTGTGCCTGACTGACCTGGTCTGCACCCAGTACCACAGCCTCCTGCCTGCAACACGCCACATCCTGACCAGCATCGCCTTGCAGGCACAGCCTATTTCCATCGACGAGCTGGCTCTGATGCTGCGCCTGGAAAACACCGCCTTGAGCAGTGGACTGGACACGCTGGCAACGCTGGATCTGATCGATGTGCATGACAAGCATGTCTCCTGTCTGCCGCTGGTCTCCCAAGCGCTGGAACGTGTAGCGATGCAGGAAGAACTGCGTCAGGCCCACTACGCCATCGCCCAGCACGGCATACGCCGCCGTCACGCGCCCGAGTACATTGCCCTGCATCTGTGCGAAGCGGAAAGTCCGGAAGCCGCCTTCTGGTGGCAGCGTGCAGCCCGCGAAGCGCTGGCACAGGACGACCTGCGCCAGGCCAGCCAATACCTGCAGCGCTCCTTGAACCGCAGCGAATTGATTGAAGATTTGCAGGTTCGCCAAACCCTGCAATTTGAATGTCGCATGTTGCAAGGCGCGATTGAGTCCTCGTTGTACGGCCCCGCCTCCGCCTCTACGGCCATGGCCTACGAGCTGGGCCATGAGCTGCATGACGAGCATGACTCGGATCAGGTCATGATCAGCTTGTGGACAGCCTGGACAGCCTTTCAAGCCCAAGGCAATTTCGAGCAAGCCCTGCAAAAAGCGCGCCAGTTACTGGCTCTGGCCAATGAAACCAGCCACGATCAGAACCGCAGCTGGGCCTTGTACGCCATTGGTCAGCACGAGCTGTGGAAAGGGAATGTCACCAATGCCATCCAGACGCTGAACCTGAGCCTGGCCGTCTTTGATGACCTGAAGGAGCAGAACGGCCGTCAGGCCATTGCCGAGCACTTTCCTCAGTCCATTACCTTTGGAACCCTGAGTGTCGCCCTGGCCTTGAAAGGCAATATGGATGCCGCTCAGCAGCATGTCCATCTGGCCTTGCAATCCTTGCGTGTGGATACCGCTTTTTCACTGCGCGCCATTACGCACTTGTTCGTCATGCAGGCCTACTACCTGATGGAACAGCTGGAAGACTGTCAGCAAGTGGCCGAGCTGTCCTTGCAAGAGCTGCAAAAATCGCATAACCCCGAGCCCTGGTCTGCACTTAGTCGCTCGTACCTGCACTATTGCCAAGTGATGTTGCAAGGCCGAGAAACCAGCCTGCAGTCCCTGCTCGATTGCGTACAGATCGCTCAGTACGGTCTACCCATCAGCACAGATGGCCTGATGAGCCGCATTGCCCGCGCCATGATACGTCTGGGTCGCAGCAATGAAGCCATGCCCTGGCTGGACAAGGCTGCCGCTCAAGGTCTGCGTTATGACACCAATAGTCTGGGCACCGAGCTGCACTGTGTGCGCGGAGACGCCTGGATGGCGCTGGGCGAAAACGCACAAGCCTTGCAGGAGTGGAATCTGGCCGAGCAACACATGGAAAAACATGGCTTGCATCGCTACGCAGACTGGATTCAGACACGCCGACAGGCTGTGCAAAAGCTCAAGGTCTAGTCAATAAAACCAGCAACCACAAGAAAATGCCCCCAAGGATCAAGCTGACTCCTTGGGGGCATTTCAGATCCGCTACCGATAATTGAATCGGCTTAAAGCAGCCACTCGATCGGCAGGATAGACAAGACGCCTACCCCGGCTCGACGCCAGATACTGGCATTCGGCTCGGAGGTGAAAAAGCGCTGGGTGCCGTCTTCGTTCAACTGAATCCACACCAGATCACCCTTTTCATCCAGTTCTACACGATAGCTGCGGTAAGGCAGGACGTCCTCAAAACTCTTGGACAGGGCTTGCGCCATTTCGGGGCTCTCGATAATAAAGCCCAGCTCCGTATTCAAATTGACCGAACGCGGATCGAAATTAAAAGAGCCCACAAACAGGCGCTTGCCGTCTACCGCAAAGGTCTTGGCATGCAGGGCCGAACCCGAGCTACCAAAAGGCCCGGAGCCGTGACGCGTAGGCTTGTCCATGGTGGGCCGCAGCTCCAGTAACTGCACCCCGGCTTCCAACAAGGCTTTACGTCGTTTCGCATAGCCTGCATGTACGGCCGTCACGTCCGTTGCAGCCAGGGAATTGGTCAGGATACGGACCTTCATGCCAGGCCGCTTCATCATGTCCTCAAAGGCCCGTACACCTGCAGCGGTAGGCACAAAGTACGAGGACACCAGGTCCACCTGGCTGGTGGGCTTGCCCAGCACATGGTCCATTTGCCAGACCATCAATTGCTCCGGGTTGACCGGGCCCAAGGCCTTGGCCGGATCATCACTGATCATGGTGGTCCGCGCCCACTGGAAATCCAGCTCACCACGCACCAAATGGCTGACCAGGTCCGACTCACGCAGCACCTGCTGGTAATCCTTGGCGCGTGGTTGCGCTTCGGCTTCCTGCAACTTGGCCTGAAACTTCATCAGAGCTTCCGAACCACCCGTTTTGATCAGGCTGTCCACCGGATAGGCCGATTGACTGGCCCAGTAACGGTCAAAATCCTTGGAGACGTCCTGCACCACCGCGCCAATCGCCATCACATCCAGATCCGCAAACAAGACGTCCTGAGTCGCACCGAAGTACTCATCGCCTACATTGCGCCCACCAATAATGGTGACCTGGTTATCCACGGTAAAAGACTTGTTGTGCATGCGCCGGTTCAGACGGGAAAAGTCCGTCAGAAAACCCAAAGGCTTGGGCCAGCGCAGCACAAAGGGGTTGAACAGCCGTACCTCGACATTGGGGTGAGCGTTCAGAGCGGCCAAGATATCGTCCAGCCCGGTGATGCCGTTGTCATCAATCAACAAGCGCACACGCACGCCACGTTCGGCAGCCTGCAATAAGGTGCCCAGCATCAAGGTGCCGGTGGTGTCGCCCCGCCAGATGTAATACTGCACATCCAGCGTTTTTTGAGCGGCAAAGGCCAACAAGGCACGGGCAGCATAGGCATCGTGCGGATCGAACAAGGGATAAATGCCTGTCAGACCGGGATGCTCCTGGGCCATGGGGGCCACAGCCTGGCCAATCATGGTCTCCTTGGCCTGATCCAGCGGCAAAGCCTCGCTTTGGCTACGTCCTTCCAGCGAAGGCAGGGCACAGCCTGTCAGGCCGGCCAGCAAGGCCCCACCCGCCATCAAGCTGCGCCAGAAAAAGGACGGCGCTTGTCCCGTAGAACGAGGAATCGTCGGCTTTTTGGCGGGGTCGATTTTCATGAAGGCATCTCTGTGGACATGGACATCGCTCAACATAGTAGCACCGCCCTCGGGACCAAGCCTGGGCATGTTTCGCAATCAATACTTGCAGCAAGTGACAGGGCGGACAACAATAAAGCATCCTCCCATTCTTTAAACTTGAAATAAAAGTAGCATGCCCCCCGCAACATCCCCTGCCTTACTGCCCCGTCACCTTGCCATTATGTTGCTGTTAATGCTGGGCAGCTCCTTCGCCGCCAACCATATCGCGGCCAAAGTGGCGCTGGACCATGGCACCGGGCTAATCATCTCGGTTATTTTTCGCTCGGCCGCGGCCACCCTGGCCTTGAGCATGCTGCTGATCTGGCGCAAGCAAGCCCTGTATGTGCCCCGTCAGTATCTGGGCTGGCAACTGATGCTGGGCGGGCTGATCACCATGCAGTGCATGCTGATTTATTCCTCCATTGCCCGTATCCCTGTCGCCTTGGCCTTGCTGGTGGCCAATATGTACCCGATTCTGCTGGCGCTACTGACCTGGATACTGGGCGGGCACAAACCCACGCGCAAAACCTCCATCATCATGGTGGCAATTCTGATCGGCCTCTTGTTGGCGCTGGACGCTCCCAGTCTGATCAAGGGCGCAACGCTGGATGGGCAGTGGGTCCTGGGCGTGGTGTGCAGCCTGCTGACCGCCCTGACCTTTGCGATTGGCCTGTGGATTACAGAAAATAAACTGGCGCCCTTGCCCGGCCTGGTACGCAGTTTCTGTACCATCAGCCAAACTTTGGTCTGCCTGATTGCACTTAGCCCTCTGGGACTGCTGCCCGGTGGCTCTTCGCTGCCCCACGACGCTGTGGGCTGGATTGCCCTGTCGCTGGTCTGTGTGCTGTACACCACGGGCTTTGTGACCCTGTTTGTGCTGGCTCCCCGCCTGGACATGACACGCAATGCGCCCTTCATGAATATGGAGCCGGTGGCCTCGCTGATTCTGGGCTGGCTGATTCTGAAGCAGACCTTGAACTCCACCCAATTGCTGGGTGGCGCGGTGGTGCTGAGCGGGATTGTGGCATTGGCCTACCAGCGCGCCCCACGCAAGTAAGTCTCAGGCTCTGGACAGAAGGCGCTGCCAAACACGGGGCAGCACCTCTATCAAATCCTCCGGGATCAATCCGGGACCAAACTCCAGGGCGGCCTGTGAATGCAGCCAGACAGCCGCCCCCGCCGCTTCAAAAGCAGGCATGCCTTGGGTCAGCAAGCCGCAGACCAGACCCGCCAATACATCCCCGCTGCCCCCGGTGGCCAACCACGGCGGTGCGCAGGCATTGATCAAGGCCCGCCCATCGGGCGCGGCAATAACAGTATCTGCTCCCTTCAACACCAGCACGGCACCACATTGCGTAGCAGCCAGTCGCGCTGCCTCCAGGCGATCCGGCGCTTCCTCAAAAACGCGGGCAAACTCGCCCGCGTGAGGGGTCAGCACGCACTGCTCATGCAAGGCATCCCATAACTCCTGGGGCTGTGCTGCAAAGCTGCTGATGGCGTCCGCATCCAGAACACAAGGTCGCCCCGTTGCCAGCAAAGCCAAAGTCAGGCGACGGGTTTGCTCACCCAGTCCCGCACCCGGCCCCACCAGCCAGGCGCGAATGCGCTCGTCCGTGGCCAAAGTGTCATCCAAGGGGGCCACCATGATGCTGTCCAATGCACCGGCGTACACCGACCAGACCGAGGGCGGCACAGCCATGCTGACCAGTCCGGCTCCTGCGCGTTGTGCTGCACGAGCCGCCAGACGGCTGGCTCCGGTCATCCGTTCGCCCCCGACCACCAAAGCGTGCCCACGCGTGTATTTATGGCTCTGGGCGCCCAACTGCGGCAGATGAGCCTGCCACAAGGCAGGTTCATTCAACCAGGTATTGGCCTCTTGCAAGGCCGGCGCTGGCATACCGATTTCGGCCAGCTCAAGCTTGCCGCACAAGGCACGGCCCGGATACAGCACATGGCCCGGCTTGTAGCGCACAAAGCTGACTGTCACCGTGGCAGGGGCGACCACACCGCGCACCTGCCCGCTGGCCCCATCCAGGCCCGATGGCACGTCAATGGCACATACAGGAACCTTGGAAGCCGCCAAAGCCTGAATCAAGGCGGCTGTCTCACCCTCCACATCACGATCCAGGCCTGCTCCCAGCAAACCATCCACCACCACGGAAAAACGTCGAAAGTCCGGACACTGACTTTCCCAGCGACCCTGCCATTGCGTTTGCGCCCAGGCGGCCGTACCCTGCCGCACAGACGGGTCCACCAGACTGAACACGGAAACCACCCGCCCCTGCTCGCGCAGAATCTGCGCCGCCACCAGAGCATCTCCACCGTTATTACCCGGCCCGCACAAGAACAGCACCGCTCCTTGCGGCCAGTGGCGCTGCACGGTACGCGCCACCGCACTGGCAGCGGCCTGCATCAATTGCTCGATGGATACCCCGAAAGCCGGAGCGGCTGCATCCATGCTGGCGCACTGTGCCGGACTGTACAGGGCCTGTTTTCCGGGCGCGGCACTCAGGGGCAAAAAACCATATTGGGACACAAAGGGCATGGCAGGCTCACAAAGGCAGAAATCAAAACGTCCCTACGCTGCACGGGCTGGTCACCCGCTGGCGGCCTGCTGAAAACAGAAGGCGTCAGGTCCTGGGCGGCCCGGAGACAAAAAAAGAACGGGTCGCCGCCCGTTCTCTTATCTTAGTGCGAAAAGTCTGAATGCAGAACTGTCGCAACAGCCACCACCTAGGCCGACGGCTGTTCTTGTCTATCCTTGACAGAGCCGACGGACAGCTCACGCGGTACCTCCACCCCGTTCTTGATCGCAATGATCTCGGCCATGATGCTGACGGCAATCTCTGCCGGGGTCTTGCTACCTATATACAAGCCAATCGGACCTTTGAGCTTGTCGATTTCCTCGGCCGTCAGATCAAAGTGCTCGGCCAAGCGTTCGCGCCGGCTCTGGTTATTACGTCGCGAACCAATCGCCCCCACATAAAAGGCACTGCTCTTGAGCGCCTCCAGCAAGGCCATATCATCCAGCTTGGGATCGTGCGTCAGGGCCACAATGGCCGTACGCCGATCCGGCACGCAAGCAATGACCTCATCATCCGGCATGCCCTTAACTACACGCGCACCCGCTACGCTCCAGCCTTGAATATGCTCGCTGCGCGGATCGCAGACCGTCACATCAAAGCCGTTGAACAAGGCAATGGTCGCCACGTACTCGGACAGTTGCCCACCACCGATCAGCAAGAGCCGGTAGGACGGGCCAAAAGTCACCGACAGGCTGTCCTGACTTAAATGCAAGGCAGCCGGAACGCGGGTGGCACTGCCCCAGGCACGGCCAGTTTGCAGATCCACATGACGTTGCACCAGATGGCGCTGCTCCAACAAGCTCAGCAATTCCGACAGGGCTTGCGGGCAGGGATTGAACTCCACCAGCAAACGGATCGTTCCACCACAAGGCAGGCCAAAGCGATGCGCCTCATCCGCGCTGACGCCATACGTCAGCATCTGAGGACAGCCATCGCCATGCAGGCGCCTATCCGCCCCTGCGGGGTCGTGATAGGCACGGATCAGGTCGTCCTCGATACAACCACCCGAGACCGACCCGACCACCGCCCCACCTTTTTCCAGAGCCATGATGGATCCCTCTGGACGGGGGGACGAGCCCCAGGTCTGCACAACCGTAACCAAAATGGCATCACGTCCTTGTGCGCGCCACTCGTGCAACTGGCGCAATACCCTGACATCCAGGCTCTCCATATGTGTCTCCAGTCTTTCCTGTGTTTATTTGAATACCGGCATACCGCCACCCTCGCCCGAATCATCAAACGGATTCAGGTCGGCACCGTACTCGTCCTGCATGTCGATCGTGACTGTATTGGGATCAACTTGGGCGCCCGTTCCCTTGTAATGCGTCACCATGCCAGGGAACAACAGCACCACAGCAATCATCACGATCTGGATACAAATAAACGGTACGGAGCCCCAGTAAATGTCGCCTGTGGCCACACCCGGAATCTTTTTCTTGGTCACTTTATCGATGTAATCATCCTTGGGCGCCACCGAGCGTAAATAAAATAGTGAGAAGCCAAATGGTGGATGCATAAAGGATGTTTGCATATTAACGGCTAAGAGCACGCCAAACCAGATTAAATCAATGCCCATCTTGTCGGCCACCGGCCCCAGCAAAGGCACGATGATGAACGCCAGCTCGAAGAAATCCAGGAAAAAGGCCAGTACAAACACCAGCACACTGACCAGAATCAGGAAGCCATATTCGCCGCCAGGCAGGTCAATCAGCAGGTGCTCCACCCACAAGTCGCCATCCACGCCACGGAAAGTCAGCGAGAAGATGGTGGAACCGATCAGAATGAACATCACGAAGCAGGACAGCTTGGCCGTGGTATCCATGGCTTGCTTGAGCAAATCAGTGCTCAAACGACGACGGCTGACCGCCATCAGAATGGCACCGACTGCGCCCATCGCACCGCCTTCCGTGGGGGTGGCAATACCCAGGAAAATCGTGCCCAGCACCAGAAAGATCAGGCCCAGGGGCGGGATCATCACAAACACCACGCGTTCTGCCAGCACCGACAGCAAGCCCAGCTTCAGCCATTTGTTGATCAGGGCCAACACGAACGCCACACCACCAACCAGCAAGATGCAGATAATGACTTTCTCATCTACAGGGCCGTTGGGATCAACCCAAAATTCGTCCAAGATATAACCGGCCACCAGCGAGATCAGCAGCAGCACACACAAGGAGCGCGCACCCGAACGGCCATTGGCCTCCGAATAACTGCGATGTTCGGCAGGAATCGGTGGCACATCCTTGGGACGCAGCACGGCCAGAATCAGGATGTAAAGCAGATAAGCGCCTGTCAGCACCAGACCAGGCACCATGGCACCGCGGTACATATCGCCTACCGAACGGCCCAACTGGTCAGCCAGCACAATCAGCACCAGCGACGGCGGAATAATCTGCGACAAGGTGCCTGAAGCGGCAATCACACCCGTGGCCAGTCTGCGGCTATAACCGTAGCGCAACATGATGGGCAAGGAGATCAGGCCCATGGAGATCACCGAGGCTGACACCACACCTGTGGTTGCAGCCAGCATGGCACCCACAAACACCACGGCAATGGCCAGACCACCAGGCATGGAACCAAACAGCTGACCAATCGTATCGAGCAGGTCTTCTGCCATGCCGGAGCGTTCCAGAATCAGCCCCATGAAGGTAAAGAAGGGAATGGCCAGCAAAGTATCGTTGGCCATGATGCCAAACACACGCAGCGGCAGCGCCTGGAACAGGGACCAGTTGAACAGGCCCATTTCCACACCGATCAGACCGAACACCATACCGTTGGCGGCCAGCGCAAAGGCAACCGGAAAGCCCAGCAGCAAGAAAACAATCAGTGACGCAAACATCACTGGCGCCATATTGGCGACAAATAAATCCATCATGATCTGGTTCAGCCTTTGTGTTGATGCGCTAACTTGGCCTCGGCTTGCCGAGCAATTTCTTCAGCCAGCAGCTCTTCGGGCGATTTTTCCTGCAACTTCTTGTTGGGGTTGGGGCAGGCACCGCGCAAGAAACCAATGCACTTGATCAGGTGCGAGATCCCCTGCAGGGAAATCAGGGCAAAGCCGATGGGAATAATCAATTTGGCGGGCCAGCGAATCAGGCCGCCGGAATTAGAGGACACTTCCTGAGTCAGATAGGAGTCCATGAACACCGGCCAGGACAAGGCCATGATGGCAACACAGGCCGGCAACATGAACAGCACCACACACGCAGCTTCGATCACAATTTGCTTGCGCTCGGACAGGCGCGAGGCCAGTACGTCCACACGCACATGCTCATTGCGCAAAAAGGTGTAGCCGCCCGTCAGCAGGAACAAGGCACCAAACAAATACCACTGCACCTCCAGCCAGGCATTGGAGCTGGAATCGAAGAATTTGCGCGCGATGGCGTTATAGGAACTGATTACGACAACCAGCAGAACCACCCACATGACCACCCGGCCACATAGCTGATTCAGGCTGTCGATCGCCCTTGATAGTTTGAGTAAAGATTGCATCAATCCCCCAGATTTTCTGCGTTGAAGTTAGTGGAAATCTAATGAGACCGAAAACGGGTGGCGCGCTTTTCAACTGCATCCAGCAGGAAGTACAGCGCCAGCCCCATGACGGCCAGAATGAACAGGGCGGAGAACACCCGCACCGTGTCGAACACCCCTTGGGCGCTCATGATCACAAAGCCCAGGCCACGCTGGGAGGACACGAACTCGCCCACAATAGCCCCTACCAAAGCCAGGGACAGAGCCACTTTCAGGCCCGCCATGATCGATGGCAGCGCAGAGGGCAGGCGCACTTTGAAAAACAGGGCAACCGGCCCGCCTTTCAAAACCCGGCCCAGGTCCAGAATGTCGGGCGAGACCGAGCGCAAGCCTTGCACCGTATCCACAATCACGGCAAAGACGGCGATCAGAAAAGCAATGGCCACCTTGGGCTCGTAGCCGGTACCCATCCAGACCACGAACAGCGGTGCCAAAGCCACTTTGGGAATGCTGTTGAAACCCACAATCAGGGGATAGCAAAAACGCTCGAAGAGCGGTGAACCCACGAGGGCGACGGCAATCAGCACGCCGCCTACGGCGGCCAATACAAATCCAGCCAGCGTGATGCCGAGCGTGTATAACGCTTGACCCATGTACCAACCCAGTTCGCCATACAAATCCTCCAGAATCAGCGAGGGGCGCGGCAAAATCACTTCCCGCACCTGACCCAGCCAACAAATTAATTCCCACGCCAACAGCACCACGACGGTAGAGACCACACCCGCCAACCAGCTGGGCATGGAACGCAAGGCTTTATTCATGGCTGTCTCCTGCACCATCGGCAATGCCGAACAATTGACGGATATGAGCGACATGCCGACCAAACTCCGGGGTCTCGCGCAAGGACAGCGGGCGCGGACGAGGAAAGTCGATCTTGATCTGCTCCAGAATGCGGCCTGGACGAGACGAGAACACCAGCACGGTATCGCCCAGGAAAACGGCTTCGGCAATGCCGTGCGTCACAAACAAGGTGGTGTTGCCCGTTTTCATCCAGATGCGCTGCAATTCGGCGTTCATGTTGTCGCGCGTCAGTGCATCCAGCGCACCGAAAGGCTCATCCATCAGCAGCAGGCGCGGATCATCCACCAGGGCACGGCAAATGGAGGCCCGCTGGCGCATGCCTCCAGACAACTGGCGTGGATAGCTGTCGGCAAACTGGGACAGGCCGGTCAAGGCCAGCAATTGATCCACCTTGTCCAGATAATCGGCCGTGCGCTTGCCGGCAAACTCCAAAGGCAAAAGAATGTTGTCGCGTATGCTGCGCCACTCCAGCAAGGCATCGCGCTGGAACACCATGCCCACCTGGTCGGGCGGGCCGCTGACGGGTTGCTGGTCTACCGTCAGGGAGCCGCTGCTGATGTTTTCCAGCCCGGCCACGCAACGCAGGAAGGTGCTTTTCCCGCAGCCGCTGGGGCCCAGAATGCTGATGAACTGGCCTGGTTGAATATCGACATTGATGCCGTCCAGCGCCAGCACATCACGCGCGCCCTCAAAGCGCTTGCGCACATCTTGAGAAAGTACCCGCGCCGCCATTACTTCAGCTCCAGACTGCTCAGGGATTGCGGGGTGACCACGCCGGACTGGTAATAGTCCGTGGCCTTCTGACCGGCAGGAATCAGCTCTACCCGTTCCAGCGTGGCAACTGTCTTGTCCCAGTCCGCAGGCTGGTTCACGCCGATACTGCCTTGCTCGACAGCGGGGCCAAAGTAGGTTTTAAGAATGTTCAGCTGGTCCAGCAAAATGGCTTTGTCCAAACGCGCATTGGGGCGTTGCGCCACAATCGCATCCACCGCTTCTTGTTCGTGACCGCTGTAAATGTAGTTCCAGGATTTGGCCACCACATTGGAAAAAGTCGCCAGCTCCTGTCCCCGGCTGGCTAGCTTGGCTTCGCTGGTGAACAGACCAAAGCTGACCATATCCAGGCCATGCTGGGCGAAAGGAATGGCATTGGAGGCGCGCTGACGCGACACCGAAGCCAGTACAAATGGAATGGTGGAGATCACGGCATCGGCCCGCCCCACCGCATAGGTCGCTGCCTTGCCAGCCGCATCCACACTCAGCAGATCCACATCACTGCGACGCAAGCCGCCCGCCGCCAGAAACGCATCGACAAAAGGCGCTTCCAGAGAACCGGCGGTATAAGCGATCTTGCGTCCCTTCAAACCCTCCGGCCCATTAATGCCCGAATCCTTGGGCACCAGCACGCCAATGTCGCTGGACGTGGCAAAGGTGGCCAGCCCTTTGACTGGCAAGCCCTTGCTGCGTGCAATCACCATGGAGGCCAGCGCTGCCTGGCCCACATCAAAGCGATCACTGCCACCCACGATCTGCACCGCCGTGACAGAACCGTTGCCATCTTCCAGCCGTACATCCAGGCCAGCCTGCTTGAACCAGCCCTTTTCCACGGCCAGATGAAACGGTGCATGGACGGCCCAAGGGGTCCAGTCCAGCTTTACATTCAAGGGCTCGGCTGCCGCCCCCCAGGTGCTCAACAAGAAGGTGGCCCCGATTGCGAGGCGCACACGTCCCCCCAAAGCTTTACGCTCCGTCATCTCCTTACCCCCGTTTTATTTATCGTCTTGCGTCGTCTATGCGCTTATGAGCGCCGGAAAAGTCCCTTGAAGCGGTCCCACAAAATGCTGAAGAACATCTTGACCGGATTGAACTCTGCCACCACCGGCTCTTCGCCTTCGGCCAGCGGTTTTTCCAGGCGCAGGTTCACGTTCTTGCCGAACTCCGCAATCATGCGGCGCACGAAATCCTGAACCAGCCCGGAGCGCGAAAACTGCGCCAGTGGCCCTTGCAGCGAATACACCAGCTCCACTTCCACGCGGCTGCGCGCTTCGCCATCCGGATTGACCTGAAAGCTGACATCGCCACGGGCACGCGATTGGCTCAAGGAGTCCACGCCCTCACCGCGCAGCACGGCAGCACGGCGTTCGTTATCCTCTTCCAACGTGGCATTACCCTTGAAGGCAGCCGACATGGGGCCAAATTTGATGGCGATCTTGCCCTGTACCGTGGCCCCTTCCTGGGACTCGATAATCGCGCCGGGCAGACAGCCCGCCACCTTGGGCAAATCCTTCATGAAAGCCCAAACCTGATCGGCCGGGAAACGGGCATCGAAACCACCTTGAATAGCCTGGCCCTTGCCCTTGTCGGCACTGCCGGACGCGGCAGGTGCAGCAGCGGCCACCGGAGCGGGCGTCTGCACTTCTTCCTGTACCGCTTCAAAAGTCGTAAAGCCGTTCTGGTTCCAGTCTTGCTGCACGTTCTGCACCACGGCAGCGCGCAAGGCTTCTACCTGGGCATCGGGCTGATCGCGCAGGGCTTGCAGCACGGACAGAATGGCGGCTGTAATGCCTTGATAGCCGGTGCAGCGACAAATATTGCCGGACAACTCAATACGCACACGGGCTTCGTCTGCATCGGGCAAACGCAGCACGATGTCGCGGCTGGTCGCCAACATGCCAGGCGTACAGAAGCCGCATTGCAAGGCGTGTTTTTCCGAGAAAGCCGTACGCAGACGGCTCATGATCGGATCGTCGTCGTAGCCTTCCACGGTGGTGACTTCGTGGCCATCACAAGCACCGGCAAAAGTGATGCAGGAGCGCACTGGACGGCCATCCACCAGCACCGTACATGCGCCGCACACACCGTGTTCACAGCTCAGGTTGGTGCCGGTCAAACGGCTTTTCTCGCGGATGAAATCACCCAGATGGGTGCGCGGTTCGGCCTCGTGCTTTTGCTGACGGCCGTTAACTTGAATCGAGATTTCTGCCATGTCTTAACCTTTCACACCCAGCGCTTGCTTCAGGCTGCGCTCTACTACCGTACGGAACAGCACCTGATGAGCTTCATCCCGTTGTGCCAGATACGGCTGCAAGGCCGCTGCAATCGTGTCCCCTTCCAGGACGGCGGCCCCTTGTGCAGCCACGTGCACGGCCAGCTCGGGCAAGGAGCGCGGGGCGCCTTCCATGGCACCAATCACTACGCGCGCCGTGCGGGTGGCCGGGTCGAAATAGCAGGCACAACTGGCATCGGCAAACTCGCCCACTTTGCGGGTAAATTTGTAATAACCCCAACGGGCCGAACCGGACACTTCAGGTACATCCACAGACTCGATGAACTCACCGGCTTCCAGCACCGTGGTGTAGGCAGCCAGCATGAATTCGCTCATGGGAACCGTACGGCTGCCTTGGGTTCCACGCACATTGATGCGTGCGCCCAGGGCGGCACAGGTCAGCACCCAGTCTGCCGCCGGGTCCGCATGGGCCAGGCTGCCACCCAAGGTGCCGCGATTACGCACACCCCGGTAAGCAATGCGGCCTGCCACTTTCTGCATCATGTGGCCGCGCAGCAGTTCGTGAATGCCATCTTCAATCTGGGCGTGAGTCACAGCAGCGCCGATACGCACTTGCCCTTTATTGGCCGTTACCTGTCGCAGCTCGGGCACTGCCGACACATCCAGCACTCGAGCAGGGCGCACCAGACGCAGATTCAACATGGGGCCCAGGGACTGGCTGCCACCCATCAAGCGCACGGCGGAAGGGTCGCTGCCATAAGCGTCCTGGATCTGTTTCAGGCTCTGGGCCTGTTCATACTCAAACTTGGCGGCCTTCATGCCTGAACCTCCGACACGGGCTGTTTATCTTGCTGATTGGCGGGCTGTGCTGCAGCGCGAATGGCGCTTAGCAGTCGATGCGGTGTCACGGGCGTGTGCGAGACCTGTGCTCCCGTAGAGCGCAAGGCATTATTAATGGCGGACATGATGGCGGCAGGAGGGGCAATCGCTCCGCCCTCGCCCATGCCCTTGGCACCAAACTCGGTATTGGGCGATGGGCTTTCCATGTGTTCGATATGAATATTGGGCACCTCGCAGGCACCGGGCATGACGTAGTCTGCCAGGGTCGATGCCAGCGGCTGAGCAAACTCGTCGTAAGGCATTTCTTCGTACAAGGCGGTGCCGATCCCCTGGGCAATCCCGCCTATGGTCTGGCCTTCCACAATCATGGGGTTGATCATGACGCCGCAATCTTCCACCACCACGTACTTGAGCACTTCCACCCCGCCAGTCTTTGGATCAACAGCCACCACCACGGCATTGCTGGCGTAGGTGAAGCTGCCGGTATCGACTTTGGGTTTGTAGCCTACGGATAGCTCCAGACCTTGCGGGTCCACGTCCTCGGGCAAATGCTGCGGATTGATGTACCAGGCATCCGCCACTTGGGCGATGCTGATTTGACGGCCCTCGGCACTGAACATATCGCCTTGATGCTGCATGCTGTCCACATCGGCTTTCAGCATATGCGCGGCAATCTTGCGCACGCGCGGCAGCAGCTCTTTACAGGCCTTCGATACCGCTCCGCCAGACATCACCAGGGAGCGCGAGGCATACGTGCCGGTAGAGAATGGCGTACGGCCCGTATCGCCGTGCACCACTTTGATCTTGGCCACGGGAATACCCAGAATTTCGCTGGCGATCTGGGCAAACGAGGTTTCCATACCCTGGCCGTGCGAGTGCACACCCACACGCACTTCCAGCCCACCGTCCGGGGTCATGCGTACAAAAGCCTGATCAAAACCCGGAATCACCGCAGTGCCCCAACTGGCGAACACGGACGTACCGTGTGCGGACTGCTCGGTATAAGAAGCCACACCCAGACCAATCAGGCGACCATCGGGCTCACCCTTGGCCTGACGAGCCAGCACAGCCTCCACATCCACCGCAGCCAGAGCGCGGCGCAGGCTTTCTGGATAGTTGCCCGAGTCGTAGTGCTTGTTGGCCACGTTGACGTAAGGCATTTGCTCGCCTTGCACCAGGTTCATCAAGCGAATTTCCCAGGAGGGCTTGCCGACCGCCAGGGCGATCTGATCCATCATCTGTTCAATGGCCAGGCAGACACCCGTACGGGCAACGCCGCGGTACGGCATGAAGCCTGGTTTGTTGGTGCCCACACCGCGTGTGCGGCAGCGGTAGCCACGAAAATCGTAAGGACCGGGCAAGTTGCCCAGGGCCTGGCCTACTTCCAAACCCACGGTAAAGGGCCAGACCGAGTAAGCGCCACCATCAATATCAATTTCAGCATCCAGCGCCAGCAGGCGGCCTTCATTGCTGATGTGCGCTTTCAGGCGGTATTGGTGTTCACGGGTATTGGCGCCAGCAATCAAGTGCTCACGGCGGTCTTCCATGAAACGAAAGGGCTTGCGGAAGGTCTTGGCCAACCAGGCCACGCACAGCTCTTCCTGATGCAGCACGCATTTATAACCAAAGGCGCCGCCCACATCGGGGGAAATCACACGAACCTGCGCCTGATCCATACCCAGGAACTGGGCAATGCCAGTGCGGTGCATATGCGGAATCTGACTGCCGCAATACACCACCAGTTGATCGGCCTGGAAATCCCAATAGGCCAGAACGGCCTTGCCTTCCATCGGCAACATGCACTGACGTGACAGGCTGACCGAGTGCTCGATCACGCGATCGGCACGGGCGGCATGCTCTTCAAAGGCCACGTCCGAGCGCAGTGTCACAAACACATTATCCTGCCAGCCTTCATGCAGCAGATCACCCTGCGCGGCCAGCGAGGCCGGCACACTGCCGTAAACCGGCAGTTCGTCGTACAGCGCTTCAATCTCCTCCAGAACGTCCTCGGCCACGGCGCGGCTTTCACCAAAGGCCATGGCAACCGGCTCGCCCACATAACGCACACTGCCCGAGGCCAGCGGCGGCATGCTGGAGGCCTGGTAACTGGGCAAAGTGGAAGCGGCGTAAATATCCAGACAGTCCGGCATATCGGCGCGGGTAATAACCTGCGCACGTGCGCTGTCTTCAATATTGATCTGACGGATTCGGGCATGCGCCATGGGGCTGCGCAGGAAGGCGACTTCCTGCAGCCCTGGCATGGTCATGTTTCCGATGAAGTTGCCCCGGCCATTGAGATGGCGCGCATCCTCCTTGCGAAGAATACGCGCACCCACTCCTTGGCCACCCAGGCTTGACGGGTGACTGTGCTGACTCATTTCACTACCTTAAGAATGTGCTGCTTAACTGCGCTTGCCCAACTCGCTGAAGGTGAAGTTGTCCAGGGCGCTTTCAGCAACCCGGAACCAACTGGCTTCCTGCTCCTGGAAGGCCTTCCAGCTTGGATAAATCTTGGCAAAATCGGCGTTGCTGTCCGACAGTTCCTTCCACAGTTCCTGGGACTTGTCGTAAGCGGCCTTCATGACGTCCTTGGGGAAGTAGCGCAGCTTGGCCCCATCGGCCACCAGCTTGCGCAGAGCGCCGGGGTTCAAGGCATCGTACTTGGCCAGGCTGAGCATGGTCTGCTCATTACAGGCCGTCTCGAATGCAGCCTTGAAGTTGGCGGGCAAGGCTTCCCAGGCATCCTTATTAACCATGGTGGTCAGGGACGCACTGCCCTCGAACCAGCCGGGGGAGTAGTAGAAGGGAGCGACTTTGTTCAAGCCCAGCTTTTCGTCGTCGTAAGGGCCAATCCACTCGGCCGCGTCGATCGTGCCTTTTTCCAGCGAGGAATAAATATCGCTAGGTGGAATTTGCTGAGGTACCGCGCCCAGCTTGGACAGCACCATGCCACCAATGCCGCCTATACGCATTTTCAGACCTTGCAGGCTGTCCAGGTCCTTGATTTCCTTGCGGAACCAGCCGCCCATTTGCACGCCCACATTACCGGCTACAAAGTTCACGATGTTGTACTGGCTGTACATTTCGCGCAGCAATTTCAGGCCACCACCAAAGTGCACCCAGGAATTGTGCTGACGGGCGTTCATGCCAAAGGACAAGCCGGTATCAAACGTTACGGCGGTGTTCTTGCCCACAAAAGCGGTACTGAGCACGTGGTTGCACTCGACCGTACCGTTGCTGATGGCATCCATGTTCTGGGCATAAGGCACCAGCTCGCCACCGGGGAAAGCGCGGATTTCGAACTTGCCTTCAGTCAGTTCGCTGACACGTTTGCACAACGCTTCGGCCGAACCATAAATGGTGTCCAGGCTTTTGGGCCAGCCGGTAGACATGCGCCAGCGTACGGTGGGGCTGTTCTGCGCAATTGCAGGGGCGGCTACGGCTGCCAAACCCGCACCCGCAACCGTTGCCGATTTCAGCAGAAAACTACGACGCTCCATCACTCACCTCTTTGTATTTTTTAATGTATTTACACCCCTTGCTCGATAGGGGTCTGGGTAGTTTGCCCGCCAGTCTGGCTTGCAGCCCCGACAGCAACTGCCCGAACCTTGCCAAACCGTCCCCCCCGAGGGGCCAGACGGACGTTCCAAGCAGTGTCAGCACACTATGAAATTGACATTCACCGCTTCGATAATAGTAAGTGTGCTGATTAATTAATTTTTGGTCAAGCAGGGAAACTACTGACGCATGTCCTTGATGAGATAAAGGAAAGCATCATCAATAGCTTAAGCCTCAACTAGCGCAATCCCTTATAAAAACGATATTTGATTTTATAATTTATACAGTATACTGACTAATTGAAAGCACAACCCGGAGACAACTTTGAACTGGATAAAAATTTCCGAAACTGATGCCATCGACAACGAAGAGTCCCTGGCAATCGAGTGGGAAGGCAAGAAACTGGCCCTGCACAAACTGGATGACGAGTTCCACCTGACCGACAACGTCTGTACCCACCAATATGCCCTGCTGTCCGACGGCTATCTGGAAGACGGTTGCGTGGAATGCCCGCTGCATCAGGCCAAGTTCTGTTTGCGCACCGGCAAGGCGATGAACGCCCCTGCCACGGTGGACATCAAGGTCTACCCGCTGCGCATTGAAGGCAACGATATTCTGGCCGACTTCAGTCAGGCCTGAGCTTTTTTCTGCTGACGAGACCTGCAACATCATGGCACACCACACTTCCGTACTGATCATCGGCGCTGGCCAAGCGGCTTCGGTGCTGGCGCGCGAACTGCGCAGCCTGGGCTTTAGCGGCAGCATCACCTTGGTAGGGGATGAAACTCACCTTCCCTACGAACGCCCGCCCCTGTCCAAAGACGTGCTCAAGTCCAGCGCGACCACTGACAGCGTGTTTTTGCAAAAAGCCGAGTTCTATCAAGAACAGAATATTGAACTCTTGTTGGGCACCAGCGTGCAGTCTCTGGATTGCGCCACGCGTCAGGCCAGCCTGAGCAATGGCCAGACCTGGAGCTTTGACCACGCGGTGCTGGCCACAGGCGGCGCGGCCCGCGAACTGGCGCTGCTGCCCGCCAGCCAGGCCAACGCCCTGTATCTGCGCACGCTGGACGATGCCCTGAGCCTGCAAGCTCGTCTGCAACCCGGTTTGCGCGCCCTGGTGATTGGTGGCGGTTTCATGGGTCTGGAACTGGCTTCAACTGCCAGTGAAACTGGCGCACAGGTCACCATCATTGAAGCGAATGAACGTCTGCTGGCCCGCAACGCCCCTGCCCTGCTGTCGCAATGGTTGCTGGAGCGCTTCGAGTCGCAAGGCATCACCGTGCGCTTGGGTCAGGGTGTGCGTCAGGCCCACTTTGCGGCAGAAAACGAGCACCCCGTTCAGCTGGAACTAAATGATGGCCAGATCCTGAATGGCGATCTGGCCATTGTGGCCGCCGGTCTGAGCGCGAACTCCGCCTTGGCGCGGGCCAGTGGTATCGCGGTAGACGATATGACGGCCGGGATTATTGTGGATCGCCAGGGCCGCACCAGTGTAGCGGGCATTTATGCCGCTGGCGATTGCGCCACCCAGATCTGCCCCGATACCGCCGTGCGCACGCGCACCGAATCCTGGCAGAACGCCAACGAGCAAGCCCGTCAGGTGGCCCACGCCATTGCCGGGCAGGATGCTCCTGCTGCACCTGTCAGTTGGTTCTGGACGGATGTGCTCGGTTGCAACATTCAAATGCTGGGCCAAGGCAGCCCGGATCTGAACTATCAGGTACGCGGCGTCATGGACAGCCAGGGCGATGCCATCAGCTTCATGTTGCTGGCATTTGAAGGCCAGCATTTGCGACACGCAATTGGCGTCAATGCCGGCGCGGATCTACGCGCTTTGCGCAGCGTCATGGAACAGAACTTGCCTGTGGACCCGGCCATCGTGCTGGAACCGGCCACCAAGCTGCGCCAGTACGTGAAAGAAGCGGCTCGTACGGCCCAAGTCTAAGAAAGAGAAGCGGCCTGCGCCGCCTCGTCATCACGAATCATTAAAGAGTTATCAGAGGAGAACCCCATGTATCAGACGCAAACGGTGATAGGCCAGACGGTCGGGTCCAAAGACCGCCCTGTCGAGGAATGCACCTGGCCCGAGGACGTGCTCAACACTATTCCGGACTGGGTCTACACCAGCAACGACATTTACAACCGCGAGATGGAACGCATTTTCCATGGTGACACCTGGAACTTTGTGGCCCTGGAGGCGGAAATTCCCGATTCGGGCGACTACAAGCGCTCGTATGTGGGTTCCACGCCAGTGGTCGTCGCTCGTGCGGAAGATGGCAGCATCAACGTATTTGAAAACCGCTGTGCACACCGTGGCGCGGAGTTTTGCCGTCACAACCAGGGCAATACCAATGAGTTTGTGTGCCCGTATCACCAGTGGTCCTACAGCCTGAAGGGTGATCTGCAAGGGGTTCCTTTCAAGCGCGGTGCGAATAAAGAAGGCGGCATGCCGCGCAGCTTCAAGAACTCCGAGCATGGTCTGAAAAAGCTGCATGTGACAACGCACAACGGCGTCATTTTTGCGTCCTACAGCGACAAGGTCGAGCCTATTACGGAATACCTGACGCCTGAAATTCTGAAGGATTTCGAGGCGGTGTTTCCCGGCAAGAAGCTGAAGATTCTGGGTTACTACCGTAACGAGTTGCCTTGCAACTGGAAGATGTACCACGAGAACCTGAAAGATCCTTACCACGCGACCTTGCTGCACTCTTTCCTGGTGGTGTTCGGTCTGCTGGTAGCGGGCAACAAGTCGCAGATGTATGTGGACCCTGTGCATGGTCGTCATGGCTATATGGCTTCGGCCAAGTCCGAGGACAAGTACGCCGAGGTCAGTGAGGACAACAAGAAGGAAATGCGTTCGTTTGTGGACGATATGCGTTTGCGCGATGAGCGTTTCCTGGACTACGTCAAGGAGTTTGATTCGCCGTGGTCGGTGACCATGCAGACGATCTGGCCCAACCTGATTGTTCAGCGCGAGATGAACACCTTGGGTGTGCGTCAGATCGTGCCCAATGGCCCCAACAGTCTGATCATGCAATGGACCATGTTTGGCTATGAGGACGATACCGAGGAGATGACTCGTCACCGTCTGCGTCAGGGCAACCTGATGGGCCCTGCCGGTTTCCTGGGTCTGGAAGACAACGAGGCCATGAAGTTTGTGCAGGAAGGGGTACGTCGTTCCAGCAGCGAGGTGAACATCATCAAGCTGGATGAAAGCAAGCTGGGTACGTCCAATACGCTGATCTCGGAAGCGGCTATTCGCTCCATGTACCAGTACTACCGCCAAGTGATGGATCTGTAAGACGAGCTGACTTATGAAAATGGATTTTTCTTTCAAACCCGCCCAGGTTTCTGTTGAGCGTGCTTTGGCGTTAAAGGCGGAAATTGAGCTTTTCAATGCCGAGTACTGTGCCACTTTGGATCGTGGCAATGTTGAGGACTGGCCCATGTTTTTTGTGGAGGACGCGGTTTACCGAGTCACTTCTCGCGAGAACGCGGATCTGAATTTGCCGGTAGGTCTGGTCTATGCCGAAGGGCGCGACATGATGCACGATCGTGCGGTGGCTATTGCCCGCACGCAGATGTATGCCCCGCGCTACATGCTGCATCTGGTCACGGATGTGCGCGTGATCAGCGAGGAGGATAATGGCGATATTGAGGCCGAGGGCAATTTCATGCTGATGCAGACCTTGGTGGAAGGGCCTTCCACGGTGCATCTGGTGGGTAATTATTTCGATACCTTCACGCGTGTGGAGGGTCGGTTGATGCTCAAGGAGCGTCAGGTGATTTTTGATACGTCCATCCTGGCGAACGATCTGGTGTTCCCGGTCTAAGGCCCGGGGTTTGCTTCTGGTTTTAAAACTGTTTTTTGTGTGCTGTTTCCGAGCCACTTGAGTCAGAAGGTCTTCTGATTCCTTTGAGCACCCTTCTTTGTTGAGGGGTGCTTTTTTTGCTTATTTATTAGGGCAAAGGGCTGATGCCTGGCGCAACGTCAGAGATATGAGGCTTTAGGGCTGGTAGCGCAGGTTCTGGGGGCCGATCAAGCCTGGAGAGAATTAAGGTTAATCAGGGGACCGGGGGTAAAAGAAGTCTCTGTGAAAACGCCATTCAGTCGGCCTGCTGGGGTGTCCGGGCTGAGCACTTGCCGGTGCTGCGCACCGGTGCCCTTGTCAGGAGATAGCTACGGGCGCATCCCGAACTCACCCGGTACTTGGTCCCCCGGACCAAGTACAAGCGTCGGGTTCAAACAGCAGGATGCTTGCACCCCTACGCTATCTCCTGCCCGCGGCAAGTACTCTGATCCGCCCCGACACCCCAGCAGGCCGACTGAACGGCTCACAACGGCTTTTTATCTACCAATCTCTTACGGGCTCTTTGACCAAACAGGGCCTCGTGCCTTGCTCCTCTGCGTTTCCTAAACGCATATCGTTCTGCTCTTCTGCCCCCCTAAACCCCGAGAACATTCAGCCTCAGCCAAAGCCCCTCCTCCCTTCCCTTCCCTTCCCTTCCCTTCCTTTCTCCACCCATCCAATCTGGCCCTCGCCTTTCATCCCACCTCTGCAAGTGCCGTTTGGGCTTTAACCCGTGTTGCTTGTTTTCTTGTGGGGCCCGGGGACGGCTTGGCGGGCGAGTCAGGGCTCTTGCCGCAGGCAGAGTGCTGGGGCGGGATGCAAGGGGCGTGCTGTTTGAGGAGCACGCTTGCGGTTTGTCCGGGGGACAAACCGCGCTCCGAGTTCACGACCCGCCCGCCCCAGCACTCTGACAAGGGAACCCACGCGCAGCGTGGGCAAGAGACCCGCCAAGACAAGCCGTCCCCGGGCCCCACAAGAAAACTATCCGCCGCCCTCACGCAAAGCCCAAACGGCACGTCCAGAAGAAAGCCCTGACACCGTAATCCTTGCAAACCCACAACGCTGCCAAAAATAAAAAAGCCCCCGAGAGCCATACGGCTTCCAGGGGCACAGGTCCGATAGCCCGCCCCCAAGCGGCAGGCCATCGATACTCAATCACAAGGCTATCAACACAGACTTGTTAACGACGACTCATATCCATCAAGCACGGACGCCCATCCAGACCATGATGAAACACGTCGCTCTTTTCAAAAGCTCAAAAAAATTGAATAGCGTTAAAGACCGATCAACGTCATCGCCTCTTCACGTGTTGCCACGGTGGCGTACTTCTGACGCATATCGAACAAGTTAGCCTCGTGAGGGCCAATCGCACGGTCACCCACGCAATCCGATACCACCAAGGGGCGGAAACCCAGTTGCATCGCATCAACCACGCTGGAACGCACGCAACCGCTGGTCACGGCGCCAGCAACCAGCAGTGTTTGCACACCACGTTGGGTCAACCAAGCGGCCAAAGGCGTACCGAAAAACGCCGAAGGCACGTTCTTGCGAACGATGAACTCACCGGGCGCAGGAGCCAGTTCCGGCACAATATGGCTGTTGTGGGCGTCTTCGGTCAGACCCAGCATGCCGGGGACTTTGATGCTGAAGATATTGTTATCAGCGCCATCATCGGCATACACAATGCGGGTGTGAGCCACCGGCCAGCCCTGTTCACGCGCCGTTGCCAGCAACTTCTGGGTGTTCTCGATGGCTTCAGGAATATTGCCGCCACCAAACACGGCAGGATCCGCAAAGCCATTCACCAGATCAATAATCAACAAGCCGTAAGGAACTTTAGGCTCCAGCGTCGACCCAAACCCTTGTTGAGCGTACACCGCTCCTTCATTCGTACTCACCAACGCCTCCGTCCAGTACTTTGCCATCACGTACGACAGCGCGGCCATCCAGGCTGACCGTGCAATTGCGCAAAGGAATATCAATGTGGCATGCGGTTGTGCGCTTGCCGCCAGCTTCATTGTTCGGGCCCAGGGAGAACAGGAAGTTACCCTCGAACGCACGCGCATCCATGCCAATGGTGTTCTCACGCGAGTACAGACCCAGTGTGGACCAATGGCAACGTGGTTGCAGACCCCAGCCGATATGCGAGATAGCGTAGCCTTCGGGGTCATTGAAGGACTTCATGTACTCGTCCAATAATTGCGCCTCAATGCCGCCTTCGATCTTCGTGGCATAACCATTCTCCACCGTCAGAATAATCTGCTCGGAGGAATACTTTTTCTGCGGCAGCAGGATGTCGCCCTTGTCGATCACGATGGTGCCGTTGGTGCCCAGCTCGTTCGGCCAGGTCAGCACAAAACCGCTGGGCCAGTGGTCCCAACGACCGGGCTCATCCACAAAACCGTATTCACGAATCGCGGGGAACTCACCCAGCGGGCAACGCAGATTGGTACCGGCAGGAGACGTAATGCTCATTTCCTTGGCCGCTTTAATCAGCCCCGCAGCCGCTGTCACACGCGCACGATCCGCTTCCGTTGGCACCGTGCGAACCAGAATCTCCGGTGGCTCCACGGCCAGCAGAATCTTCGTGCCCGACTTCAGAATGTCGATCTGCTCGGGCGAGAACAACAGGGTCATTAAGTCCAGCACCAGATCGCTGGCCTTCAAAGCCGCGATTGCCGCCTCGTTGCCCGTCAAAGGCGTCGTGCCCAGATAAGCCAAAGAATCCCGGCTCAGTGCCTTTTCCGCATTCACAGGCAACAGATCCAGACGATTTACCACCGCGCCCATGGACTGGGCCGCGATCTGCGCACACTGCATGGTTTGCTGATTCGTCGTGGAGCTGGTCAGCAGGGTCACGGTTTGACCTGCTTGCAGCTTGGACAGACGTAGAACCTCTTGCCATGCTTCGATAAGTTGATAATCACTCACTGCCATTTTGTCTCTCCTAGTGAGACACCTCGGCTTCAAACCGACATGCCTAATCACGACAGGGCCGCCTTGGCGGCCCCTGCTCAACATCACACCAAGCGCTGGCCCAGGAAATCACCGAAAGCTTCGTAAAAGCCTGCTTCGTTATCCCAAGGAATCATGTGACCGGCATCAGGCACGCGAACGTGCTGAACGCCAGGGGCCAGCTGCTGAATCTCGGCTACGTCTTCATCGCGTACCACATCGCCGCGCTCGGCTGTCATCAGCAAGGCGGGGACGTTCAAGTGCGGGAAATCGACATGAATATCGTCGGTGTGGAAACCTTCAAAGCTGGCCAGAATCGCAGGCTCGTGGCAGGTGTGCAGCCACTGGGCACGCAATTGCAATTGCTCTTCGGTCCAGGTCGGGCAGAAGGCACGCATATCCTCAACCGTACAACCCTTGCGCGCCATGGCCATGGAATCCACGTACCAGGGCAACTTGGAGGGATAAGCGCGACGACCTGGGCCGGACACTGGCGGATCAACCATCACCAGACGGTTCAGGCCATCGCTGTTCTTGTGAGCGGCACGCAAACCAATGCGGGCACCCATGGAGTGACCGACCACGATGTAGTCCTTCAGGCCCAGCGCCTGAGCCAGTGCAATCAAGTCATCCGCCTGCGCATCCAGGCTGTAATCCATGCCTTCAGCCGCTTCGCTCAAACCGCGACCACGCACGTCTTGAATGTAGGTATCAAAGTGCTTGCCGAATTGCTCACCCACAAAACCCCAGGTCACCGCCGGGCTGGTAATGCCAGGAACGATGATGACGGCAGGACGCTGGTCACGCCCACCAACGGAACCACCAAAACGCAGGTAATGCTGACGAATGCCATTGGCGTGCACATGAGCGCCGTACAGAAATGTGCTCATGCTTAGCTCCGGTCCAGCTTGAACAGACGGGCCGCGTTGCCGTAGCAAACCAGCTCGCGTGTCTTGTCATCCATAGGCGCTGCCTCGATGAAATCAGCGGCCAGCTCGGTGGACTCGTAGGGGTAATCAACCGAGAACAGCACGGCTTCGGCACCCATTTCACCAATTGCGCCCATTAGCGTTGGGGCAGAACAGACACCCGAAGTAGTGATCAGGATGTTGCTGCCGATGTACTCGGAAGGCTTGCGCTTCAAGGTCACACCATGTGGGTACACGGCAAAGCGGCTGTCGTAGCGCCAGCGCTGGAACGGCAAGCCTTCACCCATATGACCCAAGATCAACTTCACATCCGGGCAGCGATCAAACACACCACCGAACAACATGCGCAGCGCGTGAGTGCCGGTTTCCACGCCCCAGCCCCAGGTTGCACCCATCAGCTCCGGGTGGCCCGTGTAAGCGTGCGGCATTTCATAAGCATCAAAGGGGTGCAGATAGAACGGCACATCCAGCTTCTGCACGGTTTCCCAGAAGGCATCATATTCGCGGCCATCGTAGTACACGCCATGCGTGTGACCGTTAACCAAAGCGCCTTTCAAGCCCAGATCCTGCACCGCACGCGTCAATTCCTGCGCGGCAGCAGCCGGGTCTTGCATGGGCAAAGTGGCAAAGCCGCCCAGACGATCGGGATGGCGTGCAATTTGCTGCGCCAGGAAATCATTGTTCTGACGTGAACGCTCGATAGCGACGGACACATCCTTTTCCACCTGTACCCCAGGGCCGGTCTGCGACAGCACAACGTACTCGATACCGGCACGATCCATCACCTCCAGACGCTGGGCGTCGAAGTCATGCAAACGAGCCATCAGTTCACGCGCGTCGGCACTGTCAATATGTTTGACAAAGGCCTTGGAATAATCCTCAAAGCCAACGGCGTTGAAGTGCTCCTCCAGTGCTATTTTTTTAATACGTTTCACCGTAAATTTTCCCTAAATTATTGATTTACATAAGGTCAATCGTTTGACCCCCCAACAATATCTATCAGTATGCTGATTATTATTGTTTTCAGCAAGTCGGGAAATCACATATACTTTGGGGCGTGGACAGCGCCTGTAGAAATGACTGCAAATCAGAAATCAGGGCTTTTGTTCACGTTAGCGTAGCCCTGCTTTCCTTGTAGACGCCGACCTTGCAGCCGTACCCTTTGCAGGTCGTCCCGCTTTCAGTGTGCTGCCTTGTTGGCAACGGGCTGAAGGCCACTCAATCGATGACTGACTTATCCATGAAGAATCACGCCGAGCTAAAGCAAGAAGAACGACTGGAAGCCGACGAGGCCGAAATCCTGGGTCCAGTGGAAGAAGAAAATGCCGAGCTGTATCGACGCAAACTGTGGTCCCGGCCTGGTTTTCTGGTCCGCCGTCTTAACCAGATTCACTACGCCATGTTTTACGAGGAGTGCAAAAGTGACCTCACCCCTGTCCAGCACGGTGTCCTGTCCGTGTTGATGGGTTCACCCTGGCTGGATCAAACCACGATCGGCTACGAGCTGGGGCTGGATCGCACCACCTCGGCCGATGTCATCCGCAGGCTGGAGGAAAAAGGTTTGCTGGGGCGTCGTATCAACCCCGAAGACCGCCGCTCTCGCCAGACCTACATCACCGAAGCAGGATTGGCGGCGATGAAGGAAATCAGTGCGGGCATGAACCGCGCCCAGGAACGACTGCTGGACCCACTGACCGCCAAGCAGCGCCAGACCTTTATGACCATGCTGACGCGTGTAGTGGAGCACAACAACCAATATGGTCGTGCTGCCTTGAAAAACATGTGAGAAGCTCGGGGGGCCTCAGGCCCCTCGCGCATACCAATCCGGTAGTTCAAAGGCATGCGCTGGCAGTTGGTAGAGCTGGCGCAAACTGGCCTGACTAAGCATGTCGCGGGGCTGTCCCTGCGCCAATATGCCCCCATCCCGATACAAGATCACCCAGTCCGCCACGCGAGCCGCATGTTCGGGTTGATGCGTACACAAAAGCACACCCAGACCTTCCTGACGCAAGTGCGAGACTTGATCCAGCACCCGTAATTGATTCGCGAAGTCCAGGCTGGAGGCGGGTTCGTCCATGATCAAGAACTGTGAACGCTGCACCAAGGCACGTGCAATCACACACAGCTGACGCTCTCCACCGCTGATCTGATCAATGCGCTTTTGAGCCAGCTGCCCGATGCCCAACCGCTCCAGGCAAACGCCTACCCATTGCCGGTCGGCGGCCCGAGGTTGGGTGTACCAGGCCAGCTCACTGGCGCAACCTAGCAAGACCCATTGTTCTACCGTGAAGGCAAAGGCCGACTCCTGCGCTTGCGGTACATAGGCCAGTTGTCTGGCCAGGGCACGCGCACTCCATTGCTCCAGGGGCTTGCCCTGCACCTTCACCTGCCCTTTTAAAGGCGGCTGCAGGCCCAGCAAGGTACGCAGCAAGGTGGACTTACCGCTGCCGTTGGGCCCGAGCAAACAAACGACCTGCCCGGTTTGTACGCGCAGATTCACATTACTGGCGACTTGCTTGCGCCCGTAGCCTACAGCCAGATCAATCGCTTCCAAGCCTTGCTCGCTCATCGCTGCCTCGCACCACGAGCCAGCAACAGCAAGAAGCCGGGAGCACCCACCAAGGCCGTCAGCACACCCAAGGGCAATTCCAGCGTGCCTATGCTGCGTGCCAAGGTATCGGTTAACAAGAGGAAGGCGGCGCCCACCAACAAGCAAACGGGCAATAGACGGGAGAAGTCCGGGCCAACCAATAAACGGGTCGCGTGCGGGATCAGCAAACCGACCCAACCGATAATTCCTGCCAGAGCCACGCACACCGCCGTCATCAAGGTCGCGCAAACGATCAGCAGACAACGCAAGGCAGAGACGGGCATGCCCAAGGAGCGGGCCTCCTCATCTTGCAGCGCCAGGACATTGATACGCCAGCGCAAAAGCCAGACAGGGACGATGCACGCCAATACCATCAGCGCAGCCGGCCACACTTCGTAGGAACGTACGGCGCTCAAACCTCCCAATAACCAGAAGGTCATGGAGGGCAATTGAGAGTAGGGGTCGGCCAGGATCTTGATCAGCGACAGGGCGGCACCCAGCAAGGTGCCCACCGCCATCCCGGCCAGGACTAGAATCAGAATGGGTGGATGATGCCGCAGCATGCGCGCCAGACTCCAGACAATGCCCACCGCCAGAAGGCCGCCAACAAAGGCCGCCATCTGTACGCCGAACAAGGAAAAATTCAAATAAATAGCCAGAATCGCCCCCAGACCTGCACCCGAGGACACACCCAGGATATCGGGTGAAACCAGTGGATTGCGAAACATGGTTTGATACGCCGCGCCTGCGGTCGAGAGTGCCGCCCCCACCAGCAAGGCCGCTGCAATACGTGGCAGACGCAAATCCCAGACCACGCGTACGGCCTGACTCTGCCCCGCTTCTGGATCGCTACCAAAACCGGCGACCAGGGCGCGCAGCACTTCTGTTCCGGACAAGGGATACGCCCCCTGCCCCAGGGCAAACACCACCAATACGGCCAGAACCAGCCCCAGCAAAAGCAGCAATAGCCCGTAGGACAAACCTGACTTCATGCGCCTTGCTGCGAACCCAGCGGGTCCAGCCCTTGTACCAATCGCTTGACCTGCTCGTCGCTCAAGGACATGCCGTAAAAAGCCGAGTAAAACTCCTGCAACTCCGAATACATGCGTGGCATGGCAGAACTGCCTTCCAGCAGGGCATTAAGCCAGATCACCCCGGCCAGGCGATTGATACCCGGCGGGCCATCCAGCCAGCCAAAGGGCAAGGCGGGTACGCGGTACAAGCGTCCTTCCTTCACTGCCTTGAGCTGATTCCAGGGAGCCTGAGTACGGGCCAGCTCAAAGAAAGCATCATCCTGAGCAAACAGCATGTCCGGGTCCCAGGCCAATAATTGTTCGTAGGAAATACGGCCCAGGCGATTATCGGTTTTCTCGTCCCCCATCACCGTCAAACCGCAAAGCCGCAGCACCTCGGTATGAATGGATTGACCCATGCCGGTTTCCAGACCATCGTTACCGCGTGCCAAATAGGCTTTCAAGCCTTTGGCTCGGGGTCTGGCAGCTTGATGTGCGCTGTCCAGAATTGCCTGTGCACGCAAGGCCAATTGCTGGCCGCGTTCGGCCTGCCCCAGGATATGACCTGCCTGACGCAACTGCGCCGGACTGTCGTTCAGACGACCATCCAGCAAGACATAGGGCACACCCGTCTGCTCCTGCACGGACTTGGCGGCAGATTCGTAATAGGGATTCACATCACCTATATCCACGACCATATCGGGCTTCAAGGCCAGCAGGCTTTCCAGGGACAAGGTACTGCCCCGACCGGCCAGACGGCCAAGATACGGCAAGGAAAAACCAGCGGCCTGCATCATGCTGCGTGCAGCAGAAGCCAGCTGAAAAGGCCAACCTAAAAGCGCGTGGGGTGCCAGGCAATACACCAGCACCGAAGCGGGCGGACCGGCTGCCACCACCCGGCCAACATGGGCCGGATCGGGCAATTTGCCCGCCACGCTGATATGCAGATTGATCGGGGCGCTGGCTCCCGCCTGCTCAGGCCGGGCCAGCAAACGGGCATGAGGCGCCAAAACCGGCAGTGCCGCCAAGGCACGCAATATGTCACGACGCTTCATCCCGCCCTTCCTCTTTTAACTGCCAATAACAGCACGGCTTTAGAAACGATAGCTTCCGCCCACAAACCAGACACGTCCGGGCATGGGGTAGCCTTCTTTGTATTGATACAGCTTGTCGCCCAGGTTACGCACACCGGCTTCCAGGGTGATGTCCGAGTTCGGACGCCAGATACCCTTCAGGCCCAACAAGGCAAAGCCCGGTGTTTTTTCGTAAATCTGATCACCCTTATTGTTTGCATAGGAGTAATAACGGCCACTTTCGGTTTCCACCGAACCCATCACTTCCCACTGCGCAGTGGGCTTCCAGCTCAGGTGAGCAAACAGGCGGTGATTGGGTGTATCCACCAGTTTGACGTCCGGGTCAGACTGGTTGCGACGATTCAAATATGTGTACGCCAGGCCTGCCGACCAATGAGCAGACAACTCCTGCTGCAAAGACAGCTCCAGACCCATTTGACGAGCCTTGCCGACGTTGGTGGCCTGATCACAAAAACCCACTGGACGGTACTTGTCACAACCGGGAGCCTGAATAACCGTGCTTTGAATCATGTCACGCACCTGGCTCAAGAACAGCGCCGATTCCAGCTGTGCACCTTCCCATGGCTGACCGCGCAAGCCCAGTTCATAGTGAATGGCGTGCTCGGGTTTCAGATCCGGATTAGGTTGGGCGTAGCCCATGCGGCTGGAGTAGCGATCTTTAATCGTGGGGAAACGAGTCTTGTAAGCCACGCTACCGTAGACCTGCATGGCATCGCTCCAGTCGTAACCCAGCTCCAGCAAACCGTTGGTGGCATCGGTATCGCCGGTTTCAAAGTTGTGCGCTTCTTTGGCTTTGCGACGTTCGTGGCTGGCACCCACGCGCAACTGCCACAGCTCACCCAAAGCAATACGGTCTTCAAACGCCAGAGACGTGGTCACGTCTTTGTAGTGCTCAGTGCCCGATGGCTTGGGATCACGGTGCTGATCTTCCTTGTAGTGCAAGGCAAAATGCAGCTCGTGATTGTCCAGGCTGGTGTTGACCCACTCCAGAGCAGCACCACGGGTACGGTCCGTGTACTCGCTGGTGGGGCCAGTCAGGGTCGCGTATTGACCATCGCTATACATATCCAGACCGTTCTTGTACTTGTCTTCGTACACGCGGGTCTTGATCGTGTTGCTCTCGCCAATCTGGGTGGAACTCAGGAAATACAGGCTTTCCTTGTCCCAGTACGGCCAGCGCCAGTAGCGTTGACCCAGCTTGGCATCGTTCACGCCGGTGTAGACCGGATTGTCTTTCTGACCTTTCTGGTTCACGTAACCAATAACGTACTCATCCGTCGCATTGGGCGTGATACCCAATTTAAAAGACGCTTTCTTGTCCATTTGCGAGGCATTACTGCGCATGCCGCCGGTATCGGTAGGACGTGCTTTTTGATCTTCAAAGCCACGCCCCAGCGGGAAGGTACGCTCGCCCGACCACGACAGGCCCGCTTGCAAATACCAGAAGCCCTGGTTGGTACCCACGTTCAAGGCACTGTAGCGTTGATCGCCCGTGGCGTAACCGGCGCGGAACTCGCCTTCAAACTCTTTGACGGGTTTACGGGTCACCAGGTTGATGGCACCACCCATGATGTTGGGACCATACAGTAAGGAAGCTGCTCCCTTGGCCACGCGAATTTCGCTCAGGTCCATGGTGGTGAAACGGGTAAAGTCCACATAGCCGTCGTACGGCACGTACTGTGGAATACCGTCCAGGAACAAAGGCACCTGACGAGAATCGAAACCACGCACATAGCCCATCTGTTCGTTACGGGCACCGCCCGCCGACACAGTCACGCCAGGTTGCACACTAACGGCAGCACCCACATCGCGCAAGTCAAAAGCCTGCATTTCTTTCTGGCTGACTGCGCTCTCCCCCAACGGAGCCTCGCGATCCAGGCTGGACTGAACAACCACTTTGCCCAGCTGAAACACGCGGTCATTGTTTTCCTGAGCCTGAGCCTGACTAACTGCCAAGGCCCCCATCATGCTCAAGACCAATGCGCACGGCACAAAACAGACGGACTGATGACGCGCTGCTGTGGCGCGTTTGGACTGATGTCTCATTCCCCTTCCCTATTCGATCTTTCTAATTGATTTATGAACTGATGCCACACAAAGATGCGGCACAAAAAAAAACGGACCCCAAGGGGCCCGTAAATAGAACCCATCATCGAGCGATGAGTGATGGTTCTTTCGAAAACACCGCTATATAGTAAAGCATATAGCGAAGAACAACAACTAGCCAGAAACTTTAAGGTTCAGGTTTTCCCGTCTTCCCAATTTGCAGCTTCTCGCCAACAATACGGCTGTACTGAGCATTCCTATCAAAATGCTGCCAGCAAGGTGCCTGCACAAACGGGCACCCAAACGATCCCAAGACATCAGGACCCGCGCAAATACTGGCGCAAATCCACAGGAGCACAATTTATGTTTAAAGCCATGACGCGCGGTTCGGTCCGCCTGGTTGAACGCTATCTACCCGATCCGTATATTTTCGTCATCCTGCTCACACTGATTGCCGGTATTGCGGCCATGGCGTTTGAGCAACGCTCTCCCATGGAGATCATCCAATATTGGGGTAATGGCTTTTGGGGCCTGCTGACCTTTGCCATGCAAATGCTGCTGGTCTTGCTGACCGGTCACATGCTGGCCAGCACGCCACTGGTAAAAAGCTGGTTGCGTGGCCTGGCCTCGCTGGCCCGTTCGGCTGGTTCCGCCATCATTCTGGTGACCCTGGTGTCACTGGCGGCCAGCTGGATCAACTGGGGTTTCGGCCTGGTGGTCGGTGCCCTATTCGCCAAAGAGCTGGCCCGTCAGGTCCGCGTGGACTACCGCTTGCTGGTTGCCAGTGCCTACTCCGGCTTTCTGGTCTGGCACGGTGGCTTGGCCGGTTCTGTACCACTGACCATTGCCACCTCGGGCCACTTTTCTGAAGACAAGATCGGCATCATCGGGACCTCCGACACCATCTTCGCCTTCTTTAATCTGGCGATTGTGATCGCCCTGTTCATTCTGGTGCCACTGATTAACCGTTTGATGTTGCCCAGTGACAAGGAAAGTATTTACGTCGACCCCAAGCTGCTGGAAGACACGCCAGACGACGTCAACCAGACCACCGATCGTCCAGCAGACCGTCTGGAAAACAGCCGTCTGATTTCCATCGTGATTGGTGTCGCTGGCCTGGCCTACCTGTTTGACTACTACGTGTTGCGCGGTGCGACCCTGAATCTGAACGTGATCAACTTCACCTTCCTGATTCTGGCCATCTTGCTGCATGGCACCCCTCGCCGCCTGCTGAAAAGCCTGGATGAAGCCATCCGCGGCGGTGCCGGGATTGTGATTCAGTTCCCCTTCTACGCAGGCATCATGGCCATCATGATCGACTCCGGTCTGGCTGCCAGCCTGTCCGAGTGGATGGTGTCCTTTGCCACGGCGACCACTCTGCCCTTCTGGACCTTCATGAGCGCCGGTCTGGTCAATATCTTTGTGCCCTCGGGCGGTGGCCAGTGGGCCGTACAAAGCCCGGTCGTGATTGCTGCCACACAGGCTCTGGATGCGGACATGGCGCGCACCGCCATGGCCGTTGCCTGGGGCGACTCCTGGACCAATATGCTGCAGCCTTTCTGGGCCTTGCCGGTATTGGCTATTGCCGGTCTGAAAGCCAAGGACATCATGGGCTTTTGCCTGATTCAGTTGATTGTCTCGGGTATTGTGATCTCGATTGGTTTGACCTGGTTGTAAGACAGGCCGGGACGCCTTCATCAGGCATCGCATCCTGACTGGCAATAAAAAACGCCCCCTGAATATCCATGGGGCGTTTTGCATTGAGCAGGCTGCAAGCAGCCGAAGCATAAGCAGGACGCAAACAAGCCGCCACAAAGAAGGGCAATGACGATATGAGGGGGAATGAAATGAAGATAGAGATGGTGGGCGGTACAAGGTTCGAACTTGTGACTTCCACCGTGTGAAGGTGGCACTCTACCACTGAGTTAACCGCCCGGAGCTTTAAAGAACTACAAAAGCTGCGAAGAAAAAAACTATAGCATGGCCCTGATTGATTTACAAGTTCAGGGCCAGCTCTTTTCTTAAATAATTACTCCGTTGCCGGGTTGAGCATCTCACGCCACATGGGCGGCTTCTTGTTCTGCTTTTCCAGCACGTCCATGTATTTCTCATGCTCGGCCTGATCGGCTTCGGACGCGCGCAGCACTTTCAGCACGCTGGCGTCAAACTTGCCCAGGCTCAGATTGCTGCCATCCCCACCTTGCCCATCAGACTCGTCAAAGTCCATCAGCAAGGCGTCCTGGCCACGGGTCATGGCCAGCCAGACATCAGCCAGCAACTCCGAGTCCAGCAAAGCGCCGTGCAAGGTACGGTGAGAGTTGGAAATACCGTAGCGTTCGCATAGGGCATCCAGGGAGTTACGCTTGCCGGGGTGCATTTCCCGCGCCACCAACAAGGAGTCGGTGATGCTGTCGCAGTACTGCGAGAATGGGCCTTTACCTACCTTTTGCAGCTCGGCGTCCAAAAAGCGCGTATCAAAGGAGGCGTTATGAATAATGACCTCCGCACCCTGCACAAAATCCAGCACCTGATCCACCACGTCCTTGAAACGTGGATGGCCGGACAGAAATTCCGTGGTCAAGCCGTGAATCGCCAAAGCTTCGGGGTCGGAGTCCCGGTCCGGGTTTAGATACAAGTGCAGATGGCGGCCCGTCAATTTACGATTGAACAGCTCTACCCCACCCACTTCAACAATGCGGTGCCCTTCACGAGGCTCCAGACCGGTGGTTTCAGTATCCAGAATAATTTGACGCATTCACTTTCCCTACAAATTCAATCACAGTAATGGCACTCGACAAGGAGGCTATACAAACAGCTTCCCCGCAGACCAGCACTACAGGTTTAGACAGAGGCCTCGGGCTTATCAATCAATTCCAGTTGCTTGTCCTGCCCTTCTTTCTTGCCCGCAATCAGCGTATAGGCCACGGGCACCACAAACAAGGTCAGCAAGGTTCCCAGGGACAAACCGCCCACCAGCACCCAGCCAATCTGCTGACGGGATTCGGCACCCGCCCCGGAGGCGTAAGCCAGCGGCAAGACCCCCAACACCATGGCGCCGGTTGTCATCAAGATGGGGCGCAGGCGCATCTCGCAAGCGCGCATCACGGCATTGTACAAACTGGCCCCCGCTTCGCGTTGCTGGGTGGCAAATTCCACAATCAAGATACCGTGTTTGGTAATCAAGCCCACCAGGGTAATCGAGCCAATCTGACTGTAAATGGACAAGGTGCCACCCGACAGCCATAGGGCCAGCAAGGCCCCCGTCATGGACAAGGGCACGGACAGCATGATGATGAGCGGGTTGCGCCAGCTTTCAAACTGCGCGGCCAGCACCAGATAAATAAAGGCCAGTGCCATCAGGAAGACCAGATAGATACTGCCCGAGGAATCCCGGAACTCGCGCGACTGGCCATCCAGGTCAGTCTGCACCGTTTCCGGCAAGGTCTTGCGAGCCACCTCATTCATGTGTTCGAGCACTTCACCCAAGGCATAGCCGGGTGCCACCGATGCTTCCACAATGACCGCCCGCAAGCGGTTGAAGTGGTTCAGCGATTGCGGCGATACGCTCTCGCGCACATTCAGAAAGTTGGAAGCCTGCACCATGCCACCGTCTTTGGTACGCACGTATATATCCAGAATGTTTTGCGGGCTGGAACGAGCCTGCTTATCCACCTGCACAATCACGTCGTACTGCTCGCCATCGCTCTTGTAGCGCGTGACCTGACGCCCACCCAGCATGGATTCCAGAGTGCGGCCTACCGCTTCCACCGATACGCCGGTATCGGCCAGCTTGTCGCGGTCTACATCAATACGGATTTCTGGTGTGTTCAAGCGCAAGTCCGTGTCCACGTTCAACAGCCCTGGATAGTCTCGCAGCTCAGCCAGAAAACCGTCCACGATCTTGGCCAGCTCCGGATACGGTGCCTGGCTCATGATCACAAACTCCACTGGCTTGGAAGTGGCCCGCTGTCCCAACGACGGCGGGTTAGTGGGGAAAGCACGCGCACCGGGAATGGCGGAGAAATGCGGTTGCAGTTCACGCGCAATGGATTGCTGGTTACGTGTACGCTCCTCCCACGGCTTCAAGCGCAAAATTGCAAAGGAATCGGTGACGGTAGGGAAACCAATAATGGACTGGTACCCCTCTGTCTCCGGTATGCCGCGATATAGCTCTTCCACCCGCTCCACATTGCGCAAGGTGTAATCCAGCGTAGCGCCTTCGGGCGAATTCACAATCCCGAAAATCACACCTCGGTCTTCAATCGGAGCCAGTTCGCTTTTGATGACCGTAAACAGCAGCCCACTGGTCGCGGCAACGGCCACACCAATGAACAGGACCAGAAAACGCCAGCGCAAGGCGCGAATCAGGATACGGCGGTAGCCTCGTGTCAGCCAGACCAGGAAATTCTCGATACCCTGGCTGACGCGGCCCACTTTCGCACCATGTGGACGCAACATGCGCGAACACATCATGGGCGTCAGGGTCAGGGCCACGAAACCGGATACCAGCACGGCAGCCGCCAAGGTCAGGGCAAACTCAATGAATAATCGCCCGGTACGGCCTGTGGCAAAAGCCAGTGGGGCATACACCGCCACCAGGGTTAGCGTCATGGCAATCACGGCGAAGGCAATTTCACGCACACCCAAAAAGGCAGCCTGCATGGCCGTCTTGCCCTCTTCGATATGGCGGTACACGTTCTCCAGCACCACAATCGCATCGTCCACCACCAGGCCAATCGCCAGCACCATGGCCAGCAAGGTCAGCGTGTTGATGGAAAAGCCCAGCATGTACATGATGGCGAAGGCCCCGATCAGGGAAATCGGAATCGTCACAATGGGAATCACACTGGCGCGGAAACTGCGCAGGAAAAACACAATCACCAGCACCACCAGCAAGATGGCCTCGGCAATGGTGGTGTACACCGAATCAATGGATTTCTGAATGAAGATGGAGCTGTCGTAAGACACGGACAACTTCATATTGCCCGGCAGGCTTTCGTTGATGCGCTCCACTTCTGCTCGCACGGATTTGGACAGATCCAGCGGGTTGGCGGTGGACTGTTTAGTCACACCAATATTCAAACTGTTTTGCCCATTGAATCGGGCCAGTACCCGTTCCTCGGCAGGCCCGATACGCACGTCGGCAATATCGGAGATGCGCACCGGATAACCGGCTGCCTGACTGATGATGATGTTGCGAAATTCCTCGGGCGTTTCCAGGTCGGTGGAGGAAACCACGGAAAACTCGCGGGCATCGGACTCAATACGACCAGCTGGAATCAGCACGTTCTGTTTGCGCAGAGCATCTTCCACATCCTGCACGGTCAGTTGGTAGGCCCCCAGGCGGGTGCGGTCCAGGTCGATACGCATGGCGGGCAAGCGCTCGCCAAACACGCGCACTTCAGCGGCTCCCGGCAAGACGGACAAGCGCGTTTTAATGTAGCGGTTGATGTAGTCCGAGGCCTCCAGCATGCTGTAGTCGCCGGTATCCACACCTACATAAATAATCGGGGTGGAGTCTGCTTCCACCTTATTGATGATGGGCTCGTCCACTTCGTCGGGCAGGAAACGTCGGGCACGCGATACCTTGTCGCGCACATCGGCGGCAGCGGCATCGGGGGCCCGGTCCAAATTGAATTTAATGTTGATCAGGCTGCGTTCGGAACGGCTGCGTGAAGTCATCACGTTCACACCCTCGATCCCGGACAACTGATCTTCAAGAGGCTTGGTCACCTGGGACTCGATCACCTCTGGTGAGGCCCCTTTATAGTTAGTGATGACGGAGACGACCGGCTCGTCAATAGCGGGGTATTCGCGTACGGTCAGGCGTTCATAGGAAATGAAACCGACCAGCACAATCACCAAAGACAGAACCGTGGCAAATACCGGGCGACGGATACATAAGTCAGAAAGAACCATGATTCCGTCCTATTGCTGCGGCTGTGTTTGGACGTCGATCACTTCCTGAATATCGACCGGCACTCCGTCACGAACCTTTTGCAGCCCGGCCACCAGCACATTGTCACCCGCTTTCAGATCGCCTGTGACTTGTACCCAGCCCTGCTCGCGTACACCAACCTGCACCTGACGGCGCTCTGCCCGACCATCTTTCACAATATAGATGTACTGATCCTGTCCCGAAGGAGCCAAGGCGGTTTCAGGCACCATCAAAGCCTGGTAACGCGACAGTTCAAGGCGTACCCGGCTGAACAAACCGGGGCGCAAAGCGCCATCTTCATTCGGGACCTGAGCCCGCAGCAAAATGGAACGGCCAGCCGTATCCACCGCCGGGCTGACAGCCAGTACCGAGCCATGGCGGGTTTCGCCCAGGAAGGCATCAAAGCGCAGTTCGACCGGCATGCCGGCCTTCACATCGGCCAGATATTGTTCAGGGATACGGAAGTCCACGTTCAAGGTCGAAACCGCTTCCAGCTGCACCAGATCCGTACCCGGCCCAACATAATCACCCACCGAGACATTACGCAAGCCGGTCACACCATCAAAGGGGGCACGGATACGGGTCTTGTCCAGCTGCACACGCGCCAATTGCACTTCGGCTTGCTGAACAGCCAAACGGCTACCGGACTCGTCTTTGGCCTGCTGGCTGATAAAGCCCTGACGGCTCAATTCCGAAGATCGCTTGTGCTGACTATTGGCCAGATTCAAATTTGCCTGTGCCTGATTCAGTTGCGCCTGCGCCATGGCCGGGTCCAATTGAATCAGGAGCTGGCCTTTTTTGACGGGCTGACCTTCTTCAAAGCTGATCGCTGAAATACGACCACTGATCTCGGGCCGCAGCACGACGGACTCTCTGGCCACCAGGGTTCCCACCGCCGCCACATCACGAATCAACTCACTTTGCCGCACGGGTAAAACTTCCACCCGCGTGGCGTCAGACTGCGCCCAACTGGCGCTGTTACTGGCAAACAGTACAAGAAACAGAGAAAAAATCGTGGGACGCAGCGTGGAAATCATGGGCGGCTTATCCTGACCGGCCAGGCCGGTGAAGCTGTCTGACAAAATATGACGAGTGGCTAATAGTACTATCAGCGGGCTACAACTCTGCCCAAGATCTTATAACTGCCTGGCGATTTCCACCCCTTCATTGGCCAACTGATCCGCACGCTCGTTGCCGGGATCACCCGCATGGCCACGCACCCATAACCAGGTCAGCTCATGTTTTGCGGCCTGCTGCTCCAACTCCTGCCACAGGTCGGCATTCTTGACGGGCTTTTTATCGGCAGTACGCCAGCCGCGGGCTTTCCAGCCGGGCAACCATTCGTTCATGCCTTTTTGTACGTACTGCGAATCGGTGTGTACCCGCACCTGGCAAGGGCGTTTCAAGGCTTTGAGAGCCTCGATCACGGCCATCAGTTCCATGCGGTTATTGGTAGTATTGGCCTCGCCACCGCAAATGGCTTTTTCACGTCCGCCATGACGCAACAAGGCGCCCCAGCCCCCCAAACCGGGGTTGCCCTTGCAGGCACCATCGGTCCAAATATCGACAACATCAGTCATGTCTTGCTAATTCCTTCATCGGCAGCGCGTCCAGCAACCACCATAGGCCGACGCACACGCCGACGGTTTTTCTTCCACTTGGGCCCGACCATACGCAAGGCCGGCGTGCGTTTGACCGCACTAATCATGTAGACGGCCCCCGCAAAGCTCCACCAGCGTGCACCGCTTTGCTCCATCCAGGACCAGCGGTCCAGCCAGGACTGCTGACGGCACAACGGTGCATAACAGCCCATCTGCGTACTTTGCACATCAAAGGACAAAAGCTTTAACCAGTCGCGCAAGCGCGAGGGTGACATCACATCTCCCGGCAAGGTAGGCGTGCCCCGCTCCAGACCCGGAATCCAGTCGTGGGCACCCCACAAACTCAAGGGGTTGAAACCCGTCAGGAGAATGCGCCCTTCTGGCACCAGAACGCGCTCGGCCTCTCGCAACACCTGATGCGGGTCGCTGGCGCTTTCCAATGTATGGGGCAGGATTAAAAGATCAATGCTTTGCGTATCAAAAGGCAGATGCTCGGGTTCGGCATAAACCAGGTTCTTCTGCTGAGCGGGCAAGACGCCGGCCTGAGCCGTACATACCTTGCAGGAGATGCGACTATGCGCCAGGAGGTCCCAATGCGGCAATCCAATTTGTATGGCATGATACCCGAAGGTGTTGACCACCTCCGCATCGATTCCGGCTTGTTCCCAAGCCCGCACATATCGCCCCGGTACGGTTTCCAACCACTGGGCAAATTGATCATTCAAAGTCTGCTCCACTGGCGCTCTCTCCCTCTACCATGATGAATGCATTTACCTGGCCTGTGCCAAGCGATGTTCGCCTGATTCCACTACCAGCCCTGAACGACAACTATATATGGGCTTTAAGTCGAAACGGTCATGCCCTGGTTGTGGACCCCGGCCAGGCCGCCCCGGTTCTGGATTGGCTGGAACGCGAGTCCTTACAACTGGATGCCATTTTACTGACACACCACCACGGTGACCACGTTGGAGGTGTCATGGATATCCTGGCCAAGCACCCGGCTCGCGTCTGGGGCCCCGCCAACGAGCGTCTGCCTGCCTGTGACGTGCGTGTCGGCCAGTCCGACAAGGTCGAGTTACCCACTCTGGAACTGACGCTGGACGTGCTGGACATCCCCGGCCATACCGCCGGACACGTTGCGTACTTTGGTCAAAATGAGGTAAAACAGCCCTTTGTTTTCTGTGGTGATACCTTGTTTGCTGCTGGTTGCGGACGCCTGTTTGAAGGCACCCCGGCACAAATGACGGATTCCCTGGGCAAGTTGGCAAAACTGCCATCGGACACCCTGATCTGCTGTGCGCACGAATACACTTTATCCAATTTACGCTGGGCTCTACAGGTAGAGCCGGACAATCCCCAACTGCATGAACGTTGGGAACAGGATAATCTCAAGCGTCAGCAAAACTTGCCTACGGTGCCCTCCACCTTGAAAACAGAATTGGCTACCAATCCATTTCTGCGTTGCGAGACGACTGCTGTTATCAAGGCTGCCGAGCACCATGCTGCCCAGTCCCTTAATAATCCTGTCGAGGTATTTGCCAGCCTGCGCGACTGGAAAAACAATTTCTGAAGATTCCGCAATGAACCTAATGAGACTTTTTGCGCTGCTATGCGCTTTCGTGCTGGCAGGCTGCGCCACAGGCCCCAAGGTCAGCCCTCAAAAAGCCGCCAAGACCTCCACCAGCATTGCCGCCGATACGTCTCGCACCATTGATCTGACCCACCCACCCAAAGACGCATGGGACCGGATGCGCCGGGGTTTCTCCATCCCCAACCTGCATACCGATCTGGTTGATTACTGGACCAACTACTACGCTTCGCACCCCGAATCCATCCGTACCATGAGCCAGCGCGCCTCGCGCTATCTGTACCACATCATGGACGAGCTCGATGCCCGTGGCCTGCCTTCCGAACTGGCCTTGCTGCCTTTTGTGGAAAGTGCCTATAACCCCGTCGCCTATTCGCGCTCCCATGCGTCCGGTCTGTGGCAGTTCATCCCCAGCACCGGCACACAATACAAGCTGGAGCAGAACTGGTGGGTAGATCAGCGCCGTGACCCGGTCGAGTCCACTCGCGCTGCTTTGGACTATCTGTCTTACTTGTACGAGTTCCAGGGCGACTGGTATTTGGCCCTGGCCTCCTACAACTGGGGTGAAGGTTCGGTACGCCGCGCCATGGAGCGTAATGAACAGGCCAACCTGGATGTTGACTACTTATCGCTGAAGATGCCGGACGAAACACGTAATTACGTCCCCAAGCTGCAAGCGATCAAAAACATTGTGGCTAACCCGGAGCGTTATGGCATCACCCTGCCTCCAGTCAGCAATACACCGTATTTCACAGCCGTGCGCAAAAACAAGGACATTGACGTAGCCCTTGCTGCTGAACTGGCTGAAATCTCCGTGGATGAGTTCAAAGCCTTGAACGCTGCCCACAATCGCCCCACAATCCCTGCCGATCGCGGCACCTTGCTGCTGCCCGCCAACAAGGTGGATATCTTCAATGCCAATCTGGCGGCCTACCAGGGCAAGCTCAGTAACTGGAAGGCCTACCAGTCCAAGCGCGGCGAAAGCTATCTGTCCATTGCCCAGCGTCACGGCATTACCTTGTCGCAGTTGCGCTCCATCAACGGTTTGGGTAGCAAGAGTACCAAGGCCGTTGCCCAGACACTATTGGTGCCCAGCACCACCTTGGGTGAAGGCAGCCTGCAACTGGCTTCTCTGACCAATACACCTGCCGCCCCGGTAGCGCAAAGCACACGCCGTGCTCGTACGCAAACGGCCAGCGTCAACCGCAAGAATGACACTGTTGTTTTGCGTCGCGGCGCCAATGTGCGCACCCATACGGTTCGACAGGGCGATACACTTTACGCCTTGGCCAAACGGTACGACACTTCGGTGGCAGAACTGCGACGCCTGAACAATATCAAAGGCAGCTCTCTTTCCAGGGGGACACGTTTGCGTGTTCCCGGTTCCAATATTCGTGGCTAAGTCCACCCACTAATTACATAAAGGATTTTCAGCATGGGTTTCCTGCAAGGAAAACGCATCCTGGTCACAGGCGTCCTCTCGAATCGCTCTATTGCTTACGGGATTGCGCAAGCATGTCGCCAACAAGGTGCTGATATTGCCCTGACCTATGTGGGCGAGCGTTTTAAAGAACGTGTTGAAGGCTTTGCCAAAGAACTGGGCACGGATATCGTGCTGCCCTGTGATGTGTCTGAAGACGATCAGATCGAACAGGCCATGGCCTCGCTGGGCGAGCGCTGGGACGGTCTGGACGGTTTGGTGCACTCCATTGGTTTTGCACCCCGTGAAGCCATTGCCGGCAACTTCCTGGACGGCCTGTCGCGCGAATCGTTCCGCGTCGCTCATGACATTTCCGCCTACAGCTTTCCCGCACTGGCCAAGGCTGCCCTGCCCTTGCTGAAGGGCCGCAAGAGTTCGGTGCTGACCCTGACCTACCTGGGCGCTGAAAAAGCCATTCCCAACTACAACACCATGGGCGTGGCCAAAGCTGCGTTGGAAGCCTCCGTGCGTTACCTGGCGGTGGCGCTGGGCGAGTACGGCATTCGTGCCAACGCCATCTCGGCCGGTCCTATCAAGACCCTGGCTGCCAGCGGCATCAAGGACTTCTCCACCATTCTGAAATTCGTAGAGACGCACGCTCCCTTGCAGCGCAACGTCACCATTGAAGAAGTAGGCAATGTGGCCTCCTTCCTGATGTCCGAATTGGCCAGCGGTATCACAGGCGAAATCACGCACGTTGACGCCGGCTTTAACTGCATCGTTCCAGGTATGCAGGAGTAAAGGCTAGCATCAGATGCCTACAAGCATCCTGATGACAAAAAGGAACAGGCTTTTGCACTGTTCCTTTTTTTTGGCCCTGGATCAGCTGCAATTTGCGCTACTGGCTTCTTATATAAGCAATAAAAAACATAAATAAATCAGTACACTGATTTTCTCGTTTTCCCTAGTAGGATATAAAAAATAATCTGTGAATAATATTTATGTCAGTGCACTGACTATTAAAGCATAAAAAATCAATCACAGAACTCGATTCTCGAGGAGACACAATGTTCCAACGCCAACCGCGTCTGCTGGCCCTGGCTGGGCTTTTGCTGAGCTGTGCAATGCTGGCCCCCGCCACCGCCAGTGCTAATAAACCGATCGAAATTATCGTCACCTTCCCACCAGGAGGGGGCACGGATTTACTGGCCCGCCTGGTCGGGAATTACTTCAACGAACAACTCGGCCAGCCCGCAATTGTGGACAACCGTCCCGGTGCCAGCGGCAATATTGGCGCCCGTATGGTGGCCCAGCGCCCGGCCGACGGTCAGTCACTGCTGATGGTCAACAGCTCCTTTGCTGTCAATCCGGCCGTGTTCGACAAGCTGCCGTTTGATCCCAAGAATGACTTCACAGCCGTCTCCAACTTCGCCTTTGTTCCATCAGTCGTCATCGTGCCGGCCAACTCCCCCTACAAGACACTGAAAGACATGCTAACGGCTGCCAAGGAAAAACCGGGCGAAGTGTTCTTTGGCTCTTGCGGCAACGGTACTCCGCAACATCTGGCCGGCGAAATGCTCAACGAAGCAGCGGACGTGGAAATGGCGCATATCCCCTACAAAGGTTGCGGTGGCGCTCTGAACGATGTGATGGGTGATCAGGTGGGCTCGGCCTTCGTCACTGCCTCCAGCACCCTGCCCTTCATTGAAAGCGGGAAGGTACGTGCCTTGGCTGTGACCTCGGCAGAGCGCAGTCCCCTGTTGGCCGATGTGCCTTCGATCGCCGAGCTTGGCTACCCAGGCTACGAGCTGAACCAGTGGCACGGCTTACTGGCTCCCGCTGGCACTCCCGAGCCTGTCGTGCAAAGACTGCATGAGGCGATCGAAAAAATCATTGCGCGCGAAGATGTGCAAGCCAAGCTGACAAGCCTGGGCTACACCGTTGCCCACGACGGCCCCGCCCAGTTCCAGGCGATGATCAATGCCGACATCGACCGGTTTCGCGAATTGGCACAAAAAATTGGACTAACAATCAACTAAGGATCCACCATGAGCAAACTGAAGTTAAGCGTATCGATTGGCAATTACGACCGTACTCTGGCCTTGAAAGATGGACGTGTCGGAATTGAGGGCTGTGATATCAATGTCGTATCCCTGGAGCCTGAGGAAGCGTTTCATCGTGCATTTCGCTACGAGGAGTTCGACGTTACGGAAATCTCCATGAGCAGCCACATGATGACTACCGCGCGTGGCGACAATCAGTACGTGGGTATTCCAGCCTTTCTGTCACGCGTTTTTCGCCATTCCGGCATCTATGTGCGTACCGACCGTATCCGCAAGCCCGAAGATCTGAAAGGCAAAATCATTGGTGTGCCCGAATACCAGATCACAGCTAACGTCTGGATCCGGGGCATCTTGCAAGATGAGTTCGGTATCCGGCCCAATCAGATCAAATGGGTACGCGGAGGGATCGAAGAACCAGGCCGTGGCGAGCGCGCTCCCATTGATCTGCCAGATGACATCAGCCTGGAGCAGATCCCGGATGACCGCACCTTGTCGGACATGTTGGAAAAAGGCGAAATCGACGGATACATCGGAGCACGAGCACCTTCATGCTTTCTGCGTAACGCCCCCAATGTGGGCCGTCTGTTCGGAGATGAGTACGTGGAAGTAGAAAAAGACTACTTCCGCCGCACGGGCATCTTCCCGATCATGCATATGGTTGGCATCCGCAAGTCTCTGGTACAGGACAACCCCTGGCTGCCGGTCAGTGTGTACAAGTCCTTTCTGAAGGCCAAAGAACTGGCCGTGCATGAACTGAACGAGTTGTGCCATCTGGCTGTCACCCTGCCGTGGATGGTGCACCATCACAATGAAGCCAAAGCCTTGATGGGAGAGGACTACTGGCCCTATGGCCTGGAGGCAAATCGCCACACCATCCAGACCTTTGCGCAGTACCACCACGATCAGGGCATGTCGCAACGCCTGGTCAAGCCCGAGGAACTGTTCGCGGCCTCCTCGCTGGACCTCTCCAAGATATAAGGCAAAACCGGCATGAAGGCTCCCGTTTTCAATTACTACGCCCCCGAAACGCTGGCTCAGGCACTGGGCTTGTTGGCCAATCAGGAAAACGCCCGTGTATTGGCTGGAGGCCAGTCCTTGCTGGCCATGCTCAATATGCGCTTTGCATTTCCGGACACGCTGGTCGATATCAACCAGTTGCCCGAACTGTCCTACCTGCAAGAGCAAGAGAATGGCGATATCGCGATGGGTGCCATGACACGCCAGCGCGACATTGAATTTTCCGAGCTGGTGGCAACACGTCTGCCGCTCTGGAAGGATGCAATCCTCAACGTCGGGCATCGCCAGACCCGTAACCGAGGAACAGTGGGCGGCAGCCTTTGTCAGCTGGACCCTTCTGCCGAAATACCGACAGTCAGCATGGCGATGGATGCTGTGTTGACCGTCGCCAGCATACGTGGAGAACGAACACTTTCAATGGCCGATTTCCCGGCAGCCTACATGACCCCCAACATGCAGGCTGACGAGCTGTTGATCCGCGTCCAGGTGCAGCCGTGGCCCGCCAGTCACGGCTGGGCTTTTCTGGAGTTCTCCCGGCGGCATGGCGATTTCGCCATCGTGTCCTGCGCTGCGTTGCTGTTGCTGGATGAAGCCGGCTTGGTGAGTCGCGTCAGCATCACCCTGGGCGGAGTAGGTGCATTTCCCCTTCGCATGACCGAGGCAGAAAACGCCCTGCTGGGCACCCCGGCCAGCCCCTCAGATATCGAACTGGCCGCCGAACTATGTGGCCAGGTCGATGCTTCCAGCGATAGTTATGTCCAGGGCTGGTATCGCCAGCGGCTGGCCAAAGAATATACGGCGCGCGCCCTGCGGCTAGCGCTCTCTCGTACAGGACAACGGCATGAATAACCCCCTTCCTTCGGGCAGTCGCCCCATCACCCTGTGTGTCAATGGCCAGAACCTGACAGCCCATGCCGAGCCTCGTGTCAATCTGGCCGATTTCCTGCGCCACGATCTGGGTTTGACAGGGACCCATGTGGGCTGTGAGCACGGCGTCTGCGGCGCCTGCACCGTGCAGATTGACGGCCACTCAGCCCGTAGTTGCCTGATGCTGGCAGTACAGGCCCAAGGCAAGCATATCCGCACCATTGAAGGCCTTGCCAACGAGCAAGGCTGCTGGCATCCCATCCAGGAAGCCTTTCGCGAGCTGCATGCCCTGCAATGCGGTTTCTGTACGCCGGGCATCCTGATGTCAGTCGTCGAGCTGCTGGAGAACCACAGCGATCCCAGCCCCGAACTGATACGCGACGTGCTGTCCGGTCATCTATGCCGCTGTACCGGCTACCAGAATATTGTGCGTGCGGTACAGAAAGCCGCTGCTGCGATGAGGACCAGCCATGCTCATGAATGATCCTCACCAGCAGGAACAAGGCGCCTGCGGTCTGGGGCACTCCTTTCTGCGCCTGGAAGATGAAGCCTTGTTAACCGGGCAGGCCCAGTTTCTGGATGACATCCCCATGGAGGGTGTATTGCATGCGTGCTTTGTACGTAGTCCTCACGCGCACGCACGCATTCGTTCCATAGACCTGTCGGCAGCCCGAGCCTTACCTGGCGTACACGGAGTATTTACCGCGCAAGACCTGATGGGCGAATTAACTCATTGGCGTATGCCATTGGGCTTTGCCTTTGCCGTACTTCCAGAAAATACCGTCCCCTTCGTCCTGGCACGCGAAGAAGTCGCCTTCGTTGGCGAAGCGATTGCCGTGATCGTCGCCCAGTCCCGTCACATAGCCGAGGATGCTGCTGCACTGGTGGCTATCGACTTCGAAGTCCTGCCAGCGATTTCTGACCTGCGTCTGGCTCTGGAACCGAATGCAGCGGTGGTACGCACCGAACTACAAAGCAATAGCCTGCAAAACTACACGCTGGCCTATGGCGATATCGATGCCGCCTTCCTTGATGCAGACATCCTCATCGAGGAGTCATTTTCAGCCCACCGCGGCTGTGCTCATCCCATCGAAGGGCGAGGCGTGCTTGCACGACTGGACCCCGCCGGCAACGAGTTGACCGTTTGGTCATCCACCCAGATGGCACACGAACTGCACTACACCCTGGCCCTGATGCTGGGCCATCGCGAAGATCAATTACGTGTGATCACCCCCGACGTAGGCGGCGGTTTTGGGGCAAAGTTCATGATCTACCCCGAAGAAATCGTCATTCCAGCTGTCGCCCGCCTGCTACGTCGTCCCATCAAATGGGTAGAAGACAGACGCGAGAACTTCCTGACCTCTATTCAGGAGCGCGACCAGGTATGGTCAGTATCTCTGGCGGCCGATAAAAACGGGCGCATACGCGGCCTGCGTGGCAGTTTCATCCATGACCACGGAGCCTACACGCCGCAGGGCACCAACGTCCCCTACAACGCAGCCTCATCCATGACGGGCCCCTATGTCGTTCCAGCTTTCAGTCTGACTGCTGACGTGGTCTACACCAACAAGGTGCCAGTGGCTACCGTACGCGGCGCAGGCTATCCGCAAGCCGCTTTCGTCATGGACAGATTAATGGACCGGCTCGCGCAACAGATCGGCATGGACCCCATCCGCTGCCGCGAACTGAACCTGATTCCTGCCGCCAAAATCCCCTACACCAAGCCGCTGAAATCCAGGGCGGGTATACCACTGGTTATCGACAGCGGAGACTTTCCCCGCATGCAAGCCATGGCAGAGCAGGCGATGGACCGCGACGGTTTTGAACAACGACGACAGGCGGCCCTTGCTCAAGGCCGTTATCTGGGCCAAAGCCTGGCTAATGCCGTCAAACCAACCGGTCGCGGCCCCTATGAGTCGGCCACCGTCAAGATTTTCCCATCCGGTCGAATTGCCGTGTTCACGGGAGCCCTGGCCATGGGCCAAGGCATCAAGACCTCGCTGGCGCAGATTTGCGCAGCACATTTCGGCGTGGAACCCGCAGGCATAGACGTTCATGCCGGCGATACACGTCACATCGGTGTGGGGATGGGCGGTTTCGCAAGTCGCCAGGCGATTATGGCGGGTACAGCCGTTGAACAGGCCTCCCGGCAACTACGTCATAAAGTGCTGCTGGCAGCAGCGGCCGTGCTGAAAGTTCCTCAAGAAACCCTGAACATTTCTTACGGCATCGTGCGTAGCAGCGCAACTGACACAACCATCAGCCTGGCTCGACTGGCCATGGAGCTCAAAGGTGTGCCGGGCTACAGCCTGCCTATCAAGACAGACCCTGGTTTGGAGAGCACCGCTCATTTTCACTGCGACGAGCAAACCTACGCCGGATCCACGCACGCCTGTGAAGTGGAGGTAGATGCCAGCACTGGCGCTATCCACATCACACGCTATCTGGCTGTGCAAGATTGCGGCACGCTCATCAACCCGATGATCGTGGAAGGTCAGGTCGTTGGCGGGGTCGTCCATGGTCTGGGCAATGCCTTGTTCGAACAGATGGCCTACGACGCCGAAGGTCAGCCCTTGTCCACCACTTGTGCAGAATATCTTCTGCCCACCGCCCCGGAAGTACCAAATATCGAGGTGTTGTTCTGCCCCTCCCCCACGCACTTGAATCCGCTAGGAGTCAAAGGCGTGGGCGAATGCTCCACCATCGCCGTCGCCGCCGTCGTCATCTCAGCCGTGGAGCAAGCACTGTCACCGCTGAATGTGCGCATCAACGAGTTCCCACTCAGCCCTATGCGGCTACTGGAACTGATCGATCAGGCCACGCAACCGACACAATAAAACAGGAAAGCTGCCATGAATTTCAAAAACCGGTTTCACATTCCTCTACCACTGGATCAGGCATGGACGCTCATGCTGGATGTACCGCGCATCATGCCTTGCCTGCCCGGAGCCAAACTGACTGATGTCTTGGACGGCAACAAGTACCAGGGTTCGGTTTCAGTCAAACTCGGCCCGATCAAACTTTCTTTTGATGGCACTGCGGAGCTGGTCAACACCGATGAGGAAAATCATATTGCCTATCTGCGTGGCGCCGGTCTGGACCCCAAGGGACGCGGTTCAGCCAGCTCGGACTTCAGCTTTGCGCTGACACCGTCACCAGAAGGAGGGACCGACGTGGAGGTCAGCACAGAACTGACCTTGTCAGGAGCTGTGGCCCAATATGGACGCGGCAGCGGCATGATCGCCGAAGTGGCCGGGCAGATCCTGGGCCAGTTCGAGCGCAACCTTGCGCGCATGGTGCAGGGTGACGCCAATCCTGCACAGGGCTCTGACGCCCCCGCCTTCCCCAGCAGCCAGGGCATGACAGCCGCAGCTGGCGCTGCGGTTGCCAACATGCCCTCAATAGCTGCCACGCCAGTTTCCACTATCGAAGCCCAAGCCATCCTTTATCAATCCCAAGCCGTGCTCGCTCAAACCCAGCAGCTACAGGCCCAGATGCAACAAACCCTGCTAAGGCTGCAAGCACGTGGCCGACAGGATGATGACTATGCAGGCGAGCTCAATATGCTATCTATCGGTCTCAAAGCCTTCTGGTCGCAGATACGTTATCGAGTGGGAAGACTGTTCGGGCGCAAGGACTCCGCGTAAAGCTTACGAGGAAACTAAGCGCCTTGTACCCGGCGCTTAGACTGCCCCTGAAAATGCCAATCAGGTATTAATCGGCTGCCAACACGCAGTTATTAAAATCGCCTGACAAACTCTTGATTTAAAACAGAGAAACTTTCACCAAGAAAAAGCGATAAAGCAGCACACTGATTATATTTTTCAGCAAGTCGGGAAATAACTGAGAGATTGAGCATGGACAGCACCAGGTGGAAACGAATACAAAATAAGAATGCAGCGCCTACCTTTCCTAGTCTGGCGCTGTCCTCCCTATAATCGCCGACCTTGTTACTACTGCCCCGTTGGGGCTTATCCTGCCATCAAGCTGTGGCCTCACCAGTCACAGCTAATGGGTCACACTCTTGATGTCTGGCTTAAGCATGAAGAATCACACCGAGTTAAAGCAAGAGAAAGGACTGAAATCCGGCGAGGCCGAATCCCTCGGCCCAGTAAAGGAAGAAAATGCCGAATTATTTCGGCAAAAGCTGTGGTCGCGTTCCGGCTTTCTGGTTCGACGTCTGAACCAAATCCATTACGCCATGTTCTACGAAGAATGCAAAAGCGATATCACCCCTGTCCAGCACGGGGTACTGTCCGTCTTGATGGGCTCACCCTGGCTAGACCAAACTACCATAGGCTATGAGCTTGGTCTGGACCGCACGACCTCCGCAGAAGTTATCCGCCGTCTGGAAGAAAAAGGACTGCTGGGACGACGCGTCAACCCTGATGACCGCCGCTCGCGCCAAACCTACATTACCGAGGCCGGCCTGGCCGTCATGCAAGGACTGAGCGCTGGCATGAACAAGGCACAGGAACGTCTGCTGGACCCACTGACGGCAAAGCAACGTCAGGTATTCATGGATATGCTGACCCGCATTGTGGAGCACAACAATCAATATGGGCGCGCTGCCCTGAGGAATATGTAGTCTGATCGTAAATTTGAGCAAAACCCCGATATAGCTCACTTTTACTCCAGCCTTTATTCACCCTGCGCCCCCTCTTCCACAAAGTCGCTACGCAAAATGCCATGCCGCTGCAACTTGTCGTAAAAGGTTTTGCGCGGGATACGCAAGTCCTGCAAGGTCGCCTTGATATCGCCACGATGGCGTGCCAGCGCCTGACGTATCTGCTGCGACTCGAACTGCTCCATGCGGGCGGGCAGGCTCAAGTCCTCGTTTTCCAGCTCCTTGATCTCCGGGTGCTGCACACCCAGCACTTCACGTTGCGCAAAGTGTGCCAGCTCGCGCACATTGCCCGGCCAGTGATGTGACTGCATATAGGCCAGACTGCGCGCATCGGGCATCTTTTGCGGCATACCGTACTTCTTGGCAGCCAGCGCCGCAAAGTGAGCGAACAGCATGGGGATATCCTCCTTGCGCTCCCGCAAAGGCGGCAAGCGCAAGGTGACCACGTTGAGTCGGTAATACAAATCGGCGCGGAAATTCGCACGCTGGGCAGGGTCGGACAAATCCACCTTGCTGGCGGCAACGACGCGGATATCTACCGGATGCTCTTCGTTGGAACCCAAAGGAGTTACGCAACGGGTTTCCAGCACACGCAGCAAGCGCACCTGTGCAATCATGGGCATGCTTTCGATTTCATCCAGAAACAGCGTGCCACAGTGTGCATGTTCAACACTGCCTACACGTCTGCGCTGCGCGCCCGTGAATGCTCCGGCTTCGTGGCCGAACAGCTCGCTTTCAATAATGGTTTCAGGCAAGGCACCACAGTTCAACGCTACAAAACGATGCTGTGCTCGGGCGCTCCAGCGGTGCAGCAACATGGCCACCACTTCCTTGCCTGTGCCGGTTTCCCCTTCCACCAGCACATCCACATCGGACTGTGCCAGATGCCGCAAGGTAGTGCGTAAATTGACCATGACCTCGGAATTACCCAGGAGCGCCGGGCCTTGGCCGTCCTCGTCCAGTTCTTCGCGCAAGGCACGGTTTTGCAAAACCAGACTGCGCTGCATGGCGGCATGACGTATTACCGTCAGCAGGCGTTCGGCCTGATAGGGCTTGGTCAGAAAATCAAAGGCGCCATCGTGCATGGCCTGTACGGCCATATCAATATCACCGTGGCCGGTAATCAGCACGACGGGCTGCTCGGGATCGCGAGCATGCAAGGCTTGCATCAGCGCCAGACCATCCATGCCCGGCATGCGAATGTCCGTCACCACCACACCCGGATAATCCTTGGGCAAGCGACTCAGGGCCTCCTGCCCGCTGGCACAGGCCACCACCTTCAGGCCCGCCAGTTCCAGACTTTGCACCACGGCGGCACGCAAGTCCGCATCATCATCAACAAACGCGACTTCCATTCTTATCTCTCTCCCTGGCCCAGCTCGCTATCGGCATTGCGCAGCACGATATGGAACGTGGCGCCACCCAGGCGCGAAGGCCCTTCTTCCAAACGGCCACCCAGGGCCGCCACAATATCGTGCGAGATCACCAGCCCCAAGCCCACACCTTGGCGACGGCTGGAGCTAAAGGGCGTAAACAGGCGTTGGCGGATTTCCGCACTCAGGCCGGGGCCGTTGTCGGAAACAACAATGCGCACATGCTGCTGCTCGCTCATGACTTCTATACGAATACGCCCTTGACGGCTCCCATCCAGAGCATCGAGCGCATTACGCAGTAAATTCACCAGAACCTGCTCCAGACGTACCGGCAAGGCCCATACACGCACAGACTCGTTCACGCCCTCCAGTTCCAGGCCCACACCTTGGGCCCGCGCCCTGTGCTCCAGCAATTGCCAGGCGCTATCCACAGCCGAACGAACCCGTACCGGGCCTTCCTGTTCCTGGGGCTTGCGGGCGTAATGACACAGTTGGGAGGTAATACTGCCAATGCGTTGGGTCAGCGTCTGGATGCGGGACAGGTTCTGCCGTGCCGTTTCCGTCTGGCCCTGATCCAGCAAGCGCAAAGTGTTGTCCGCATAGACTTCAATCGCCGCGACAGGCTGGTTGATCTCGTGAGCCACCCCGGCCGTCACCTGCCCCAGAAAGGACAGCTTCTCGGCCTGCTCCAACTGCTCACGCAGATCACGCGCACGCGTACGGGCTTCTTGCAGGGCCTGCATCTCCTGCTCCAGGCGACGACGCGCCACCTGCAACTGAGCCGTCCGGGACTCTACCGCTTCTTCCAGCGCATCACGCAGTAGCTCCTGACGCGCCTGTGCTTCCCGGCGCTGTTGATTGCGTTGCAGGGCCAAGGCCGTCAGTACCAGCGCTGCACATAACAACCCCATCACCGTCAGACGGGATTGAAAGGCCTGGGTCTGCAATGCAGCATCCATGGGAGCCATCGCGTGCAAAACCCAATCACTGCCTGCGACAGGCTGCTGCACATGCAAAAAGCGCTCCTGCCCCAATGTCCAGAAGGAGGCCCGTTCGCCGGAATCCGACATATTCAAGCCCACTGACTCCAAGGGCTCATTACCAAACTGCTGACTGGCCCGCAGCTTGACCAGTTGCTCGGGCGCGGCTTGATCCAGACTATGCAAACGCCAGTCCGGTTCACCGCTTAGCAAGATCACGCCATTGGGATCGCTTACAAACATGCGATCGCCATAACCTTCCCATTCTTTTTCCAGCAGATCGAATACCAGCTTGATGACGACCACACCAACCGGCTTGCCGTCCTGATCTTGCACCATGCGTGAAATGTACAAACCTGCCTTGCCGCTGGCAGTCCCCAAGGCAAAGTATTCCGCATGCCCCTGCTCCAGGGCTTTGGTGAAGTAAGGGCGGAAACCGTAGTGATTGCCCACGAAGCTGTCGGGCTCCTGCCAGTTACTGGACACCAGCGTCTGCGAATGAATATCCAGCAGGTACAGAACAGGAGCGCCCGTATCTTCGGCCAATTGCTGGAACTTGCGATTCAAAGCCTCGGCATCACCATAGGCAGGATTGCCCATCAGGTATTGGCGCAGAGCCTCGTCCTGTGCAAGAGCAAAGGACAAGGTGCGAAATTTGTCTCGGATCGTCCTGATCCAGCCCGCATTGCCGCGCATCAAGGAATCAAGCCGCTGCTCGCTTTGTGCCAGCAAGCGAGCCGTCCCCAAATCGGCCGAACGCCAGAAGGCAAACAGCCCCAGCACGACGGCCAAGCCCAGCAGCAGCAACCATTCGAGCCTGAAGCGCCGCCGCATGCCCGAAGAAACCGGAATGGAGTTCATGAAACCTGTGCGAAATATCGCCAAAAATTAGTAATAGCTGTGCGGATTTTCGCACACATAAGCAGATAGCGGGGAAGTCTCCTGTCCGCAAGCCGCTTATTTACTGGTTTTCTGCCGGCGAACAGATTGGCACGGATGTTGCTTTAGTCATGAGCTTATGGGCCGGGACAAGGATTCCGGCGAGCTTAAACCGCCTGCCCACACACAATTCCAAGCAGGCCACCAGCTGACTGCCAGGTCGGCTACATCAAGTCACGGAGACGACATCATGATGGATATAAGCACAGGAGACCGTTCGGTACCGCAGATCGTCAAAATCAAGTGGTATCGAATTTTGTACGTACAGGTCATCATCGCCATCACTATCGGGATTTTGCTGGGCCATTTTTACCCCTCGCTGGGCGAAAGCATGAAGCCTTTGGGCGATGCCTTCATCAAGCTGGTCAAAATGATTATTGCGCCCGTCATTTTCCTGACGGTAGCCACCGGCATTGCCGCCATGACAGACCTGCAAAAAGTGGGCCGTGTGGTGGGCAAGGCCATGATTTACTTTCTGACTTTCTCCACGCTGGCCCTGATTGTAGGCTTGGTGGTCAGCAATATCGTGCAGCCCGGCCATGGCATGAACATTGACCCCAGCACCCTGGACCCCAGCTCTATCCAGGGCTACGTGCAGCAAGCCCATGACAGCACGCTGACGGGCTTTTTGATGAACATCATCCCTGCCACCCTGATCAGCCCCTTTACCGGCGGCGACATCCTGCAGGTGCTGTTTGTGGCCGTGCTGTTTGGTATTGCCCTGGCCGCTGTGGGCGATCACGGCAAACCCGTGCTGAAACTGCTGCAAGCCTTGATGACGCCTGTTTTCAAGCTGGTTGCCATCCTGATGAAAGCCGCTCCCATCGGGGCCTTCGGTGCCATCTCTTTCACCATCGGCAAATACGGGATTGAATCCGTGTCCAGCCTGGCGCTGCTGGTGGTGACTTTCTACGTCACCTCCGTGCTTTTTGTGCTGATCATTCTGGGTGCCGTGGCCCGCTACAACGGCTTTTCCATCACCAAGCTGATCCGCTACATTCGTGAAGAACTGCTGCTGGTGCTGGGGACCAGCTCCTCGGAAGCGGCTTTGCCTACCTTGATGCAGAAGATGGAACGCGCCGGGTGTGCAAAATCGGTTGTGGGCCTGGTTGTACCTACCGGCTACTCCTTCAACCTGGACGGCACCAATATCTACATGACCATGGCGGCCCTGTTCATCGCCCAGGCTTGTGATATTCCACTGACCTTGCAGCAGCAGGTTCTGCTATTGCTGGTTGCCATGCTCAGCTCCAAAGGCGCGGCGGGTGTGACGGGGGCCGGTTTCATTACCTTGGCGGCTACCCTGTCCGTAGTGCCTTCAGTGCCTATCGCTGGCATGACTCTGATCCTGGGGATTGACCGCTTCATGTCCGAATGCCGTGCGCTGACCAATCTGGTGGGCAATGCGGTTGCCACCATTGTGGTTGCCCGCTGGGAAGGCGAACTGGATGCCGATCAACTCAACAGCGCCATGAATGGCGAGCTGCCACCGCTGGATACCAGCGTCACCTTGCATCAGCGCGGTGAAATGGAGATTCCCGCACAAGAGGCCAGCGAGCCACGTGCGACCGTTGCTGCCTGATTCAGGTACTTAATAAGAAAGGCCGGTTTTCAATTGAGAACCGGCCTTTTGCTTGTCTGCATGTTCTGACCAAGCTGCTCCCGCTCGTATTGCTTTGGGCAGGTCGTTAGCGACTCAGTCAGACAGAAGGAAACTGCACAATCTCGCTGTCTGGCGTCCAGGCAGGGTATTTATCCATGATGCTCAGGAACAAAGGGCTGGACTGAAAGTTCAGCAACCAGGTCGACAAGGCCGTCCAAGGCTGCGCATCAAACCAGCCCCTGTTCACTTGTGCGAATTGCCGCACAAAGGGGGCAATCGCCAAATCTGCCAGACAAGGACGCTGTCCCATCAGGTAGCCCTGCTGTTCAATGCGGGCATTCAGGCCCATCAATAATTCACTGGCTTGGGCTCTATGCAGGGCCGAAAAACTGGCTGCATCCGTGAATTGTTCATCCTCGGTATGGCGATCCGGGTATTTATAGCAATCCAGATGCCGCTTGAAAGGCCCGTCATTGGCCGCAATCAGGGCCAGCATTTGCTCGACATCGCCCTGCTCAGGCTGCAAATACTGCTTGGGATCTTGAATCGCCAAAGCCCAACGCATGATGTCCAGGCTTTCATCAATAACCTTGCCATCGGGCAAGACCAGCACCGGGACGGTGGCTTTGGGAGAGGCCAGGCGCAGGGCCTCGGGTTTGTCGCGCAGTACGACTTCGCGCAACTGACAAGTTACGCCGCTGGCCGCAATAGCCAGCCGTGCCCGCATGGCATAGGGGCAACGGCGAAAGGAATACAAAATGGGCAGATCAGATAAGGACATGCTCAATCCCGTTAAAAAGCCGCGCCACAGGCACGGACTTAAAGCGCTGGCGTTTATGCAAAGCGCCCTTCTGTAGCAGAAGGGCGGACTATAAACGACGCAGCGCCAGAATCAAGCTAGTAGAGGTAACACAGTGGCCCGATCAGGGCTAGGCGTCCTTGCCTTGCTGAGCCAGCAGGCGTTGCTCTTCCGCCTTGCGGCGGGCGGCTTCACGGCGCTCGGTCAACTCGTCCATGCTGACGCCAATGTGACGCTCTTCACGCTCGCGCGCCAAAGCCACTTGCTTTTGACGCTCACGGAAACGCTCGATCTGCTCGGGGGAACTGTGGCCGTGGCAGTAGGGACAGCTGACGCCTTCTTCGAACTGGGGCGAGGCTTTTTCCTCTTCGCTGATAGGCATGCGACAGGCACGGCAGAAATCATAATCGCCGGGTTCCAGACCGTGACGCACCGATACGCGCTCGTCGAACACAAAGCAGTCACCATCCCACAGGCTTTCTGCGGCTGGAATCTCTTCCAGATATTTCAGAATGCCGCCTTGCAGGTGGTAAACCTGATCAAAGCCTTGCGAACGCATGAAGGCTGTGGATTTTTCACAGCGGATACCGCCGGTACAGAACATGGCCACGCGCGGTTTGCCATGCAAGACACCGCCTTCCTTGGACTGCTCGGCCACCCACTGAGGAAACTCGGTAAAGCTTTGGGTCTTGGGGTTGATGGCACGGTTAAAAGTGCCAATACCCACTTCGTAATCGTTGCGGGTATCCACCACCACCACGTCCGGATCGCTGATCAGGGCATTCCAGTCTTCGGGAGCAACATACTCGCCCACCATTTCGGCGGTTTTCAGATCCGGTACGCCCAGGGTAACGATCTCTTTTTTCAGCTTCACCTTGAGGCGGTAAAACGGAGCCTTGTCGGCATAGGATTCTTTATGCACCAGGCCAGAAATACGTGGATCGGAGTTCAGATATGCCAAGACGGCACGAATACCCTCCTGAGGGCCGGCAATCGTGCCGTTAATCCCTTCGCGCGCCAGCAACAGCGTGCCCTTGACCTCGTGCTGCTCGCAAAAAGCAAACAAGGGGTCGCGCATTTGGGCGAAATCGGGCAATTCCACGAACTTATATAAAGCCGCGATCAGGTAGGTAGACATAGGTAAACGAATTCTCTGGATAGAAGCGGTGGCGCAGCCCGCAGGCGGTAGGACAGCGTAGGCCGTCGTACACTATACGCGACTGATACCCCTTGGGCCTTTGACGCCCGTCAAAAAAATAGGGCGGGCCGGGGATTCAACTTTAAAATCATAACGCTAAAGCCGTCAGGCCGCATCTGGCCCCGGTCCCTGTTTCACTTTGCACGAGAGCTATGGATTCCGTAACACAAGCAGTCCTCGGTGCCAGCATCTGCGGCTCCCTCCTCGGGCGGCAGTATGGCCGCAAGGCGGTCCTGTCCGGTGCCATCATCGCCACCCTGCCCGATCTGGATGTCTTCATTCAATATGGGGACCCGATTACCTCCATGGTCAGTCATCGGGGTTTCTCGCACTCTTTGTTTGTGTTGAGCGCGGCAGGCATCCTGGTCACCCTTTTATGGCGACTGCTGTTTCCACAAGCACGTGCCTCTGCGGGGAGGCTGGGGCTGGCGGTCTGGCTGGCGCTGATTACCCACCCTCTTCTGGATGCCTTTACCAGTTACGGAACGCAATTGCTGTGGCCTTTGGCCGCTACCCCGGCAACCTGGTCCAGCATCTTCATTATTGACCCGCTCTATACCGTGCCCTTACTGATCGCCACGATCATAGGCTTGATTCGTGGGCCGGTACCCGCAACGATACGGGCCTGCAACTGGGCCTTGCTCTTGAGCAGCCTGTATCTGGCAGCCTCGGTAGGTGCCAAGTTCTGGGCCGAGCAACAGGCAACCGCACAGCTCAAACAAGAGCAGGTGGAAATCGCGCGGGTATACTCCGCCGCCCAACCCATGAACATCCTGCTCTGGCGTGTACTGGTGCGCGACACACAGGACCGGGAATGCGAAGTCATGGTGGGCCTGCTGGACCGGCTGCGTGCACCCAAGGGGCATCAATACGAATCCCTGTGCCTGCCCGTTCATAGCGACTACACCCAGCTGTTCCCCCCCTTGAAACAGCTGGAGCAACTGCGCTGGTTTTCGGACGATTGGCTGCGCTACGACATCATCGATGACCTGCTGGTGGTCAGTGATATACGCATGAGCCTGGGCCCTGGCCAGTACAGTTTCCGCTTTGTCGTAGCCGAACGCATTGCCGACGACACCTGGTTGCCGGTGATTCCGTATCGTTGGGCCAGTGGCCACAATATTGCTTTGCTAAAGCCCGTTCTGCGTCGTATTTGGGAGCCGACTCCACCGCTACCGCTACAAGAATGGGCCAAACGCATTGATGCCGGCGTGCCTATTCCCAGGGCAAGCCCAGACTTCCAGGACATGGATTAAGCAAGGCCAAAAACCAGAGACGGAGACGGGCCTGTGCAGGGTGGGCATAGCCAACTGTTGCTAGCCCGCCCGGCCGCGTGTAGCACGCACTCCTGAAACATAAGGTCCTAGCTTGATACAAAATACGAAGTGGTGAAGCTATAAAATTGCGTCCTGCCCGATAGGGGTTTTAACGTATTGCCAACGCATCAAAAGCACCAATCACTTTCATCATGAATTTAAAAAAACTATCTGTTTTCGCCACGCTGGGCCTTTGCATCGCTATTGCGGGCTGCAACAGCGAAGAAGCGACAGAAGCACCATCTCAAGCGGTCTCGTCCGAGCAAGGCTTTATCCAGAAATACAATGCCTATGTTGAAGTCGCCAATAGCTTGCATACGCCTTTCTACCGTGCGCTTTCCGATTATCAAACCGTCTACGAGCCTGCCGTGCGCTCGGGCAAGAAACTGGATAACTATTCCGTTGTTTCACTGGTAAGCATCAAGAACACCCAGGAAAAACTGAAATCCGCCTTGGCACTGGAAGCCAACATGCCGGAAATAGATGGACCAGCAAAGCAGTTTGATGACTCCTTGACCAAGCTGGCACCTCTCAATTCCGAGTTGAACAACTATGCCGAATCAAAAGAGTTTCTGACGGATGGCGGCAAAAAGGCAGCCGACAATAACGAGGCGTTCGTCAGCGCCCTGACAGAAGTCGTACAGGCAGAGGCTGCATTTCTCCAAGGTATTCAGAAACAGGATGAGATAAACATCCAGACCTCTTTCGATAAAGCTCCCAAGGACTCAATGGAGCATTACCGTTTGGGTGCCGTGCTGTTCAGCAAGCAGGCCATGAACAAGGTCGATGCTATTTTCGAGCAGCAGGGAGCAAAAGAGAGCATTCCCCCCTTCCAGGAAAGTCTTGACCAGGCAGCCGCGATGATCAGCAACTGGGATAAAAAATTCAAGGAAGAAACGCCACAAGGATGCCCAAGAATCATGTCGAAGATGAATGAATTCCTGGCTCAGGGCAGAAGCGTCATCCAGCATGCCTCTGAAGGCAATTACGTACCTCAGCAAGGCTCGATCAGCTGGCAGATCAATAACCCCATAAAAAATGACGCCAGCAGCTTGCAATTGAAATTCAATGCAATGATCGGGGCGCTTAACTATCCCCGCTGCTAATGGCGCCCAGAGACTGAGCTTGAAGCCGTAAATCTGGCGTCAGGCTCCAGTCTCAATGCAGGCAGTCATGCCGGCTCTGGCCGGCACGCTTTGTATTGAAGCGACCTACACAATCAGCACCCACGCTGCGCCTTTGGCTTAGTGCCTCCGAGGGGGCTTTTTACCGGGGGCGCCAAGCTTTGGGGCAGCACGGCGACAAAAAAAACCCTGGACGATTACGTCCAGGGTTTAAATTTACCCACTACGGTCACTACAAAATGACACCCGGCGCTCTGTCAAACCCGAGGATCACAAACAAGCCTTACTTCAGCATCCCTTCAACACGCTGGCGCAAGGCCGGGTCCTGCTGAATCGCCAGACTGATACCGTTGTAGTCCGCCAGATCCATGCCATTAGCACTGACCACGCCTACCAGGCGCTGGTCGGCTTCCTGAACAATAGCCTGACGCTCTGCATCACTTTTGGCCGCATCCAGACGCGGCTGATATTCCGAAGCAGTTTGAGCGACCTTCTTGTAGGTGCGCGCATATTGCTCCAGCTGAGAATCCGTAGGTTTAACGACCTGGGTGGCAGCAGGGGCTGCCGAGTTGGCCGGAGCCGCATTGCCCTGGGCCATCGCAAAAGGGCTGTACATGCCAAATGCGACTGCGGTAGCAGCAAGAAAAGCTTTAACTGAGGGCTGCATGGATAGAACCTCCTAAACAGAGTCAATGAACGACCATCATGACAAGAGCGGCAGCAGCTTACAAGTTTCTCAATGTAGTTTCGTGTATCTGCATGCCACCCTTCCCGTTACAGACTTCAGTCGCGCGAGTAAGGACGTCCGTTAAAGTCCACGGTTACCAAATTGCCGTCCATCTGGCCCATGCCGGGTGAATTGGCGGGCATGCCTGGCGCGGCCACTCCACGCACACTGCCATCATTCATCATGCGTTTGACGACCTTGGCAGGCACATGGCCTTCAATCAATTGCCCCGTCTCTTCAATCATCGCGGTGTGGCAGGACGCCAGGTTCTCCGGCACTCTCAAAAGCCGCTTCACGTCTTGAATCTTCACGACCTTGACCTCTTTGACCTCAAAGCCTTCATCGCGCATGTGCTGTGCCCAGCCCCCACAACAACCACAGTTAGGATCCTGGTACATCGTAATAACGGGACCCTCTGCCAACGCCATGGAACTGAAGGCCATCAGGCTGGCCGTCAACAATAAAGGTTTAATCACAATTACATTCCTGTTTTGCAGCGCCACGGCGCTCTGGTTGACACTCTCATGCACTTGACTAAGACTAGGCACTCGCAAAAAAGTTTAACAAAACACACTAATCCGTCCTGATCCGCCATGAGTCTTGATTCCGTCAAACAGTTTTTTAACGAACACGCTGCCGATATTCAGGTAATTGAAACCACCGAAAGCACAGCCACCGTCGTGCTGGCTGCGCAAGTGCACCAAGTCGAGCCGGGACAAATTGCCAAGACGCTTAGCTTGAAAGTGGGCGATAAAGTAGTGCTGCTGGTCGCTCGAGGTGATGCCCGTCTGGACAACAAGAAGCTGCGTACCGCCTTCGGTACGCGCGTAAAAATGCTGGACCTGGAAAGCACCGAAGCCTTGACGGGTCACCCGGTTGGCGGGGTCTGCCCCTTTGGTCTGGCTACCCCGCTGGAGATTTACTGCGATCTGTCCTTGCAGGACTACGACACGGTCTTGCCCGCAGCAGGCTCTATTAATTCTGCGGTACGCATCACCCCGCAGCGCCTGGCCGAGCTGACCAGCGCGCAATGGATTGATGTGACTCAGCCGCCCCCAGCTCAGTCCTGACCCCCACCTGCGATTGGATCAGAGGTTGACCTGCTGCCTTGTGCTCCCCAGGCACAGGCAAGCCTGCCCGTCGCTGACAGGTAAACAGATGTGTAAGTTGAATACGTACATGACCAGGCGACAAAAAACGCCATAAGAGCCCAGGGCATGGGGACGCGGCCATAAGGTATTTTCAGAAAATAAGCGGGTTCGTCCTTGCCATATCTGGTAACGAATGCCCTTTCTATCCTGATTAGGATAAGACATCGGATTTCAAATTAACTTTGTCTATCCCAGAGGAAAAAATGCCCCACCTATTATTGCTGGAGACAGATTCAGCTTTTATAAGCCTTTTTTTGGCACTGGCGCGGCAGATGAACTTTTCCGCCATCGCTGCAAATACGCCAGAAGATGTTCTGATCCGTTATCACCAGAAAACTCCTGATGCCCTGCTGTTTGGCCCCAGTGTCAGCGCCCTGCAGGCCCAGGAGTTGAGCCGTCGCATCGGACTGGATGCGGTGGAAAGCTATACCTTGCACGCCTACAGTGGCTCGACCCGGCAAGACCAGGCGCAATTGCGCACCTTGCTGGAGCAATTAAAAGCCAAGTATCAAAACGGTGCCTGTGCTTTTCAAGCCGAGCAGCATCATGACTTTGGCGAGTTTGTAGGCTGTTCCGCCCCCATGAAAAAACTCTATGAAGAAATCAGCAAAGTGGCCAGCACCGACCTGCCTGTGCTGCTGATTGGCGAGAGTGGTACCGGCAAGGAACTGGCGGCCCGGGCTATTCACCGCTGCAGCGCTCGCAAGGAGCAGGCGTATGTGCCCATCAACTGTTCAGCCATTTCAGAACAACTGATCGAAAGCGAGCTGTTCGGCCACGAAAAAGGCAGCTTTACCGGAGCCGAACGTAATCGGCAGGGCTACTTTGAACTGGCGGACCAGGGCACGCTGTTCCTGGACGAAATCACCGAAATGCCCATAGACGCCCAAACCAAGCTGCTGCGCGCATTGGAAAATGGCGAATACATGAAGGTAGGTGGCGACAAGTTGATCAAACATGATGCCCGCATCATCGCTGCGACCAATCGCCCGCCCATGCGCGCTATTGAGGACAAGAAACTGCGCGAAGATCTGTATTACCGCCTGGGGGTCTTTCCGATTCAAATCCCCCCCCTGCGTGAACGCGGCGATGATGCCGTCCTGATCGCCCAGCACTTGGTAGAACAGCTGAACCAGGAGCATCAGCAGAACCGCTCACTGAGCCTGGCCAGCATGAAGGAGATCGAGCGCTATCACTGGCCGGGCAATATACGCCAGCTACGCAATGCGGTACTGCGCAGCTATGTAATGAGCAACAGCGATCAGGTGGAAATCAATATGGAGGCCGACCCCATGGAATAAATGCTTGCCCAGTGTGGAACTGAGCAAGCTTGGCAAAAGCTTACTGGGCCACGGCAGGCTTCATGGAGTCTGCCAGCGCATGAGCATGCCGCAAGTGTTGCTGCAGCATGGGCAAAGCGTCCTGAGCAAAACCCATGACTTCCTTGTCTTTACCATCCTTGATGTAGTCCTCAAAGAGCTTGATGGTGTCCTCATGCGCTTTGACTGCCGCTTCGTTGGCATAGTCTGCATCGAACTGTTCACCCTCCGCGCCCTCAAGCATGGAGATCTTGCCGCGCTGCATCAGGCTGGGCTCGGTGGGCAGCTCCACCTTGCGGGCCTGTGCCAGCGTCTGCAGTTCCTTGGCCAGCTGCTCGTGGTCGTCGATCATCATTTGTGCAAATTCGACCACTCTATCGTTGTTGCTGCGCTCCAGAGCCAGCTTGGCAGCCTTCACTTCAAAATGTCCCGATTGTGCCGCATCTTTCAAGAACCCTTTATCCGGAGAAAACAGCTCAATGGCAGAAGCACTGCGAACACTCAAACCCAATACCAGACCCGCCGCCAGCGCCAAACACATCAGATGTCTTACTCGCATCGCACACCTCCAAAAACGTCAGTCATTGCCTGAAACCAGAACATCTTTGCTGACCTGAGGCCAATCAGCATGGCCAGCAAAGCCTTGACGGTGTCCTAGCAAGGACCGTACCCGCGCCTTGAACCTTGGGGCAGGAACGGAACTTGCTATGTAGATAGCACAGGGCCTGGATCATCCCGGCAACTGTGTCCGAAGAACTGTCGGTTCTCATCACCAACCACAAGGAGACGCCACCATGAAGCTGGAAATGGTTCCGCAGCTGCACATGCAGCAAACCCTCTCGCAGCGACTGCAACAGTCCGCACAAATCCTGCAGCTCTCGGCGCAGGAGCTGCAAACGCTGGTACAAGACAGCCTGCAAGACAATCCCCTACTGGAACCCGCTCCAGAACCCGCCGCCCCCGTACGAGAGGGCCTGTCCCATCCTGTGTCCAGCCAAAGCGCTCACCTGTTCGATAAGCACGACATAAGCCCGGCTCCGCGCAGCCGTGACGAACAGATCCTGGAGCATGTACGTTTGAGTCACGCCAGTGAGCGCTGCAAGGCCTTATGTACCCTGATCGTGAACGCACTGGATGACAACGGTTACTTGCGCGATCACTTTGAAGACCTGCTCCCCGCCGGCTACGAACACATCCCCCTTGCCGAATGGCAAACCGCGCTGGCGCTGGTCCAGTCCCTTTCTGTTCCCGGCACAGGTGCCCACTGCCTGTCCGACGCGTTGCGCTTGCAGATCCAGGCGCGTCAGTCTCTAGACCCGGTTCTGAAACAGAGACTGCTCAAGTTAGTGGCTACCGAGCTGCCCGCGCTGGCGCAAGGCGAATGGTCACAAGTGCAGAGCCGCCTGAATCTGTCCGATGCAGACTTTCATCAGGCGCTGCGCGAACTGCAAAGCCTGGACCCCAACCCCGGTCTGGCTTATCTGGAGCCGTTACGCCAGACCATTACGCCAGACGTCCACGTCTACCGCGATGGCAAGCATTGGCGCGTGCTCGCGGACCCTCGCAGCCTGCCACGCGTTCAGGTGCATCAAGAATATGCCGCCACCCTGGAGCAGCAGGCACGCACGCAGCAGAACCGCCCTTTGCACAGCGCCCTGACTCAGGCTCGCTGGCTGGCCGAGAGTCTGGCGATGCGACGCAGTACGGTGTGCCGTGTCGCTGAATTCATCGTCCGGCACCAGATCCTTTTTTTCGAGCTAGGTGAGCAAGGCCTGCAACCCCTGCGCATCAGCGATCTGGCCAAGGAGCTGGATCTGCATCAATCCACCATCTCCAGAGCGACTGCCAACAAGTACATGAGCACTCCCTTTGGCACCTTGAGCTTCAGGCATTTTTTCTCCGGCGAGCTGGAGACTGATTTCGGTGGCAGTTGCTCCACCGCCCTGGTCAAGGAGCAGATACGCCGGCTGATTGCCAGTGAACCAGAGCGTCAGCCTTTAAGCGATGTCGACTTGCATCAGGCGCTGCGTCAGAACAGTGTGGAGCTATCCAAACGAACCGTCACCAAGTACCGCCTGCAACTGGGTATTCCCAATGCCCGCGAACGTTTGCAACGGGCACGCTTGCGTGCTGTCAGCGGGCAGGATGTGCACCCCTTGAACTGAGCGGGTACGCAATTTGCTGATTCTCCAACGAAGATCCCTTAATAAAACAAAGCGAGAATCAGCATGAGCAAAATCATTGTGGTGTCCATACGCGTGGCCAGTTCCGATCAACCTTGCACAGGCGGACTGGCCGTCGCAGTAGATCAATTGTTAAAGCACCCGCAGACCCAGGGCATCTGGCTGGGGTGGAACGGCCAATGTGATCCACAGCCGGGGGCGTTGCGTACCGAAGATCGGGGCAGCTACCAAGCCGTCACCTTCTCCTTCACCCAGGAGCAATACGAACAGTTTTACTGCGGTTACGCGAACACCTGCCTTTGGCCCGCCTTTCACTACCGCCTGGACCTGATGGACTTCCAGACCCACCACTTCCAGCAATACCTGGAGATCAACCGGCAAATTGCCGCTTATTTGCGCCAGATTGCCGAAGAGGACGACTTGATCTGGGTCCATGACTACCACCTGATGCCATTAGCCCATTTTTGCCGAGAGCAAGGAATGCAGCAGGCTATTGGGCTGTTCTTTCACACCCCCTTTCCGTGCCCGGAGATTCTGCGCTCCATTCCCCGCTATGAACAATGGCTGCCCATGCTGCACCATTACGACCAGATTGGCGTCCAAAGCCGTGGCGACCATCATGCGCTGACAGCCGCACTCCAGACCTTAGTGCCACCGCGTACGAGCGAGTCAGGCGCCCGTACCGTCAGCACAGACGTCTATCCCATCAGTATCGACGTGGATCTGGTTCAGGCTCTGGCCAAGGCCCCCTCATGGACCGACAGCGCCACACCAATCGAGCCAGTCAACGGGCCTGACACCATTATCAGTGTGGACAGGCTGGATTACACCAAAGGTCTGGCCTATCGGCTGCGCACCCTGGATACGCTGCTGCGTAGTTACCCGACGCTGCACGGGCAAACAACGTATGTCCAAATCGCCCCCTCTACCCGCGGCGATATTCACGATTATCAAGTCATGTGTGAAGAGCTGGAAAGTCTGGCCGGACAGATTAACGGTCAATTTGCCACGCCAGGCTGGAGTCCAGTGGTGTACATGAACCGCGCCTTTCCGGCCGGCCAGCTGATGCGCATGTTGCGCCGCGCCCGCGTCGGTTTTATCGCGCCCTTGCGTGACGGAATGAATCTGGTGGCCAAAGAATATATCGCTGCCCAGGACCCCGCCGACCCCGGTGTCCTGGTTCTGTCCACCTTTACGGGCGCGGCACAATCCCTGCAAGGCGGCTACCTGCCCGTCAACCCATTTGATGCGGACGCCACCGCCCGCAGCCTGTATCAGGCCTTGAACATGCCGCTAGAGGAACGACGCCGACGCCACCAGCATTTAATGATGCAACTGCGACAGCAGGACCTGAGGCAGTGGTGCGAACAGTTCCTGCATGATCTTGGCATCAGCTCGGGCTTGAATCAGGCCCATGACCCTCTGGCTGAGCTTCCAGCATCCTGACGCGTACAAATGCATCCGGTTGGTGCTGACCCAGATAGGCCACCAAGCGCTCGCGCAACAAACAGCGCAAGTCGAACAAACGGCCCGAGTCGGCAGCACTGACCAGAAAGCGCAACTGCATCCCCCACTCATTGGTATCGGTCACCTGCAACACCTGAACGCGCCCATCCCACAATTCAGAGGACTCGCACAAGTCCTTGAATGCCGTGTTCAAGCCCTGCATTTCAACCTTGTAGTCCACCCATAGAAATACCGTGCCCAGCAAAGAGGCGCTGCGACGGGTCCAGTTCTGGAAGACAGTTTCTACAAACCATTGCAAGGGAACGATCAGACGGCGCTCGTCCCACACACGTACCACCACATAAGTGGCCGTGATTTCCTCTATCCGGCCCCACTCCCCTTCCACAATCACCACATCGTCAATGCGTATGGGCTGGGTGAATGCGATCTGCAAACCGGCAATAAAGTTACCCAGCACCGGCCGGGCAGCAATACCGGCTACCAGCCCCGCTACCCCGGCCGATGCCAGCAGGCTGGTGCCCAGTTGCCGTGCGCCGGGTAGAACCATCAAAGCAAAGGACAAGCCTAGCAAGACCAGCAAGAAATGCACACTGCGTGCCAGCACGCGCGCCTGGGTGTAGATCTGACGCGAACGCAGATTGTCGGACACATTCAAGGGGTGACGCACCACCACAAGCTGGAACAGAGATTCGACTGCACTCATCAGCATCCAGGTCGTGCAGATAATCAGCACCAGCATGTCCCCAACGATCAGATAGGACTGCCACTTGGCCGAAATGGGGGCCAGCGGAATACATATCCGCAAAAATACGGCCAGAAAAAACAGCCGCGACGGCCAGCGTATCCGCTCGCTGAAAAACCGCAGAAAGTGCTCTGGCGAAGCCAGTCTTTCAATAATCTTGCCACCCAGAAAATGCACCAGCAGCAGTATCGCCCAGCCGCCCAGCAATAACAGCAGCCACATCCACCACGTCATTGACATCATGATTGCTCTCCTGAAAACCATGTCTCCAGATACAGCAACTTGTGTGCCGCGCCCCGCCCCCAGGCAGTCAGGCACGCTTTGTGCTGGGTCAGTCATAACCAATCACGTGATTGGTGTTCTTTCTCAAGGAGAGTTATATGACCCAGCACACAAACAAACAGGATCATAAAGATCAACGTGGCTTTGCCTCCATGGACGACAAAAAGCAGCGCGAGATTGCTGCTGAAGGTGGGCGTGCCTCGCACGAAAAAGGCACCGCGCACGAGTTCACCCCGGAAGAGGCCCGTGAGGCTGGCGCTAAAGGCGGCCGTGTAGCCCATGAACGCGGTACGGCGCACGAGTTCAACTCTGAAGAAGCTCGCGAAGCCGGTGCCAAGGGCGGTCGCGCCGCTCATGAAAAGGGCACAGCTCACGAGTTCACTTCCGAAGAAGCCCGTGAAGCCGGTGCCAAGGGTGGCCGGGCAGCCCATGAAAAGGGCACGGCCCATGAGTTCGACTCCGAGGAGGCCCGCAAGGCCGGCGCCAAAGGTGGCAAGGCCACCCAGGACCAGCGACGCTAAGCCTTAACCAAGCCCCAGTTGGACGCGGCGCACCCACCAGGGCCGCCGCGCCCTGTCCCATTCCTTGTCTATTTCAGGAGCCGTCATGACAACGCGTCAAACAGTGAAAGAGCAACGTCACCTGCAAGAACAGCAGGACCAGAAGGACAAGAACGGGGTCGGCCAGAACGAGCCCGTTACGCACGATAAGAGCCACCCAGGCAGCGATTACCCCACTCCCCCCCTGCCGCAACAACACCTGGAAAAGCCTGGGTGTGAAAGTGATCTGGACCCGGCCCCCCGCTACGAAGCCTCCAGCTACAAGGGCAGCGGCAAGCTGGAAGGAAAAGTAGCCGTGATTACCGGTGGGGACTCGGGCATAGGCCGGGCCGTTGCCGTGCTCTATGCCCGAGAAGGTGCCGATGTGGCGATTGTGTATTTGCACGAGGATGAAGATGCCGGACGCACTCGTCTGGCCGTCGAGGCCGAAGGCCGCCAATGCCTGACACTGCGCGGCGATGTGAAAGACCCTGAATTTTGCCGACAAGCGATTGAGCAGGTACTGGACCGCTTCGGTCACCTGAATATTCTGGTCAACAATGCCGGCTTTCAGGAACATGCCCAATCCTTGCTGGACCTGACCCCGGAGCGACTCAATGAAACCTTCCACACCAATATCTATGGCTATATCTACATGGCCCAGGCCTGCCTGCCGCACCTTCACGCGGGCGATGCCATCGTCAATACCAGCTCGGTCACAGCCTTGCGCGGGGCCGCTCATCTGCTGGACTACTCCAGCACCAAGGGCGCCATTATTGCCTTCACGTACTCCCTGGCGGCCAACCTGGCGCCCAAAGGTATACGTGTAAACGCGGTCGCTCCCGGACCCGTCTGGACCCCCTTGAACCCCGCCGACTCCCCGGCCGAAAAAATCCCCGAGTTTGGTGCCGATACGGTCTTTGGCCGCCCCGCCCAGCCGGAAGAACTGGCGCCTGCCTATGTCTACCTGGCCAGCCCGATCACCGCCAGCTACATCACCGGCACCGTGCTCCCCATCACGGGTTACCCAGGAAGCTGATATGAATAACGCTCTGCATTTGGATCAGACCGCCTTGTTTCTGGATCTGGACGGTACCCTGGTCCCCTTGGCTGCGCGGCCTGACCAGGTATTTCTTCCCCCGTCCACCGCCGGCCTGCTGCTGAATCTGCACGCTGCCTGCGACGGCGCGGTGGCACTGGTTTCAGGCCGCGACTATGACAGCCTGCATATCGCCTGCACCAAGCTTCCGCTTGCCATGATCAGCAGCCACGGCGCAGCCATGTATGACGCCGAGGGTCAGGAATGCTGGAACATCCCGATCAACCCGGCTGAGCACCACAGCCTGTCCCGCTCTGTCGCCGCCCTGATCCACCCCTATTCACTGGTTTGGATGGAGCGCAAATCGCACGGTGTGGCTGTGCACTTTCGGCAACGCCCTGAAGTTGGCGAGGCCTTGGCCACCGAACTGCACGTGCTGTGCTCGGAATATCCCGGCTTTGATCTGATCCGTGGACATTGTGTCATCGAACTGCGCATGAGCGGCTTTGACAAAGGCCAAGCCCTGGCCCGGGCCCAACGCCTGCCCGCGTTCGCCAACCGCAAGCCCGTCATGATTGGCGACGACTTGACCGATGAGGCCGCCTTTGAGTTTGTGAACCAGAAAGGCGGGCTGAGCATACGCATCGGTCCTCAGGAGCCAGCCAGCGCGGCCCAGCTTTCCTTGCCACACCCCTCTGACCTGCTGACACTTTTGCAAACCAGTCTGCTGGAGACGCGCTTTTTCTCCGAGCTGGCACAGCGAACGCCCTCAGGCGCCAAAACGGTTGCGCCATGACTCGCTGACACTGGCCGCACTCTCTTTACTTAAAAGGATGGCCCCATGAGCAAGATACTTACCTCTACGCCCAAGACCTCCTTGCAAATCAGCCTGCCCAGCAAGGGCTGCAACAAGGGCGCGCTCCAAAGTCTGGAATTCATGGCCAGGGAACTGGCGCAATTCCTGGATCTGCCTCGAGTCCATATTGACTATGAAGACCAGCTAAAGCCCAGCTCCGGAAACACTTACTACCTCCCCCTGCAGACCTTGAGCCTGGAGCAGGCGCGACAACTGGGTATCGAACAGGCCTCCCAACTGTATGGGGGTGTAGTGCCATATGACTTTCTGGCCCATAAAACCGTCGCCCATCCCCTTCCCCAGGACGATATGGACCGCCCGGAAGGCTGGAACAATGAGCTGGGCCTGGCGTTACGGCACACGGTCTTGCCAGGCTACAGCGTCTTTTCAAGAAACGACGCGCTACGCACAATGAGCCTTCTGGATGAAGCAGGCCAGACCGGCATACGGGCCAAACTGGCCAGTGCTAATGCAGGCAAAGGCCAGAAGGTGATCTACAGCCGTCAAGAGCTGGAAGAGCTCTTGAACCTGCCGCCGTGGCAGAGTCAACTGGAACAGGGTCTGGTACTGGAGGAGAACCTGCTCGATGGCGAGACCTTCAGCATCGGCCAGACCCAGGTGGGCGAGCATCTTTTTTCCTATATTGGCCAGCAACACCAGACCACCAACCTGCAGCACGAGTCCGTATATGGCGGCTCCAGCTTGCTACTGGTTCGCGGCGGGTTTCCGCAGTTGCTGCAGCTCTCAGGCATGAAGCGCATTGAGCATCTGCTTGAGCTGACCATAAGCTACGAAAAAAACATCAGGCAGGCCTTTCCTGAACTGTATGCCTCACGTCGCAACTATGACCTCATCGTCGGTAAAAATGCGCGTGGCCACTACAAGGCAGCCGTACTGGAACATTCCTGGCGTTTCGGCGGAGCGTCCATTGCAGAGATTCTGGCCATCCGCACCCTGCAACGCCACCCTGAGCTCCAACATACCCACGCATGGACACGCGAGCGCTATCTGGACGATGCCAGCCTGGTGAAAAACTCCCCTCATCTTTACAGCCTCGACCAAGAAGACGAGGCTTATCTTGCCCGCTTCGGCGGCCCACTGCCATCATGAGTACGGAAATTTTCAACACCACCATCAAAGTGCCCCATCAGCACCTGAATGCACGCCTGCTAGTCCCCCAATCCCCTGTCCCTGGCATTTTGTTCGTGCACGGTTGGGGCGGCAGCCAGCACTTTGACCTGAAACGCGCCCACACCATTGCCGGTATGGGCTGTATTTGTCTGACCTTTGATCTTGCCGGACACAATGCCAATCAGCACGAGCGCGAGAACGTCACCCGAGAACAGAACTTTCAGGATATCTGCGCGGCCTTCGACACCTTGAGCAGCCACCCTATGGTGGACTCCAGCTCCATCGCCATTGTGGGGCACAGTTATGGCGCCTATCTGGCCTGCCTGTTAAGTGAATTTCGATCGGTACGCTGGCTCAGCTTGCTGGCTCCTGCCTTGTACCCGGACGACGACTGGCTGTCTCCAAAGGATCAGCTCAACCGAGAGTTGCTGCAGGACTACCGTCTGCATACTCATTCTCCGCAAGAGAACCGCGCCTTGCAGGCCTGCTCCAAATTCACGGGAGATGTTTTGCTGTTTGAAGCGGAATACGATGAGCTGATTCCCCGCCAGACCTTGCTAACGTATCGCCAAGCCTTCAGCCAGGCTCATTCCCTGACACATCGAGTGCTGGAAGGCAGCAACCACGCGCTGGACGAAAAAGTCGCCCAGCGTGATTACTCCGTGCTGCTTTATCGCTGGATTCAGGAAATGATTATTGGCGCCCGTATTGGGCACCTGCCCAATAACACCACTTGACTCACGCGACAGCCGGGCGGTTGGCATAGCCGGAGATAAACTCCTTGGCCTGCCCGGTCTGCGGATCAAAGACGTGACGGCGTACCTTGCCGATATCCGCACCATAAACGTGAATGCTGATGGACACCTGGTCGTCATACATATTGGAGACCTCGTGTATATCACCCACCGTGGGTGACACCACTTCCACCACGCCTGGTTCCAGAGTCTGTGTGTCTTGTTCTGTCATATGGCCGGTATCGGGATCACGGTCAAAAGGCCGGGAGCGTTCCGCGCCACGCAACATACCAATCAAGCCCCACACGGTGTGGTCGTGGATAGGGGTTTTCTGGCCGGGCCCCCACACAAAGCTGACCACGGAAAAGCGTTCCTGCGGACAGCAATACAGCAAGTACTGCTGATAAAACTGGGGATGGGGCTGGGTGTACTCCGGGGCCAGCCAATCGTCCTGGGCCACCAGTTCGCCCAGCAGGACACGGCCATCACGCAGGATATCCGCCTCGGCGACAGCCGGGCGGCCGGTCAATTCATTCATCCCTTGAATAAAACGCTCAAAACGGGGGTGCATAAGGGGATGTCTCCATAGTTGACTGGGCCTTGCGGCCCAATTCGTGAATCAGTTCTTATTTGTTCAGATACACCGGGGCACGTTTTTCTTTGAACGCGTTCATCCCTTCCTTGGCATCATAACTATCCTCGATCGCTTTCAGTTGCCGCATGGTGCGCGCCATTTGCTCGGACGGGCCGCGCGTCAGCACTTCATTATTGATAAAGCGCTTCAAGGTTTGCAAAACACGCGGCGACATCTTGGCCAAGTCCTGCGCCATACGCACAGCAGCCTGGACTTGCTCGCCTACCGGCACCACTTCATTGGCAAAACCCAGATCGTAAGCACGGCGGGCTTCCAGCGTACGGCACAACAAGATCACTTCCATGGCGGCATGATGCGGAATGCGCGAGGCCAGGCCCGAGATGATGCCGCCAGTAAAGCCCAGCTTGGCTTCGGGGTAGGAGAACTTGGCGCTCTCGGACGCTACCAGCAAATCCGTCATCATGGCCATCACCAGGGCTCCACCCACACACCAACCACTAACGGCCGCAATAATGGGCTTGTCGGTTTCAAAGCCTACCGTGGGAATGGCGCGCCACAACTCGGGCCACTCATTAATATCCGCCCCGGCAGAAAAAGCATCATTGCCTGCCCCGGTCAGCACGGCTACGCGGCGTGTGGGGTCTTCGTCAAAGGCCAGAAATGCCTGCTGCAGTTCCTTGACCACGGTAGCGCTCAAGGCATTGCGGCGATCAGGACGGTTGATCGTGAAGATGGAAACACCGTCATCGTGGTTTTCTACAAGAATGCACTGATAATCCGACATGGTTTACTCCTCCTGGGTATTTTTCAAAGAATAGGTTTTGGTTTTATTCGCCTATGGACAGGCGGGCATCGACGGCGTGACAGCGGGTAGCCGCCACGATCAAGGGGTTGATATCCAATTCAAAGTTGGTGTCGCGTAAGTCGTGGGCCAGGAAGCTGACACGCACAATCGCATCGAGCACACCGTCACGATCCAGCATGCGTCCCCGGTACCCCTTCAGCAGCTTGTCGATCATCAAGGTAGATAAAAGTCGATCTGCATCAGCCAGGGTTAAAGGGGCCGCGGCAATCACCCGGTCCGACAGCATTTCCACCAGAATGCCACCGGCACCAAACACCACGACCGGGCCAAACTGCGCATCCTGACGTGCCCCGATCAGCAGCTCCACATCCCCCTTGGCCATGGCCTGCACCAGCACGCCTTCCAGACGGGCATCTGCTTTATAGGCTTTGGCATTGGCGTAGAGCCGGGCAAAATCGCGTCGCAAGCTGGCGTCGTCGGCCACATCCAGCGCCACCCCACCCGCTTCGGTTTTATGGACGATGTCGGGAGACACAATCTTCATCACCACCGGATAGCCAATCTGTTCGGCCAGCACCACAGCCTGTTCCACGTCCTCGCACACCTGGCCCAGATTCACGGGCAGGCCGTAATGCGCCAGCAGACGTTTGGACTGATCTTCATTCAAAACACCGCGCGGCATGACCGTGGGCGCTTGGCAGGCACTGGGACGCAAGGCTTGCTGGCGCGGCACAAACTGACCGTGACGTTTCCAGGCGGACAAGGCCAGCGCCGCTTCCAGGCTGGAGCTGGCATACGCATGGCCGTGCTGGGCCAGTTTCTGCCGCAAAGGCTCGGATGTTGCGCCCGCATCGAACGCCACCATCACGGGCTTGGCCCAGTGCGGTTCGGGGTGGATGATTTTTTCAATCAGGGCCGCCATCCACTCCTGCGGACACATGGAAGCCGTGATCAATACCACGTCACTTTGCTGATCCTGCATCAAGGCATCCAAAGTAGCGCGGGCCACTTCGGTGGAGTCCTGCGTCAGACGCGCTCCCAGATCAACCGGGTTATCCGCCTGCCCTGCCGGGTAGTGGGCAGCCAGAGCCTGCTTGGTAGTAGCGGAAAAACTGGACAGTTCCACGCCATGCTCTGCCAAAGCATCTGCAGCCAAGGCCCCACCGCCACCCGAAGGCGTCACAATCGCGACTTTGGAGATCTTGTTGCTGGTAAAGCGCACCATGCTGTTTGCCAGCAAGAGCATGGCCCCCATATCGTCCATCAGGCTGATGCCTTCATCGCGACAGACACTGGCAAACACATCATGGTCACCCGCTACGCTGGCAGTATGCGAAAAGGCGGCCGCCTTGCCCGCACTGGAGCGCCCTGCCTTGACGGCCAGCCAGGGCTTGCCCGCGGCCTGCGCCCGACGAGCTGTGCGACGCAAAGCCTGAGTATCTTTAATGCCCTCTATATAAGTACAGATCACTTGCGTCTTGGGATCATCAATCAGGAAATCCACAAAGTCGCACAGATCCAGGTCAGCCTGATTACCCACCGAAAAACCGTAGGTAAAGCCACCGCCCATCGCCCAGGCCCGATCAAAATAGGTAGTCATCAAGGCACCGCTTTGGCTGACAAAACCAATAGGCCGTTCCGGCAGGCTGTCTCTGTCCAGCACCGGCGAAGAGCACAGCACCAGACTGCGGCTGGGGCTGATCATGCCCAGGCAATTGGGGCCGATCAGTCGCATGCCCGAGTCACGACAGATACGCAGCAAGGCCTGCTCGCGTTCCAGCCCGCGCTCGCCTGCATCAGCAAAGCCTGCGGAGATCACCAGCAAACCGCGTACCCCCATTTGGGCCGCAATCTGCGCCTGTTCCAGAACGGTATCGGCCCCCACCGTAAACACGGCCAGATCCGGAGCGCTATCCAGTGCAGCCAGACCGGGCACAGCGGGCAAACCAAACAAACTGCTGCGGCTGGGATTGATAGGCAGGACCTTGCCGCCATAACCGTGCTTGAGCAGCATACGGAACAGTCGCCCGCCAAACTTGGACTGATCTTCCGAGGCGCCGACCAAAGCTATGGATGCCGGGTCCAGCAAAGCGTCCAGCGTGCTGGCGCAAGTGACGGTTTCCATCACGTTTGTCTCCTGTTGGTGGTTCTGTGAGCGTTTAGTCATCGCTCATCTTGATGGTCTTGAGCAGCTCGCTGTAATAAGCCCGACTCTGCTCCAGATCCTTGGCATACGCATCGCCGTCTTTCCAGCTGGCACTGACACTGATGCGGTGGAAACGCTCTTGAGTCTGCGGCTCGGCCAGAATTTCTTCGGTAGCCTTGGCCAGCTTCTTCATGACATCGTCAGGGGTGCCAGCCGGCACCGCCAGCCCCCAGAACCCTTCAAAAGGCAGGGCCAGATCAAAACCGGCTTCTTTCGGTGTGGGCACATCCGGCAGTTCGGGATGACGCACGCTGGCATAGGTCACCAGGGCTTTGGCCTTGCCGCTTTTCACCAGCTCCAGCCCGACTCCATCAATAAAGAAATCGATGTGATTGCCCATCAAAGCCGTCATGGTGTCTGCCGAGCCTTTGAACGGCACATGCAGCAAGTCCAGTTTCTCGGCGTTTTCCAGAATCTCTCCAGCCAGGTGGCCGCCAGACGCAATACCTGCCGAACCATAGGTCAAGGTGCCGGGCTCCTTGCGGGCCAGCTCGACAAACTCTTTCAGATTGGAGACGGGCAAATCATTGCGCACCGTCATGATGGGCAGGTAACCGGCCAGACTGCCTACAAAATCAAAGCCCTTGATCGGGTCATAAGGCACGTCGCGTATATAGGGCAGCACGGTAAAGGCGGTGCTGGTGGCCAGCAACAAGGTGTAGCCATCGGGTTTGGCGCGACCCACGATAGACGTGCCCAGCGAGGTGGTGCCGCCGGGCCGGTTTTCAATCACGATGGGAACGCCAAGCTTGACGCGCAGACGGTCGGCAAACAGACGCGCCAGATTGTCGCTGTTACCGCCTGGGGGATAGGGAACCACAAAGGTCACTTCACGGCTGGGATAGGTATCGGCCGCGATGGCCGCCGGGGCAGAAAAGCTGCTGACTGCCGCCAGTCCCGAGACCAGCACTGTGCGTAGAAACCCTGTGCGCGAAAAAAAAGAACTGAACATGATCCTTGCCTCCTGTGTGAGAGTTTTTCTCTCTTGGTGTTCCAATATATAGAACGCTGTTCTTGTTTTTGATATTAAAAATGCCGTGAGAACGGCTTGAATACAACAGACAGCAACAACACAAGCAACTTAGGACAACGGTTCAAATAGTGGGATATTTGATTTCAGGTGTCAACTATTAAACCCCTTCGGGATTTCCCCAGTTCGATCATCTGGTCGCATTGGACTTGACCGCAACGAGCTTCTGGATAAAATGAAAACACTGCTTTTTCATGTCAATTTAAAGAACGATGTTCCAAATATCAGAACACAAACCCTTAACTGATCGAAGGAATTCACTCATGTTCTCTGCCATCGTCATCGACAAAACCGACGGCCAATACAAAGCCAGCCTGCAATCCCTGGACGAGTCCGCCCTGCCCGAAGGCCAGGTTACCGTCCGTATCGACTACTCCACCCTGAATTTCAAAGACGGCCTGGCCATGACGGGTAAATCCCCCGTAGTGCGCCAGTTCCCCATGGTGCCCGGCATCGACTTTGCTGGCACAGTGACCGACAGCAGCGACCCGAATTTCAAGTCCGGCCAGAAAGTGGTGCTTAACGGCTGGGGCTTGGGTGAGGTCCATTGGGGCGGTCTGGCACAGCAAGCACGCGTGAAAGGCGATTGGCTGATTCCCCTGCCCGACGCTTTCTCCACCCAGCAAGCCATGATGATAGGCACCGCCGGCTATACCGCTGCACTGTGCGTGCGTGCCTTGCAGCGCCAAGGCGTCACGCCTGACAAGGGCCCGATTCTGGTGACAGGTGCCGCGGGTGGCGTGGGCAGTGTCAGCGTGGCCCTGCTGCATGCCCTGGGCTACACCGTCATGGCCAGCACAGGCCGACCTCAGGAAGAAAGCTATCTGAAGGCGCTGGGCGCCAGCGAGATTGTGGACCGCAACACCTTGAGCGAACCGGGCAAGCCACTGGGCAAGGAGCGCTGGGCCGGAGCCATCGACAGCGTAGGCAGCCATACCCTGGCCAATGTCTGCGCAGGCACACAATACCTGGGTGCAGTCGCCGCTTGCGGTCTGGCCCAAGGCATGGATTTCCCCGCTTCCGTGGCCCCCTTCATTCTGCGTGGTGTGCAATTGATTGGGGTGGACAGCGTCCATTGCCCCAAACCCGAGCGCCTGGCGGCCTGGGACTTGCTGGCCAAGCATTTGTCTATCGAAGCCCTGGAGCGCATCGGCGCCAGCACCATCACACTTTCCCAAGCCATTGATCAAGCCGGCCAGCTACTGGAAGGCAAGGTACGCGGCCGCATCGTGGTTGATGTGAACGCCTAAGGCCCTGTCGGCCCCCATCTACCTATCATGCTCTGGAGCTGATTCATGGATACGACATTGCCCCTGAACGGGGTTCGGATACTGGAATTTTGCAATGTGGCCGCTGGCCCGTACTGCGGTATGTTGTTGGCCGATATGGGGGCTGACGTCATCAAGATCGAACACCCCAAAGGGGGTGACACCTTGCGAAGCTGGCCGCCCATCAACCAAGGATATAGCGAGAACTTTGCTTCGCTGAACCGCAACAAGCGCTCGGTAACGCTGGATCTGAAGAACCCCGAAGATGTAGCCAAGGCACGCCAACTGGTACTGGATGCAGACGTCTTGCTGGAAAACAATCGGCCCGGCGTCATGCAGCGCTTGGGGCTGGATTATGAAAGCCTTAAGGCCCTGAATCCCAGACTGCTGTACTGCTCAATTTCTGCCTACGGACAAAGCGGCCCCCGCTCGCAAGAAGGCGGTTTTGACCTGACGATTCAGGCCATGAGCGGCGTGATGAGCGTGACGGGCGAAGCAGGTGGAGCCCCCGTTAAATGCGGAGTTCCACTGGCGGACTTTGCGGCCGGTTTGTATGCGGCGTTTGCCATCAGTGCCGCCTTGCCTCAAGCCCGCGCCACCGGTCAGGGGGCACATATCGACGTGCCCATGCTGGGGACCACCCTGGCCATCGCCGCACTGCAAACCTCAGAGTATTTCGGCAGTGGTCGCGACCCGGACAAGCTGGGCTCCGCCCACCCCCGTAATGCCCCCTATCAGGCGTTCCAGTGCAAAGGCGGTTACTTCGCCATGGCAGCGGGCAACGATGCGCTGTGGCGCTCCGTCTGTCAGGTTGTAGAACGCCCGGACCTGACCGAGGACGAGCGTTTCACCAGCACCACCCTGCGCGCCAAACATCAAGACGCCTTGCGTGAACTGCTGGAAGCCATTTTTGCGCAGCACGACTCCGAACATTGGCTGACGCAATTCCGTGCCCAAGGCGTACCCTGCAGTCCCATCAACCGCTATTCCGACGTGCTGCGAGACCCGCAGGTCGAGCACATGGAGTGGGTGCAAAACATTCGCCTGCCGGGCACAGACACCGAGACGCGCACCTTTGTCTCGCCCCTGCGTATCAATGGAGTGGGCTTGCCCGTCCGTATGGCCCCCCCGGCATTGGGCGAACATAACGACAGCATCTTGCACGGAGTTACCCCATGACAGAGCCGTATTGCAGCAGCAGTCCCGGCCTGAACGTGGACTGCGCGGGCAAAGTCTGGACACTGACGCTGAACCGGCCTGACAAGCGCAATGCCTTGTCGGCCGATCTGGTCGAAGCCTTGATCGCGGCCGTGCAGGCCGCGGAAAAGGCCCAGGCGGATCTGCTGATATTGCGTGGTGAGGGCCGCAATTTCAGTGCCGGTTTTGACTTCAGCGACTACGAGCAACAAAGCGAAGGGGACCTGGTACTGCGCTTTATCCGCATCGAAACCCTGCTGCAAATGCTGGCCCATACGCCTTGCGCCACGCTGGCCCTGGCGCATGGGCAGAACTTCGGCGCCGGGGTGGATTTGATTGCTGTTTGTCGTCAACGTATCGCCAGTGCCGATGCCCGCTTTCGCATGCCTGGATTGCAGTTTGGTCTGGCACTGGGAACAGGCAGACTGGCTGCCCTGATCGGCGGCCAGCAGGCTCATCAACTTCTGGCAGGAAGCCAGATTTTTGATGCTGCCAAAGCGGAGCAACTGGGTTTTATTAACGGCATACAAGAGCCCGATACATGGCCTGCTGTCATCGAGCAGGTTCAACAGACTGCGGGCTTGCTGGACGCCACCAGTCGCACCTATCTGCATCAGTTAACGGGCTGCCCACAACAAGCTGATCGGGATATGACAGCCTTGGTACGCTCTGCTTCCGCACCCGGCCTCAAACAAAGAATTGCGGCCTTCCGGCAAGCCGCAAAATCTTGAACTTTCTTTCCTGAATGGAACTGCCCCCAAAAACTGGAGACGCATCCAGATTTTGGGGGCAATTTGCATCCGGGCGGCTTCTTGCAGCCAGGGCAAGCTGACTGGGGCTGTAGCAGCTTAACGGCCGCTATAGCCCAAACGGCGCGAGATCTGTGCCGCTGCCGTCATCAAGGTTTTACCGGCCTGAACCAGCCGGGCTTCCTCCAGACGTTCCGCAGGCCCGGAAATACCCAAAGCCGCCACTACCATTCCACGACTATCGTAAATAGGCGCAGCCGCCCCCACGACCTGCTCACGCCATTCGCCACGGTTAATGGCATAGCCCTGTTCACGCACCTGCTCCAACTCTCGGCGCAAATCACCAAACTTGACCAGACTGCGAGGCGTATAAGGCTTGAGGCGGTTCTTGACCAGATTCAAGGTATCTTCACTGGCCCAGGCCAGCATGGCCTTGCCGGTAGCCACACATTGCGCAGGCGAGCGACCACCCACCGTGGTGTAGGCACGCACGGGCTGCGGGCTGTCTATCTTCTCGATATACAGCACCTCAACCCCGTCCAGCAGCGACAAATGCACCGTTTCCTGGGTTTGCTCGGCCAGCTCTTTCATGAAAGACAAGGCTTCCACCCGCACATCCAGACGGTTGGCCAGGCCCGAGCCCAGCTCCCAGAGCTTCATGGTCAGCTCGTAGCGACCCGTATCTTCATTCTTGCGTGCAAAGCCCTGGTGAACCAGGGCCTGCAACAGGCGATGCACATTGCTTTTATTGAGCATCAATTGATTGGCCAGTTCGGTGACACCCGAACCGCGTTCGTGCTTGGCCAGGGCTTCCAGGAGCACCAGGCCCTTAACAAAAGTCTTGTCCAATCGAATATCCCATCAGTCACTAAAAGTGCATGAATTGTCTCATGGAACAGAACCACGCCATAGCCAGACAAGCCCGTATAGCAAAGCAGCAAGCGGCTTTCGCAACAGTTCCATCCGCTGTTCAAGCAGAAAGGCTTCGAGACTTGAACCTTAAACAACAAGCCTGCTACCCACCAAGGCCAAACACCGGCCAGCAGCACAGAGGTTTTTCCGCTTTCCAGCCCAGGCCAAATGCGTGTACAAAGAGCCTTGCCTTCTCTTTCTACTGCCCGGAGCCACATCCCGATGGACACCAATTCCCCGCCTCTTGCCCTTGCGGCCATCGTGCACGCAGGCAAAGGCAGTGCCGACGCCTTGCTACTGGAATTCGTGCAGGAATTGCGCGCGAAGAACTATCGCGTCTGTGGTCTGGTGCAAGGTCCGGAAATTCAGAAGGAGGACCATAGCCTGCGCACGGTGCAGGATCTGGACAAGGGCACACTGTATCCCATTACCCAGAACCTGGGGGCGGAATCCACCGCCTGTTGCTTGGACATTGGTGCCTTGCTGGAAGCCAGCGAAGTACTGCGGCAGGCGCTGGGAAGCCCGGCTGATCTGGTGATTGTGAATCGCTTTGGAATCATGGAAGCGGACGGCCAGGGCTTTAATAACGAGATCCTGGCCTTGATCGACCAGGGCTACCCGGTGCTGACCGTTGTGGCCCACACCTACCTGCCTGCATGGCGTGAGTTTACAGGTGGCTTGGCGGTGGAACTGGAGCCGGAGCGTCAGGCACTGTGGGACTGGTTCGAGAACAGCCGCCAGGCCGCCTGAAGGCCTTCAACGGGGCTAGCGTGATCCAATTTACGGAGCTGCCAGAATCAATCCGGCAGTTCCCTATCAAATTATCATGGCTAACAAATAGCCCTTTAAAACCCCGGCTAACCCCGCCTAGAACGTCCAGTTCAGCGACACATTCCCGGAAATATCTGCCCGGCTATTGCCCAGCAAACGGGTCCCTGCGGACACACCCAAACGCAAACGCTCGGAGCTTTGCAGCGTCAAGCCCGCCCGCAATGCCAGCGCATGACTATCGACACGCGCATAGCGACCATCAAAACCTGTCTGTGGTGAAGCCTCAAACTGTGCATATTGTGTCTGCTTGCGGCCCAGCAAAGCCTGCTCCCAGGAAGCGGAGACCCCGGTCTGTAAACGACGGCCCTGCTTCAACTCCCAAACCTGACTGACAGCCAGACCCAGCGACGCTTGCAAGGAATGGGCACGGGTCGAATCCAGCTGCAAGCGGCTACCCGCATCCCCCTCTTCACGTAAACCGGGGCGACTGTAACGCAGATAGTCCAAAGCCAGAACTGGACCTATGCTGCCTGCCTCACCCAAGGGCCAGCTATAGGCAGTCTGAAGACCCGCTGAAAAGGTATGGCCAGTCCAGTCAGATTTGGGATTGGCCTGATAGTCAGAAAACGCGATACGTCGGTTCAATTTGCCCTGTTCCAAGCCCATACGAACTTGCGCCAGACCTTGCCAGCCCTCACGAGCATCAGCACGGTACAAGGCATGCACACCGGCACCCAACCCCGTCAGCGTGCTCTTGGCCTGATAAGGGGCATCTATATTCAAGCTTTGCTCATTGGCGGTTGCATGGGCACCCAAGCTCCAATCGCTGCCTGCAGCGCGATGTTCCGCACCGAACACGACACCATAAGTCTGGCTGCGGTGGTCTACATCATTGCTGCTTAACTGCCAGTGATAACGGCCACCAAAAGGCTGGATGAAAGTCTGCCAGCCATCCTTGCCCAGGCCAGTGCGCTGACGCAGTTGCTCGGACACCAACTGCTCGCGACGCAAGCTGGCCGCCAGTTGAGCCCCATAAGCACCAGCACTTAACTGATTGAGTGCGTCACCAATCTCGCTGCCATCCGCTGCGGAGAAGTCCAAAGCCTGGTAGACAGAGGCCAAGGGACGCTGATTGTCAGTGGAGGCCTGCTCCAGACTGCGGCCCACGGCACCCGCATTCGGATTGCCTGCGTAGGGCGAATAAGCCGCTGCCTGACGGCTGACCGACCAGCCAGCGTTATTCACGTGCACGCTCAGGCTGGGCGAATTCAGGCTGGCAGTCAGCAGATCAAAACCACCCTGGGTCTGTGTGGCCTGAAAGACCATGTTCTGGTTCAAGGACCAGCCATCGGCATACCAGTCAGGCTGCAATTGCAGCTTCAATTCACCAGCCAGTTGAGCCAGACCTTGCACTTCAATCCGGTCATTCTGACGCGTGTCGGCTTCGATCAATACCCGGCCTTCAGGAGCCTGAACGAAATCGCCTTGAATCGTCATCTGGCCAAAGGAGTTGCCCGGACTCAAAGTGCCGTGGTTACTGAAATTACCTTCCGGATTGATGACGTAGCTGCTATTGCCGCTTAAGGTAGCGCCCGCATCCACACGCAGGCCGAGCAGCTGATGCTGGCCACTGAGCGAGCTTTCGCCCCCTGCAATCACCACGGCCAAGTTGTCCGCGCCCTGAATATTGCCGTCATAACGCAGGCGGAAATCAGGATCGGCCTCTAGCGTGGCACGCCCTTGCTCATCTGCTTTCTGCCCAAAATTCACATGGGTGACAAACAGCTCGCCGTTGCTTTGACGAGTGGAATAGTCAGACAGGATATCGCCCTGAATCCGGGCACCTTGCATGATGTTGATATTCTCAACCTGTGCATTCCTGGAAATCTGGATAGCGGCTTTCTTGCCCGACAAGAGACCGGCTAAATGGTAGTTCTTGATGAGTGCGCCCTGCAAAATCTCGGGCACATAGCCAAGCGGCTTGTTCTCCAACGGCGAGAACCATTGCCATGAACCATGATAACCATCCTGATTGCCCCTGGCGTTATTGCCAAAATCAAACAAGGCCGCCACCCCGTCCTCACCCTGCGCACGCACTTCGCCCTGCTGCACGATCGTGTGATTGCGACCATAGCTGAACTGCAGACCACGACCAACCCAGCCCTGGGCATGGATACGTGTGGAGGCCGGAATAATCAATGTGTTTTCACTACCGTCCACCCGCACACCTATACCGCCAGGGCCGGCGCCAAGCAAATCCGCCGCTTGAGTAATCGTATTGCGCTGGCCATAAATGTGCAGGCCCAGGCCCTGAGTCGCAGTGTTGTACTGCCCCGGCAGATACGCCGTACCCTCGGCATTACGCGCAAAAAAGCCATTCTGATTGACCAGAGTGACGTCATCCCCGTAAACCGAATAACCATAGAAATTACGCCGATCGATCTGCAAGCCCAGATCCTGCATCACCGCGATTTCAGCTTCCATGAAGTTGGTGTAGTTGCGGTAGCGTTGATGACTCATCAAGCTGTTGCGCAACTCGCTGTGGCTCATGTAATCCGTGTCTATACCGGCAGCAGGATTGTCATGAAAAGTCAGAATGCTGACCGGGACGCCGGGCATAGCATCACCCAACACCTCCTGCACATGCTGGCCGGTAAAGTAGCCCTGATCCTTGCGCAGATCGAAGGCCTGCGCATCATAGGGATGACTGCAAGGCGTACACAGAATGTTCTGCTCAGGGCGGGCCGGATTGCCATTGTCATCCCGCAAACCCGCCGCCCACCGATTCAGGAAAGGAGCAAACTGCGGTGTACCTGTGCCAGGCCCATTCCTGTCGGCAACCACATTCCCCAAACCCAGGGCATGCGCCAACTCGTGAAAAATGACCCCGTTATAGTCCGCCTGACCCGTCAAGGGTAATTGGCTGGGATTGACCGGGGCCGTATCAAAGGGCATCAACCCGATATTGATAATCCCATGGGGGCTGTCGTAGTCCTCTGGCGACAAGGCATTGAACAGAGCGGCCTGCAGCATGGAAACCGCCACTGGATCACCCGCCATCAACCAGGGATCGCTGCTGGCAGAGGCACCGGGCGCCGCGAAGGTGCCCAGATGGACAACGCCGGGACGGTAATTCGGCGGCAGAGTCAGGATTTCAGCCCAGCGCTCCAGCGCCGCACGAATCTTGCGGCGGCCATTTTCGTCCACATCAAAAGCAGACGGCCCAATATTGCCATAGGGACCATCCTGAGGGCCAAAGACCCGCAGTTCAAAGGCCGCTTCCCCTTTCTTGTTATAGATAATCTCAGTCTGATAGGCGTGGGCGCTGGCCGAAGCCGTCAGCAAGACACCAGCACTGAACAGGGTTTTCAAAATCGCGGACATGAGCTTGGGCTCCAGGCGTGGGCAATACACAAGACGTCCCGTGTAGTAAACGCCCCAGGGACAACCTCCGAGCAAGCACATTAATGCAAATAAAGCCTGGAAACCGTTTAATTCGTGCCACCCAAAACCCTTGTCGCCACATAGCAACAAGCACGCGGCCAGGCCGCGTGCTCCTGACTACCTGCTCAAGGCGTCACGATGTTGAACCACAAGTCAGGCTCCTCAAACAGCCCCGCAAACTCCTGGAACTTGCGGCCTGCCCCTTGCAGCTTGGCGCGATCCGTTTTCATGGCCGTTTTCCAGTCCAGCATCTTGCCTTGAATCAGTTTGAAATCCGCCAGGCTGACTGACATGGTGGCCTGAGCCGGCAAACCGGGGCGCGTACTGTAATTGAGCACCGAATTGCCAATGCTGAGGGTGTAGGTCGTATCTATATCCACAAAGTGGAAAGCAACCGTCAGCTCCTTATCTTTGACCTTTTCATCGTCCAGACGCACAGCCATCAAGTCAAACATCATCTCTGGCGTCAGTGCGGCCAGCATATCGGCGTTATTGTTCGGCGGCACAGGCAGGTCCGGCGCACCATTGCGCAGTTCCAAAGCTCCTTGCAGGTAGATGGAACGCCACGGCCCGGATTCGGCCTGATAACCCAGCTGCTCATAGCTATTGGCCAGCAATTGGCGCGCTTCCGTATCTTTGGCATCGGCAAAGACCAGATGCTTCACCACCATGGCCACCCAACGGTATTCGCCACGATCGAAGTCTTCCTGGGCTTTTTGCAGCAGTCGATCACGCCCTATATATTCCACATACTTCGCCCCCGCTGCCGTGGGTGGCAAGACATCCAGGCTGGAAGGATTGCCGTCGTACCAACCCATGTAGTACTGATACACCGCCCGCGCATTGTGCTTGAGCGTGCCGTAATAACCGCGCGTCGCCCAGTCTTTCTGCAAGGACGCGGGCAGCTCGATCAGCTCGGCAATTTCTTCGCCGGTATAGCCCTTGTTCATCAGGTTCACGCTGCGATCGTGAATGTACTTGTACAGATCACGCTGCTTGATCAGGTAATCGTGGACCTGCTCCTTGCCCCACACAGGCCAGTGGTGCGCCTGAAACTTCACCTCCGTGCCATCGCCAAACAGATCAATTGTTTCATTGATGTAGTTGGCCCATTCCCTGGCATCCCGCACCTGTGTACCGCGCAAGGACAGAATATTGTGCATGGTGTTGGTAGTGTTCTCGGCCATCCACATGGCTTTGAACTGCGGCAGGTAGGTATTCATTTCTACCGGAGCCTCGGTGCCCGGCGTCAGTTGCATGACCATTTCAACGCCATCCACCACAAGTTTTTCACCCGACTTGGACACCGAACGCGTAGGCGCAATCAGGGAGACGGAACCCAGCGGATTAGTCATGCCCAGCCCCGAGCCCACGCTGTGCTCCGGACCGCGCGGCAAGAAGGCCCCGTACATATAAGTCGCACGGCGCTTCATGGCATTGCCGGCAATCACCCCTTCGCTGATGGCATGCTCCACAAAACCTTCTGGCGCAATGATCTGTACCTGCCCTGAATCCACCGCGGCCTGATCCACCAGTCCCTTGGCTCCGGCGTAATGGTCTATGTGGGAATGGCTGTAAATAATCGCCTTGATGGGGGCGGCCTGCACATGCTTTTGCAGCAAGGCATACGCAGCGGCAGCCGTTTCGGTAGAGGTGCCCACATCAAACACAATCCAGCCGCTTGTGCCGCGTACAAAAGTGATGTTGGACAAGTCATAGCCGCGCACCTGATAAATATTGTCCGTCACCTTGTACACGCCATCGAGCAGGTTCAGCTGTGACATGCGCCACAAGCCTGGATGCACCGTGCTGGGCGCAGCGCTATCGGGCTTGATGAAGGCCTTGTAGGAATCCAGATCCCACACCACGTTGCCGTTCACGCCTTTGATCTGCAGGCTGGGCTCGCGGTAAATCAAACCGCGCTGGGCGTTCTTGAAATCCTGGGTGTCATCAAACGGGAGCGTTTTCATCCACTGAGCGTGGCGCTCCTGCGTTGCCTGCGTGGCAGGTGCCGCCTGTGCCTGACCCAAACCCGCGCTGACTACTGCCGCCAGCATGACTGTTCTTATCGCTGCATGTGCCATGACACGCTCCTCCTGATGGGCTTTTTCAACAAGCATCTCATTCTGGGAGCAAAGCGGACCTGATAGCCCAATCTGCGGATTTGCCACAGTGGCCCGCTTTAAATGCTTTTTCAACGCCGCTTTTCTACCTTCGGTTTTTCGAGGAGGTATGCATATGCAAAAGACAATATTTGGCCTGTTGGCCACCAGCCTGATCAGCACGGGTGCCCTGGCCCAGTCCCAGAACGACGCCAATAACCCGCTAAGCCCCCGGCCCATGGTCAGCCTGCACGACTACTACGTGCCCGAGCTGTACAAGCTCGACAATGCCTGGGCAAACCAGACGGTGCTGCGTGCCGTCCTGCCCAACAAGACCTTTGGTCTGCCGCAGCTATGGCGTTTGAATGTACCGATTGTGGCCTTGCACCATGATCGTCTGGGCAGCAAATCCGGCTTGGGCGACATCACCTTCATGGATGTATTCATGAAAAACGCAGGCAGTTTTTCTTATGGCATCGGCCCCTTGCTGGTGATGCCTACGGCATCGAACGATTTGCTGGGACAAGGCAAATGGCAAATTGGCAGTGCAGCAGCTTTGGTTGCCAGCAGGGATTGGGGTCTGGCAGGCGGGCTCCTGACCTTTCAACAATCCTTTGCTGGGGACTCGGACCGCGAGAAGGTCAAAATGGCCACCTTCCAGCCCGCTCTGTTCTATAACCTGCCCAATGGCTTTTACCTGCGCTCCAGCGGGGTGTGGACCTTTGACCTGAAAAACCACACCCATCACATTCCTGTAGGTCTGGGCCTGGGCAAGGTGTTCAAGCCCGGCAAGAACGTGATCAACGCCTTTATCGAACCACAATACTCCGTGGACAAGAAAGGCGCAGGAGCACCGGTATGGCAAATTTTTGCGGGTATCAACTTCCAGTTCTAACCGGGCTGGCGCTGGATCCACACACTGCGCGCCGCCAGATCGGGCAGGCGCTCGCGCCGATGTCGGATCCAGCCTTCATAGGCGTACAAGCCGCTGCGCAAGACTTCTTGCTGGGCCTGCGCCCAGCAAACCTGCGCCTGCTGTCTATCCGCACGGACCCAGGCCAGATCCCCCCGCAAGCAGTCAAGTTCCGGCAGATACAGGGTAGAAGCCCGCTCCTGCGCTATCTGGCCAACTTGATCCAAAGCCTGGCTGGCACGTTCGATTTCACCTTGGGCCAAATGGCAGCGGGCCACAATGCACAGAAAAGCATCCGTCGCCAAAGGCATGCTGCGTGCAAACTCGGGCAACAGCCCCAGCAGACGCTCCAGCTCCGAGCCTGTTTCTTCACCTCGCACCAAACGGCAATACAGCACATAGGTTTCAGCCACGGCACACCACACACTGCCAGGCAAGACGGGTTGCAACATGCCCAGCAAAGCCTGACTGCGGCCAGCCAGCATGTCCAGATTGCCTTGCAGATACAGGATGCGCAGCATCTGGATTTCTGCAATCACCGCCGAAATTCGAGACTGACTTTGACTGGCCAGAAACTGGGCATGGCGAGCATTGGCAACGCCCTGCTCAAAGCGCCCTTGCAGCACTTGAGCCAGCCCCAGCAGGCTGTGTACCAAAGCCGGACAATGATGGCCCAGAGCCGCATCCATGGCCGGAACGGGTTGCTCGTACGCCAGGGCACGCAGCGCCTCATCCAAGGCCAGCTCGGCCTGTTGCACACGACCTTTCCAGAACAGATATTGGGCCTCGGCATACAAACCCCAGCCATACCAGGCGCTTTGCCCCTGACGTCGCGACTGCTCCTGCAATTGCTTGGCATGGGCCAGACTTTCCGGCAATTTGCCAGCACCATGCAGCATCACCCATTGGCCCCACAGCACGGGCAAATCATCCTCGCCGCCCTCACTACGTCCAGCAGCCTGCTCGTATGCTTGCGACACGGGCATGGCGGCAGGTCCGCCACGACTGATTTCCAGCGCCCCCAAGGTGACGTAGCTGTCGCGCTCGTACTGACGGCGCAACTGCACATCACTCATGTATTGCAGGCTGCTCAGGACCTGCGACAACTGTTCTGCCGCTTGCAGGTTGTCACCACTGCGCAGCGATGTATCAATGGCTTTACGCCACCAGATGGCTGCTTGCTCGCTTTGCGCCTGCGCCAGACAAGCGGCAATTTCTTCTTCAGCCTGCTGCATTTGAATCAGGCTATGGGCAAGCTTGCCGTACAAAGCCCTACTTTCTTCCTTGGCAATCAAACGTCGCAAGGCGGAACGCATCACTGGAGCGCAAGAAGTCTGGCCCTGGCTGTCTTGCTGCAACAAGCCTTTGTCCAACAGGCTGATCCAGGATTGCTCTACAACGCCTACAGGCAAATTGCAGGCCTGGGCCAAACCCGCAGGCGTGGCACGCTCCCACAACACAGCCATCAAAAGCACGCAACGGCTGTCCGCATCCAGTTGCTCCAAACTCAGCAGCAAGCGGTCTGCCAGACGTGGCAAGTAATCCAGCGGCATGCCAAAACGCTGCAAATGCAGCATGTCCTTGATCAACATGGGATTGCTCAAACGCTGGCTACGAATCTGTGTACTGGCGTCCGAGGACAGGCGCTTGCCACGTGCATAAAAGCTCATCGCCTTACCCACATCCGCCTCGGACAAACTACGCAAAGCCATACTTTGAGCAAAGTCCAAAACCAACTGAGCCTGACGCGACAAGATCAATAACAGGCCCCCAGCAGACTGCTTTTGCACTGCAGCCCATATCGCCGCCAAGCTGTTTTGATAACCGGCATCCAGTACATCAACATGGTCCAGAATCACCAGCACAGGCTGGTTCTGACTAGTAAAGGCCTGCACCGCCGCCAATAGCAAACGGCACGGATCGGGTACCACTTGGGTATCTTCCGTATTCAGACAGTGAACATCTTGCAGCACTTGATCCCAATGAGAATCAGACAGGCCAAACCAGGCCTGCAGGCACTGACTTAACGCAAGAGGCAAGTCCTGGGTTCCGTTCCCTTCCCCTAGACTAGCCTGCATCATCTCGCGCACGCCTTCCAACACATCCTGACGCGAGAAATCAATCAGCAAGGGCTGCCCGCCATCGCGAACAACGTAGCTGCGAAAGGCTTCGGCCAAACGAGATTTGCCCGAACCCAGATCACCATGAATTCTGAAGGCGGCTTTGTGAGACTGACGGCTGCACTGCTGCCATTGCGCCACCAGTTGCTCGAACTCGGGTTGACAGCCATAAAGAGGATCGTTCATCCACCTCCCCTCTCCCAAGCTGAAATAAACACCCTCCGGGCCTCGATGCTGATTGATCTGCCAATCCGCCATACGAGCAACGGCCTGCGCGCTCAGCAGAATCTCGCCATGCCTGGCCTTCCACACCAAAGGCATGACCAACTGCCCAAACAGGCTATGTGTATTGACCTGCTGTTCGTCCACCAAGGCCAGGCTCACATGCACTACCTGACCGATACTGATCCCCGGCGGCGTTCGCAAAGCACGAATCACGCAAGCCAGTTCAACCGCCCGATTCACCGGCTCGGACTGCGCATGTGGCCAGCCAAAATGAGCCAACAAGGTGGACCCGCTGGACTGACTTAACCAAGCCCCGTGCTGACGCAAAATATCCAGCAATTGCTCGTGCCAGGATTCCAGATACGCCACGGCTTGATCCGGCACCAGATCGCCATCCAGATGCGCCTCGGAGTCCTCTGCTGGCAGCCAGGACAGTGCCAAGGCCAGCGTGGCAACCGTACGATGAGCCTGGGCGGATTTGGGGGGTGTCTTGCTTGTTGCCACCGGCCATTGGACTTGGGCCAGGCGGCGGGTTTCAGGATCGGGACGTACTCCCAGGTACTGACGCAAAGCCTGCTCGCAATGAGCATAGGCTTGCAAGGCGGCCTGCCTGTCCCCTCTTTGCATCAAGACACTGATCAAGAGGCGGTGATAGACCTCCTGCTCGGGAGCTTGCTGCACCCACTCCTGCGCCAATGCAAGCGCCTGATCCAGTTGACGAGCCTGCAAGAGCTGCTCGAAAAGGCGGGCACGCAAGCTAAGCAATTCCAAAGCAAGGCGATCTTCCCAGCTTTGTCGCCAGGAAATAAAAGTTTCAGTATCGGGGGATTGAATCGCGTCTAGAAAAGGACCGACATACAGGCTCAAGCGCTGTGAAAGACGAGCATTCTGCGCGGCATCGGCCTGCAGAAATTCCAGCACATCCATTTGCACGCTTTCAGGCTTGAACGCCATTGCACCTTCGGCATTGGCGACCAGACAAGCGGCCTGCTCGCCCAGGGCCTTGCGCAACACATGCAGCGCGTGGCGCAAGCGCGATAGTGCCTTGTCTCGTGTCAGATCTGGCCAAAGCATTTGTGCCAGCCGCTCGCGCTGCAGCGCCTTGCCTTGCGCCAGGCACAGCACCGCAGCCAGCAGTTTGACCTTGTCATAGCTAAGCAATGCAGTGCGATCCACCTGATCGACAATAAAGCGAAATGGGCCCAGCAAACCTAGCACGATCATTGAACGATGCTCCGAGCACAGGGCCATTTCGGCCCAGCGTCACTCGTGTCAAATTGACAGCAAATCCGACACTACGTCTTAAAAAAGCTGTAATTAGCTGCCGATTGTACTCAAAGCCCTTCAATCTTCAATCAAAGAGTATTAATTGTGTCCAGAAATTTCCCGGGGTTCCGGATTTTGTAGAAGCCTTGGCATTGCGCAAGCAAACATAAACGACTACGTAGACGTATTTGTGAGTTTTAGGCTACTGTTCCTGAAGAGGCCATGACAGTCAGTGGTGTAAATTCATCCATCTGCTGCTCCCAATCCCCATGTTGTAGGGCCCGTCAGTTCTGTTTGATTTACTCCCAGGGAGGACGAAGACCATGCTTGGCATGATGATGAATACCCCACTGCTAGTATCATCCATACTGCGTCACGCAGCGAACTATCACGCAGACCGAGAGGTCGTCTCGCAAACCGTTGAGGGCCACATTCACCGGTACACCTATACCGAGCTATCCAAACGCAGCCAGCAACTGGCCAATGCGTTGAAGAAAATGGGCCTGCAACATGGCGACCGTGTCGGAACCCTGGCCTGGAATGGCTATCGTCACCTGGAGTTGTACTACGGCGTTTCGGGCTCGGGCCTGGTGTGTCACACCATCAACCCGCGTCTGTTTCAGGATCAAATCGGCTACATCATTGAACACGCAGACGACAGCGTGCTGTTTGCCGACCTGAGCTTCATGCCAATTCTGGAAGCCTTGGCCGATCAGCTGTCCAAGCTGAAAGCCGTGGTCATCATGACTGACGAAGCCCACATGCCCAAGTCGGACTTGCTGCCCAATCTGCAGTGCTATGAAACCCTGATTGCGTCTGAATCCGATCATTTCGACTGGCCAGTGTTTGATGAAAACACGGCCTCCGGCCTGTGCTACACCTCCGGCACCACGGGCAACCCCAAAGGCGTGCTCTACAGCCATCGCTCCACTATCTTGCATGCCTTTGCCTTGAGCATGCCCGATGCCCTGTGCCTGTCTGCCTCCGACACCATCACCCCCATCGTGCCCATGTTCCACGTCAATGCCTGGGGCCTGCCCTATGCGGCCTTGATGGTGGGCGCCAAACTGGTCTTGCCCGGCCCGAAACTGGACGGCGCCAGCCTGCATACCTTGTTTGAAAACGAAGGCGTCACCATGACAGCCGGTGTGCCTACCGTCTGGCTAGGCCTGCTCGATTGGATGCAAGCCAATGGCAAAACCTTCAGCAGCCTGCAACGCCTGGTGATTGGCGGCTCGTCTGCGCCTCCGGTCATGATTACCCGCTTCCAGAAACTGGGCGTCAAAGTACGCCACGCCTGGGGCATGACGGAGACCAGCCCGGTCGGTCTGGCGGCTGCCTTGCTGCCCAAGCACGAGTCCTTGCCTGACAACGAGAAACTCAAGCTGCTTGCCAAGCAAGGTCGTCCGCTCTTCGGGGTCGAGTTCCGGGTAGATGGCGACGACGGTCAACCCATTGCCCGCGACGGCAAGATGTTTGGTGCCATGATGGTGCGCGGTCCATGGATTGCGGGTTCTTACTTCAATAGCAATGACACCTCTGCCCATACAGAAGATGGCTGGTTCAATACGGGCGACGTGGTGACCATTGATCAGGATGGCTTCATCCAGATCGTGGACCGAACCAAGGATGTGGTGAAATCCGGTGGCGAATGGATCAGCTCCATCGAGCTGGAAAACATTGCCCAGGCTCATCCGGCGATCAAGGAAGCGGCTGTCGTAGCCAAGCCCGACGAGCGCTGGGGCGAGCGTCCGGTTCTGGTGGTGCAGCTCCAGGACGACGCTACCTTCACCAAGCAGGACATGATTGATCTGTTTACAGAACAAGTCTCCAAATGGAGCATTCCTGATGAACTGATCGTGGTGGATGAACTACCTCACACAGCAACCGGCAAGCTCTTGAAAACCGCTATTCGCAAGCTGATTCAGGAGGATCTGAACAAGCTGGCTGCGCAGAACAAGGCGGGTTAACCAAGCTGCATCCAGCCAGATGCCTGACAGCAGAATCAAGGAGCCAAGCTCGGCTTTCTTGACGCGCAATCGCAAACAGCCCCCCGACAGTTATCCAACTGTCGGGGGGCTATTTTTTGCCTTTGCCATTGGCTTTGAAAGGGCCAGAATCAAGTCCAGTATCTATGGCTGATCGCCCATATCAACAGCATGCCTCCTTCAAGGATGCACGGGCGTAGGAATATCCCAGATATTGAGATCCGCATTCTCGCGCTCCCAGGCCCGCACAGAGAACTTGGCACGATTGAACAGACCCAGATAGTTTTCATAGCGAATCTTGTTGCCTATGGCCACTGGCAACTCGTCCAGAAACTCCCTCATCTTGGACAAGTCCGCATGGTACTGAGCCGGCTCCATCAAACCGCCTGGTGTCACTGACGTGGGAGGGGCCGACTCAAAGCGATTACGCGTAAAAATCACCACATCTGAACCCCACAGAATCCGGTTCTGGTATTCATTGAAGAAATTCAGCCAATCCTGGCGACTGGGCATGCCCGGCTCGGGATTCAACATATAGTCCTGCACCAGATCCCAGGAAATATCGGTAGACCAGCTGGGGCAGGCATCCAGCACTTTTTTCACGCGCGTAATGTGGTCGATGGTGGGTTTCACAAAACGCCCCAGGCCCGTATGCGCCCACACCACCTTGGCTTTGGGCGCATGTCCGCACACGTGCTTCAAGCCGTCCACATAGTCCTGATCGGGATAGGAATGCTCCAGCTCACCCTGGTAATTGACCTCTACCCGGTACATATCATTGTGCAAGATCGCGACCAGACCAATCTCTTCAATGGTCTTGAACAAATACTCCAGCGACTCGGAATACAGCGATACCTTGCTGCCATCGCCCGCATCAGGCGGTAGCGGCACAGAGGGGGCCTTGGTTTGTTCTACCGTTTCACCAGCCAGCTTGCTGGACACCAGCTCCTTGTGAATGGTGAACTCTCCCACCCCGGCAAACACGCCTGGAAAACTGAGCACCGCACGCTTGATATGTTGCGAGGCATATACGTCCATGGGATTGAAGGCCGTAATCATGACATCCAGCTTTTCCTGATACTGGGGCGGCAAGCGTTCGTACTCGCGCGCAAATATGGCATCCACAAAAGAGTAGTAATACAAGTCTGCTTTGGGGCCTATGTAGTAGTTCGGGCCATACATCTGATCGCCAGACTGTGCCTGGTACTGTTCAAACCCATCCCAGCGTTGCTGCAAAGGAATCGGCATGATGGTGGAGCGCACAATTTGCTGGCGATTGGCGCTCATATAGCGCTCTGCATATTCCTTTAAGGAAATACCTTGCATGGCGTAATTGGAAGCGTGGAAATGCACGTCTGCATACAGCTGGCTGGTATCCAGCCGGGGCTCCGGGCTTTGAGCCATAACACTGCTCTGAACCGCTGCGAATAAAGCCAGGCCAGACGCAGCCAGCGCTTTTGCGTTTATATGATGGCAAGTCATTCTTGTCTCCCTCTCTACAAGTAGTGTGCGAAACCTGAAACGGCAACGTAACAACCATACCCAGAGCGCCGTCAATAAATGACAGAAGATAACAGACATTCTTTTAAAGAATTTAACTCACATTCTTTTCCATACTTTTATATTTTTATTATTAATAGCCATACAAATATAATTCAAAATCAAATTAAAAATAAAATACTCAATTAAATTCTGAATTTAATTCAAACCAATTTATTAATCACTTCAATAATCAGGCAGTACAAATCGCCTGTGCACAGCACCTGCTCCCGCATGGCCGCCCTAAGACACCGAGTTGGCAAATAGCAGCGAAGCGCCCAAGCTGAACAAGGCCACGCCTATCACCCTGTCCAGCAATCTTTGCCGGGCCAGCATGGCTGCCCGCAAGCGCTTGTTTGAGAACACCAGCGCCACAATGCTGAACCAGACCCAATGGGCAAAAGACATGAAAAACCCATAAGCGAAATTCAGCCAGAACGATGCATCCGGCTGCACCAGCTGCGTAAAGGTGGCCACCACAAACAACATGGTTTTGGGATTCAAGGCATTGGTCAAAAACCCCATGCCAAAAGCTTGCCAGGCGCTGGGCATATTTCCCGCCTCACCGTCCGTATTCAAAACAGTGCGATTACAGAAAGACTGATAGCCCAAGTACATCAAGTACGCTGCCCCCACCACTTTCATCACCAGAAACAAGGTGGGAGACTGAGTAATCAGAATTGCAACGCCCAGCACCGTGTAGACCACGTGCACCTGCACCCCGGCAGCAATACCCAGAGCCGAAATCAGGCCAATCTTGCGGCCAAAGGAATAGCCATTACGAGTGACCATGGCAAAGTCGGGGCCTGGGCTGATCACGGCCAGGATAGTGATAGTGGCAACGGCCAACAGTTCATGCATTTTTAAAAAGCCTAAGTTTGATGAAATCGGTGTGACAAGCTAGGTCAAAGGCAGCCAAACCACAGAGCCAGTCCTACACTCTAGGAATGAGATCGTTCCTTCGCGGACGATCTACCAGTCTGCAAAGACCGCTCCAGTCAGAATGTGAAAACCCTTCCTGGTGAGCTATGTATTCATCGAATTTATATAGTTTTTGCTATTCTCAACGGGACCAATCCAGATTTTCAAAACCCAAGAAAAACCCTCCAAAACTTCTATCGTTTTCTTGTTTTAATATTCGCTCTCAGGATTTCATTATTGATAATCCTGTGCTAATTTAAAAACGATAATTCCTGCGCTATTTCTGTGAGTTTTCATCGACCATGCAAATCCCCAATCTCACGGCCTTCCGCTACTTCGACACGGCCGCCAAGGCAGGCAGCTTTGTGCAGGCAGCCCAGCTGCTGCATGTCACTCACGGCGCGGTCAGTCGCCAGATTCGGGCGCTGGAAGAGTCTTTGGGGGTAGAACTGTTTGAACGGCGCAATCGAGCTGTATTTCTGACACAGGCAGGCCGCCAGCTTTTGCATGTGACCGCGCCCATGTTCGAGCGCTTGGAAGACGTGGTGTATCAGTTGCAGCAGACACAGCGTGAACATGCGCTGGTCGTTTCCTGCGAGCCCACCATTGCGATGAAATGGTTGATACCCCGACTGGGGGATTTTCACACTCTGCACCCTAATATCACCGTGCATCTGATTACAGCCGGGGGGCCAGTGAACTTTGCTCAAATGGGAGTGGATCTGGCCATACGCCGTGACGACTTTCATTGGGCAGACTCGGTCTGCGGCCTGAAATTGTGCGAAGAAATGATAGGGCCGGTCTGCCAGCCTCACTATCTCCACACCCAGGACACGGCCAAACAGGTGCTGATACAAAGCAGCTCCCGTCCGCAAGCTTGGGCCACCTGGGCGCGACTTAGCGGCCAAGTCATACGCTCTGCCAACAAGCTGGAACTAGAGCATTTTTATTTATGTATCCAGGCTGCCTTGTCCGGACAAGGCATGAGTATTGTGTCGCGCCTGATGGTGCAAGATGAACTGCAAAGCGGGCAGCTCATTGCCCCGCAAGGATTCATTGCGGACGGCTCGGCGTACTACCTGCTCTCTCCCCAGGCTTTGGATCAAAACCCGCGTGCGGAAGTATTTGCCGACTGGTTAAGTGAGCAGCTTGAGCCCTCAAAGATGAACCCAAGCCAATAAGCCTGGCTACTACTGTCCCAAGCCAAAATACTTGGTCTTGAAGGCCTCCACCTTGCCTTCATCCACGGCCCCTAGCACAGCCAAAGTTACTTCTCGGGATAGCTCACTTTGCAGTGGCAAGGCAAACCCATACTTGTCACGCTCGAACAGTCGCCCCACTACCTTCACCGGCAAGCCAGGGTTGGAATACACGTAGTACTCCAGTACCGGAGCGTCGGCAATCACGGCCACAACATCGCCATTGTCCAAAGCTGCCGTGGCTTTGTCCAAACTGGCATAACTGCGCATGGCAAGTCCCTGCTTGCGGGCATAGTCCTCTTCTACGGTCCCGATCAGCACGCCTACTGGTCGCCCCTTCAAATCGTCCACACTATTGATCTGGTTTGAGATAGCCAGCGTTGTCATCACGCTGGTGACAGAGGACGTTACAAAGGCCAAGATGCCCACCCCACACACCAGCCACAAGCCCTGCCAGATACGTCCTAACCAGCCAAAAAGATTCTTTCTGGCCGGCGCACGCCCCGAAGTCACAACAGACATCACGGTATAGAAACTCTCTGCCACGCCATCGCGCCAGCGAGCAGGGAAGGATTGGTCAAACCGCCGGTCAAACAAGGTCAAAACAACAGTGGCAAACAAAATGACAAAAGCGATCCATGCATACGCCGTAATAAAACCGGCCTGCGCCAAACCCTTGAGAACACTTTGAAAACCAGTTCCTTGATCGGAACTGACCATCAGGCGCATACCACCATCAAACCAGGGCTGGGTGAAATCCACCTTCAACGCGCGTTGCTGCGTGATAGTCAGATTAGTCATGGCAACATCAAGAGAACCCGACTCTGTGGCACTGAGCAAATCCCGAAACGTGCCGTATTCCTTATATTCAAATACCCACTGCTTTTCTGCTGCCAAATCTTCCCATAAGTCGATAGCCAATCCGGTGAAAGCACCATCACTTTTCATTACGAATGGTGGCGAGACCAATACGCCGACCGTCAATGGCGGCTCTTTGCCATAGCCTGTTTGGGGAAGCGCCGCCAACAACATCAACAGAGCAACAAGGCCAAAAAGACGTGCTTGAGCAATGCGGCGGCCAAACTGATGGTGGCTCAGAAATGGGATTTTCATAGGCAATCTTGGGGGGTGTAGTCCGAGATTCCACTTGCCAGGCGGGCTGAGAATAACAAGGACGGGCGAATATTGTCTTAGAGGATAGCAAATTGGCATCGGCCCTGTTCCCGGTTCCAGAAGGATCTGCTGTCGCAAACCACGAGTTTCACAATGCCTGACAAATCAATAAAACGTCACACGCGAATCTTGTCATTCAAAGCTCTCTATGGGAAACATCAAACTATTCAATAATCCTTGAATTATTGTATTATTACTCTATGGAAGAATCTCAAGTTATCCGCTCCCTGGCCGCTTTGGCCCACGAAGCCCGCCTACGGGTTTTCCGCGCACTCGTTGTTGCCGGGCCCACCGGACTGACACCCGGCTCTCTGGCTGAGCAGCTAGGTATTGCCCCCAACGCCCTGTCCTTTCATTTAAAGGAGCTTAGCAACGCCGGGCTGATCCACGCCGAGCGGCAAGGTCGCAATCTGCTCTACAGCGCCACCTTTCCCGCCATGAACAATCTGCTTACTTATCTGACCGAGAATTGCTGTCAGGGTCAAACCTGCCTCCCAACGCAAGACCTGTGTCAGAACTGCTAGAGCGCCGAACACTTGATATCCACGTCCTGCAAAAACCACTCGGAACTTAACTGCCTTGCTGGCTATCCCCCTGATCAGAGCACTCCGTCATGCTTCTTGCTGTACTCATTTTTATCGCTACCTTAACCCTGGTGATCTGGCAGCCCAAAGGTTTGGGCATTGGTTGGAGTGCCTCTTTAGGTGCAGTTGCTGCCTTGCTGTCTGGCGTCGTGCAATGGACTGACCTGGCCCTGGTCTGGAATATCGTCTGGAACGCCACCGCCACATTTGTCGCCATTATCATCATCAGCCTGATATTGGACGAGGCAGGTTTTTTTGAATGGGCCGCCCTGCATGTCGCCCGTTGGGGAGCCGGCAACGGGCGCAAACTCTTTGCCTTTATCGTGATTCTGGGCGCAGCAGTCTCTGCCCTGTTTGCCAATGACGGGGCCGCACTGATTCTGACGCCGATTGTCATGGCCATGTTGCTGGCCTTGGGCTTTTCACCAGCAGCAACTCTGGCTTTTGTCATGGCAGCCGGTTTTATTGCGGACACAGCCAGCTTGCCGCTGGTCGTCTCCAATTTGGTGAACATCGTCTCTGCCGACTACTTCAAACTGGGCTTCACGGACTACGCCGCCATCATGGCACCCGTCAACATCGTGTCTGTACTGGCCAGCCTGGTCGTTCTGATGCTGTACTTCCGTCGCGACATTCCCGCCCACTATCGCCTTGAACAATTAAGAGCGCCTGCTGAGGCTATCAAGGACATGGCCAGTTTCAAGGCTGGCTGGATTGTGCTGGCGTTATTGCTGACAGGCTTTTTTGCACTGGAACCCCTGGGTGTCCCCGTCAGTGCGGTTGCCGCAGCAGGCGCCATCATTTTGCTGGCGGTTGCCGCCCGTGGCACAGTCATCAGTACGCGAAAAGTGCTGCGTGGCGCCCCCTGGCAAATCGTCGTGTTCTCGCTGGGCATGTATCTGGTGGTTTACGGCCTGCGCAATGCCGGGCTAACCGATTACCTGGGTTTACTGCTGGATCAGTTCGCCCAAGCTGGCGTGTGGGCAGCGGCCATGGGTACCGGCGTCCTGTCTGCGTTGCTGTCCTCGGTGATGAACAATATGCCCACGGTCCTTGTCACCGCCCTGTCCATTGACGCTTCCAGCGCCGAGGGCATCGTCAAGGAAGCCATGATTTACGCCAACGTCATTGGCAGCGATCTGGGCCCGAAATTCACACCTATAGGCAGTCTGGCTACCTTGCTGTGGCTGCATGTCCTGGCCCAGAAAGGCACAAAAATCAGCTGGGGCTACTACTTCAAAGTGGGAGCCATCCTGACCACACCCGTCTTGCTGATCACCCTGGCAGCCTTGGCGCTGCGACTGGGTATCGCCCACTAAACCCTGATATCAAGATCGCGCCATGACAGACATCATCATCTATCACAACCCCGCCTGCGGCACTTCGCGCAACACCTTGGGCCTGATCCGCAATAGCGGACAAGAACCCACCATCATCGAGTATCTGCAAACACCGCCGGACCGCAGCACGCTGACTAAGTTGATCGCAAACTGTGGACTGAGCGTGCGTGAAGTCTTGCGACAGAAAGGTACGCCCTATGAAGAACTCGGGCTCGGCGACCCGAAATGGAGCGATGAACAGCTGATTGATTTCATGTTGCAGCACCCGATTCTGCTCAACCGCCCTATTGTTGTCACCCCATTGGGAACGCGCTTGTGTCGTCCCTCGGAACAGGTGCTGGAGATACTTCCCCAAGCACAACAAGGTGCCTTCCGGAAAGAAGACGGCCAAGCCGTTATTGATGAAAAAGGACAAAGAATTGAGCAAGCCTGATTTACCCAATCTGGACGAGCACGCATTTAACACTCCAGATATGGCAGAACTGCTGCCTCAAGCACGCGCCACACACCCACCTCGAATTCTGCTTTTATATGGTTCCCTGAGAGAACGCTCCTACAGCCGCTTTCTGACGCAAGAAGCAGCACGGCTGCTGGAAGCAATGGGTGCAGAAACCAGAATTTTCGACCCGCAAGGCCTGCCCTTGCCCGACGGTGCAGCAGACGACCACCCGAAAGTGCAGGAGTTGCGCCAACTCGTGCAGTGGGCCGAAGGCATGGTCTGGACATCGCCCGAGCGCCACGGTGCCATGAGCAGCGTTCTGAAAGCACAAATTGACTGGATACCGTTAAGCATCGGTGCTGTACGCCCAACACAAGGCAAAACACTGGCCGTGATGCAAGTGTCAGGCGGCTCGCAATCCTTTAACGCCTTGAACCAGATGCGGGTTCTGGGCCGCTGGATGCGCCTGATCACTATCCCCAACCAGTCTTCGGTTGCCAAAGCCTTTCTGGAATTTGACGAAGAAGGCCGCATGAAACCTTCGTCCTACTACGAGCGCGTGGTGGATGTGATGGAGGAACTGATGAAGTTCACCTTGCTGACGCGTGACTGTGCGCAGTATCTGGTGGATCGATATAGCGAGCGCAAGGAGACGGCGCAGGAGCTGTCTGCACGGGTACAACAGCGCAGCATCTAGCGCGCCAATCAGAACGGAAAACACCTCGCTGCGCTTTTCAAAAACACACAGTCGCTATACAAACAAGGTAGGGGCTTGCCCCTGCTTTACCTCATACCCCGCCGCAACATCAGTTTCCCTTCATCTTTCCCTGCCAGGCTTTGCACATGCGTATTCTCTTAATCGAAGATGTTCCTTCGCTGGGCAGTTCCTTGCAGTCCTGGCTGCATCTGGACGGCTACGCTGTGGACTGGTTGCAACGTGGCGATCAAGTTGCCACAGCCCTGGCCACTCATACCTATCAGTGCATCTTGCTGGATCGGGGCTTGCCCGGTGTGGATGGCGATGCGGTTTTACGCAGTCTGCGAGGAGCCAGCGGATCTCACGCACAAGTGCCCGTCATTGTGATCACTGCACGCGATACCTTGGCTGACCGGGTACAGGGCCTGGATCTGGGCGCGGACGACTATCTGGTCAAACCGTTTGATCTTGAAGAGCTGTCCGCGCGCGTACGTGCAGCCTTGCGCCGCAGTGCCGCCCAAGCCTCTCCCCAATGGCGTCACGGTCCCGTCGCCATTGACCCGACAGCCAAGCGCGTCACCTTGAACGACAAGCCTGTGGCCGTAACAGCACGCGAATTCGCTGTTCTGCAAGCCTTGATGCACCATCCCACCCATATTCTGAGTCGTGCCCAGCTTGAAGAAGCCCTTTATGGCTGGAGCGAAGAAGTGGAGAGCAACGCTATCGAAGTACACATCTACAATCTGCGCAAGAAATTGGGCAGTGACTTCATCGTCACCGTACGTAATCAAGGCTACGTTCTGGCACCCGCATGAAAAACCTGCCCCAGAAACTAACGCGTATCCGCTCTACCGCCAAGTCCCCGGTGTCACGCACGAAAGGCTGGTCCTTACGACGTCGTCTGCTGCTTACCGTCATGGGCACCAGTATTGGGCTGTGGCTGGTCAGCCTGGCCATCGTAGTCGGAGTGGCCTGGCACGCAACCGGCGATGTGCTTGATGATGCCCTTGAAGAAGGGGCGCGTCTGGTACTGATGCTGGACCCGCAAGAGGCGCAGGCTTCTGCCAATACTACAGACACACGACTGAACCGTGACGCGGCTCTCAAGCTGCGCATGTATTACCAGCTCGTGGCCGCAGATGGCCGGGTACTGCTGCGCGGCGACGACACTCCCAAAACGGCTTTTATCCCCCAGGCGAAACGCAAGCAAATCACCACTGTCTGGGTTGATGACGAACTCTGGCGGGTTTACGTCCGCCCCGGAGCCGGAGGGGTCACAGCCCAGGTCGGCCAGCCTATGGAAGAACGCCTGGAGCTGCTTGAAGACATGGCCGAGAACCTGGTTTGGCCCGCAGTGGGGCTACTGGCGCTGCTGGGTCTGTCCAGCTGGTTCCTGATCCGACGCCTGATGCGTCCTTTGGAGGACACGGCTAAACGCATCAATTCCAAATCGCCCGATGACCTCACTCCTGTAGAAGGCGGAAATCCCCCACGCGAGCTGCAACCCATGCTGGATGCATTGAATGCGCTCATGGCACGCTTGTCTTCAGCACTGGAAAGTGAACGGCGCTTTACGTCCGATGCCGCACACGAACTGCGTACGCCCTTGGCCGGGCTGCGCATGCGCGTTCAACTAATTGAGCGCGAGCTGCAACTGCCTGACGCCCATCTGCAGCAATTACGCGCAGACCTGGACCGTTGTACCGCCCTGGTAGAAAGCCTGCTCGCCCTGACGCGACTGGAGCCGCAGGCCGAACCCTTGAAGCGTGAAACCGTAGACCTGAATCAGGTCCTGGACAGTCTGATTCCATCCCTGCCTTCGACATCCATCAACATGGAAAGAGCCCTGGCCGTCACAAGCATACAGGCGGCGCCAGTGCTGTTAAACAGCGCTTTACGTAACCTGATTGGCAATGCCATTCGCTACGGCGGCGCAGGCGTCCGAGTACGGGTCGAAACAACACGCAGACACGATGGCGGTGTACGCCTTGCGGTCCGAGACAATGGGCCTGGCGTCCCCCCCGAACAACGGCCCAGACTGGGAGAACGCTTCTTTCGCGTATTGGGAACCGGCCAAACAGGCAACGGACTGGGTTTGTCCATCGTGGCCCGCATCGCGGCCTTGCACGAGGCCACGCTTTCCTTTGAAGAGGGGCTGGACGGCCAGGGTCTGAGTGTCGTGCTGGATTTCCCACCCAATTACTTATCTTAAGATTGCCTTCAGGTTCGGGGGGTCTAATAAAACCATTCCGCAATCGGCGGAACATTGACCCGATAACCCGATACAGGAAACCCAATCATGCGATTCACTTTACCCACTCTTGCCGCCGTACTGGCGCTGAGCGCCACCGCTGCCCTCGCGCAACCAGCCAACTACACAGGCCCAAGCAATGCACCTCAAGCCGCCACGGCTGCCGGCTCCTACTCTGGCCCTAACAATGTGCCGCTCATGACCGTCAAGCAGCTCCTGGAAACCGGCCGCGACGATCAAATCGCGCGTTTGCAAGGCCGTCTGGTGTCGTTTGAAGGTGATGAGCGCTATATTTTTGAAGATGCCACCGGCCGTATCACGGTAGAGATCGACAACAAGGACTTTCCGGCTGGTCAAACCATCAGCGCCGAACAGAAAGTGGAGCTGACGGGCGAGTTCGACAAAGGCCTGCGCAAAACCGAATTTGAAGTCGACCGCCTGAGCCTGCTACCTTAATCCTGCCTGGTCTGATGTCCCAGTGGAATTGGTACCGGACAAGCTGAAACCAATGGGCTTATCCGGTACCAGGCCCCCTCAGCCATCAACCGCATAAGCCACCAAAGGCGAGGCCGTCAATCCGGCGGTCGCTCAGGGTGGCAAAATCAATCGGCAAGCTCAGCAACAGAGCCATCAAGCTGATAACAAGATACCGAAACCATTGCCTGGAGCGTCGCCCGCTATCTGACAGCACCAGCGCATGGAAAGTCAGTACGACAGAAAACAACAACGTCAAAAACATCTGTCCCCCTCATTCCAGCGTCTCAAGCAAGGAGTAGCCCCGCATACTCTGATCCTTCTGAGCAAGGGCAATCTGGAGTGCCAGATCAATATCCTGCTGCAAGTTGGCAAGTGACTCCAAGCCCACAGACAAGCGCACAAGATTGTCCCCAATCCCGCAGTGCATGCGATCCTCCGGCGACCAGCGTCCATGTGTCGTTGATGCCGGGTGCGTGACCATGCTGCGTGTATCTCCAATATTGGTGGCAATTGAAATCAGCTGCAAAGCGTCCATGAAAGCCCAAGCCTCTTTTTGGCTCGTGCCCACTTCAAAGCTGACCACCCCTCCAAAGCCGGCCTGCTGCGCGCAAGCGATTTCATGGCAGGGATGCGACTCCAGGCCCGAGTAAAACACCGAACCGACATTCGGATGCTTATCCAGCCAATGCGCTATCGACAGTGCGCTGGCACTGATATGCTGCATGCGCAGCTCAAGCGTCTCAAGACTCTTGAGCAGTAACCAGGCATTCATGGGGCTCAGACAGGCTCCTTGCGAACGCAACACCGCCCGCAGTGGCTTCATCAATGCCTCGGCCCCACCGACTACACCGGCAATGCACCGACCTTGGCCATCCATATACTTACCGGCAGAATGCAATACCAGATCCGCACCTTGCCTTAATGGCCGCTGCAAAACAGGCGTCAGCATGGTGCTGTCTACCAGAAGCAATGCGCCATGGGCATGAGCCATGCGTGACAGCCGGGCAATATCGGCAACCTGCTGCATCGGATTTGCTGGAGTTTCAACAATAACCAAGCATGTAGCACTATCGATCGCCTTTTCCCAAGCGTCGTAATCCAACATGCCAACGACGCGCACCTCCACTCCATAAGGGGAAAAGTGCTGACGCAACATCGTCAGAGTCGTGCCAAACACATCACGTGCGCACACGATGTTGCGACCACTCGCGGCAAACGCCATCACCACCGCTGACAATGCAGCCATGCCGGATGCAAAGGCCACCGCCGCTTCAGCCTCCTCCAGGAAGGCAACCCGCTGCTCGAACGTCTTTACTGTTGGATTGGTAAATCGACTATAAACATTGCCCGGCTCCGTCCCGCCAAAACGAGCGGCTGCCTCACTGGCTGAACTGAAGCAATAGGCAGAGGTCAGTGCAAGCGGCTCGCAAAAGCTGTCAGAGACATCGATACCCTGTCCAATCCTGAGCATTTGAGTAGCACCTTGGTCATTGAACATCATGGAGATCTCAGTTGAATTCAGATTGAGTCCGTCGAAAAGCAACAGACGACAGAAAGAGTGAAGAAATACCGGCAATCGCGGTCAGCATGGCCAGGACCATGACTGTGGCCTGATAGCTACCCAAACGGTCATAGCCGTAAGCACCTAATTGAGCAGACCCAAAAGCGCCGATCTGATGAACCAGAAAAAGCATGCCAAATACCTGTCCCTTGACGGCGCCTCCATAGCGATCCAGACAGATCGCTGAGGTCAATATGACTGTTCCGAGATAACTGGCCCCAAATACAGCCGCAAATACATAGGTCGTCACTATCCCGGAGGGAGCCAATAACAAGCTCATGGCCAGACAGCGTAGTACGTAGAATGCCGCCAGCAGCCGATGCTGGGAGAAGCGCAGCGCCAACCAGCCAGCCGCTAAACCGCTAATCATTTCCAGCACGCCAAACAGGCTCAAACTCATCCCCATGCTGGCGCGGCTGACCCCGGCATCGCGCCATAAAGGCACCAGATGAACGTCAATGAACGCCATCGACGCCCCACAGCCGAAGAAACCAAAGGCAAGCACGTAAAAGCCAGGATCGCGCAACACAACAGGCCAAGTGCCAACGCGTTTCTCCTGAATATGTCCGACAGACTCTTTCGCAGGCAAAGGCACTCGTGCCCCCAGCCAGAACAGCAAGGCCAAAGGCCCCAGGAACAGCAGACCAACAACAAAAAAGACCTGCTGCCATTCGAAATGGGCTTGCAACCACAACCAGAATGGAGAAAGGACAATGAATCCAATTGCCGTGCCATTAGTGATCAAGGCATACGCGAAGCTTTTATTTCTCTGGTCGAACAATCGGTCAACCAATATGCCCATGGGCACAAACGTCATCGCCGCCAGAGAAAACGCCGCCAAAAGTCCATACAAGATGACAAAAAGCCAGTACTGATGAGGTAGAAGGCCAAGCAAAAGGAATGCTCCCCCTCCAAGCACACTGCCGATCAAGACGGTCCAGATGGGCCCAAAGCGATCCGACAAGGCACCGACCATCGGCGATGCCAGCCCGGATACCAAAAGGAACACCCCGCCCACAAAACCGAAATCTGATCGGCCGCGCTCAAAAGACAGAGCCAGGTCATTGAAATAAACCTGGAAAACCCCTTTGAACGCGCTCGAGAGAAACATGGCCAGAAAACCCAGCCCGACCAGAGAGCGGACAACATTCTTGTTTTGCATGAAGCAACATCCACCTCAGATTTTCAATGGCGCACCGAATCAACTTAGACGAACGGGGCTTGGCTGGCAGTACTCTCGATGCAAGTTGTCATACATGTTCCAGAACAAGGTGCAGGTATGGTCCACGGCCTCCAGCGCCTCTTTCTGCAACTTTTCAGTGTTACAGAGCTCGGTCACCAAATTCAGCCCCTGCATGACATGCCCCACATCCTCTTCCTGGTGCACGGAAAAGAACAAAAGATCTTTTTCCTGCAAGCCGTAAACTTCTCCCAGCAAGGTGTGGCGGGCCTCACCTGCCTTGGTCTCCAGGTTCTGGCCTTCGCTGGCGATCATGACCGCCGCCGCGCCCACGTGGTAGCGCTGCGGATCCTCGACCGCTTTCAGTCGATAATCAATCAGTTCTTGTGTGGCGGGCAAAGGGGTAGCGGCGTCGCGCTCTTCATCACTAATTCCCAGGGCACGAATAAAGTTCTGCATCAAAACGACATGGTTGTCTGTCTGGGAAAGGCGACCCGTCTCTTCTTCATACACATTAACCAGCAAAGCCCTCTTGAATTTAGGAACTGGACAATAGAAAAAAAGGTGCTCCACATAATGCAGGAAATGCTTGGTCAATTGATAACCTTGCAAGGCCACCTGTTTCAGCAACTCCTTATTAGGTTGCTGCGTATTGAGCAATTCAATAAAGATAGGATGCGCCAATGTAAGATGGCCATGCAATGTACTTTCAAGCTCATTTTTAAATTCTGACTTACTCAACATTTACAAGATCCTTTTGAAGAATTCCTAAATTCCCAGGCGTTGGGCCAGCACTTCTATGGATTGCGACATGTAGTGACCCGCGAAAACCTGTCCTGCCACGCGGGCATAGTCCGGAAGAATTCCCCAAGTCTGAAAACCATATCGAGTCCATAACCGATGTGCCCGAGACCCCTCGCGCACATCCAGAACAAACTGCTCGATGCCCAACTCCCTGGCTCGACAGATCAAGGCTCGCAAGGCATGTTTCGGTAAACCTTGTCCACGAAACCCCGGCGCCACGACCGCCTTGGCGAGTTCAGCACTGTGTCGGCAATTGGGCATGCCACTCAAATTCATCATCACAAAGAAAGCGGGTTGACCGGCATAGCTGGCATACAAGGCTTGCGTATCGCCGTCTGCCACTTTGCGGTTCAGGGCGTCCAGGAACAGATGCGCCTGCTCTCCCGACAGCTCAGAGGCAAACCCCAGCGTGCCCTTATCAGCGACCGTCATATTGATAAGCTCCAGCACCCCCGAGCCCATTGATCCCGTAAAAGCGGGATTCCAATAAAGCTCAATGACCCTTGATTCTTCCGCCACGAGGACAAATCCTTTCGATGTAAAAATTTCTTGTTTATCGTAAGTTCTCGCCCCTCCAGGCTCCAGACCGTTTCAGGACATAAATAGAAAAGAAAACACCATTAAGAAAAAGGAATAAAAAGCGATAACATCGCTAAATCAAATCAATGACTCATCCGAATAACACATGAAACGGATTTTCTTTGTCGTCCTTCCCCAGATGCACATCCTGGATCTGGGAGGGCCTATGCAGATTTTTGCTTCTCTAACAGAACTGGATATAGCCGACATCAAGATCCAGTGTGTCGGGCCGGAGTCCCACATAAAAAGCTACCAGGGGATTTTTCTAAGCGCGATTGCCCCCCTCCCCAAGCGTCTGACTGCAGGAGATGTCGTTGTCGTAGTCGGAAGCAAAATCCAGGTCGAACTCCCCGCAACGCCGGCACAGCAACAAGTGACGCAATGGCTACGTGATATCGGGGGCAAGCTACCGTCGGGAATAGTGATCGCCAGCGTTTGCACAGGCGCTGTGCTGCTGGCACAAGCAGGACTGCTGGATGGTCGCCTCTGCACGACACATCACAATCACCTCAAGACCCTGCAACAACTTGCGCCACAAGCACGGGTTATCAGCAAACGCATCCTTGTGCAGGATGGTCCTATCTATACCTCAGCTGGCGTTTCTGCAGGAATAGATCTGGCATTGCACTTGATCACTCAGTATTTCGGCAGCGCAGTCAGCGCACGCATCGCGCGCGAAAATCTGATTCAGTTTCGTCGTCTGGAAGCAGACCCGCAGTTAAGCGTCCATCTGAGTTATCGCAATCACCAACATCCCTTGATTCATGAAGTGCAAGACTGGTTGGCACAACAGACGGTTCAAACCCCGCTCAACGAATCCTTATCAGCACAATTTTCAGTCAGCTACAGGCATCTGAGCCGCCTGTTCATGAAAGAATGCGGCATCAGTCTGAAGCAGTACCAACAAACCATGCGGCTGGACAGATCGCGCCAATTATTCATGGATACCGACTGGTCTATTGAGCGAATTGCCGAGCATTGTGGTTTTGCCAGCTTGCAATCATTTCGCGCCGCCTGGCGGCAACACGAAACACTTCCTCCCTCAAAATGGCGAGATAAGCAAAGGCAAGACTCTCAAGGCCTGCGCTGATCTTGCGCGGTTCCCAGTCAGCGACCTTTTTTGCAACGACGACGCAGAGCCTGACTAAAAATGAATTATTAATTTCACCGACTCTGTAAAACGCAGCCAAGAAAAAAGCCCCCGCACATTGCTGTGCGAGGGCTTTTGAATTCTGGCGGACAGAGGGGGATTCGAACCCCCGATACGCTATAAACGTATACACGCTTTCCAGGCGTGCGCCTTCAACCACTCGGCCACCTGTCCTAACTGTTCTTTTGGCCAAGCAATTTGAAGCTGCTAACGCCAAGTCCATAATAATAGCAGCACTTATCCTTGTAACGCAAGTGCTCAAATTCTTTCTTCGGCTAATTAGTAGCAACTAAACAGTAAAGCGTACAAACAACTTATTCCGAGTCCGGCGGATAAGCTCCACCCACCGCTCGCAGCAAGGCTTCCCAATGATCGCGCTGGCGCGCCAGGACGCGCAGGTCGGCACCCAGCAAGCGCACATCGGTAAATTCAAACGGCTCTACATCATCCAGCCCGGCCAGTTCGGTAATATCGGCCACGCCTCGCCCCTGCCCCAGGATCTTGGGGGCCAGGTACATCAGTAATTGATCCACTACACCCGCATCAATCAAGGCACCGGAAAGGCGAGCACCGGCTTCTGCATGGACTTCATTGATCTGTTGATCTGTCATCCAGTCCAGAACGGCACGGACATCCACCTGACCTTCGTACAAGGGCATGGGAATAACCTGTGCATTTCGATCTGCCAGCTCCGCCTCCAGCTCGGGATCACGACGGTGACTGAATACCCAGCACGGCGTGCCGTCCAGCAAGGCAGCTTTCGGGTCCATGCGTAAATGAGTATCCAGCACAGCCTTGATCGGGGGACGCGGCGTAGAAACCGCACGCACATTCATTAAGGGATTATCGGCATGCACGGTTCCGATGCCTGTCAGCACGACGCAACTGCGAGCGCGCCAGTGGTGACCGTCGTCACGAGCCTGCGGCCCGGTAATCCACTGAGAGCGACCGTCCGGCAAGGCACTGCGGCCATCCAGCGAAGCGGCCATCTTCATCCACAACCAGGGACGCCCACGTGTCATGCGGGCAAAGAAACCGGCGTTGATCGCCAGCGCCTGCTCTACGCACAAGGGGCCATCTACGGTAATACCCGCCTGACGCAAGCGTGAGACGCCGTTGCCAGCCACCAAGGGGTTGGGGTCGTACATGGAAAAGACAACACGCCCAGCGCCTGCTTTGATCAGCGCATCGGCACAAGGAGGGGTTCGCCCGTGGTGACTGCAAGGCTCCAGGGTGACGTAAAAGGTCGCACCGGCCACACTGACGCCGCGCTCTTTGGCTTGGCGCAAGGCCATCACTTCGGCGTGAGGGCCACCCGCTTGCTGTGTTGAACCCGAAGCCAATAATTGGCCATCGCGCACGATCAGGCAGGCGACTCGCGGGTTGGGGGCACTGATATAAAGGGATTTCTCGGCCAGCTCCAGGGCTTGCCGCATCCAGATGACGTCTTCTTGCTCGACCATAGCCTTAGCCGCGGTCGGGATCGTTCATTTCGTCGATCGCCTCTACGAACTCGCGGATGTCTTTAAAGCTCTTGTAGACCGAGGCAAAGCGCACATAGGCCACCTGGTCCAACTGCTTGAGCTCGGCCATGACCAGCTCGCCTATGGTCTCGGAGGAGACTTCGCGCTCGCCAGTCAGTTGAAGTTTTTCTTCGATACGCTGTACAGCGGCATCGACCTGAGCCATGGGGATGGAACGCTTGCGCAGTGCAACGCCCATGCTCGCCCGCAAACGTGCGGGATCAAAATCCATACGAGTGCCATTGCGCTTGGCCACAACCGGCAGGCTCAGCTCGGCACGCTCGTAAGTCGTGAAGCGCCGTTCACAGGCCGAGCATTTACGACGTCGCCGTATGGCGTCGCCTTCTTCGGTGATTCGAGAGTCGATCACCTGGGTATCGGCATGGTGGCAGAACGGACACTTCATTCAAGATCGCGGGCCTCACGGCCCGCTCCGGCTGGATTACTTGGAGGAGTAAACGGGCAACTTGGCAGTCAGCTCGTGTACACGGCGACGAACGTCCGCCAAAACGGCTTCGTCGTGAGGGTTGTCCAGTACATCAGCAATCAGGTGCGCCGTCAATTCCGCTTCGGCTTCTTTAAAGCCGCGAGTGGTCATGGCAGGAGTACCCAAACGCACGCCGCTGGTGACAAATGGCTTCTCGGGGTCGTTAGGAATGGCGTTCTTGTTGACCGTGATGTGAGCCTTGCCCAGTGCTTCTTCAGCCACTTTACCGGTGATGCCCTTGGGACGCAGGTCTACCAGCATGACGTGGCTTTCGGTGCGACCGGACACGATACGCAGACCGCGCTCAACCAGAGTGCGGGCCAGAACGTCAGCGTTCTTCACAACTTGAGCAGCGTAGGTCTTGAACTCGGGAGCCAGAGCTTCCTTGAACGCAACAGCCTTACCAGCGATCACGTGGATCAGTGGACCACCTTGAATGCCGGGGAAAATAGCCGAGTTGATGGCTTTTTCGTGTTCGGCCTTCATCATGATGACGCCACCACGAGGACCACGCAGGGACTTGTGAGTCGTAGAAGTCACAAAGTCAGCGTGAGGCACGGGGTTGGGGTAAGCACCACCAGCAACCAGACCGGCGTAGTGGGCAATGTCGATCATCAGCAAGGCGCCGTTTTCATGAGCAATACGAGCCATGCGTTCGAAGTCGATGCGCAGGGCGTAAGCCGAAGCACCACCCACGATCAGCTTGGGCTTGTGCTCTTTGGCCAGGCGCTCCAGCTCGTCGTAGTCCAGCTCTTCGTTCTCGTCCAGACCGTAGGATACGAAGTTGTACAGCTTGCCCGATGCGTTCACGGGGGAACCGTGGGTCAAGTGACCACCTTCTGCCAGGCTCATGCCCAGAACGGTATCACCGGGCTTGAGGACAGCCATGTACACGCCCTGGTTGGCTTGCGAACCGGAGTTGGGCTGCACGTTGGCGGCTTCTGCACCGAACAGCTCTTTCAGACGGTCAATAGCCAGTTGCTCGACCACGTCCACGAACTCGCAACCGCCGTAGTAGCGCTTGCCAGGATAACCTTCCGCGTATTTGTTGGTCAGTTGTGTGCCCTGGGCCTGCATCACGGCGGGGCTGGTGTAGTTTTCCGAGGCGATCAGCTCGATGTGCTGCTCCTGGCGCACATCTTCGCTTTGAATCGCAGCCCAAAGATCGGGGTCAACTTTGTCAAGAGTCGCAGAACGGTCAAACATGAGGGTTCCTAAGGATAAAGTGGTAGCAAACTAAGAAAGCAACATTTTAGCGCGGAAGCGCGTCAAACCACCGAGACAAACGTCTCTGGTGGCAGAAACCCCAAAAAACATGGAAATAAGTAAGGCGGCGGCAGGCGGACTCAAGAGAATATGAAAAAAACTCAAACAGTCCGCCCTGGGGAATCAGGATTGCTGGATCAAACGGGGATTCAGGGTATACATACCGGTCAGGGATGCACGACCCAGAATATGACCTTCCATGGCGCGCAACACGTCCTGGCCATTGAAGCGACCTTCCAAAGGCAGCTCGGCAATATCCAGGGCATAAACCGTAAAGACATAACGGTGCGGCAAAGCATCGTTCCACGGAGGGCACGGGCCGTCGTAGCCGAAGTAATCACCGTTCATGTCGCGGTCGCTGGCAAACCAGTTGGTAAAGTCGTTCACGCCCTGGCGCGTATCGTCCAGAGCCAGTGGACCGGCTTTACCGCGTGGCGTGATGCCCTTGGAATAAGAGCCTTCTGCCAGGCTACGCAGTTCGGGCGAGATGTTGATCAAGACCCAATGAAAGAAATCCACCCGTGGCAAATCCGCCGGTACCTCGCGCCCATCCTGGTTCACATCGTCCGGTTTACTGGGGACATCGGGGTCGTGGCAAATAACCACAAAGGATTGGGTCTGCTCGGGAACATCGGACCATTCCAGATGCGGATTGGCGTTACCGGCCAAGGCGACTCTCGATTGCGCGTCGTAACGGCAAAACGCCAGACGCTCGGGAATCACGCTCTGATCTTGAAAAGAATCACTACGCAGTTTCATTGCAGACCTCCACAATCAATCAGCCGGTCAAAGTGACTCGCGCAAACTTGCGCTTGCCCACTTGCAGCACATAGCTGCCCGGCTCCAGTTGCAAACCTTTATCGTCCACACGTTCGCCGTTGATGCGCACGCCGCCCTGCTCCACATTGCGCTGGGCTTCGCTGCCGGAAGCAACCAGACCTGCTTCGCGCAAGACACGCAGCAAGGCCAGTTCACCCGCCACGGTTACCTCGGGCATGTCCTCGGGCATTTCGCCACGACGGAAACGGGCATCGAAAGTTTCCAGCGCCTGCTCGGCGGCCTGGGCGCTGTGGAAACGTGTGACGATCTCCTGTGCCAGCTCCACTTTGACTTCACGTGGGTTACGGCCTTCTTCAATCTGCTTTTGCAGACCGGCGATGTCTTCCAGACTACGGAACGACAACAGCTCGAAGTAACGCCACATCAAGGTATCGGAGATGGACATCAACTTGCCGAACATGGAGTCCGGCGTTTCACTGATACCAATGTAATTGCCTTTGGATTTGGACATTTTTTCTACGCCGTCCAAACCCACCAGCAATGGCATGGTCAAAATACATTGCTGTTCCTGACCATATTCTTTTTGCAATTCACGACCCACCAGCAAATTGAATTTCTGGTCGGTACCGCCCAATTCCACGTCCGCTTTCAATTGAACCGAATCGTAGCCTTGCAGCAAAGGATACAAAAACTCGTGCACCGAAATAGGCTGATTCGCCTTGAAGCGCTTGGTGAAATCATCACGCTCCATCATGCGGGCCACGGTGTAACGCGAAGCCAGTTGAATCATGCCGCGCGAACCGAGCTTGTCGCACCACTCCGAGTTGTAGCGAACTTCGGTACGGGCCGGGTCCAGAACCAGCGCAGCCTGATCGTAGTAGGTCTTGGCGTTGGCAATGACCTGCTCGGGCGTCAGGGGCGGACGAGTCGTGTTGCGGCCGCTGGGATCACCAATGGTGGAGGTGAAGTCGCCAATCAGAAAGATGACGGTATGCCCCAAATCCTGCAGCTGGCGCATCTTGTTGAGCACCACTGTGTGCCCCAGGTGAATGTCGGGAGCCGTGGGGTCCAGACCCAGCTTGATCCGCAGCGGCTGTCCTGTTGCATGGCTGCGCGCCAGTTTGCGGGCAAACTCGGATTCGACGAGCAATTCGTCGCAGCCGCGTTTGACGATGGCTAAATCAGCCAGGACTTCTGGAGAAAGGGGCTCTGAGGGGGATGACATAACAAATCTGGTGACAAACTAATGAGTAAAAATGCTCGAAAAATTAAGCCTAATGCGCTAGGATAGCCTGCTATTGCGAGACGTGCTTAAGAATTGAGCAAGGTTTCGTAAACCGAATTATTTTATCATTCCCGCGCAGGTCAGATCGCCAGGGCTGGAATGTTCTGTCCGCCCAGTACAACTGACCTCCGCCTGCCAGCCGGGTGGACGGTAAACCGTACGTCCAACAAGGTTCTGGTTTTATGTTCAGCAAAGGGAAACGCTCCTCCTCCCACCTCAACATCCACCAGCCTCGGTCCGCCCGAGCCCTTTTTATCCGTGCCGGTTTGATCACGCTTGCCCTTGGCTCTTTTGTAGCCGCCGGTGCACTCGCCGTGGTGATGCCCAGCAGCCCGGAACCCCAGATTTACCAAGCCCGCACCGCCTTGACCCTGCCCTCGGACCTGACCGTGCTGCAGGCCCAGGACCAGCAAGCCTACATTACTGAAACCCGCATCCGCCGTGGCGACACCTTGTCCGCCCTGCTCCAGCGCATGGAAGTCAGTGAAGAAGGCTTGTTGCAATTTCTGACGCACGACAAGAAAGCGCGCTCCATCTACAAGCTTTACCCTGGCCGTACCATCCAAGCCGCATTGGATGCCAATGGCAATTTGCAATGGCTGCGCTACCGTCATACCCCCTACTCCGATCAGTCCGGCCAAGGTCTGGCCAGTTGGCTGGAAGTACGCCCGGACGGTAACAATGGCTTTATCGCCCAGGAACAAACCGACCTGACCCAGACCCGAGTGCGCGTGGCTCAAGCCACCATCAACAGCTCGCTGTTTGGCGCCAGCGATCAGGCCGGCATCCCCGACAACATCACGCTGCAAATGGCGGATGTCATGGGCAGCAAGATCGACTTTCTGAAAGATCTGCGCAAAGGCGACAGTTTCCGCGTGGTCTACGAGTCCTACGGTCATGAAGGCCAGGACGTGGGTTCGGGCCGCTTGCTGGCAGTGGAGTTCATCAATCAGGGCAAAACTCATGAGGCCGCCTGGTTCCAGCCTGAAAATGGCTCCGGTGGTTATTACGATTTCAGCGGCCAAAGCCTGAAAGGCGCTTTCCTGCGCACCGCATTGAAATTCACCCGCATCAGCTCCACCTTTGGCGGTCGCCGCCATCCGGTGCATGGCGGATGGCGTGACCACAAGGGTGTGGACTATGCTGCCCCATCCGGCACCCCCATCCACGCTACCGCGGATGGCACGGTCGAGTTTATTGGCCGCCAAAATGGTTACGGCAACACGATCATCCTGAAGCATCACGGTCAGTTCACCACCTTGTACGCTCACCAGAGCCGCTTTGCCGCTGGACTGCGCAAAGGCGACCGCGTAGAACAAGGCCAGTTGATTGGCTATGTGGGCTCGACGGGCTGGGCAACAGGCCCACATCTGCATTACGAATTCCGTATCGCCCAGAAAGCCGTTGATCCCCTGTCGGTAGACCTGCCAGTAGCACGCGTTCTGGATGCCCCGCAGCGCAAGCAGTTCCAGCAAACCCTGGCTTCCTACCAGAACAGCTTTGCCTTGCTGCACACAGATGCTGAGCCCGTAAAGCTGGCCAGCCGCTAAACCATGAAAGCCCCCCTGTTTATCGGACTGATGTCTGGTACCAGCATGGACGGTGTGGATGCCGTGCTGGCATCCTTCGGCCCACAGGGGGCACAGATACACCAAACCCATAGCCTGCCTATGCCAGCCGCTCTGCGAGACGAGCTGCTGGCTTTGCAGCATCCAGGGCACAACGAACTGGCCCGCGCCAGCATCGCCGCCCAGCAACTGACCGAACTCTACGCCCAGGCTTGCCTGCCCTGGACTCAAGGCCCCGAGAAAGACCTGATCCGTGCGATTGGCGTACACGGTCAGACCATCCGCCATGCGCCTGACCAGGGCTACACCTTGCAATTGAATGCCCCTGCTCTTCTGGCCGAGCGCTGTGGAGTGGATGTAATTGCAGACTTCCGCAGCCGGGATATAGCGGCGGGCGGCCAAGGTGCACCTTTGGTGCCCATCGTCCATGAAGCCCTGTTCCGTCACGAACTTGGCCGCGTCATTCTGAACCTGGGTGGAATTGCGAATATCTCCCTGCTGCTGCCTGGACGCGATGTTTTTGGCTTTGATACTGGCCCGGCAAACATGCTGCTGGATGCCTGGGTGAACAAACATGAAGGCCAGCCCTACGACAAGGACGGACAATGGGCTGATAGCGCCGCTTCTGATCCTGCCTTGCTTGCCAGCCTATTGAGCGAACCCTGGTTTGCTCTGCCTGCTCCTAAATCTACAGGTCGTGATCTGTTCAATTTGGGGTGGCTGCAGGAGCATCTGGATCGTGTTGATCCGAAAGGCGAGCTTCAGCCTGCTACGGTGCAATCCACCCTGATGGACTTGACCGTACATAGCGTTGCACAGACCATCCAGCCTTACGCAGATCAGATTCAAGAGCTGATTGTGTGTGGCGGCGGCGCTGCCAATCCTGCCATGCTGAAACGCCTGGGCGATCTGGTGACTATGCCTATCCGCTCCAGCGCCGAGCTGGGCATGGATCCGCAATCCATTGAAGCCCTGGCCTTTGCCTGGCTGGCTTACGCGCATATCGAACGTATTCCTGCGGGACTGCCCGCTGTGACAGGCGCACGGCGCGCTACGGTGCTGGGCGCTTGTTATCCGGCCTGAGAACTGCTTTTAACGTTTAGCTTCGCAAAACTTTAAAATACAGCGGCGGACTCATAATCCGTTAGCCAAGCACCTGCCAAAAAAGCAGAACATGACAAGGCAGCGCCCCTCCTGTTCAAAACAAATAGAAGCAAGCCGTTCTTTTCTTTGGGCCGTGCCATTAACAGCATTGAGCTGCTTCGCCGCCCTACCTAGGCTACGAGCGAGCACCCCAAGTTGAACCGCGAAGCGCCCTACAACGGATTAGCCCTGAAACCTGACGCTGCACGGCCTTCAACAAAACCCCGTAAACAAAACACCCCAAGCTCTGGATCAGAGTCTGGGGTGTGTTTTGTATCAACCTGCCAAGGCCTGGAACGCTGAGCAATCAACGCCAGCCCTGCTTCCTTACATCGTGAAGGAAGAACCGCAGCCGCAGGTAGTTGTGGCATTCGGATTACGAATCACGAACTGAGCGCCGTCCAGGTCGTCCTTGTAATCAATTTCAGCGCCCACCAGGTATTGGAAGCTCATGGCGTCAACCAGCAGTTGCACGCCATCCTTATCAATAATGGTGTCGTCGTCGTTAACCAGTTCGTCAAAAGTGAAGCCGTACTGGAAGCCGGAACAGCCGCCACCTTGCACAAAGACGCGCAGCTTCAGTTCGGGGCTACCTTCTTCAATCAGGAGCTCACGGACCTTCTCAACCGCTGAATCGGTAAAGATCAGTGGGGAAGGAGGGGCTTGCAGATCAACGGATTCGGTAAGAGTGCTCATGTGGTTCTCCTGCCGGCCCCCGCCGGCATGAATAATTATCATGTGATCGCCTTGCACATGACCACCCGCGGGTAAGGTGATTAGTCTGGCTGGGCGATTTTTTCCTGGCGAGAGGCGCGGATAACGCTTCCTTCCAGGACGTTCAGCGTCAAGGCGGTGGGTTCAAAGCCTGGCGGCAAAGCCAGCCAACCCATGGCGCGCTGAAACTGGTTGAAGTTTAAAACCAAGGGATCGATCTGTTCTACAGACGACTCTGCCAGTACCGAGTCCGGCCCGGAACTGGGTGATAGATCGATTTTAACGTTTTTTCCGTCTTGCCGCCCAGTCAGCTGAAACTGGAGGCGCCCGGAAAAAGCCTTTCCTTCTGGGGCGTTACGTTGCAGCAGTACCTTGTACTCCAGCAAATCACCCCTTTTCGCAACGTCCAGGGCTCGGACAGTAACAGAACCACTGGGACCGGGTGGGAGCAACTGTTCATAAAAGGCCAACTGTTCGCGCGTCTGCGCCAGTTCGGCCTGGGTAGACGACAAGGACTTTTCCAAACCCTTGCGCGTGCTCTCTTCCAGAACCAGTTGCCCGCGCAGCCCTTCAAATTCACTTTGAATTTGCTGCAGGGATTGCTGGCTACGCGCCAGATTTTGCATGGCCAGCTGTATTTGTTCGGACTGATCGGCCGGTTGAGTCAGGCTGCGGTAAAGCCACAGGCCTCCACCGCCCAACAACACTCCCAGCAATACGGCCAGCCCAATCGTAGTCGCCCCGCCCCGCGAACGGGAAGGAGCGACAGTAGAAGAATTGGTTTGCGGTGATTCAGCCATAAACATTTGACCTGTTCACCAAGACCAAGTTCCCTTTAAGGCAAAATTGCAACGTGATTCAAGCCGGTTTGTTCTGGCAGACCGAACAAGATATTCATGTTCTGCACAGCCTGACCCGAAGCACCCTTAACCAGATTGTCCTGCACCACCAGAATGATCAGCTGATCGCCATTGCCAGGACGCTGCACGGAAATACGCAGCTGGTTGGAAGCGCGTACCGAGCGGGTTTCTGGCAGAGTACCGGCAGGCAGCACATCTACAAAGGTTTCCTGGGCATAGCGCTGCTCGTACAGGGCCTGAAAGTCTGTATCCATGGCTTCGGGCTTGATACGTGCGTAGATCGTGGAGAACATGCCTCGGATCATGGGCACCAAATGGGGCACAAAGGTCAGACCCACCGGGCCACCAGCCAATCGCTGCAGCTGTTCCACAATTTCCGGATGGTGACGGTGACCCGACACGCCATATGCCTTGAAGTTGTCGCTGGCTTCAGCAAACAGATTGGGAACCGAAGCTCCCTTACCAGCACCGGACACACCGGATTTGCAGTCTGCAATCAGATGCTGGGTATCAACCAGCGCCTTGCCGCCTTCCAGCAAGGGAGCCAGGCCCAGCAAGACGGTGGTGGGGTAGCAACCAGGGTTACCAATAACCTTGGCTTGAGCAATCTTGTCGCGCAGCAGCTCTGGCAGGCCATAAGCCGACTGGCTCAGGATGTCCGGGCAACTGTGCTCCATCTTGTACCACTTCTGGAATACGTCCGTATCTTGCAGGCGGAAGTCTGCGGCCAGGTCAATAACGCGCACGCCCGCTTCCAGCAGACGTTCGACCTGGCTCATGGCCACGCCATGTGGAGTGGCAAAAAAGACCACGTCACACTGTTCCAGATTGGCATTTTCCGGCATGGAGAACTTCAGGTCCACATGACCACGCAGGTTCGGATACATATCCGATACCGGCACACCGTCCTCTTTACGCGAGGTAATGGCAACCAGTTCTACCTGGGGGTGCTGACTTAACAGACGCAGCAACTCGACCCCGGTGTAACCTGTACCGCCAACAATCCCTACCTTGATCCGGGTATCGCTATGTGTAGCCATGAACTTTCCTGAAAGAGAGACGAGCAAAAATTCTATCTTAACGTAGTCCTGCTCACCAGACCGGGCAAAGCAGGACAAATGTAGCCAGCAAACAAAAACCCCGGACACGTCCGGGGTTTTTGAGCACCATAAACAGGTCGCGAGGCGAATTAACGCTTGCTGAACTGTTTGCGGCGACGTGCTTTGTGCAGACCGACTTTCTTACGCTCAACAGCACGAGCGTCACGAGTCACCAGGCCAGCTTGTTTCAGAGCTGTCTTCAGTGTTTCGTCGTAGTCGATCAGAGCGCGGGTGATGCCGTGACGGGCAGCACCGGCCTGGCCGCTTTCGCCGCCGCCATGCACGTTGATCTTGATGTCGAACGATTCAACATGGTTGGTCAGCACCAGAGGCTGACGCACAATCATGCGACCCGTTTCGCGAGCAAAGTATTCGTCAACAGGCTTGCCGTTGACTACGATTTGGCCCGAACCTTTTTTGATGAAGACACGAGCGACGGAGGTCTTGCGACGGCCCGTACCGTAATTCCAGTTACCGATCATGACCTATCCTTAGATGTCCAGAGTTTTAGGCTGTTGAGCACTATGAGGATGCTCGGCACCAGCGTAAACCTTCAGTTTCTTGGCCATGGCGTAGCCCAGAGGGCCTTTTGGCAACATACCCTTGACGGCCTTTTCGATGGCACGGCCTGGGAAGCGCTCTTGCATGGTTTGGAAGTTGGTTTCGTAAATACCGCCTGGGTAGTTCGAGTGACGATAGTACTTCTTATCCTGTGCCTTGTTACCGGTCACGGCAATGTCAGCAGCGTTGATGATAATGATGTAATCGCCGGTATCAACGTGAGGGGTATATTCGGGTTTGTGCTTACCACGCAAACGGCGTGCGACTTCGCTGGCCACACGACCAAGGACTTTGCCTTTAGCGTCAATCACAAACCAGTCACGTTTGACTTCAAGCGGCTTGGCCACGAAGGTCTTCATGATGGTTCCTAAATATTAAAATTCTGGGTCAAAGCAACATGCCTGGCCCATACAATCCACCCGCTTTTTCAAGCCGGGCAGCTCTACCTGACCCTGCCAAGGCGTTATATTCCGCCCGTGCATTTCTGCCAAATAGCTCGCCATAATAACATAAATAGTGGATAACACTAGGGTTTTGCACAAAAACACAGGTTTTTTGCCACAAACAGGAGCTCTCTCATAGAGGGGAAGCCCATAAAAAACCCCTGCTTTCCAAGTGGAAAACAGGGGTTAACAAAACTGGCCTGTGGAACCGGAGCAGACTGCCCTGCCCGGTCCCAACTACAGAGATCAGCCTTTTTTCTGGTTTGCCAGAGCAATGCCCAGGTAGTTGTCGTAAGAACCTTCGGCCACACGGAACCAAGGCACAATCGCGTCACGGAAGCCCATGTAGTCGTCGTGAATCTTCTTGAACATGGGATCCTTGTCGCAGAATTCCTTGTACAGAATGTTGGAGGTCTTGAAGGACTCGTCCATCACGTCGCGCGGGAAGGATTTCAGGACAGCTCCGCTGGCGATCAGGCGACGCAGTGCGCCTGGGCTTTGGGCATCGTACTGACAAATCATGCGCTCGCCCGCAGCACGCGAAGCAATTTCAATCAGGGACTGGTATTGCTTGGGCAGTGCATTGAAAGCAGCGTCGTTCACATACAGCGACACCTGGGCCGAACCTTCCCACCAACCGGGGTAGTAGTAGTATTTGGCCACTTTCTGGAAGCCCAGTTTTTCGTCATCCACAGGACCGACGAATTCCACGGCGTCCAGCGTACCTTTTTCCAGCGATGGGTAAATATCGCCTGGAGGAACTTGCTGAGGCACCACGCCCATGCGGGCCAGCACTTCGCCAGCAAAACCGGCCGTACGCATCTTCAGACCTTTCAGGTCTTCCAGAGAGTTGATTTCCTTGCGGTACCAACCGCCCATCTGGGTGCCCGTGTTACCGAAAGCGAAGTTGACGATGTTGCGAGTGGCAAACAACTCACGCAGCAGCTTGGTACCGTTGCCTTCCTGCATCCAGGCATTCATCTGACGAGCATTCAGACCAAATGGCACCGCTGTGTCAAAGCTGAAAGAAGGATCTTTACCGTAGTAGTAATACGAGGCCGTCTGACCGCACTCCACCGTGCCATTGCTGACTGCATCCATCACACCAAAACCGGGGACGATTTCACCAGCTGGGTACAGACGGATGTTGAAGTTGCCGTCCGAGGCCTCTTCCACCATCTTGCAAAACGACTGGGCTGTCGAAAACAGAGCCGGGGTAGCGGGACCGTAAGTCGATGTCAGCTTCCAATTAACCTTGGGATTGCTTTGGGCAATAGCAGGAGCAGCAATAGCGGCGGTACTGGCTACGGCGCCAAGACCTGCCTTTTTCAGAAACGAGCGACGCTGCATGAATAACCTCCTTGTGGGTATTCGGTAACTGGGAAATATTTTTATGCTATGGATAGTACACTGGCGCGCCCCGAATGGGGGGCTGGGAAAGCCCGGATTATCCCGCAAATCCGGCCCTATATTGTCGGGTCTTTGATCTGAAACACCTGAACGGCGCTCCATAGAGAACGGCCTGAGTCGGAAGCAACTCCGAACTCAGGCCGTAAACATCTGTTTATTGAGCGCCCTCTTGCCCGTGGCAAGGCATAAGGGGGCTAAACCGGTTTTCCAGACAGCAGAAATCAGGAACCGGCCACCGACATCTGCTCGATCAGGATGGAACCCGTACGCTTGGAGCCAGCCGCAAAGGTATCAGCACCCACGGCCACAATCTGCGCGAACATCTCGGCCAGATTGCCCGCAATCGTTACTTCTTCCACGGCGTGCTGAATGCGGCCATTTTCCACCCAGTAGCCGAAGGCACCACGCGAGTAGTCGCCGGTCAGGTAATTGATACCCTGGCCGATCAGCTCGGTTACCAGCAGACCACGGTCCATTTTCTTCAACATGGCATCCAGGTCGTCCTCGGGACGAGTCAGGCGCGAGCTCAGCAGCAAATTGTGCGAACCACCGGCATTCCCCGTAGAAGGCATGCCCAGTTTGCGGCCTGCGTAGGAAGACAGAAAATAGCCTTTCAGCTCGCCGCCACGCACTACATCACGGTCGCAGGTACGCACCCCTTCCGAGTCAAACGGTGCACTGCCCATGGCGGCAGCCAGATGCGGACGCTCCAGCACGTCAATGTGCTTGGCCATGACAGACTTGCCCAAAGAATCCAGCAGGAAGCTGGTTTTGCGATACAGGGCCGAGCCACTGGTGGCCTGCACCAGAGAGCCGATCAAGCCCACAGCCAGCGGGGCTTCAAACAACACCGGATAGCGGCCGGTCGGAATACGGCGGGCCGACAGGCGCGACAAAGTGCGCTCGGCCGCATAACGCCCAACCGACTCGGGGCTGGCCAGGCGGGAAGGGTCACGCGAGCTGCTGTACCAGTAGTCGCGGTGCATATTGTCGCCCTTGCCGGCAATGGGGCTGACGCTGAGCGAGTGACGGCTATAGGGGTAGCCCCCAAGAAAGCCGCGGCTGTTACCCATCACAAAATGCCCTTCCAGCGTATCGACCGACGCGCCTTCGGAATTACTGATCAGAGGACTCAACTCCAGCGCAGCCTGCTCGGCACGAATCGCCAGTTTGGCGGCCTGATCCGCGTCCAGCAGCCAGGGATGGTGCAGGTGCAGATCGGGATAGCTTTGCGCCAGCATGTCTTTTTCAGGCAGCCCAGCAAAAGGATCTTCAGCGGTGTAGCGGGCAATATGCCAGGCGGCTTCCACCGTTTCACGCAGCGCCTTGATCGAAAAGTCCGACGTGGAGGCCGAGCCACTGCGCTGGCCTGCAAACACGGTCACACCCAAGGAGCGGTCTTGCGTCTGCTCTACCGTTTCCAGTTCCATCTGGCGCACAGAGACGGCCAGACCTTTGTTTTCTGAAATATCGACGGCAGCATCACTGGCGCCCAGTTTTTTGGCATGCCGCAGCGCTTCATCCACCAATTCACAAAACTGGAACTGATTGGCACTGATCGACAATTGGGAAATAGTTGGATGACTCATTGCTACTCTTTGAGGGTTAGGCGGTTATCATAGCCAATTGGCGACAATCTTTGCTATTTCACTTCTTATGGCCCGTCCACGCACTGAAATCGATGAAAACGGTTACGACCGCCCCAGCAAATCGCAGGTAAAACGCGAAATGCACGCTCTGCTCGACCTGGGAAAACGCCTGATTGAGCTCTCGGACGACCGACTCAAACAACTTGATCTGGGCGAGCCCTTGATGGCTGCCATCAAGGATGCCAAGCGCATCAGCCCGACGGCCCGCGAAGGACGCCGCCGTCAAATCCACTACGTGGGCAAGCTGATGCGCAATGTGGAGCCCGAACCGATCCTGAAACAACTGGACGTCTGGGAAAACGGCTCCAAGGAAGACACCCGTGCCATGCACAGGCTGGAAGCGCTACGCGACCTGTTGTTGCGTGATGACGACGCTCTGACCGAATTCATGAATGAATTTTCCGGCGCCGATATCCAGCAATTGCGCACCCTGATTCGTGCCGCACGCAAAGAAGCCGAGAAAAATTCCACACTGGTACAAGGCCAAGACCCACAGCGCAAGCACTACCGCGCCCTGTACCAGTACATCAAGACCTTGGTAGATCTTTCGGAGTCCGCATGAACCCTCTGCTTGAGTCGATTGAGATTGAAACCGGTGCCAACCCTCAGCACGCCGTTATCTGGCTGCATGGCTTAGGCGCTGACGGCCACGATTTCGCCCCTATCGTGCCAGAGCTGGGCCTGCAAAACGCCCCCGCTATTCGTTTCATTTTCCCGCACGCCCCCATCCAGCCCGTTACCATCAATGGCGGCATGGCCATGCGTTCCTGGTACGACATTTATGTGGCGGACCTGGTGCGCCACGAGGACGAAAGCGGCCTGCGCCAATCGCAGATCGAAGTGCAGAACCTGATTGCCCGCGAAAACGCTCGCGGCATTCCCACGGAAAATATTGTTCTGGCCGGTTTCTCGCAAGGCTGTGCCATGACGCTGCAAACCGGCTTGCGCTTGCCAGAGCGTCTGGCTGGCATGCTCTGCCTGTCCGGTTACCTGCCTTTGGCGACAGCGGTGGAAAAAGAACGTCATCAGGCCAATCAGAACACGCCTATATTCATGGCGCATGGCAGCATGGACCCGGTCGTGCCTCTGACACGTGCCGAAGCCAGCCGTCAGCAACTGGAAGCCATGGGCTATCAGGTGCAATGGAATGTCTACCCCATGCCCCACGCTGTTTGCCCGGAAGAAATCAGCGCGATTGGCCACTTCCTGAAACAGGTACTGCGCTAATCAGAGCACAAGACAAAAAAACGCCGCTGCAATCACAGCGGCGTTTCTTATTCAGCTTTTCATTGATAGATCCGAGCAATACGCTCTTGCCAGGTCTTTTCCCGAACCTGCACCCCATCCTCTTTCAGCACCCGCGTGAAAGTCAGGTAGAAATACGACTCGTCGGACTCGATCCGAGCCTGGGCTGACATATCAATCTCCCGCCCCTTGATCGTAAAGACATTGCGCCGATCACCCTGATAGCGCGCCTTGGCAGGCGTAGCATCATTGACCTCCCAGCGATACATCTCCTCGGAGCGGTACAAATTGTCATGCAGCACCCAGCTAAGCTCATTGCTGGTGGTGAACGTCGAATCGCCCGTAGCTTCATTACGAACACTGCTGAACACGGGGCCATCCCCGTCAATAGTGCGGCCGAAAGGAGCCGCTTCACTCGCCTGGGGTGGCGACATGACGCAAGCCTGCGTACCCTGCTCCCGCACAGGCACCACGGGCAGGTCTACCCAGGTATCCGCACCCGGAAACAGACTGGTGACACCCGGCGTCGGGCTGGGCCAGACCATGGGGAACTGCGCATTGCTCACCGCCAGGCGGATACGATGGCCCGGCTTGAAACGCCACGTAGTGAAGTGAATGGAGGTTTCCAAATTGGTGGCCTTACCCGGCACCAAGGGCTGTGGTTCCAGACGCGAGATACGCTGGGAAGGGTTGATGATTGCCCCGCTGACCAAAGAAACCTGCCCATTCGGGGCCACATCCTCCAGTCGCACAGTCCATTGATAGAAAGGCGCATCAGCCGCGACCTTCAGACGTACCTTAGGCATACCCATGATTTCCATGGCATCGCTCAAGGGCGCGGAGTCATACACCAGGCTATGTGCATCATCGGCAGCCATATCGCCCGTTTGCTCACCCCACCAGCCACCACCAGCCAAACCCGCTCCAGCCTTGTAACGCAAGGTCTGAGCCAAACCGGAGGCAGGAGAAATAGCAGCCAGCTGGTGTCCGGCCTGAGGATGCAGACGTTGAGTCCGCGCGCCTTCCACCGGCCATTGCGGATCACAGCGCCAATAACCGGGCACGCTGGTCCGATCGGTAGCGGGAGCATGGCCGGTACGCATGAAGGCCATCCGACGCGGTTCATCCAGAATTCCGGTATCTATGTCTTTAAGCCAGTAGTCCCACCAGCGCACCGCCTTCTCGCGCCACTCATAATTCGGGCCAGGCACGCCATATTCTGGCCAGGCGTGGTTCCAGGGCCCCATTTCCACAATTACAGGCGCTTTCGAGGTTCGACTGACATCCAGCGCAAAATCACGATAGCCATCCAGCAAGCCACCAATCAAATAGGCCGGGACTTCCAAAGGCTGCTTTTTGAAGGCCAGGGACTCGGCACGCCAGAAATCGCCATCCTGTTGTTGACGCAGCCAGGTAAAAATCCAGGGCTCGCGGTCAAAACGGTTCTTGAAATACTCCTGGTCAATCCGATAATCCGGGCTTTGCGGCATGGCGTTATCGGTATCAATCTGGTGCGCATAGGAGTCAATATGCAAGGCACCATCAATATAGTGAACGTCGTTGTAAAACAGATCGGTAGAACCGTGCGCCGCGATAATGGCCTTGAGTGCTGGCGGTTTTCTGTGAGCCGTCATCAAGGAGTTGAAGGCGCTCCAGGACAGGCCGTACATACCCACCTTGCCATTGGACCAGCTCTTGCGAGACAACTGATCGATCAGCTCCTCGGCATCGGCAATCTCGGCAGCGGAATACTCGCTGACAGGGACAGGGCCAGAGCTGCCTCCTGTGCCACGCACATCAACCCGCGCCAGCACATAGCCCCGCTTGGCAAAATAAGAGCCGTACTCGTAGTCACCCAGCGCGAAGAAGTCGTCCTTGCGATAAGGCAGCATCTCCAGAATGACCGGGAAGGTTTCACCCGGTGTTTTAGCCGATGGCCGATAATACGTCACCGCCAAGCGCACACCATCGCGCATTTCCAGGCTGTCGTTCTCCATGGAGAACTCGTAATGGTTTTTTTCAGGTGGCATCGCTGTCTGCCCGGAGCAAGCCAGCAGGCCGCCTATCAAGAACAAGCCCAGCACCCAGCGCTGCAAAGCAGCCAGATTCAATCGCATCATTGTGTCCCCGGTATGTGGCGCCGTCGGTGGTGGGCACCATCCATTGATGCGGCGGCAGCCAGCAATCCAGCGCTGTACTGCCTGCCATCACGAGTGCATCATAGTCCCGCCACCGTTGAGTGAATCGGGACATCAGGGGAACAATTAAACGGGTATTTACCTGACAAGCAGACAGGCCTGCCTGTGCCTAATCCGAGCGACGGGTCTCACCCAGATCCAGCCAGACACGACGCATGCTGGGATCTTCCGGGTCCGCATCGTTCTGAAAGCCCAGACGCTTCATCAGAGCTTGCATAGGCGCATTGGAGGCCAGCACATAGCCGTCGATGTAGGTCAGCCCCTGCTCGGCGGCAGCCTGTATCAGCGCCTCCATCAGGATGACTCCCAGACCACGCCGCTGCCAGGCATCCCCGATAACCAGGGCGTACTCCGCCCCCCGACCATCACCATTACGAAGATAGTGGGCAAAGCCAATAATCTCGTCACGGGGATGGTTACGGTTATCTGGATTGGGCGAACGCACGGTAGCGATCAGCGCCAGCTCCCGGTCGTAGTCAATGCGGGTGTAGCGCGACAACATGCGTGGAGTCAGCTCTCGCAGCATGGACACAAAGCGCATGTAGCGACTTTCATCCGACAGGCCACGCATAAAGGTCTGCAAGGCCTCGGCGTCCTCGGGACGTATAGGGCGCAAGGTCCAGCGCTGCCCATCCTTGAACTGACGCCGCTCAATCATGTGACGCGGATAGGGATGAATCGCCATGTGGCGATAGCCAGCCGTTTCAGGCAGTACCAGCATGGACTGCTTGCTCAGGGAAATGGAAATGCTCTTGATGTACAGACTGTTCTCGCCCGCCATGATGGGGTCCAGCACCACACGGCGCACGCCGGGCAACTCGCTCATCAAATCCGAAAGACGCTCCAGCACCTGCAACAGCTGCGTCAACACCAAAGGCGTCAATTGCGAGGACAGGCTCTTGCGCCACAAGGGACTACGCTCCACCAACTGGCGCGCCAGATAGCGGTTCAGCGGTGGCAGTTCTACCGCCGGATAGGATGAGGAAAGCCAATCCGCGTGATCGGCCCCACCAAAGACAGCGTAAGGGCCCAACTTGTCGTCGGTCTCAAAACGCAGACCCATGGGCGGGACATCGGGATCAGGCTCACCCTGATCGTGCGTCACACGCAAGTCGACAACAGGCACGTGGAAGTAGCGCAACAGATCGCGGCACTCCTGCTCGCTAGCCTCGCGGCGCTCGCTTTGAATCTGGCGTACCAGTTCTCGGGCAGGCTCTACCTCTGGCAAGGTGCCCAGCGGCAAAGGTGGCAAGGTTTGCTGCGACAAGTGCTGGTTATAGTGATAGCGAGCCAGCAGGTCAAAGGCATTGGCCGCCGTGTCCGGGGTACGGAACGCCGGTGTCCCCACCCCATCCAGCAGGTGACGCAGGGGCCGCATATCCGCATCCCCAATCAAGCAGGTAATGATGGGCTTGCGAGCACTGGCCGACAACATGGCCAACTCACGCGATACCGCCGGCATATCGGCCAAGGGGTCCGGTGTCAGCAAGACCAGCACCCCGTCAATTTCCTTGTCATCCAGCAAGGTGGAAATAACCGAGTCGATGCGCATGGGCGTCAGTGGTACATAAGTGACCACCGGGTTCTGAACCTGGTCGCCAGGAGCCAGCAGATTATCCAGCGCCCGCTGGGTAGAGGGCGATAGCTCCGGGCAGGTCACCGCGGCATCCGAACCCAGTACATCCAAAGCCATCTGCGCGGCCCCATTCCCATTGGAGAACAAGGCAATACGCCGCCCTTTGGGACGGCGGGTGTAAACCAGCACTTTCAGGGCCGAGAACAGTTGCACAAAATAACGAATGCGCACCGCCCCCACACGCCGCATCAAGGCATTGAAGACCGCCTCGTGGGCCTCGCCCTGCTGACGCTGACCGCCTACTTTCAGGACCACCACAGGTTTGACGGCCGCCACGGCGTGCAAGGCACTGGTGAAACGACGAGAAGCAGGTGTGTGCTCCAGATACAGCGCAATACTGTCCGTGCGCGGGTCCATGGCCAGATATTCAAGCACCTCGGGCACGTCGATAACGGCCTCGTCCCCGACCGACACAATGGCGGAGAAACCCAGGCTGACATCTTCAGCCCAGTCCATCAAGGCCGAGGTGATGGAGCGCGACTGAGACACCAAGGCCACACGGCCCGCCAGAGCCATTTGCGGCTCGTGACTTAAATTGAGGCCCAGATGCGGCCGTTGTATCCCGAAGGCACGCGGCCCCAGCACCAGACAATTATTGATACGGGCCCAGGAGCGCGCATACACCATGTCTTCCATAGGATCGCGGGAGGCCAGATTGGAGGGCAGCAACAGAACCACACGTGGCTTATGCACCCGGATGGCATCCAGGGCCTGTGGCAAACGCACCGGCTCGATACACACCAGCGCCAGATCCAGGCGCTGTGTATCGGTCAGTCCTTCCAGACGATCGGGCACCAGCACTTGCGTGGCTGTAATCCGTGCCTGCGTGATCCGCCCAGCCAATCGGGCTGGCATCTCGTTGATCAGGGGCAAAGGCAAGGTGGACACGACCAACACCGAACGGGGCTCAAACAATGCTGTCAGACGATGCCTTAGGGCTGCCATGATTGTTCCGCCATAAGAAAACCACACACCAAAATAATGAATTCTCCCATCTTAAGCACAGCCGTCTACAAATAAAAGAGACTTGGCTGGCTATCTCTGTCTTGCATCATGCAGCCGGTTTTTATCCTGAGGCGGGCCATTCATATACTTTCGTATAGCAACCATACGCCAATGCCTGGGCAAAACGGGCGCAAAGCCAGTCGCAAAGCGGCTTGCAGGTCGTAAAATAACACCCGTTCGGAAAGCAGGACCTTTCGTTCTCTCTGACAGGAAAAAACACACTATGTCCAGCGACGACAGTCGAAGAAAGATGCTGCACAGGCCCCTCAGACACTACTGACCCACCGGGTTGTCTGCTGATGTGGCTTGCGCAGCACGATCAGGAGTCAACCATGCACCGCATTATTCATTCTGGACCGATCCGGGCCCTGACCTCGTCGGGTTCGCCTCTTGCCACACCTTGCCCTCGCGAGCGTGCTGTTCCCGGCCGCCGCCCCGCTATTGCCTGGCGTATCAACACGGCCAGTCGCAAACCAGAAATTCACTGGATTGCAGACAGTGACAAACCACCCTCAGCGCGAGTCTGGCGCTGCACCTTGCCCAGCCACTAAACGCTGGCCTGACGCTTACTAAATCCGCTTGTTCTTATCTTTAGTTTGCCGACTCTCAAACCGGTCGGCAGGACCTGCTGTGTCCATCTTTTGGGATGGACAGCACCGTCACGCCTGTACACCAGGAGCATTACATGAGCATTCAACAACATCGTCCGCCACTGCGCTCAGCGGACTACGACGCCAAGCTGCGCACGGCCACCGAAACCGGGCTTAGCCTGGAGACAACCCTGGCCTCTGTACAAGCCAATCTGAATGGCCTGACCGACGCCGAAGCCTTGAGCCGCCTGACCGAATACGGCCCTAACGAGGTCGCCCGGGACAAGCCCGCCCACGCCTTGATTCAATTGGCGCTGGCCTTTAAAAATCCCTTTATTGCGGTCCTGATGGTGCTGGCCGCCGTCAGCGCTGTCACCGACATCATCTTGCCCATGCGCTCGGGCGAAGACGTGGACTACACCGGCGTGCTGATTATTGTGGTCATGGTCACCTTGAGCGGCCTGCTGCGTTTCTGGCAGGAGTACCGTTCCGGCAAAGCTGCCCAGGCTCTGAAAGCCATGGTTCGTACCACCGCCAGCGTACAACGACGCTCTACCGTGTCCAGCGCTACGGTCATGCGCGAAATCCCCATGAGCCAGATCGTGCCCGGCGATATTGTGCGCCTGTCGGCTGGGGACATGATCCCGGCAGACCTGCGCCTGATAGAGTCCCGCGACTTGTTCGTCAGCCAGGCCGCCCTGACAGGTGAAGCCCTGCCTGTTGAAAAGTACGATGTCTTTAGCGCCGTCAGCAGCAAGAGTGCCTCTGCTTCCAGTTCCCAGGCTGGTGTGCTGGAACAGAACAATATGTGCTTTATGGGCACCAACGTGGTCAGCGGTACGGCCACGGCAGTGGTTGTGGCCACCGGTGCCAAGACCTATTTCGGCTCGCTGGCCAAAGCCATTGTCGGCTCGCGCGCCGAAACTTCTTTTGACCGGGGCGTTAACAGCGTCAGCTGGCTGCTGATTCGCTTCATGCTGGTCATGGTGCCCATCGTGCTGCTGATCAACGGCTTCTCCAAAGGCGACTGGACCGAAGCATTCCTGTTCGCACTGGCCGTTGCCGTCGGTTTGACCCCTGAAATGCTGCCCATGATTGTGTCCTCCAACCTGGCCAAGGGCGCGGTGGCCATGGCCAAGAACAAGGTGGTGGTCAAACGTCTGAACGCGATCCAGAACTTTGGTGCCATGGACGTGCTGTGTACTGACAAGACCGGCACCCTGACACAAGATCGCATCATTCTGGAACACCATCTGGGTCTGGATGATCGCAATAGCCCTCGCATTCTGGAACTGGCTCTGCTCAACAGCCTGCACCAAAGCGGCGTGAAGAACCTGATGGATCAGGCGGTACTGCGCTTTGCAGAAAAAACACCCTCTGCCCTGCAAGCCATCGGCTCCTACCGCAAGATCGACGAACTGCCTTTTGATTTTGTGCGTCGTCGCCTATCAGTTGTCGTGCAAAATCCGCAAGGCGAGCAGCTCATGGTCTGCAAGGGGGCGGTGGAGGAAATGCTCAGCATTGCCACCCACGTACAAGACGGTGACCAGCGCTTGCCACTGGATACCGAGCAACGTGCCCGTTTGCTGAAAATGGCCTACCGCTATAACTCGGACGGCTTCCGTGTCTTGCTGATTGCCACTCGCCGTATTCCTGTCGAACAGGCCAAGAACCGTTACGAAGCCCAGGATGAACGCGAGATGACGGTACAAGGCTTGCTGACCTTCCTGGACCCACCCAAGGAAAGTGCTGCCCAAGCCATTGCCGCCCTGACCGAACACGGTGTAGCCGTGAAAGTGCTGACCGGCGATAACGAAATCATTACCGCAAAAATCTGCCGTGAAGTGGGCCTGGAGCCCGGCAAGCCTTTGCTCGGACCTGAAATCGAGCTGATGCAAGACCCCGATCTGCGTTGCGCTGTCGAGCGCCACTCGGTTTTTGCCAAGCTCACGCCCCTGCAAAAATCACGTGTGCTCAAAGCGCTGCAAGCCAATGGTCACACCGTCGGTTTTCTGGGGGATGGCATCAACGACGCCCCCGCCCTGCGCGATGCCGACGTGGGGATTTCAGTGGATAGCGGCACGGATATTGCCAAGGAATCGGCAGACATCATCCTGCTGGAAAAGAACCTGCTGGTTCTGGAAGAAGGCGTGATCAAAGGCCGCGAGACCTTTGGCAACATCATCAAGTACCTGAACATGACAGCCAGCTCCAACTTTGGCAATGTGTTCTCGGTGCTGGTGGCCAGTGCGTTCATCCCCTTCCTGCCCATGTTGGCGATCCACTTGCTGATTCAGAACCTGCTCTACGATATCTCCCAGCTGGCTTTGCCCTGGGACCGCATGGACAAGGACTTTCTACGCAAACCGCGTAAATGGGATGCCAAGAATATTGGCCGCTTCATGATCTGGATTGGCCCGACCTCATCCATCTTCGACATCACCACCTTTGTCCTGATGTGGTACGTGTTTGGCGCCAATACGCCCGAACTGCAATCGCTGTTCCAGTCCGGCTGGTTTATTGAAGGCTTGCTCTCGCAGACACTGGTTGTTCACATGCTGCGTACGCAAAAGATCCCCTTCATCCAAAGCACCGCAGCCCTGCCTGTGATGCTGATGACCTTCCTGATTGCCGCTATTGGTATTTATCTGCCCTTCTCGGGCGTCGGTGCACTGGTTGGCCTGCAGCCTTTGCCTTGGGAATACTTCCCATGGCTGGTCGGCACCTTGCTGGCTTACTGCCTGGTCGCACAGGGTATGAAAATGCTGTACATCCGCCGCTTTGGCCAGTGGTTCTAAGTCTGACAGGCCTGGACTCCCGGAGCTCCTTTCGGGAGCCCAGGCCTTAACGCACATTCTGAAAGAACCTCGGGTATATGATGGCCACACGACAGACACCATCCTGCAGCCTGGCCCATACACGAAAGATATGACACCACCCCTTCGCTTCCTATCGAGCAAAACCTACCGAGCCTTGGCCCTGACCGGTATCTGTATTTTGATGGCGCTGGTCTTCATTGCCGATACCGTCACCAACTACGCGATCGCCGCTGCGGTCTTTCACACCCCGCTGCTGCTGATAGCGATTCGTTTTTTGTCGGCACGGCAAGTTGTTGCCCTGACTACCATCAGCATGGTGCTGACCGTGGTCAGTTTTCTGCTGACCCGCTCGGGCGACTACGACGTGGGCCTGGTCAATACCGGCATCAGTATTATTGCCATCGCGATCACCTCGTATCTGGGGCTGAAGCTCAAGTCTGTACAGGCAGCGGCTCATGAGACACGCGAGCATTTGCTGCGACTGTCCCGTTTGACTACCCTGGGCCAGCTCAGCACCTCGATTGCCCATGAAGTCAGCCAGCCTTTGGCCGCCATCAACAGCAGCGCGGGCGCCTGTCAGCGCTGGCTGGAAGCCTCGCCCCCTAATGTCGAGAAGGCACAGGCTGCCGCGCAGCGTATTGTGTACGACGCCCAGCGCGCCAAGGATGTGCTGGATCGGGTACGCAGCATTACCCGTAACGAAGCCCCCACCAGCAGCGCGTTTGATTTGAATCTGGCTCTGACCGAACTGCTTAGCCTGTCCGGTGGCGAGATGCGACGTCAGCATATTGATCTGCGTCTGGCCTTGCAGTCCGATCTGCCCCAGGTCTTTGCCGACCGGGTTCAGATTCAGCAGGTGATGGCCAATTTGCTGCTCAATGCCATTGAAGCCCTGTCCCCTCCCTCGGACTATCATGCGGCTCATATCACCATAGAAACCAGCGTTTTGCCCGGCGACAAGCCGCAAGCCAACAAGGTGCTGTTTTCCATCAAGGATAATGGTCCCGGCTTGTCGGGCACGCAGCTGTCCCAATTGTTTGATACCTTCTGGACCACCAAGGCAAGCGGCCTGGGCCTGGGCCTGACCATCAGCCGCACCATTATTGATGCCAATAACGGCCATATCTGGGCCACTGACCAAGCCGATGGCGGTGCTGCCTTTCATTTCACCTTACCTTTGGCGCCATGACAGAAAATCTGGATTCCTCTCTGAACACGCCCACCGTCTACATCATTGATGATGACCCGTCCGTTCGCGCTGCCCTGGACGATTTGCTGGCCAGCGTAGGCTTGAACGCGCTGAGCTTTGCCTCTACACGAGACTTTCTGGCGCATCCTTTATCTGATGCCCCTGCCTGTCTGGTGCTGGATGTGCGCATGCCCGAGCAAAGCGGCACGGATTTTCATTTGCAGATGGAATCGCGCGGGCTGCATATGCCGGTCATCTTTATTACTGGCCACGGCGATATTCATATGGCGGTCAAGGCCATCAAGCATGGTGCCTGGGATTTTCTGACCAAGCCTTTTGTAGATCAGGCCCTGATTGATGCCGTGCAGTCGGCTCTGGCTGCTGATGCGCAGCGCAAGGAAGAAGCCAGAACCCGGCTGACTTTGCAGCAACGCTGGGACAGCCTGAACGCCGGCGAGCGCGATGTCTTTGAGCGGGTGGTGCAAGGCCTGCTGAACAAACAGATCGCGGCCGAGCTGGATGTGAAGGAAGTGACGGTCAAAGTTCGCCGCGCCCGCGTGATGCAAAAAATGCAAGCCGGGTCGCTGGCGGAACTGGTGCGCCAGTTCGATCAACTCAATACAGAAAGCGGCCATTAGGACAGTTCTACGCGGCGGTTCTTTCCTAGTTGGCGTGCTGGGTTAAAATACGCAGATTCGGTCCCGTATGCGGGCTTCCCAAGGTCAAGGCCACACACAAGTTATGAGCACGTCTACTTCCAACGTCATCCGCACCCGTTTTGCCCCCTCGCCCACTGGTTATCTGCACCTGGGCGGCGCGCGCACTGCACTGTTCTCCTGGGCCTTTGCCCGTCATCATCAAGGCACTTTTGTGCTGCGTATTGAGGATACGGATCTGGAGCGTTCCACCCCCGAGGCGGTGCAAGGCATTCTGGATGGTATGCAATGGTTGGGCCTGGATGCGGACGAAGGTCCGTTCTACCAGATGCAGCGCATGGATCGTTACCGCGAGGTCATCGCCCAGTTGCTGAAAGACGGCCATGCCTATTACTGCTACAGCAGCCCCGAGGAAGTGGAAGCCATGCGCGAAAAAGCGCGTGTTCAGGGTTTGAAGCCTCGTTATGACGGTACCTGGCGTCCTGAGGCTGGCAAGCAATTGCCTGCCATCCCGGCTGATCGCAAGCCTGTAGTTCGTTTCAAGAGCCCCCAGTCCGGCGCAACCAGCTGGGACGATATGGTGAAGGGCCGCATCAGCTTTGATAACAGCGAGCTGGACGATCTGGTCATTGCCCGCCCGGATGGCACGCCTACATACAACTTCTGCGTGGTGGTGGACGATTGGGACATGGCAATCACTCATGTGATTCGCGGTGACGATCACGTGAACAACACGCCACGTCAAATTGTGATTTTGCAGGCTTTGGGCGCGACTTTGCCTGAGTACGGTCACGTGCCCATGATTCTGGGCCCTGATGGCGAGAAGCTGTCCAAACGTCATGGTGCGGTCAGCATCATGGATTACGACAAGGACGGTTATCTGCCTGAGGCCATGATCAATTATCTGGCTCGTTTGGGCTGGAGTCACGGTGATGACGAGCTGTTCACTCGCGAGCAATTGGTGGAATGGTTTGATACGCGCAGTCTGAGCAAGTCGGCTTCGCAGTGGGATCCCAAGAAGTTGAACTGGGTGAACGCCCATTACATCAAGGCCAGCGACAATGCGGATCTGGCCGAGCGTGTGGCTCCCCGTATTGAGGCCTTGGGTGGCAAGACGGATGGTCAGGATTTGCCCGGCATCATGGGTTTGTTGAAAGACCGTGCCGAGACCTTGAATCAGCTGGCTGAAGGTGCTTTGCTGTTCTGCCGTCCTTTCGAGCCCGCCAGCGATGAGCTGATGGCCGAGGTATTGACGCCGGAGGCGCGTGTTTTGCTGCGTGATTTTGCCAGCAAGGCGATTAGCTTGCCGCAGTGGAATACGGAGAATCTGGCTGCTTTGATCAAGCAGGTTCTGGCGGATCACGAGGTGAAAATGCCCAAGCTGGCTATTCCTTTGCGGGTGGCTGTGACGGGGCAGAAGCAGACGCCTGCGGTGGATGCGGTGCTGGCTTTGGTTGGACGCGACAAGGTGTTGGGACGTTTGGCTGGGCTGTAAGCGTTATAGCTAAGGCTTACATAAAGGGCATCTCATTCGAGATGCCCTTCTTTTTGCTTGGTACCCTGACATCGGCTCGATGGCTCGTCTATCGACGTTAAACCTGCATACCACCTAAGGCCGACTCCAACGCCACTTGCCCGATGCTCTTTGGCTCCGGCGAGCCAGGTTACTTCGTTGCAAGCAGTTGGCTCATATCAAACAGCCGCATTCAGGTGGCTGATTTCAATTGTCGCTTCGCCCTTATCGCTACTGGCCCAGACCGTGCCGTCCTGAACATTCAGATTGATGGTCATGCCACGCTCGGCCAGGGCGGCTAAGGCGTCAGTCCCGGCGGTATCCAGCGCATAGACCTGTATATTGCGGGCGCGGCTGATCTTGTCCTTGATGCCACTCCACCAGACGGAGACATTGCGGCCATAGGCCAGCACCGTCACCTTGTCAGCACGGCCACTGGCTTTGATCAGACGTCTATCGTCCGGCAGGCCTACCTCCAGCCAATGCAGCAAATTGCCGCCCAGATCATGTTCCCACAAGGCGGGCTCGTCCGAGTCGCTTAGCCCGCGCGAAAAGCTCAAGGCTTCGTCCGCTTGCGCATACAAACCGTAAGCCAACAAACGCACCATCAGACGCTCTTCGGTCTCGGAGGGGTGACGGGCCAGCGTCAGGGTATGACTGCCGTAGTAGGCCCGGTCGTTATCGGCCACATTAAGTTCAGCTTTATAAATCGTCGCGCGCAGAGCCATGGAGCGTCCAGCAAAAGAAACAGACAAAAAACTGGCCGCCCCCAGGACGGCCAGGAATCATTCAAGCAAGCAGAGATCAGAATGGCAGGCGGTAGCCAGGCGACATTCTGGTCAAGCGATAGGTGGTACCACTTTGGTCACGCAGCACCAGATTGCGGGCTGTCAGGCTGACGATGTTGTAGTGGTTTTCATAAATCGGGTCGCCCGGTTCGGTTGTGACCCCATTGGATTCTTGCGTGCTGATTTGCAAGTCGTTGCCCTTGCGCACCCAGCACCCGCTTTCGTTCAAGCCTTGCGAAGGCTTGTTGGGGCGCTTGACCTGTTCGGTGTACGCCATGGAGCCGTCAGTTTGCAAGGTGAACAAGGTACGCAGCTCGCCAACCACGCCTTTCTGGCGGTGCTTGCTTAGCCAGTTACCAGCCAGTTGGTCCCCCGCCGCAGCAGGCTGACATGCAGGATGGACAGGCTTGGCAGCCGCTTGTGCAGCAGGCTCGGGAGCCGGCGCCTTGACCGCGCAGGCGCTTAAAAACACAGTAGCCAGCACAGCAACCCAGGAAGTGCGTCGCAAGATATTCGCCTTCGTCATAAAACCCCGTCCTTCATGCGTACATACCGACCCACCACAGGCCGGCGAATCCTGATTATTCTACCCGAAGGCGCTTGTATTACCCCATAACAAGATGCTTCAAAGTGGCAAAGGCAGTCGGGTCACGTTTTTGATTTCACGCATGGCCACAATCGTACGGGTTTGACGCACGCCCGGCATATTGAACAGAAAGCGATGCAGGAAATCGTCGTAGGACTCCGCGCTGGGCACCATGATCTTGAGCAGAAAATCCGCATCGCCAGTCACGGCGTGGCATTCCAGAATCTCGGGCGCATCGCGCACGGCACGAATGAAGTTATCGACTATTTCACCCGAGTGACGGTCCAGACTGATCTGGGTAAACATGCAACTTTGCAGTCCCACCTGACGGCGATCCACGCGCGCATAATAGCCTTGGATAACCTTGTTTTTTTCCAGATTTTTGATGCGCCGCCACACGGGCGCAGTGGACAAACCCACCTGCTCGGAGACCTGCTGAGCCGAGGCTCGGCCATCCAGCTGCAAGGCATCCAATATTTTTAAGTCAGTTTTATCCATATTTGAATATTTACGAAATGAACATTTCAAAGAATAGGGAATACACGCAACTATAACGCAAAAAAAAGCGAGGGCAGACTCTCTATCATGATCTCTATCTGGAGGTTTCATCATGACGCAGTCCGTCGACACTCAATACAAGCTAAGCGACAACCTGACCGCACAATCAGGACGCATCTTTTTAACTGGCACACAGGCCCTGGTGCGCATGTTGCTGACCCAGGCTCGCCTGGATAAAGAACACGGTTTGAACACCGCCGGTTTTGTCTCCGGCTACCGTGGTTCGCCGCTGGGTGGCGTGGACATGATCATGTGGAAGGCCCAGAAGTATCTGGACCAGGCCAAGGTCCGTTTCCAACCCGCTATTAACGAAGACCTGGCCGCCTCCATGATTATGGGCACCCAGCAAGCTGGCGAGCGTGCCGACCGTACCGTCGATGGCGTGTTCTCCATGTGGTATGGCAAGGGCCCCGGTGTAGACCGCGCGGGCGATGCCTTGCACCACGGCCATGCTGCCGGTGCCTCCCAACACGGTGGCGTCCTGATGATTGTGGGTGATGATCACGTGGCCTCGTCCTCGTCCATTCCCCACGCCAGCGAACAATCCCTGATCGCCTGGGGCATCCCGGTAGTCAACCCCAGCTCGGTTGAAGAATACGAACGCTTTGGTATCTGGGCCTGGGCCTTGTCGCGTTACTCCGGCTCCTGGGTGGCCTTCAAAGCCATTACCGAAACCGTGGAAAGCGGCCGCTCTTTCGAGATTGCCCCTCTGGATGATCTGGCCCCGGCCTTGGCCGACAAGCAAGGCGGCAAACACCCTTACGACCCGAGCAAATTCCTGACCCCTTCCATGGAAGGTACGCTGGACGCCCGCCTGGATAGCGTGCGTGAATTTGCGCACAAGTACAGCCTGGACCGCGTGCTGGAAGCGGCACCTGATGCGCGTATCGGTATTGTGTCCACCGGCAAAGCCACACTGGATACGCTGGACGCGCTGCAACAGCTCAGCGGTCTGGATAATCTGCCCGCCATTCGCCATCTGAAAATTGGTTTGAGCTGGCCTGTTAACCCGCAATCGCTGAACGATTTTATTGAAGGCCTGGACCACGTTCTGGTCATTGAAGAAAAGGGCCCAATCATTGAAGACCAGTTAAAGAATCTGCTCTTTAACCGTGCCCAGCGCCCTACGGTGTCTGGCAAGCGCGATATCGAAAATGAAGTGCTGATCCCTGCCGATGGCCAGCTCAGCCCTGCCCGTGTGGCCGTGGGTCTGCGTCGCTGGCTGGGCCATCACGCCAATGTACAGTTGCCTGCCTGTACGGTGCAAAACCTGGCACCGATTGATACCAATGGTCTGACTCGTCGCCCCTACTTCTGTTCGGGCTGTCCGCACAATACTTCCACCAAAGTACCCGAAGGCAGCCAGGCTATGGCGGGTGTGGGTTGCCACTACATGGCGACCTGGATGGACCGCAAAACCCGTGGACTGACTCAAATGGGTGGCGAAGGCACGGACTGGGTGGGCCTGTCGCCCTTCATCCAGACCGGCCACATGTTCCAGAACATGGGTGAAGGCACGTATTTCCACTCCGGCTATCTGGCGATTCGTCAGGCCATTGCCGCGGGTGCCAACATTACCTACAAGATTCTGTTCAACGATGCGGTTGCCATGACAGGCGGTCAGCCGGTTGACGGCCCGATATCTGTGCCTCGCATTTGTCAGCAGACCATTGGTGAAGGTGCGCGTCGTGTGGTCATCACCACCGATGAGCCAGAACGCTATCGCGGTGTCAGCCTGCCTGCCGGTGTGGACGTTCATCACCGTCGCGAGCTGGATCGTTTGCAGCGCGAACTGCGCGAGATCCCCGGCGTCACCATTTTGATTCACGACCAGACCTGTGCGGCTGAAAAGCGCCGTCGTCGTAAAAAGAACGAGTACCCCGATCCTGCTCGTCGCCTCTTTATCAATAAGGCGGTCTGCGAAGGCTGTGGGGATTGCGGCGTGCAATCGAACTGCTTGTCTTTGGTGCCTGCTGAAACGCCCGAAGGCCGCAAGCGCCAGATCGACCAGTCCAGCTGTAATAAGGACTACTCCTGCGTGGACGGTTTCTGCCCCAGCTTTGTGTCGGTGATGGGCGGTGCCCTGCGCCGTGGTGATCAAAACGGTCAGGCCGATATGAAGGCCCAGTTGCTGGCCAAGTTGGACACGCTGCCGCAGCCCAATATTCAAGCCAAGGACTGCAATGTGATTGTGGCCGGTGTAGGTGGTACCGGCGTGATCACTATTGGTGCGGTGCTCTCCATGGCGGTACACCTGGAAGGTCGCTCCAGCTCCGTGCTGGACATGACTGGCCTGGCACAAAAAGGCGGCACCGTCATCAGCCACATCCGTCTATCTGCCAATAAAGAGAACACGGGTGCGGTGCGTGTCGATCCCGGCCAAGCCGACCTGGCGATCTTGTGCGACGTGGTGGCCGCCGCTCACCCCAATGCCCTTTCCTGCCTGCGTCCTGGTCATACCCACGCCATCATCAACGAATATCTGGCTCCCACGGCCGAGTTCACCCGCAACCCGGATGCCCCTTTGGATGCCCAGCACTTGCTGAGCCAACTGAAGACCACCGCTGGCGAAAACCAGGTGCGCTCTTTCAATGCTCACCAGGCTGCCACCCTGCTGTTTGGCGATAGCCTGTTGTCCAATATGCTCTTGATGGGCATGGCTTGGCAGCAAGGTTCCATGCCCGTTAGCAGTGCGGCTGTTGAACAGGCTATCCGCCTGAACGGTGTGGCGATTCAAGCCAACCTGGATGCCTTCCATTTGGGTCGCGTGTTGGCTCACGATGAAAAAGCACTGGCCAGCCTCCTGGCTCCAGCCGCTCAGGTCGTAACCTTGCAGCGCCGCGAAACACTGGAACAAATCATGCAGCGCTGCACCAGCAGCCTGGAGCAATACCAGAACGCCGCTTATGCCCAGCGCTTCACCAGCACCATCACTGCGCTGCGCGAAGCCGAGCAGAAACTGCGTCCGGGTCAGCGTCCTGCCTTGACTGAAAAAGCCGCACGCAGCTTGTACAAGCTGATGGCCTACAAGGATGAGTACGAAGTGGCCCGCCTGTTCAGCTCGCCCGCTTTCCGCCAGGATCTGGAGCAGCAATTTGAAGGTGACTTCTCCTTGCGCTTTCACTTCGCACCACCTTTGCTGGCGCGCCGTGATCCATCTACCGGCCGCCCGCGCAAGATCACATTGGGCCCACGCACCGCCACCTTGCTACGTTGGATGGCGAAAGGCAAAGGTCTGCGCAACACGGTGCTGGATCCATTTGGCTACACCCATGAGCGTCGTATGGAACGTCGCTTCTGGCGCGAATATCAGAGCCTGCTCAACAGCTTGAGCAAGAACCTGAATCAAGCCAACTACGCCACAGCGTTGGAACTGGCCGAGCTGCCCCAACAATTGCGCGGCTTCGGTCCCGTGAAAATGGAATCGGCCAAGAAGTATGAAGCCCGCTTTGCCGAGTTGTCGCAGCAGTTGAAAAACACTGGCCCGGAAATTCAGGCAGTTCCCGCCTGAGCCTTGCCCGCTGCGACTTTTGAAACGATTAACCTGCCCTTTCAGCCCTGCTTATGCAGGGCTTTTTTTTGGTTTGAACAGACATTGAAAACCGCAGCTCAGTCGTGAATTGAAGTCCGTTTTCAAACCGCTTTTCCATGCTTAACACAGGTCTTTCAAAGCATGAAAAGGCCATGCAATCGATCCAGCAATGCGTCAAAAATCAGAGACTTGGATGCGACTATGGGCCGATTGCACGTGTCCAGAACGCAACTTATTTGAGACAGCAGACACCGATTCCTAATTCCATAAGCCCCAAGCCATGATTAATGCTTGACTGTGTAGGGGCTTGCGTTAGACTTCTAAGCGTATAAGGTATCGACCTTAAACGCCTGCGTCATTTGAAAAAGGCCATTGCAGTTTTCCAGGCCAGGTCAAATGGGTGTGGACAAACTAAAGACTTGTTCTCAAGGAGCATGATCATGGCAACAGCCAAGAAAGGCGCAGCAAAAGCAGCAAGCACAAAAGCCGTTAGCCCCAAAAAAGCAACGCCAGCAAAAGCAGCCGCAGCACCCGTAAAAGCTACTGCTACCAAGACCAGTCCCAGCAGCAAAACCGCTGCCCCCAAGTCCCCCGCTAAAACCACCGCTACCAAGACCAGCAAGGCTGCTGTAAAAGCCCCTGCCAAGTCTGCAAGCAGCGCATCTGCCAAGAAAACGGCTGCGAAAAAAACAGCGGTAAAGAAAGCCACTCCAGCAAAAACCACGGCTGTTAAAGCCGCTGCGACCAAGACAAGCACCGCTAAAACCGTAGCCAAAAAAGCAGCTGTTAAAAAGACAGTCGCTAAAAAGGCGGTAGCCAAGAAAGCCGTTGCCAAAAAGGCCGTCGCTAAAAAAGCGGTAGCCAAGAAGACGGTGGCAAAGAAAGTGGTTGCCAAAAAAACGGTAGCTAAAAAAGCAGCTGCGCCCAAAACGGCCAGTGCCAAACCCGCTACCACCAAACCTGCTGCCACCGCTGCCGCAAAAAAACCGGCCAGCACCAAGGCAAGCAAACCCGTGGCCAAAAAAGCCACCCCCAACAAAGCGGCAGCGAAACCTGCCACCAAAACCGGCACCAAAGCAGTTGTAAAGACCGCGGCTAAAAAAGCCAGTCCTGCTACCAGTGCCAAGAAACCCGTAGCTCCAAAGAAGAAAGAAGTTAAATCCGTGACCGCAGAAACCAAGACCCCAAAGACCAGCACAACGACTAACGCCACCGCTAAAGCAGGCAATAAAACAGCGGCTCGCAAAGCGACCAAAACAGCAGCAGCGCCTGCTGAACCTCGCCGCGAAGATGTCAATCCTGCTGGCTCCTGGCCCTTCCCAACAGGCAAGCGTCCTTAAGCACACGCTACTTTTATGTTTCTCCCCAAAGAGCCACCCTGATCAGGGTGGCTCTTTGGTTTGTAGCACTTGCATGCGACAATTCCCTCTCCCATCAATTCATACCAAGCAACTATGTTCAGTGAAGTCGCCCTCTTCCTAATCCATATTGTTCTGTCGCTGCTGGGCACGATTTTGCTACTGCGTGCCTGGGTGTATGCGCTCAGAATCCATCCCTTCAACCCTTATTCGCAAGCTATGTTCAAGGTCACGGACTGGCTGGTCATGCCTTTGCGCCGTGTCATTAAAAGTGGCAACCATTGGGACTGGACCTCTTTGTTCGCCGCCTGGCTTAGCGCCCTGGTATACCTGGTTTTGAGCGCCATGGTACTGACCGGATCGGTGTCCATGCTCTCGAACTTCCCCATGTTCTTGCTGGCAGCCGTCTTCACCGTTCTGCGCTGGACCTTGAGCCTGATCTTCTGGGTGGTCCTGCTGCAAGCGCTGCTATCCTGGATTCAGCCACAATCGCCCAGCATGCCCTTGCTGCGTTCCATTACAGCCCCCTTGCTGGACCCGATCCGTCGCGTCTTGCCTGACCTGGGTGGTCTGGATTTGTCGCCGCTGGTCGTCCTGCTGTTGACTCAAGTGCTCAATATGGTCATCACGCGCACCGCTTTCAGTCTGGTACCAATCTAAGCGCGGCGGACTGTACACATGGAAAACCTGGGCATAGCCCAGGTTTTTTTTTATGCTGAATTCAAGAGCAAGAATCAGGGTGTCTTGTGCGAAAGTGGACCTTATACTGGCCTCACCACCAATCAGCAGGCCACTTCCATGACTCGCCTTCCATCAAAACCAGACACATCCAGCCGCTATCGCGAGGCCGAACAATTCCTGGCCGCACTGGACCCCGACTGGCAAGCGCTGGTCGCCCACGTGGGCCCTTGCATCCACCAGCCACGCCCCGAGCGCGACCCTTACGAAGCCCTGATCCGCTCTGTTGTGTATCAGCAGTTGCATACCCGTGCGGCTGAGCGCATCCTGCAACGCCTGATTGATATCTATCCGCACGGCCATTGCCCAACGCCCGAGGAAGTGCTGGCGACTCCGTATGACACCCTGCGCGCTTGTGGCTTGTCCGGTGCCAAAGCCAATAGCATTCTGGGCCTGGCCCAGGCGCGCCTGGATGGCATCATTCCCGACCAGGCCACCGCTTTGCAAATGCCGGATGAAGAGCTGATCAAGCAGTTGACCACGCTGCGCGGCATAGGTCGCTGGACGGTGGAAATGATGATGATGTACACGCTGGAGCACGAAGACATTCTGCCTGCGGACGACTTTGGGGTGCGCGAGGGCTATCGCAATTTGAAGCAGCTGGACAAGGCTCCCTCAGCCCGTGTCTTGCGTGAAATTGGCCAAGCCTGGGCACCCTACCGCAGCGTGGCTTCCTGGTACTTGTGGCGCATGCCCAAACAGGCGCCAGTATTGGCGCCTTCTTCGAACGAGCTACATCGCGCTCCGCGCTCGCAGGACAAGACCGTTCGCCAACAAACTCCAAGTAGTCGTCTTTATTTTGCGATTGCCCAATGCAGCTTGGGTGCATTGCTCGTTGCCGAAAGCGAGCGCGGGATTTGTGCGATTTCCCTGGGCGATGATGCCAAAGTCTTGCTGGAACAGCTGCAAGAGCAATTCAAGGCCGCTGAGCTGATCGAAGCCGGTCCGCAATTCAATCAACGAGTGGCCCTGGTCGTTGCCATGGTAGAAAAGCCAACTCTGGGTTTGGATCTACCCCTGGACATCCAGGGCACCCCTTTTCAACAACGTGTCTGGGAGTTTCTACGCCATATCCCAGCAGGCCAGACCTTGAGCTATACCGAGATTGCCGAACGTCTGGGCATGCCCAAAGGCGCCCGTGCCGTGGCACGAGCCTGCGCCACCAACACCTTGGCCATTGCCATCCCCTGCCATCGGGTCGTGCGGCAAAGCGGGGATCTGGCAGGCTATCGTTGGGGCCTGGAGCGCAAGAAAACCTTGCTGGAGCGCGAACGCGCCCAAAAGGCTCAGCGCTGACAGGCATAAAAAAACCCGGCCAATGGCCGGGTTCTTTATGCACAAAGCACTAAGGCTTTGATTACAAGGGCACCACGCGAGTTGGGCCATTACCACTAAGCATACGTACACGCTGACCAGCGGACAGAGGTACATCGGCTTCCTGGGCCACCACACGGGTTTCGCCATTATCCAGTTGAACCGTGATTTCCAGACCCTGGGTCTTGCCCATGCGGTTTTCAACCGCATTACCAACCAGACCGCCCAGAATCGCACCACCGATACTGGCCAGGATGCTACCGCGGCCACCACCAATGCTGCTGGCAGCGACACCACCCAAGGCTGCGCCACCCACGGTGCCCACGCCCGAGTTCTGGTCTTCCTGAATAGTGACGGCGCGTACCGACACCACGGTACCCAAACGCACGATCTGTTCGCGCTGAGCCTGACCGTAGCTGTACACCGAGCTGGATGCCGATTTATTGGCACAACCTGCCAGCAAAAACACGGGGGCTGCCAGACTCGCCACTACCAGCAGACGCACTTTGGGTCGATCGAAAAAAGAAACGTACATACGGTTTACTCCAAAAAACGTAGCTGGCCGAATCATAAAAAACTATCGAGCGCTCTTTTACAGACTGCGCTCAATACCATAGTGCTGTTTTAGCATGGCCGAGATATCTGACCGTTTAAATTCATGATTTTGCGGGCCATCCGCCTGAATTTTAATACTGCCCATCAAGTTACCCAAGCTGCAAGCCTCCTGCCAGCTCCAGCCTTTTGTAAGACCATATAACAAGCCAGCGCGATGAGCATCGCCACAGCCTGTGGGATCCACCACATTTTCCACGGGCACAGGGGCTATCTCGTAAGTCTGACCATTGTGATAAAGCGTGCTGCCATGCTCTCCACGCGTCACGACAGCGGCTTGCAAGCCCTGGGCAATCTCGGCCATGCTCTTGGAGGTGCGCTGCTCGATAACTTCGGCTTCGTATTCGTTAGCCGTAAGAACTTGACACAGTTCCAGCATCTCCAGCAGGTCCTCACCCGCGAACAAAGGCATGGCCTGACCCAGGTCGAAAATAAAGGGCGTACCCTGCGCATGCAGGTGACGGGCATGAGCAAACATGCCGTCTTTGGAATCCGGAGCCACAATGCCCCATGCCGCTTCCTGACCAGACAAATCGATCTGGGCAGAATTGATCATGGCGCCCGGGTGGAAAGAGGTGATCTGGCTGGCGGCCAGGTCTGTGGTGATAAAGCACTGAGGGGTGAACATCTCGGGCATCACACTCACCATGCTGGTATCAATACCCAGGTTCTGCAGACGCTCTACATAATCCACACCGTCGCTGCCAACAGCCCCCACAGGAACAGGCTGGCCACCCAGCATGTTCAAGGTGTAGGAGATATTACCTGCACAACCGCCCCACTCTTTACGCAAGCTGGGCACAAAGAAGGACACGCTCAGGGTTTTGATGCTGTCGGGCAAGATGTGATCTTTGAAGTACCCCTCGAAAACCGCGATCGTATCAAACGCGATCGAACCACATACCAGCACTCGCTCGGTCATAAATTACCTTAAGGAAAAAAAGGGCTAATCTGGTAGCCATTAACTTGGAGCTGCCCGGTATTCAAAGGCAGGCGCACCATGATTTCACTGCGCGCTGCAAAAGCAGGCTCACGTCGCTCGGAAGCCAGGTACTGATCGGGCGTAATATTGCGCCGGGCGATCAAGGCTCCGGAAAAATCTTTCAAATCCAGTACCAGCGTAGGCCACTCCTGGGGCCGTTCAAACTCGTTGCGCAGCGTAAAGCCCAAGGTGGACTGTCCGGGCTGATTCGGCGCTTTATGCAAGGCCGAAGCCTGCACGCGAATCTGGTCCAGACGGCGTTCGTAGGGAACCTTGCACGACAAGGTCTGACACGCGCTCTCGAACACGGGACGCAGCATGGGTATCTGGCTGACAATCTGTACGCGATACACGTACATCAGCTGCACGACGAACAGGACAACACCCAGAACGCACAAGCTGGTCCAGATCAGCGAACCCACACGCTGACCAAAGCTGGCTTCGCCCTCATAACGTGTTTCGCGTTGCAAGGCTGGGTTGGGATCAATGACCCAGTCCTGCTGAAAATCCTCGCCATCACTATCATGCGTACCATCAGCCTGACGCGAGGGGAAAGAGGCGCGCAAGGCACTGGCACGATCGCCCACACTGAACTCAGGCTCGGCAGCCGACCACGATGCCTGACCAATATGATGGTCCCCATCTGGCTCAGAAACAGAGCCGGTCGATACGAAAAACGAGGTGTCCTGATCATCCTGTGGCAAAGGCTCGTGTCTGGAGCGGGCGCGAATGACTGACGGCTCTACCGACTCAACCGCAGGCTCTGCCGGGCGGACAAAAGGCTCGGTAGTTACAGTAGCAGGCGCGGCCGGAGTGACAGGTGCTTGTGTCAGGATGGAGTCGGGGAATTTGCGTACCTGCAAGGACTCGTGGGCCGTGCCTTCATCACGCGGCGGGGCGTGACGGGAGTGCTCCACAAATCGCGGCCCCGGAATGGGCGCTTGCAGGTCCACCGACTGCACCTGTTCCTGCCGTGGCGAAACAGGTGGCTCGGGCGCCAGACGCGGCTCGATCTGAACCGGCGTGGCAGGGGAATGATAGGAAGGCTCAGGGGCTTGCTCATCAATGACTTCTTCAAAGCCATCGAAGATATGCGCACATTGAATGCAGCGTATATAGCCCCGGCGGCGTTGCAGCGTTTCTACACTGGCTGCAAACGATGTCCCGCAACGGGGGCAGCGAGTCTTTAGCTCCATGAACTCACCTTAAGTTCTGCCGTCTTATAACGGGCGTTGACCAGCCAAACACACCCAGCCATCGCGCTCCTGCCAAACCGACATGGGCAAGTAGGAGGAATAGACCTCGATCATTTCCTCGGCCTGCCAATCGTAAATACCGGACAGGATCAAATGCCCTCCCGGTTTGACACGGTTGGCCAGCATGGGAGCCAGCATACGCAGGGGATTGGCCAGAATGTTGGCGACAACCAGATCCGTTTGCCCGGCGGGCATGGCATCGGGCAGCAAGCCTTCAACCTCGACCTGATTGACTTGCGCATTGTAGCGCGTGGCAATCACGGCCTGCTCGTCAATGTCCACACCAACCGTATGGCCAGCACCCAGCTTGCGGGCGGCAATCGCCAAGATACCGGAGCCACAACCGTAGTCCAGCACGGTCTGACCCGCTTGCACATGATGGGCCAGCCAATCCAGACACAAATGCGTCGTGGGGTGACTGCCGGTACCAAAGGCCAGGCCGGGGTCCAATTCAATGCGCACCAGGCCGTCATCGCCTTCCTGGGCGACTGGCAGGTCCTCATCGTCTTTGTGCCAGCTGGGCACGATCAGGATACGATCGCCCACCGGGATGGGACCAAACTGCGATTGCGTCAAACGAACCCAATCCTCGTCGGGTACTTCGCGCACGCTCCACTGGGCCTTTGCAGGATCCAGCACACCGGCTTCAAAAAGCGGTTGCAGCAACTCTTCTGGCTCCAGCTCCTCGGGCAGCAAGGCCACCACCCGATTTCGATCCCAGGCCAGCACATCCGGTTCGATACCAGGTTCGCCAAACAGGGGCTTTTCCTGGTCGGTATCACCATCGGCATCTTCCACCGACACCGACAAGGCGCCCGCCTCAAGCAAGGCATCGGACAAGCGCTCGGCCTCGTGTTCCTGGCAGCTCAGTAAGAGTTCACGCATACATAGTTTCCATAAAGCAAAACAGGGGGCTCGCCCCTGTTTTACGTAGTCATCATCCTTGTCAGGTCAGGCCTGTGGCCTGACCTGTTGCTGCCCTTACTTGCTACGTTGGGCCAGCTTTTGTTCCAGGTAGTGAATGCTGGTGCCGCCTGTCTTGAAGCTGGCGTCCTGCATCAATTCCCGGTGCAGATCCACGTTCGTCTTGATCCCTTCCACCACCATTTCGGACAAGGCAATGTCCATACGGGCAATGGCTTGCTCGCGCGTCTTACCGTAGGTAATCAGCTTGGCAATCATGGAATCGTAGTACGGCGGCACGGTGTAGCCGGTGAACACGTGCGAGTCGATACGCACGCCAGGGCCACCGGGAGTGTGCCACTTGGTAATCAAGCCCGGGCTTGGTACGAAGTTGAATGGATCTTCCGCGTTGATACGGCATTCGATCGAGTGACCTTCAAACTCGATGTCACGCTGGCGCAGCACGAACTTCTCGCCTGCGGCCACTTTGATCTGCTCCTGGACCAGATCAATGCCGGTGATCATTTCAGTGATGGTGTGTTCGACCTGAATACGGGTGTTCATCTCGATAAAGAAGAACTCGCCGTTTTCGTACAGGAATTCAAACGTACCAGCACCGCGGTAACGCATGCGACGGCAGGCATCGGCACAACGCTCGCCGATGCGTTCGATCAGGCGACGTGGAATACCTGGAGCCGGTGCTTCTTCAATCACTTTCTGGTGACGACGCTGCATGGAGCAGTCGCGCTCACCCAGCCAGACTGCATTGCGATCACCATCCGCCAATACCTGAATTTCGATATGGCGTGGATTCTCGAGGTACTTTTCCATGTAGACCTCGGGATTATTGAACGCAGCAGCGGCTTCGGTTTTGGTCGTGGCAACGGCCGTCAGCAAAGCGGCTTCGGTGTAGACCACGCGCATACCGCGACCACCACCACCGCCAGAGGCCTTGATGATGACCGGGTAGCCCACTTCACGGGCAATGCGCACGATTTCTGCGGGATCGTCGGGCAAGGCGCCGTCCGAACCGGGAACCACAGGCACACCGGCCTCGATCATGGCTTTTTTGGCCATGACCTTATCGCCCATCGTGCGGATGTTCTCGGGACGTGGGCCGATAAAGACAAAACCGCTCTTTTCGACACGATCAGCGAAGTCCGCGTTTTCAGCCATAAAGCCGTAGCCAGGGTGAATGGCTTCCGCATCGGTGACTTCTGCTGCCGAGATAATGGCAGGCATGCTCAGGTAGCTGTCACGGGCTTGGGCGGGGCCAATACACACGGCCTCGTCGGCCAGACGCACGTACTTGGCACCACGATCAGCTTCAGAATAAACGACGACTGTCTTGATACCCATCTCGCGGCAAGCGCGCTGGATACGCAAGGCAATTTCGCCCCGATTGGCGATTAGGATTTTTTCAAACATATCATCAACCGATGACGAACAGAGTCTGACCGTATTCCACCGGCCCGCCGTTTTCAACCAGAATTTCCTTGATCACGCCGGACTTGTCGGCTTCGATCTCGTTGAGCAGCTTCATGGCTTCGATAATGCACAAAGGCTCGCCTTCCTTGACCGTCTGGCCCACTTCCACAAAAGGAGCAGCGCCTGGGCTAGGAGCACGGTAGAACGTGCCGACCATAGGAGCCTTGACGGCGTGGCCTTCGGGAACGGCGGGTGCAGCGGGAGCTGCGGCAGGAGCGCCAGCGGCGGGGGCTACCACCTGGGCTACAGGAGCCTCGGGAGCATAGACCACGGGAGCTGCCGAGCTTTGCGAAAATTTCACAATGCGAACCTTGTCATCACCTTCAGTGATTTCCAGTTCGGCAATGCCAGACTCGGCTACCAGATCGATCAGGGTTTTGAGTTTTCTAAGATCCATGCGTACTTCCCGCAACGCCGCACTAGCCACTGACTGGGTCAGGACGGCATTAAAAAAATATTGGTCAAAAAAACGAAACGAACCGCCTAACTATTCAAAGCAAACCGCAGCGCGGCTTCATAACCGTAGGCCCCCAAACCAACAATGACACCGCTAGCGATGTCAGAGAGATAGGAGTGGTGACGGAACGGCTCACGACGGTGAACATTGGACAGATGCACTTCAATAAACGGAATACCGACACCGGCAAGCGCATCCCGTATCGCCACGCTGGTATGGGTGTAGGCCCCAGCATTGATCAGGATGAAATCCACGCCCTCGGTACGGGCTTGATGAATTCGATCGACGAGCCCGCCTTCGTGATTACTTTGAAAAAAATGACACTGCGCGCCATGCTGGTCGGCCAGCACCTGTAAACCACTGTTGATATCGTCGAGAGTCTGATGTCCGTAGACATCGGGTTCTCGGGTACCCAGCAGGTTGAGGTTGGGCCCGTTAAGGACCAGGACATGTTTCGCCATAGCGGATTTTTCGTCAAGACAGACCGCCTTTTTACGCTAAATAACGTCATTTGTCCATAAACCTGCTTGGCTTACAAACAGTTAGCATTGGTCCCATCCCGTTTGAAACAGGGGTGGACCAGACCGACAATTTGACGAAATTAAGCGAAAAAGTCGGCCAGTTAGCGTTGAGCTTTAATAACTTCGTCCAACTTTTCGGGATCTATCTGGCCCAAAATGCGTTCGCTGACCCGGCCATTGCTGCCAAACACGACAGTAAAGGGCAATCCGCCCTTTTTATTGCCCACGCTGCGCATTTGTTTCAAGCCACCCGAACCAGCCAGCAAAATGTCGTAACTGACCGGCACGCGTTCCAGAAACTCTTTCACGTTATCCAGCGAGTCCACTGCAATACCCACAAAGTTCACCTCGGGGTAGCGTTTGTGCAGTTCCTGCAGATCCGGCATTTCCTTGACGCAAGGTGCACACCAGGTCGCCCAGAAGTTGACCACCAGGGGTTTGCCTATATAAGTAGAGAGCGCACGATCTTCGCCCCGAAGATCCTTGAAGCTTTGCGCCAGAAAGGGGTCTGAAGGCAGCAAACTGGCCCAAGGGGCGGGATGCAGGGCCAAAAGACTTGCACACACTAGCGATTTCTGCAGAAAAAGACGCCTACGCATACCGGCTCACACCTGAAAAAATATCATCTGGGGATGATAGCACCGGCCCTCACCAAAGCTCACGCATCAGATCAAACAGTCGTCTAGAATACAGGCCGGAGGATTGTCATGCACATACATATACTAGGAATTTGCGGCACATTCATGGGTGGTCTGGCCCTGATTGCCCGCTCGGCTGGCCATACGGTTACCGGTTGCGATGCCGGGGTCTACCCGCCCATGAGCACGCAGCTGGAAGAACAAGGCATTGAGCTTATTGAAGGCTTTGGCGCAGAGCAAACCAGGCTGTCCCCTGATCTCTATATAGTGGGCAACGTGGTGACGCGCGGTAATCCTCTGATGGAAGCCATTCTGGATCAGGGTCTGCCTTATACATCCGGCCCGCAATGGCTGGGCGAGAACATTCTGCACAAGCAGCACGTTCTGGCCGTGGCCGGCACGCACGGCAAGACCTCCACCAGCTCCATGCTGGGCTGGATACTGGAGCAGGCCCAGCTGTCCCCCAACTTCCTGATCGGTGGCGTGGCCCCCGGCCTGGGTGTGTCGGCCCGCTTCAATCCAGAACAATCCTTGTTTGTGATCGAGGCCGACGAATACGACACCGCCTTTTTCGACAAGCGCTCCAAATTTGTTCACTACCGCCCCCGCACGGCCATCCTGAACAATCTGGAATACGATCACGCTGATATCTTCCCTGATCTGCACGCCATCCAGACCCAATTTCACCATCTGGTGCGTACCATCCCCTCCACCGGGCTGATTCTGCGTCCCACCCACACCCCCAGCCTGGACGAAACCCTGGCCCGTGGATGCTGGACGCCGGTTGAACAGTTTGGCCCCGACGGAGATTGGGACAGCAAGGCAATCAGCGCCACCTCTTTCGACGTGATGTTCAAAGGCCAGTCCCAAGGCATCGTCCAATGGACACTGACCGGCGAACACAATCGCCTGAACGCTCTGGCCGCCATCGCCGCTGCCCACCATGTGGGCGTCAAACCTGAACAGGCTTGCGCGGCACTGAGCCAATTCGCCGGCATCAAGCGCCGCATGGAAGTGCGTGGCGTGGTCAATGACATTACCGTCTACGACGATTTTGCCCATCACCCTACCGCCATTGCTACTACGCTAGCCGGTTTGCGCAGCCAGACAGGTAAAGCCACCCGAATTCTGGCCGTGCTGGAGCCACGCTCCAACACCATGAAGCTGGGTGCCATGGCTGCCCGCCTGCCCGGTTCGCTGGAAGATGCCGACCTGGTTTTTTGCTACGGCGAGACCCAGGGCAAGCACGCGCTGGGTTGGGATGCGGCCAAGGTCCTGGCTCCTTTAGGGGATCGCGCCACAGCGTGGAATGATTTGGATAAAATGGTTCCGGCCATTGTTCAGGCCAGCCAGCCCGGCGATGCCATTGTCGTGATGAGTAACGGCAGCTTTGGCGGCATTCATCAGCGCCTGCTGGATCAACTGTCACGCTGACCCTCTTATCTATATAGCAGGTGCCTCCATGATCCTCTATCTACACGGCTTTCGTTCCTCGCCTTCGTCCTACAAAGCGCAGCGCCTGAAACAAACCATGCAGGACAGGGGCTTGCTGCACCTGTGGCGCTGCCCGCAATTGCCCGCCAGCCCGGCCCAGGCCATTGCCATGTGCAAGCGCATTGTGGACACGGAAATGCAGGCAGGCATGAGCGCCGATCAATTGTGTGTGATCGGCTCCTCGCTGGGCGGTTACTATGCCAGCCACCTGGCGCAGCACTATCACAGCCGCGCCGTGCTGCTTAACCCGGTGGTCTACGCAGGGCGCGATCTGGCTACGCAGGTGGGCGAGCATGTCTGTTATCACTCGCCCGACCCGTTTCACTTCCTGCCCGACTATGTGGATGAGCTTAACGACATTCACGTACCACGCCCCAGCGATCCCCAGCGCTTTTACCTGCTGGCCGCCAAAGGTGATGAAGTCCTGAACTGGCGCGAGATGGCGGACTGGTACAAAGGCAGCCAAGGTCACATTCTGGAAGGCGGAGATCACGGCCTGACCGACTTTGATCCCTGGATCGACGAAATTTTGCGCTTTGCCCTGCAACAACCTTAACTATCTTTACCGGATGGCCAGCACCATCCAGATGGAAAATCATGTACGTCCTTTTTGAAGACAGCGGTAATTTCAAAGCAGAAAAAATATTTTCTGACAGCGATACCACCATGCAAGTGGAATCCGCGTCTGGCAAACGCAGCAAAATAAAGAAAAACAGCGTTCTATTTACCTTCGAGCAGCCCGCCCCGGCAGAACTGCTGGAAAAAGCCCAAGCGCTGGCCGAATCCCTGGATATCAATTTTTTATGGGAATGCGCCCCCCAGGAGGAGTTTGAAGCGTCCACGCTGGCACAGGATTATTTCGGTCACGCGCCCAGCGCTGTCGAAAAAACCGGCACCATCTTTGCCCTGCACAGCGCACCCGCCTACTTTCACCGTCGTGGCAAAGGGCTGTACCGCCCTGCTCCGCCAGAAATTTTGCAAGCCGCTCTGGCCGCCATTGAAAAGAAACGCCTGCAGCAAGAGCAGATCCAGACCTGGGCCGCACAGATGATCAAGGGCGAACTGCCGCCCGAAGTTGCCGAGAAAGCCAGCACCTTCCTGACTCAGCCAGACAAGAACACGCTGGAGTGGAAAGCGTTTGATCAGGCCCAGAAAGAACTGGGTGTCAGCACGGAAAAGCTGCTGCTGTCGCTGGGTGCCTGGTCCAATCCACTGACTTTGCATCAACATCGCTTTTTGGCCGCGCACTTCCCCAAAGGGACAGGCTTTCCGGAGATTGCCCTGCAAAATTGGGGGCAGGACCTGCCCGAGGCCGATGTCACCGCCTACTCGGTGGACGACGCCAATACGATTGAAATTGACGACGCCCTGTCCGTCCAGCATCCGGAACCGGGCCGCCTGCGTATCGGGGTTCACATTGCCGTGCCTTCGCTGGCCTTGGCTCGTGGCAACGAGATCGACCAGATTGCCCGCAATCGCATGGCAACGGTATACACACCGGGCTACAAGATCCCTATGCTGCCGCCCGAGCTGATCGCGCATTTCTCCCTGGATCAAGGGCAGACTCGTCCTACCCTGTCGCTGTATGTAGACGCCGACATCAGCACTGGTGAAATCCTGTCGCATCAGACTCGTCTGGAACGCATTACCGTGGCGGGCAACCTGCGCCAACACGAGCTGGACCCGCTCATCAGCGAAGAAGCTCTGGCCGACGAAAACGCCGAACTGCCCTATGCACAATGGCTGCGTCCGCTATGGAACTTCTCGCGCCAACTGTCAGCCCAGCGTGAAGCCGTGCGAGGCAAACCGGAAAACAATAACCGTGTGGAATACAGCTTCGAGCTGGATGGCCCGCACGACGATCCAAACTCCATCATTCGTCTGGTGCCACGCGTGCGCAATGCGCCGCTAAGCCTGCTGGTGGCTGAATACATGATTCTGGCCAATCAGCTGTGGGGCGGTTTGCTGGCCGAGCACAATGTGCCCGGTATTTACCGCTCCCAGCAGTTCATGCGTACGCGTATGTCCACCACGCCCGGCCCGCACGAATCCATTGGTGTGCCGCAATACATCTGGTCGACCTCGCCTCTGCGCCGTTATGTGGACCTGATCAATCAGGGCCAGATTCTGGCGGCGGCCGAGCACGGCATCTCCGCACGTCTGGCCGCCCCCTTCCAGCCCAAGGATGCGGATCTGTACGCCATTATTGGCGCCTTTGAATCGCAATACACCCAGTGGTCGGACTACCAGTCGTCTCTGGAGCGCTTCTGGTGCCTGCGCTGGCTGCAACAAAACGACATCAAGCAAGTCCAGGCCAACTTCATCAAGGAGGATCTGGTGCGCCTGAGCAATGCGCCGCTGGTTCTTCATGTCCCCGGCCTGCCAGCACTTGAACGTGGTCAGGAAGTCACGCTGGATCTGTTGTCCTTCGACGAACTGGCTTTGACGGTGGAAGCCCGTTTGCGCTCGGTCGCCACGGCTGACTGACGATCATGACCAAGCTCGACCGCCGCCACGCGCCCAAAGACTATTTGTGGCTGGCGGTCGCCCTTTCGGCACTGATTCATCTTTTGCTGATCTTCTGGCCGGCTCGCGCGCCCTCGCCCGCACCAGCCAACAGTCTGGATGTAGCACTGGTCAATTTCAGTACCGACTCGGCACCGTTAAGTCCCCAACTGTTAGCGCAGTTGAATCTGGATGGCGGCGGAGAGCATCAGCAAGGGCAAGCCAGCAATCCTTTGCCGCTGACCGATCCCAATCTGCCGAATCAGTTAGTGCTGGAAGCCTTGCGTGCACGCCAGCAAAGCCTGGAAGCTGAACAGCAGCGCCTGCTGGGCGAGCTGGAAAGTCAGGACAAGGCACCTTTGTCGACACCCAGCTTTGAATATATTGGCGCGTCCATTGAGCCCGGCCCGGACGACCATGATCTGGACCCACAAGTGCAAAATAGCCAACTGGCGATTTTGCGTGAGCAGATTCGTGAACAACAACGCCAACCCCGCTACCACTATGTAGGCCCCAGCGCCAAAGCCAGCGAACAAGCCCAGTACCTGGATCAGTGGCGTCAAAAAATTGAGCAGACCGGCACCCGCCACTATCCGAAGCAAAATGGCGAGCAACTGTACGGTCAGCTGCAAATGACAGTCTATATCCGGCGCGATGGCAGCCTGCTGCGTGCCCAGATTACTGAGCCTTCAGATCAGGCCGCCTTGAATCTGGCGGCCCGCCGCATTGTGGAACTGGCCGCCCCCTTCGCCCCCCTGCCCGAACAAGTGGCTCCTGGCGCGGATGTACTCGTCATTACCCGCAGCTGGAGTTTTACGCATGACAGGCTCAGTATGCACGGCACGGATGTGCAATAAGATCGTATTGTCCACAGCAAGCTCTGGCAAAAGCAGACCCTAGGGTAAAATATGCGCTTTCAGCCTTGGGGCTGACACCTCACAACAAGACAAGCATCGCTTAACCATGCCCGACACGACTCCCGCCAAGCGCTACGGCGTTATTGGTCACCCTATCGAGCACAGCCGCTCTCCACAAATCCATACGCAGTTTGCCAGCCAGTTCAATCTGGCCCTGAGCTACGAGCGCATTCTGGCACCACTGGATGGCTTTAACGCCACCGTGGAGGAGTTTTTCAAGGACGGCAGCGGCCTGAATGTCACCTTGCCCTTCAAAGAGCAGGCTTATGATCTGGTGGGCCCACGCTTGAGCCGTCGCGCTCGCATGGCCGGAGCCGTCAATACGCTATGGCTGGAAGATGGACAGTTGCATGGCTGCAATACCGATGGCGTGGGCCTGTGCTCGGACCTGCTGCGTGTCGGCCACAACCCGGAAGGCAAGCGTATCTTGCTGATCGGTGCAGGTGGTGCCTCGCGTGGAGTGGTGTTCCCTTTATTGGAAGCCGGTTGCGAAATGCTGCACATCATCAACCGCACCAGCGCCAAAGCCTACGACATTCGTGAGCAGGTCGTTGCTCTGGACCCGGATGCCTCCCGCCGCCTGAGCGCGGGCGGTCTGGACGATCATTGTGGCGACTGGGACATTGTGATCAATGCCACCTCGGCCAGCCTGAACCAGAATCTGCCCGAACTGCCAGATGCCCGTTATCGCAGCAACTCTCTGGCCTACGATATGTTTTATGCCAGCGAACCCACTGCCTTCATGCGTGCCGCCGAGCAAGCCGGTGCCACACATAGCAAAGATGGCCTTGGCATGCTGGTAGGCCAAGCGGCCGCCAGCTTTCAGATCTGGCACGGCGTAGAGGCCGATGTCGAACCCGTCCTGGCCCAGCTGCGCCAGGACATCGGACAAATCTGACGTGCGTCGCCTTCTGGCCCATCCCTGGAAACTGGCTGGCCTGGCCGTTCTGGCCGTGGCCGCTGGTGTTCTGCTTTATCAGATCGCCCTGTTTCTGATGGTGCTCTGGTACAGCGTGGTGCCGCCCCGCATGACCACCTTCATGGCGGCCGAGCAGGGCCAGTTGCGCAGCGCCAATGCGGATGCCGAACTGCGCTATCAATGGGTGCCGTACGACAAGATCAGCGCCAATTTGAAACGCGCAGTGATTGCCTCCGAAGATTCGAACTTCCTGAACCATTCGGGGGTCGAATGGGATGCCATTCGCAAAGCCTGGGAATACAACCGTCGCCAGTCGGAAAAGGGCTCTACCCGCCGTCGTGGTGGTTCTACCATTTCCCAGCAACTGGCCAAGAATCTGTTTCTATCGGAATCACGCAGTTATCTGCGCAAAGGTCAGGAATTGATTCTGACCTATATGATTGAAACCGTCATGAGCAAGGAGCGCATCCTGGAGCTGTACCTGAACGTAGCTCAATGGGGAGAAGGCGTTTTTGGTGCCCAGGCGGCGGCACGCCACTACTTCAAGGTTGATGCGGCCAAGCTCAGTGCCATGCAGGCCGCCCGTCTGGCGGGCATGTTGCCCAACCCGGCCTACTATGACAAAAACCGTAACAGCCCCTATTTGCAATCGCGCACGCGCACTATCAGTCAACGTATGCGACAAGTCGCTATTCCCTGACTGCAATCCGCATTTTTGTTAAGCTAGCCACGTCTTTCCTGGGCCCTATTTTCATGCGCACCGCACGCCGCTATCTCGCTTCCGAAATCTATCGCTCCAGCGCCGTGGTGCTGATTGCCCTGCTTGGCCTGTTCACCTTTTTCGCCCTGATTGAAGAGCTGGACAAGGTCGGTTCCAAGTTCACCCTGATGAATCTGTTTTACATCCAGGCCCTGGAGCTGCCCACCCGTCTGTACGACCTGCTGCCCATTGGCCTGTTGATTGGTGCCACCCTGGCCCTGGCCAGTCTGGCTCAGCGCAATGAGCTGGTAATTTTGCGTGCGTCAGGCGTTAGCGGCCTGCACATGATGCTGATGCTCTGGACCATTACCCTGCCCCTGGTAGGGGGGGCCTTTGTTTTGTCCGAGTATGTCACCCCCATGGCCGAGATCAAATCCAGTGAGCAAGGCATGGCCTTGCTGGGACGTTCCGGTGGCGGCCGTCTGGACAGTGGCTACTGGTTCAAGGAGAGCAATGACAGTGGCGGGGTGCGCATCATCAATATTGCCAACCTGCAGGGCGATGGCAAAGTAAGCGATGTCAGCGTGTTCGACTTCGCGGATGGGCAGCGCCTGAGTGCAATGACTCAAGCGCCCAGCGGACAGTTCCACAAGAACCAGCTGGACTTACAGGACGTTACCGAGACCCAAGTCAATGAGCAGGCCCACACGGCTCTGTCACAGGATAAGGCACCTGATCAAGCGCTGGTCAAAATTGAAAAACGTCCCACCTTGACGCTGACCACCACGCTAACGCCGGATCGACTGATTGCACGCGTCGTGACACCCGAGCGCATGTCCATTCTGGACCTGAAGGACTACATCGGCTATCTGGACGCGAACAAGCTGCAGACCAAACGTCAGGTTGTGGCCCTGTGGCGCAAAGTCGCTTACCCCTTTACCTTGCTGGTCATGATTACCATTGCTGCGCCTATCGGCTTCATGCAGACCCGCCACGGCGGTGTGGGCACCAAGGTCTTTACCGGTATCTTGCTGGGCGTGGGTTTTTTCATGATCAATCAGCTGGCCTTGAACGTGGCCATGCTCAGCAATCTGGCGCCGTGGGTCACCGCTCTGGTTCCGAACCTGATCGCCATGGCCATGGCCTTGAGTGCTCTTATCATGATGGAAAACCGGCACAACCGGCGTCGTCGCAACTCCAGCACAACCAACTAAATCATGTCCTTAGCTACTTCCCCTGCCATCTGGGCGATTGGTGATATTCAAGGCTGCTGCCGCCCCCTGGACAGCTTGCTCAGCCATCCTGATGTTGCAGCCGACAGCCAGGCCAAATTCTGGTTTGCAGGCGATCTGGTCAACCGTGGCCCGGACTCTCTGGGAGCGTTGCGCCTGATTCGTTCTCTGGGCGATCGCGCCGTCTGTGTACTGGGCAACCACGACATTCACTGTCTGGCAGTCGCTGCCGGGGTGCGCAAGCCCGGCAAACAGGATACCTTGCAGGAACTGCTGGCCGCGCCGGACGCACAAGAGTTGCTGGACTGGCTGCGACACCAACCGCTGGCTCATTATGAGCATGGCCATCTGATGGTACATGCCGGAGTGCACCCCGACTGGAGCCCGGAGCAAACGCTGGAATACGCCCACGAGCTGGAAGCACTCTTACGTGCGGATGACTGGCAAGAAAAGATTATTGAGTTGTTCGGCAACAACCCGGATCGCTGGGATGCTGGGCTACAAGGCTACGATCGCCTGCGCGCCATTGTCAGCACCTTGACCCGCATGCGCATGTGCGATGTGAATGGTCGCATGGACTTCAAGCACAAGGGTGCGCCGGATGCCGAGTCCGGCTTGCTAGCGTGGTATGAAATGCCGAATCGCGCCTGTGCCCAGGTCCCTATTATTTTTGGACATTGGTCTACGCTGGGCTTGCTGAACACGCCTACCGTGATCAGTCTGGATACCGGCTGCGTCTGGGGTCGCCAGCTTAGTGCTGTACGCCTGCAAGACCGGCATCTGGTTCAGATTCACTGCCCGGAAAGCAAGAAACCGGGCTAAAGCCATCAGGCCTCGACAGTGACGGCCTCGGGGCACACGACCGCACGGATCTGTTCACGAGCTGTTTGTGCCGTTTGCGAACGTCCCCACTCCGTACAGGATTGAGCCGGCATCAGGTCCAGAAAATGGCAGTGCACAGAGACATTACGCGCACTGAGCAGAACCCAGATATTGCCAACCAGAGACTGCTCGCCCACAAAGGCAAAGCGCTCACTGCGCTGACCTTTCTGCTCAAATACCAGAGCCACCGGCTGAATATCCACATTCAGGCTGATAGCCGTCTCAAACAAACTGGCGTGGAAAGGCTGTACATCCAGTCCGGTTGAAGTGGTGCCTTCAGGGAACAGACCTACGGCATCACCACGCTCAAAGCACACAGCCATTTGCTGGCTGACAATCTGAATGGCGCGACGCTGTCCGCGCTCAATGAAAACCGTCCCTGCACCCGCCACCAGCCAGCCAATCACTGGCCAACGGCGAATATCGCTTTTTGCAATGAAAGAGGTACTACGCACGCTGTTGAGTACAAAAATGTCCAACCAGGAGATATGGTTGGACACATAGAGCACGGATCGATCCTGAACAGCCTGGCCGTGCTGCAGTACACGCACGCCGCAGATCAGCATCAAGAGGCGCGACATGCGCAACACCATGACGCGGCGCCCGCCTGGACGCAATACCGGAAAAAGCAGACCGACGCTTAACAAGCCGACCACGATCCACACAATCAGAGCGACAGCGCGCCAACTAAAACGAAATAAACTAATCAAAAGGCTGCAACCTTGTAGAGAGCTCAGGCCGGTGGCAGGCTGTCCAGATATCGCTGCAGGATCACGCAAGCTGCCATGGCATCATCATCGTCATTATTGCCCAGCAATTCTTGAGCCTCCATGCTGGAGCCCCGCTCATCGACCAGGTCTACTGCAACGCCATAGCGACCGTGCAGTTGGTTGGCAAAACGCCGACACCGCAGCGAAGCATACTGCTCGCCACCATCCAGGGTCAAAGGCAAACCTACCACGACGCGATCGGGCTGCCATTCCTTGAGCAAAGCCTCGATAGCCGCAAAGCGCTGTTCCCGTGTAACGGGCCGCAAAATCGTATAAGGGCGGGCCTGGCGCGTCAAGGTGTTGCCCAGCGCCACGCCAATTTTTTTCAGGCCATAGTCAAAGGCCAGCAAGGTTTGCGCCGAGCTGACCATTGACGGTGTTTCGTGTTCAGGCATGGCCCGCAGCACCTGTCAGGGTAAAAGGACTGATTCCCAGCAAGGCCAGGGCGCGATCATAGCGCTCCCCAACCGGGGTAGAAAACAGGATTTCATGGGTAGCCTTGATGCTCAGCCAGGCATTGTCGGCCATCTCGCTTTCCAGCTGGCCCGCAGCCCAACCGGCATAACCCAGCGTGACCAGCATATGCACTGGCCCCTGGCCTTGGGCCACGTCCTGCAGCACATCCCGCGAAGTAGTCAGAGTCAGATCACCTACCCCCAGACTGGAGGTATAGGTTTTATCGGAATCATGGAGAACAAAGCCGCGATCCGTTTGCACGGGCCCACCGAAATAGACAGACGTCGCGGCCAGATCAGCCCGGTTTTCCACATCCACCTCGATACGAGACAGGAGCTCAACCAGGCTCAGATCCGTTGGTCGATTGATAACAAGGCCCAAGGCACCTTGTTCATTATGTTCACAGACATAAATCACCGTGTCGGCCAAGCTGCCCGAAACCACACCAGGCATGGCAAGTAACAGGTGGTGCGTTAGATCAGCGCTTTCTTGGATTAGCGGGGACTGGCTAGTGGCACTCATACACACCTCCCGTCAAAACAAACCACCTTGGAACTTGAGATGATCACACCTGGATCATTTCGAAGTCTTCCTTACGAGCGCCGCATTCGGGACAGACCCAGTTCGGAGGGACGTCTTCCCAGAGTGTGCCCGGCGCAATGCCTTCCTCAGGCAAACCTGCTTCTTCATCATAAATCCAGCCGCAAATCAGGCACATCCACGTACGCATAGTATTCCTACTGTATTTGTAAACATAGTCCGATCCGCGTGCAAATCGGGGCAATCCATTAAAATGGGGTTCATATTACTAAATTACTCAACCCGTGACATCCAGAGCCTTGCCGGCCCTGCATGGGTAACCAAGACAAGATGGCTGCTGAAATCAAAAATTCAAGTCCTGCTCTGGCGCTCGTGCTGGCTCCTTATGATCCCAGCGGCGGTGCCCACCTGCCCGCCGATGCCATCACTGGCGCTCATCTGGGCTGCCATATCGTCAGCGTGCCCACCGCCTTGCTGGTGCGCGATAGCGCGCAGCAAGAAAACATTCAGACCCTGGCAGAGGACATTGCCGACGACCAGGCGCGCTGCTTGCTGGAGGACATGAACATTCAGGCCATCAAGTGCGGTCCTGTCTACAGTCCTGAAATCGCCAGCATGGTGGCCGAGCTTTGCTCCGACTACCCTGAACTGCCCTTGGTCCTGCACCTGAGCGCCATGCCCACCGGCCTGGACGAACTGGATGCGGACGATGCTCTTGATGCCAGTTTACGCCTGCTCCTGCCCCTGAGCTCCTTATTATTGATCGACCACCCCAGCCTGGAGCGCTGGCAGGCCGACGAGCTGCTGGGCGACACCCCCGATGCCGTGGAAACCTTGTTGAATAACGGAGCCAATGCCGTACTGGTCACCGGCGTCCCCGGTGCTGCCGGACAATGGCATACGCGCTTTCAGGGACATCACGGTCGTCTGGACTACAGCATGCCGCTGGATGGCGGCCTGCGTCAGCAGGACATAGACAGTTTGCTGGCTACCGCCTGCCTGAGCTTTCTGGCTCAAGGCCACGAGCTGGATAACGCGGTAGAATCAGCCTTGTTGCACCTGCAGGCACGTGCCAGTGACACCTTCCAGCCCGGTATGGGCCACCGCCTGTTCAACCCTGTTGCTCCCCAAAATGACTGACGCCACCACCCTGCGCTTTCCTGCCGGTCTATACGGCATTACTCCCGAATGGGACGACACCGCCCGCTTGTTGAACGCAGTGCGTGCCGCTCACGAAGGGGGTTTGCAGGTCTTGCAATTCCGTCGCAAGAACGGCCCGGAACCAATCCGCCAGCAACAACTCAAAGAGTTGATCAAGCTGTGCCTGTCTTTGGATCTGCCGCTATTGGTGAACGATCACTGGAGCTGGGCGCAAGAGTTTGACGTGCAAGGCGCGCACCTGGGTAAAAGCGATGGCGAGTTGACCCAGGCCCGTCAGGCACTGGGGCCGCAAGCCCTGCTGGGACGCTCCTGCTATAACAGTCTGGATCTGGCTCGCCAGGCCCTGGCAGACGATGCAGACTACATTGCCTTTGGGGCCATGTACCCTTCCAGCGTCAAACCCGAAGCCCCCCCGGCTGAACTGAACACCTTGCGACAAGCTCGACTGCTTTGCCAAGAACAAGAACACGAGGGACGACGTGCTGCCATTGTTGCGATTGGCGGCATCATACCCGAGAAAATGCCCGAACTGCTGGAAGCAGGGGTCGATAGCGTTGCCGTTATCAGCAGCCTGTTTGAAACCAGCGATATACGCGCCACGGCGCAACGCTTTACCGACTACTTTCACGCCCAGGACTCATCGCGCTTTATGCGCTGACCCCTTGCCTGGCCTTGACCTTTTCACATCTGGATTCTTGCCTCATGTCCCGTAACTCCGAACTTTTTGAACGTGCCTGCAAAGTCATCCCCGGCGGCGTCAACTCGCCCGTCCGTGCCTTCGGTTCCGTGGGCGGCACCCCGTGCTTTATCGAACGCGCTCAGGGCCCTTACATCTGGGATGCAGACGGCCAGCAATACACGGACTACGTGGGTTCCTGGGGACCGGCCATTCTGGGCCACTCCGATCCGGACGTTATCAAGGCCGTACAGGAAGCCGCCGTACACGGCCTGTCCTACGGCGCGCCTACCGAAGGCGAAGTCGTGCTGGCTGAAACTCTGACCAAAATGCTGCCGTCCATCGAGCAAGTGCGTCTGGTCAGCTCCGGCACCGAAGCCACCATGAGCGCCATTCGTCTGGCCCGTGGCTTTACCGGCCGCAACACCATCATCAAGTTTGAAGGCTGTTACCACGGCCACGCTGACAGTTTGCTGGTCAAAGCCGGTTCCGGCTTGCTGACCTTTGGCAACCCCACCTCTGCAGGTGTGCCAGCCGAATTTGTCGGCCACACCCTGGTGCTGGACTACAACGATCTGGACGCCGTGCGCGATGCTTTCAAACAGAAAGGCAGCGAAATCGCCTGCATTATCGTTGAGCCTTTTGCCGGCAACATGAACCTGGTGCGCCCAGCCCCCGGCTTCCTGGAAGGCTTGCGCGAACTGTGTACCGAATACGGTGCCGTACTGATTTTTGACGAAGTCATGACCGGCTTCCGTGTTGGCCCTCAAGGCGTGCAAGGCCTGACCGGCATTCGTCCTGACCTGACCACCCTGGCCAAGGTGATTGGTGGCGGCATGCCCGTCGGTGCTTTCGGTGGCCGTCGCGACATCATGCAATGCGTCGCTCCCGTCGGTGGCGTTTACCAGGCAGGCACCCTGTCCGGTAACCCTGTTGCTGTGGCCGCTGGCCTGGCAACCTTGAAGAAACTGGCTCAACCCGGTTTCTACGACACCCTGACAGCTAACACCGCCAACCTGATCCAGGGCTTGAAGGCCACTGCAAAAGAAGCAGGCGTACCTTTTACGGCAGACCACCAGGGCGGCTTGTTCGGTATCTACTTCAGCGAAACCGTGCCCACCTCCCTGGCCCAAGTGTCGGCTGGCGACATCGAGCGCTTCAAGCAGTTCTTCCACGCCATGCTGGACAAGGGTGTATACTTCGCACCCTCGGCCTTTGAAGCAGGTTTTGTTTCGGTGCAGCACACCCCGGACATTACCGACGCCACTGTGCAAGCGGCACGCGAAGTTTTTGCCACCTTCAAAAACTAAAAGTACCAGACACAAAAAAGCGGGCTATATGCCCGCTTTTTTTTATACGCTGAACAATCAGTCTTGCGCCATCTGCCGCAAGACAAAGCGCTGCAACTTCCCTGTCTCGGTACGAGGCAAGGAAGTCACGAACTCAATGGCGCGTGGATACTTGTACGGCGCTGCGTTCTCTTTCACAAAATCCTGCAGCTTCTTTTTCAGCTCATCGTTTCCGGTAAAGCCAGGCTTGAGCACAATGAAGGCCTGCACAATCTGGCCCCGTTCTTCATCGGCGGCACCTACAACGCCACACTCGGCCACAGCCTCGTGCTTGAGCAAGGTGCCTTCCACTTCAGGACCGGCAATGTTGTAGCCCGAGGAAACAATCATGTCGTCGTTACGAGCCTGGTAATACAGGTAGCCGTCCTCGTCCATCTTGAAGGTGTCGCCAGGGAAGTTCCAACCGCCCTGAACAAACTGCTTCTGACGCTCGTCGTTCAGGTACTTGCAGCCTGTTGGCCCCTTTACGGCCAAACGGCCTACCGTACCGACTGGCACCGGATTCAGATCATCGTCCAGAATCGTGGCGACATAACCGGGCACCACTTGGCCAATGGCACCAGCACGCACTTTTTCAGGTGGGCTGGACACGTACACGTGAATCATTTCCGTGCCACCAATGCCATCTGTCATCTCGATGCCGCTGGCCTGCTTCCAAAGCTGACGCGTCGCATCTGGCAAGGCTTCGCCTGCCGACACGGTGGCACGCAAGCTGGCCAAGGAGTAACGATCCACCAAACCAGCCATCTGACGATAGAAGGTGGGTGCGGTAAAGCTCATGGTCACTTTGAAGCGATCAATCATGCCCAGCAGATCGGAAGGCGTCAGACGCTCCAGCAGGACAGTGGATGCACCCACACGCAGCGGGAAGCACAGCAGACCGCCCAGGCCGAAAGTAAAGGCCAAAGGAGGCGTACCGCAGACCACATCATCCGGGGTCAAACGCAGTACGTGACGCGAGAAGGTATCGCACATTGCCAGCACATCACGATGGAAGTGCATGCAACCTTTGGGCTGGCCGGTCGTGCCGCTGGTGAAAGCGATCAGACAAACATCGTCAGCCGCCGTATCGCAAGCGGTGAACTCTTCGGGCTTGTCAGCCAACAAGGCTTCCAGACCCTTGGCGCTTTCATCGTTAAAGCACAACAGTTGCTTCAGAGCAGGCGTGTAGGAATCATGCGTGGAGTCCATGCAGTGTTCCAGCTCTTCACGCAGGCGCTCGTCACACAAGGCAGCATGAATCTCGGCCTTGTCCAGAATCGTCTTCAGTTCCACCGCCCGCAACAAAGGCATGGTGGGAACCGTGACCAGACCGGCCTTGATGCTGGCCAACCAGCAGGCGGCCATCATGGGGTTATTGGGACCACGCAGCAAAACCCGGTTGCCGGGCACCAGCTTCATGTCCTCAACCAGAACATGAGCAATACGGTTGGTCAGCACGTCCAGCTGCTTGTAGGTCAGGCTGCGATTCTCATCGCCCTGTGCCCACTGCAAAGCCACGCGATCACCATGCCCCGCTGCTACCTGCTCTCCCAACAGCGCCACGGCACAATTGAGACGAGCGGGATAGTCCACATCCGGATTGCCTTCCAGCAACATCTCTGGCCACCACTCCATGGGTGGCAGATTGTCGCGTGCAAAGGTATCAAGGTGCGCTGAACGTTCCATCCTTATCTCCTGCGTAGATTACGCCCCACTCAGGCGTAGACCTTGGTCCATCAAAGGCGCCAGCCAAATTGGCAAGGTCTATATTGTTTAGTTCTAAAGGATATTAGCAAAAAAAATGCTCCAGTATCAGCAATCCCGACTACGGGTTATCCGCAGTAGCGCATCATCCTCCGCTGTTTCAAGGGGTATCCTAGACTGATCCCGGCTCCTCTGAGGCCCTTGCCCGCGCAACGCAAAATTCAATAATGAATTTCAGGATATAAGAAATAAATCGATCTTCTGCATGCATTTTTTTCAATTAAGAAAAATTACGGCAGGCATTATTTTTGAAACAAAAAAAGTATCAAAAAAAGCAGAAAAGTGATTAAGCGAACAGGCGATACAGAGGCAAATGCCTTATACTTCAACTAAATAATCACTTGAATTTAGCCAGCTTATCGTGTCGGATCAAAGTTAGAGCGCCGTCCGAAGATTATTCAAAGCCGTGGCCCTAAAAGTAAATAGCAGACAAGAGTTTGCATTTCCTTACCCAATGCTTTGCCTGCTTTGCCGGTGCTTTCTATCAAGTTGATTAATTTAAGCTTAAAAACGAATTTACTTTGATCTGTCGCAATGTCAAACTTCGAACCAGCCCCTAAGATACCCACCAAGCTAACCCAGCTTGCTCATGGCTGCGGTCTGCGTCCTTCAAAGCTAAACATTTTGGACATGCACCATTAAGGCAAGCTATCTATGATCATGAACGATATCCCCGCTTCCGCCGTCGCCGATGCCGCTCCCGACTTGGAAAGCCGTGCCCATAGCGACGACCACTTCGACACCCGCCTGTGGCTGCGCTTGATGGCCTGCACCAATCTGGTTGAAGGCGAAATTCGCAGTCGCCTGCGTACCGAGCACACGACCACACTGCCCCGTTTTGACCTGATGGCTCAATTGCAGCGTCAGCCCGCTGGCATGAAAATGAGCGAGCTGTCCCGTCACCTGATGGTCACCAACGGCAATATCACGGGCATTACCGATCAGCTGGAAAAAGAAGGTTTGGTCGAACGCATCAAGGTGCTCACCGACCGTCGCAGCTCCCTGATCCGCCTGACACCCAAGGGCAAGCGCCAGTTCAAGAAAATGGCGGCCTCCCACGAGCAGTGGCTACAGGAGATGTTTGCCAACCTGTCGGAAAAAGCACGCGTCAACCTGTTTGAAGCCCTGGGCGAACTCAAGCTGATCACTCGCAACAACGTGGCCATGGCTGCTCGCGAAAGCTAAGCGCTCCGGCGCGACCAAAGATATGCTCAGGCGGCTCAAAGCAAGTATCATTACTGCTTTGAGCCGCCTTTAACATTGTTTTTCGGATCGCGTCATGGCCGTCAATCTGTTCATTCCCTCTGAATCTGATATTCACCCCGTTGCCGGTGTCAAAATCGGTATTGCCGAAGCCGGTATTCGCAAGGCCAACCGACGCGACCTGACCGTGTTTGAATTGGCCCCCGGCACCAGCGTGGCCGGTGTGTTCACCACCAACCGTTTCCGTGCTGCTCCAGTACAAGTGTGCGAAGCGCACTTGGCTACGCACGATGGCATCCGCGCCCTGGTCATCAACACCGGCAATGCCAACGCTGGCACAGGTCAGGCTGGTTTGGAAAAAGCACAGCAAACCTGCACGGAAACCGCGCGCCTGCTGAACATCCTGCCCCAGCAAGTGTTGCCCTTTTCCACCGGCGTGATTCTGGAGCCTCTGCCCATGGATCGCCTGCTGGGCGCTCTGCCTGCGGCGGTGAGCGATCTGGCCGACAACAACTGGTTCAATGCTGCTCACAGCATCATGACCACCGACACGCAACCCAAAATCGTGTCTCGTCAAATCCAGTTGTCGGGTAAAACCATCACACTGACCGGCATCAGCAAGGGCGCGGGCATGATTCGCCCCAATATGGCCACCATGCTGGGTTACCTGGCTACGGACGCCGGTATTGCTCCCGAACTGCTGCGCGATATGTGCCGTCTGGCAGCGGACCGCTCTTTCAACCGCATTACGGTTGATGGCGACACCTCCACCAACGACTCCTTCATCATCATGGCAACCGGCCAAAGCGGTGTCACGGTAGAGTCGATTGCAGACCCGAACTACAACACCTTGCTGGATGCCCTGGTCGACGCCTCGCGCGAACTGGCCCAGAAAATTGTGCGTGACGCCGAAGGCGCCACCAAGTTCATGACCATTCAGGTTGATGACGCCGGTTCCAGCGAAGAAGCTCTGAAAGTGGCTTACGCCATCGCTCACTCACCTCTGGTGAAAACAGCCTTCTTTGCCTCCGACCCGAACCTGGGCCGTATTCTGTGCGCCATTGGCTACGCCGGCATTAGCGATCTGGACGTGAGCAAATTGCGTCTGTGGCTAGGAGATGTGCTGGTGGCCGTGGACGGTGGCCGCAACCCCGATTACCAGGAAGAAGATGGCCAGCGCGTCATGCAGGAAGCCGAAATTCTGGTACGTGTTTCTCTGGGCCGTGGCCAACACAGCGAAACGGTTTACACCTGCGACTTCTCGCACGAGTACGTCACTATCAACGCGGACTACCGCTCCTGATAAAAAAAACCGCCTCCACCCAATCGGTGGAGACGGTTTTTCCTTACGGACAAGCCCGCCACTGGCGGGCTTGTTCTATTTCTTGCCCATGCCCTTGACCAGCGAGAGCACCGCCAGAATCAGGAACACGACAAACAGGATCTTGGCAATCGAAGCAGCACCAGCGGCAATGCCACCAAAACCCAGCACAGCAGCCACGATAGCTACAATAAAAAAGATTACGGCGTAGTAAAGCATACGATTCTCCTCATCATCAGTACGTACAGGGACAGCACCTTGTCTGACGGGCCATCTCAACGACAGCTCATGAAATACCTACAGACAAAAAAAGGTTCCCACCCGCTAACGGTCGTACTTGTCGTAGAAGTCTTTAACCTCGCGCTCCGCCTCTTCGCGGGTACGGCCATAGCGCTCTTGCACCAGACCGGCCAATTGCGTGGCATCCCCTTTCACCTTGGCCCACTCATCATCCGTAATTTCGCCCCAGACGCTGCGGGCTTTACCGGCCAGTTGTTTCCATTTGCCTTCGATCGTGTCCTTATTCATACGTTTCCCCTTAGTAGGTCCGAAAAATAAATGACTTACGCTTCTGTGAACGCAACAGCTCTACCGTAGCGGAAGGCGAGCCACTCAAAGGCCACAGATTGAGGAGAAATGTAACAAATTAGCGATATACCCTGTTCTGGGCGAGGCAGGTCCCCTCACACGTTCTTTACGACCCCAAGACAAGGGGCCTCCCCTGCCTACCCAGTGAAAAACGAAAGGATTGGATGCAAAATACAGACAGGAGAAGGCCCAAGCCATTGACAGCAAAGCCTTTTTGCCCTATTATTTTTTGCTTGGCATTTTGCGTGTCAAGATTTTTTTATGTTAGATGGCATTACAGCGGGCTGTTATTGGCCTTTTACGCGATGCCTGTTTGACTCTTTAAGGGATTCCCTATGTACGCGGTTATAAAAACCGGCGGTAAGCAATATCGCATTACTGCTGGCCAAAAACTCAAAATAGAACAGATACCGGCAGACATTGGGCAAGAAATTTCGCTTGACCAGGTTCTGTCCGTCGGCGAAGGTGAAGCACTGCAAATCGGTGCTCCTTTCGTTGCTGGCGCTGTGGTCAAGGCTACTGTTCTTGCGCAAGGCCGTCACGACAAAATCAAGATTTTCAAAATGCGCCGTCGCAAGCACTACCGCAAAACGCAAGGCCATCGTCAAAACTACACCGAAATCCGCATCGAAGCGATCAACGCCTAAGTTGTTGCTAAAAGCGAATTTGGTATTTTCTTCATCTAGGAGCTAAAGAAATGGCACAGAAGAAAGGCGGCGGCTCTACGCGGAACGGCCGTGACTCACAGGCCAAACGTCTGGGCGTTAAAGTCTACGGCGGTCAGGTAATTTCGGCTGGCGGCATCATTGTTCGTCAGCGCGGCACTCAGTTTCACCCCGGCGTGAACGTGGGCATTGGCAAAGACCACACCCTGTTCTCCCTGGTCGATGGCAAAGTTAAATTTTCCATCACTGGTGCTCTGAACAAGCGTACCGTTTCGGTCGTTGCTGGCGAATAAGCCACCCGATCAAAGCGTACTCGCTGCGAAAAAGCCCTGCCGCCCTAGGCAGGGCTTTTTTTATGCATGGCCAACCCGCCATCGCCCAAACCCGCCCACCCGGCTTAGCCAGTCTCCCTACGGCCACAGCAAGAGATTAAAAATCGGCCACTATCACGGCACATACCGGCAGATAAGCCAATCTCCTATACACTAAGCAATTGGGGTTTTTGTTTAAAATGGTCTGCTCCCAGACCAGCAGCCCATACGGTTCTGCGGCCCCTGGACCTATACAGCACTCATCACCATGAAATTCGTAGACGAAGCGACCATTGAAGTGGTCGCAGGCAAAGGTGGAAACGGCGCTGCCAGTTTCCGCCGAGAAAAATTTATTGAAAAAGGTGGCCCCAATGGCGGCGACGGTGGACGCGGTGGCAGCATTTATGCCGAGGCCGACCGTAACGTCAACACCTTGATCGACTACCGCTACGCCCGCCTGCACCGCGCTCGCAACGGCGAAAACGGCCGTGGGTCCGACCAATATGGCGCGGGTGGCGAGGACATCACCCTGCGTGTGCCCGTTGGCACCATGATTTTTGACGCAGAAACCGGCGAGCAGCTGTTTGACATGAAGCGTCATGGCGAAAAAATAACCCTGGCCCAAGGCGGCGCCGGTGGTTTGGGTAACCTGCACTTCAAATCCAGTGTGAACCGTGCCCCGCGTCAATTTACCTACGGCAAGGAAGGCGAGCATCGCAAGCTGCGTCTGGAACTGAAGGTGCTGGCTGATGTCGGTCTGCTGGGTATGCCCAACGCCGGTAAATCCACGCTGATCACCCGCATTTCCAACGCCAAGCCGCGCATTGCGGATTACCCCTTCACCACCCTGCACCCCAACCTGGGTGTGGTGCGTTCGTCCGAAGCCCACAGCTTTGTAGTGGCCGATATTCCTGGCCTGATCGAGGGCGCTTCCGAAGGTGCCGGCCTGGGACACTTGTTCCTGCGCCACCTGACTCGCACCCGTATCTTGCTGCATTTGCTGGACGTATCCAGCCTGGACCCGGACGAGGATGTTGTAGCCAAAGTGGCTGCAGAGGCCCGTGCCATTGTTGAAGAACTGCGTCTGTACAGCGAAGAGCTGTACGCCAAGCCACGCTGGCTGGTTCTGAACAAGCTGGACATGGTCTCGGACCCGGAAGACCTGAAAGCCCGCCTGCTCAAAGAGCTGAACTGGGAAGGCCCGGTCTTTGGTATCTCCGCCCTGACCGGTGTCGGTACACAGGATCTGGTCTATCAGCTGCAATCCTGGCTGGATGAAGAAAGCCGCAAAGAGCATATCGAGCAAGATATTGCCGACGGCACCCATATTTACGACGAGAGGTTTGCCCCAGACTGATCGTGCTACACAGGTCCAGGATCTAGACTCCAGGACTGAACCCCAAAATGCCCGGAAGACGCGGTTAAGCCAACCGCCCTACTCCTGGCATTTTCTCTATTTACACGCCAAGCGATGGATTTCTGAACTCGTCATGCAGCACTCTTCTCATTCTGAATCGGCCGTTGCGCAATCGCGCCGATTGGTTATTAAAGTAGGTTCCTCCCTGGTCACCAACGAGGGCAAAGGGATTGACCTGGATGCCGTAGAGCAATGGGCTACCCAGATTGCTCAACTGCATGCCCAAGGCAAGCAATTGGTGCTGGTTTCCAGCGGTGCCATTGCCGAAGGCATGGCCCGCCTGGGCTGGCCGCGCCGACCGAAGGCCATGAATGAGTTGCAAGCGGCGGCGGCCGTCGGCCAGATGGGCTTGATTCAAGCCTATGAAGTGGCTTTTGCCCGCCATGGTGTGCGCACCGCTCAGATTCTGCTGACCCATGAAGATCTGGCCGACCGCCATCGCTACCTGAATGCACGAGGCACCATCAACACCTTGCTGGACCTGGGTGTAGTCCCCATCGTGAACGAGAACGACACGGTGGTCACGGATGAAATCCGCGTGGGCGACAACGATACATTGGGCGCACTAGTCACCAACCTGATCGAAGCCGAAACCCTGATTATCCTGACCGACCAGGCTGGCCTTTACAGTGCCGACCCGCGCAGCAATCCTGATGCACAGTTCATCTCGCTGGGACAGGCGGGCGATCCGACGCTGGAAGCCATGGCAGGCGGCTCGGGCAGCAATATCGGCACCGGCGGCATGATCACCAAAATCCTGGCCGCCAAACGCGCTGCGCAAAGCGGTGGCCACACCATTATTGCCTCTGGCCGCGAACAGCAAGTCCTGTCCCGCCTGGCGCAAGGTGAGCGCATCGGCACCGAGCTGCGTGCCACCCTGCCCGTACGCTCGGCCCGCCAACGCTGGCTGGTCGACCAGTTGCGTGTGCGTGGTCGCGTATCGCTGGACGAAGGCGCTGTACGTGCGCTGGTAGACGGTCACAAGAGCCTGCTGCCCGTCGGTGTCACCCATGTAGAAGGCGAATTTGACCGTGGCGACGTGGTGGCCTGCGTGGACAAGCATGGCGTGGAATACGCCCGTGGTCTGATCAACTACTCCTCGGACGACACCCGCCGCATCATGGGCCAACCCAGCCACCTGATCAATGAATTGCTGGGCAGCGAACACGATACAGAGCTGATACACCGTAACAATATGGTGTTCCCACGCAGTGCACCGGATCAGGACTAATCCTTGACCCCTACCCTGCCCGCCTGTTGAAATAGACGGATAAAACGTATCGAATTGCGACAGTGCGCGCGGTTTTTGCGCGCCTGATTGCAACACTTTCCCTTTCGGGCGATGCGCCCAAGGAACCGTATGAAGATCCTCGTGCTAGGTGCTGGCGTAGAAGGCGTAACCAGCGCTTATTATCTTGCCCGCCAAGGACACAGCGTAACGGTCATCGACCGCATGGCTGGGCCCGCTCTGGAAACCAGTTTTGCCAACGCCGGTCAGTTGTCCTTTGGCTATGCCTGCCCTTGGGCTGCGCCGGGTATCCCGCGCAAAGCCATCAAGTGGATGTTCGACGAGCATCCGGCCCTGACGATTCGCCCCGATGGCACGCTGACACAAATCAAGTGGCTGCTGGCCATGTGGCGCAACTGCACAGCAGACCGCTACGCCATCAATAAAGAACGCATGGTGCGTCTGGCTGAATACAGCCGCCACTGCATGGCCGAGTTGCGCGCCCAGACCGACATTCAATTCGAGCACCGTGCCCAAGGCACCTTGCAGCTTTTCCGTACGCAAAAGCAGCTGGACGGCATTGCCGCCGACATCGAGGTCCTGAAAGAAGCTGGCGTGCCCTACGAGCTGCTGTCCGCCTCCGAATTGCACACGATTGAGCCGGCTCTGCGCCACGTAGAGCACAAACTAAGCGGTGGCTTGCGCTTCCCGGAAGATGAAACCGGCGACTGCCAGATGTTCACCCGCCGCCTTAGCGAATTGGCCGAGAAGGAAGGCGTGGAATTCCGCTGGAACCAGAACATTCAGCGCATTCACAGCAACGGCACGCAGATCAGCGGCGTCCAAAGCTCCGATGGCCTGTTGACTGCCGATGCCTACGTGGTGGCCTTGGGCTCCTGGTCTACGGGTTTGATGAAAGACCTGCAGGCCATCCCGGTCTACCCATTGAAGGGCTACTCCATTACCGCCACAATTGCGGATGCCTCGCGTGCGCCTCAGTCCACGTTGCTGGATGAAAGCTACAAGATCGCCCTGACCCGCTTTGATAATCGCATTCGCGTGGGCGGCATGGCCGAGGTCGTCGGCTTTAACAAGCGCCTGAATCCCCGCCGTGAACAGACCTTGCTGATGGTCCTGAATGATCTGTTCCCCGGCAGCTACCAAAGCGATGCAGATCTGCATTTCTGGACCGGCCTGCGTCCCAAGACGCCGGACAGCACCCCAATTGTGGGGCGTAGCCGCTACTCCAATCTGTTCCTGAACACCGGCCACGGTACGCTGGGATGGACCTTGGCTACCGGCAGTGCACAATTGCTGGCTGATCTGATCAGCAACAAGGAGCCTGCCATCCGTGCAGACGACTTGTCGGTGCAGCGCTACTACTAAGCCCTGCCCCCCACAGCATGAACAAAGGCTCTGCCGGTATAACCGACAGGGCCTTTTTCAACTGCCCTGCCCTGATGACATCCTGACTAGGCCAGCAACTGGCAATTAGCAGCGAACATATAGCCCCAGTTATGAATCGAGCGGATAGGCAGAACCGTGCCTCCCTGGTTGAATTTGCGTCTCATACGGCTGACCAGAACGCCCAGGCGGTTGATATGCGAAGCACCGGGTGGATTGCTGATTACATCCGTTTTACTAGCCACAGCCCGCATCAACTCGTAATGACTGGCCCGGCGATCCTCTTCGCGCAGCAAGCGGACGATGAAGGCGCGCTCCGTGCTGGTCAGGCTAAACGAGATCCCGACAGGCGATATCAAGGCCCAGCCCTCCTGATCCAGCACCCACTCCTGGGGCTGAGACGGTTCAGGAATGATGGGCATCTGCATCATGCGCCGCTGCAAGCTGTGCAAACTGGCTGCCAGCAACTCCAAAGACGCATCCCTGGGGCAAAACTGATCTCCGCCGCTATGCAAGGCTTGCAGCATGGCCGAGTCCGTCGCATCAGACTGCATCAGGATTCCAATTTGCGGACACAGCATACGTAAGCGCACGGCCGCCGAGCAGATTTCCGCCAAGGCCCCGCCCAACCAGGCAATACATATCGAACCGGCGTAACGGCCCCGCGTTTGGGCCAACTGTAGCAAAGCCGTCGCATCCGGGCAAAAAATAAGACGATAACCCCGTTCTGCCAGAGCCTGAATTTGTTGTTCTAGTAAGTTTCGATCAGGGATAGCCGTGGCCAGGTACAGAACAACAGGACCGCCAGCAATTTCATTTGCAACCGACATAGTTGATACCTTAACTATAATGACATCTGATGACTATGCCGGACAGTATAAATCACGACTGTGATTTTTAATTAAAACCATCGTGTTTGGCTTTACATCAACAATCTGTTGTGTGAAACATTTCTCCGAACGCCTTCGCCACGCACGTCAACATCGCGGTCTTTCTCAGGCAGATTTGGCACGTCTATGCGGATTGACCCAGAGCGCCATCTCCAATTATGAAAATGGCACTCGTCGGGATGCACGTGAAATTCTGGAGTTGAGCAGAGCCTTGAATGTCAGCGCTTTGTGGTTGCGCAAGGGTATCGGCACGATGGAGTTCACGCAGGACAGCTACACATTGTCCGAACCCCTGGATGGTCCTCCCATTGTTACCTGGCCTTTCCGTCTGTTTTCCGTCGATGAAGTGGTTGCTTTGGCAGATGGCGAACGTGATTTGCTCGATCGCACTTTGCGTCATTTACTGGACGGCATGAAAAAACGCTAGGCACCGTACGTTCTACCCACCTATACCGCCTGCCTTGTTAAACACCCCTGACATTCAAGCTTTAAGCACAGGCTTGAACCCGACAAATCTGGTGCTGCCCCCATCTTAAGCTTCTCTTCGTTTCATTCAGCCGGTTAAGCCAGACATTTTTATCACATACGACATTTTTACTCAAAACCATCGTGCAGGGCGTTCCATGAACAATCTGTACTGTGAAACACTTCTCTGATCGCCTCCGCCACGCCCGCCTGCAACGCGGCTTTTCTCAAGCCGAGCTGGCTCGTCTGTGCAACCTCAGTCAAAGCGCCATCTCCAATTACGAGAGTGGTACGCGGCGTGACGCGCGCGAAATTCTGGATCTGGCCAAAGCCCTGAATATCAGTGCTCAATGGCTGAAAAACGGGCTGGGCAATATGGAGCTGAGTGCAGCCCATGCCACCACCTTGCAAGACTCCGGCGAAGGCCCACCGATTGTGACCTGGCCCTTCAACCGCTTTTCCGTGGACGAGATTGTGGCTTTGCCACCCAAAGAGCGTGACCATCTGGATCAAACCATCCGTCATCTGCTCAACGGTATGAAAAGAAAATAAGCCTTATACGTCCACAAGCAGCTCCAAGATACCTATACTTGTCAGCACGCAGGGGTACTCGCCATTTGGCGGGTTGAGATAAACCCTCGTACCAGTACGGATAATGCCGATGCTGGGAGCGTGTGCCACAGGTGCAATGCCTGCACGGCACTTCTTCCTATATCGGCTCCACCATTTCTTTGGAGCTGCAATGACAAGCAAAACCCCTTCTTTTACGGCCACAGCGGCCAGCGTAGACCCGGCTGCGATCCAGCCCTTACCCAACTCCCGAAAGATCTATCAAACCGGCTCACGGCCTGATCTGCGTGTGCCTTTTCGGGAAATCTCCCTGGCTGATACGCCCAGCCACTTCGGCGCCGAGCCGAATCCTCCCTTAAGCGTTTATGACACCAGCGGTCCCTACACAGACCCCTCGGTGCAGATCGATATTCGCAAAGGCCTGCCCCCGCTACGCCAAGCCTGGATCAGCGAGCGCAAGGACACCGAGTTGATGGCAGGACTCAATAGCCAGTACGGTCAAGCCCGCCAGGCCGACCCGGAACTGGACACGTTACGCTTCGAGTTGAAGCGTCAGCCTCGACGCAGCATTTCGGGAGCCAATGTCACGCAAATGCATTACGCACGGCGCGGCATCATCACTCCCGAAATGGAGTTTGTGGCGATTCGGGAAAATCTGCGACGCGAGCAATACATTGAAAGCTTGCGCGCCAGCGGTCCGCAAGGTGAAGAGATGGCTCGTCGCCTGACCAAGGTACACCCTGGTCAAGGTTTCGGTGCCAGCTTGCCCACCACGGTCACCCCCGAGTTTGTTCGTGATGAGATTGCGCGTGGCCGAGCCATTTTGCCCGCCAATATCAACCACCCGGAAACCGAGCCCATGATTATTGGCCGCAATTTCCTGGTGAAGATCAACGCCAATATCGGTAACTCCGCCCTGGGCTCCACCATTGGCGAAGAGGTCGAAAAAATGACCTGGGCGATTCGCTGGGGTGCGGACACCATCATGGATTTGTCCACGGGCAAGAATATCCATGAGACGCGCGAATGGATTATTCGCAACTCGCCGGTTCCTGTCGGTACGGTGCCTATTTACCAGGCCCTGGAAAAGGTCGGCGGCATTGCCGAAGATCTGACTTGGGATATTTTCCGCGACACCTTGATTGAGCAGGCCGAGCAAGGCGTGGACTATTTCACCATTCATGCCGGTGTGCGCTTGCCCTTTATTCCCATGACGGCCAGCCGCATGACAGGCATTGTTTCGCGCGGTGGTTCCATCATGGCAAAGTGGTGTCTGGCGCAACACCGCGAAAGCTTCCTGTACGAGCATTTCGAGGACATCTGCGAGATCATGAAGCAGTACGACGTGGCTTTCTCGCTAGGCGATGGCTTGCGCCCCGGCTCGGGCTATGACGCTAATGATCAGGCACAATTCGCGGAACTGCGTACCCTGGGCGAGTTGACCCAGGTAGCGTGGAAGCATGATGTTCAAGTCATGATTGAAGGTCCTGGTCATGTGCCTTTGCATTTGATTCCAGAGAACATGCAGTTGCAGCTGGAGCACTGTCATGAGGCCCCCTTCTACACCTTGGGGCCTTTGGCAACGGACATTGCGCCGGGCTACGATCACATCACTTCCGGTTTGGGTGCAGCGATGATTGCCTGGCAAGGTACGGCGATGCTGTGCTATGTGACGCCCAAGGAGCATCTGGGCTTGCCGAACAAGAAGGACGTGAAGGACGGCATCATCACTTACAAGATCGCAGCACATGCCGCGGACTTGGCCAAGGGGCATCCTTCGGCGGCCTTCCGGGACAATGCCTTGTCCAAGGCGCGCTTTGAATTCCGCTGGGATGATCAATTCAATCTGGGTCTGGACCCGGATACAGCGCGTGAGTTCCACGACGAGACTTTGCCGAAAGACGCGATGAAAGTGGCGCACTTCTGCTCCATGTGTGGCCCCAAGTTCTGCAGCATGAAGATTTCACAGGATGTACGGGACTATGCCAAGGCTAACGGTCTGGATGAACAGTCCGCTGTGGATCAGGGGATGAAGGAAATGTCAGTGCAGTTTGTTCAACAGGGCAGCAAGCTGTATCAGGAGGCTTGATGCTGTGTTGAATGCGGGCCTGGTGTGAACATGATCTTTGTTTGATCAGGCCTTGATAGGTTGAAGCCCTGGGTGGATTATTTCTGCCTGGGGCTTTTTCTTTTTGGGGGCTTCGTCATTTCATTTATTGGAAAGCGAGGTTTAACAGTCAGAAGAGATCGTTGCTGAAGACGCCAGTTAAGCCTAGCTTCAGGGTGTCCGGGCTGAGGGTTTGCCGGTGCTGCGCACCGGTGCCCTTGTCAGGAGATAGCTACGGGCGCATCCTGAACTCGCCGGGTACTTGGTCCCCCGGACCAAGTACAAGCGTCCGGCTCAAACAGCAGGATGCTTGCACCCCTACGCTATCTCCCGACCGCGGCAAACCCTCTGAACCGCCCGGACACCCTGAAGCTAGGCTCAACTGGCTCACAATCGTTTTTTCTGGACGGTTCAAACTGCATCCTTGAATGGCGTGTGGCACTTTCCTGGTCTGCGTCGAATCTCTGACCTCTGACCTATCACCTATCACCTGAGACCTTTCACCTCCGACCTCTCTCCTCAGACGTCAAACCTCAGACCCAAGATCCGAAATCCCAAATCTCAGACCCAGACCCAGACCCAGACCCAGACCCTCAATACATGATTGCTTGAATAGCCACGGTATGAGCCCTTGGGGGCGGTGGGGACCCGGAGGGGCGATTCAGAGTACTTGCCGCAGGCGGGGGCATGATCCGGGGTGCAAGCACTCTGCTGTTTGAGCGGGACGCTTGTGGTTCGTCCGGGGGACGAACCACCCCGCGAGTTCAGAGTGCGCCCGGATGATGCCCTCGACAAGGGGACCGGTGCGCAGCACCGGCAAGTGCTCAAGCCCCTCCGGGTGCCCACCGCCCCCAAGGGCGTGCTCATCACTGCGTTCTACTCAATAATCAGCCCTGCCCCTCTCAAGTAACGTTAATGCCATCAACGACAACAGATAACCACCAATCAGCAGTTCACAACTAATAACTGACAACTGACAACTGACAACTGACAGAACATGCTGCCCTCAAACCATGCCCTCACTCCCCGATCAAACAAAAAAAAGCCCGGTTAAAAAACCGGGCCTTTTGTCAGCACACCTTAAGGCGGCAAGCAGAGACTTACTTCTGCGGAGCGTACAAATACAACTCCACGCGGCGGTTCATGGCACGGCCTTCAGCCGTCGCATTATCCCCAATAGGAGCGTTCGGGCCACGGCCTTCTACCATCAAACGACCTTGTCCCACACCTTGCTGCGTCAGGTAATTCGTCACAGCGCTTGCGCGGTTAACCGACAAAGTTTGATTGGTCTGTGCCGACCCGGTGCTATCGGTATGACCGACAGCCTTGGCACGCAGCTCTGGATGCTGATTCATGGCGCGAGCCACACTATCCAGAACAGGCAGCAAAGCAGGCTTTAACTGATAATGGCCGGTATCAAACGACACACTGCTAGGAATATTGACCCGCAAGCTGCCATCGGGCATTTCGGTCACATCCACACCCAGGCCAGTTGCGCCAGACTGCTGAACATCCTTTTTAATGCCAGACCAGTTGTACGCTGCAATACCACCAGCCAGTGCACCGATACCTGCACCAATCATGGCGGCCTTGCTGCTATCACCAATCAAAGCCCCAAGACCAGCCCCCACAGCAGCGCCGCCACCCGCACCCACTGCGGTACGACCACCTGTGCTCATATTGTCCATCGTGCCGCAAGCGGCCAAAAGGGAAAGAGCACCAGCACATGCTGCTAATTTTGCAGAACGAATGGAAATTGTCATTATTGGCTCCGTAATCTCAAATTAAGTACCAGGACCGCCTGAATGCCTCCAATACTAGCAAGAGGCACCGCAAGCAGGTACTTCAAAACAGACTTCACTGCCTTCTTTAACAATTCTTGATCTTGCCAGCGACCACACAAACTGCAGTCACTGATTGCCTGGGGGCTAAGTACTTGAAAGCTTAGAACAACTCGGCACCCGAGTCGGCAACGACTTCTTTGTACTTCTTCAGATCATTGCTGACAAGCTCGCTGAATTCAGCCATGGTACCAGGCTGCACATCCGAGCCCATGGTAGCCAGTGCTTCACGCACGGCCGGGTCCATCAAAGCCTTGGAGTAAGCGGCATGCAGCTTGTCCAGCACAGGCTGTGGTGTACCGCCCGTAGCAAACACTCCAAACCAGGTGCCCAGATCAAAAGGCTTCACGCCAGCCTGCTCCATGGTGGGAACATCAGGCAGGAAGCTGGAACGCTCCAGAGTCGTCACAGCCAGGGCCTTGACGGTATCTGCCTTGATCAACGGCGCTGCCGAAGCCAGGTTGTCGAACATGAAATGCACTTGGCCTGCCAGCAAGGCCGTTTTGGCAGGGTTGGCACCGGCGTAAGGCACATGCACGGAATTGATCTCGGCACGGGTGTTCAGGACCTCACCGGCCAGATGACCCGCACTGCCATTACCGCCCGAAGCAAAGTTCATTTGACCGGGATGCTCTTTGGCGTAGCTGATCAGATCCTGCACCGAAGCAATCTTGTTTTGTTCGGCAAACTCTTTGTTCACGATCAGGATGTTAGGCACCGAGGCAACCAGGGCGATAGGCGCAAAGCTCTCGACCGGGTCAAAAGGCACGGTCTTGTACAGCCAGGGGTTGATGGAGTTGATCGCCACCGCCCCCATCATCAGGGTATAGCCGTCCGGAGCGGCCTTGGCCACAATGCTGGCACCGATATTGCCACCCGCACCCGACTTGTTCTCCACCACAACCGTGCCCAGGTCGCCTTTGACGCGTTCAGCCAGCAAGCGAGCCATGCTGTCCAAAGGGCCACCCGGTGGATAAGGCACCACGAACTGGATAGGTTTGGAAGGATAAGCATCCTCCGCCATTACAGCCGGGGCGGCCATGACAGCCGCAACACCAGAGACAGCCAGCAGCCACTTACAGACTCGAAACATCACTTTTTTTCCTTGAAATAAAAATGCATATGGGCTGCACAAGGCAGCCCATACAGAGCAGCCACTGATCCTTAATGAATGATCTGGCTTAAGAACTCACGCGTTCTTTCACTGCGTGGCGAGTCAAAGAACTCATCAGGCGTATTTTGCTCGATGATTTCGCCCTGATCCATAAAAATGACCCGATCAGCCACTTTACGCGCAAAACCCATCTCGTGGGTCACGCACAACATCGTCATGCCGGTATGGGCCAGCTCGACCATCACTTCCAGCACTTCCTTGACCATTTCCGGGTCCAGCGCCGAGGTAGGCTCGTCAAACAGCATGATTTTAGGCTCCATGCACAAGGAACGCGCAATGGCCACCCGCTGTTGCTGTCCGCCAGAGAGCTGTCCGGGATACTTGTTGGCCTGCTCTGGAATACGTACACGCTCCAGATACTTCATGGCCAGCTCCTGAGCCTGGGCCTTGGTCTTGCGACGAACCCACATCGGCCCCAAAGTCAGGTTTTCCATCACGGTCAGGTGAGGAAACAGATTGAAGTGCTGAAACACCATGCCCACGTCTCGCCGAATAGCCTCGACCTGACGCACATCGTTGGTGAGCTCTTCACCGGACACAATGATCTGCCCTTTCTGATGCTCTTCCAGGCGATTGATGCAGCGGATCAGGGTGGACTTGCCCGAACCCGAAGGCCCACAAATAACGATGCGCTCGCCGGGGGCCACATCCAGATTGATATCGCGCAGCACATGGAACTGCCCGTACCATTTATTGACGTTCTTTAGCTGAATAATGGCGTCTGCCATGCAAAACTCCTTGTCTGGCCAGCAAAGCAATAGGTCTTAACCAAGGCTTTGCTACCTGTGTCAGCGTTCATAACCCGTTTGCAAACGTCGCTCCAGCGAACGACTGTAGCGAGAGATGGAGTAGCAGAACACAAAATAAATCAGTGCGATGAACAGATAGGCTTCCCGGCTAAAGCCGCGCCAGGCCGCATCGGCCAGGGCCACTTTGGCCGCCTGGGTCAAATCGAAAATACCGATAATCACGACCAGGGAGGTGTCCTTGAACAGGGAAATGAAAATGCCTACCAGTGGCGGGATCACGATCTTGAGCGCCTGCGGCAAGATGATCTGACGCATGGTGCGCCAGTAGCTCAAGCCCAGCGAAGCCGCGCCTTCATACTGTCCCTTGGGAATGGCCTGCAAGCCGCCCCGCACGGTTTCCGCGATGTACGCCGCCGCAAACAAAATGATGGCGATCTGAGCACGCAGCAGCTTGTCGATGTTAAAGCCCTCGGGCATGAACAAAGGCAGCATTACCGAGGACATGAACAGCAAGCTGATCAGCGGCACGCCACGAATCAGTTCGATGTAAACCACGCACACTGCCTTGACGGCCGGCAAGCGCGAGGTACGTCCCAAGGCCAGCAACAAGCCCAAAGGAAAGGCGAACGCGATGCCGAAGGTAGCCAGAATCAAGGTCAGCGGCAAACCGCCCCACAGGCTGTTTTCCACATAGCTCAGGCCCAGCACACCGCCCCACATCAAAATACCCACAACGGTCAGGCCAACCAGCCACATCACAGGCAGCCAGGGTTTCCAGAACCAGCGCACGCAGCTGCACACGATCAGCAAGGTCAGCAGGATGGAGGCCAACAAGGGTCGCCATTGCTCGTCATAGGGATAGATGCCAAACAGGATCAGACGGTGCTTTTCACGAATGAAAGCCCAGCACGCACCCGCACTGGCCCGACAATCCTGCGCGGTTTGCGCATCGAAATTGGCCTTGATGAACAGCCAATCGATCATGGCTGGCACAGTCATCAAAAGCAGCCAGGCCGACAACACCGTCAAAATGGCGTTCAAGGGAGAGGAAAACAGGTTCTGGCGCAGCCAACCCAGGGTGCCCCGCTGCAGTGGCGGTGGCCCGCTTAGGGTGGATGTAGGCGTATGACTCATTTAGCGCTCCACCAAAGCAATTCGGTTGTTGTACCAGTTCATGAAGATCGAAATCGACAAGCTGACCGTCAGGTAAGCCGCCATGATGATCAAAATGCCTTCAATCGCCTGCCCTGTCTGGTTCAAGGTGGTGTTCACCACAGACACAATATCGGGGTAGCCAATGGCCACGGCCAAGGAACTGTTTTTAGTCAGGTTCAGGTACTGGCTGGTCATGGGAGGCACAATCACGCGCAGAGCCTGGGGCAGAACCACCAGACGCATCATGCGGCCACGGGACAGACCCAGTGCCTGCGCCGCTTCCCATTGTCCTTTGCCCACGGCCTGAATACCGGAACGCACCACTTCCGCCACAAAGGCCGAGGTATAGGTAATCAAACCGGCCAGCAAGGCGGCAAACTCAGGCGATAAGGTCACGCCCCCGACAAAGTTGAAACCTTGCAGACGGGGCACATCCAGCGCCAAGGGTTCGGGGCTGATCAGCAAGGCCAGAACCGGCATCAGAACCAGCAGCAAAATGCCAAAGCGAATGGTGGGGAAAGGACGGCCCGTTTTTTCCAGACGACGACGCGCCCAGTGCGCCATCAAGACCCACAGCACCACCGCCAGGCCCAGACCCATGAAGATCCAGTCCATGCCATCGCCCTGCAGGGTGGGCAGCTTCAAACCACGATTCGATAAAAATACGCCGCCCAGCGGATTCAAAGCCTGCCGCGGTCCGGGCAAGGTCTCGGTAATCAGGGCGTACCAGAAGAACAGTTGCAGCAGCAAAGGCACGTTACGCATCACTTCCACGTACAAGCCCGCCAGCCGGGAGACCAGCCAGTTCTTGGACAAGCGTGCAATGCCCAGCAAGGTGCCAAACACGGTGGCAGCAATAATGCCGATCACCGCCACTTTCAGCGTATTGACCAGACCGACCAGAATGGCCCGCCCATACGTATCCGAGGGCTTATAAGCCAGCGCCGACTCGCCAATGGCAAAGCCAGCCTCTCGATTCAGGAAATCAAAGCCTGTAGAAATATTGCGAACAGCCAGGTTGTGCAAGGTATTGGAGACCAGATACCACACACAAAAGCCAAGCACACCCAAAATCAGCACCTGGTAAATAATGCCGCGTGTGAACGGATCATTCCAGGACAGGCGCCGTTTAGGGGGGGCTGGCGCGGCAGGTGTATTTTGTGCCATAGCGTAAAACCCATGGATGCAGCACTACGCGTAGCCCTGCGAGGTGGCGCGCGTCTGGCCGAAGCCAGACGCAAGAACAAACAGCGAAGACCGAAATCTTAACGCACTGGCCAGCCGTACATCACACCACCGTCACGCCATTGCGCATTCAAACCGCGCTCCAGCTTCAAGGCGGTCGATTTACCCAGATTGCGCTCGAAGCTTTCGCCGTAGTTGCCGACCTGTTTAATTATGTTGTAGGCCCACTTGTTATCCAGCTTCAGACCTTTGCCCAGCTCGCCGGACACGCCCAGAATGCGCTGAATGTTCGGGTTATCGCTCTTGGTCTTTTCATCCACGTTCGCGCTGGTAATGCCATATTCTTCGGCCTCCAGCATGGCGTTCAGAGTCCAGCGCACCAGGGTGAACCAGTCCTCGTCGCCCTGACGCACGAATGGGCCCAGCGGCTCTTTGGAAAAATCCTCGGGCAGGATGTCGAACTCATCCGGCGTAGCCTGGGCGGCACGCATGGCTGCCAACTGGGATTTATCGCTGGTAAAGCCGTCGCAACGACCGGAGGTAAAGGAGCGCATGGCTTCTTCAGGGTTGTTGATCACCACAGGGTTGAACTTGATACCCTGACCACGGAACCAGTCCGCCAGGTTCAGCTCGGTCGTGGTGCCGGGCTGTACGCACACAGCGGCCCCATCCAGCTCTTTAGCGCTTTTCACGCCCAGGGATTTTTTCACCATCACGCCCTGGCTGTCATAGTAGTTAATGCCAGTGCTGACCAAACCCAAGGTCGTATCGCGAGAGATCGTCGCGGTGGTATTACGGGTCAGCACATCGACTTCACCCGATTGCAGGGCGGTAAAGCGCTGCTGAGTGGTCAAAGGCGTAACCTTGTATTTTTTGGCATCCCCAAAAACAGCAGCGGCGATCGCACTGCACATGTCCACGTCAATGCCGGACCAGACACCCTTACTGTCTGCCAGCGAGAATCCTGCAATACCGGTTGAGACACCGCACTGAACAAAGCCTTTCTTCTTCACCGAGTCCAGGGTTTCACCTGCCTGTGCATTAGCGGCCAGGGCCATCAACGCAACACTACATGCAATGGTTTTCACTAAGGTCATGGAATATCACCTCCTGTTTACTTTTGGTAAATGGATGCAGATTACAATTGCAGCTAAGCTGTGGTGTCCAATCGTAGAGCCAGACTGTCCAAACACAAATCGGGGGTTTCCCTCTAACAATCTGACTAATACTTTTACCTACGCCGACATTTTCATGCGAGCCCCGGCGGTCATTCCATAGGGGCTTTTCAAGCAGATTCCTCTTTAATTGTGCGTCGCGATGATCGAGTTCCAACACGTTTTTAAATCGTATGGCCGCAGTAAAAATATTCTAGCCGACATTAATTTTCGCATTGATGACGGCGAATTCATTTTTGTGTCCGGCCCCTCGGGAGCAGGTAAATCCACTTTATTGCGTCTGATCGGGGGCCTGGAGCTGCCTAGCCGTGGCTCGGTCCAGGTCAATGGGCACAGGCTGGACAAGCTGCCGGCCCGCGCCCGTCCCTATCTGCGACGCGCGGTGGGTGTGGTTCTACAAGATACGCACTTGCTGCAAGATCGCAGCGCCCTGGCCAATGTACTCCTGCCCCTGGCCGTCATGGGTCTGGAGCCCAGCACGGCACAGGCACGTGCCCGCGCCGCCATGGAAAAAGTGGGCCTGCGTGGCAAAGAAGATTTAAAGCCGGTGGAAATGTCGGGGGGTGAACAACAACGGCTGGCGATTGCCCGCGCTATTGTGAATCGCCCGGCTATTTTGATTGCCGACGAACCCACTGCCAATTTGGACGCTGATAACGCCAAACGCATCATGGATGTATTGATGGACTTTAACCGGGTGGGTGTCACCACCTTGATTGCTTCGCACGATCTGAATTTGATGGCACGCTATGCACGTCGAACCCTGCTGATTCAGGACGGCCGTTTTTCCGATCACCCAGGAGTGCTGGCATGAGAACCTGGCTGCGTCATCATCAATACGCCTTTCTGGTGGCCCTGCGCCGCCTGAAAGTGCAACCCTTCTCCTCCCTGTCCAACCTGCTGGTCATCGCCTTGACCCTGGCTGTGCCCGTTCTGGGAGCCAGTATCTTGCTGGCCGCTCAACCTGTCGTGCGCGAGATTCCGACCTCGCCCGAAATGACCGTGTTCATGAAGCAGAACAGCACGCTGGAACAGGCGCAAGCCTTCAGTCAGGCCGTGGGCAAAGAGTTTCAAACTGAACTGGCCCAGATCAGGCTGGTCAGCAAGGAGCAGGCGCTCAAACAACTGCAAAGCAACCCCAGCTGGACAGATGCCTTGGGCGCCTTGCCCAGCAACCCCTTGCCACACGCCATTGTGCTGACCCTGCATGAAACACCGGATCTGGTAACGCGTGCTGACACCCTGGCCAAGACCCTGCAAGGCCGCGAAGGCGTGGATAGCGTACTGCTGGATAGTGAATGGGTGCAGCGTCTGGCCGCAATTCTGAGCTTCATCCGTATTGGCTTATGGATTCTGATGGCAGGCGTGGGCGTAGTCGTGATTGCCACTGTGTTCAATACCGTCCGTCTGCAAGCCCTGAACCAGCGTGAAGAAATTGCCGTGGCCCGTCTGGTCGGCGCCACCGAAGCCTTTGTACGCCGCCCCTTCCTGTATATGGGCGCGCTAACTGGCCTGACGGCCAGCGCTCTGGCATGCGGTCTGGCCTTGCTGGCACTGACCCCGCTGAACAAAGCTTTATCCAGTCTGGCCCAAAGCTATGGCGTCCAGTTGACGCTCCGGCTGCCGGAATTTTCTCTGTTGCTGACAGCGGCTATTTTGGTCGCCATTTTGGGCGCCCTGGCAGCACGCTGGTCTGTTACCCGTAGTACCCAATATTGATGTCACTTCCTGAACCCTGTCCCCAAGATCTGGCCGAAAAAGTGGTGGCCTGGCAAAAAACCTCCGGCCGCCACCACCTCCCTTGGCAGAACACGCAAGATCCTTACCGCGTCTGGCTTTCCGAAATCATGTTGCAGCAAACCCAGGTCGCTACCGTACTGGGTTATTACGAGCGTTTTCTGGAACGCTTCCCCACCGTCAAGGATTTGGCCGAGGCCGAGCAAGATGAAGTCATGCCCTATTGGGCCGGGTTGGGCTACTACGCCCGCGCCCGTAACTTGCACCGCTGTGCCCGCGAGGTCATGGAGACATGGGGCGGCCGTTTTCCGGCTAATGCCACAGATCTGGCGACCTTACCCGGCATTGGCCGCTCTACCGCCTGTGCCATCGCCGCCTTCTGTTTTGGCGAACGCAGCCCCATCATGGACGGCAACGTGAAACGCGTGTTCACACGCTACTTCGGGATCTATGGGCCCACGCAGAAAAAGGCCGTGGAAAACACCTTGTGGGCCAAGGCAGATGAGGTCGTGGAACTTGCCCCCGCCAGCCTGGATATGGCGGCCTACACTCAAGGGCTGATGGACCTGGGCTCGCAATGCTGTACCCGCAGCAAGCCCACCTGTAGTCTCTGTCCACTGCAAAGCGACTGCTACGCCCACACGCATCAGGCACAGTCCGAGCTACCCAGCCCCAAAGAACGCATTCGTCAGGATGAGCGCTATGCACATGTGCTGATTCTGGAACTGAATGGCCAGGTTTTGCTGGAACAACGTCCTGACAAGGGAATTTGGGGTGGTCTGCTCACCCTGCCCCAGTTTGACGATGCCATCAGCCTGCAAACGGCGGCACTGCATTGGTCTAACAAGGAGGCTATCGCGCTGGCCTCTTTCCAGCATGTGTTCTCGCACTTCAAGCTACACATCACCCCTTGGTTACTGCAAGTCGATGAATCTGTACTGGCTGAGCCAGTGGCAGGCCAGCAATGGCAGGATCATGAAGCACTGGAGCAGACCGCTTTACCTGCGCCCATACGCAAGCTGCTGCTGGGTTTGTACCAGAGCAAGGATAGTGAACAGTTACTGCTAAGCTGATGCCAAGATCCCCGGCCTAATCCGGGGGGAGCGGCGCCTATGCAGGCCGCGCTGGCTTATCGTTGCTGATGCTCATCAGCATCCCGCAGGCTACACCCAAGGTCATCAAGGCCGTACCGCCATAGCTCAGGAACGGCAAAGGCACGCCTACCACGGGCAAAATTCCCGTCACCATGCCTATGTTCACGAACACATAAACGAACAGCATCATGGACATGGAACCGGCCAGCAAACGGCTGAATTGGGTGTGAGCCACAGCAGCAATCGACAAGCCGCGCAGGATCAACAAGGCGTACAGCACCAGCAGCATGATGCCGCCGTACAAACCGAATTCTTCGGCAAACACTGCAAAAATAAAGTCGGTTGTGCGCTCGGGCACGAAATCCAGATGGGACTGGGTGCCCATCATGTAGCCCTTGCCGTAAACACCACCAGAACCGATCGCAATCATGGACTGGATGGTATGGAACCCTCTGCCCAAACGGTCACTACCGGGGTTCAGCAAGGTGCAGACACGGTGCTTTTGATAGTCGTGCAACACCACCCAATCCAGGTCTGGTACGCAGATATAGTCTTCGTAGTACAGCAAGGCGCTAATACCCAGCACCAGCACCACCACAATGGGTACGATCAGCTTGAAGGACAGGCCTGCAAAGTAAATCACGCAGAAACCGGCCGCAAACACCAGCAAAGCCGTACCCAAATCCGGCTGACGCACGATCAGCAGGAACGGAATCATCAGCAAGATGCCTGCCACCATGAAGTCCAGCAGGCTCATCTTGGGCCGCTGATAGCGGTGGAAATACCAGGCCAACATCAAGGGCACGGAAATTTTGAGCATTTCCGAGGGCTGAATACGTGCCACCCCCAGGTCCAGCCAGCGCGTTGCGCCCTTGCTGGTTTCGCCAAAGAACTCCACCCCCAAAAGCAACACGACCCCGATCGAATACACCACCGGAGCCAGCTTCATCCACAAGGCAGGCGGAATCAGGGCGGCCAGCCACATCACACCAAAGGCCAACAGGAAATTACGCACCTGATCGGCAAAGCGCCAGTCTGTACCGCCCACAGCGGAATGCATGACGGTCATGCCCAGCGCAGCCATCAGCACCAGCAAAAGCAGCAAAGGCCAATCAAAGGCGGTGACGGCTCTCAGGCCCAGTTGCAAAAGTCGCTTCATTGCATCTGCCCTCGTTCCACCAACCAGTAATCAAAGACCTTGCGCACAATCGGTGCCGCAACCGACCCACCCCAACCTGCGTTTTCCACGATCAGGGCAACAGCAATTTTGGGGTTCTCTGCCGGGGCGTAGGACATGAACAAGGCGTGGTCACGCAAACGCTCATCAATGGCGTTGGCGTTGTACTTGGCACCGCGCAAGCTAAAAACCTGTGCCGTCCCCGTTTTGCCAGCGGCCTGATACGCCGCACCCGCAAAAGCCCGGCGGGCGGTGCCCAAACGCACCACATCCACCAGAGCACGTTTGACCACATCCACATTGGCCTGCTTCAGGGGGATCAGCTTGGCATCAATACGCACGGGCTGTTCAATTTCCGGATCATGGGGGCTGAGTGTCTGGGTGACCAGATGCGGAGGCCGCACAATGCCATTGCTGGCCAACACGGCAGTCGCATGGGCCAGTTGCAGCACAGTAAACGAGTTATAGCCCTGGCCCACGGCCACCGAAATGCTTTCCCCTGCATACCAGCGCTGTTGGGCCGGTTTTTTGTAGGCCTGACGTTTCCATTCAGTAGAAGGCAGAATGCCTTGGCGCTCGCCATCCAGGTCAATACCCGTCTGCTGGCCAAAGCCAAACTGCTTCATGAAATCATGCAGATTATCAACGCCAATTTCTGGGCCCAATGAGTAGAAATAGGTATCGGAGGACACCACCAAGGCGCGGTGCATGTCGGTAGAGCCATACACAGCGCCACCTGCGTTACGGAAACGCTGACCACCAAACTCAAAGTAACCAGGGTCAGAAATACGGTCCGTCGCCTTGCGCTTGCCGGTTTCCAAAGCAGCCAAGGCCACAAAGGGCTTGTAAGTCGAACCGATAGGATAGGTGCCGTACAGTGGGCGGTTAATCAGCGGGTGGTCGGGCGAATCATTCAGCTTGCGCCAGTTCTCTACGTCTATACCGTCAATAAACAGGTTCGGGTCGAAAGACGGGGCCGACACGAAAGCCAGCACTTCGCCAGTGCTGGGCTCGATCGCCACCAGCGCACCGCGTCGTCCTGCAAACAGGGCTTCAGCCATTTTCTGCAGGCCAATGTCCAGCGATAAACGCAAGCTGGCACCCGGTACGGGGTCGACCCGGCTCAAGGTACGTACTGGACGGCCCGAAGCAGCCACTTCCACTTCCTCGATCCCTGTGCGACCGTGCAGGGTCTTTTCCCAGGTTTTCTCGATCCCTTTTTTGCCAATGACCTGCGTGCCACGGTAGTTACCAGTTTGCCCGGTTTCTTCCAGGCGCTGCTGATCGCCCTCGGAAATACGGCCCACATAACCCAGCACGTGCGCCGCCGCCTCGCCTTGCGGATACTCGCGCACCCAGCGAGCCTGCAAGGTCACGCCCGGGAACTTGAAGGCATGGGCAGCAAACCAGGCGGCTTCATCATCGCTCAGGTTATTGCGCAACAGGATTTCAGAATATCGACTATTTTGCGCGACGTTTTGCTTGAATCGACGACGATCACGTGGACTTAGCTCCACCAGTTCGCCGACACGATCCAGCATATCGTCTACCGGCTCGCCCAGACTGGCGGGTACGGCCGACAAGGTGTAGTCCCGGTAATTACGGGCCAGCACCTCGCCATTGCGGTCCAGAATCTCGCCTCGACGAGGGGTAATCGGGATAACAGCAATACGGTTTTGATCGGCTCGGGCGGCAAAGCCTTCGTAGCGCACCACTTGCAAATACCACAAGCGCACGCCCAGCACCCCTAACAGTACGCAGGCCAGAACGGCCGCCACCAAGGCGCGAAACAGAATGCGCTGGCGCAACTGATGCGAAGTTTTTTTGAATTCAAACATGGCCGCCCTACCCGTCAGGACGAACCGGAGTCGGACTCGTCCAGACGTCGCTGCGGCAAGAACAGCACACTATCGGCCAGCGGCCACAGGGCGGCGGTCAACAAGGCGCCTCCGGCCCACTCCCAGCCAGACCACTCCCCTACCAGCCAGGCGTGCAGAACCCGCACAATCAACTGGGCCAGCAGCATGACAACTGCCATGTGCAAGAAGTGAGTCCACATGCCAAAGTTCAGGATGCGCTTGCGCAGCAGCAATGCGCCGTACACGACCAGAATATAAGCTAGGGCATGCTCGCCCAGCAGACTGCCATCGTGCACATCCACCAGAATGCCCACAATAAATGCCAGTGACATGGGAACACGGCGCGGCTCGTGTACAGCCCAGAAGGCCAGTACCAGCATCAACAGATCGGGCGCAAAGGGCAGCAGGCGCCAGGGCAGCATGGAAACCAGCCACATCAGCAGAATCGAGCCCCACACCAACCAGGGACTGGAAGCGCGCGAAAACGGGCTGCTATCAATAGGCTGCAAACTACTCAAGGATGAGGACCGGGTTTTACGGCCAGAGGTGTCCGAGGACTCAGCGCGTCGCATCATTGGCATCGTCCTGTTCAAGAGGGCGCTCGCTCTCGGGCACCAGCAAAATCAGAAAATGGCGGTAACGCTCGGGGTGCGACAAAGGCGTCACCAAGGCCAGCGCAAAACCGGACGCATCATCGCGCTCGATACTGCTGACCATGCCCACCGGCAGACCGGCAGGGAACAAGCCACCGATACCGCTGGTGATCAAGGTATCGTTAGGCTCCAGATCCACATCAGCCGTCAGAAAACGCACTTCCACTTTGCCACCGGGGTTGCCACCGAAGGCAATCAAACGCAGACCATTGCGCAACACCTGTACCGGCACCGAGACTTTATCGTCCGTGATCAGCGCAGCTTCCGAGGTAAAGCGCGTGACGCGCACCACCTGGCCAACCACGCCGCCTTCGTCAATAACCGGCATGCCGGGTCGAATGCCGCTGGCCGAGCCTTTATTGAAGATCAGGTGACGGGCGTACCCATTAGGCGGTTCGTACAGAACCTCTACCGCGACAGACGGTTGGGTAACCGTATCGGCCACTTGCAGCAAACGGCGCAGCTGCTCGTTCTCAGCAGACAGCTGGGCGGCATGGGTAGACAACTGAGCCAGCTCGATACGCTGGCGTTGCAAGGCTTCTTTTTCGGAACGGGCGGTGGAGGCCGCGTCGGTCCAGCTGCTGAAATAAGTAACCAGATCACGAGGGGCCAGCATGACACGCTGAAAGGGATACAGCACAGTGGCCACGGCCTGCCGCACGGGTTCGAGCACAGCATAACGAGCGTCAGTAATCAACAAGCCCACAGCCAGCACCAAAAGAGCGGCCAGACGCAGCTCAGCTGATGAGCCGCGCCTAAATAGCCGGATGGAGCCTTGTTCTCGCATTACTCAAGCACTCGATCGCTTGCCCCCACAGGCAGACACTGCCGTGAAGGCCAAGCAAAGATCAATCGTAAATGAATACGGACTCCAGACGCTCCAGATGTTCCAGAGCCTCACCGCAACCCCGTACCACGCAGGTCAGAGGATCTTCAGCCACCACGACGGGCAAGCCGGTCTCTTCTTGCAGCAGACGGTCCAGGTCATGAACCAGAGCACCACCACCTGTCAGGACGATGCCCTTGTCAGTGATGTCCGCACCCAGTTCTGGAGGAGTTTGTTCCAGAGCGGTTTTAACCGCGGAAACGATTTGATTCAAGGGATCGGTAAGCGATTCCAGAATCTCGTTGGACGACACCGTGAAACTGCGTGGCACCCCTTCGGACAAATTACGACCCTTGACTTCAATCTCGCGAATTTCAGTGCCAGGGAATGCGGAACCGATCTCTTTTTTGATCAATTCAGCCGTAGGTTCACCAATTAGCATTCCGTAATTGCGACGGATGTAATTAATAATGGCTTCGTCAAACTTGTCGCCACCGACGCGAACCGATCCTTTATAGACCATACCGCCTAAAGAAATCACGGCCACTTCGGTTGTACCACCACCGATATCCACCACCATGGAGCCGCTGGCATCGGACACGGCCAGGCCTGCACCGATCGCGGCCGCCATGGGCTCTTCAATCAGGTAGACCTTGCTGGCGCCAGCGCCCAGAGCAGATTCTTTGATGGCACGGCGTTCCACCTGGGTGGAGCCGCAAGGCACACACACGATAATGCGTGGGCTGGGAGCAAACATGCTGCGTGGGTGAACCATGCGGATGAACTGCTTGAGCATTTGCTCGGTGACCGTAAAGTCCGCGATCACACCATCCTTCATGGGCCGGATGGCTTCAATATTGCCAGGCACCCGACCCAGCATTTGCTTGGCCTCCTGCCCAACGGCCTGAATGATTTTTTTACCATTAGGTCCACCTTCATGGCGGATGGCTACAACGGACGGTTCATCCAGTACGATACCCTTGCCGCGTACATAGATAAGGGTATTGGCCGTACCGAGGTCGATTGCCATATCGCTGGAAAAGTAACTGCGTAGGAATCCGAACATGGGCGCGCAAAGTGTAAAGTGTTTGGGGAAAAGGCAGGTAAATTCGGCGCGGAACTCAAGCGTAAAACGACAGGCACAAGAACCAGGCAACGAATTCAAAAATACCTGGGAAGGAAACGGTCAATGATAACTTATAATTGCTCTACATTAGGACTGTTTTAATGGTCAGTTAAGTTCTGTAACCCCCGCATTTGCTGTAAAAGTGCCAAACTGTCCCTAACTGACGGATTTCCGCTTTTTTTTATTACTCATTTTCCAGTACCCACCCACATGTCTATCACTGAACAGGATGTTGCCCGTATAGCGCAACTGGCGCGCCTTGATCTTTCTGCTGAACAAGCCTCCCAGGTCGAGCACGATTTGACGCGCATCCTGGGCCTGATCCAGACCTTGCAAACCGTTGATACTCAAGGCGTTGAGCCCATGGCCCACCCTTTGTCCGCCCGCCAGCAGATCAGTCTGCGTCTGCGCGAGGACAAGGCCCTGCCTTCCGGAACGGTAGAAAGCCGCCAGGCCATGATGCGCAACGCCCCCGCCGAGCAGGATGGCCTGTTTCTGGTGCCCACGGTCATCGAATAAAGCAAAACCATGTCTTTTACCCCTGAATTCGCGACTATTGCAGCGCTGCGCCAAGCTCTGCAAAACAAAACCGTCAGTGCCCGCGAGCTGGCCCAGCAAGCCCTGGACAACAGCGCCCGTCAAAAAGAGCTCAATGCCTTCGTGCAGCAGGACGCTGCCCTGACCCTGGCCCAGGCCGATGCCGCTGACGCCCTGATTGCTCAAGGCAAGGCCGGTCCACTGACCGGCATCCCTATCGCCCACAAAGATTTGTTTGTCACCAAGGATTGGCAGACCACCGCCTGCAGCAAAATGCTGGAAGGCTACGTCAGCCCCTTTGACGCCACGGTCGTGACCAAGCTGCAGGCAGCCGGTGCTGTCTCGCTGGGCAAGCTGAACTGTGACGAGTTCGCCATGGGCTCGCGCAACGAAAGCTCGGTGTTTGGCCCCGTGCGCAACCCTTGGGATCACTCCATGGTGCCCGGTGGCTCCTCGGGTGGTTCTGCCGCCGCTGTCGCTGCTGGCCTGGTAGCGGGTGCGACTGCAACCGATACCGGTGGTTCGATTCGCCAGCCTGCCGCCCTGTGTGGTGTCAGCGGCATCAAGCCCACCTACGGCACGATTTCCCGCTTCGGCATTATTGCCTACGGCTCCAGCCTGGATCAGGCCGGCCCTATCGCTCGCAATGCACGCGACTTGCTGGACTTGCTGGAGAACATGTGTGGTTTCGACCCGCAAGACGCCACCAGCCTGGAGTTTTGCGACGACCAGCCCAATAACGGCGCGCGCATTCGTCAGCAATTTGAACAGCAACAGGCTCAACAAGAAGCCCAAGGCAGCCAGCCACTGAAAGGCCTGCGTATTGGTGTGCCCGCCCAGTTCTTTGGCCCCGGCCTGGATCCGGTCGTTGCCGACGCCATTGAAGCCGCCCTGAAAACCTACGAAAGCCTGGGTGCAGAGCGCGTCACCGTGCAACTGCCCCTGACAGAGCTATCTGTCCCGACTTACTACGTCATCAGCCCCGCTGAGGCCTCCACCAACCTGTCGCGCTTTGACGGCGTACGCTTTGGCCACCGCGCCAGCCAGTACACCGATCTGAACAGCATGATTTCGCGCTCGCGCTCGGAAGGCTTTGGCCCTGAAGTGGTACGCCGCATCCTGGTCGGCACTTATGTGCTCTCGCATGGCTACTACGACGCCTACTATCTGCAAGCCCAACGCGTGCGCCGCATGATTGTGGACGACTTCCAGAAAGTCTTTGAACAGTGCGACCTGATCCTGGGCCCCGTCACACCGGCTCTGGGCCGCAAGCTGGGTGCCACCATCGAGGATCCCACCACCGATTGGCTGGGCGACGTCTACACACTGGGCGTGAGCCTGGCCGGCCTGCCCGCCATGTCCATTCCTTGCGGATTCAGCAAGGATGAGCGCCCCCTGCCCATCGGCCTGCAAATCATTGGCAACTACTTCCGTGAAGGCCAGTTGCTGGCCTTTGCCGACCGCTTCCAGCAAGTCACCGACTGGCATCAACGTCAACCAGGACAACAATAATGGAATGGGAAATTGTGATCGGGCTGGAAACTCATACCCAGCTCTCGACCGAATCCAAAATCTTCTCCAGCAGCAGCACTCGCTTTGGCGCCTTGCCCAACACGCAAGCCAACGAAGTCGATATGGCCTTGCCCGGCGCTCTGCCTGTCTTTAACCGTGGCGCTGCCGAACGGGCAATTCGCCTGGGTCTGGCCGTAGGCGGCCACATTGCGCCGCGCTCCGTGTTCGAGCGCAAGAACTACTTCTACCCGGATCTGCCCAAGAACTACCAGATCAGCCAGATGGAAATTCCTGTCGTCAGCGGCGGTACGGTCAGCTTCATGCTGGACGGTGAAGAAAAAACCATCAATCTGACTCGCGCCCACTTGGAAGAAGATGCCGGTAAATCCCTGCATGAAAACTTCCGTGGTCCTTACGGCGAGTCCAGCACCGGGATCGACTTGAACCGCGCAGGCACTCCGCTGCTGGAAATCGTGTCCGAACCTGAAATGCGCTCGGCGGCTGAAGCCGTGGGCTATGCACGCGCCCTGCACAGCCTGGTAGTCTGGCTGGGCATTTGCGACGGCAATATGCAGGAAGGCTCTTTCCGTGTGGATGCCAACGTATCGGTACGCCCTAAAGGCCAGAAAGAATTTGGCACTCGCTGCGAACTGAAGAACATCAACTCCTTCCGCTTCCTGGAACGTGCCATTCAATACGAAGCACGCCGCCAGATCGAGCTGATCGAAGACGGTGGCAAAGTCATCCAGGAAACGCGCCTGTACGACTCGGACCGTGACGAGACCCGCAGCATGCGCAGCAAGGAAGACGCACACGATTACCGCTACTTCCCCGATCCTGACCTGCCACCTCTGTTTATCAGTGAAGAGTGGATCGAGCAAGTTCGTCAGGACATGCCTGAACTGCCCGCCCAGAAACTGGCTCGCTTCGAGCAAGAGTTTGAACTGAGCCGTTACGATGCCTCGCAACTGACGGTAGATCGTGCAACGGCTGACTTCTTCGAAGCCATCTTGCAGGCGGGCTCCAAGGCGAACGCGAAACTGGCCGCCAACTGGATTCTGGGCGAACTATCGGCTGCCTTGAACCGTGAAGAGCTGAGCATTGAGCAGTCCAAAGTCAGCCCAGCACAATTGGCTCAGCTGATTGCCCGTATTGCTGACGGCACCATCTCCAACAAGATTGCCCGTGACGTGTTCGCGGCGCAGTGGGACGGCGAGCTCAATGGCGATGTGGACGCCATTATCGACGCCCGTGGCTTGAAGCAGATCAATGACGTAGGTGCCATTGAGGCCATGGTGGACGAAGTACTGGCCGCCAACCCCAGCATCGTCGAGCAGCACCGTGCCGGCAAGCCAAAAGCCTTCAACGCCTTGGTCGGTCAGGTGATGAAGGTTGCCAAGGGCAAGGCCAATCCGCAGCAGATCAACGAAATGCTCAAGCAAAAGCTGGACGCCTAAGTCCGGACTCTACGCTTAACGGATACAAAAACACCAGGCCAAGGCCTGGTGTTTTTTTACTGCTGAACTCTGCTTAACAAACGCAGATGATCAGACACCGTAGCGGTCGCGGTAGGCTTTCACTTGAGGAGCATGAGCCGCCAAGGTGGTATCGTCCGCCAGCACCGCCATGATGTCAGCCAAAGAGGCAATGCTGATCACAGGAATACCGTAAGTCTGTTCCACTTCCTGCACTGCAGAATGCGCGGACAGTTCCTGATCGTTACCGGCGCGCTCCATGCGATCCAGAGCAATCAGCACCGCGGCAGGTTCTGCACCTGCGGCCTTGATGATCTGCATGGATTCACGCACGGACGTACCCGCTGTGATCACGTCATCAATAATCACGACCTTGCCTTGCAAAGGAGCGCCCACCAGGGTGCCGCCTTCGCCGTGGTCTTTGGCTTCCTTGCGGTTGAAAGCAAAAGGCACATCACGCTCACCGATTTGCGGGTGCTCAGCCAGGGCAATCGAGGTTGCGGCAGCCAGAGGAATCCCCTTGTAGGCGGGACCAAACAGCATGTCAAAAGACACGCCCGAATCCAGCAAAGCCTGAGCATAGAAACGGGCCAGCTGACCCACACTACGTCCCGTATTGAACAGGCCGGCATTGAAGAAGTAAGGGCTCAAACGGCCAGACTTGACCTTGAATTCCCCAAAGCGCAGCACTCCCTGTTCCAGGGAAAAGCGCACAAAATTGCGACGATTATCGTTATTAGCCGACATGACAGAGTATGAAAAAGATAGAGACGAAAAGCATTTTAGCGTGATGTGAGCCATCACTTGGCAGGTTCGGCCAGTTCTTCCAGCAAGAAGTCGATAAAACTGCGCACTTTAGGTGTCAAATAGCGACGGCTGGCATAGACGGCATGCAGCTGCTGCAGCTCTTCGGTGTAATCGGGCAACAGGCGAACCAGCCGACCACTTTCCAGATCATCCATCACCAGCCACTCCGGCAAATAGGCCAGCCCTGCTCCACCCAACGCACTGTAATAAGTCAGATTGGTGTTATCCGAACGCATGAAAGGATTCAGGCGCAAGGACTCCGGCCCGTCCGGCCCCAAAAATTCAAAACTGGGCTGCTGTAAATAACTGGGGCTGATAGCCGGCAGACGCATCACCTCCGCACAGTTACGCGGCATGCCGTGCTGGGCCACAAACTCCGGGCTGGCCACCAGATGAAAGGGCGTGGGGCAAATAAGACGTGCAATCTGATGCGGCGCAGGCTCGCGCATCACCCGCAAGGCCAGGTCAAAACCTTCCGCCACTAAATCCACTTTGTGATTGCTCAGGCTCATGTCCAGAGTCACTTCCGGAAAGCGCGTTTGGTAATCCTGCAACAGCTGCGCCACTTTGCGGTTGGCAAACCATACGGGGGCCGTCACTCTCAACACACCTTGGGGCTGATGCTCAGAACCCGACAATGCCTGCTGTCCGCGCTCCAGGGTATCGAGTGCCTGCAAGCAATAATCAAAGTAGGTTTGCCCCAACTCTGTCAGGCTCAAACGACGGCTGCTGCGATGGAGCAAGCGGGCGCCCAGCTGTTTTTCCAGATTGGCCAAGTGCTTGCTGACCATGGGCGCAGACATATCCAAGCGTTGCGCCGCCGCTGCAAAGCTGCCCGCTGCGACGATTTCCCGGAACACCCGCAAACTCTGAATCGTATCCATGCTTTCCTAATAAGAAAGTAACTAATGAAAAGAGGCCTGTTTATTTCCTGATAGTAATTGATTAATCTTGAACGAGCGCTAACCCGGTGCCTGTCTGGGCCTTGAATGGGCGGGACCAGCACCAGGATGTCATCACGTCATGCCTGACACAGAGCTTTTGTCACTACGCCGGGCCAGTGCTTCGTTTACCGATACTGTCAACTTTCCAAAGGAACATACATGAGCGCCCTTACCTCTAGCTGGACTCCTCGCATCCTTAGCCTGCTGCGCATCGTTACAGGCTATCTCCTGCTGACACACGGTACTGCCAAGATCCTGGGTTTCCCCAAAGTAGACATGTTTGCCAACCTGCAAATCAGCTCCATTTACGGCATTGCGGGCATTCTGGAACTGGTTCTGGGTGTCTTGCTGGTGATTGGTCTGTTCTCTCGTTTTGCGGCCTTTATCGCTTCGGGCCTGTGCGCTTTCGCCTACTTTATTGGCCACGCCAGCGGCAGCACCTTCGCAACCCCTATCCTCAATGGCGGTGAGGCGGCAGTTCTGTTCTGCTTTGCCTTCCTGTACCTGGCCTTTGCCGGCCCAGGCCCATGGAGTATTGACGCAGGCCGCGGCAAAGCCTGACGCCTTAACCAACCCCTTATCCCCTGCCCCTATCAGGGCAGGGGCAGGAGATCATCATGACAATGCCCACCTACTTCATCTCGCATGGTGGCGGACCCTGGCCCTGGATGCCTGAAGCGCAAACCATGTACGCCCCGCTGCGTGCTGCCTTGCAGGATATTCCACGCCAATTGGGGCGCACACCCAAAGCGATCTTGATGGTCTCCGCCCACTGGGAAGCTCAACAAGCCAATCTGCTGGTTGCCGCCGCAGCACAACCGAGCATGGTGTACGACTATTACGGCTTTCCATCCCACACGTACGAGATTCACTACCCTGCACCAGGCGATCCTGCTCTGGCCCAACAGGTCTGTAATTTGCTGGAAGGCGCTGGCCTGCCCACTCATCTGGATTCGCAGCGTGGCTTTGACCACGGTGCATTCGTACCGGCTTATGTGATCTATCCGCAAGCCAAAGTGCCTATGGTGCAACTGTCCATTCACGCGAACTACGACCCGGCCCTGCACTACGCCATGGGCGAGGCGCTTGCGCCTTTGCGAGACGAAGAGGTGCTGATTATTGGCAGCGGTCTGAGCTATCACAACCTGCGCAATATGGGCCCTGGCGGTGTGCAGCCCTCTGCCCAGTTTGATGCCTGGCTGCATCAAAGCCTGAGCCTGGAGGACCCTGCCGCCCGTCGTCAGGCCTTGATGGACTGGGAACAGGCCCCGGCCGCACGTATTGCCCATCCCCGCGAAGATCACCTGGTTCCCCTCATGGTGGCCGCTGGTGCTGCGCGTGGCGACGCAGCGCATCGCTTCCACCACGAAACCCAGGCCTTTGGTGGCTTGACCGTGTCCAGCTACCGCTTCGGCTCAGCGTCGTAACAAGCTCTGACGGCCACTGACATCCAGGCAGGTTACGGGTTAAAGTGCTGACGCTATAAGGAGAATTGCCACGTGTTACGCGTCACCTCGTTAAACGTCAACGGTATTCGGGCCGCCTTTCGTAAAGGCCTGCCCGCCTGGCTGGAAGCCCAGAAACCTCATATTGTCTGCATGCAGGAAATCAAGATCAGCGAGCCTGATCTGACCCCCGATTTGACCAACCCCGGTCAATACCACGGGCATTTCCACCATGCTCAGAAAAAAGGCTATAGCGGTGTAGGCCTGTACCTGAACCACAAGGCAGAAAGCGTGGCCGAAGGCATGGCCTGCGAAGAGTTCGATGCTGAAGGCCGCATTATCCGCGCCGACTGGAACGACCTTAGTGTGATCAGCGCCTACCTGCCCTCGGGTTCATCGGGCGACGAGCGTCAAACCGCCAAGTACCGCTTTCTGGATCATTTTGAGCAATGGATTAATGGCTTGATGCAGGAACACCTCGATACCGGCCGCGAGTTCATTATTTGCGGTGACTGGAATATTGCGCACCACGAAGCCGATTTGAAGAACTGGAAAGGCAATCTGAAAAACAGCGGTTTTCTGCCAGAAGAACGCGCCTGGATGAGCAAAGTGCTGGGCGAACTGGCTTGGGTGGATGTGTACCGCAGCCTGCATCCCGATACCACGGACGAGTGCTACACCTGGTGGAGCAACCGCGGCCAGGCTTGGGCCAAAAATGTGGGGTGGCGCATTGATTATCAAATTGCCACCCCAGGTATTGCTGCCAAGGCGCGCAGCGCAACGGTCTATAAGGAAGAGCGTTTCAGCGACCACGCGCCACTGACGGTTGATTACGACTGGAGCCTGTAAATCCAGCCTGAAAAAGCCAGCGCCTTAGCTGGCTTTTTCAATCATGTAGCGCACAACGCTACGCAATTGTTCATCGGTTGCTTTAGGTGCTGCACCGCGTGGGGGCATGGCGCCCTTGCCGTTCAGCACAACTTGCATCAAGGCGTCTTCGCCTTGGGCGATCAGGGGCTCCCAACGAGCCTTGTCACCCAAACGAGGGGCATTGGCCATACCCGATGCATGACAGACCATACACGAAGACTTGTACAGCTTGAGAGCTTCGTCCGAGTTGGCATGTGCTGCAGGTGCGGCGGCCAGCAAAAACAAAGCGGCCATTGCGGAGTACATCATGGTGGCGGGGCGATAGGTTCTCATGGGTTTACCCTTTAAACAGTCGGCATGAATGCATGCCTGGCTGATACTTCGTTTTCTGTACAAGAGGCCCGTTTTTCATGGTTCGAACCTCTTGCGTTTTCACTAGCTAATCACTATTCAATAACTGCCTTGAAGCCCGGCGGAATTGATAAGTGCTTCTGGTCCTCAATTCCGCGTACCGGGTGCCAACCCTGCTTAGCCCTTGATCGGGCCGGGAGGGCTGACTTGCTTCATCAAGTCGTCGTTCCATTCGCCTTCGACCAGAACGTGACCTGCTGCGCCCAGTTCCATGGCTTCGATCAGGTTGTGGTTCACATAGGCGTACACACCAGGCTGCTTGAAGGTGTAGAGCGCCACACCGGCCGAACCGCCGCGAATGAACCAGGTTTCCAGGTTCTTGGCAGGTGGATCATCAAACTTGCCCAGTTCCCAAACCCAGTCACCGTGACCACCGATCAGGTGAGGACGGGTGTCGCGGTTGGCCTGCGAGTGAATGAACAGCACGGTTTCACCCACGTTGGCCTTCATGGCACCGTCGCCCATCAAGGCACCGACCTTGCCGTTGAACACCACGTGGCTGGGGATCAGACCACGCATGGCTTCCAGGGTGTCGCCATAGCTTTCAGCCGAGGAACCATACTTTTTGAAGTTGCCCTTTTCATCACGAGGGATGTAGAGGTCAAACTCGCCAATGGTGTAGACACGGTCGTAATGCAGCGAGTTGCCCGCCGAATCCTTCAGGCCGTCGCGTGGCAGCACCATGACGGTACCGTGCATGCCCTGGACCACGTGCCAGGCTACAGAGCCTTCGGGTGCGCAGTGGTACACAAACGTACCGGTACGGTCGGCCTTGAAGCGCAAGGTGGCTTGTTCGCCGGGGTTCACGTTGGTCAACTTGGCACCGCCCAGCGCGCCAGTCGAGGCGTGAAAGTCGATGTTGTGCGGCATAGTGTTGCTGGCCGGGTTGACCAGAGTCAGCTCCAGGTAGTCGCCTTCATGCACAACCATGGTGGGGCCGGGCATGGAGCCATCAAACATCATGGCGTGCATGGTGGTGCCATCGCGATCGACCACGATCTCTTTTTCCACGATGCTCATGCGGAACTCCACCACGCGAGGCTCGGGACCTACTTTCTGCTCGTGCTTGTGGACCATAGGAGGCGCAACCAGATCCACCTTGACCCGCTCCAGCTTGGCGATCTGGGCTTCTGTACGCGCGGCCAGCCAGGGCGCGTTCTTTTTTGGTGCAGCCGTCTCGCGGGCTTGTACTTGAGCCGCCAGCAAAGTCGTTCCTGCGGCGACACCTAGGCCAGCACTTTTCAAGAAATGACGACGTTCCATACTACCTCCGGTTTGATCCAGGCGTGATGCCTGCTGATTAAATGTTATTCAGATCTAACAGTTACAGGATGTATTGGACCGCAATCAGACTTCCCGCTCTTTGCTGCAGCGCAAGCATCTCGCATAAGCAACAAAAAAAACCGCCCGAAGGCGGTTTTTTTCATAGACGGAATCTCACAGAAAAAACAGACCGTCCTTAAACAAGATCACGATGCTTTTACTGCACCTGCAGCATTGGCAGCGGCACCGCGACGGCCAGCCATGATACGTACCCAAACCTGCTGGAACACAATCAATGCACCGGCAATGAACACAACGTCACCCAAGGTACGCCACCAGCGCAGGGATTGCAGGATAGGCTGCTGCATGAACTCTTCGCTGCGGGCATACCACATGCCTTCCGAGATGCTGGCCCAGGCCTGAATAATCCCGGCTGGCAGCAGGCTGACGAACATCATCAGCACCAGACCCAGGTTCAGCGTCCAGAAGCCCCAGCTCATCAGGCGATCGTTGTAACGAACCTCGGGCGAGATATAACGCACCACCAGCAAGACAAAGCCCAAAGACAGGAAGCCATACACACCGAACAAGGCTGCGTGAGCATGCAATGGCGTGGTGTTCAAACCCTGGATGTAGTACAGCGAGATAGGTGGGTTGATCAGGAAGCCAAACACACCAGCACCCAGCATGTTCCAGAAGGCCACGGCCACAAAGAACATGACGGGCCAACGCAGATCACTCATCCAGCTGGCTTGTTTCTGCATCTTCCAGTTATGGAAAGCTTCGTAGCCCAACATGATCAAAGGCACCACTTCCAACGCGCTGAAGGAAGCACCAATGGCCATGATCGGCGTGGTCGTACCCGAGAAGTACAGGTGGTGCAAAGTACCAGGCACACCACCGACCAGGAACAGCGAGGCCGCTGCCAGACCCGCAATCGTGGCACTACGCTTGGACACCAGACCCAAGGTCAGGAAGATAAAGCCCATGGCAACCGTTGCAAAGACCTCGAAGAAGCCCTCAACCCACAGGTGAACCACCCACCAGCGCCAGTACTCCATGATGGTGATATTGGTGTGCTCGCCATAGAACAAGCCGGTACCGTAGAACAGACCAATGGCTACGGTAGAGATGGTCAACAGAACCAATAAATGGTTGTCGCCCTTGTCACGACGCAAGGCAGGCCACATGCCACGCAACATCAGCAGGAGCCAGAAAGCCAGACCAATGAACTTGATGATCTGCCAGAAACGGCCCAGATCCAGATACTCATAACCCTGGTGACCGAACCAGAAGTTCAGCTCGGGGGGCAGGATGTTTTTGATGGCCAGGAAGTTGCCGGCAAAAGAACCAATAAAGAGTACAACCAGAGCGCCGAACAGAACGTCCACACCCAGACGCTGGAACTTCGGATCCTCGCCCCCATTAATCAATGGCACAAGGAACAGACCAGCGGTCAGGAAGCCACTGGCAATCCACAAAAGGGCTGCCTGAATATGCCAGGTACGGGTCAAGGAGTAAGGGAACCACTGCGACACGTCTATGCCATAGAACATCTGGCCTTCAACCGTGTAGTGCGCCGTAAAGCCGCCCAGGAAGACCTGGATGACAAACAGGGCAACCGTCAGGAAGGCATATTTTTTCAGGGCACGCTGCGAAGGGGTCAGGCGAAATGCCAGAACCGGATCAGTGGCCGGTGCAACAGGGGCTTCCTCTTCTTTGTGCGTAAAGGCCCAGATCCAGACCAGCAAACCAATACCGGCCAGCAAGAGCACGATACTGACAATGGACCAGACGATATTGGCCGTGGAAGGATGGTTATCCACCAAGGGCTCATGTGGCCAGTTGTTGGTATAGCTGACGGTAGTGCCAGGACGCTCCGTTACCGTGGCCCAGGACAGCCAGAAGAAAAAGCGGGTCATGTCCTGACGGCGCTGCAGCTCTGGCAAGGTGTTGTCCTTCATGGCGAAGCTCTCGCGGCTGGATTTCAGCTCGGGCGCATCACCAAACAGGTCGATGTAATACTGGGCAGTGGTGTCGATGGCCTTGGCGCGACGTTCGCTGATCTGCAATACGCCCGTCGCTTCATCAATGCGGTTAGGACGGTATTCGTCCTGCAGTTCCTGCCGCAAGGTGGCCTGCTGACTGGATGTCAGCTGATCATAGTTCAGCGAGTAGGTTTGCTGGGCGGCCAGATCCAGCCAGGCCAGAGCCTCCCGGTGCAGCCAGTCGGCGCTCCAGTCCGGGGCCTGGTAGGCCCCATGCCCCCAGATCGAGCCCAGCTGCATACCGCCAGTACTTTGCCAGGCGGACTGGCCACGATGTATCTGTTCCTGTGAGGTAAATTCACGGCCATCCGGTGTGACTACCTTGACGGGCATGGGGGGTGCCTGACGATACACCTCCACACCAGTCCATCCCAGGATGGCAAAGGTGACCATGGTGACTGCCACCAGGGACCACCATAGTTTTTTATAGCTACGCATTTTCTTCTCCGTCTCGCTGATGAATCAAACGACCCAATCCAAACAAGTCCTGGCAGGACCCAGTTACCTGGTCAAAACCTGTTTGGGTACGGCCCCGGAACGGGGGACGGACCGAAGTACACGCCTTGTAGCGATGTTCTGCTAAGTCGGGGGCCATGTCATAGTCCTTAAAAATGTATGACAAAACATCTAAAGCAAAGACCGTGCCAAGTCCTGGACGACATAGATCAAAGGGTTGCCGTCAGCCTGGGTATAAACTACCTCGACAAAACTGGGTATTTTTCACCATAAGGGTATTTTTCACCCATGCTAGATCTCTTGATTGCCGACCTTGCCACCGAGATTCCGGGGCCGTTACGCCTGCAGCGCATGGTGCATTTGCTGGCACGGCACTTTGGCTGTGATGCGGCGGGTTTGCTGAAGCTGGACGACACGGTGCTGCGCATTGTGGCGGCCAGTGGTCTGGGCCATGACACCCTGGGGCGTCACTTTGTCATTGCAGATCACCCCCGACTGACGCGGATCCTGAACTCCCCCAGCCTGACCCGCTTTGAACCCAACTGTGCCCTGCCGGACCCGTATGACGGCCTGCTTGATGACAAGCTGGGCCAGCCCCTGCCGGTGCATGATTGCGTGGGAATTACCTTGCAAGTCCAGGGCACGCCCTGGGGCATTCTGACGCTGGATGCCTTGCGACCAGGGGCGTTTTCAGCCTCCACGCTGGTGGAACTCAAGCACTGGTGTCTGGTGTTGGAAAGCGCAATTCGCATCAGCGAGCTGGAAGAAGAAAACCGCAGCTTGCGCCTGCTCTCCACCTTGCCGCCCGATTACCTGTCGCGCAATAGCTCGGCCGCCATCATTGGCAACAGCAAATCCCTGCTGGAGGTCATTCAATTGCTGGACACGGTGGCCACCTCCGAGCTGCCTGTGCTCTTGCTGGGTGAAACCGGCGTGGGGAAGGAGTTATTTGCACAACGCCTGCACCAACGCTCACCACGCCACAACAAACCCTTGATCTACGTGAACTGCGCTGCCCTGCCCGAGTCTCTGGCAGAAAGCGAATTATTCGGGCACGTAAAGGGAGCATTCTCGGGTGCCCATGAGAATCGGGCCGGGCGCTTTGAAGCGGCCCAGGGCGGCACCCTGTTTCTGGATGAAATAGGCGAGTTGTCTTTAACGATACAAGCCAAGTTGCTGCGTACTTTGCAGAACGGCGAGATTCAGCGCCTGGGGGCGGACCACCCCATCAAATTGAATGTACGTCTGGTTGCTGCCACAAACCGTGATCTGAGCCAGCAGATCGCCCAAGGTGGTTTCCGGGCGGACTTGTTTCACCGTCTGTCGGTTTTCCCCCTCACGATCCCCGCACTGCGCGAGCGCCATCAGGACATTCTGCTGCTGGCAGGCCACTTTCTGGAAACCAACCGTTCTCGTTTGGGATTGCGCGGAATTCGCTTATCCCCCGATGCAGAAGCCGCTTTACTGGCTTATCATTGGCCAGGTAATGTTCGCGAACTAGAACATTTAATCAGTCGGGCAACCATCCGCCTGCTGGTCGATACGCCAGATCGTAACCAAATATTTACGCTTAGCGCCGATAATCTCAATTTGTTACCTTCTACCCACCAGCCTGTCGCAGCGACCAGTACGGCTATTGGCTCACCTCGCCCATCCTTGCGTCAGTCCGTTGAGCAGCTGCAAAGCCGGCTGATTCGGCAAGCTCTGGATGAGACTGACGGTAACTGGAGCCAGGCTGCCCGGCAGCTAGGCATAGACCCCAGCAATCTGCACAAGCTGGCCAGCAAACTAGGGCTTAAAACCCGCTCAGAAAGCTTAAGTGATGACTGACATATCCTACCCCTCCTTGTTAGCCAGCCTGCCCGTTTTCTCCCAGCTGGACGCAACCAGCATCAACGAACTGTGGCAAGAGGGACGCCTGATCCACTACGACAAGGACAGCCAGGTCTTTCGTCAGGAACAAAGCAGCGACCACTTTTTTGTTCTGCTGCAAGGCCTGATCAAAGTCGTACGCACCATGCCCAATGGTTCACAACTCCTGGTACGTTTTGCCTTGCCCGGCGACGTAATTGGCATTGCCCCTGCCCTGCGCCGTCGCAACTATCCGGCAACCGCCATTAGCGTAACCACCAGCGCCGCATTGGCCTGGCCTGAAAAGTCCTGGGACAGCCTGACGCAACGCTTTCCTTGCCTGCTCAGCTCTGCACAAGACACGGTCGCGCAACGACTGAGCGATGCCGATGATCGCCTGCTGGAAATTCATAGTCTGGAAGTGGAGCAGCGACTGGCTCACAGCCTGCTGCGCTTGATTCGTCAGGTGGGTCAAAGCGGCGCACAAGGGACGTCCTTGAGTATTCCGGTAACCCGGCAAGATCTGGCCGACCTGGCCGGGACCACCTTGTACACGGCCAGCCGCGTCGTCAGCAGCTGGGATCATCAAGGTTTGATTCTGGCAGGCCGCAAGCAAATTACGATTGCGGACCTGGACAAGTTTGCACAAGCGGTTCTGGAACGCGGCTAAGCGCAGGTTTAGTCTTCAGTGACCAGACGCAGACCCAAGTAACGCGGTGGCACACCCACCGAACACGCCCCGGTTTTTGGGTCGCGGATAAAGTCGGGCATCACCGCAATGTGCTCGCCCCCCAGGGTACGGACACCGCAGTTTTCCAGGCGAGACTCTGCGCGTGGCATGCTGATACGGTGTACCCGGACATGACAGGTATTGGTCCATTCAGCCACCTGCCCGCCCGCATCAAACACCCCATAAGCATTGGCAACGCCCTGCCCCAAGGGTGCCAAGGGAACTTCCTGTTCCTGCTTGCGTTTGTAGCTCTCCTGATACTCCTGCAGCCACAAGGCAGCTTGCTCGTTTTCGTCCAGACCGCTTTGGGCCGACTCAGGCACTTTCTGGTCTGCGAAATAGCTCCACTCCAGGTAATCCGGCAGACGGAATTGCTTGCCGGTGCGCTCACTTAACCAGGCGGCGTAATCCTGGCCGTCTTGCCAGCTGACGCCGACCACCGGCATATTCTTGGCCTGTCCTTGGCCCACCGCATCGGCAGCTTTACAACGCTCGGCACGAACGCACTGATCGTACTCAAACTGACTGACCTGATACTTCATGGCTTTCAAGGTGGGAACAGGAGCGTACATCACCGTGTCGGATGCAATCAGACGCCCATCCAGCAAGTATTCACCAGCCTGCATAACTTCACGCGCCGGACCGGCCACTTCAACCAGCTCGGGCAAACCCGCTGGATTGCTGGGCTCGCCAGACGAACATCCGGCCAGAATGGCCACTAACAGCACGGATCCCACTACATGGCTTCGCATTGCGCACTCCCTAAAGACAAGCACAATTGAAGCCCAAGCGCCTGCAGGCGTCCTTGCGCCAAGGCAAACAGAGTCCTTAAGGACTCAAAAATAGAAGCGATCCAAGATTCACGATTCAACAACACAGGTAAAAAGAAAGCCCCTGGGACCGGATATCGATCCAAGGGGCTGTCTGACAAGGGCCGCGATATTGCTGATTGCGCCCACTTCTCGGTACTTAAGTCAGAAAATTCACAAAACCGGTAATGATCACGGCATTGAAGAAGTCGATGAACAAGGAGCCCACCAGCGGGATTACAAAGAAGGCCTTGCGTGATGGACCATTGTCTTCCGTAAAGGCCTGCATATTCGCCATGGCGTTAGGCGTTGCGCCCATACCAAAACCACAATGACCAGCCGACATCACCACAGCATCGTAGTCCTTGCCCATGACCTTGAAAGTCACGTAGCTGGCAAAGAAGAACATCAGCACCGTCTGGGCGATCAGGATGATCAACAGCGGGCCCGCTACTTCAGCCAGCTCCCACAGCTTCATCACCATCAGCGCCATGACCAGGAAGAAAGCCAGGGACACATTGCCCATGGTTTCAAACTCTTTTTCCGGCAAGCGATAACGACGCCAGTCGATCACATTACGGATGATGGCTGCCACCAGCATGGAGCCCAGGTAGGCTGGCAACACAATGCCGCGCTCGCCCAACCATTCAATGATGACACTGCCCACCCCAATCGCGATGGACAACAGGACTACGGCGTAAACCGGCATTTCAAAGCCACCATCGTCAACCTTAACGGTTTCCTTAACCGTGGTTTCCACCACATGAGGCGCATCTGCACCCTCATGCTGACGACGATGACGACGGTGTGGAGCAGGACCGTCGATATTGTATTTTTTCATCAAGCGCTTGCCCAAGGGGCCGCCGATGACACAACCCATCACCAGCCCCCAGGTCGAAGCCGCAATGGCAGCGGGCAAAGCACCGACAGCGCCGGCGTTCTCCAACATCGGGCCAAAGGCAGCAGAAGTACCGTGGCCACCCGTCATGGAGATCGAACCGGCGGCCAGACCCAGCAAGGGGTTAGCGTCCATGAGGGTCGCCAAGGTCACGCCCATCACGTTCTGCAAAATAATCAGGACAACCGCGCAGCCCAGGAACAAAGCAACGGCCAGACCACCCTTTTTCAGCAACTCGAAGCTGGCTGAAAAACCGATGGTCGTGAAAAAGGCCATCAGCAAGAAATTGCGTATATCGTCGTTAAACGTAAAGTTGAACGAGCCGGTCTGATGTCCAACCAAGGCAATCAGGGCAAAAATCAATCCGCCGATAATGGGGCTGGGAATGAAATAGCGGGCCAATACAGCAACGCGATTCTTTATATATTCTCCCAGCACGAGAAAGACAGCCGCCAAACCTACCGTTTGCGCGATATCGAGCTGAATGTTCATCTATCCGTTCCTTACATCTTTGGAATAAGGGGCCTGCACCTTTGTGTCTGACAGAGGCTTCAAACCAATTTGTTCAAATAGGCATGTCTATCGTCGCTACTTCGTCCTTGTGGGACAAAGGCATGACCACCAACAGCGTAGTAAAACCGAGAAAAATAACATGAACAGGCGCCTAATGACGCCAATTTCCCTGAATCGGCCCGCTTTATTACAAAAAAACCCGCCATGTGGCGGGTTGAGAAAGGCTGGAGACTTAGCGGTCGCGCTCGATGGAAAACGCGCACAAGCTCAGTAATACCTGCTTGAATTCGCTCTCGGGAACATCAGCCAAGGCCTGAACAGCCAGCTGGGCTTCTGCCTTGGCCGCTTCACGGGTATAGGCCAAAGCATCGGTTTGCTCGATAGCCTGTGCAACAGCGGCAAAATCCGCATCACCGGTTTCAATGGCCGACTTGATCAGCTGAACCTGCTCGGGTGTGCCAACTTCCATGACACGGATCAGTGGCATGGTGGGTTTGCCTTCGCGCAGATCGTCACCCACGTTCTTGCCCAAGGCCTGGGCATCACCGGTGTAATCGAGCACGTCGTCGACCAATTGGAAGGCGGTACCCAGGTGGCGGCCATAGGCGGCCATGGCTTCTTCCATTTCAGGCGAAGCACCGGCCACAATCGCCCCCACTTGCGCCGCCGCTTCAAACAGCTTGGCTGTCTTGTAGCGTACGACTTGCAGATAACGTTCCAGGGAAACGTCCGGGTCGTGTACGTTCAGCAGCTGCAAGACCTCGCCTTCGGCGATCACCGTGGTGGCTGCCGACAGCACGGCCATGGCCGGCATGGAGTTCGACTGCACCATCATCTCGAAGGAGCGCGAGTACAGGTAGTCGCCAACCAGCACGCTGGCGGCATTACCGTAGACCGCATTGGCCGTGTGGCGACCGCGTCGCATATCGGATTCATCGACCACATCGTCGTGCAGCAAGGTGGCGGTGTGGATGAACTCCACCACACCTGCCAACAGATGGTGCGTGCTCCCCTGATAAGCCAGCGCGCGGGCTACCAGCAACAGCAGCGCAGGACGCATGCGCTTGCCGCCAGCACTAACGATGTATTCGCCGATTGTGCGTATCAGCACCACATCCGAATTCAAGCGCTCACGAATGACGACATCAAGAGCCTTCATGTCGTCGGCAATAGGTTCAATCAGGGTGGACAGGTTCAAAACAGAATTCCGGACGAGTAAGGGAGGGGGCCGCTATCGGCCAACCGTAACTTGATGATTATACGATTTTGAATCGCTTTGGGCCTATTGTTACGCGTCAAGCACAACAGTGATCACAGAAAAAGGGGCCAAATTAGCGATAATAAGCATTTCAACCTGAAACGGAGACTGTCTTGAGTTCGCAAGACCTTAGTACCCTGATCAGCCGGGCCGAGCGGGTTCTCGCTCAACTGGAAGCCTGGCTGCCCCCTGCTCCACCCCCCATCAACTGGGATTCCATTGCTTTTCGCTGGCGTACCAATGGTTCGCGCGGCTGGCTTGAAGGTGTCCAGCACGTAGCCACCATCCAGACCGAAGACCTGCATCATATCGAACGCCAAAAGGGCATTATTGAGCGCAACACCCGCCATTTCCTGGCAGGCAAACCGGCCAATAACGTCTTGATGACAGGTGCTCGCGGTACGGGCAAAAGCTCGCTGGTCAAAGCCATGCTGGCCAAATTTGCCGATCAGGGCCTGCGTCTGATCGAAGTGGACAAATCCGATCTGGGCGACCTGGGCTACATCATTGACCTGATCAGCACCCGCCCCGAACACTTCATCATCTTCAGCGACGACCTGTCCTTTGAAGAAGGTGAAGCCGGTTACAAGGCGCTTAAATCCGTGCTGGACGGCTCGCTGGCCTCCCCTGGCGACAATGTACTGATCTACGCCACGTCCAATCGACGTCACCTGATGCCCGAGTACATGAAAGAGAACCTGAGTGCCTCCACGTCTGCAGACGGCGAGATCCACCCTGGTGAAGCCGTTGAAGAAAAGGTATCCCTGTCCGAGCGCTTTGGACTATGGTTGTCGTTTTACCCCTTTAAACAAGACGACTACCTGGACATTGTGTATTACTGGCTTGGCGCTTTGGGTTGCCCTGCAGAACACATTGAAAGCTCGCGTATGGAAGCCTTGCAATGGGCTCTGGAACGTGGCTCTCGCTCCGGCCGGGTAGCACGTCAATTTGCTAGAGATTGGACCGCTAGACATGTCTAAACCCACGTTGGAAGTGGCCGTTGGCGTTTTACTGAACCAACACGGCCAAGTGCTACTGGGAAAACGCCCAGCCGATAAACCCTGGCCGGGCTGGTGGGAACTGCCAGGCGGCAAGATTGAGGCGGGCGAGAGCGTCATACAGGCGCTGGTACGGGAACTGCGCGAAGAACTCGGCATTGAAACCACCCACGCACACCCCTGGGTTACCTATACACACGAATACCCCAAGAATTTCGTCAAACTCTCTTTCTGCCTGGTGCGGGAATGGGAAGGCGAACCCCAGTGCCTGGAAGGCCAAGAGCTTGCCTGGGTCAACCCTAAAGGTCCTTTGGAAGTCGGCCCTGTACTGCCTGCTACCGAACCGCCGCTTAAATGGCTGCAACTGCCCGAACGCTATCTGATTACCAACATCGACGAGCCGGCCCGCTTACCCGCCTATCTGGAACAACTGGAACAAGCCCTGCAACAAGGCCCGGCCTTGGTCCAGTTTCGTGAGCCAGCCTGGGCTGCCCGGCCCGATGCCGAATTCCATTTGCACCAAGCGTTCCTGCAAGTTGTGAACCTGTGCCAGCGCTACCAAGCGCGCTGCCTGGTCAATAGCCTGCACCCCGAGAGCTGGTGGGACCATGCCGATGGTGTGCATTTGCGCGCCAGCGACGCCCAAGCCCTGTCCGCGAAATGCCACGACACCCTGACGACATTTCCCGCAATCAGCAAAGGCCTGATCGGCATGTCCACGCACAATGAAAGTGATATTGAAATAGCCCGCAAAATCCAGGCGGACTTTCTGGTTCTGGGCCATGTCCTGGAAACCTCCTCCCATCCCGGCGATCCCGGCATGGGCTGGGCCCGTTTCGCCAGCCTGGCGGAACAGGCTGGACTACCTGTGTTTGCCATAGGCGGACAATCGGCCAAGACCTTGGCTGACGCCCGCAACCACGGTGCACACGGTATTGCCGGTATACGCCACATGCTGGACAACGACCCGGCATGACGCCACACGTCACTATTTCGGAACACGAAGGCGTACGCTACCTGCACCTGGGCTCTGCCTGGGTGCAGGGTGCGATGCGCCTGGATGCTCCCGATCAGCTAGAGCTGCACTACATTCGTCAAATGATGATCTGGACCTTGTTCCAGACCGATCCGCGCCGTATTGCCCAACTGGGCCTGGGCGCAGGTAGCCTGACGCGCTTTTGCTACCAGCATTTCCCCCAGGCGCGCATCGACGCCGTGGAAATCAACCCGGAAGTGGTGCAGGCCAGTCGCCTGCTATTCAATCTGCCGCCCGACGACGAACGCCTGAACGTGCACACGGTAGACGCGCTGGACTATCTGGATGCCGTCTACGGCGAGCTGGATGTGCTGCAAATTGATGTGTACTCCGACCAGGCCGAACACCCTGCCCTGGAAAGCGCAGCTTTCTATCAGGCCTGCCGCAAGGCTCTGGGGCCACAAGGACTGTTAACGGTGAATTTGCTGGGCTCGGAACTGGTCCATGCGCGCAATCTGCATGCGCTGCAAGAGAGTTTCCCGGCCGTGGTCTGGTTACCTGAAACCCATGATGGCAATCTGGTTGCCCTGGCCTTTGCTGACCCGCCGCAAATTGATTTTGATGACTTGTACCAGCGGGCTGAAGAGATCCACGCCACCCTGGGCTTGGCCGACGGCGAGGAATGGGTTGACGGGCTGTATGCCTGGATGGACCAGGACTGAGGCGGTTTCCGCGCACTATCAAGCAAGGAATGAGCCGCTATTGAACTACAAGCAAGCAAACTGCAGCCCCAAGCTTGGGATGTGGTTCAATCTTTGCTTGGTCCATACGGGCACAGCTCCGGTCCAGCCCCAGGCCGGAGAGCACGGTGAAACTGCTAAAACCAGCGCCAAGAAGCCAAACCAAACTTGGATCAGAGCAGATCGGATCAAATCGAATCAGGTCAGGTCAGGTCAGGCCTATTCTGTTTTAGCGGCAGAATCAGTTTCTAGCGCTTTAGACTCTTCGGGATTCAGACCTGTCGTCACATCCCAGCCACCGCCCAAGGCCACCATCAGTTTGACCGCCGCCCGCAGGCGTTGAGACTCCAGGTCCAAAGCCTGCCGCTCGGCCGACAGCGCCGTAGCCTGGGTTTGTGCCAGACTCAGGAAATCCACCAGACCAGCATCAAACTGATTGCGCGTCAGCCGCAGGGATTCGCGTGCCGCGGCCAGAGAACGCGCCTGGCTGGCTTGCTCCAGCTCCAGGCCATTGCGTTCAGACAAGGCATCTTCCACTTCCTTCAACGCATCCAGCACCGTCTGACGGTAGGCAGCCAATTGTTCGTCATAGCTGGCCTCGGCCTGCTCGACTTGCGCACGGCGTGCCCCAAAATCCAGCAAAGTCAGGGCAAAGGCTGGGCCCAGGGACCAGACACGCGCGGGTGCCGTCAGCCATTCGCTAAGATCACTGCTGCTGAACCCTCCACTGGCCTTCAGGCTCAGACTGGGAAACCAGGCAGCCTTGGCCACACCAATCTGGGCATTGGCCTGCGCCATGCGACGCTCGGCACGGGCCACATCGGGGCGACGTTCCAGCAAACTGGATGGCAGACCCACCGGAATATCCGGAGCAACAGGCCAGGGCGCATGAGGCACCACCTCAAACTGGGAAGGTGCGCGGCCTACCAACACAGCCATCGCATGCAGGTAGGTGGCCTTCTCGCGATTCAAGGCCAAGCGCTGGGTGCGAGCCCCCTCTAGCTGGCTTAAGGCTGCAGCCACATCTCCCGGTGCCGAAAACCCGGCGTCCAGGCGATTCTGATTGATTTGCAAAGAACGCTCGTACGCGGCCACGGTTTCATCCAGCACTCGCTCGCTGGACTCCACACTGCGGTACTGCAAATAAGTCTGTGCCAATTGAGACTGCAGGCTCAAGCGTGTAGCAGCCATATCCGCAGCACTGGCTTGCAGGCCAGCATCACCTGCTTCTACCTGACGGCGAATCCGCCCCCACAAGTCCACTTCCCAATTCACCGTGATGCTGGCGTCATAGGCGCTGCTGCTTTGGCTGGTATCACCCGACCCACTGCCACGCCTTGTCGTGCCGACCGAACTGCCTACTTGCGGGAACTGGGTCGAACGCGTGTTGGACAGGGTGGCCTGCGCCTGACGAACGCGTGCCTGTGCCTGCTGCAAAGTGAAGTTCTGCTCGTTCAGGCTTTGCATCAGGGTGTTGAGCACGCCATCGTTGAAGCTCTCCCACCAGGGGCCGCGGTCTTTCAAATCAGCCGGTTCGGCCTGCTTCCAGGCCGTGGACCGTACCTCTTCCCTGAAGTGCTCGCCCACCGGCGCTTCGGGCCGCTGATAATCAGGGCCAACAGCACATGCGGACAGGAGCAGCACCATCCCAGCCAGTGCGAAGCGCGGAAGAATCATGGCGTTAGAAGTAGGCATATCAGCTTATATATTCAAAGTTGTCTGGTTCTTGCGGCGCATGAAGCGATGGCGCAAACGATCCAGATAAAGATAAACCACCGGCGTGGTGTACAAGGTCAGGATTTGACTGAGCACCAAACCACCCACAATGGTGACGCCCAAGGGCTGGCGCATTTCCACGCCCGGCCCGGAGGCCAGAATCAAAGGAATAGCACCAAAAATGGCGGACAAGGTCGTCATCATGATGGGGCGGAATCGCACCAAGCAGGCTTCGTAAATAGCTTCACGCGAACCCATGCCGCGCTCACGCTCCATTTGCAAGGCGTAATCCACCATCATGATGGCGTTCTTCTTGACGATACCAATCAGCAAGAACACCCCGATCATGGCAATCAGGTTGAACTCGCCACTGGTCATCATCAGGGCCAGCAATGCCCCAATCCCAGCCGAAGGCAAAGTGGACAGAATGGTGAGCGGGTGCATATAGCTCTCGTACAACATCCCCAGCACGATATACAAAGCCACCAAGGCGGCCAGGAACATCATGGGTTGCTTGGCCAGGGCATCGAGCATCTGCGCCGTATTACCTTCAAACCCGGCCTGGATCTCGCGTGTAGGAAGCTGAATACGAGCCATGGCCTGCTCAATGGCCGCCGTTGCCTGACTGAGGGTGACGCCTTCGGCCAAACCGAAGGACACAGACTCGGCCACCAGCAAACCCATATGGTTAATGCTGCGCGGCGCGGTGCCGGTCGTAAAGCGCGTAAAGGCAGACAAAGGAACGCGGGTGCCGTCTTTGGCAACGACCTCGATTTCCTTCAGAGACTCCAGATCCTGCGCAAAACGCGGCTCCACTTCCATGACTACGTAATACTGGTTCAAGCGGCCAAAAATCGTGGAAACCTGACGCTGGGAAAAGGAGTTATTCAAGGTCCCCGCCACCATGGACATATCAATGCCCAGGCGCGTGGCCATATCGCGGTCAATTTCCAGCTGGACCAGGCCTGCCTTATCGTCCGTGCCAGTGTCCACGTCCACCAGCTCTGGCAATTCAGCCATGGCTTGCTGAACCTTGGGCAACCAGGTTTTCAACAGCTCCAGATCACTGCCCAGCAAGGAATAGTCGTAAGAGCCACTGCGCCCACCGCCCCCGCTACCGACCGGAATATCCTGCTGCGGCACCATGAACATGCGCGCCCCCGGCGTGGTAGATAAAGGCTCGCGCAGACGATTCACAATATCCGTCGTGCTGGCCTTGCGCTCGTCCATAGGCTTGAGTTCAACCAGAATAAAGGACGAAGTGCTGCCACTGCGGCCACCGGCAAACACGGCCACCGAACGAATGTCCGGGTCCTGATTCAGGATGGAACGGAAGTATTCCAGCTTGGGCACCATGGACTGGAAGGAGGTTCCCCTGTCGACCCGGAAAAAACCCATCAACTGGCCAGTATCCTGCTGCGGGAACAGTCCCTTGGGCACCACGGCGTAGAGGTACACATTCAGGCCAATTGTGACGAACAAGGAGAACAACATCAGTCGATGGTGCTTGAGCGCCCACCCCAATGAACGACGGTAGCCACGCCAGCTGACACTGCCTATCCAGCCCAAAAAGCGGCTGATAGGGTTGGTGGACTCATGCTCTTGCGGCCCAGGACGCAGCAGGCGCGATGACATCATGGGAGTCAGCATCAAGGAGATCACCAGGGACACCAGCACGGCGGTACACAAGGTGACGGCAAACTCCATGAACAAGCGCCCCGCCAGCCCCCCGATCAACCACAAGGGAATGAACACGGCCACTAACGACAAGCTCATGGCTGTGACGGTAAAGCCCACCTCCCGCGTCCCGCGCAAGGCTGCCCGCATAGGGGACAAGCCTTTTTCCAGGTAACGCATAATGCTTTCCAGCACCACGATGGCGTCATCCACCACAAATCCGGTAGCGACAATCAGGGCCATCAGGGAAATGGTGTTCAGCGTAAAGCCGAACAAATGCATGAAGGCAAAGGTACTGATCAAGGACGCCGGAACGGCAATGGCCGGAATTAAAGCAGCGCGCCAGTTTCGCAGGAACAGCAAGACCACCAGCACCACCAGGGCCACCGCAATAATCAGTGTCAGTTGAGCCTCTTCCAGCGTGGCGCGAATACTGGGCGTACGATCCTGAGCCACTGTCAATTGCGCCTGGCTGGGCAGCATTTCCTCGATACCAGCCAGGCGTTCACGAATGGTATTGACCGTCTCGATAATATTGGCGCCCGCCTGACGACGCACAATCAACAGCACCGCTTCCTGGTTATTCCAGTAACCCATGCTGTGAATGTTCTCAACAGAGTCCTCGACCTTGGCCACATCTCCCAAACGGATAACCTGCCCGTCCTGATTCTTCAGAATCAAGGGGTCAAAAAACCGTGCCTGGTTGTACTGCTTGCCCGAGTTGATCTGCCACTGGCCCTGCTCACTTTCCAGGTAGCCATTAGGACGCAAACTGTTGGCGTTATTGATCACCGAACGCACATCGTCCAGCGCAATGCCAGCCGAGGCCAATGCCTTGGGATTCAATCCCACCCGTACCGCTGGCAAGGAGCCACCGCCCACGTCTACCGAACCCACGCCCGGAATCTGTGCCAGCTTCTGCTGCACAATGCCGCTGGCCATATCAAACAGCTGGGCCTTGTTTGCCGTCTGCGAGGTCAGCGCCAGCACCATGATAGGCATGGACGACGGGTTGACCTTCTCGTAGGTGGGCACGCTGGACATGCCCGAAGGCAACATGGGCCGGGCCTGGTTGATAGCGGCCTGCACATCGCGTGCAGCCCCTTCAATATCTCGGTCCAGTTCAAATACCAGCATGATCTGGGTGGAACCCTCGCTGCTGCGAGAGCTCATTTCCGACACCCCGGCAATAGAACCTAAAGCCTGCTCCAGTGGCGTGGCCACACTGGAAGCCATGGTTTCAGGGCTGGCACCGGGCAAATTGGCCGAAATCGCAATCACCGGAAAATCCATTTCCGGCAAAGACGCCACGGGCAAGAGCCGCAAGGCCAATGCGCCCACCAAGACCATCGCCAGTGCCAGCAGGCTGGAGCCCACTGGCCGGAAGATAAACAGCCCTAACAAGCGTTTCATGTCGACTCGCGTACCGACTTGGCGCCATTACGGGTAAAGCGGTCAAAAAACAGATAGATCACGGGAGTCGTGAACAAGGTCAGCACTTGGCTAGCCAATAGCCCACCCACCATGACCAGTCCCAAGGGCTGGCGCAGCTCTGCGCCAGAGCCGGTAGCCAGCATCAAAGGGATAGCACTGAACAAGGCCGCCAGAGTCGTCATCAAAATGGGGCGGAAACGCAGCAAGGCGGCTTGATGAATGGCCTCTTGCGGTTTCATGCCCTGCTCGCGCTGCGCCTCCAGGGCGAAGTCGATCATCATGATGGCGTTCTTTTTCACGATACCAATCAGCAGGATGATCCCGATCACCCCCACCATGTCCAGATCCCGCCCGGCTAACAGCAAGGCCAGCAACGCCCCGATGGCAGCCGAAGGCAGGGTCGACAAAATGGTGATGGGGTGGATATAGCTTTCATACAAAACACCCAGCACGATGTACATGGTCAGCACGGCGGCCAACATCAGCCACAGCGTGCTGGACAAAGAGGCATGGAAGGCCTTGGCGGCACCCAGGTAGCGGGTATCCACCGAGGATGGCATACCGATCTGGTCGGGCACGGTTTCAATGGCTTCAATGGCGTCGGACAAGGAGTAGCCATCAGCCAGGTCAAAGGACACGTTCACGGACGGGAACTGTCCCAAGCGCTCTACCGATAGCGTTGTGGGAACCAGTTGAATGCGCGCCAGGGAAGTAATCGGCACAGGTGTACCTGCCGCTGTCATTACATGAATATTTTCCAGATCCTGCGGGCCTTGGCGATATTGATCCTTGACCTCCAGCACGACACGGTACTGGGCAGACTGCGTGTAGATCGTGGAGATCAAACGCTGTCCGAACGCGTCGTACAGTGCATCATCGATATTTGCCTTGGTCACGCCCACACGGGCTGCCGCATCCCGGTCTATATCCAGCAGCACTTGCAGGCCATCGTTTTGCAGGCTCATGGATGCATCTTTAATCTGCGGCAAGGCGTTGACGGCATCCAGCCAACGCGGCATCCAGGTCGTCAGCACCTCTGTTTCCGGGTCCGACAAGGCCATCTGGTACACATTACGGCTGATCTGATCGTCTACCGTCAGCTCCTGAATGGACTGTTGGTAAACCGACAAACCGGGAATATCTTTCAGACGCTCATCGAGCCTGGCCATGATTTCATTGGCGCTGGCCCGGCCTGAACCAATGGGCTTCAAAGCAATTTGCAGACGGCCATTGTTCAAGGTGGCGTTCGTGCCATCTACCCCGATAAAGGACGTGACGGCTTCCACATCCGGATCTTCCAGCACAATCGCAACGGCTTGCTGCTGCAAATTCCCCATAGCGCGGAACGACGCGGTTTGCGGTCCTTGGGTAATCGCCTGAATCAGGCCGGTATCCTGTTGTGGGAAAAAGCCTTTGGGGACGATCACGTACAGCAGGCCCGTCAACACCACTGTGCCCAGAGCTACCCACAAGGTCAGCGTCTGGTGGCGCAGCACCACAATCAGGCCACGGTCGTAAGCCGCAATGATGCGGTCCATCTGATCGCCCAACCAGGTCGTGAAACGGCCATACTGGCGCTCGTCCTCGGACTTGAGCATACGCGCACACATCATGGGCGTGAGCGTCAGCGAAATGAACAGGGACAGCAGGATGGCGACGGCCAGGGTAATGGCAAACTCACGGAACAAACGGCCGATGACATCACTCATGAACAGCAACGGAATCAGCACTGCGATCAGGGAGATGGTCAGTGACAGCAGGGTAAAGCCAATTTGCGCCGCGCCCTTCAAAGCGGCCTGCAAGGCGGTTTCGCCCTTTTCGATATAGCGGGCGATGTTCTCGATCATCACGATCGCATCATCAACCACAAAGCCGGTGGCAACCGTCAAGGCCATCAGGGTCAGGTTATTGATACTGAATCCCCACATCAGCATGATGGCAAAGGTGGCGATCAGGGAGATAGGCACGACAACGCTGGGAATCAGCGTAGCCGTCCAGGTGCGCAGGAACACAAAAGTCACCAGTACCACCAGCACAATGGCCAGCATCATTTCCTTTTGCACATGGTCAACCGAGTCCCGAATGGTCTGGGTGCGGTCCGTGGCGACTTCCACATCCACACCGACCGGCAAGGAACGGCGTATCTCGGGCAGCAGGCTTTGAATCTGGTCCACTACATCAATGACGTTGGCGCCAGGCTGACGCTGAATATTCAGCAAGATCGCAGGCACAGTCCCCATCCAGGCGGCCTGACGCACATCCTGCGCATCCCGCACCACCTTGGCCAGTTCGCCCAGACGCACGGCAGCACCGTCCTTGTAGCTGACGATCAGATTTTCATAATCCTGTACCGTTTTCAGTTGTTCATTGGCACCGATGCTGGTGGAACGCTGAGGCCCATCCAGATTGCCTTTGGGTTGGTTCACGTTGGCCGCGACCACCGCCTGCCGCAGGTGACTTAAGGTCAGATTGCGGACGGCCAAGGCGTTGGGATCAGCCTGAATGCGCATGGCTGGTTCCTGACCACCCGCAATGCTGACCAGTCCGACACCCGTCACCTGCGAGAGTTTTTGTGCAACCCGCACATCAATCAGGTCGCGCACCTCGTGCAGGGGCATATTGGGGGAAGTCACCGCCAAAGAAATAACCGGGGTATCAGCCGGATTGACCTTGTTATAGATAGGCGGTGCAGGCAAATCATTGGGCAGCATATTGGAGGCGGCATTAATCGCCGCCTGCACCTCTTGCTCGGCCACATCCAGTGGCAAGCCCAAATCAAACTGCAAGGTAATGCGCGATGCCCCGCCCGAGCTGGACGAAATCATCTGCGACAGGCCCGACATGCTGCCGAAGCGCCGCTCCAGCGGTGAAGTGATCAAGGCCGCCACTACATCCGGGCTAGCGCCCGGATAGAGCGTGACCACCTGAATAGTGGGGTAATCCACCTGCGGCAAAGCGGCTACGGGCAACATGCGATAGGCCAGCAAGCCGGACACCAGCAAGGCCACCATCGCCAAGGTGGTAGCCACCGGGCGCAGGATAAAGATACGCGACATGCTCACGGCTTACTCGCTTGCAGGACGTGGACGGCGACCCTCACCCGGACGTTTGCCTTGCTCTGGCTTGTCGGCGGCATCATCGGGCGCAGGCTTTTCCTTGGCCTGACCATCTTGCTGCATCACCTCGACCTCCGAGCCTTCACGCAAACGGTCAGTCCCTTCAACCACCACACGATCGCCCTCTTTCAGGCCGGTTTTAATCAAGGTCAATTCCAGCGTGGCCGTACCCAATTCCACCACCTGGATATGGACCTTGTCCTCGGCATCCAGGGTGTACACATACGTGCCCACCGAACCCCGTTGCACCGCGTGCGATGGGATCAGCAAGCCTTGTTCCTGGCCCAAAAAGACACGGGAATTGACAAACTGATTAGCAAACAAGGTTTCATCGGCATTATCAAATTCGGCCTTCACTTTCAGCGTGCCGGTATTGATGTCGATCTGGTTATCCAGTGCCTGCAAACGGCCCTTGTCCGACAAGAGCTGTCCCTTGCTGTCGATCAGGGACACCCGCAAAGGCGATTCGCTTTGTTTCATGGCCTCCAGCAGGCTGCTCAATTGATTCTGCGGCAAGGAGAACTCCACGCCTATGGGATCCGTCTGGGTAATGACGACAATCCCATCAGTACTACCGGCAGACACCAGATTGCCCTGATCCAGCTTGCGCAAACCCAGGCGGCCATCCAAAGGCGCCGTAATACGAGTGCGATCCAGCTGGACCTGCGCACGGGCCACCTCTGCTTGATTGGATTTGATCTGTGCCTGCAGTTGCTGAACGGCCGTTTCCTTGGTTTCCAAGGCCTGGCGAGCAATAGAATTCTGTTGAAACAGGACGCGGTGGCGAGCCAGTTCCTGCTGCGCCCCTTTGAGCTGAGCCTGATTCTGCGCCAATTGGCCACGCGCCTGATCCAGTTGCACCTGATAGGTACGCGGATCAATCTCGGCCAGCAAATCGCCGGCCTTCACACGTTGGCCGTCCTTGAAGTGGATGCGTTCGAGCACACCATCAACTTCACCGCGCACGGCGACTGTTTGCAAAGGCTTGACCGTGGCAATCGCATTGACCGTTTGGTCGATCAGGCCTTCCTTGACCGTGGACACCTGCACCGGGACTTTAGTCGCCCCCATCATGCCGCGAGGCCCGCGCATGGGAGTGGACGTGCTGGAAGGGGAAGACAGGGCGTAATAAACGAGGCCTGCTGTCACCAGCAGCCCCACCACCACCCAGACATAGAAGGATCGGGACCGCCGACCTCTGCCTGTGTTCAACTCCGACATGAATACTCCCCGGCTAAAACTTGATTGTCTCTATGCACGGTCTAAATCAGCGTTTAAGCACTACCGATCGTGACGGCGACACGCATTATGCAGCCAAAACACGATAGCAATTAGTTTCAAACGATAAAGAGATACAAGCGCTGACAAAACCGCATCCCTGCTAGACCACGCTGGCACAGCAAGTATAAAAGCGGCAGTCTGAACCTTATATGAACAGCGTTTTCAGCCGAAGTTGCAACGGGCCAGCCTGAAGGGGATATCCCCCGTCACGGCCTGCGGTTTCAATTGATTATCTTGCTGCACAAAGCGTATCCAGATGACGTAGCGGTTAGCGCTCATTTCCGGATAGATGCACGCACCGGCGTCCACCCACACCCGCAGCAACTGGAAGGTCTTGCCTGCCAGCATTTCTTGATAGGAACCGTCACGGGCCAGTTGGTCTGCCGAGTCACCCGACTGACGCAGCAAGCGCAAAATCAAGGCCAGACCTTGATACAGTGGCAGGAAAGACTCGGACCAACGGCGCAAATCCTGGACACGATCGGCATCGGGGCGCTGTTGCCAGGAATAATAAGAAGGCATGTCCACCTGCGACGTACCACCGGGCACAGCAACCCGGCCCCGCAAACTGGCCAACCATTCATTTTCACGCAGGCCCTGCCCCACCCGTCCCTGGGCCGAGAGGTCAGCAGAAGCGCGCACAATTTGTTCAATCATCTTGTCCAGCGCCTGCAACTGAACACCGGGGTGTTCACGCAGCGCAGCCAGCGCCACGCGCTGACGCTCCAGGTCTTGAAGAACAGCAGAACGCAAATCGGTTCGATCCGAGATGTCCAGTAAATCAAACAAAGTCGCTACAGCGATCTGATGCGAGTACGCATCCTGGTTGGCCGAAAAATGAAACAGCCTATCGAACAAGTATTCGACTCTCAGTAAAGCCCGGACACGCTCATTGCAGGGGTATTCGTATAGAGTCACGCGTTTAAAAACCTTTTTCTGTCGACTGGAGGGTCAGACACGTCGTGTTGTCAGGCAGTCAAGGCACACCAGCGTTGGTGTACTGCTCGCGCCCGCTCTTCCAACAGGGGCAAAGTCGTCTGCCCGTCATTCAGAACCACGTCGTCGGCCACATCCAGGCGCTGCTGACGTTGCGCCTGTGCTGCCATGATACGTTCAATTGTGGCCACTGCCAGCCCGTTGCGCTTTTGAACACGCTCGATCTGGGTCGCTTCATCACAATCCACAACGCAAATCCGGTCCACACGGTCTCGCCATCGTCCTGATTCCACCAGCAAGGGTACAACCACAACAAGATAACATCCTTGCGCTTTCAAGGTCTGTGCTTTTGTTACGTTCCAAATCAGGGGATGAATGATCGCCTCGAGTCGATGACGGGCATCAGGATCGGCAAATACACAGGCCCGCATCCAATCCCGGTCCATGGAACCATCCGCGGCCAAGGCCTGTGCCCCAAAGGCAGCGCGAATCGGCTCAATGGCCAGACCACCGGGCGCGGTCAACTCATGCGCGATGACATCCGTATCCACGACAGCCGCCCCCCAAGAGGCAAAAAAATTGGCCACCTGGCTTTTGCCCGATCCAATTCCACCAGTCAGCCCAATTGTCAGCATGCGCAATCCACGGATAAAAAACAAAACTGTAACGTACCCGCGCCAATCCTCCTACCCTGAATAGACCTGATACTGTCCCGCCGCCCCAGGTCTAGCGTAGAATTCAGCTATCAACCAGTCCACGGAAGCCCGCCATGTCTTTCACCAAGATTTCCCCCCTGCGTTCCCTTACCTTGCTTTCGGTCGTTTTGCTGGCAGCATGTGCCCAGGCACCCGTTCAGCCTACCCCTAACGAGGGTCGTGACTCCACCCAGAAAGACGCCCTGCGCCAAGCGCAAGGTAGCGGCACCGCCCGTGCCCCCTCGCAAATCAATTTAGGCTTCGGTAACCAGGAAGGCCTGCACGCCATTACACCGGCCCGCGCCCAGCAGCCTGCCGCCATGGTCGACCGTAGCGTTCCAGAGCTGGCCGAGCCCAAAACCTTTCTGGGCACCCTGTCCTGCCCACCACAAGGCGGCGCATGTGAGCCCTACAAAATCAGCGTAACCCTGGCTCCTGCTGGCCAATGGCGCTTGCGTGCCACCCCGCTGGGCGCTGGCGAAGAACACCGCATGAGCGGCTGCTGGGTACCTATCGGCACACAGCCTACCCGCATCGCTTTGCTGGCCAACAACGACTCGACCTTGGCCGATCTGAGCTTTGTGAACAACAACGTACTGCGCATTCACACCTTTAACCAGCAACGCCCTACGCTGGAGAGCCACCTGACTCGCCAAGCCGACATCGACCCGATCAGCGAGCTGGACGGCCAGGCCACTCCTGCCTGCCGCTAATCTAAGGCATAGACAGGCTGCCCACCAGGCTGGGCGGCAGCACATCGCGCAAGCCCGGCTCGCTAAACACAAAGCGGGTCAATTCAACCGCATTGCGCACGCGTAACTTCTGAAAAACGCGTGCCCGATGCGCCTCCACCGTACGCTGGGAAATCGCCAATTCAGCCGCAATCACCTTGTTCGCCTTGCCGATGGCGATATAAGACAGCACGTCGCGCTCGCGCGGAGTCAAACTTTCAAACAGCACAGAGGCGGGCAAATGACTATTCAATACCATGTCAGTCTCGTATATCTGTACCAGGCGAACAGGCCGCCTGCGATGTGAAAAATCAACCATAGACAGAGTTTGTCATTTTAGGCAGGGACTACGCGACTGTTAACTTGTACGGGATGTTTTTGTCACAGGACTAATATAGATACACGGTTTTCAATGCGTCGGAAAACCATCTTTTTACGCCTCAAATTGGGGATAAACGCAGACAAAGCTACAGCCTCATCCCCCCAAGAAACACAACAATCACCTGGGTCCCCCCCCCGGATCGGTCAAACACCTCACCACAACGCAACACAACAAACCCGGCCCCATAAACTGCCAGCAGAGATGAGCATTCACGGCCATGAGCCACTCTGACGCGCAGCTCTGGGGGGCGGCGATTCAGACTGCTTGCCGCGGGCGGGAGATAGCGCAGGGATGCAAGCACCCTGCTGTTTGAACCCGACGCTTGTACTTGGTCCGGGGGACCAAGTACCGGGTGAGTTCAGGGTGCGCCCGTAGCTATCTCTCGACAAGGGCACCGGTGCGCAGCACCGGCAAGTAGTCAGCCGCCCCCCAGAGCTGCGCGTCAGAGTGGCGTCTTACTGAGTCCCTCCCTGGCATGAATGGGCCTGAACTGCCACCACCCCAATCAAAGAACCAGGCAAAGACAAAGACAAAGACAAAGACAAAGACAAAGACTGCAAAAATAAACCACGCAGATATAAAAAAAGCACAGTAAAAACTGTGCTTTTCTCACCAAACAACACAAGAAATCAGGCTTTAACCATTTCCAGGTTGTCGATCAAACGCGTCGCGCCCAATTTGGCAGCAGCCAATGCCACCAACGGTTCACCAGCTGCAATTTGCTCTGGCGTCGGTTCCAGCAAATCCGACTGACGACGCAAGGCCATATAGTCCACCTTCCAGCCCAGATCCGTCATCTTCTTGGTCGCATAAGCCTCGATCTCCTCGCGGCTTTGACCTTGCTGCAAACGCTCATTCATTTCCTGCAGTGCGTAATAAATCTGCGGAGCCTGAGCGCGTTCCTCGGGACTCAAATAGCGATTACGCGAAGACATGGCCAAACCATCCTCTTCCCGCACCGTCTCGTGAGCCAGAATCTCTACCGGCAACTGGAACTGACGCACCATCTGGCGCACCACCATCAACTGCTGATAATCCTTCTTCCCAAATACAGCCACACGCGGCTGCACACAGGAAAATAGCTTCAACACAACCGTACACACACCTTCAAAGAAGTCGGGACGGAAGTGGCCTTCCAGAATGCGACCCAAATGATCAGGCGGGCTGACGCGAAAACTCTGTGGCTCGGGGTACATCTCGCGCTCCGAAGGAGCAAACAAAACATACACATCGCGCTCCTGCTCCATCTTGGCCGCATCTTCCTGCAAAGTGCGCGGGTAACGATCAAAATCCTCGTTAGGGCCAAACTGCAGGCGGTTCACAAAAATACTGGCCACCACCGGATCGCCATGCTGACGAGCCAACTTCATCAAGTCCAGGTGAGCTCGATGCAGATTCCCCATGGTTGGAACAAATGCCACGCGTGTCTGGCCCTGGAGCTGATCGCGCAGTTCTTGGATGTTATGGACGACTTTCAAAAAATTCTCCGCTACGGAATAAGATCAGGCCCATCGGCCTGCGCTCGAATATAAGTCAGGCGCAAATAAATAGGAGCGTAGGGCTCGGCCTGCGTGATTTCAAGCAGTGACTCTCGTGCCAATTCCAGCATCGCCAGAAAATGCACGACAAGCACCGCCGCCGGATCACCCTGATCCAGGCGTTCATTAAACAGCTCTGTAAACTCCATGAAGCGCACATGCTGCAAACGTCGCAGAATCTGGCTCATGTGATCGCGCACCGACAACTGCTCACGCGTAATCTTGTGACTGGCATTGAGCTTGGCACGCTTCAAGATGCCCAGCCAGGCCTCGCGCAAATCATCCGCATTCACTTCCGGCGGAATGGCCTCAATAACCAGTTCGGCCTGGGCATTGGCCAGCAGATAATCGCGCCCCATCAAGGGTAGCTCGTCCAGACGACGCGCGCCTTCCTTCATGCGCTCGTATTCCAGCAGCCGGCGTACCAGCTCGGCACGCGGATCATCCACCTCTTCGCCCGTGTCAGCGCGCCGTACTGGCAGCAACATGCGGGATTTAATCTCGATCAGCAGCGCGGCCATCAAGAGATACTCCCCCGCCAGCTCCAGATTGGTGGCGCGGATCTGCTCCACATAGGCCAGATACTGCCCGGTGACCTGGGCCATCGGAATATCCAGCACATTGAAGTTTTGCTTGCGGATCAGATACAGCAACAGATCCAGCGGGCCTTCAAAGGCGTCCAGAAATACTTCCAGCGCATCAGGCGGAATATACAGATCCTGAGGGATCGCAAACAGCGGCTCACCATAAAGACGCGCCAGCACATCCTCGGGCTGAGGAGCTGGCGTATCCACAACAGTCTGCTGTGCGATCTCAGTCACAGGCGCAGGTGTACAGATTTAGTTGTTTTCGTAGTACACGTAAGGTTTCTGAGGCGTGCGAGCAGCCTTGTAACCGTCTTGCAGTTCCTGGTCAATCTGCTTGTCCCACAGACGATAACGGCCTTCACGCTGCCGTGCTTCGGTATCCGCGTTCTGCTCTTTATACTGTTTAAGAAACTGGGTAATTTCGGATTCGAAATTCTTTGCCATAATACCTGTACGCCTAAATAAATTGGATAACAGAAAAGTTTGAGTTTACTGCACCGCACACCAGAGAGTTCGCCGCATGGCATCTGAACAGACCGAAGCCGCCAAACCGGCGACCATGTCCCCTCAAGAGCGTCGAGCCATACGCATTATTCCCTACATTGTGGGATGTGCATTGTTCATGCAAATGCTGGACTCTACGGTTGTAGCCACTGCCCTGCCCACGATGGCCTTGTCGCTGGATACCAGCGTCATCCGCATGAATACCATCATTACCAGCTACCTGCTGGCCGTGGCGGTATTCGTTCCAATCAGTGGATGGGCTGCAGACCGCTTTGGTGCTCGCAAGGTGTTCCTGGCCGCCATTCTACTCTTTACCGCCAGTTCTGTTGCATGTGCCCTGTCCCAGACCCTGTCACAACTGATCATTTCCCGCGTGATACAAGGCATGGCCGGAGCCATGATGGTGCCGGTGGGACGCATTATCTTACTGCGGCGCGTCCCTAAAGATGAGCTTTTAAGCGCTATGGCGGTGCTGACCTTGCCTGCCTTGCTGGGCCCCATCATCGGCCCGCCCGTGGGTGGTTTTTTAGTCACGTACGCCAGCTGGCACTGGATTTTCCTGATCAACATCCCCGTTGGCATACTGGGCATTGCCCTGGTGCTGCGCTATATCCGCGAGGACTACCCCACAGAGCGCCCGCCCCTGGACTGGCTGGGCTTTATCTTGAGCGCCATCTGTCTGGCCACTCTGGTGACCAGCTTCGAGAACGTAGGCCATGGCACCCTGGGCTGGGATACCTTGGGCTGGCTGACACTGGCCGGTCTGGTCGCTGGCGCATGGTACGTCTGGCACTCCCGGCAAGTTGCCTACCCAATAATTGATTTGTCCTTGCTGCGCACCAAAACCTTTGCCATTTCCGTGCTGGGCGGCAATCTGTGTCGTTTCTCGCTAGGCGCTGCGCCCTTCCTGTTGGCCATCATGCTGCAAACCAACTTTGGCATGAGCGCATTATCAGCAGGCCTGATCACCTTCACCGGTGCCATTGGTGCCTTGGGCATGAAACTGGTGGCCCCACCCATCATCCGGCGTTACGGTTTTCGCAAAGTCCTGATCGTCAACGCTTGGCTGACGGGCCTGTTCATCGCCCTGTGTGCCATGTTCCAGGCCACCACGCCCATGTGGCTCATGATTGCCGTCCTGACCGCAGGCGGTTTTTTCCGCTCCCTGCAGTTCACCGCAGTCAACACCCTGACCTACGCCGACCTGGATTCTGAGGCCATGAGCCAGGCCAGCAGTTTTGCTGCCATGGCGCAGCAACTGGCTATCAGTCTGGGGGTAGCATGTGCGGCGGTAACGCTGAATGTCAGTATGGCATTGCGCGGAGCCAGCAGTGTGGAGACTCAGGATACGATCTGGGCGTTTTTGATTCTGGGTGCTATTACCGCCATCTCCAGCCTGTCCTTTGCCCGGCTGTCAGTCAGTGATGGTGAGTCTTTGCAGAAGAAGTAGGCCAGCAAGACTGAAGGAGCAAGGCACGCAGCGGCTCAAGCTGCTGTCTTGCTCAAGCTGCGCTTACGCCGGCTTATCCTCATCCTCCAGCAACATCACCAGCTTGCAATCCGGCCGTATCGCCAGGCGAAAGGTAAATTGCTGAAAGCGGCGCACTCCCTGGCTGGGGTGCCGGAAATCCCGCAAGCCGCCCTCCCGCTCCACCACGGTCTGGCGTCCCCACCAGAAAGCGAATACCTGACTTTGCTGCGCCAACTCCTGGATCAAAGCCTGTATATCGGCCTCGTCCGCATGGGCGCCTACGTCAGCGCGGAACTCGGCCACGACGCGGCTGGCGCGCTGCTCCCAGTCCACCACCAGCTCCCGCGCTGCGGGGTCCAGGAAGATATAACGCAGCAGATTGGGCTGCTCGCTACGGTCGGGCCAGCCATCGAACAAACCCAGCAAAGCTTCGTTGCGGGCCAGTACGTTCCAGCTGCGGTCCAGAATGTAGGCCGGGGCGGAGATGCTATCGACGCATGCGCTCAGGCCTTGCGGCAAGGGTTGAATATCGCCCTGCCAATGCTCGGGATCGGCGCAATCAGCCAGTTCAAACAGATAGTGGCGCTCGGCTCTGGCCAGTTTCAGGACCGTTGCCAGGCGGGCGCAGACCGTGGGGGACACGGTAACGTCGCGACCCTGCTCGATCCAGGTGTACCAGGTGGTGCTGATATCGCACAGCTGCGCCACTTCTTCGCGACGCAAACCAGGAGTGCGACGGCGCACACCGGGGGCCAGCCCCAGGTCTACAGGCTGGATACGCTCGCGTGCATTACGCAAAAATCGTCCCAAAGCCTGACGCCGGGTTTGAGAGGCGCTCTCGGCGCCGCTCGGATTAGCCCCTGTTGGCCCCGTCGTTCCCATATCAGCCTAATACGCCCGACAAGGTGCGGCGTACGTCTTCTTCCGTACGACCACTGCGCTGGATATAGTCTTGCAACTGGTCTTCACCAATATTGCCCACGTTGAAGTACTTGGACTGCGGGTGGCTGAAGTAGAAGCCCGACACACTGGAAGCCGGAATCATGGCGTAGCTGTCGGTGATGAACATCTCGATGTCTTCACACTGCAGGACACGGAACATATCGTGCTTGACTACGTGCTCCGGGCAGGCCGGATAGCCGGGAGCAGGACGAATGCCCTGGTACTTCTCGTCGATCAGCTCTTCGTTGGACAGGCGCTCGTCGGTGACATAGCCCCACAAGTCGGTACGTACGCGAGCATGCAGACATTCGGCAAAGCCCTCGGCAAAACGGTCGCCCAGTGCCTTGATCATCAAGTCCGAGTAATCGTCGCCGGCAGCCTGGAAGCGCTCGGACAGCTTGTCCACGCCAATCCCGCCAGTAACCGCAAACATGCCGATGTAATCGGCCACGCCGCTTTCTTTCGGAGCAATGTAGTCAGCCAGACACTTGCTATCCACGCCTTCACGCTTGACGCCTTGCTGGCGCAGGTTGCGCCAGGTGAACAGGACTTCGCTGCGTGATTCGTCCGAGTAGACCTCGATATCTTCGCCGTTGACGGTATTGGCAGGGTAGAACGCAATCACACCGTTTGCCGTCAGCCAGCGACCTTCAATGACTTTCTTCAACATGGCCTGCCCTTCGGCAAACAGCGTCTTGGCCTGCTCGCCCACCACCTTGTCTTCCAGAATGGCCGGATACTTGCCGAACAAGCTCCAAGTCTGGAAAAACGGCGTCCAATCGATGAACTGGGCAATATCGGCCAAGTCGTAGTTTTTGAAGGTGCGGCGGCCAATGAATTTAGGGCGTGGCGGCACGTAGGTGGACCAGTCGATGGCAGGCTTGTCTTCGCGCGCTTTTTCCAGCGAGATCAAAGGCGTGGCTTTGCGATTGGCATGGCGCTGGCGCACTTGCTCGTATTCCTCGCGCACTTCAGCCAAAAACTCTTCCACATTGTCCGACACCAGTTGGGTAGCCACACCCACGCAGCGGCTGGCGTCCGGAGTATAGATAACCGGGCCGTCGTAATGCGGGGCGATCTTCACCGCCGTATGCACGCGGCTGGTGGTTGCGCCGCCAATCATCAAAGGAATATTGCGCTCACGGAAGTACGGGTCGCGCTGCATCTCGGAGGCGACATAGGCCATTTCTTCCAGGCTGGGAGTGATCAGACCGGACAAGCCCACGATATCGGCCTCCACTTCTTTGGCCTTGGCGAGGATCTCGGCACAAGGCACCATCACGCCCATATTGACCACTTCAAAGTTATTGCACTGCATCACCACGGAAACAATGTTCTTGCCAATGTCATGGACGTCGCCCTTCACCGTGGCAATCACCATGCGGCCTTTGGAGCGCACATCACCACCTGCGGCCTCGATCTGGCGCTTTTCTTCTTCGATAAAGGGAATCAGGTGGGCCACGGCCTGCTTCATCACACGCGCAGATTTCACCACCTGCGGCAGAAACATCTTGCCCTGACCGAACAGGTCGCCCACCACGTTCATGCCGTCCATCAAGGGGCCTTCAATCACGCTGATGGGGCGACCACCCTGGGCATCGATCTTCTGACGAACTTCTTCCGTATCTTCCACGATGAAGCTGGTAATGCCATGCACCAAAGAGTGGATCAGACGCTGCTCAACCGTAGTTTCGCGCCAGCTCAGGTCTTCCTCTTTCTTGGCGCCGGAGCCCTTGACGCTCTCGGCCATTTCCACCAGGCGTTCAGTGGGGGTGCGTTCGTCAGCCGGATCGGTTTTTCCTTTGGGCTCGGCCCGATTCAGGATCACGTCTTCGATCAAGTCGCGCAGATGCGGTTCGATATCGGCGTACACACCCAACTGACCAGCATTCACAATACCCATGGTCAGGCCTTCCTGGATCGCGTAGTACAGGAAGACGGTGTGGATGGCCTCGCGCATGGCTTCGTTGCCACGGAAGGAGAAACTGACGTTGGAAATACCGCCCGACAAGCGTGCGTGCGGCAGATTCTTGTGAATCCAGCCTACCCCGCGGATAAAGTCCAGACCGTAAGTCGCATGTTCGTCCATGCCGGTTGCAACAGCAAAGACGTTGGGGTCGAAAATAATATCCTCTGGCGGGAAGCCAACCTCATCAACCAGCAAGCGGTAGGCGCGTTCGCAAATTTCTACCCGACGCTCGTAACTATCGGCCTGACCTTGCTCGTCAAACGCCATCACAACAATGGCAGCACCGTATTTACGACACAGACGAGCATGTTCCAGGAACGGCTCAATGCCCTCTTTCATGGAAATGGAGTTCACGATGGCCTTGCCTTGAACGCAACGCAAACCCGTTTCGATCACATCCCACTTGGAGCTGTCGATCATGATGGGCACGCGGGCAATATCCGGCTCGGAGGCAATCATGTTCAGGAAACGATGCATACAGGCTGCCGAGTCCAGCATGCCTTCGTCCATATTGATGTCGATAATCTGTGCACCGTTTTCCACCTGCTGACGGGCCACCGACAAGGCTTCTTCGTAGTTTTCTTGCTGAATCAGGCGCAAGAAAGCCTTGCTGCCCGTGACGTTGGTACGTTCACCCACGTTCACAAACAGGGTTTCTTCGTCAATATTCAGTGGTTCCAGACCCGACAAACGGGTTTTGACAGGAACTTCAGGAACAATGCGGGGAGGCAGCTTGCGGCACAGCTCGGCAATGGCGGCAATGTGCTCTGGCGTTGTGCCACAGCAGCCACCCACCATATTCACCAAACCGGCTTGCGTGAATTCTTGCAGCAGGCTGGAGGTATCGGCAGGCGTCTCGTCAAAGCCGGTCTCCGCCATGGGGTTGGGCAAACCAGCGTTGGGGTAGACACACACATAGGTGTCACAAATCTTGGACAGCTCGGCCACGTAGGGACGCATCAAGGCAGCGCCCAAGGCACAGTTCAGGCCAATCGTAATAGGACGGGCATGACGCATGGAGTTCCAGAAGGCCTCCACGGTCTGGCCAGACAAGATACGGCCCGAGGCATCCGTGACCGTGCCCGACACCATCACCGGAACGCGTTCACCGCGTTCATCAAAGACCGTTTCCAGAGCAAAAACAGCCGCCTTGGCATTCAACGTGTCAAAGACGGTTTCGATCAGCAGAATATCGACGCCACCATCCAGCAAGGCACGCACCTGTTCGGTGTAAGCCACACGCAGTTGCTCAAAGGTGACGTTTCGGGCGGCCGGGTCATTAACATCCGGAGAAATAGAAGCCGTCTTGGGCTGTGGGCCCAAAGCACCGGCCACAAAACGCGGCCATTCAGGTTTGCTGAAAGCATCGCGCGCCTGACAGGCCAGTTGGGCCGATGCCAGGTTCAGGTCATAGCTGATGCCCTGCAAATCGTAGTCGCCCTGGGCAATATCTGTTGCACCAAAGGTATTGGTACTGATTACATCGGCCCCGGCGGCCAGATATTTCTCGTGAATTTCGCGGATGATGTCAGGGCGCACCAGCGACAGCAATTCATTATTGCCCTTCACATCCTTGTGATGCTCCGCAAAGCGCTCGCCTCGGAAATCAGCCTCGCCCAATTTGTAACGCTGAATCATGGTGCCCATTGCACCATCCAGAATCAGAATTTGCTGCCCCAAACGGCGCGCAAACTCGGTACCACGCGTATAGGCAGAGATCGGATAAGGCAAAGCAGGATAGGACACTAAAAGCTCCGGAACACGAAACGGGACGTTGACGGCATCTGACAGCAAGAGCCGCGAGAATGGTGGATTGGCGCCACAATTGTAGCGCTTTGTACAGCGAATCCACCCTAAACACTTAACCTTTGCCCCAGCGGCATGTAACATTTTCCGCTCGGAAAGAGGTGCTTTCCGGCCCATGCAGCCCTGGGCCTGGGAAAGTCAAATGGGAAACGTGAGCGGTTCCGCCCTGGAACTGCCAAACGTGCTGCCCCCGCAACGGTACCTGCTACGCGCAAAGCCCGACACCAGCCTGCTTCTCGACCCTGAATTCATGGCCGTCCCACGGTGGGCGGCTTCGCTTACTGATGTGCGGGGACGCACATCTCACAGGAATCTCCATGACACTACTGTCCATCAGACCTTTGATGGTCGCCCTGGCGGGCGCCCTGCCTTTGATCGCCACGGCCCAAACCGCCCCTGTCGCCAAACTGGATCAAATTGTTGTTACCCCTAGCCGCATGGCTCAGCCACTGAAAAACGTGGTGGGTGACGTGACGGTGATTGATCAGGAAACCTTGCAGAAAGCGGGTCAAAGCAGTGTGGCCGAAATTTTGCAACGTCAGCCTGGGGTGGAGATTTACAGCAGTGGGGGCCCGCAGACTACAACGGGCATTTACCTGCGCGGTACCAATCCACAACATACCCGCGTCATGATCGACGGGATGCGCATCAACAGCTCCACCAGTGGTTCGGTGAACTGGCAAGCGATTGACCCCGCCCTGATCGAACGCATTGAAATTGTGCGTGGCGCAGGCAGCAGCCTCTATGGCTCGGATGCCATTGGTGGTGTGGTGAACATCATCACCAAAAAAGGCGGCGGCGACCGTGCCTTGAGCGCATGGGGGAATGTAGGCCTGGGTTCGCAAGACACCTTCAAAGCCAGCGCCGGTTTTTCAGGTGCGACCCAAGGCTGGGACTACAGCCTGGCTTCCAGCTACGGCACCAGCGATGGTTTCAACGCAACCAACCCGCTGTCCTTCAGCTACAACCCGGACAAAAATGGCTACACCCAGCACGGACTGAACGGTTCTCTGGGATATGAATGGGCACAAGGCCAACACCTGGGCATGACTGCCATCAACAGCTTTATGGATGGTCAATTCGACAACGGCCTGTCCGAACGCCGCACCCCCAGCACGCAAACACGTCAGCAAGCCTACGGCCTGACCAGCACCAACAAGCTGTCTGAGTTGTGGACCAGCCGCCTGAGTGCCTCGCTAAGCAAAGAAACAGTGGAAAACCGCGCCTTTGGCTCTCGCTATTCCACACTGCAACGCCAATACAGCTGGCAAAACGATCTGACCGTGGCGAAGGGCCATACCGTCTCCTTGCTGGCCGAGCGTCTGGAAGAGCGCATGACCCACACCACCGTACACAAGGACGACAAGCGCAACACCAATGCCTTTGCCCTGATTTACCGTGGCGATATCAATCAACACCACCTGCAAGCCAGCGTGCGTAACGACAATATCAGTGGCTATGGCAACAAGGTAACGGGTGGCCTGGGCTATGACCTGGATATCACCAGCAACTGGACAGTAGGCGTCGCCGCCAACACGGGCTTTCGTGCACCTACGTTCGCGGACTTGTACTCGCCATACAACTGGGGCTTCCAAGGCAACCCGGATCTGAAACCGGAAAAATCCCGCAACGTCGAAGGCCATATCCGCTACACGGACGATACGACTGAGCTGGGCTTGGTGGTCTACCAGAACCGCATCCGCGACATGATCAACCCTTATGTGTGTGACGCCAACTTCGAGTGCACGACCAGCAACACCGAAAAAGCGCGTATCACCGGCTTGACTTTGACGGCCATGAAGCAACTGGGCGACACCACTTTGAGCGCCAGTGCTGACTTCACCGATCCAAAAGATAGAAACACCGACAAGCAATTGGTGCGCCGTGCCAAGCAAAACTACAAAGTGGCTGTGGAGCACAAGTTTGGTGAGCTGAAAACCGGCGCAGAGTACCTGTTCGCCTCCCATCGCTATGAAGATGCGAAGAACGAACAGCGTCTGGGCAGCTACGGCCTGTTGAACCTGACCGCCAGCTACCCTCTGACCTCCAGTCTGGAGGCCCAACTGCGTTGGAACAATGTGCTCGACAAGGATTACACCTTGGCTCGTGGCTATAACAACGCCGGCTCCAGCGTGTTCCTGAACTTTGCCTGGCGCATGTAATCAGTAAAATCAGCTTCGCTTGATTCTGGCGCGGATCTGCACAAGAGCCGCGCCATTTACTTAAAGGCGCACGATGCCCTCTTTGCCTGCGACTTGTCGTCTTCAGCACTCAAAGCGCTCTGTCTGGAGCGGATTGGGGCTATGGGGTTTGCTTTGCCTGTTCGCCCTGCTTTTGGGATTGCCCATCTTGACGCAAGCGCAGGAGCAAGACCCGCTGCTGTCACAGGAGCAGACTCAAGCACAGCCCGAGACACAGACAAGCACAGAGCAAAGCACTCAAGAAGTACAGAGCAAGCAGCAAGATAAAACGGTACAAAAAGCCGCGACAGGGCAAGCAGTCCAACCCCCACAAACTGTCGCTCCAGCCCGCGCGATTAGTCTGGCCCCTCACATCACTGAGATCCTGTTTGCCGCCGGTGCTCAAGATCATTTGATCGCCGTAGACAGTTCCAGTGACTACCCACCTGCCGCCAAGGATTTGCCCCGCATTGGGGACGCCTTGCGCGTAAACCCGGAACGGCTGCTGGAGCTAAAGCCTGATCAGGTCTGGGCCTGGCAAGCCAACCAGATCGGCCCTGAATTACAGCGCCAGCTACAGCAAACCCATATCAGCCTGATCTTTGCCGCCCCTGAAAAACTGGACGATATTCCCGCCTTTGTCCGTCTGGCAGGAGACAGCCTGGATACGGCGGAGGTGGCCGTGCCGATGGCTGCTTTGCTGGACAATCAGATTGCCGCCCTGCGCCAGAACAGCCGCTTGGGCGAGACGGTCAGCGTGTTTCTGGAAATCGGCTCCGAGCCTTTGTACACCTTGGCGCGCGATCCATTGATTCAAGATGTGCTGACCACCTGCAAAGCGCAAAACATCTACGCTCGCCATGCTGCCGTCGCCCCCACCATCAGTCTGGAAGACGTGCTGCACAAGCGCCCGCAAGTGGTCATCATGGCCTACCGTGATCCGGCCCAACTGCGCGCCCGCCACCTGTTCTGGGAAAAGCATCTGGGGCTAAGTCCCCACGCCTTGCTGAACCTGAACCCGGATGCGCTGTACCGCCCCGGCCCCAGGCTGATAGAGGCTACTCGCGAACTATGCGAGCAACTGGATCGCTATCGAGCCCAGGTATCTTGAGCGGTTTTCTACTTCGGCTTAGAACTGATACTTCACCGCCAGCATCATGTTGCGCGGTTCGCCCCAGGTATAGGTGCTGTACCAGGAGAACATGGAGTAATAGCGCTTGTCGAACAAGTTATTGACGGTAAAAGTGGCCGACAAATTTTTGTTGAAGCGATAGCGCGCCATCGCATCTACCAGCCAGTACCCCGAGACCGTATGCCGCACCTTACCCGGCGATCCAGGTCGACTGACATCCCCCCAGGTCTTGCTTTGCCAACGTGCACCGCCACCCAAGGTCAGGCCATTCAAGTCGCCCTCGAAATCGTAGGTGGTATAGATGTTGAACTGGTGCTCAGGCGATAAGGTCGACACCTTTTCACCATCGCGGCGCGACAGCTTGTAGGCATAGCCTGCATGCATCTGCCATTGCGGCGTTAACTGACCGGCCACTTCCAGTTCTACGCGATGAGTACGCACACCTTGAGTGGCCTCATAAGCGATACCCCCCGACGGTGTGCGCCCCCCCGTTTCCTTGCCAAAGTTATCCTGACGCAGCTGGAAGTAAGCCAGGCTGGACGTCAAACGGCCGCCCATGAATTCGCCTTTGACACCGACCTCGTAGTTATCGCCTCGCAAGGGATCCAGAGTACGACCGCCCTCGTCTTGCAAATCTTGGGGCTGGAAGATATTGGTGTAGCTGGCATAGACCGAGAAGTTGTCGTTCAGGTCATACACAGCCCCAAAGTAAGGCACCCATACACCTGTCTCGCGCATATCCAGCTTGTTGTAGTTGGCATAACGTGTACCCAGCAGCAGCTTCAAGTCATCACGCAGGTTCAGGCGCGTGCTGACGTACAAACCATTTTCTCGTGTCACTTCACGATCGTCGCCCAGGTGCTTCCAGTTCATGCGCGGCCAACGGCCATCCCATTGGTAGTAATTCGAGACATCGGTATTACTGTTTTCACCGTAAGACGCATTGGTCCAGCGACGGCGCGATACGCCGCCCCCAACCACCAACTCGTGCTCGCGTCCGAACAGTTCAAAGGGGCCGGTCGCATAGAAGTCCGCCGTGTTCGAGACCGTCTTGCCCACGTAGCGCCCGGACCATAGCGACACACCTTTTCCGGTCAAAGGATCAGGGTTACCAGCGGCCGCAGCCGCCAGCTCAGAGTCATAACCATTGACCAAGCGATTGAGCTGCACCTTGGCCATCCAGCCACTGTCGAACTCATGCTCCAAAGTGGCAAAGGCCGAACGGGTGTACTGGTTCCAGCGACTCCAGCGCGTACCGTTATTAAAGGAACGGTCCATCTCGTTGAAGTGGCCCTGCGCGTCATAAATCGGGATGCCCCCCCAGGTTGATCCTTTGGGATCGTTGTCCTGCAAATCTGCACCCAGGGTCAAGCGGGTATCCGGTGTCAGGTCTGCTTCAACGATGCCGTATAACACCAAAGTCTGACGCTGGTAGTGGTCCAAATGGCTCTTTTTGTCCTGATAGGCACCAACCAGACGGCCACGTAGCGAACCTGACTCGTTCAAAGGGCCGGAGAAATCCGCTTCACTGCGGTAATTGTTCCAGGAGCCCAAGCCCGCACTGGCATATCCCTGAAACTCGTGCGTCGGCTTTTTACGAATCATATTAATAGTCGCGCCTGGGGTCCCACTGCCAGTGAGCAAACCGGAGGCGCCTTTCAATACCTCGACACGATCGTAAATCGCTGTGTCCGTGAGCGAATGGCCTGCCGAGTATGGTGAATCGCGCAAGGTAGGGATGCCATCATATTGGAAGTTCTGGACACCAAAACCGCGTGCTTCGTAAACGGTACGCTCGCTGTCATAAGTAATGATGCTCAGGCCGGGTGTATGGCGCACCACGTCATCAATACTGGTCAGGTTGAAGTCGTCCATCTTCTTGCGTGTAGTCACGCTGATGGCCTGCGGCGTCTGACGCGGAGTCAGACGCAAGCGGGTTGCCGTGGCAATCGTGCCCGCTGCATACGTGCCTGAACCTTCGGTAATGTCGCCCAGCGCATTGCGACGCACTTCAATACTGGCCAAAGACTGCACACTGGCGTCGTCCGCCAAGGTGTCGCTATCGGGCAAGGCAATCAAGACATAGCCCTGATCCCGGCTTTGCACCTGAAACGGCTGCCCAGCCAGCAAGGCGGCAAAGCCTTCCTGCACGGAATACTGTCCCTGCAAGCGCGGAGCGCGCAAACCTTGCAATCGGGAGGAATCCATCACCAGCGCTACCCCGGCCTGTTGAGCGAACTGGCTCAAGCGGCTGGCCAGATCCCCGGCCTCCAGCGCGTAGGCTTGGGTCGTCTGGGCCGAAGCCGGCGCCACGCTCAGCATCAAGGCCCCTACAAAGGCCAAGCCCAGCAGGCGGCGGCAGGTATTGGGCATGAACGGCGTCTTCACAAGCGCCAAAGGCGGCGCATTCTTCGGGACCATGAAATCTCTCCTTCTTTGGCAAGGTCTATCTATTAAAGACGCACGAGCTCAAAAAAGCGGCAATCAAGGCCTGAAATTAATCATCAATCCCTGGTCTGATATGTTCTGCACCTGCAATCGGGGATACAAGTCCTTTAGCAAAGCCAGAGCCGACAAGGGCTTGTCGGCAGGCAAGACAGCGCTGACCGTCAAGCCTTCCATGCCTTGCGGCTTGATCTGTGTTTTGCCGGAGTACTGGCGGGTGATCTGCTCCAGAGCCTGCGTCAAAGGCACATGCTCCAGAAGCAACTGCCGCTGGTCCCAAGTGCGCATGACACGGCTTACATCGGTCTGGCGGTTCGCCCCCAGGCCTTGCGCATTGATCTGCACCTGATCGCCTGGCCCCAACTCGCGAGCGGCTTGCGGGCCCTGGGGGCGCGGATAAACCAGCACCCGAGAAGATAGCACCGTCAACAGCGTGCCTTGCGGCTGTTCCTGCACAATAAATTCAGTTCCCAAGGCTTGCGATACCGCCTGGCTGCTCAAGACCCGCAAGGGTCGATCCGGCTGCTTGGCTACCACCACCCGGACCTGCCCTTCCAGCAGCTCAATATCCCGGTACTGCTTGCTATACAAAATCTTGACCTTTGATGCTCCGGCCAACTCCAAACGAGTGCCATCCTCCAGCACCACACTGCGCCATTCTCCGGCAGCGGTCTGTACGGACTGATTGGACCAGGGCAATACAAAGGCCAGAATCGGCAAGATAAACACCACAGCCCAGAGCAGCAGCATCATGCCCTGACGCCAATCACGCAACAGCTTGGGACGCGCCGACAATCCTGCATCCAGCGCACTACGGCCAGGGGTGGTATTGGCCTGTACCGCCAGTTTTCTGACTCTGCCCAAGACCGCTTCCATACCTGCAGCCGCCGCTTCGTGACGCGGGTCCTGCGCACGCCAGGCCATGAATTCGGCTTGGGCCTGTTCGGTGAATTGTTCGGGATCAGACAAGAGCACAACCCATTGGGCGGCCTGTCGCTCTATCTCCTCGTTGGACATGGGGCTCAAGCTGGAATCAAGGTCTGAACATGGAGCAAAGCCTGCACCAGATCATTACGCACAGTGCGTTCGCTAACCCCCAAGCTCTTGGCCACGCTTGATTGCGTTTCCCCATCCAGATAGCAGCTCAGGAACACCATGCGAGCCCGCGCGGGCAACTCGTCCAGAGCCTGAGCCAACAAGGCCAGCGCCTCCAGGGTTTGGGCGCACTGCTCTGCCGAGGGTGCTTGCGCCCCTTCGGCCAAGGTCGCCTCCAAGGCTTCCAGATAGGCTTGCTCAACCGCCATGCGTCGGCTGCGATCAATTAACAGCCTTCTGGCCGTGGTAGCCAGAAACGCACGAGGATGACGTAAATGATGAACGGTAGAGGGGGCCAACAGCAGACGCACAAAGGTGTCCTGCACCAGATCTTCCGCCGTAAAGCTGCAATGCAGACGCGCGCGCAACCACCGCAACAACCAGCTACGGTGATCTTGATAGAAATCTCCCATCCCTATGGGCGCTGACGAATAGTCCATAGACCCTGATCAAACTAATCAATAATCATTCTCATTCCAAAATTATGACATGAAAAGGCAGGGATTCTGATTGCGAGCGTCGCAAGCGTCGTCTGCTCACGACAGATCATCGATGAAAACAACTGTTCGCCCTGCAGGGCCGTAAAAAAAAGAAGTGCGTTCAGGCTGCAATCAAAAAGGCGGGCATAGCTATAAAGCCATGCCCGCCCAACGATCTCTGCACAGATCATTGCCGCGGCGCCGGAGTACGCCCCGAATGTCAGGGGCATCTGCCAAGCTCTTACATCACAAAAGAAGGCAGTGTCAGCACGGCATGAGTGGGCTGGTAGCGAAAGCTTTCTACATCGTTCAGACGGGCTTTGGCACGACGGGACAGATGCTTGAGGACTTGGCTGCGCTCCACGGTGGGCAGTGTGGACAGTGCGTTTTCGATGGTGCGACCGGACAGGTCATTAAGTGCGTAAGCAAACTCGCGAGCGCCGTGGGTTTGCAGCAGCTCCAGCAGGTAGCCTTGACGCTGGCGGGATGCGGCCAGGCGCAGAGCGTCTTGCAGAGCGTTGTTGTGTGGGGTGGAACGAAACAGGTTGAGGCGGAACATAGCATTCTCCTTCGGACACAGGGGTCCAGAAAGAGTGCTCACCTCATCAGAGGGGCCCGCTTTGTGGTCCAGTGTCCAATTGACTGGTCATTAAGAAGGCTTGTCCTTTACAGGAACAAAGCCATAAAGAAGGATCAGGGTCCATTTACTTTTAAACGTGAGTAGTTAAAAAAGAAGGTGCAACGGTTTTTGCACCAACAGTATTTTCGCATCTGAGTGTGGGCTTGTCTGCCAGGCATTGACACACTTTCCATCGCCTTGCAGACATCAAATTTATACTTAGGGATATGTCTCCTGAGCCGTCCCCACAAGCACTCAGCCCTGCCCGACCTTCCTGCGCCAGGGCCAGTGAGAACACGGACTCAGGTGCAGGAAACCGGCCATTTCATTAGAAGTGATGCGTCACACCCAAAGCCACACGGCTGCTACGCGGTTCGCTGGCACTGGCTGCCGTTTCCATATCAAAGCGACGTCCTTGAGCCGCAAAGGCATAGACGCTGGTTCGGGGCGACAAGGCATGCACGTAGCCCACAGACATCACCTGAATGCGACGTGCGCGCTCATCGGTATCCTCCCAGGTCCAGTTCGGACGGCCCAAAGACCATTGCAGCTGGAACTCGCCCTTGCCTACAGGAATCGCCGTGCCCACATACCAGGTGTCCAGCCGGCCACCGTTGATGAACTTCGCCGGGCCCAAGCCTTTCAAGCCCTTGTTTTGCAGATGGGCAGGACCATCATCACCATTCAGGCCCACAAAGCCATTGCTCTGACGGCTCCAGCCAGCTGCAAGACGGGCTACCTCAAAGTCATAGCTCGCACCCAATTGCCAGGCCGTAGGACGATGGGACTCGACACGACTCAAGCTCTCGTAACTGGCCCCCAACAGCCAGGGGCCGTCCTCGTAGCGCAAAGCGAGGCTATAGAGTTTGCTGCGAGACCCTCCCAGGCCCTGCTCGCCCACATCCGCGCTATAGCTGGCGCCTAACTGCATACCCGCCCATTCCGGGCTGCGCCAGCTGAACTGATTGGAGATCTGGTAGTTGTCCGAGGCACGCATCAAAGCGCCCATACCAAAGTCTTTCCAGGAACCCACTTCAATGGCAGAGACAAATTCCTGGCCCACGGTGTACTGGCGTCCAAAACGCAGCTCGCCCCAGTTATCACTGCCCAGACCCAGCCAGGCCTGATAGTTGAACAGACGCCCGGAATCCTCGGCCCGGCCTGTGGCCAGATCAATACCGCTTTCCAGATTGAAGGTGGCGCGCAGCCCATCGCCCAGATCCTCATGGCCTCGAATCCCCCACAGCGAGTCCGTCTGCCCGCCACTTAGCACGTCACGCTGCGAGCCTTCGCCGCTCACGCGAGTCCAACCCAAACCGGCATCCAAAGTGCCATAGAGCTGCACCGAGGTTTCAGCATGGCTGTGGCTGGGCATCATCAGCGCTCCTGCAAGACCAAACAGGGCCACGCCAGCTGCCAAAGAAGCGGCTTTGCTCAATTGAAAAGGACTGCACTCCAGCACACGACGCCAGCCGCAGGCCACAGGAACAGGTTCACGCATCAGAACTCCTAACAAGGTTTGATTACCCGTCGCCACCACCACACCTTGTGCGGTCCCGGCCACAACCCGGTCGCCCATGGCGCAAGTATCGGGTGCGGCCTGCAAAATGGCGCGGTTCAGAATCAGGTGATCCTGATGGATCAAGCGCAGATCCGCCGGCACGTAATCACCGGCAGACAACAGCACGATATCGCCAGTCACGAGCATACGAGCCGGCACGCGGGACTGGTGATCCCGTGCCAGATCGTACATGGTCAAATCGCGGCGCACCTGACAGGTTTGTTTTTTCATGGTCTGGACCACTTGGGTCAGATCAGCAGGGCTGGAACGCAGTACCCGTACTTGATTGGGGCCGTTCTGTATCAGACGGCGCAACACTTCATCAAAGGCCAGGCCATGGCGCTGGGTATTCAAGGCTTGCAACACTTGTGGCACGCTGCGGGTGTCGTAGTAGCTCAGCGCACAGTGGGCGCGGCGTACCAGACGCACCGGGCTCTGGTGTACGACGGCGCTGTGATCGGGATGGAAAAACCGGCTTGCATTCATGGGTACCTCTACACATTGGTGCAGGGACGGCCACCCCGCTCTGAAAAGCTAAGGATGTGTTTACCGTCGCAGTGGAAAGACAAAAATCGCGAATTGATTCGGGTAGGAGTTAGCGCCTAACCGGGCCAGCACACAGCACTCCCCCTTAACGCAACGCGCCCGATTTCTTGATTGTCCAGATCGGTACCGCCGTCAACACCAACACGGTCACCAACTGCACCCACATGGTGCCCTCCCAAGATAACTCGGGCATGACATGGAAGTTCTGACCGTACCAGTTGATCAAGGCTGTACCGGGCACCAGCAAGGCCCACAGCACCGTAAAGACCTTGGTCACGTTCAGGTCGCTCATGGCCACGGACTCTCCGGCGGCACGCCAATGAAAACGCTGGCGTTCAATGGCGAAATGCGCACGGCGCTGCATGCCTTCAATGGCGGCAATCAGCTCGTCCACTCGGCTCAACTCCAGGCTTTTTTCCTGATACACCCAGCGGCGCAAGCGTTGTGCGGCCTGCTCCAGATCGTCAATGGAATGCATCACATGAGACAGCGGTTTGTGCAGGGTTGCCATATGGCTGTCCAGATCAATCATGTCCTCGGCACCGCGCGAATAGTCCGTGCCGACATTGGACAGAAAGCCGCGCAAGGACAGGGTCGAGACACTCAGGCCCTGATCAATACGGTCCAGCACTTGCGAGGTCTGCGCCAGCAATTGATACAGCAAAGTCAAAGCCAGGGCATGGGAGCTGGCCAAGGACATTTCCTGGGCACTCAAGCGCTCCAGAGCCTGGCCGGGACGCAGCAGACGATGGCCAGTTTCCACGGTATACAAAGGCTGATCGTCCTGCCCCAAACACCAGATCAGGTCAGACACCTGCATCTGTTCGTCACTCACTCGCACACAGCGTATGCGTGTGGCCATCCCCAGGCTGGCCTGGGCTTGTGGCAGCAAATCCACGCGATACAACTTGCCCAGATCTTCCAGCGCCTGACGGTCAGGGGCCTGCAAGCGCCGCCAGGAAGCCATATCCTTGAAACGGGCCGTCATCGCATCCACCCTTTACGCTTTACATAGGCCAAGGGAGCCAAGGCAAATACGGCGGTCATGCCCATAACCAGCCACTCGCCACCGATAATTTCCAGCTCGGGCATATTGGCAAAGTTCTGGCCGTAAAACGCCGCGATCAGCGTAGGCGGCAAGAACACCGCAGTAACCACTGTAAAGACCTTGATCACCTGGTTCTGCTTCAAATCCAGCGTGGTCATCAAGGACTGCTGCAAGTTGCGGATCTTGTCGTGCTGAAAGCGGGCATAGCGACGCAAGCTTTGAATATCCGAGAGCAACATGGACAGGTTCTCTGCGCTTTCGCCACCGGGCGTACGACGCAGCCAACGACCTGCGCGAGCCAGCATCAATTGCCCTTCCACGGTTTTGGCGACCAGTTCCTCGGCCTCACCCAGACCGATAGCGGTACTGGCAATATCCGCTACCCCGGCCTGACGGCCGGAGGTATCAAAGCCGCCACTGGCTGCCGCCACCGTATCGCTGCGCTCGTCCAGACGCCCGGCAATATCGGAAATCGTGGCACGAGCCTGGTCGTTCAGAGCCTGCAGGATCATGAACAGAATTGACGCGGGGCTGGGCGCAGCTTGTCCGGCCTCTGCCCTGGCGTTCAACTGCTGGCTGACTCGCTCCAAAGTATCAACCCGCACGTCCTGCTCCACGCTGATCAGGCGGTCCTTGCTCAAGGCGAACAGCAGGCTGGTTTCGCGGTACTGCTGGCCCTGACGTATCACCATCTCCACGGGAATCAGAATAAAGCCCGCTTCTTCCGCGGCAGCACGGCCCCGTTTGACGCTCAGGTCCAGGCCCAGTTTGGCTTGCGCCTCGGCCAGTTCATCGTGCCGGCTGGCCGACAGCTGCAACCATGCCGTTTTTTGCCCGCGCTTGTCGCTCAGGCTGGACACCACCGCGCCCCCCTGTTTTTTTTCAGTCATGGCTTAGTCCTCGCTTTGTACCTGTTCCGCTTCCGGGGAAACCATGTAGTGGCCATACAAATGCAGACCGGCAAAACTGCCCAGAATCAGGATGTACAGCACCACCACCGCAATCATGATTTCGCGCTCGATATGCGCGGTGCGTGGGCGGTTGGCACGCGCCCGGTCAATGGCCTGACGGCGCTGCTGGACGGCCGCGTTGGAGTCCGACTGCAGGCTCAAGTCTTCATTCCAGACCAGTCCGCGTAATTTATCCGAGCCTGCCGTTGCCACCTCGGTACTGCTTTTCAGTGTGTTCAACATACGAAATTCTTCCCATTCATTTAAGTATCAAAGGCAGCGCGCTCTAGCGCAGCCAGCCCCGGTGTTTCACATAGATCAGCGGCAACATGGAGAACAAGGCGGTGGAAATAATCCCCACTATCTCGGCGTGCTCCCATTGCAGAATCGGCATATAGGCAAAGTTCATGCTGTAGTAGGTTGAAATCAGCATGGCGGGCAGGAACACGGCGGTCACCACCGAGAACACTTTCACAATCTGGTTCTGCTTCACGTTCAGCGCCATATTGTTGGTGGTCTGCAAAAGGCGGACGCGGTCGTGCACAAAGTTCACCTGCTTTTCCACGGCCTCGATGTCGTCGATCAGGGTATGAAAAACAGGCTTCAGTTTTTCCTGATCTGTGGGTAAACGCGCCAGGGCATGACGAGCAGCCATGGCCAGCTGCAATTGGCTTTCCAGGCAGTCGGACAAGAGTTCTTCTACTTCGCTCAAATCCATCTGGGTGGAGACCACATCACTGACGCCAAAGTCCCGGTCCTTGGTTTCCAGGCTGTTGAGCACGGCGTTGGTCTGAGTCAGCACCTTGCCCAGATCGTGGCTCAGGGAGTCCAACAGTTCATCGGTGGCATCGTTAATGGATTGCAAAATCACCGCAAAGCTTTCAAAGGCGTCGTTCTCGCGACCATCACGCTGCAAGCGCTGCAGGGCCTGGGCCAGTGGCTTGGGGCTGGGATCAGGTTCAATGGACACCAAGGCTTCGCGGCTCAGGATGAACACCACACGGCTGGCTTTCTTCTGACCCTTGTCCACGTTCAGAAACGTCACAGGCACAAAGCTGAAGGGGCCTTCCTGTGTGGGACTGTTCTGCAAGGTCTGTGGAATTTCCACGCCCAGCTTTTTACGAAGGCCACTGATCTGCTCGGTGGCATGGATGCTGATGCGCATCCAGTTATTGGGCTGGCCGTCGTTGCCAAAGAGCGGCGGCGTTTTACCTTGGTCCGTCATTGTTGATCTCCATCAGAACGGGTCTCTTGGGTGCTGGACGCATCGGGCGACGGCGTCGTGGTACCCATGTAAAAGCTGGAATGCGAGCCGGAGGTAGAACTGGTCCGGGTTTCCAGGTGCGAGTTGCTGAAAAACAGCCAGCTCACCACCACAATCAAAATGCCCCACGAAGACAGCAGCATGGAAAAGGACAGACGCTCGTAGCGCGACCAACGCTTGCGACCCTTGAGCGGTGCAACACTGGGGCGACGCGCCGAGCGGGTCCAGACCTGGGCGGCCAGCGAGTTGTCCTGATACGGTTTGCTGCTCAAGGAAGAGGGAATGGTTTGTGGCATAGCACTCTTTTGGGTTAATGAAAGCCACAGCAGCCGTCCATGACGGTGCGAACCCCGCATGGGCTGGTCTGCTGTGACAGGTTGAACAGAAAAGGGGTAGGGACCAGTGCTCAAGAGCGCTGGGGCTGGCGATACTCACGCAGCCAGTCCTGCGTGCCGTAGCGGTGCGGGAACAGGGTGAACAGGCTGGGCGACGGGCCATGTGTGCGGCGGCGACCCAAATGCCCTACTCGCACGCCGGTATGCATGGCGTTGTAGACCTGACTGCGATCAAACGCGGGAAGCATGGCCAGAACATCGGCGCGGACACGAGCCGAAAGCTCGGGCAAGGCCTGGGCAAAAGCCAGGGTGCCGTGCGAGGCCAGCAAGTCGCACACGGCGACAGGACGGTAAGTGGCGACAGCCATACGCAAAGCGCGCTGCAAGCTATCGTGAGGGCGGGAAAACAGCATGAGATTCTCCTGGGCACACGGCCACAGAAGCACCCCACACGTCTTAGACCGTGAGGAACCTGGAGCCGGTGCTCAATTCGCAATGGGGTTTCATGCGGACATGAAACGCGGGGCGCAACGCAAATGTGCGTCTTTCAGATTCAGGGTCAGGGCCCAAGAACGTGCTCCTTTAACAATCAAACAATGCCAATCGAACTCAAGCCCCAGGTACATCAGCACCTGAGGCTTGTGTCCGAGCGATAAAACAGCAAGAACGGATGAAATCTACGGATCCCTCAAGAAAAATCCCGTTCTTGAGGAACAACAGAATTTTCGCATCGCAACTCTGGCAGGGCCAGCCTGCATTGGGGCCTTGCGCATGGCCTTAAACATAAGGCGAATATGCCAAGGTATATATTTGCCACAGCCACAGGCCAATCAGGCTCGCATCCGTGGCCAGCCCCCTGCCCGAGCCCAAATCCCTACCGCACACCAGCAAGCCGGCATACGGGTTTTCCTGCGGGCACCGGCCAAATGGATTATTCTTGCAGTGTTTGCCCAGCAAAAAACCAATTCTTTATCCGTCAACAAAGACGGATGCGCAACAAAGCACCACCATGACCCAAACAGTGAACAACGATCCCTTTATCCTGGCCGGAACCAGCTACCAATCCCGGCTATTGGTAGGCACCGGTAAATACAAAAATTTTGATGAAACTCGTCAGGCTATTGAAGCCAGTGGCGCTGAAATTGTGACGGTGGCCATTCGCCGCACCAATATCGGCCAGAACGCCAACGAGCCCAATCTGCTCGATTACCTGCCCCCCTCCAAATACACCCTGCTGCCCAACACCGCGGGTTGCTATACCGCCGAGGACGCCGTGCGTACCTTGCGTCTGGCCCGCGAACTGCTGGACGGCCACAAACTGGTCAAACTGGAAGTGCTGGGCGACTCCGGCAATCTGTTCCCCAATATGCCCGAAACCTTGAAAGCCGCCAAAACCCTGGTGGATGAAGGCTTTGATGTGATGGTGTATTGCGCCGACGATCCTATCCAGGCCCGTATGCTGGAAGATATTGGCTGTGTAGCCATCATGCCCTTGGCCTCCCTGATCGGTTCGGGCATGGGCATCATCAACCCCTGGAACCTGCGCCTGATCATCGATCAGAGCAAGGTGCCTGTGCTGGTCGATGCCGGTGTCGGTACAGCCTCGGATGCAGCTATTGCCATGGAACTGGGCTGTGATGGTGTCCTGATGAACACCGCCATTGCCGGTGCCCGCCAGCCTGTGATGATGGCCAGCGCCATGAACCTGGCTGTACAAGCCGGTCGTCAGGCTTATCTGGCTGGCCGTGTGCCCCGCAAATACTACGATGCCGACCCCAGCTCCCCCACCGAAGGGCTGATTCACTCCCGTACCTGATTGAGACATGATTCCCAACACGCTGACCATTGCCGGGGTTGACCCCTCCGGCGGCGCCGGTATTCTGGCTGATGTCAAAGCCATGAGCGCCCTGGGTGCTTATGCCACCGCTGTGATTGCCGCTTTGACGGCACAAAATACTCAAGGGGTAACCGGTATCAGCCCGGTTCCTGCCGACTTTGTGCGCCAGCAGATTGATACGCTGTTTGCCGATGTGCGCATTGACGGTGTCAAGATCGGCATGTTGGGCCAGGAGGCCGTCACCACCGTGGTGGCCGAGCGCATGGCTCACTTCAAACCCAGGCATCTGGTGCTGGACCCGGTAATGATCGCCAAAAGCGGCGATCATCTGCTGGAAAAGTCGGCCGTCCATGCCCTGCGTGAACAGTTAGTGCCCCAGTGCACCATGATCACGCCCAATCTGCCCGAAGCCGGTGTCCTGCTGGACGCCCGCCCGGTAGAAACCGTCAAGGAAATGCGTCAGGCTGCCGAGCGTCTGCGTCGCCTGATGAATCACAGCGATCAACGCTGGGTCTTCCTGAAAGGCGGTCACCTGCCCGGTTCGGACTGCATAGACCTGCTGCACGATGGCGACAAGATGATCGAAATGCCCGCCAAACGTATTGATACTGCCAATACGCACGGCACCGGCTGCACCTTGTCGGCTGCGCTGGCCGCCCTGCTACCCCAATACAGCAATGTGCCTGACGCTGCTCTGGCTGCCAAAAAGTACTTGTACGAAGCCATTGCCCGTTCGGGTGAACTGACAGTGGGCAGCGGACACGGTCCGGTGCATCACTTCCATAAACTGTGGCCATCGTCCTGATACGTGCCGTTTGATCGGGCCGCTTGAAGGCCCCTGTCTTATGTCTACACTTGGAATTATTGTCGCCATGCGCGAAGAACTGGAGATTGTGCTGGAGCGCTTGCAAGAGCCCCAGACCATCCAGCGCGCCGGCATGGATTTTCATCGCGGCAGCTATCTGGGCAAGCCCGTTGTGGCCGTGGTTTGCGGCGTGGGCAAGGTCAACGCCGCCGCCTGCACCCAGATGCTGATCTCGGAATTTGCCGTGGGCAGCATTATCAATATCGGTATTGCGGGTGCGGTTGAACCCAGCATCCGACCGGGCGATATCGTCATTGCCGATACCCTGGTCCAGCACGATGTGGAACTGAAAGCCCTGGGTCTGGCGCCGGGACAGGTTTTCCGTCTGGATACCTTCGATTTCCCCGCCGATCCCACCCTGCTGACCGTGGCTCAAACCGCCGCACAGCAGATCGAAGGCCACCAGGTCCATACGGGCCGAATTGTTACCGGCGACCAATTCATCGCATGTAACGATAAAATACAGTGGTTAAGCGCCACCTTCAACGCTTTAGCCTGCGAAATGGAAAGTGGCGCCATTGCCCAGGTGTGCTATCTGAACAAGGTACCTTTTGTCTGCATACGCAGTATTTCAGACAATGCCAACAGTGAAGCGCACATGGATTTTGATACCTTCTTGCCCATTGCCGTCAACAACGCCAGCACCTTGCTCCATGCAATGGTGCCGTCCTGCTAAGCCCAACTGCGCATCTTTATCGATGTGCTGGCTTATAATCGGCTCTTTGCCAAGCCTTTAGTTTTCTGGAAGCTATGAACCATTTTGCGCTGTCTGAACTCGAACGTGCCCGTTACTACATGGTGGAACAACAAATCCGTCCCTGGAACGTATCCGACGAAAAAGTGCTGCAAGCATTGGTCGAGGTCCAGCGCGAACGCTTTGTTCCCTCGTCCTTGCGCCCTTCGGCCTTTTCGGACACCGAGCTGCCACTGATCATCAATGCCGTGGACACGCACGAGACCATGCTCTCGCCCAAAGTCGAAGCCCGTCTGGCTCAAGAGCTGCTGCTGCAGCCTAGCGACGGTGTGCTCGAAATTGGTACCGGCTCGGGCTACCAGGCTGCTTTGCTGGCTCACCTGTCCCAACAAGTTACCTCCATCGAAATTGACAGCAAACTGGCCGCTTTCGCCCAGGAAAACCTGCAGCGCAACAATGTGCGCAACGTCAAGGTTGAAGTGGGTGACGCGCACGCAGGCTGGGGCACCACCGAGTACGACGCCATTCTGGTCACCGGCTCCGTGCCCACCATTCCTGATGCTTTGAAGTACCAGCTCTGTATCGGCGGCCGTCTGGTTGTAGTGGTCGGTCAAAACCCGGTCATGACGGCTGTACGTATTACTCGCACCAGCGCGGCCAGCTTCGAGACGACCCCCCTGTTCGATACCTGGATCAAACCTTTGCGCGGCACCGCCGTTTCGCAATTCCGCTTTTAAGCACATATGCGGTTCATGACTCCCTTGCGCCTGGCATTGCTTTCACTGCTTGCCTTAAGTAGCACCGCCCAGTCGCAAGATCTGCTGCAGGCCTGGAACCAGGCCCTGGCACATGAACCGCAGTTTGGCGCTGCGCAAGCTGCGCATCAAGCCGATCAGGAACAAGTACCCCAAAGCCGGGCACAACTGTTGCCACAGATCAGCGCCATCGGCACAGCCGAACTGCAGGAGCGTCGTCAAACCAGCAAGCTGTCCAATCAGCATTCCAGTGACCGAGCTGCCTGGACCTTGACGCTGAGCCAACCCGTGTACAACCGTAATGCCTGGGCCCGTTACGAACGCGCCCAATTACTGGCGCAGGGCGCGGATATTCAACTGACGCTGGATCGGCAAGATTTGATGCTGCGCGTCAGCCAAAGCTATTTTGATGTGCTGGCTGCGCAAGATACGCTGTCTACCCTGAAAGCCCAGCAAGCCGCCATTGACGAGCAATTGCGTGCTGCTGATCAGAACTTTCAGCTGGGTGGCACCACGATTACCGATACCTACGAAGCCAAATCGCGCCTGGACCTGACCCGGGCTGGCGTCTTGCAGGCTGAAAATGCCCTGCAAGTGGCTCAGGACAAGCTGGCTGCGCTGACGCTGGAGCGTTATGACACGCTGGCGCGCCTGCGTGAGCCTTTGCGTCTTCCCGCCCCGCAGCCTGCGAATTTGCAAGACTGGCTGGATCAGTCCAGCCAATCCGGCTTGACCGTGGCACTGGCTGATATCAAGGCCCGTGCTGCCGAAGAGCAGTTGAAAAGCACCCAGGCCCTGCACGAGCCCACCCTGGCCCTGAAAGCCCAAACCGGCAGCGGTAGCGACCAGACTCTGTTTGGCCAAGCGGGCGGTGGCCCACGTTCGCTGAACAGCGCTCTGGGTCTGGAGTTAAGCATCCCGATTTTCCGTGGTGGTGAAACCAGCTCGCAAGTACGCGAACAAAGCTCGCGCCTGCAACAGGCCCGCTACGATCATCAGTTCGCTATTCAGCAATCCATCCAGCAGACGCGCCAGTACTTCTCTGGCGTCACCACAGGCCTGGTCCGTGTGCAGGCACTGGAAGCAGCCACCAAATCCAGTCAGGACGCCCTGGAGGCCAACAAGCTGGCTTACGAGGTCGGTGTACGTGTAAACATCGATGTACTCAATGCCCAGCAGCAGTTGTACGAAGCGCAACGTAGCTTGGCCCAAGCGCGTTACGAAGTTCTGATGAACAGCCTGCGCCTGAAAGCAGCCAGCGGCACCTTGAACGAAAACGATCTGCGTGCTGTCAACGATCTGCTTGAACCGGCATCCTGAAGCCTGCGCTGGCAAGAAATACAGACTAGGCACCGCAATCTGGCCTTTAAAGCGAGACCTCTCCAGCCAGATTTAATATCTCCGAAATGTGCTCAATATCTGCCTCTGAGACAGACACGCCAAGCAAGCCCGATCAAGCAAGAGGGTCACATCAAACCTGGTCCGGGCACTGACAGTGGCATCAGCAACCCAGTCTGGCTTGGGCCCAATGCCCCGGCATATCTCAAACGCCAAGCAATCCTGGGCATCAGCAGAACCTCGAGCTCACGACTTAGAAGCAAAAAAATCCCGGACCAAGCCGGGATTCAACACATCAATTTGTCCTGTGCTTTTAGTCGCGCAGCTTCTTGACCAGTGCTGTCGTGGAACGCTGGAACTCGAAGGGAATCGCGACTGCATCGCCACCCCAGCTACGCACTAAAGCCGTTTCAGGCAAGGCTTCCATATCGTAGTCGCCGCCCTTCACGATCAAGTCCGGACGCAGCGCCGCGATCAGGGCTTCGGGCGTGTCCTCGTCAAACAAGACCACCGCATCCACGCAGGCCAGCGCAGCCAGCAAGGCAGCGCGATCCTGCTCGGGATTGATGGGGCGCTCCGGCCCCTTGTTCAGACGGCGCACCGAGGCATCGGTATTCACACCGACAATCAGCGAGGCACCCAATTGGGCAGCCTCGTCCAGGTAGCTGACATGCCCACGGTGCAAAATATCAAACACACCGTTGGTAAAGACCAGCGGGCGCGCCAGGCGCCCCTGCTCCACCGCTTCACGCAAGGCATCCAGACCCATCACCTTGGCCTCGAAACGTGCGCTCATATCAAGCCTGCACCAGCGTCGAATCAGAGCCGACCTGACGTGCCAGATCCTTGCGGTAGCGGTTCAATTCCTGCACGGTCTCGAACGAGCTCCCCATCAGCAACGACATATTGTGCAAGATGCGCGAGCTGACCTTGTGCTCCCATTCCTTGTCGAAACGAATCTGCGTATCCAGCCAGTTTTCCAGCCAACCGGGCGATGGCAGCTTGGACTGCACGGTATCTTCCGGGAACATGGCTTTGTTCACGTGCAAGTTGGTGGGATGCAGCGCCTGAGCGGTGCGATGGGCCGAAGCCATCAGAACGCCAATCTTGGAGAAAGCCAGACGGGCTTGCAGGCCAAATTCCTGGCCCTTGTGCACCAGGGCACGCTTCATGTAGCGCAAGTAAGCACCGGCGTGACGAGCCTCGTCCTGAGCCACGATCTTGTAGATGGCCTTGATCACCGGCTCGGTATGCCAGTCGGCAGCACGGCGGTACCAGTGGTTCAGGCGCACTTCGCCGCAAAAGTGCAGCATCAGCGTTTCCATAGCCGGGGCCGGATCGAAGTCAAAACGCACCTTGTGCAGTTCTTCTTCGGTGGGCATCAGCTCGGGGCGGAAACGGCGCAGGTATTCGATCAGAACCAGCGAGTGCTTTTGTTCTTCAAAGAACCACACGGACATAAAAGCGCAAAAATCGCTGTCATCTTTATTGTCACGCAGGAACATTTCGGTAGCAGGCAAGGCTGCCCACTCGGTAATGGCGTTCATTTTGATGGTGTAGGCTTGCTCGTCTGTAAGCTTGCTGCCATCAAAGTCATCCCACGGTATGTCATGCGCAAAATTCCAGCGCACCGCTTCCATGGATTTAAATAAGTCATGGTAAAGCATAACGATTCCTAAAAAGAATCAAGCGGTTCCTTGAGGGCGGCCATTCACCGTCCGGAAGGCGCCGGAAAGCGCCAGCTTAGCAATCAGCTGGCGGACCTGCGTCTATCGTAGAACCTGCAGTTATCAGAAATATGTCAGCCACAAAAAAACTGACGCGTTGCGGGGTCGTCACACTTATCGCCCCACCAAAGCCCAGATGGCCACCCCGACCGCAACCGCCAATACAGCACATACGGCAGTCAATAATCGGTTGGTCTGCTGCTGCGACTGGCGCAGCAGCTTGAGTTCCTGGTTCAACGCCTGCCCTGTCTCTGGCCTATTCAAAGCGGAATACACCAGACGCGGAAGCTGCGGCATGATCTGGGCCCACTGCCCTGCTTCCTGTTTCAAACGCGAATAAAAGCCCGATGGACCAATACGCTGGTACATCCACTTTTCCAGATAAGGTTTGGCGGTATCCCACAGATCCAGCTCCGGATCCAGGTCCCGCCCCATCCCTTCCACATTCAGAAGGGTTTTCTGCAGCAGCACCAGCTGCGGCTGAATTTCTACATTGAACCGGCGCGAGGTCTGGAACAGGCGCAACAGCACTTGCCCCAGGGAGATCTCGGACAAGGGCCGATCAAAATACGGTTCACATACCGCGCGTACCGAGCCTTCCAGCTCCTCTTCACGGGTTTCAGGTGGCACCCAGCCGGACTCGATGTGCAATTGAGCCACCCGGCGGTAATCGCGCCGGAAAAAAGCCAGGAAGTTTTGCGCCAGATAGTTTTTGTCGAACTCGGACAGCGAACCCACAATGCCAAAGTCCAGGGCAATATAACGGCCCAAGCTCTCCGGTGCATCCGAGACATAAATATTGCCGGGGTGCATGTCGGCATGGAAAAAACCGTCGGTAAACACCTGGGTGAAGAAAATTTCTACCCCTTTGCGGGCCAGATCCTTCAAATCCACATTGGCGGCGCGCAGGCGATCAATCTGGTTGACCGGGATGCCCTTCATGCGGTCCATGGTGAACACGGTCGAGGCGCAATAGTCCCAATGCACTTCAGGCACGATCAACAGCTGGGTACGCTCTACATCTTTGGTGAAGTTGCGGCGTAGCTGACTGCAGTTGGAGGCTTCGCGTATCAGGTCCAGCTCGTCGTTCAGGTACTTGTCGAACTCGGCCACCACTTCGCGCGGTTTCAGGCGACGGGCATCCGGGCCCAGCCGTTCCATGAACGCAGCCAGCACGCGCATCAGACGCAAGTCTTTATGGATGACTTCACGCATACCGGGACGCAATACCTTCACCGCCACTTCGCGGCCATTGTGCAGCTCGGCAAAGTGAACCTGCGCAATCGACGCCGAAGCGATGGGTTCGCGATCAAACTTCTGGAACAGCTCGTAAGGCGAAGCACCCAGGGCCTTCTGAATTGTGGCTTCCGCCACCTCCGAAGGGAATGGCGGCACGCGGTCCTGCAGCAACGCCAGTTGCTCGGCAATATCCAGCGGGATCAAATCCCGGCGAGTGGAGAGCACCTGGCCGAATTTAACGAAGATGGGCCCCAGACTTTCCAGGGCCAGCCGTAAACGTACGCCACGTGGCAGCTTGGGTTTGCGACCCAGGCGCACAATGCGCAACATACGTGATGCCCAAGGGTGGCGGATGCTCGATAGCACCAGCTCGTCCAGGCGATAACGGAATACAACCAGCAAAATGGTCAGCAGACGACACAAGGAGAACATGCTCAGGACTCCCGCCGACGCGCGTCAAGACGGTTCAAACGCTGGTCCAGTTCGTCCAGGCGTTGGACCAAACCATCCGATTGCTCGCGCATCCGTTCCAGTTCGGGGCGGGTAACCAGCAAGGCGCTTTCTTCAGTCAGGTATTCGCTGGCATTACCAGCCAGACGCTGGCCCAGATCCCTCAACCCGGAAAAGGCCCGGCGCGCCCCGCTGAACAGGCGCACCGCCATGACATCACCCACGATTTTGGCCAGATCGTGTTCGGCATCCCAGCGCAGATTGGCCGCCAGGTCCGACACCAGATTGGCCAGCCCGGCCTCGCCTTGCACATGCATTAACTGGGCGACACGACTGAAATCGCCATCTTGAAGAATTTGTGGCAGTTCAGGCAGCTTGTCCTGAGGCAGTGTCAACGTGACATCCGGCACGACGGCAGGATGGCCCTGCTCCAGCTTTCCTTGAGAACTGATGGTGTAGACCAGTTGCAAACGGCCCACAATCAGCGACACGGTTTTACCTGCATGGCTGCGCAAACGCTCACGCGCCCAATCCTCGCGATCAAGCAAGGCATTGAGCAAACGCACGCCCACGGCGCCAGGTTCTAGGAATGAAGGGATACCAAGCATGTCCATGCAAGTCTACTGCCGGGGCGAGTAAACCAGTCCAATTAAAACAGCCAGTTTAACCCGACACAGACACGGCCGGATGTACAGGGCGACAGGAACACGGGCAGATGGGATCACAGCGAAACGGGAGCGCTCATAACAGAACAGCCGCCTGGGTAAGAAGGCGGCTGTCTGTATAGATAGAGATCAAGCGTTGGGGTCAACCGGGATCTGCTGAATACCAGCCAGCAGCCAGCCTGCGCCGTCGGCCTTGAACAGATTCCAGACTTCCTCAAAGCGGAAAGCCTCTGCACCCACTTCCTCACGCAGCATACCGGAGTAGCGCACGCTGGCCAGGTGGCCGTCGGCTACTTTTTCGATACCCAGCAGCTCTGCATTGAGCAGTACCACTTGAGTCACGTTCTCGCCTTGGCGCTGAGCGATTTGAGGAGCGGCTTCCTTGAGCAGGTCGTCGGTCAGGAAGGTACGCAGTTGTTCCACGTCGCCCTTGTCCCACAGTTTCTGGATTTCCACGAACTGGGTCTTGGCATTGGCCAGGAACGTAGGCGTGTCGAAATCACCGGGGATGAACCAGCTTTCGTCTACTGGCGGCGCTGGAACAGCGGCGGCAGCAGCAGGCTGGGCAGCTGGAGCGGCAGCAGGCATAGGGGCTGGCGCAGCTTGGGGCTGCTTCCATGGGCTGGGAGCAGGATCAGCATTGCGCATCATGGACTGACCACCGGCCTGTTGCATGGCAGGACGAGCGGCCGAGCCACGCAGACGACGCACGATGAACAAAACGGCGAAGATCACCAGACCGATCAGCAAGAGGCTGGACATCATTTCCAGGAAAGCACCGCCCAGACCCATGCTGGACAGCAAGGCGGCAATACCCAGACCAGCGGCGATGCCGGCGATCGGGCCCAGGAAGCGGGACATGCCCGACTTGGCAGCGGTACCAGCCGCAGCCGTACCGGCAGCAGCGGCACCCGCAGCAGGCGTAGCCGAGCGAGTCGCGTTATTCGCTGCAGCAGGAGGCGTCGCTGCCGAGCGGTTGCTGGTGATGTTGGAGGATTGGCGGCCAAAACTGGAGCCACCACCCATGCGTCGTGCTTCCGCATCATAAGAAACGGTCAGCAAGGCGCCGGTGCTAAAAGCCAATACAGCGGCCATGAAATAACGAGAAAGCCGTCCAGACATAGTCACAAACTCCTGACCAGAACAAGCGTTTAACACACAGGGTTTTGACGCCCCCGGCCATGCCATCCCAGTCGATTATTCAAGAAAACTTACGATAAGCTGAACATTAACATGACAAGTTCTCATGCACCATGTTTTTTTTACCGTTCATTACAGACAAAAAACGAACGGCACCTGAAGGTGCCGCTGTTATTAGAAAGAGGATACACCCGGCATCAATCCAGGCGGATGCCTTCGTGCAGCGCGGCCACGCCGGCTGTCAGATTGAAATACTGCACGCGCTCCAGGCCCACTTCACGCATCATGTCGGCCAGGGTTTCCTGATCGGGGTGCATGCGAATGGATTCAGCCAGATAGCGGTAGCTTTCCTCGTCCTTGGCCACAAACTTGCCAATACGGGGCAGGATATTGAAGGAATACCAGTCATAAGGGGCCTGCAAAGGCTTGGCCACGCGGGAAAACTCCAGCACCAGCAATTTGCCGCCCGGACGCAACACCCGCTTCATTTCAGCCAGTGCGCGATCCTTGTGCGTCATATTGCGCAAGCCAAAGGCCACCGAGACGCGATCAAAATAGCCGTCAGGAAAAGGCAGGTGCTCGGCATCACAGACCGTAACGGGCGTGATGATGCCCTTGTCCTGCAGACGATCACGCCCCACGCGCAACATGGAACTATTGATATCAGTATGCCAGACCTCGCCGTCCGCACCAGCCTGACGCGCAAAAGTCTTGGTCAAATCACCCGTACCCGCGGCAATATCCAGCACTTTCATGCCGGGACGCACTGCTGCGCGACCGATCGTGAAGGCTTTCCAGATACGGTGCAGGCCGCCCGACATCAGATCGTTCATAATGTCGTAGTTGTTAGCCACCGAATGAAAAACCTGGGCTACTTTGCCCGCTTTTTCGTTTTCGGCCACGGTTTGAAAACCGAAGTGCGTATCGGCGTTTTGGGCGGAGGAGGTTTGAGGACGCTGTTTTTCCATAGTGCATAATCGTAACGCAGATTTCCCGGTACAGAAACGAAAATCCGGCTCGCTGAGTGCTCCCCTTTTTTACACGTTCACAAACCTGAAACATTAACGCCATATGATGGCGCTATTACGTGCAGTCAGGGATTTGAAGCGCCTGCCGTATTGCCCTTGAGCCGCCTGATGGCAACAGCAGGCCCCGCGCCCAAGCACAATACAGACAGCCAGCCTGACCCTCTATTATTTTTTATCGGACCAGTCTGAAGCTAACAATGAGTACAAGCATATTAGTCGTGGAAGATGAGCCTGCGATCCAGGAACTGATCTCTGTCAATCTGTCTTTTGCCGGCCATAAAGTGCTGCGCGCCTTCGATGCCGAACAAGCCCAGATCCTCATTCGCGCGGAACTGCCTGATTTGATTCTGGTGGACTGGATGCTGCCCGGCTCCTCGGGCATCAATCTGGCCCGCAAACTGCGCTCGGACGAACGTACCCGTCATATTCCGGTCATCATGCTGACCGCCAAAGGCTCGGAACAGGACAAGGTCGATGGCCTGGAAGCCGGTGCGGACGATTACATCACCAAGCCTTTCTCGCCCAAAGAACTGATTGCCCGCATCAAGGCCGTGTTGCGCCGCCGCGCTCCCCAGCTAACTGACGATGTGATCTCCATTGGCAACCTGCAGCTGGACCCCAGCACGCACCGTCTGTCCAGCCAGGGCATGGCGCTGACCATCGGGCCTACCGAGTTCCGTCTGCTGCATTTCTTCATGACACACACCGAACGCGTATTCACCCGCTCCCAGTTGCTGGACCAGGTGTGGGGCGACCATGTATTTGTGGAAGAACGTACGGTAGACGTGCACATTCGTCGCTTGCGCAAGGCGCTGGAGCCTAGCGGACACGACAAACATATTGAAACGATTCGTGGCTCGGGCTATCGTTTTGCCCTTTCCCCACTGGAAAAGGCGCCGACCGCCTGATCCCATGTTCAGCATATTTACGTCTATTGTTATCTGGGCCCTGTTGGGCAGCTTGATCGGCTGGTGGCTAGGGCCATTCACCGGTCTGGCCTTGTTTTGTGGTGGCCTGTTATTGCTGGTTGTCATCAGCACCCTGCAGCTTTCCCGCGTTGAACGCTGGACCCGCAACCTGAATGATCCTCCGCCCCCCGCGGTTGGCCCCTGGGATGCCATTCTGGCTCCCATCTACCGCCAACTGCGCCGTGATCGCCAGGAAATTCAGGATCTGAATCGTTACGTAGACGGCATCATGATGGCCGCCGAGGCCCTGCCCGACGGTGCCATTACCCTGAATGGGGAGATGGAACTGCAATGGTGCAACCAGACCGCCTGTGAGCACATAGGCCTGAATCTGGCCACGGACCGCCATCACAGCATCTTCAATATCCTGCGCGAACCCGAGTTTTCTCGTTACGCCCGTCAGCCTCAATGGGATGGACCTTTGCTGCTGCATCTGAGCAAAGACGGACGTGAGCGCTCCTTGCTGCTGCAATTAACCCCTTATGGCCTGGGCCAGTTCCTGATCGTGACGCGTGATGTCACCCAGGTGGAAATGCTGGAGACCACCCGCAAGGACTTTGTGGCCAATGTCTCCCATGAACTGCGCACACCACTTACCGTCTTGCTGGGTTTTCTGGAAACTCTGCAGGACATGCCGCCCGAAAGCTTGCCTTTGGAACAGCGTCAACGCTACGAGCAGATGATGCTGGAGCAGACCCGCCACATGCAGTCGATTGTGTCCGACTTGCTGACCTTATCCACGCTGGAATCCTCACCCACAGTGGAAGGGGAGACAGTACAGGTCAGCCAGTTGATTGAAAGCGCGCTGAAACAAGGCGAGGCTATTTCTGGCGGCCAGCATAGCTTTGTCACAGATCTGGACCCTCGCATTGCCATTCAGGGCATGGAAACCGAACTGAGCTCGGCTGTCTCCAACCTGATTACCAACGCGGTGCGCTATACCCCAAAGGATGGCACCATCACCGTGCGCTGGTATCTGAATGACAATGGTGAGGCCTGTTATTCGGTGCAAGACACGGGCATCGGTATTGCCGCCCAGGATATTCCCCGCCTGACCGAACGCTTTTACCGCGTAGACAAGGGCCGTTCCCGCTCCACTGGCGGTACGGGTCTGGGCCTGGCCATCACCAAACACATCATCGTGCGACATAACGCCGACCTGCAAATCCAGAGCCGTCTGGGTGTGGGCAGCGTGTTTATGTTGCGTTTCCCCAAGAGCCGGGTTCGACTCCAGGACAGCTAGAACATGTGGGGCCATATTGGCCCTACAATAAACGGCTCTGAAGACCACGTTGGCGGCCTTATGCCGCACAGGAGCCAAGCATGTCCCATACCAACGAGCTGCGCCCTTTCCACCTGGCTTTTCCGGTCCATGATCTGGCCGTTGCACGCCAGTTCTACGGACAGACACTGGGCTGTCCCGAAGGCCGATCCTCGGATCAGTGGATTGACTTCAACTTCTACGGCCACCAGATCGTGGCTCATCTGGCCCCTTCAGAGTGTGGCAGCAACGCCACCAGCGCGGTGGATGCCCATAATGTGCCCGTGCGCCACTTTGGCGTCGTGCTGGACATGCCCACCTGGCAGACCCTGGCTGACAAGCTGGTTGCCGCTGGCACCAAATTCGTTATCGAACCTTATATCCGTTTCAAGGGCGAGCCCGGCGAACAGGCCACCATGTTCTTCATGGACCCTTCGGGCAACGCCTTGGAGTTCAAGGCCTTCAATAGCCTGGATTCGCTTTTCGCCAAATAAAGATGCACAAATCCTGGCAACTTAACGAGCAAGGCGACCGCTGTCTGCTAGTGCAGTTCAGCTGCACGCTTTCTCTGGACACCGGTTTGCGCTGTACTCGCGCCGCCCGCTTGCTGCGCGACCACGCCCCCGCCTGTGTCCGTGATCTGGTCCCCAGCTTTACCGCAGTCGCCATCCACTTTTACCCGGATGGCAGCAGCGACCAGCTTGCTCGTTTGCACGACTATGTTCATCAAGCCCTGGCCGAGCTGGATGCCAGCCAGGACCAGGCCGCTCCCGGCGCACTGGTAGATGTTCCCGTGTGCTACGGCGGCCTCTTCGGTCCGGACCTGCCTGCCATTGCCGAGCAATTGGGGCTAAGCCAGGAACAAGTCATCGAACTGCACAGCAGCCAGGTGCAACTGGTATTCATGGTGGGCTTTGCCCCCGGCGCTCCCTATATGGGCATCTTGCCCGAGCAACTGAATGTGCCGCGCCGCGCCACACCACGTACCGTGCTGCCCAAAGGCTCGGTCGCCATTGCGAACCAGCAAACCATTATTTACCCCAACGAATCCCCCGGCGGCTGGCATCTGATTGGCCGCTCGCCGGTTAATTTATTCGATGCCCGGCGCTCGCCCGCCGCCCTGCTCGCCCCCGGCGACCAAGTGCGCTTTGTGCCTCTGCCTCACGAGCAGTTTGATCACTGGACACCCGCATGACGGTGCATATCCTCAAACCAGGCATGATGAGCAGCCTGCAAGACCGAGGCCGTTATGGACACCAGCACCTGGGGGTTTCGCCCAGCGGTGCCATGGACGAACGTGCCCACCGACTGGCCCATTTGCTGGCAGGCAATGCCGCAGAGCAGGATCTGGCCAGCCTGGAAATCACGGTGCAAGGCCCCAGCCTGCGCTTTGCAGAACCCGCCCTGTTTGTCCTGACGGGTGCGGACATGAACGCCAGCCTGGACGGCCAGCCCGTGGCGGTCCTGCGCCCTACTCTGGCGCGTGCCGGACAAACCCTGACGATGCAGTCCGCCAAACCCGGCCAAGGTGCCCGTAGCTACCTGTCTGTTTACGGCGGTTTTCAGGTCGAATCCCTGCTGGGCAGTCAAAGCACCCACATGCGCGTTGGCCTGGGTGGTTTTGAAGGCCGCGCCTTGAAGAAAGGCGACCAGATTCAACTGGCCTACCCACTGCCCAATCAGGAAGCGGCGCTAAACAAGCTGCAAGCCGAACTCGACGAGCTGCGCATTTACATGCCCGCCGCCCTGGCCCTGGCCCCACGTGAACGCCTGCGCGTCATTCTGGATCAAGCTGATTTGTTTACCGAGGAGTCACTGGAACTGTTCCAAAGCCAAAGCTACCGCATCAGCCCAGCGTCAGAGCGCATGGGCTATCGCCTGGAAGGCCAGCCCTTGCAGCGCAAGTCGCCAAAAGAACTGCTGTCCGCCCCCACCTGCTTTGGCACGATTCAAGTCCCCAACGATGGCCAGCCCATTGTGTTGATGGCAGACCGGCAAACTACAGGCGGCTATCCACGCATCGGACAAGTCATCAGCGTGGATCTGGCTCAAGTTGCCCAGCGCTTGCCCGGTCAGAATCTGAGTTTTGAAGTGGTGACGGTAGAACAGGCCCATGCACTGGCTGCCCGTCAGGAACAGGCTTTCGCACGTCTGAATGACAGCCTGGAACCTTTGCGGCAGGCTCTAAAACAGTGTGTGACATAGAGCTTGTTAAGTCGCCACCGTACTAACGGGCATCTGGCCTTATCGCACATTCGTATGGCCAAACGGCCCATCAGGCCACAAAGGCAGTAAGGCGGCTTGAACCAATCCCCCATGACGAACTCAGGAACAAACACCCACTGCTCCTGGCTCCCAGGCTCAATACGGCTCCAACGACAGCCACCACATTCAAGCCCCAATAAAAAACACCTCGCTTGGAAAAGCGAGGTGTTTTCATTTGGTCTGACGCAAGACAGCGAATGCCGTGCGCCCTCCATAGACTTACAAAAACAGCTTGTAAGCCGGGTTATCCGTTTCGTCCCAGTACGGGTAGCCCAGATTGCCCAGGAAAGCCTTGAATTCCTTTTTATCGGAAGGCGGCACCTGGATTCCGATCAGAATACGACCGTAGTCATCGCCCTGATTACGGTAATGAAACAAGCTGATATTCCAATCCTGATTCATGCTGGACAAGAATTTACGCAAGGCACCAGGACGCTCTGGAAACTCGAACCGCAGCAGGACTTCGTCCGTAGCCTGGCTGGACACTCCACCCACCATATGACGCACATGGGTCTTGGCCAGTTCGTTGCCCGTCAGGTTCAAGGTACCAAAGCCTTTCTTGACGAAACGCTCTTCCAGCTTTTCGATCTCCGCTTCCGAGGAAATCGACATACCCACAAAGACATGCGCCTTTTCAGGATTGGACATGCGGTAGTTGAACTCCGTCACCGAGCGAGTGCCCAGGGCATCGCACAGGCGGCGGAAGCTGCCTTTTGCCTCGGGGATCGTCAGGGCGAACAAAGCTTCACGAGCCTGCCCCACATCCGCACGGTCCGCCACCATGCGCATACGGTCAAAATTCATGTTCGCGCCGGACGTGACCGCAATCAGGGTCTTGTTCTTGAGCTTGTTTTGAGCGGCGTAGCGCTTGGCACCGGCCAAAGCCAGGGCACCCGCCGGTTCCAGCACGCTACGCGAATCCTGGAACACATCTTTGATAGCCGCACAAATCGCGTCCGTATCCACGATGACAAAATCATCCACATACTGACGCACCAGACGGAAAGTTTCGGAGCCCACCTGCTTGACGGCAGTACCGTCAGAGAACAGGCCCACGTCCGACAAATTCACACGACGCCCGGCCTTGATACTGCGCACCATGGCACAGGAATCTTCGGTCTGTACGCCGATCACTTTGATTTCAGGACGCAAGGACTTGATGTATGTGGCTACGCCCGCTGCCAGACCACCACCGCCAATAGCGACAAAGACCGCTTCAATTGGGCCGGGGTGCTGCTGCAAAATTTCCATGGCCACCGTACCCTGCCCGGCGATCACATCAGGATCGTCAAAAGGGTGCACAAAGGTCAGGCCTTCGTTCTTTTGCAGTTCCAGAGCGTGCTGGTAGGAATCCGAATAGCTCTCGCCCACCAGGACCACTTCGCCGCCCAGATTACGCACACCATCAATTTTCACTTGCGGGGTGGTGGTTGGCATGACGATAACGGCACGGCAACCCAGCTTGCGCGCTGCCATGGCCACGCCTTGCGCGTGGTTACCCGCCGAAGCGGCCAATACACCCCGTTTTAATTCCGCGGCCGACAGATTGGCCATCTTGTTATAGGCACCGCGCAGCTTGAAGCTAAAAACAGGTTGATAGTCTTCGCGCTTGAGCAGGACCGTGTTACTAATTCGTGCCGATACCTGGGGAGCGGGTTCAAGTGGTGTTTCGATGGCAACATCGTACACTTTCGAGGTCAGAATGCGCTTTAGGTAATCGTTCGACATGACTCAGCTTTTAATAACAACCGGTTTTGCCACCAAGGCCAGCCGCAGGCCCCTGCCTGAGACCGCTCACCGGAAAAGAAAAACAGAATACCATAGGCGGATGCCCTAACTGGCGTCCATTATTCCCTACAAAACCCGTCCACTTTACTTATGCAAGCCTGGATCTCTGATCTTATTTCGTGGCTCTTGGCCGCCCTATCTCTGCCCGAAGTGGGCTTGAGCGCCATTTTCATCATCAGCCTGGTCTCGGCTACCCTGCTCCCCCTGGGTTCGGAACCCGCCGTATTCGCCTATATCAATCTGGCTCCACATATGTTCTGGCCCGCCGTGCTGGTTGCCACTGTGGGTAATACGGCAGGTGGGGCCATCAGCTATGCCATGGGTCTGGGCGCCGAGAAAGCCTACGAAGCCTGGCGCGAAAAGCACCCGCAACACACAGAAGACGGCGCAACTCCCAAGAACAAGGCAGCAGGCCGCTGGCACGAGCTGGGGCAGCGCTGGCTGACCCGCATGGGACCGCCCGCCCTGCTCTTGTCCTGGCTACCCGTGGTAGGCGACCCCCTGTGTGCCGTAGCCGGTTGGCTACGCCTGCCATTTTGGCCCAGCGTGTTTTACATGGCGGTGGGAAAACTGGCGCGCTATATCACCATGACCGCTGGTCTGCTGTGGATTTTCCCCAAATTGGGTTGGTAATTTGCAGCAAACTGGCCGCAAACGCCCCCTTAACCCTGACTTGGCCCTGTAGTAAGGGGGCAGCCCGGCTACGATTCGTATACACTTGTCTTTTGCCTATCTGCTCCTCGCTGAGCCGCCCTTGACGGGCCTTGCCAACTATCGCCATGAACGCCCCCATTGCAAGCAAGCACCTGGCTGCCCAGGCACGCAACAACGACACGCCGCGCCTGCGTGAAATCCCCTACAACTACACTTCGTACTCAGACCGGGAAATTATCCTGCGACTGCTGGGTGAAGAGGCCTGGGAAAAGCTGTCCGAGCTACGCTCCGAACGCCGCACCGGCCGCTCCGCACGCATGTTGTTTGAAGTGCTGGGTGATATCTGGGTCGTCAAGCGCAACCCCTATCTGCAGGACGATCTGCTGGACAATCCCAAGCGCCAGCATCAACTGATCGAAGCCCTGAACCATCGCTTGAACGAGATTGACCAGCGCCGCGACAGCGCCGTGCCCGATCGCGATGCCAAGGTTCTGCGCCTGTTGCACGCTGCTCGGGGTGCAGTAGCCGCGTTTGAACAAGAATTTACCGATACCCGCGAGTTGCGTCAGAAAATTGTGCGCTCCCTGTCGCGCCTGACCGCCAAGGACAACATCAAGTTTGATGGCCTGTCGCGCGTCTCGCACGTCACTGACGCCACCGACTGGCGTGTGGAATATCCCTTTGTCGTGCTCACCCCCGATCACGAAAACGAGATGGCCGCACTGGTGCGCGCCTGCATCGAACTGAAGCTGACCATCATCCCGCGTGGGGGTGGTACCGGTTACACCGGCGGTGCCATTCCACTTAGCTGGCGCTCGGTTGTCATCAACACCGAAAAGCTGGATGCCATTGGCAAGCCTGAACAAACCACGTTGCCCGGCATGTCCGAGCCCGTCACCACCATTCTGACGGGTGCTGGCGTGGTAACTCGTCGTGTGGCTGACGCCGCCGAAGCCGCCGGTGCCGTGTTTGCGGTAGACCCGACCTCGGCCGATGCCTCCTGTGTGGGCGGCAATATCGCCATGAACGCAGGCGGCAAGAAAGCCGTGCTGTGGGGTACTGCACTGGATAACCTCGCCTGGTGGCGCATGGTCGATGCCCAAGGCAACTGGTTGGAAGTCACCCGCCTTGAACACAATATGGGCAAGATCCACGACGTGGAAATGGCTCATTTTGAAGTCAAATGGTTTGATGGCCGTTACGCCCCTGGTGCCCAGTTGCTGCGCAGCGAAACCCTGCACATTGAGGGTCGGCGCTTTCGCAAGGAAGGCCTGGGTAAAGACGTTACCGACAAATTCCTGGCAGGTTTGCCCGGTATTCAGAAAGAAGGCTGTGATGGCCTGATCACGCAGGCCCGCTGGGTGCTGCACCGCATGCCGGCGCATACACGCACCGTCTGTATGGAGTTTTTCGGCCAGGCCAAGCAGGCCGTGCCCTCCATTGTGGAAGTCATTGACTACCTGAACGGCGAAGGCAAACGCATCGGCGCCATTCTGGCCGGTCTGGAACACCTGGACGAACGCTATCTGCGTGCGGTGGGCTATGCCACCAAGAGCAAGCGCGACGGCCTGCCCAAGATGGTCCTGATTGGCGACATCGTGGGCGACGATCCCGATGCCGTGGCCACAGCTGCCTCTGAAGTGGTGCGTCTGGCCAATGGCCGCTCCGGTGAAGGTTTTGTAGCCGTCAGCGCTGAAGCCCGCAAGAAGTTCTGGGCCGACCGCTCCCGCACCGCTGCCATTGCCCGCCATACCAACGCCTTCAAGATCAACGAAGACGTGGTGATCCCCCTGCGCCGCATGGGTGAGTACACCGAAGAAATCGAACGCATCAATATTGAGCTGTCCACGGACAACAAGCTGCGCTTGACCCGTGAACTGGAAGACTTCCTGCAAGGCGATCTGCCCGTGGGCAAGATCGAAGATCACAACGACGCCGAGCACACTCGCGAAGAGATTCTGGACGAGCGCCGTCACGACGCCCTGCAGATCGTGCGCGATGTGCGCCAGCGCTGGCAGTGGCTGCAGGACAATCTGGACAAGCCGCTGAAAGACTCGCAAGCTGAGCTAGCCGAGATTGGTGTGCCGCTGGATAGCGCCGCGATCGAGGCCCGTCTGCAAGAAGACCCGAACACCTCGATTTTCCAGCTGCTGCAAGATCACACGATCCGCACCTCCTGGAAGAGCGAGATCCGCGAAAACCTGGAACATATTTTCCCGGGTGCCGACTGCGCAGCCGTGCTGACCGAACTGCAAGCCATTCACGATCGTGTGCTGAAAAGCCGTGTGTTTGTGGCGCTGCACATGCACGCCGGTGACGGTAACGTACACACCAACATCCCCGTGAACTCGGATGACTACGGCATGCTGCAACAAGCCAATGTCACCGTAGCCCGCATCATGCAAATCGCGCGTGGTCTGGACGGCGTGATTTCCGGTGAGCACGGTATTGGCCTGACCAAGTACGAGTTCCTGACGCAGGAAGAGCTGGATCCCTTCCAGAACTACAAGCGCGAAGTGGACCCGAACAACCACTTCAACGCTGGCAAGCTGATGCCCGGTGCGGACTTGAGCCGCGCCTGGACCCCCAGCTTCAACCTGCTGGGCCACGAATCGCTGATCATGCAACGCAGCGAAATCGGCTCCATCTCCCATGCCATCAAGGATTGCTTGCGTTGCGGCAAGTGCAAACCGGTCTGTGCCACCCACGTGCCACGCGCCAACCTGCTGTACTCGCCCCGCAACAAGATCCTGGCCACCTCCCTGCTGATCGAAGCCTTCCTGTACGAAGAGCAAACACGTCGCGGGATCAGCCTGAAGCATTGGGAAGAGTTTGAAGACGTAGGCGACCACTGCACCCTGTGCCACAAGTGCTACAACCCCTGTCCGGTGGACATCGACTTTGGCGATGTGTCCATGGAAATGCGTTCCTTGCTGAACCGCATGGGCAAGAAGTCCTTCAATCCGGGCTCGGCTGCGGCCATGTTCTTCCTGAACGCCAAGGACCCGCGCGTCATCAAGGCCACTCGTACCGCCATGATTGAAGTGGGCTACAAGGCCCAGCGTGCGGTGCACAATCTGCTGGCTGCCCCTGCTCGCAAACAGGTCAGCGCTCCCCCTGCCACCATCGGCAAGGCACCAATCCGCGAACAGGTCATCCACTTCATCAACCGCAAGATGCCCGGCGGCCTGCCCAAGCAGACTGCCCGTAAATTGCTAGATATCGAGAACTCGGATTACGTACCTATCATCCGTAACCCTGAAGCCACCTCCGTGGATTCGGAAGCCGTGTTCTACTTCCCCGGCTGTGGTTCGGAGCGTCTGTTCTCGCAAGTGGGTCTGGCTACTCAAGCCATGCTCTGGCATGTCGGCGTGCAGACGGTTCTGCCTCCTGGCTACCTGTGCTGTGGCTACCCGCAGCGCGGCAGCGGTCAAAGCGACAAGGCCGAGAAGATCATCACCGACAACCGCGTGCTTTTCCACCGCATGGCCACCACCTTGAACTACCTGGATATCAAAACCGTGGTGGTCAGCTGTGGTACCTGTTACGACCAGCTGGCAGGCTATGAATTCGACAAGATCTTCCCTGGCTGCCGCCTGATCGACATCCACGAGTACCTGCTGGAAAAAGGCTTGAAGCTGGAAGACGTGCAAGGCGTGCGCTACATGTACCACGACCCTTGCCACAGCCCCATGAAGCTGCAAGACCCCATGAAAACGGTCAAATCCCTGGTGGGCGACAGCACCATCAAGGCAGACCGCTGCTGTGGCGAGTCGGGCACGCTGGCGGTGTCGCGCCCGGATATTTCCACGCAAATCCGTTTCCGCAAGCACGAAGAACTGCAAAAGAACCAGGACACCGTCCGTGCCGATGGTTTCCAGGGCGAAGTCAAAGTGCTGACCTCCTGTCCGTCCTGCCTGCAAGGTTTGTCCCGCTACGAGGACGAAACCAAGATGGATGCGGATTACATCGTGGTGGAAATGGCCAAGCACATGCTGGGCGAGAACTGGATGGCGGACTACGTACGCCGTGCCAACGACGGTGGTATTGAGCGCGTTCTGGTGTAAACCAAACGCATCACTCCCCCTGAACAGGCCGGCTTTATGTCGGCCTGTTTTGTAAGGGGTGAGCAGGTGTCTTTTACCGCTGGACTGCTCCAGGATAAAAATGCCCCTGGGTGGGGAGAAAGCGCAGCGTGATCGCTATTCATCGCCAGGCCCTCCCCCAGAAGCGCCGCCCGGATAGCAATAAAGCAAAGCGGCTGCGCGGAGATTTTTCTGCGGAGCAGCCCAAGGAAATTCCCTTGGGGACGAATGAAGTCCCAACCGCAGTATGGAAGCTTTTTCAGAATAGGTGTCTTTATGTCTGTTGATGATCCATTGCTAAACAGCCTGCAGGCCCTGCTCCGCAGCGAACGCACTGCGTCTTTGGGCACACTCAGCAATCAGGGCTTGCCGGTCGTCTCTCGCGTCCCTTTTGCGATCTGCCCCGAACAAGCCAGCATCATTATCCACATCAGCGAAATGGCGGCTCACACCCGTTATTTGCTGCAACGTCCCGATGCCAGCCTGATGGTCAGCCAAAGCGAGCATGGCCAGGATGCTGTCCATGACCTACCCCGCGTCACCTTCCAAATGCAGGCCCGCAAACTGGAGCGCGAGCAGCCCGACTGGGAACAGGCCAAACGAGCCTATACCGCCCGTTTTCCCGATATGGAGTTTCTAAGCAGCTTTACGGACTTTCATTTCTTCGCTCTGGATCTGGTCAGGGTGCGCCATATTGCCGGGTTTGCGGCGGCACGAACCTTGAAACCTGAGCTAGTGCGTGCCTTGCTGGCAGAGCCTGTGGCCAATTGAAGTCCCCGAGTTCGCAATCGCAGCAAGCCTTGGAAGCGCGGGAACTGTGCTCCAGCGTTCACCACGTCAAAGCACCTTAATACAACGACAAACAGGTAAGCCTTCGCCCCTTACAAGCCTCGACCTGCACCCAAAATGTTGCAGACTCTGCAACAAATTCGTCACTAACTGATTTCCTGACAAAGAAAACAGATCACTGATTAAACGCCTTTCTCACCAGAGAAATCGCCACTCCTTCTCCTTGCCCTTCCGGTGCAGTCGTCCGTTTTCGTGTGTTTCAAACGCCAAGCATGACAAAACGTAAATTTGGCCGCTATAAGATTCAACAGCTACGACGTTAAATGGCACGCAAGGACTCGACAACACGACCTCGCAACACATTGCCGCCACACAGAGAAAAACACCCAGGAGAGGAAGAAATGTCGAACAAGAAACGCAACACCTATGTGCTGGTGCAGATGGCCTTGCTGAGCCTGACTTTACCTGGCCTTGCCCATGCGCAAGCAGACAGCTCATTGGAGCAATGGCGTACTAAAGAATACAAACGCCAGCCTGGCCTGGACATGATCAACGCCGCCCAAGCGTATGCGCTGGGCTTTACGGGCAAGGGCGTGACGGTCGGCTATCTGGACTCTGGAATTGAAGCCAAACACCCGGAGTTTGCGGGTGCCATTGCGGGTGGCTTTGACTTCAACACGGATACCCCCTATGCCAACGGCCAAGGCATAGATGCCGATCCTCCAGCAGGTCATGGCAGCCACGTTGCGGGCATTATTGGCGCACGTCGCGACGGCAAAGGCATGCACGGTGTCGCCTTCAACAGTCAGCTCTTTGCGGTCGCCTACGATGCGAGAGAAGACGATGATGATGACATGCTTGGCAACGATCCTTATGAACCGGACCCACGCGACCAAGCCGCCGCATTCGACCGCGTTGCCTCCCGAGGCTGGAACTATCTGGCACAGTTCAAACTGCCCATCATCAACAGCAGCCTGGGCGTCAATGGTTGCAACGATGCCAGCTCCCCACCACCTTGCAATGTCCTGGACTATGGCTCGCCCGAAGGCGTACTGGATTGGCAGCCACTGGCGATCGAGGCTTTCCACAACAGCGTAGACGCAGGCTCCCTGATGGTCTTTGCCACCGGCAATGAATCGCAGGACCACCCTGACCTGCTGGCAGGCTCCCCCTACTGGTTTCCTGAACTGAAAGATAACTGGCTGGCCGTGACAGCCCTGGGCGAGGATGGATCTTTAGCCTCCTATGCGAACAAGTGCGGCGTAGCAGCCGAGTGGTGTCTGGCCGCCCCCGGTGGTGACGACAATCCAGGGATTAATTCGGTCCAATCCTCTGGCGGCTACGTCGCCTTTAGCGGCACCTCCATGGCCTCCCCCCACGTCGCGGGCGGTGCGGCGCTAGTGAAGGAAGCCTTCCCCTACTTCACGGCATATCACCTGCAGCAGACCTTGCTGACCACCGCCACTGACCTGGGCGACCCCAGCGTTTTTGGCTGGGGCCTTATGAATGTAGGCAAGGCCGTACAAGGACCCGGGCAATTCACCCGCCTGTTCGATGTAGACACGCTAGGCTACAACTCCACCTTCGCCAATGACATCAGTGGCACCGGCGGCCTGCATAAGCGCGGTTCCGGCTCCCTGGAGCTGACGGGCAATAACAGCTATACCGGTGGCACCACCATCAGCGGCGGTCGCCTGGCCGTTAATGGCACGCTGGCTTCTGCGGTCACAGTGGAACGCGAAGGCACCTTGGGGGGGGCCGGTACAGTCGCTCAAGTCGATAACTACGGCACCCTGGCTCCAGGTAATTCGGTTGGCACCTTGACCGTCAGCGGCGACTACACCGCTCATGCCGGTTCGGTGCATGAACTGGAAGTGGGCCCCGCAGGCGCAACAGATCGTCTGGTGGTTGGCGGTGCAGCCCATATCGACGGCACGCTGAAACTGGCCGGTGGCCCCTACCGCCAGAATGTGGCTTATTCCTTTCTGGATGCGGCTAATGGTGTGACTGGTCAATACAGTCACATCACTTATGACATGGCTTTCCTGTCGCCCACACTGCTTTATGGCCCCAGCCTGTCCTTGATGATCAAGCGCAATGACACGCCGTTTGCCACCTTTGCCAATACGGGGAACCAGAAAGCCGTGGCCAACGCGCTGGATACCGGCTCGGACCAGCCACCAGCCGCGATGGCTGAACTATATGACACGATGCTCAATGCCCAGTCCGGACAGGTCGCAGGCTACATGGAGCAATTGCAAGGCCAAATCCATGCGGGTACGACCTCCGCCCTGCTAAGCAACGGGGATCTTTTGCCCCGCACTTTAGGCAAACAAGCCTCAAGCGCTCGCAATGCAACGGGTAAAGACACTGTATTGTGGGCCGAAGTGATTCACCAACAACGTGATCTGGACGGTGACGATAACAGCCAGGATGTACGCCATAAGGTGGGCGGCCTGTTCCTGGGTGGCGATACCGCCATCGGCGAACAAGGCTGGCGCATGGGTGCCTCTCTGGGCTACCTGGAAAACCGCATCAAGCTGGATGACCGCCGTCAAACCTCACGCAGCAACAGCTACAGCGCCGCCCTGTACGGAACGCAAGCTTGGGAAATGGGTTCGGGTAGTCTGAATCTACTGGCTGGTGGTGCTTACACCCGCCATAGCCTGGACAGCGAGCGTTCTCTCTCCGTTCACCAATACGAAACACTGAAGGCTGATTACAAAGCGCACAGCATCCAGGCCTTTGCCCAACTGGGTTACCGCATGCCCGTCAGCCCTCGCTCCAGCGTCGAGCCCTATGCCAGCGTGAACTGGCACCAGTTGCGTCACGGCTCCTTTAGCGAATCGGGTGGTCAGGCAGCCTTGCGCGGAGACTCGCAACGCCAGAACCTGAGCACCGTGACGCTGGGTCTGCGTGGCACCACGGAACTGGATCTGTCCAAAACCACGCTGTCCTTGAGTGCCGGTTTAGGCTGGCGTCATGCCCTGGGTGACACCACACCCGAGCGTGAACTGGCCTTTGCCGCCTTGCCCGGTAGCAACTTCCGCATCAGCGGCGCGCCGATTGCCAAGAACGCCGCTGTGGCCGAATTGGGCGCAGAGCTGAAAGCCGGCAAGAGCACATCCTTCGGTCTGAACTACCAGGGTCAGTTTGGCCGCAATCAGGACCATGCTGGCTCGCTATTCATGAAGGTACGTTTCTGATTTAAGGCCCCGAGGCGGGCTTGGCGTTCCGCCAAGCCCGCGGCAGGCATAACAGACGGCCATCAAAAATCCCTGCGATGCGCGTGCATGGCAGGGGCCCACAAGAACACGACCTCAACAATACAGCAGCCCATAACTGCCGGATTAAACGGCTATGTCGTTAAATTAAAGATGCCTTGAGGACCTCCAAGGCAGGTTTTCACAACGAGTGGCCACCCTCCTTAGAAGATCCAAGTAGATAAGACATGTCGAACAAGAAACGCAACACCTCTATGCTGGTGCAGATGGCTTTGTTAAGCCTGACTTTACCTGGCATCGTCCATGCCGATTCCGAGAGCTCACTGGAGCAATGGCGCACCAAAGAATATAAGCGTCAACCCGGCCTGGACATGATCAATGCAGCCAAAGCCTATTCGCTGGGCTTTACCGGCAAAGGCGTCACGGTCGGTTATCTGGACTCGGGCATTCAGGCAAATCACCCTGAGTTTGCCGGCGCCATTGCTGGGGGCTTTGACTTTGCCAACAATACCCCCTACGCCAATGGCCAAGGAGTCGATACTCAGCCCCCTGCCGGACACGGGAGCCATGTTGCCGGAATCATTGGTGCGAGACGCGACGAAGCAGGCATGCACGGCGTCGCCTTCAATAGCCAGCTTTTTGCGGTTGCCTACGGCATCAATACTGATGACGATGACGACGATGATGATGGTGGTGACGACACTACCCCGACTCCAGACGATATAAGGGCCTTTCAAGATCGAATGCTTTCTAATGGCTGGAACTATCTCGCCCAGTTCAAGCTGCCCATTATCAATAGCAGTCTGGGGCTCAATGACTGCTCAAGGTCCTATAACCCACCCTGCCATATTGTGGACTATGGCTCAGCTCAAAGCGCCCTAGAGGCTCAACCTCTGATCATTGAGTCCTTCAAGAACAGTGCGCAGGCTGGCTCCCTGATGGTATTTGCTACCGGCAATGAGTCTCAAGACCACCCTGATTTTCTGGCCGGCTCTCCCTACTGGTTTCCCGAACTGAAAGACAACTGGCTGGCCGTGACGGCAGTCGGGGAAGATGGTTCCTTGGCCGTCTACGCCAATAAATGTGGTGTTGCCGCCGAGTGGTGTTTGACCGCGCCAGGGGGGCAGTGGGCCCCTGGCATTAACTCCGTCAACTCGGATGGAGGCTATATTTATAAAAGTGGCACCTCCATGGCCTCCCCGCACGTCGCGGGCGGTGCGGCGCTGGTGAAGGAAGCGTTCCCCTACTTCACCGCCTATCATCTGCAACAAACCCTGCTGACCACCGCCACCCCTCTGGGAGACCCCAGCATTTACGGCTGGGGTCTGATGAATGTGGGCAAGGCCGTGCAAGGGCCAGCACAATTTACTCGTCTGTTCGACGTCGATACGCTGGGCTACCACTCCACCTTCGCCAATGACATCAGTGGCACGGGTGGGCTGCACAAGCGCGGTTCCGGCTCCCTGGAGCTGACGGGCAATAACAGCTATACCGGTGACACCACCGTCAGCGGGGGCCGTCTGGCCGTCAATGGCACGCTGGCTTCTGCGGTCACAGTGGAACGCGAAGGCACCTTGGGGGGGGCCGGTACAGTCGCTCAAGTCGATAACTACGGCACCCTGGCTCCAGGTAATTCTGTTGGCACTCTGACCGTCAGCGGAGACTACACTGCCCATGCCGGTTCGGTGCATGAGCTGGAAGTTGGCCCTGCAGGTGCCACCGATCGTTTAGTAGTAGGTGGTGCCGCCCATATCGACGGCACACTGAAACTGGCCGGTGGCCCTTTTCGCCAGAACATCGCTTATTCCTTCCTGGATGCGGCCAATGGCGTGACCGGGCAATACAGCAGCATCGCTTATGACATGGCCTTCTTGTCACCCACACTGCTTTACGGCTCCAGTCTGTCCGTGATGGTCGAACGCAATGACATCCCCTTTGCCGCTTTTGCTCATACAGGCAATCAGAAATCTGTCGCACAGGCCTTGGATGCTGGCTCAACGCAGCCCCCTGCGGCTATGGCTGAGCTGTATGACACGGTACTCAATGCCCAATCCGGTAGCGTGGCAGGCTATATGGAACAGCTACAAGGCCAGATCCATGCAGGTACGACTTCCGCCCTGCTAAGCAACGGAGATCTGTTGCCCCGTACTTTGGGCAAACAGGCTTCAAGCGCGCGTAATACCGTAGGCAAAGAGGCAGTGCTCTGGGCTGAGGTCATCCATCAACAACGTGATCTGGACGGCGACGACAACAGCCAGGATGTACGCCATAAAGTCGGTGGTCTGTTCCTGGGTGGCGATACAGCCATCGGCGAACAAGGCTGGCGCATGGGTGCCTCCTTGGGCTATCTGGAAAACCGTATCAAGCTGGATGATCGTCGCCAGACCTCACGCAGCAACAGCTACAGCGCGGCCCTGTATGGAACACAAGCTTGGGAAATGGGTTCGGGTAGTCTGAACCTGCTGGCAGGTGGTGCTTACACCCGCCACAGCCTGGACAGCGAACGCTCGATTTCGATTCATCAAAGCGAAACACTGAAGGCTGATTACAAAGCGCACAGCATCCAGGCCTTTGCCCAACTGGGCTACCGCATGCCGGTCAGCCCACGCTCCAGCGTGGAACCCTATGCCAGCGTGAACTGGCATCAACTGCGTCACGGCTCCTTTAGTGAATCGGGCGGTCAAGCCGCCTTGCGTGGCGACTCGCAGCGCCAGAACCTGAGCACTGTCACGCTGGGTCTACGCGGCACCACGGAACTGGACTTGTCCAAAACCACGCTGTCCTTGAGCGCCGGTTTAGGCTGGCGTCATGCCCTGGGCGACACCACACCCGAACGTGAACTGGCCTTTGCCGCCCTGCCCGGCAGCAACTTCCGTATCAGCGGTGCTCCTATTGCCAAGAATGCCGCTGTTGCCGAGCTGGGCGCAGAGCTCAAAGCAGGCAAGAGCACTTCTTTTGGTCTGAACTACCAGGGTCAGTTTGGCCGCAATCAGGACCATGCTGGCTCCCTGTTCATGAAGGTCCGTTTCTAAGCAATACTACCAAGCGCGGGGCTGGCAGTACCCCAGTCCCGCTCTCAAGCAGACAGACATGAAAAATCCCTGCGATGCTCCGGGCATGGCAGGGATTCAGGCTACAAAACCAAACCGGCAATACGCCGGTCCTGGCAATTAGCGGTCAGATTCGTTAAAGCTACAGACGGTGTAAACCGACAAGCCGGAATCTGTCACGGCCTTGGATCCACCCAGTTCAGGCAGATCAATAATCGCGGCGGCTTCCACCACGTTGGCACCCAGGCGCTGCAGCAAACGAGCCGCCGCCAGCAAGGTGCCGCCGGTCGCGATCAGGTCGTCAATCAGCAGGACGCGCTGACCAGGACGCACGGAGTCCGTGTGCATCTCGACGCTGGCATTGCCATATTCCAGGGAATACTCTTCGGCCACGGTATTGAAAGGCAGCTTGCCTTTCTTGCGCACAGGCACAAAACCCAAGTTCAGCTCGTAAGCCAGAACCGAGCCCACAATAAAGCCACGTGCATCCACACCCGCCACCAGATCCAGTTTTTGTCCCATGTAACGGTAGACAAAAAGGTCAATCAGAACGCGGAAGGAGCGCGGGTCCTGCAAGACGGTGGTGATATCGCGGAAAGTCACCCCTGGCTTGGGCCAGTCCGGCACATTGCGAATGATTTGACGGATGTACTGGGTGGGATCAATTTGCATGTCAAAGCTTCTACAACAGAAAATCCGGGCGCGAAGGGCGCACTTGGATACGTTGCAAGTGTACACAATTGGGCAGCAGCAACAAGGGCTCGCCCGGCTTGTGCCCGTAAGTTGTACTAATACGACGCGGCTGGGCAAAAAACGCTACAGACTTGACCCGAAGCGTCCTTTTAGTTTGGTTCTAAAGCATTTATTTCCAGGCTTGATTTGTCCTGCAAGCGCCCCGCTTCAAACTGGTAAACACGATCGACCAAAGGCAGCAAACGGGTATCGTGGGTTGCCATAATCACGGTTTTTCCTTGCGCTGCAGCCAGAATATCCCACATCAAGGCCTGGCTGGTCGGGCCATCCAGACTGGCCGTAGGCTCGTCCAGAAACCAGATATGGGCAGGCGACAACAGCACACGTGCCAGACACAGGCGGCGCTGCTGCCCCAGGGACAATTGCTGCCCCCCCTCACCCAGCCAGGTATCCAGCCCTTGGGGTAATTCACGTACCACACTGTCCAGTTGGGCGTCGTGAAGCACCTGCCAGATTTGTTGCTCTGAAGCTGTCGGTTCTGCCAGCAAAAGGTTATCTCGCACCGAACCCAGAAACAGTGGCGAGTCCTGTGCCAGCAAGGCGCAATGATCAAACCAGCTGGCGCGGCTCCAATGCTGGGCTGCTTTACCCTCAACCAGATACTGCTTTCCCGAAACAGGCAACAAGCGCATCAGCACACCCAGCAAGGTGGACTTGCCGGAACCACTGGGGCCAAAAATAGCAATGTGCTCGCCAGCTTGGACTTGCAGCGACAACTGCTCCAATACAGGCTGTGAACCGTAGGCAAAATTCAGATCTGTGATTTCGAGGGAGGCTGGCTTGTCCAACGCAATCGCCTGCCCTTGCGCCTGATCGGTTTCCTCGGGCTCATCCAGAATTGTCAGCAAACGATTGCTGGCTGCCTGAACCTCTCCCAAGCGGGACGCACCGCGCATCATGGGTGCCATGATCTCGAACAAGCCCAGCAAAGCCAGCACCAGCCCCACCCACAAGGGGCCGCTCATGGCTTGCAGATTGACCTGCTGCGCTCCAACCAGCAGGCAGGTCATCAAGGCCAAGCCCATCAAGACCTGCTGGGAAAACTGCCCGACAATGCCCCAGCCATTACTGCGCAAACGGGCTTGCCCCAGTTCCAGGCCCAGCTTGTCCACTTGTTCCTGCACGGCATCCGCAGCGGCAAACACCTGAATATCAGCATAGGCGCGGATGGCCTGATGCACCAGAACACGCTGGCGGTTTTCCAGTTGATGGACTTGCTGGGCTGCACGGCTGGCGCCACGGGCGCAAATATACGGAATCAGACAAGCGGCAATCAGCAAACAAGCCAGAATCAGCCAGGCCCACCAGGACAGCCAGGTTTGCAGCACAGCGCTAAACACCAGACCAGCCACCACAGCCGTAGTCAGCGGCACCAAAATCAGCAAAAGCACCAGATCCAGCACAGCCACGTCAGAGGTCAGGCTGGAAGCCAGCTCCCCATCCCGAAACTGGGCCAAGCGAGACTGACTGAATCGGCTCAAGCGTCCGAAAACCAGGCTGCGAATGCGTACTTGCAAATCCAGCGTCAGGGCATGACCGACGACGCGCTCCAGATACCGGGAAGCGATACGCCAAAAAGACAGGCCGCGAATCATGGCCGAAGGGCCAAACAGATTGAATACGATGCCCAACGTAGCCAGAAAAGCGCTGCTTAGAAACCAACCAGCCACACCCAAAAGGCCGACACCCGCGGCCACCGTGCTGATCGCCAGCAGAACTGTAAACAATACGGCCCCACGTCGTGCGCGCAGGCTGGAACCTAAGAGACGAAACCACGCTTTCATGCCGTCAGAACTCCTTGGGCAATGTGCAGTTGGTTCGAGCACATGGCCGCCAGTTGCTGGTCATGCGTGGCCACGACCAGACAACGCCCCTGACAGAAGCGCAGAATATTGCGCATGACACGATCCCGGGTCGCCGCATCCAGGCGGGAGCTGGGTTCGTCCAGCAAAACCACATGCGGGTCTGTCAAAAACAGGCGGGCCAGTGCCAAGCGCTGAATCTGACCACCGGAAAGGCCAAAACCACCCTCGCCCAGCGCCGTTTGCAAACCATCGGGCAGGGTCCGTACAAATTCGGCTGCACAGGCTTGTTCCAAGGCTTGCCACAGCTGTTCATCACTGGCTTGTGGGGCCGCCAGACGCAAGCCATCGGCAATGGTCCCCATGGCTAAAAAGGCCTGCTGGGAAATCAGTACGACGCCATCATGGCGCGTCAGCAAGCGCCCGGCAGTATCGCTATTGCGCAGCAAAATTTCACCCTGCGCCAAGGGGCGCAAACCAATCAGACTTTCCAGCAGACTGGTCTTGCCGGAGCCGCTGGCCCCCAGCAAGGCGTAAGACTGATCTATATAAAGTTGCAGGCCGGGCACTTCCAGCAAGGTCCCCTGCCCGCCCAACTGCGGCAAATGCAGATGACGCAATACCAGTACCGGCAAGTTGGGGAAAACCGCTTCATTGTCGGCGCTGGTGGGAGCCGCAGGAATCAAATCCTGGCCCAAGTTTGCCCACAGTCTGTCGACTTCTACTGCAGCCGCACGCGCCGCTGCCCGATCATGATAATTAGCGGCCAATTGGCGCAAGGGCTGGTAGGCCTCCGGAGCCAGGAGCAAACAGAACAAGCCTTGTTGCAGGCTAATGCCCGAGAAGGACTCGCCCAGATAGCCCAGGTAACCCAAGCCAATGTAGACGGCTATCCCGGCCACACCCAATGCCGCGAAGAACTCCAGCACAGCCGACGATAAAAACGCGATTCGCAGCACTTTCATGGTACGTGTGCGCAGCTCCTGACTGGCCAATTCCACACGCTGCAACTCGTCCTGCCCACGCCCCATCAAGCTAAGGGTAAAAATGCCGCGCAGCCGGTCGGCGAAAAAGCCGGACAGTCGCAGCGTTGTTTGTTGTTGTTCACGGCTGGCCGCTTCCGCCCCCCAGCCCACCAAGGCCATGAACAGGGGAATCAGGGGCGTGCTCAACAAGAGAATCAAGGACACAATGCCATCCACCGGCAAGACCGCCAGCACTAGCGCCAAAGGAACCAGGGCTGCCGCTGCCATGCAAGGGATATAGCGAGTCACAAAGCCATCCAGGGCTTCAATTTGCGTGATCAAGCTGGTGGACAGTTCGCCGCTATTGCTGGCCCGCAAACGCGGCATCGTACTGCGGAAGAGTCGGGCAAACAGCTCGGAGCGCAGTCCTTGTTTCAGATGTTCTGAAACCTTTTGCGCACGGCGCTCGCCAAAAGCGGAAATAGCGGCACGCAGCAACAAAAGTGCGGCCACCATCAGGATAGGGAAAAGCTGCCCGGTCCAGGGCAAGCCATCGACCACAATTGCCTGCACAATCTTTGCCAGCAACCAGGCCTGAGGAATCAGTAAAGCGCCGGCCAGCACAGGGGCCAGCATGGAAGCCCGCAAAGCCGTGCGGGCGCGGCTGGAAAATTGCCCCAGCCATTGTTGCGCCGTTGGACTTTGCGGTGTCAATCAGACCTCGATATCTGCTTTAGCCTTGGAGGCGGCTGCGCTCTGCAAAGCCGTGTTTTCACGCAGCTCGAACCACATCGCATTCAGGATGGAGAATGCGCAGGCCAGACCCAAACCTAGAACCCAAGAGAAGTACCACATATGCGCTGGCCTCCTTAGTAAGAATGAGAAGAATCTTTCATGCTGGCAACCGACACCTTGCCACGCATTACGCTATACACCCAGGAGGTATAGAGCACGATGATGGGCAGGAACACCAGTGTCACCAGCAGCATGATCCACAAGGTCAGATGACTGGCAGAGGCATCAAACAGGGTCAGGCTGGAACCGGGGTTCAAGGACGAAGGCAGCAGGAATGGGAAGACGGCAAAACCAAAAGTCAGGATGATGCCAGCCAGTGCCAAGGACGAGAACAGCAGAGCCAACAAGCCGCGACCACGACCAGCCAGCAAGGCACCGAACAGCAAGCCCGCAAAACCGACAATGGGGGCTGCCCACAAGGCAGGCCAGGTACGATAGTTAGCCAACCAGGCACCTTCAACCATATCGACCGTCTTGCCAATCGGGTTGGACATGGCGTGGGCCGCCTCGGGCCAAGGCATGCTATAGCCATTCATGGCACTGATCCACCAGCCGCCGGCAGCAAAAGCCACAATGGACAGCAGGCCCAAAGGCATGGCCCAGGCACGCGCACGACGAGCCACATGATCACTGCCCTTCCAGGCAACAACCACCGCACCTTGGAAAGCCAGCATCAGAACGCTGAGCAAACCACACAGAATGGCAAAGGGCTGGAACAGACCGAAGAAGTTGCCTTGGTACATGGGACGCAGCGTGGTCTCGTCAAAGCCGAAAGGTACGCCCAGCATCACGTTCCCAATAGCCACACCAAACACCAGAGCACAAACCAGACCGGAGGCGGTCCAGATCGCATCCCAGTTACGACGCCAGCGCGACGAGCTGAGCTTGCTGCGGTACTTGATGGCCACCGGGCGAACAATCAAGGCGACCAAAAGCAACATCATGGCCAGGTAAAAGCCCGAGAAAGCCATGGCATACAGCAAAGGCCAGGCCGCAAAGGCCACACCACCGGCCACGATCAACCAAACCTGGTTACCTTCCCAGACCGGGCCAATCACGTTGTACAACGTGCGCCGCTCATCATCAGTGCGAGCAACCAGCGGCAACACCATGGCCACACCCAGGTCGGCCCCGTCCATGATGGCAAATGCCGCCAACAAAACGCCCAGCAGCAACCACCAGATGATGCGCAAGGTGTCGTAATCGAGAAGAATCAAATTTTCCATGATGGTTCCCCCTCCTTAACCGCGCAGCAACGGAGCGTTGCGCGAACCATAAGACAAAGCGGAAGGTGTGGCGGTCTCGCCAGCCTCGTCCGGCCCTTTACGCACCGAGTGCAACATGACCTTGATGCCAATCACCGCCAAGGTGGTATAGAGCAACAGGAAGATGGTCATACTGATCATCAAGTCCACAAAGGACAGACCAGAGGCCGCATAGTAGGTAGGCAAGACACCTTCAATCGCCCAGGGCTGACGTCCGAACTCGGCCACAAACCAGCCACATTCGATCGCAATCCAAGGCAGGGGAATGCTCCAGACCGCTGCTTTAAGCAAGCGCGGGTGACGTTGCAGTCGGTCACGCGATGCCAGCACAAAAGCCACGCCAAAGAACAGGATGAAGTACAGCCCCAGCGCCACCATCACACGGAAGCTCCAGAACAGGGGTGCAACCTGTGGCACCGTATCCCAGGCAGCCTGGGCGATGGTCTCGGTATCGGCTTTGGTAATGTCGTCCGTATAACGCTTGAGCAGCAAGGCATAGCCCAGGTCTTTCCAGTTATTGTCAAAGACGCGGCGGGCCTCGATATTGCTGTCATCAGCGCGCACCAGCTGCAGTGCCTCGTAAGCGCGCAAGCCATTGGCAATACGAATCTTGGCATGTTCGACCAGTTCATTAATGCCCAGCATGGGGGTACTGACTGAGCGTGTACCGATCAAACCCATCACCCATGGAATTTCCACGGCAAAGCGATTTTCACGGGCCTCCTGATCAGGCCAGGCCAAAAGATTGAAACTGGCAGGGGCTTCCTCGGTTTCCCACATGGATTCCATGGCTGCAATCTTCATTTGCTGGTGTTCAGTAGTCAGGTAACCACTTTCATCACCCAGCACCACCACGGACAGGGACGCTGCCAAGCCGAAACTGGCCGCTACCGTCATCGAGCGCTTGGCCAGATCAATATGGCGACCACGCAGCAAGTACCAGGCACTGATGCCCATCACGAACATGGCACCCAGGACATAGCCGGCACTAACGGTATGAACAACTTTGGCTTGCGCAACGGGATTGAGAATGACCTCGGCAAAGTCGGTCATTTCCATACGCATGGTGTGGGGGTTGAAGATGGCACCGACCGGGTTTTGCATCCAGCCGTTAGCGACCAGAATCCATAGGGCCGACAGGTTGGTACCGATGGCAACCAGCCAGGTAACAATCAGGTGTCCCAGCTTGGAGAGGCGATCCCAGCCGAAAAAGAACAGGCCGACAAAGGTTGCTTCCAGGAAAAAAGCCATCAAACCTTCAATGGCTAGCGGTGCGCCGAAAATATCGCCTACATAGTGACTGTAATAGGCCCAATTCATACCGAACTGAAACTCCATCACAATCCCGGTTGCGACACCCAGGGCAAAGTTAATGCCAAAGAGTACGCCCCAGAACTTGGTCATGCGGCGCCAGATGGCCTTGCCCGTCATGACATAGACGCTTTCCATAATGGCCAGCAAAAAAGACAGGCCCAGCGTCAAGGGAACAAATAAAAAGTGGAACATCGCGGTGGAAGCAAATTGCAACCGCGACAAGGTAACGACATCCAGATCAATCATGACGACCCCCAGTTTGATCAGCTTTGCGAATCTTCCCGGCGAACCCCAGCACTTTCTGAACTTTGCTACCTAAACGCATCAGATTTTGCAGGGTTTCGGGCGGTAAGTGATGAACCTCGTCAAACCAACCACAAGCCAACTCGATCAATTCCAGCATTTCGTTAATGCGCTGCTGCCCATATTCCTCTTCGTCATTGACGGGCGCTTCCATTAGGATACTTCGCAATAAGGTCAATGTGGGATCAATCTCGCGCTTACGCTTTTCCTCCACCAAAGTACGGAAAATATCCCATACATCCTTGGGAGATTCAAAGTATTCGCGGCGCTCGCCAATCTTGTGCGTCATGTTGACCAGTCGCCAGGACTGCAACTCGCGCAAGCTCATGCTGACATTGGAGCGGGAGATGCCTAGCGTTTCAGCGATCTCGTCGGCGTGGAGGGCTTCGGGGGCAATGAACAGCAGCGCATAGATCTGGCCCACCGTCCGGTTGACCCCCCAGCGCCCGCCCATCTCCCCAAAGTGCAGAATAAAACGCTCTGCCTGTGGTCCTAGATTCATGGCTTCCTGAATTTTCAGTAATTACTGAAATTACAAAACAAGACGTATCTTAACCCTAAACTATTCGGCTTGCCACTGGTCCAAGGCCATCTGACCTTACAATTTGCCTCCTGCAAATCTACATGCCAAGCAGACACTTCACGTTTACAATTTCGCCATGAATACACCGGCACTTTTAGACCCCGCACATATCCTGTCCTCGGCACAACGCACCTTCGCCATTGAAGTTGACGCGTTACAAGCGCTGGGCGGGCGTCTGGACCAAAGTTTTGTAGAAGCCACCAAACTGCTCGTGCACTGTCAGGGCCGTGTGGTGGTGACCGGCATAGGCAAGTCCGGCCACGTAGCGCGCAAGATCGCGGCTACCTTGGCCTCGACCGGCACTCCCGCTTTTTTCATGCACGCTGCCGAAGCCTTGCACGGCGACCTGGGCATGATTACCAAGCAGGACGTGGTCATTGCCATTTCCTACTCTGGGCAGGCCCAGGAACTGGTCACGGTGCTGACTGTGCTTCGCCGCATGGGCGCCAAACTGATTGCGATCACCGGCAATGCCCAGTCCGAACTGGCCCAAAATGCCGACCTGCATCTGGATGCCCATGTAGAACATGAAGCCTGCCCACTCAACCTGGCTCCCACGGCCAGTACCACAGCCGCCTTGGTATTAGGCGATGCACTGGCCGTTGCCTGCCTGGAAGCACGAGGCTTTAGCCGCGAAGACTTCGCCCGCTCCCACCCCGGTGGTGCGCTGGGCCGTCAACTACTGACGTTTGTGCGCGACATCATGCGCAGCGGCGAACAACTGCCTATCGTCTCCCCCGAGACCCTGATTCCCGATGCCCTGATAGAAATGTCCAGCAAAGGCATGGGCATGACTATTGTCACGGACGCACAAGGCCACCCCGTTGGAATGTTCACCGATGGCGACCTGCGCCGCCTGATTGCTCGTGCCGGCGATATACGCAATCTGCCAGTATCTGAAGGCATGTCGCGCGAACCGCGCAGCATTGCCGCCGAAGCCCTGGCCATTGAAGCAGCCGAGCAAATGGATGCCCTGCGTATCAGCCAAATGCTGGTATTGGACACAAACGGGCTACTATTGGGAGCTCTGCACATGCACGACCTGTTGGCTGCAAAGGTAATCTGATCATGATGAATACGCCCACCATCCCGCTCCATCCCGCTGAAGCTCAAATTCTGGCCAAGCTGCCCGAGAACGTGCGCACCCAATTACGTCAGTTGCGCATGATGGTGTTTGACGTGGACGGCGTGCTGACCGACGGACGCCTGTGGTACAGCGCGAACGGCGAGGAGTTCAAGAGCTTTCACGCTCTGGACGGCCACGGTTTACGCATGCTGGGCGAAAGCGGCATTCATGTCGCCCTGATTACCGGACGCGAAAGCGGCATCGTATCGCGTCGCGCTGCCGAACTGGGCATTCCTTTTGTTTACCAGGGCGTACGCGACAAAATTGCCATCCTGACCCAACTGGCTCAGGAAAACGGCCTGTCCCTAAGTGAAGTGGGATATATGGGCGACGATCTGATCGACTTGCCCGCCATGCAGCGCGTGGGTTTTTCCGCCAGCGTGCCTGAAGCCCCCTTCTATATCAGTCAAATTGCCAGCTGGGTAGCCACACAGCCCGCCGGCCACGGCGCAGTGCGCGAATGCTGTGATGCCATCCTGGCCTCCCAGGGTCGCCTTGCGCCCTTTATTACAGGTGGTCCTTTGAAGACCACGGGAGTCATCCAGTAATCATGCGTGACCGTCTACCCACCGTCATTTCCCTGTTGTTGCTGACCTTGCTGGTGCTGGCAACGCTGTGGGCGGTCGATTACACCCAAAGCTCGGTCGCCATTGACCCGCCGCGCCGCATTACCCACGAACCCGACTCCTGGGCGCGCGACTTCACCATGATCAGCTCCGACCAAACCGGGATGGCCATCAGCCGCCTGGATGGCAAGATTGCCTATCACTACCCGGATGACGACTCGCACGACATTACTTCCCCACGCGCGGTCAGCAACCGGGCCGATTCGCCCCTGACCATTGCCACTTCCGATACGGCACATATGAATGCAGGCGGGGACACCATCACCATGAAAGGCAATGCCCATATTCACCGCCAGGCCACACCTGATGACGAGGCGATGGACGTGCGCAGCGAAGTGCTGATCATCCTGCCCGAAGAGGACGTGGTGTACACCAACGAACCGGCCCTGGTCGTCAACGGCCAATCCACCATGCGCGGTACCGGGATGCGTTACGATAATCGCGTTCGCCAATTGAACGTCATGTCGGAATCCGACGTTAAAATCTCTGGCCAACAAACACAAAAAGCGCGTTCTTCCAATAGCTCTAAGGATTCCCCTCCATGACCACGCCTGACAGCGCCCGCCTGGGCCACAAGCCCAAGCTCTCTCTTAGCCTTTTGCGTGGTGCCCTGGCCCTGTGCCTGAGCACTGCCAGCCTGGCTTTGCTGCCTACGGCCCCTGCTCTGGCCCAAGCGGCTGCCTCTGCTGCCGCCGAACCGGACACCTCCGTGCTGTCCGATACCCTGACTTACGACGATATTGCCAAGCAGACCATTTACAAAGGCAACATCATCCTGACCCGTGGCGCCATGACCTTGATGGCTGACCAATTGGCCATCGAGCAGGACGCGGAAGGTTTCCAGCATGGCACCGCAACGGTGACCGAGCGCGCCCGTGTCACTATTCGTCAGGAAGACCCGGCCAAGTTTGAACTGATGGTCGCCGAAGGTGTCCGAGCTATCTATAACGGCAAAACCGAAGAGGTCGAGCTGATTGGCAAGGCAGTCGTCAATCGTTATGTTTGCGGCAAGCTGCAGGACTCTGTCCAGGGCCAGCGCATTATCTACCGCCAAAAAGATGGCACGTACCAAGCCTTTGGTGGTTCGGACTCCGCCACACGTGATGGCCGGGTCCGCTCTGTGGCCCGCCCACGCGCCAATGCCGATGCTGCTCTGGCCGAATGCCAACGCAAGTCCTCCCCCCGCAAATAGCCCGGACCCCCTTGAATCATGGTTGCTTCTAACAACCCGTCTACCCCTACTCGCGCCAGCCACTCGACCAAAGGCAGCTTGATTGCACAAGGACTGCGCAAGACCTACGGCAAACGTACGGTCGTGCAGGATGTTTCTTTGAATGTGGAAAGCGGCGAAGTGGTGGGCCTGCTAGGCCCGAACGGGGCTGGTAAAACCACCAGCTTCTATATGATTGTAGGCATTGTGCCCGCCGATGCAGGCCGTATTGAAATTGATGGCACGCCCATTACCGCCATGCCCATGCACAAGCGGGCACGGCTGGGCCTGTCCTATCTGCCCCAGGATGCGTCCGTCTTTCGCCGCCTGACGGTCGAAGAAAACATCCGCGCTGTGCTGGAGCTGCAACTGGACGATAACGGCCGCAGCATCAGCAAGAACGACATCAACGAGCGCCTGGAAACCTTGATCAGCGAGCTGCAAATTGCGCACATTCGTCAAAATACCGCCCTATCCCTGTCTGGTGGCGAGCGCCGCCGCGTAGAAATTGCCCGAGCGCTCGCCAGCAACCCCCGTTTCATTCTGCTGGACGAACCCTTTGCCGGGGTGGACCCGATCGCCGTGATTGAAATCCAGCGCATTGTGCAATTTCTGAAAGGCCGCAATATTGGTGTGCTGATTACCGACCACAACGTGCGCGAAACCCTGGGCATCTGTGACCGCGCCTACATCATCAGCGAAGGCACGGTACTGACCAGCGGGCACCCGTCCGAGATCATCGATAACGAAGCCGTGCGCAAGGTTTACCTGGGCTCGAACTTCCGAATGTAAGCCGACTTGTGGCCCTGTAACGGGGCCTGTCGGAGCAAGGGTTTTCCTGCACACCGCAGATTGATCCAGGTCATGTTATCTGACCAACATATAGGTATACTGGAATATCCAAGATCAGTAGTAAGGAGGCTAAACACGAAGATATTCCCCCCTCTGAAACATGTTGTTTGACTACTACGGAGAGCCTATATGAGCCTTAACATCACTGGCCGTAATCTTGACATAACTCCTGCCATTCGCGACTACGTCAAAAGCAAAATTGGTCGAATTGAAAAGCACTTCGACAACGTGGTTGACTCGCAGGTTATGCTTTCCATTGAACGCCTGAAGCACAATGCCGAAGTGACCGTCCGTGTCCCCGGCAAAGATATACACTGCGCCTCTTCAGACGAAAACTTGTATGCCGCCATCGATCTGCTAGCCGACAAGATCGACCGCCAGATTCTGAAATACAAGGAAAAGGCAAACAGCCATGCGCATGAGCCCGCCAAGCGGCTCGAAGTTCCGGCAGCCTGATCACGCCGAACTGTTACAGCAGGCATAGCCGCCTGCCGACAAACCCCGTTCTTTCAGAAGTTCGGGGTTTTGTGTTTCTTGGCACAGTGTCCGCCTGTTGTTAGCCATCCAAAAAATGTTTAGCTAAAAAACATTCCCCCCTATAATGGCCGTCATGAATCTCTTGTCGCGTATTTTGCCTTTGTCCAACGTGGTTCTGGATCTTGCTGTTACCAGCAAGAAGCGCGCTTTTGAACAAGCCGGACTGATTTTCGAGAACCATCACGGCATTGCCCGGACAGCCGTTTTCCATAGCCTGATCGCTCGCGAGCGTCTGGGCTCCACTGCCCTTGGCCACGACGTAGCCGTCCCGCATGGCCGCATCAAGGACTTGAAAGAGCCTTGTGCCGTTTTCATGCGCTTGGCCGAACCAGTGCGTTTTGATGCCAGCGACGGTCGTACCGCCAGCTTGCTGTTCTTTTTGCTGGTTCCCGAAACGGCTACTCAAATTCACCTGGACCTGTTGGCCGAGATCGCCCGTTTGATGGCCGATCAGGACATCCGCCAGGCGCTGGCCCAGGAAACGGACCCTGTTCAAATCCACCAACTCCTGACCCAGACCCCTGATCTCAACGCGGAACACCCCGATGCTGACAGTTCAAGAACTGGTCAATGATAATCATGACAAGCTCGAGGTAAGCTGGGCAGCCGGAAAACAAGCTGCCCAACGCCCCATCCCCGATCTTGGCGCCTCTGCCGCGGATTTGGTCGGCCACCTGAACCTGATCCACCCTGGCCGCATTCAGGTTTTCGGTCCTGAAGAACTCTCTTTTTACAACCGCTTTGACGTCAAACGTCGCCTGCATCATCTGGATGATCTCAGGCAAGGCGGTGTTCCTGCCCTGTTCATTGCCAACGACGCCGTTGCGCCCGACGATCTGATCCAGTTTTGCGAAACCCAAGGGGTGCCGCTGCTCTACACCCCTATCGATGCGGCCCAACTGATCGATTTGCTGCGCATCTACCTAGGCAAACGTCTGGCCCCCAAAACCACCATGCATGGCGTGTTCATGGATGTGCTGGGTCTGGGCGTGCTAATTACCGGCGAATCCGGTCTGGGTAAAAGTGAACTGGCACTGGAGCTGATCTCCCGTGGGCACGGGCTGGTTGCAGACGATGCGGTTGAGCTGTCCCGCACGGCTCCCAACATGATTGACGGCCAATGCCCGCCCCTGCTGCAGAACCTGCTGGAAGTACGCGGGCTGGGACTGCTGGACATTCGCACCATTTTCGGCGAAACCTCCGTTCGTCGTAGAATGAAGCTTAAACTAATTGTGCACCTGGTTCGTTCCAACCCCGACAGCTTCGAGCGTCTGCCTACACAGGACCAGACCCAGGAAGTGCTGGGGGTGGACATCAAACGCGTCATGCTTCAAGTGGCAGCCGGCCGAAATCTGGCCGTGCTGGTGGAAGCCGCCGTGCGCAACACCATTCTGGCCTTCCGCGGCATTGATACCATGGGCGACTTCATCGAGCGCCAGGCATTGGCTATCATGAATAGTCGCGACGACTAGGCGCTCAAGGGCCGGTTGGCACTTAACGGCCCTGACAGCTTTGTCCTGTTTCACCTAAACGCTGCCCGACGGGCGGCGACTCGGAGCCCTTTGCCACGATGCTGAAAGTTGTATTGATTACCGGCATATCCGGTTCGGGAAAATCAGTTGCCTTGCGCCTGCTGGAAGATACCGGCTACCTGTGCATCGACAACCTGCCACCCCGATTTCTGGCCGAATTTGTCGAGCGCTCTGCCGAACAAGGGCTGGAGCGTCTGGCCGTTGCCATTGACGTGCGCGGCGCCGGTGATCTGGACATCCTTCCCGGTGTCATCAGCAAACTGAATGAAGAAGGCTACTCCCTGCGCGTCCTGTTCCTGAACGCCAGCGATCACACGCTGATGCAGCGTTACTCGGAATCACGCCGTCGTCATCCGTTGACAGACCGCTTGCGTCAGGATGGCCGCTCGCCTTCCCTGGAAGAATGTATTGCCGTTGAGCGTGAAATGACGGCCCCCTTGCGCGAGCTGGGCCACATCATCGACACTACCGACCTAACCCCTGGCCAATTACGCGCCTGGATTCGGGATTTGGTGCAGGCCGACCGCGCCAGCGTGGTGCTGACTTTCGAATCCTTTGCCTACAAGCGTGGCGTGCCCGGCGATGCAGATCTGGTGTTCGACGTTCGCTGCCTGCCCAACCCCCACTACGACCCGGAGCTGCGCCCCATGACAGGCCGCGACGAACCAGTAGCCAAATGGCTGGCCCAATTCGGTTCCGTCGAGACCATGGTGGATGACATCGCCGGCTTTGTACGTCGCTGGTTGCCTTTGTATATGCAGGACACCCGCAACTACCTGACGGTCGCCATTGGTTGCACCGGCGGTCAGCACCGTTCTGTATACGTTACCGAACAACTGGCGCTGCGTTTTGCTGATTACGCCCCCTTGCTGGTGCGCCATCGCAATCAACCGCCCATTAATCCCGTCCCATGAGCCCAACTGTACGCAAACTAGGCGCCATCCTGAGCATCCTGGCCTTATTGGCTGGATGCGCTTCCAGCCCCAAACGCGCCAAGCCCAAAGCCAAATCAGGGGCCACCGTTTCAGCTCCCCGAGGCGGGGGCTACTACAAAGACGATGGCCCCGACGCCCGCATCCCAGCCAATCTTCAAGCCACCCCCGACGCAGTTCCCCGAATAGAACCCATCGCCCGCAGCAATACCCGCCCCTATACCGTGCTCGGCAAAAGCTTTGTTCCCCACACTTCACACAAAGCCTTTACCCAGACCGGCACCGCCTCCTGGTACGGACGCAAGTTTCACGGCAAGAAAACAGCCAATGGCGAAACCTACGATATGTACGCCATGACGGCGGCGCATCCCACCTTGCCCATTCCCAGCTATGCTCGCGTGACCCGGCCCAAAACAGGCAAATCCGTCATTGTGCGTATTAACGACCGCGGGCCATTTCATAGCTCACGCATCATCGACTTGTCCTACGTTGCCGCCGCCAAGCTGGACTTGATTGCGCCCGGCAGCGGCACCGTGGTGGTTGAATCCATCACACAGGAAGAAATACGGAGTGGCAGTTTTGGCCGGGGTGACATTGAACTTGCCGAGGCTCCGGCTCCCAAGCCGGCTCCCGCCGCTCCGGCCCCCAAATCCAGCCTGGTGATTACCGAAAAGCTGGAGCCCACGCCGGACGCCTTGGCCGCCTTGTCTGAGCAAGACATAGAGGTGGAGCTGGACGATTCGCCTAGCTGGAGCAGCGACGCCAGCGATCAGCAGTTGATTGTGCAGTCCTCACCCGCTGCCACCAGCAAGCCGCAGGCCCCGTCCGGCCAAAGCCGGGTCTACCTGCAATTTGGCGCTTTTTCTGCCCGTGAAAATGCGGCTGCCCTGGCACAGCAGTTGAATCGCCAGATTGCGCAGATAGAGTATCGCGATGCCCAAGTACAGATGCACAACGATCTGTACCGGGTACAAATTGGCCCGTATCAGAATCGGACCGAAGCAATTAACGCGGCTTACCGTATCCAGCAGCAAACTGGCTTGAGCCCTTCGGTTGCCGTTCGCTAAACCCAGGCGCCCTAGTCCTTGGGCGAGTTCGCCAGACCCCAGGCATACAGAACATCACGAGGAATTCCGGTCGCCTGGCTGGCAATCCGGGCTGCATCACGCAGCGAGACCTGCTCCAGCAAGGCTTTCATCCAGCGCTCTGTAGTGGCATCCAGCGCAGGCGCATCTTCGTCCACTTCGCGCACAGCGTCATGCAGAATCAGGACAAATTCACCCTGCTCGCGATGGCTGTCTTCATCCAGCCAGCCCAAGGCCTGCCCCAAAGGCACGGTATGAATCTGCTCAAAACGCTTGCTGAGTTCACGTGCAAAAGTCAGTTCGCGCTCCGGGCCACACACCTCTTCCATATCGCGCAAGGCCGCACGCAAACGGTGAGGGGACTCAAACATCAATACCGGCATACCCAGGCTGGACCAATGCTGCAGCCACTTACGGCGCGCCACAGTTTTGGGCGGCATGAAACCGGCAAAAGCAAAAGCGGGGTTCTCGTCACTGGTTGCACCACTACCCATCAGGGCGGTAATAACTGCCGAGGCACCGGGCAAAGGAATCACCTGAAAGCCCGCCTCCCGCACTGAACGTACGACGCGAGCACCGGGGTCACTGACAGCAGGCGCACCCGCATCCGATACCAAGGCCACTCGCTGCCCCTGCTCCAGACGCTCGATAATTGCCTGAGCGGCTTGGGCCTCGTTATGGCGATGCGCCGCCATCAAAGGCGTTTGTATGCCCCAAGCCTGCAGGAAAGGACGGGTTGCCCGCGTATCCTCTGCCGCAATAATGTCGCATAGTTCCAGCGCCTGCCAGCCGCGCAGGCTAAGGTCTCCCATATTGCCAATGGGCGTGGCCACCACATACAGGCAAGACTGTGGCCAGACCTGACCTTGCACCTTGTCCATCATGCTTTGCCAGACGCCGGCATTCCCTGTTCGGTTTTCGGTATCGCTCATGCTTGATCCTGCTTATTGATCATCGTGTATCCCTATGAATCCCTTTGAATACGCTCGCCAGGCTCAAAACCGGCAACTGCGGCGCAAACAGCGTAGTCGTCCTGCAGCCAGAAAGGACAGGCCACGGCGCTCTCCCAGCCAGCAATGCGGCGACCAGGCTGAACAGCGCGCCTGCGATCATGTCACCGCGCAGGGTGCCCATATTCTGGCCCGTCAACTGGGTGCTCGCTTTGGGGAGATTGACCTGGTTCTGTGGCATCAAGATCATCTTGTCTTTCTGGAAGTGCGCCAGCGCAATCACAAGGGCTACGGCGGAGCGCTTGCCAGTGTAAACCGGGACAAGCAACGGCGCTTGATCCTGACAGCCCAACAATGGCTGCCGACGCTATGCCAGCGCTATTTCCAGGGCAGGCTGCCCGCCTGCCGATTTGACGTTATCGCCATTGAAGACGACACCCTGACCTGGATCCAGAACGCCTTCGAGCAGCGCTGAAAAATAAAAAATAGCAAAGCCACCCTGGGAATTTTCAGACAAGAACGCTGTCCTATACAAAAAACCCAGCCGCCACGCCGTATTTCGGCCCTGTTACAGCATCTGGTTTCAATACCGTGGCGTTTTTTTCAACATGACACGATCTGCCTGCCCCACGGGGAAATTCTCCGTGCGATAATGCGCGCTATGGACCTTATCGCCTTAATGACTTCGCATTTCGACGATTCCGTCGATACTCTCAAAGCCAGCACACGCGAACTGGCCGAACCTTTGGCCGCCGCTGTCGAGCTGTTGTTTGCCACCCTGGCCAACGACGGCAAGATTCTGGCCTGCGGAAACGGCGGATCAGCAGCCGACGCCCAGCACTTTATAGCTGAGCTGGTGGGCCGCTTTGAGCGCGACCGTTTGCCCTTGGCTGGCATTGCCTTGAATACCGACACCTCCATCATGACGGCGGTGGGTAATGACTATGGCTTTGACAGCATCTTTGAACGCCAGGTCAGTGCCTTGGGCCAGACTGGCGATATTCTGGTGGCCATCTCCACCAGCGGCAATTCGCCAAACGTAATCCGCGCCATCGAAGCGGCTCGCGAGCGCGATATGGTCATCATTGCCCTGACTGGCAAGGGCGGCGGACAAATTGCCGATCTGCTCTCGGATACCGACATCCATCTGTGCGTCCCGCACGATCGAACCATGCGTATTCAGGAAGTACACATTGTTCTGTTGCACGCCATGTGCGATGGCATTGATGCGCTGCTGCTCGGAGATCCACTATGAAACACCGTTTGATTCTGGCCGCCCTGCTGGCCAGCACTACGCTGACCGGTTGCGGTCTGCTGGTAGTTGGCGGCGCTGCTGCCACAACCGCCGTTGTCGCTACCGACCGCCGCACTACGGGCGAGCAGGTCGAGGACAAAACCATTGTCATGAAAGCCGGTGCGGAAACACGCCGCCTGCTGGAAAACAAGGAAGGCCGCATCAATACTACGTCTTACGCCGGGGTTGCCCTGCTGACGGGTGATGTGCCTACCCAGGCCGACAAGGAAGAAGCCGCTCGCCTGGTTTCCAAAGTTGATAAGGTAAACCGCGTGGTCAACGAGCTGCGTGTGGGTGAACCTACCCCCTTGGGCGTACGCTCGAATGACTCCTGGATCACCACCCGAGTCAGCACCGCCTTGCTGAACGCCAAAGACGTTCCCAGCCGCACGATCTCCACCACCACCGAGCGTGGCGTGGTCTATCTGCTGGGTCGCGTCACCCGTGAAGAAGGCGAACGCGCCGCGATTGCTGCCTCCAGCGTCCCTGGCGTGAACAAGGTGGCCAAGCTCTTTGAATACGTCAGCGCCGAAAGCCTGGCACAGCCTTTGAGCACCAATAATCAGCCAAGCAATAGTTCTGGCACAGCGGCCCCTGCAGCTGAGCCTGCGCCCGCCTCCTCTGTAGAAGTCATGCCCGTCCAATGAAAAAAGTAGTCATCATTGCCCTTGCTGTTGCCATTGCCGTGGGTCTGGGCGTCTGGACCATGTCCGGCAGCACCAAGGCCAGCGCCCCGGATGTCGCCTTTACCGATCTGAATGGCAAGCACTTTGAAACCAAAGACTTGCAAGGCAAGGTCGTCCTGGTGAAATTCTGGGCCACGGACTGCACCACTTGCGTGGCGCAAATGCCTGACAACATTGAGAACTTCAATGCCATGTCTGGCAAAGGGTTTGATATTGTGGCCGTGGCCATGAAGCACGACCCCATCAACTACGTGCGCAACTTCACCCAATCCCGCCAACTGCCGTTCACGGTTGTCCATGACGACAAGGGCGAAATCGCCAAGGCTTTTGGGGACGTCCGTTTGACGCCCACTGCCTTTTTACTCGACAAACAGGGCCACATCATCAAGCGCTACCTGGGTAACTACGACAAGCAGGAATTCATTGCCACCGTCGAAAAAGCCCTGGCCAGCAGCTAAAAGCCTGTTTCTGCCCCCAGCCACATAACCCCGGGTACCAGCAGTGGACCCGGGTTTTCTTCAAGTGAGCGCATCAATGAGCACCACAGATTCGCAGAATTACTCCTCGACCGTCAAAGCAGAAGTTTTGTCCGAGGCCCTGCCTTATATTCGTCGTTTCCACGGCAAGACCGTCGTCATCAAATACGGTGGCAACGCCATGACTGAAGAAGCGTTGCAGCGCAGCTTTGCCCATGACGTCGTCTTGCTCAAGCTGGTTGGCCTGAACCCCGTTGTGGTGCACGGTGGCGGCCCCCAGATCAATGACGCGCTCAAGCGAGTGGGCAAAGAAGGCACCTTTATTCAGGGCATGCGTGTCACCGATGCCGAAACCATGGAAGTGGTGGAGTGGGTGCTGGGCGGGCAGGTGCAGCAAGACATCGTGATGATGATTAATGAAGCCGGTGGCAAGGCCGTGGGCCTGACCGGTAAAGACGGTGGCATGATTCGCGTCACCAAGAAAATGCTGCCGGATGCCGAGCATCCTGGCGAGCTGCTGGATATTGGTTTTGTGGGTGATATTGAAAGCATCCAGCCAGAAGTGGTCAAAGCCCTTCAGGACGATCAGTTCATCCCCGTGATCTCCTCAATTGGATACGGTGAGGACGGTCAGGCCTACAACATCAATGCCGACGTCGTTGCCGGCAAGATGGCCGAAGTGCTTAGCGCTGAAAAACTGGTCATGCTGACCAACACTCCCGGTGTGCTGGACAAGGCAGGTCAACTGTTGCGTCGCCTGTCAGCTCAGACCATCGACGAACTGTTCGCTGATGGCACCATCTCCGGCGGTATGCTGCCCAAGATCTCTTCGGCCCTGGATGCAGCGCGCAATGGCGTCAACTCCGTACATGTCATTGATGGCCGTGTCCCTCACTGCCTGTTGCTGGAAATCCTGACTGACCGTGGTGTGGGCACCATGATCAGCTCGCACTAATCCGTGCGCGCTCCTATCCGTGCCCATGCCTGGGCACGGCCTTTGTCAGCCTGTCAGCCAGATGAAACCATCTGGCTGTTTGATCTGGATAACACCCTGCACAATGCCTCCAAAGGCATTTTCCAGGCGATTGATGGACGCATGCGCATCGGCGTGGCGCAAACGCTGGGCGTGGATATGGACGAGGCCGACCGGCTGCGTCTGGAGTACTGGAAACGTTACGGCGCCACCATGATCGGCCTGCAACGCCACCACGGAGCAGACCCGGCGACATTCCTGAGACACGCTCACGACTTTGACGTGCCTTCCCTGATCAGCGCCGAACCAGGCCTGGCCTACCAATTGCGCCGTCTGCCTGGCTACAAACTGCTGCTGACCAATGCACCGCTGGAGTACGCACAGCGCGTCTTGAAAGCCCTGAATCTGCTGCCTGTCTTTGACGGGCTATGGGCCATCGAGCATATGCAGCTGCAAGGCCGTTATCGCCCCAAGCCCTCTCAGGCATTGATGAAGCAGGCTCTGGCCGTGCTGAAATCCCAGGCCCGCGACATTGTTCTGGTCGAAGACACCCTGCGCAATTTGAAAAGTGCCCGCCAGTTAGGGATGCAAACCATCCATATCTATAACGCAGGCACTCCATTTAGCGCTCTGTATCATGGACGCAGCCCGTATGTTGACCATCGCATCAACCGCATCGCACAACTGGTCAAGAACTGGCCACGTCCCTAGGCCTGCTTAGAACGCCAGCTGGCGCTCCCCTTGCTGAATGGTGACCCACTTCAATTCGGTCATGTCCGCAATCGAGTAGCGGCCATTTTCCTTGCCGTAGCCACTGTCCTTGAAGCCACCGAAAGGCGCATTCGGATCATCATCAAAGGAGTTGTCGTTGATGTGGACCGAACCTGCCTCGATACGCTCGGCAAAATCCATGGCCTTTTGCAGATCGTTGGTCAGAATGGCAGAGGATAAGCCGTAGGAAGTATCATTAGCCATTTCCAGGGCGTGCTCGTAGTCGCGCGCCTTGTAGATGGCAGCCACAGGACCAAAAGTCTCTTCGTGGTACAGATGCATGTCCGGGGTCACATCGCACAAGGCCGTAGGCTGGATCACATTGCCTTCGCGGCCGCCACCTGCCAGCAAGGTGGCCCCCTTGGAGACGGCGTCCTGAATGTGGGCCTGCACAAAATCAGCCTGTTCGGAACTGATCAGCGGACCAACCGCGGTTTGTGGCAAAGCAGGATCACCAGCAGGAATACGAGCCACCTGCTTGGCAAAGGCTTCGCAGAACGCATCGTAAATGCCCTGCTCCACAATGATGCGCGAGTTGGCCATGCACACTTGGCCCTGATTGAAATAGATGCCGAAAGCGGCGGAGCGCACAGCGTAATCCAGCGTGGCATCATCCAGCACCACGACCGGGCTTTTACCACCCAACTCCAGCACAATGCGCTTTTGATGGCGACCAGCCAGATCCGCCAGGATACGACCCACTCGAGCCGAGCCCGTGAAAGTCACCAGTTTGACGCGCGGATCAGAGAACAAGGTATCGCCCAGAGCTTCGTCGGTGGTCAGCAGAACGGTCAACACACCGGGAGGCAGACCGGCTTCTTCCAGAATCTCGGCAAACATCAAGGCAGCCATAGGCGTATGCGGCGAAGGCTTCAGGATGAAACTGTTACCCGCCGCCAGTGCCGGGGCCAACTTCTTGCCATTGAGCAGCAAAGGTGCATTGAAAGGCCCGATCCCAGCCACCACGCCCAAAGGACGACGAATGCTCATGGAAATACGCCCTGGCAGGTCCGACGGCATGGTTTCACCCCGAATATCGCGGGTCTGACCGGCGGCAATACGGAAGGTGCTGACGATGTAATCGCACTCGAACATGGCCTTGCCAAAGACGTTACCGCCCTCTTCAACCAGCACACGCACGATGTCGTCGCGACGGCGTTCCACAATGTCAGCCGCACGGCACAAAATCGCTTCACGTTCACGGGCCAGCATCTTGCCCCAGATGCGCTGTGCACGTTCTGCACTGGCTAGCGCTTCTTCAATGTCCTGTTGGGTCGCCAGAAAAACGCGAGCCAGCGGTTTGCCCGTATAGGGATTGACCAGGTCCTTATGCAACTGACCTTCTGATTTCCAGGCCTGTCCGTTGATGTAGGGGTAGACCTGCTTTAGCTGCTCTGTCATGACTGCTCCTTTCCTGTGTTGTCTCCAGGTGCGCTTTGGGCACCCTTCATGGTTAAACCCGATAGCCACCGAGGTGCGCCATAGCTCACCATGCAGTACTGTCTTAGATACTATTCTTGAGCCGAATGCCTCTCTGTGTCGTGGACTGGGGCGCAGCCCAATCTGGACAATGGCGCAGAAGACGGAAAAAAACGCATGAGCACGAACTACCACTGGGATACGCAGGCTTTGCCACCCGGACAAGGCGCCAAGCTCTGGACTCAAGCCATTTCACTGTCCTTTCAGCATGTGCAAACGCAGTGCCACGGACAAAACTTTCATGGCACCTTGCGCTCGCAACGTCTGGGGGAGGTAGCGATCAACCGGCTGACCGCTCAGCCCTATCGGGTCAGCACAAGCAGGCCGCAAACGGATCAGCCCTGGTTGTTCTTGAATGTGCATCAACAAGGCCACTGCCGCCTGATTCAGAACGGGCGTGAGCAATGGCTCCCCGCCGGGAGCCTGAGCCTGAATATAGGCACCAGCCCCTTCACACTGGATTTTGTGGACGAGGTCATCATGACCACGCTGCGCTTGCCGCTGGATGGGCTGTTGCCCTATACCGGCCCTTTGAATGACGTGGTCGCCCAGCCCCTGGCGCAAGGCGCCAGCCTGCACTTGCTGGAGCACTATCTGCAAGGCTTGCTGTTGTCTGCCGATGACTTGCGGGCGAATCAGCACGATCAGGCCTGGCGTTGTCTGCGCGACCTGCTGGCCATGAGCATTAACGAGCGGCGCTCTGCCCCGCCTGCTCCAAGCGCGGCTCGGTACGAAGATGCACTGGGCTATCTGTCTGATCGACTAGGTGATCCCGCCTTGAATATTGCGGCCCTGTCCAAGCACCTGGGTATGGCACCGCGTACCGTTCAGGAACTGTTCAAAGCACAGGGAAGTACTTTTACAGCCCAGTTAATGCAGCTGCGGCTGGATGCAGCCGCACAGCTGTTGCGCCAGACACCGTCAAACACGGTGGCGCAAATAGCCTATTCAGTAGGGTTTTCAGATCTGTCCTACTTTCACCGCCAATTTAGACGGCGCTTTGGCATCACACCAGGCCATTTTCATACTCATGGCCTGAAGTCGTGAAGCAGAGATCAGAAACAGATCAAGCGTGATCGGCGTGTTCAGCCGCTGAACCGCATACCGGGCAAGCCGGATCTTTGCGGAAACGTACGGTATGCCAATTCATATTGAAGGCATCCACACTTAGCAAACGGCCCACCAAAGGCTCTCCGAAGCCGCCTAACAGCTTCAAGGCTTCAACCGCCTGTGCGCTGCCCACCATACCCAACAAGGGCGACAAAACGCCTGTGGTGGCGCAACGCAGTTCCTCGACGTCGTCCGCTTCAGGGAACAGACAGTGGTAGCAAGGAGCTTCGGGCTGACGCAAGTCGTAAGTACTGACCTGACCCGAAAAGCGAATCGCTGCACCTGACACCAAAGGTTTACGTAATGCCACGCAGGCACGGTTGATCGCATGGCGGGTTGCGAAGTTGTCGCAGCAATCCAGCACCAGATCCACTTGCTGAACCCAATGCATCAAGCCCGCTTCGTCCAGACGCTGAACGACGGGTGTCACCTTCACTTCGGGATTGAGCTGCTCGATATGCAGCCTGGCAGATTCAACCTTGTCCCAGCCCAGACGATCGGTGGTGTGAGCAATCTGACGCTGCAGATTGCTCAGTTCCACCTGATCATCATCCACCAGAATGATGGAGCCCACACCCGAGGCCGCCAGATAAGCCACCACGGGGGAACCCAGTCCCCCGGCTCCAACGACCAGGATGCGAGAAGCCAGAATTCGCTCCTGCGCTTCTACCCCGAATTCATCGAGCAGAATATGCCGCGCATAGCGCAGTAATTGCTGATCTTCCACGTCAGGAACCTGTGTTTACGGCTTTACCGGTTCGAGCCCCTTGGGGGTGATTCGGAACCGCTCAACGCTGGGTTGCTGACTCAGGGGACTTTTTTTTTCCGGCGACTCGGACTCCACTTCCTTCTCGCGCTTGGCAGCGGCTTCCTTGGCGGCAGCTACTTTGGCTGGATCGTTCTTGATCACAGGACGGCCAGCCAGATGGTTCAGCGCTTGCTGCAACTGGAAGTCGTCGTCACCACCGAATTCAAACATCTTGAACTCCGGGCTCATGCCCAGATCAGGCTGTTCTTCTTCGGTAGTTTCATCCACCTTGCTGTTGACCAGGTGACGCTTCAAGTCCACTTCACGCGGCAGGCGGAACAGATTGCCCTGGGCGGTGTCATCCACGACCACGTCCGGCTGGACACCCGTTACCTGAATGGAAGTACCGTTAGGTGTGTAGTACAAGGCAGTCGTCAGTTTCAGGCCCGATTCCTCGGACAGAGGGACCACACTTTGCACCGAGCCCTTGCCGAAGGTGCGGTTACCGATAATGGTGGCGCGTTTGTGGTCTTGCAAAGCACCGGCCACAATTTCCGACGCCGAGGCCGAACCCACGTTTACCAGCACCACGATAGGCACGTTCTTGAGCCAATCCAGTTTCTTCAGAACATCCGCGTCCGTATCCAGCTCGCCCAGAACGGACTGCATGGATTTGACGTAGTACTCGCGGTTGGAGGAAGGAATACGGCCCTTGGTGGAAACCACCAGATCACCCGAATCCAGGAAGGCGGAAGTCACGCCGATCGCGCTTTCCAGCAAGCCACCAGGGTCGTTACGCAGGTCAATCACCAAGCCTTTTGGTGCGCCTGGGCCTTTATGAACTTCGGACAACTGCTTGACCAGATCAGCAGCGGTACGTTCCTGGAACTGGGCAATGCGTACATAAGCCACATCGTCAGCCAGCATCTTGGAGCGCACACTGCGCACCTTGATGACATCACGCACCAGGTTGAACTCCAGCGGCTTGTCACGTCCGGCACGACGGATAGTCAGCTTGATGGAGGTTTTGGGCTCGCCACGCATTTGCTTGACGGCATCATTCAGGCTCAAATCCTTGGTGGGTTTGCCATTGATGTGCGTGATGATGTCGCCCGCCAGAATACCGGCGCGCGCCGCAGGCGTATCCTCGATAGGCGAGATAACTTTAGGCATCCCGTCTTCGCTACCAATCTCTATGCCCAGACCGCCGAACCCGCCTTGGGTCATGGCTTCCATTTCCTTGAAAGCGTCGGCATCCAGATAGGCCGAGTGCGGATCCAGATCGGTAAACAAACCCTTGATCGCGTTATTGACCAGGGCCTGATCCGTCAGGGGCTCCACATACGTGTTCTTGATGGCAGCGAACACATTGGCGAACTGCTGCAGTTCGCGCAAAGGCAATGGCTCGCCGCGTTGAGCGACCGCAGTAATGCCCAGGCTGATCAAGATACCGCCCACAGCACCTGCTGCCACTAGACCAATGCTGCCAATCCTTCGAGTGCTCATGCACATTCCCATTATTTTCAGATTCAAGACGGGGCCACCTCCCGGAGCTGACCCGACCATGCATTATAAGAGTAGCGTAAAGCGTCGACCAGCGTGAACTGGGCTGGAGTCGCTACCCCGCGCAACAAATGCGAGCAAACGTAAGCACCGCAGGCAAAAGTGGCTTAGGAACCTAACCAAACCTGCGGATTGATTGGCTTGCCTTGATGGCGCAACTCAAAGTACAGGCCGGGTTCAACCTGGCCGCCGGTGGCTCCCACCCGCGCAACCGCATCCCCACGCCCCACAATATCGCCTACTTGCTTGAGGGTGCTCTGGTTATAGGCATAGACACTCAAGTAATCGCGACCATGATCAATAATCAGCAAATTACCAAAACCGGTCATCCAGCTGGCAAAAACCACTCGGCCTGGAGCTACCGCGCGAACCGTGGTGCCGGCCTGTGCTCGCAACACAATACCGCGCCAAATGCCGCCATCAGGACGTTCAGCCCCGAACTTGCCTTGCATTTCGCCGCGTACCGGATAAGGCAAGCCACGTTTCAGACCCTGGAAACCACCTTCTGGTTCCAAGGCGGGAGCAGATGCCTGCTCGACGGGCTCCTCAACGACCTGAACCTCGCGCACTTTGGGAGCGGCTGGTTTGCTGATCGGCTCGCTAGGCTCGGACGACGCTTCCAGGCTGTCTGACAAGAGACGCTCGTTCGCGGTCGGCGGCGTGTAGGTCAGCGGTGGACGCGGAATCATGGGTTCCGGATCTGGCTTCTGTGGCGCAGCAGGTTCCGGCTTGCTAGATGGCAAGGCCGCAGGCAAAGGCGGTTGCGTGGCACGAGCCCGCTCCAGCAACTCCCGCTCGCGCTCCAGACGCGCCTGTTCACGGGCGGCCTGCTCTTGTTTGGCTTTACGCTGCAACTCTTGCTGACGAGCCAGCTCGGCTTTGCGCGCTTCCTCTGCACGGCGCGCCGCTTCCCGTCGGCGTTGTTCTTCGGCGCGACGGGCCAGCTCGGCCTGTCGAGCAATTTCAGTTTCCAGGCCGGAGATCAAATCTCCCAGCCGTTTGTCATTACTTTGCAGGTTGGCAGCCTGACCGCGCTGGCGTTCCAGCTCGGCGCTGATGTCAGCCACCACCTTGGCTCGTTTTTCTTTTTGTTCTTCCAGAGCTTCCTTCTGAGCCGCGGCCTCCTTGGCCAGTTGCTCCTGCTCTTTCTCACGCGCGGCAACCTGGGTCTGCAAGCGATCCAGACGCTCTACGGTGCGACGTACTTTATGAACCTGCTCGGTCTGCTGACGCGAGACATAGCCCAGGTAATGCAATTCGCGGTTAATGGCGTTGGGATCATCACCCGACAAGAGGGCAGACCAGGGCGACACACCATTGGCGTATTGTGCTCGTAATTGCTCGGCCAGCTCCTGCTGACGTTGCTCTTTGATCACTTGCTGTTCGCTGATCTGTTTGCCCAGCGTACCTAGCTGCTGGTGCAATTGTTCCTGCCGCTGCTCAATCTGAGCCAGCGTGCGATCGATATCGGAAATAGCCTGCTCGGATTCGCGCAAGGCATTGGCGGCGTCACGACGCGAGCTTTCGCTGGTGTCGATGGTTTTGCGCAGCGATTCGATCTTCTGGCGCAGCTCTGCCTGCTGCTTTTGAGCCTGGGCCTGGCGGGCGGCCAAGTCCGGATCAGCAGCCAGGGCCGGTAAGGTCCAGGCTGCCAGCAACAGGCAAACGCTGTAGCGCCACATTATTTACTGCGCCTTGCCCTGATTGGCCACGGCTTGCATCTGAGCCGCAATCGCTTCCTGGTCGCCCAGGTAGTAATGACGGATAGGACGCAGGTTTTCGTCCAGCTCGTACACCAAAGGCTGGCCGGTAGGAATATTCAGGTGAACGATGTCTTCGTCAGAGATGCCGTCCAGGTGCTTGATCAGCGCGCGCAAGCTGTTGCCGTGAGCCGTCACCAGAACGCGACGGCCGGAGCGGATTGCAGGAGCAATAGACTCGTCCCAGAAAGGAACCACGCGGGCCACGGTGTCTTGCAAGCACTCGGTGCGAGGCAGTTGATCAGCTGGCACACGAGCGTAGCGAGCATCAAAACGCGGATTGCGTGGATCGTCTTCAGCGACGGGCTCGGGAGCGATTGCGTAGGCACGACGCCAGACCAGGACTTGATCCTCACCGTACTTTTGTGCGGTTTCGGCTTTATTTAAGCCCTGTAAAGCACCATAATGGCGTTCGTTCAGGCGCCAGCTCAAACCTATGGGGGTGTGCATGGCGTCCATCGAATCCAGGGCGATCCACAAGGTACGGATAGCGCGCTTGAGGACCGACGCGAAAGCCAGGTCGAACTCAAAACCGTTTTCTTTAAGCAGATCACCGGCCTGCTTTGCCTGTTGACGCCCGGTTTCGGTAAGATCGACATCGGTCCAGCCAGTAAACCGGTTCTCCAGGTTCCACTGGCTTTCGCCGTGCCGCATCAGTACAAGTTTATACATGGTAAAAACAGCCTCGAGGTTGAAAAATTGGCGCCACTCTATAATCGTGTGATCTTGCCCTTTTTTCTTGCTTTTCTTGGTAATCAACAGGATTTAACGTGGACTTCATCTTAAGTCAGAACAATCTTCTAATTTTAGCAATTGCGGTGCTTGCCGGCATTATGCTGTTAATACCCAGCTTTTTCAAAGGCCGTGCGGGACGCGCAGTTTCAAGCTCGGAAGCGGTACAGATGGTAAACCAGAAAGACGCTATTTTGATTGATCTGCGCAGCGCCGATCAGTTCAAGGCCGGGGCAATTGCACAATCTCGCAACATTCCTGCTGCCGACCTTGACGCCAAGGCCAGCACACTGCCCAAAGACAAGCCTGTCATTCTGGTGTGCGATACCGGTCGCAGCGCTCCGCGCAGCGTGGCCGTCCTGCGCAAGCACGGCATCAACGAAGCCTACACATTGCAAGGCGGTATTCAAGGCTGGCTGCAGTCCAGTCTGCCCGTCAAAAAATCGTAAGCTCCCCCTTCTACGAGGCTCTCATGGCAAAAGTCACGATGTACTCCACAATGGTGTGCCCTTATTGTGTGCGCGCTGAAATGCTGCTCAAGCAACGCGGCGTAACTGAAATCAATAAAATCATGATTGATCGCGAGCCCGAACAGCGCGCTCTCATGATGGAGCGCACCGGTCGGCGTACCGTTCCCCAAATCTACATTGGCGACACCCATGTAGGTGGCTACGATGATCTGGCCGCTTTGGACCGCGAAGGTGGCCTGCTGCCTCTGCTGGCTGCCTGATTTTTTTTCTAACAATTTTTTTATCCCATAGGATCACCCATGGCCGACCAGAACACCCCAGCCGCTGACCAAGAAGCTCAACAACCCAGCTTCAGCCTGCAGCGCACCTACATCAAAGACCTGTCCATCGAAATGCCCAACGCTCCCCAGATCTTTCTGGAGCAAGAGGCCCCTTCCGTGGAAGTGTCCATCAATGTGGGCGGCCAACGCCTGGCTGACACCGTCTACGAAAGCACCGTCACCGCTACTGTGACCACACGCATTGGCGACAAGGTCATGTACCTGGTGGAAGCCACCCAAGCCGGTATCTTTGAAGCTGCCAACATTCCTGAAGAGCAGCTCGAACCCCTGCTGGGCATTGTGTGCCCCACCATGCTGTACCCCTACTTGCGCGCTGCCGTGGCCGACGCCATCAACCGCACGTCCCTGCCTGCCCTGCACCTGACTGAAGTGAACTTCCAGTCCCTGTACGAGCAGCGTCTGGCCCAGCAAGCCGCCCCCGCTGACGGCCAGCCTTTGCAGGCCTGATGATGTCAAACGCGCACACTCCTGTTCGTGTTGCAGTCCTGGGCGCAGGCAGCTGGGGAACGGCCTTGGCCGCTCTGGCCAGCACCCAGGCTCCCACGATGGTATGGGCGCGCAAAGCATCAACCGCACAAGCCATCGGGCAGGATCATCGCAATCCAGCCTACCTGCCCGATGTCGTGCTGCCCGACTCGCTACAGGCCAGCGACAGCCTGCAGCAAGTCATGGAATTTGCCCTGGCTGATGACACCGGCCCTGCCCTGCTGATTCTGGGCGTGCCTGTGCGTGGCCTGGCGCAAACCTGTGTGGATCTGGCGCAGTACCTGCCTGCCACACGCCGCCATCCCGTCCTGCTGGTCTGGACCTGTAAAGGCTTCCATCAGGAAAGCGGCTTGTTACCCCACCAAATTGTGCGTGAAAGCCTGCCCGACCATCCCTGGCTAGGCCGTGCCGTGCTCTCTGGCCCTTCGTTCGCCCTGGAAGTGGCTAAAGGCCTGCCTGTTGCGCTGACACTGGCCTGCGAACCTGCTGATATGGCCGGCATTGCCCTGGAGGCTTTGCATGGCAAGCAAGCGCGCCTGTACACCAGCACCGACATGATCGGCGTGGAAGTGGGCGGCGCTGTCAAAAACATCATGGCCATTGCCTGTGGCATTGCCGACGCTCTGGGCCTGGGCCATAACGCCCGTGCTGCCCTGATTACCCGAGGCCTGGCTGAAATGCAGCGCCTGGGTGTTGCCCTGGGTGGTCAAGCAGAAACCTTCTCCGGCCTGGCCGGTCTGGGAGATCTGGTCCTGACGGCTACGGGCGAATTGTCCCGCAATCGCCAAGTAGGCCTGGCGCTGGGTGCTGGTGAAAGCCTGGACAGCATCCTGGCCACCGGCATTACCGCTGAAGGTGTACGCTGTGCCCGTTCGGTTCTGGAAATGGGCCGAGCGCACCAGATTGAATTACCGATTACCGCCGCGGTCTGCCAAATCCTGTTTGAAAAACTGGCCCCGCGCGAAGCTGTCCACGCCTTGCTTACCCGCGAGGCAAAGCAGGAAGGCCACTAATACCTTCGTCTGCCCGATCTGGCACTTCACCCGCGCTGCCAGAACTGCAGTCAACCGTCTCTTACTCAGAATAAAACAATGTCATTGCTTGCTCGTTCTCGTGATCTTCTGATCCGCTCCGTCCTGGGGCTGGCCTGCACTGGTTTGCTGGCTCAATCGGCTCTGGCCCAATCCAGCTGGCCTGAGCGCCCGATTCAAATGGTCGTGCCCTTTCCAGCAGGCTCCTCGCCTGACGCCCTGGCCCGTGCCATTTCCGAGCCCCTGTCCCAAGCTTTGGGCCAAACTGTCATTGTTGATAACCGTCCTGGTGCTGGTGGCAATATCGGCACGCGCTTTGTGGCGCATGCCAAGCCCGACGGCTACACCTTGCTGTTGACCATCAATGGTCCCATGGTGACCGCTCCCACCCTGTACAAGACCTCGCTGGGCTATGACCCGCTGAAAGACTTGCAGGCCATCTCCATGATTGGCACCAGCCCCAACGTGCTGGTCGTGCCGGCCAACTCGCCCGCCAACACGGTAGAAGAGTTCATTGCCCTGGCGAAATCTCGTCCTGGCGAATTGAACTACGGCTCAGTTGGTCCCGGCAGCTCGGCCCACCTGGCCATGGCCATGCTGGAACATGCGGTTGATATCAAACTGGAACAAATCCCCTACTCGGGCTTTCCACAAATCCTGACCGCCATTATTGGTGGCGACATTGACGCCGCCTTCATGGTGCCCGGCATTGCCATGCCCCAGGTTGAAGCGGGCAAGGTGAAAGCTCTGGCCGTAACCTCCTTGCAGCCCAGCGAATTGCTGCCCGGTCTGGACACCATGGCACAAGCCGGTCTGGAAAACTTCGAGGCGATTTCCTGGGACGCCTTCTTTGTGCCCCACAATACCTCGGACGATGTGGTCAAACGCCTGAACCAGGAAATCACCACCATCCTGCAACGCGACGACATCAAGGCCAAGCTCAACGCCTTTTACTTCTCGTCCGAGCCTTCCACCCCGCAGGAGATGACGGACAAGATCATTGCCGACAAGGCTCGTTGGGATGAAGTGATTGAACGCCTGAATCTGTCGCTGGAGTAAGGACACGATCGAAAAAAACGGCCCTGCAAATTCAAGATTTGCGGGGCCGTTTTCTTTGCAGCCATCACTCAAAAATAAATACGCGCAGTTCAATGAAAAACGTGGCGTCGCCCAGGACTACACCCTGGCGGCCTGTCTCTACACAAGCTTAAACCCCACCTTCGTAACCCGCTTGCCGCCAGGCATCAAAAACACAAATCGCCACGGCATTGGACAGGTTCAAGCTGCGTTGCCCCGCCAACATGGGCAGACGAATCCGCTGCTCGTTGGGAAACAAAGCCAGTTGTTCTGCAGACAAGCCTGCAGTTTCGCGGCCAAATACAAATACATCACCCGGCTGAAAGCTTTGCTCAGCCAGCAAATGGCTACCACGTGTAGTCAGGGCAAACGCGCGATCAGGCGCGGAGCCCGTGGCTTGGAGGGCTTCTTCCAGACTGTCGTGCACCTTCACTTGCGCCCACTCGTGATAATCCAGCCCGGCACGACGCAGCTTGCTGTCTTCAAGCTCAAAGCCCAGGGGCCGCACCAAGTGCAGGACACAGCCTGTATTGGCCGCCAGTCGAATGACGTTACCCGTGTTGGGGGGGATCTCGGGCGAAACCAGGACGATATGAAACATGAAAAACCTAAAAAGTGCAGAAAAAGCCGCAAACAAGCGAGGAAGTATACAGGGCTAGGATGCCTTCAGTTTCCAGGGAGCTCGTGCAGCGACCAAGGCATAAACAGACTGTGCACCCGCCAAACGGCAGGCCCGTGCCAGGGCATCCAAAGTGGCTCCTGTGGTCAGCACATCATCGACCAACAGCACATCACAACCTTGTAGCGACTCCCGTAGGTTAAAAGCACCCCGCATGGCCTGCCTGCGAGCCTGACGCCCCAAGTTCTTCTGTGCCTGCTCATGCCGTGCTTGCGCCACGACGATATGCAAACGAGCTGACAATCCCAATGAATGCGCCACGCGCCTGGCCAGCACGGCTGCCGGGTTAAAGCCCCGCCGGCGCAAGGCTTTACGCTGCGAAGGCACTGGAATGACCCAGCAAGCGGCGTTCAGCACAGGCCCATGCCTACGCCATTGCTGCACCATCAGCTCCGCCAACACCGCTGCCATTTCCAGCCGACGGGAAATTTTAAACGCATGTATCAACATATCGCCAGGATGTTCATAATCGAATCCGGCAACCGTCGCTTGCAGGGACAATTGCCCTGCTCCGCAATCCGGGCAGGCCAGTAAAGCCAAGGGCGGCAAGGCCAAAGCACAACGAGGGCAGCGCAAATCCTGGGCGGGTGTTGCCAGCGCGTGTCGGCAAAAGCGGCACAGTGCGCCACTTTGCGAACGCAATCCGCACAGCACACAAGGCCGTGCCAACAGTGGAATCCCTACAAGACGGTGGGTCGGCTCGCGCCGAAACAGGGGATGCGCCATAATAGATCATTACCTTTCAGAGCCAGGCTGATTCGATCACAGCACATGCCACTGATCCAGGCCAGCAACGTCCGCGCAACTATGTCCCAGTTACCTTCTTTACCAATCAACTCCGCCCACGTCGAGCAGCAATTCAATCGCCGCGCTCCCCTGGATCACGCTCAGTTTCTTTATGGTGAAGTCGCCCAACGGATGTTGTCCCGGCTGGCTTTGGTGCGCTTGCAACCCACTCATATTCTGGATGCCGGCTGTGGTGCCAGCCACGCGCTGGAGCCTTTGCGTTCCCGCTACCCGGATATGAACTACACCGGTCTGGATCGCAGCGCCAAGCTGTTGGAGGTTGCCCGCGAGCGCTACCAATCCAAACCCAGCCTGTGGCAAAAACTGCGCAACCAACCTACCCCTGCTGCCAACTGGGTTCAGGCCGATATGGCCAACAGCGGCCTGCCCGCAGAAAGCCAGGAGCTGGTCTGGTCGAACATGGCACTGCACTGGCACCCGGAACCGCATCGAGTCCTGGCTGAATGGAACCGCCTGCTGAAACCCGAGACGCTGGTCATGTTCTCCTGCCTGGGTCCCGGCTCTTTTGCCGAGCTGCGCAGTGCCATGGAGCAAGCGGATCTGGGCACCCAAACGCTGGAATTCGTGGACATGCACGACTTTGGCGATCTGTTGCTGGAAAACGGTTTTGCTGATCCCGTGATGGATCAGGAGGTCGTGACGCTAACCTACCGCAGCGCTGAAAAACTGCTGGATGATTTGCGTCTGCTGGGCGGCAATCCGCACCCACAACGCAAGGCCAGCCTGAGCACCCTGCCCTGGCGTCAACGCCTGCTCAATGCGCTGGAGAAACAGCGCCATATGGACGGCACCTTGCATTTGAGCTTGGAAATTGCGTACGGGCACGCCTGGCGCGCTCGTAGCCGTCGCAGCACCCAGGGCGAGGTCAGCGTGCCGATCTCCACAATCAGCCGCCGCCCCAAACCCCAGGAATAAACCGCATTTAGAAGCGGTATTCGGCCTGCAACCAGAAGCGGCGGCCATCTTCCGCATAGGAATAGGCTCCGCTGGTACCCGAGTCGCGACGACGATCGGTCAGGTTATAGACGGCCGCGCTCAAGCTCAGATCTTTTCTGGCACGCCAGCTGGCTCCCAGATCCACCGTAGCAATCGTCCCCATGCTTTCGCTGACAGCACCGCCCTGTCCCCAGGAAATATTGGTTTCCCGACCACGCACGTTCAAGGTCGAGAAGGCTGACACGGCTTCATTCGGCGTCCAGTCCACGGTCAGGCTGCCCATATTGCGTGGGGTCGCCACCAAGGGCTGTCCTTCAGACTGCGGGTAGCCAAAGCCCAGGATAGTGGCGCTGCCATTACGCACCTTGGAGTCCGTAAAGGTATAGCTGCCGCGCACTTTCCATTGCTCGTTAAAGCGATAGGCCAAGCCCAGTTCCAGACCCTGAACCCGTGCTTCAGTGATATTGAAGTAGGTGCTATACATGCTGTTGGTATACGGGTCCGGTGGCACAGGACGGCCATCGGGGTAGTACAGCTGACGCGAGCCGGTATTGGCGATCTTGTTTTTGTAGCGGGTGTGGAACAAAGTAGCGTTGGCGCTCAACGGTCCGCCATCGTCAAAGTACAAGCCCAGTTCTACGTTGGTGCTGACCTCAGGTTCCAGATCCGGATTGCCCCAGGTATAAGCACCGCCACGCTGCGGCAAACCGATTTGCGGATTGCTTTGCATGATGGTCGGAGACTTGAAACCCTTGGCGATCCCGCCTTTCAGCGTCCAGGCATCCGTCGCACTCCAGACACCGTACAAACGGGGAGTCCAGTGACGGCCATAAAACTCATTGTCGTCCATGCGCACCCCGCCCGTCAGAGCAAAGGACGGGCTCAGGCTCCATTCATCTTCCAGGAACAGGGAGTATTCACGCACGGAAGTATCCACGCCTGCGCCATTCGGATTGGCGTAGTAGCCATCGGCCTTCAACTCGCTTTTGCGCCACTGAAAACCACCCACCAGCATGTGATCGGCCAAAGGCAGGGTGAGCTTGCCATCAATCACGGTATTGCGAAGATCAGGGCGGGCGCTTTGAGTGGGGCCATCGCGATAGGCTTGTTCACGGTTCAGGCTTAGCTCCGTATCAAAGCGGCCCCAACGCCCCGTATGGGCCAGCGTATAGCTGTCGCGCACGTACTCGTTTTCATTGGCCTTGCCCGTCAAAGCCAATGACTTGCCGGGGGTGGTCCAGAAATGCTGGGTCGTGCGGCCAGCTTCAAACATGAACTCATGATTGTTATTGGGGGTTGCCCACAAACGCACCGTACCGTTTTGACGTTTGGCACGCGCAAAGCCATTCAACACCTGATCTTCCTGACGTTGCTTGTGGTAGCCCCAGAACTGCAAGCCCAAGCGCCCCGGCACGATGGGGCCAGACAAGTACAAATCAGCCGAGCCGCTATTTCCAGCCGAACCACTGTCCTGCAAGGTATAGCCACCGGTCAAGGAGCCGTGCCATTTGTCGGCCACTTTGCGCGTCACAATATTGATGACCCCGCCCAAAGCCTCAGAGCCGTACAAGGTCGACATGGGGCCACGCACCACTTCGATACGCTCAATGGCTTCCAGCGGGGGAATCCAGTTCATGTCCAGAGCCTCAGACACCCCACCCTTCATAGTGATCTGACGCATGTCCTGGCGGCGACCATCAATCAAGACCAGCACATGCTCGGACTCCATGCCGCGAATCGAGATAGCCCCTTTGTCGCCACCTAAAATGCTGACGCCCGGCACCTGACGCAAGGCATCGGCCAAAGACTCAAAGCGTTTCCCCTCCAGCTCCTCTCGCGTAATCACGGTGATAGAGGCTGGTGCGCTCACCACTTCCTGAGCGAATCCCGAGGCGGTCACCGAGATTGCACTTAACTGCTCAACTTCATTGCGTTCCTGAGCCCAGGCGGACATGCACGCCAAGGATAAGGCGGCCAAGGGCCAACGCAGGCCCGTTCTCATTTTCATCAGAATTCTTCCATTATTTATAATACGAACCAAACTCATTTCTATTTGCTACTATCATGAGCCCGGTTTCTGACCGTAGTCTGATGAAAACTATTCTGATTATTGAAGACCACCGGCCTTTGTTGAGCCTGTTGGCAATCCATCTGCAAGGGCAGGGATATGTAATTCGCACCGCTACGACGGGGCGGATTGGTCTTGCCCTGCTGCAAGAACATAGCTTTGATGCCCTGATTCTGGATCTGGGATTGCCCGATATGGACGGCATGGAAGTTCTGGCGCAGCTGCATCGTCCAGATCGCAGCCAGCGCCTGCCCTGCCTGATCTTGAGTGCGCGCGATGCCGTCCACAATCGCATTCAAGGGCTGCGTGGCGGTGCGGACGACTATCTGCTCAAACCCTTTGATCTGGTTGAGCTGGAGGCCCGCCTTAGCGCAATCCTGCGGCGGGCTGCGCCCCATCGTTACCAGCAACTGGTGATCGCGAATCTACGATTCGAGCCTGAAGTGCGACAAGCCTGGGTCAATGACCAAGCTTTGATGTTGCCACGGCGGGAAAGCCTGCTCTTGCTGGAGCTGATGCAGGCCAGCCCCCGTTTGCTGGTCAAGGATTATTTGCTGGAGCAGCTCTATCAAAACCAGACCGACATCAGTCTGAATGCCATCGAAGCGTTGATCTCCAAACTACGCCGCAAGCTGCGCGAGCAAAATGCCCTGGTTTGCATCGACACGGTGCGCGGTGTGGGCTACCGCTTGCGCGCTCTGTGAGCAGGCGCGCCTTCAGTCTGCGCGGGCGATTACTGATCAGCCTGCTGCTGATGCTGGCCTTGGGCTTTTGCGCTCTGGCCCTGTCCTTGTTCGATACACGAGACGAGCTGCGCCGCATCAGCCTGTTTTTGCAGGCCGAGGAAATTGCCCGCGACTTTAAACCCTCGGAATCATTGGATAGCTTGCCGCGTCAGTACGCCGGTGGGGAAATGTCCTATTCGCTGTACAGCGCCGAGGGTGAGTTGCTCCAGGCTTCATCCAGTCTGGCAAGTCCACGACGCCTGCGCCCTGCTCAGCCCGAAGACGAGCTGGCCTTGTTCAGGCTGAAGCATCGCAGTGGCTATGTGGTGTCGGTTTCGGTCACGCTGCCCAGTGGCGAAATCCTGATGGTCGCCAAACGAGACCAGCGCGAAAGAGAGCTGATCGGAGCCTTGCTGCAAACCCGCATGTGGCGCTCACTGCTTTTGTGGCTGCCGGTGTGTGCGTTGGGTCTGTTGTTGATCGCCTGGCTGATTCATTGGACCTTGCGCCCGGTACGACAAGCGGCAAATCTGGCTGCGACGCTGGGTCCCGCACAACCCGAGCTGCGCTTGCCAGTCACTGAGCTACCCAAAGAAATTCGCCCCTTGGCACAGGCCGTCAATCAAAGTCTGGACCGCCTGATGCAGGCCTATCACCATGAACAACAACTGGTCGCAGATGCCGCGCACCAACTGCGCACCCCATTAGCTGTGATGTCCTTGCGTCTGCAAACGGCTGAACACCATAGCGAGCAGGACTGGGATTTGCTGCGCGAGGATATTACCCACTTGCAGCGTCTGGTCAGCCAATGGCTCAGCCTGGCCCGCAAGCAGGAGCAGGCTACGGAACTGACAGACCACACAGCCCTGGCACCGTTGTGCCGCCGTGTGATGGGAGACTTATGGCCGCTTTTCGAACAGACCAATCGAGAGATTCAATTTCACGATGATAGTTCGCTCGATACGGTTCAAGCCTGCGAGGCCGATCTGTCCGAAGCCATTACCAACGCACTGGACAATGCCCTGACACATGGCGAAGGCACGGTCAGCTTGCATTTGCATAACCCACAGCCAGACCAATGCGCGATCGATATCAGCGATCAAGGTGCAGCCTTGGACGCGCAAACAGCTCATCTGGCCTTTGAGCGTTTTCACAAGCAAGACAGCGCCAGCAAAGGAGCAGGCCTGGGGCTGACGATTGTGCGTCAGATTATGCTGCGCCACGGTGGCCAGGCCCAGTTCCTGCCCAGCGCACCCTGCACTCTGAGGCTCTTGCTGCCACTAGCGGCTCCCGCCTCTGACAAAAAAACGGTTTAGCGGTAAACTCGTCCGGTTGGCCTCCCCGGCCAACTACGTTCTCAGGGCGGGGTGCAAGTCCCCACCGGCGGTAATGGCATTAGCCTAGCCCGCGAGCGCCTGGCCTGAGGTCAGGGACAGCAGACCCGGTGTGATTCCGGGGCCGACGGTATAGTCCGGATAAAGAGAGAACGGGATATGCTCACGCACCTGTACAGGAGTCATCCTGCTATGGGCTTGAGCTATCCTGCTTCCTGCATGCCCTGTTTTTGTTGTCATAAAACAGGAAACCAACATGAACAGCATTACCCCAGCCAATCTTCTGGCTCCCCGTATCGCCTTTATTCAAGCTTGCTGGCACAAGGACATTGTGGATCAGGCCCGACTGGGTTTTATCGACGAAGTCAAAGCCATGGGCCACGACAGCAGCCTGATCGACTTCTTTGAAGTGGGCGGCGCCTTTGAAATCCCACTGCATGCTCAACGTCTGGCCCAATCGGGTCAATATGCCGCTGTTGTGGCTGCCGGTCTGGTGGTTGATGGCGGTATTTATCGCCACGACTTTGTGGCTACCGCAGTGATTCAAGGCTTGATGCAAGTCCAGCTCAGCACCAACGTGCCGGTGTTTTCAGTCGTGCTGACTCCTCACCATTTCCATGATGGCAAAGAGCACCACGATTACTTCCACCGTCACTTTGTGATCAAGGGCCAGGAAGCGGCCCGTACATGCCTGGATACCGTGAGCAAATTGCAGGCACTGCCTGCGACATCCGTCGCCGCTCTCTAAACGGCAAGGCGGCCTGAAAAGGCCGCCTCAATCCCAAACCCCCCAGGCTGCTTTTACCCGCAGCGCCAGAGCTGGCCAAAAGCTTACTGGCCATGCATTTGGTAACTACTGTATCAAGACTGGTTACGCTTGCGCGACGAGTCTATACCCAACTGTTTAAGCTTGCGGTACAAGTGAGTGCGTTCCAGACCAGTACGCTCCGACACACGCGTCATGCTGTGATTTTCGCGGCGCAGATGATATTCAAAATAAATGCGCTCGAACTCGTCACGCGCTTCGCGCAAAGGCAGATCCAAAGAAATGCTACCCAGCTGAGACTCATCCTGCTCGACTTCAGGGACGGCCATGGCAGGTGCCATACCGGGAGCCATTGTGGCGGTTTCAGGGCGGCGATCACCACCTTGAACCACCGGGCGGGCAGCGGCTGCCAGCGCCTTGGGTGCAACGGTACGCTCCAGACCCGAGGCGACGGTCTTGAGCAGGCGCTGCATGGTGATGGGTTTTTCCAGGAAGTCCACCGCACCAATACGGGTTGCTTCCACCGCGGTATCCACCGTGGCGTGGCCACTCATCATGACCACTGGCATATCCAGCAAGCCTTGAGAAGCCCACTCCTTGAGCAGGCTGACACCGTCAGTGTCTGGCATCCAGATATCCAGCAAGACCAGATCGGGGCGGCCCCGCAAGCGTGCCTCGCGAGCCTGGGCGGCATTCTCTGCCAATTGCACGGTGTGCCCTTCGTCGTAAAGAATTTCCGACAAAAGTTCCCGAATGCCGATTTCGTCATCAACTACCAGAATTCTGGCCATAAAACGTCACCTACGTGATTTTTACGCATTATCGTTTGCTCGCCGCCCAGAGTCCAGACGAATATGCTGGCCAGCAAGCCGGGTAAAGAGGATGGAAATGCGAGCCCCCCCCTCACGACGATTGGAAACATCGATTCTGCCGCCGTGCTCCTCGATGATTTTCTTAACTATAGCAAGTCCCAGACCCGTGCCGGTGGGCTTGGTGGTTACGTAAGGTTCAAAAACGCGCACCAGCATCTGGGGATCAAAACCTGGCCCGTTATCTGACACCACAAAACTGACCGCATCAGAAGAGTCGGAACCTTCTACGCCCGCAATCATGGTTTTAACAAATACATGCGCCTGGTCAAGTGATTGATCCTGGGCAGCCGCTTCACGAGCATTGGCCAGCAGATTATGGATAACCTGCCGCAGTTGCGTGGGGTCGCCTTGAACCATGGGCAAATCAGGGTCCAGCTCCACATCAATTGCCACACTATAACCATCGTCCCGGACCATGCCTTCTTCCGGGTCCCAACCATATAAAGTCAGCACTTCGGTAATCAGCTCGTTCAGATTCAGAGCTTGCATCTGAGTCGCCGGTTTACGAGCATACTCTCGGAAATCTTCCACCATCTTCTTGAGCGAACTGACCTGATTGACGATGGTATTGGTATAGCGCAGCAACATGGCAGCATGGACTTCATCCAGCTGCGACTCCAGTTTCATGGCCAGTCGTTCGGCCGACAACTGAATAGGCGTTAACGGGTTCTTGATCTCGTGTGCCAGGCGTCGAGCCACCTCGCTCCAGGCCACCAGACGGCTGGCGGAAATCACGTCGGTAATATCGTCAAACACCACCAGATACCCGGTTGGCTGACCATCTACACGCAGCAAGGTACCACGGGCCAAAACGGTGACGATAGTATCACGCGCTTCATTACCTTCTTGCATTTCCAATTCAAACTGCTGCTGCCAGTAAGGATGATCCGAGCCCATGGCCTGATGCGTGGAAAAGGCTTCACGTATCACCGAGGCAAAGGTCATGGCCCCTTCCAGCGTTTCCAGAGGACGCCCCTTGATGGAGCGCAAATCCACCTGCAAGATACGCTGCGCTCCCTGGTTGAACATGGTGACACGGAACATCTCGTCAAAAGCCAGTACACCACTGGACAGATTACTGAGCACGGACTCCAGGTACATATTGGAGCGTTCCAGCTGCAGACGATTTTTCTCGACCATGCGGCGCGCTTCATCCAGTTGCCGAGTCATGGCATTGAAAGAGCGAGTCAACTGGCCTACTTCATCTTTGGCAGGTGGCTCAGGCAAAGCCCGGTAATCCCCTACCCCTACCGCCTGCGTACCGGCAGCCAATGTCAGCAAAGGACGCGTCAGGCGGCGCGACAAGGCCAAGGCAGCCGCCACAGCCGTAAACACCGCCAGAATCAAGGCCAGCGTCAGCGTTATGCCGTAGAGCTTGCGCAAGCCCTGACGAGATAAGGCCAGCTCCTGATAATCCCGGAAACCTTGCTGCACCTGGTTGGCATTGCGTGCAATCTTGTCCGGCACAGGCTGAATGACCTGCAGCCAGCGCGAGTCTGCCGTGCCACTCAAGGTTGCCGCAAAGCGATTGGGATCGGCCAATGGTAGAACCGTGCGCAGACGCAAACCTGTGGACTCTGCGGGAACCCCGCCTTCGTCCAGGCCGTTGTCGTGAACAGGCGCATCGTCATCCACCTCGGCAGCCGAATAGCGGCCTGCAATACGCAGCTGATTCATCACGCTGGAGGGCGGCATATCAGGCAGCAGCGTGTCGTAACGGCCCGAGGAAAAGGCAATCAGACGACCATTGCCCGAAAACACCATTGCCTCCGTCACCCCGCTGTTCTCACGCAAGGAGATCAGCAAGCTGCTGTACTGCGCGCTATCCGCCTTGTTCAGTGCCGACACCATTTCATTGGCACGACCTTCCAGCTCATTGAGCTGCGAATCCAGGGCGGCACGGCCCAGGCTCAAGCCCGACTCCAGGGCCGTATCCACCCGCACGTTGAACCAGGACTCGATCGAGCGCGACATGAACTGCACCGAGAGCAGGTAGATGAGCGCCCCCGGAATAATGCCGATCAAGGTGAAGTAAAAGGCAAAGCGCGCCGTCATGCGGGCACCAAACTGACGCCGGCGTATTTGTCTGAACAGACGAATCGTGAGCAACAGCACCCAGGAAATCAGCGTGGCGGCCAGTACACCGTTGAGCACCAGCAGCAAGTCATACTGCTGCGCATAGCGCGAAGCGTTACCCGTAGACCAGACAAGAAGAGAAAACAGCGCCAACGCGCTGACACCCGCTCCGAACAGAGCGGTGCGCAAGATCCAACGTATCAAGGTTGGGGCTCGTCGACGGAGACGGAAAAGGAAAAGGTTTTCCATGGAGTAGCCAATGTCCAGGCAGAACTATTGATGGCGTCCACTTGAAACGGACGGGCCAGCAAAGAGGTATCCAGGCGCAAACGCACACGACCCTGGTATTCCTGGTCGCGGTCCAGATCAGCCACATAGGCCACGGCCCAGCCGCGAATATGCCGCAGCATGGCCAATGCGTCGTTCATGGAGGATTCGGGCAGAGAAAGGTCCCCGGTGCCCACGCGCCACTGACGGGTCAGGGCGTTATACACGACCCGCCAAGTTTGTTGTTCTTTGACAACGTTTTTGTCAAACCAGTACCAGCGGGGTTTGGCCAATTCCACTTCAACCGTGAAATACAGCGGCACCCCTTTCTCGGCAGCGGTGCGCAATTCCGGGCTTAACTCGAATTCGACATCCGCGTCGATATACAGTTTTTCATCCCGAATATGGGGCTCGACCTTGACGACCCGCTCTCCCGACGTAGCGACCGGCACAATGGTATTGGCCGAGCTTAGCGCGCAGTTGAAAATCAGCAGAAAAGACAGAAAAACGCGCCACATCGTGATTAACCGCAAAAAGGACAAAGTCAGAGCCCTAATTGTGACAAGTCAAACCGGGCGCGTAAATAAGGCGTAGAAAAAACCGTCGCCATCTGCCAGCGATCGTCCCGCAACGCCGGGCAAAATCTGGCCAGGAGAGTCCAAAAGCTGCGCCTCGGGGTGACGGGCCAAAAATGCCTCGACCTGTTGCTCCCCTTCAGCCGGGAAAATCGAGCAGGTCGAATACAGGAAATGCCCGCCGGGCCGCAATGTGGACCACAAGGCATCCAGTATAGAGCTTTGCAAACGCGCGGTATCGGCAATGTCCGACTCGCGGCGCAACCAGCGAATATCGGGGTGACGACGCACAATACCCGAAGCGGTACAAGGCACATCAGCCAGGATGGCATCAAAGGGCTGCCCATCCCACCACTGAGCAGGACGAGCCGCATCGCCCCGTTTCAATTGAACTTTGTCGCTGGCCAGGCCCAGACGACGCAGGTTATGACCTACGCGCTCCAGACGCTCGCCGTCCGAATCCAGGGCCAACAAGGAAACATCCGCCTGCTCCAGCAAATGAGCGGTCTTGCCACCCGGGGCCGCGCACGCATCCAGCACGCGCATGCCATCCTTGACCGGCAAAAGCAGACCGGCTTGCTGAGCCGACCAGTCCTGCACCGACCACCAGCCCAGATCAAACCCAGGAATCGCCTGAACCGGCATGGCCTTGTCCAAGGTAACGGCACCCGTGCCGGGGCTGCTGGACGCAATACCGGCTTCCGTCAGCACCGCCTGCAAGCGCTCCACCGAGCAACGACGCTGATTCACGCGCAAGGTCAAAGGACCAGGGCGATTGGCCGCTTGCAACAACGCTTCCCAATCACGAGGGTAAGCACGACGCAATTCCTTGACCCACCAGCCAGGATGATTCCAGCGTGCTTCGGGGCGGCTCTCCACCTGAGACAGGATCATCTTGCGCTCGCGTGTAAAGCGACGCAGCACCCCGTTCACCAAGCCCTTGGACAGACGCAGCGCAGCCTGGCTATCAGCCGCACGCACAGCCTGATCCACCACCGTATGCACGGCATAGACCGGCACATCCGGGCGATCCTCAAAAGCCTTGGCATCCTCTTTCACACGCATGGCTGTATCCAGCAAGGCCAGCGACACCATCAGCAAGGCATCCAGCCAGGTATTGCTGGGCTGGCGTGGCACCAGCGTGATACGGATCTGACGGGCATGGCCCAGACGGCGCAAAACATGGAAGCTGACAGACTGCACCGCCGCACGGGCTGGCGCTGGCGTTGCAGCCAGGCTTTCAGTCAGGGACTTGCCTGCCAGTACGCCTTCAATATTGCGCGCACTCAGCAACATGACTTCAGACAGGGGCAAAGAGGGAGAAAGATGGGCGTCGGACACAGAACAACCGCTAGAAAAGAAAAATATGACTGCGACTGTAGCACTATTTGCCGCATAAACCGGGCTCAAACGCACAAGATACGCACGCATCCGGGCATGGGACGGTAAAATCAAGCCTATTTCCCAATTTCGAGCCCTCAAGCTCCAGAAGGACCCTCTATGAGCGCCCCCAAAGTCGGATTCGTGAGCCTGGGTTGTCCCAAGGCCCTGGTCGATTCCGAACGAATTCTTACCCAGCTGCGTACCGACGGCTATCAGATCACCCCCAGCTACGACAATGCGGATGTGGTGGTGGTCAATACCTGTGGCTTTATCGACAGCGCCAAGGCTGAATCGCTGGAAGCGATCGGCGAGGCACTGGCTGAGAACGGCCGTGTCATTGTCACCGGTTGTATGGGTGTGGACGAAGGATTGATTCGCGACGTACACCCCTCGGTGCTGTCCGTCAGCGGCCCCCAGCAATACGAGCAGGTACTGCGCGCCGTGCGTGAAGCCGCCCCACCCTCGCTGGACCACAATCCCTATATTGATCTGGTACCGCCACAAGGCATCAAGCTGACCCCGCGTCACTACGCCTACCTGAAGATTTCCGAAGGCTGTAACCACAGCTGCAGCTTCTGTATTATCCCGTCCATGCGCGGCAAGCTCGTCAGCCGTCCTGTCGGCGAGGTGCTGGGCGAAGCCGAGCGTCTGGTCAAGGCAGGTGTCAAAGAGCTGCTGGTGATCTCGCAGGACACCAGCGCCTACGGCGTGGACATCCGCCAGCGTACGGGCTTCTGGAATGGTCGCCCCGTCAAGAGCAGCATGCTGGATCTGAGCGCCGCCCTGTCCGAGCTGGGTGCGTGGGTGCGTCTGCACTACGTCTACCCCTACCCGCATGTGGACAATATCATTCCCCTGATGGCCGAGGGCAAAGTGCTGCCGTACCTGGATATCCCCTTCCAGCACGCCAGCCCTTCCGTGCTGCGCGCCATGAAGCGCCCTGCGTTTGAAGACCGCACCCTGTCTCGCATCAAGCAATGGCGTCAGGACTGCCCGGATCTGACCATCCGCTCCACCTTCATCGTGGGCTTCCCCGGCGAGACCGAGGAAGACTTCCAATACCTGCTGGACTGGATGACCGAAGCCCAACTGGATCGCGTCGGCTGTTTCCAATACTCCCCCGTGGAAGGCGCCCCCGCCAACAAGCTCGACGGCATCGTCCCCGACGAAGTCAAACAAGAGCGTTGGGAACGTTTCATGGAGCATCAACAAGCCATCTCCACCGCTCGCCTGGCTGCCAAAGTGGGCCGCGAAATGGACGTGCTGATTGATGAGATCGACGAAGACGGTGATGCCGTTGGCCGCTCCAGCGCCGACGCCCCCGAAATTGACGGCAACGTCTTCATCACCAGCGAACAAAAACTGGAACCCGGCCAGATGGTGCGTGTGCGCATTACGGATTCCAGTGAATATGACTTGTTTGGAGAAACAAGCTAAGCTCGAACGTCCCTACGTTCATTTGACAATAGCCCGGCCCTCGAGCCGGGCTATTCGCTTACGACATGATAAGAACACGACTCATTGATCTGGTTGTTGTTATCGCGCTGGGGTACTTCCAGCACTATCTTTTGCAGGACCATCTGGATTTTCTCTTTCTGGATGAGGCAGGCCAATATCGATGGCTTGCGCTGGCCCTCTCCATGGCCCCACTATTTGCGCTCTACTTTCTGCTGCGGGTAGTTCTACCCTGTACGGTCGCAGGGGCCCTGACGGCAGGGGTCTCCTTATTGCTGACAGAAGTCAGTAACACCAAGCAGGCGCTGACGACCGAACCGCTTAGTTGGACAGATATCACTCGCACTGACAATCTGTCAGTTGTGCCGCACTACATAAGCCAGTCCCACATAATCTATGCATTACTAATCATTGCCGGGCTTGTGCTACTGCTGCGGCTTGATCGAACAGCACGCTTAAAAAAGACAGGGATTGTGCTGGCCACCCTTTTCTCTGTGCTGTCCCTGCACCCCTACTTGAATCGCATAGATACACCGTTAAGCCACCTAGCGCAGTTTGAATTAACACGCCAAGACATCAACTATGTCGTGTGGGACTGGCCCAGGAATATTAGAAAAAATGGCCTGCTTACCCATTTAGTTCAAACAAGCCAACGCCGCATGCCCCCGAAGCCCTCGACCGAAGAACGGGCGCAATTTGATATTTTGAAAGAATCCAGTGCTGGCACATCAGCTCCCCCCTCAAACATCATTGTGATTCTCTGTGAGGCATGCTGGCATGATGAGCAGCACTTCAAAGAGGCCTTCACCCCCTTGGAAACAATAGGCTTTCAAGCCTTTCGCGCCATTGCCCCCGTGTATGGAGGCGGGACTGTCAACTCAGCATTTGAACTCCTTACCGGACTGCCCGCCAATGGTGCTTTAAATGGCATCATTTACCAGGAATATACAGAGCTGCTCTCTTCGCAGGCCTGGAGCTGGCCCCGTAGCCTTGAGCAAGCAGGTTACGCCAGCGTTTCACTGCACAATCACAATGCGGCCTTCTGGAACCGGCACATTGTTAATCCCAAACTTGGGTTCCGACGGTTTGTCGCCCTGGAAGACATGGATTACAACGGCCCGATCTGGGCCAATGATGGAATTCTTTTCAAGGCCGCCAGCCAAGAGCAGCAAAACAGTGACCGGCCAAACTTTCAGTTCATCACAACCGTTTATACACATGGGGCCTATTACCCACGTGATGGCGACCATGGCGAGCAGCACTATCAAGAGAAACTGACTCAAAGCCTGCGTGATGCGGCTGATTTTGCCGAGCGACTTCTTGCCGACCATCCGGACTCCCTTATTATGCTTGTTGGAGACCACAAGCCAGCCTTGACCCGTTTTTTCCACCAAGAAAATGTCTTTCCAGATGATTTCTTCATACGAACGGGGGAAATGAACGACGACTATATGTTCGCTCCCTCCGCCCCAAAAGAAATACTGGGTGACGTACCGGGCTATATTTACTATCGTGGTCAGGATCTGACAGCCCATTTGAACCATCAGCCCTTTTTCTGCCTTGGCCAGATCATTAATGACGCCTCCGCAGGTGCTGTCTTGCCAGCGTTCCAATACGCCAGGCATTATGATCTTTGCTCTTCCACCCCAAAGCTCACCTATACCCAGCGCAGTGAATCCTATCCAGGCTGGCTATATTCCGCCTCCCTCTTCGACTTCTGATTTTTGTACATTGTTATGCCTATCTATCAACTAGACGAACACAGCCCACAAATCCATGACAGCAGCTTTGTTGCCGCAGAGGCCACCCTGATTGGCAAGGTCGTATTGAAAGAGCACAGCAGTGTCTGGCCCGGTGCCGTTATCCGTGGTGACAACGAAACCATTACCGTAGGCGTAGGCTCGAACGTACAAGAAGGTGCCGTACTGCACACCGACCCCGGCTATCCCCTGAATATTGGCGACCACGTCACCATCGGCCACCAGGCCATGCTGCACGGCTGTACCATCGGTGAAGGCTCATTGATCGGCATTCAGGCTGTGGTGCTGAACGGTGCTGTCATCGGCCGCGATAGCCTAGTTGGTGCTGGCGCATTGGTCACTGAAGGCAAAGTGTTCCCGGAGCGCAGCCTGATCATCGGATCGCCCGCCAAAGCCGTACGTACCCTGAGCGATGAGGACATTGCCAAGCTACGTCAAAACGCCAGTGTTTACGCCCAACGCGGTGGCCACTACAAAACGGCCTTGAAACGCATAGGCTAAGAAAAACAGGCGTACACCGGGTTCCTCTTTGTCACACACCATGCAGTCAGCTGTCGCTTAAAAAGCCTCCGGAAAATATGCGAGGCCACTCAACGCTGGCAATCCGGACTGCCCTGGTCCCTACCCCTCCTGCCATCGCCGTTGGCGATGGCACGTTGACAGATGATTGATTTGCAAGGAAGAAAACGGGTCCTAGAATGAAGGCGTCAATCTAAAAACCACCTTCAGAGACAGATCCCTATGAAAACCTACCGCATCGGTCAGATCGTCCCCAGCTCCAACACCACCATGGAAACCGAGATTCCTGCCATGTTGCAGGCTCGTTACGCCGAGTTTCCTGAAGAGCGCTTCACCTTCCACTCCTCGCGCATGCGCATGATGCACGTGAATCCCGAAGAGCTGAAAGCCATGGACATCGCCAGCGATCGCTGCGCTGTTGAGCTGAGCGACGCCCGCATGAGCGTGATGGCCTACGCTTGCCTGGTCGCCATCATGGCCCAAGGCGACGGCTACCACCGCGTCTCGCAAGAGCGTCTGCAAAACACCGTAAAAGACAACGGCGTGGAAATTCCTGTGCTGAGCTCGGCCGGTGCCCTGGTCGATACGCTGAAAGAATTCGGCTACAAGAAAGTCTCCATCATCACCCCTTACATGAAACCGCTGACCAAGCGCGTGGCTGACTACATCGAAGCTGAAGGCATCGAAGTTCAAGACTCCATCAGCCTGGAAGTGTCGGACAACCTGGAAGTGGGCCTGTTGAATCCAGAGAACCTGCTGGAGCACGTCAAGCGCCTGAACCACGACGGCGTGGACGCAGTTATTCTGTCCGCTTGCGTGCAGATGCCTTCCCTGCCCGCCATCCAGCGCGCTCAAGACCAGATCGGCAAGCCCGTTCTGTCCGCCGCTGTTTGCACCGTGTACCAAATGCTCAAGACCCTGGGTCTGGAAACCCGCGTTCCTAACGCTGGCCACATCCTGTCGGGCGCCAAGCCACAACAAGCCTAAGCAATTCGGCTTGCAGTACATCGCCCTGCCAACCTTGCGTTGGCAGGGCTTTTTCATGTCTGAATGCAGTACAAACTAAAAAAAACGATATGATGCCTGCATGAAACTGGACCTTCTGACCCTCAAACTGTTTGTCCGCATACTGGAAGAAGGCACGATCAGCCAAGCGGCGGAGCGTGAGCATATTGCTGCCGCCGCAGTCAGCCGTCGGATTGCGGATCTGGAACAGTCTCTGAACACCACCTTGCTGCTGCGTACGAACAAGGGTGTCAGCCCAACAGCCGCCGGGCTGGAACTGCTGTATCGTTCTCGCGCCTTACTTAATAGCGCCCAGGAAATCGAGACGCGCCTGCAGGCCTATTCACAAGGACAACAAGGGCTGGTACATATTCTGGCCAACACGTCCGCCATCTCTCAGTTTCTGGCAGAGCCCCTGGGACAGTTCGGACGCCTGCACCCGGCTATCCCCCTGCAACTGGAGGAACAAACCAGCCTGGACATTATCCGAGCCCTTTCTGAAGGCAAAGCCGACCTCGGTGTCTTTACCCGCTTGCCTTACGCGGCCGACATCGAGGCCTACCCATTTCGCAGTGACAAACTGGTGGTGCTGGTGCCTATCAAACACCCCTTGGCCCAGCATGACAAAGTCCGTTTCGAGCAAACGTTGGAGCATGAACAGATCACGCTACTGACCGGCACGCAATTGCATTACCAGATCACCAAAATCGCCATGGAAGCCAACCGCTCGGTGCGCATCCGGACCGAAGTGTCGGGCTACGACGCCATGTGTTTATTGATTAATGCGGGCATGGGTATTGGCATCTTGCCGCGCAAAAGCGCCAGCATCTATCAGATCCCGAATACGCGCGTCATTGAGCTGAACGAAGAGTGGAGTCAGCGCGAAATTCTGATCGGTGTGCGCCGCCGCAGTGACCTGCAACCGAGCGCAGAGAGCTTGCTGAGCTTTCTGCTGGAAAGCGCTGCTTAACGACAAGCGTCGCCACTACGGCCACCGTCAAATACGAGGCAAGCATGCCAAGCCAAAAACGGTTGGCATTTGGCTCTTGGCATGCCAGCTTCTCCTCAATACGCCGCACCCGGCTGAGCCACAGGCTCTACCACCTCGTCCTTGAACTGCGCGAGCAAGGCCGTTGCCGCCTGTCGCAACAACACCGCGTCCACGCCTACGGCCACAAACAGGGCCCCCAAAGACAGATAGCGATGCGCTGCCTCAACATTCGCCTGCAGGATTCCGGGGGCCTTACCCGCCTTGCTGATACGCACAATCGCGTCCTCAATTGCTGACAAGACGTCTGGATGCCCTGGTTCGGTCAAATACCCCATACTGGCCGCCAAATCCGCCGGGCCGATGAAAATACCGTCCACGCCCTCCACCGCCAGAATCTCGTCCAGCTTATCCAGTGCCTCGCGAGTTTCCACCTGGCAAATCACGCACATTTCCTGATTGGCTCGCGCCACATAGTCCGTGGTCGCCCCCCAACGAGCAGCACGAGCCAGAGCTGCACCCACCCCGCGAATACCCTGCGGAGGATAACGTGTCGCGGCAACAGCCGCTTTGGCCTGTGCAGCGTTTTGCACCATGGGAATTAAAAGATTCTGAGCCCCCATATCCAGCAGCAACTTGATCTGCACGGGGTCGTTCCAGCTGGGACGCACAATCGGCGTGATGGGATGAGCCGAGACGGCCTGCAACTGGGCCAACAGGGTCTGTACCGTATTAGGGACATGCTCGCCATCCAGCAAGATCCAGTCATAGCCCAGGCCAGCACAGAGGTCCGCCACATACGGGCTGGCCAGGCCATGCCACAAACCAATCTGGGACTTGCCTTGCCGCAAAGCCTGCTTGAATGCATTTACCGGGTGCTTCATGTCCTCTCCTTGTCACATGCTTAGGCGTCAAACAAGCAGTGTAAAGCGCACAAGGCGGAAGTGAGCACAAGGCCTGATTGTTTTGTCTCTGAGCATCGTCACGCATAACCAGCAGACAAGAGTCAGCAACAGAAACGGCCCATTCAATGGGCCGTTTTTCTTGATGCAATGACTAGCGTCATTACAGGGCCTGACCGACCTCTTTCACCAACTCTCCAAAGCGGGGCGTAGTCCGATCTCGCGGGCGCGGCAGGTCTACCTCTATCCGGGCGCTGACACCGGCCGGGCTGCCACCCAGAACGATAATGGTATCGGCTAAAAAGACCGCCTCGTCAATGTCGTGCGTCACGAACAAAACCGCTGCCGAACTGCGCTGCCACACCTGAACCAACTCGTCCTGTAAAGCCTGACGGGTCAAGGCATCCACGGCAGAAAAAGGCTCGTCCATCAACAGCAAATCGGGCTGCACGGCCAAGGCACGGGCAATACCAACACGCTGTACTTGGCCACCCGATAACTGATGAGGCCAACGGTCTTTCAGATGCGCCAAGCCCACCTGATTCAAGGCAGCATCCACACGCTGATCGCGCTCTTCACGCGACAGCCCCAGACCTTCCAGGCCATAAGCCACGTTGGAAGCAATACGTCGCCAAGGCAAGAGGCGGCTGTCCTGAAACACGAAGGCATTGGCCCGACGGCCTGGGCTGTCTTGCAGATTGGATCGCAGATGCCCGAAACTGGGCTGGCTCAAACCGGCCGCAGCACGCAGCAAGGTGCTCTTGCCTACGCCCGAACCACCCACAATCGCCACAAAATGCCCTGCCTGAACTTCCAGATTCACATCACGGATCACAGGTGCAGGCGCACCGGGGTACTGAAAACCAAACCCCTGAAACTGAATCAAGGCTGCCACTGAAGTACCCATTTGTTGAAAGTCAGAAAAAGCATGTCGCACAAGGTATAGACCACCGAGATGATCAACATATAGACCACAACCGCATCGTAAGCACCCACACCCGCAGCGGCATTCATTTCCTGACCCATGCCAGGCACACCCAGCAATTCAGCCGCAATCAGCGTCATCCAGGCCTGGCCGATACCGGCACGCACACCGCTCAACAAACCGGGGCTGATCGCTGGCAGAACCACCGTCCAGGCGCGAGCGAAATAGGAGTTATGCCCGAATGCGGCAGCCAGCTCGTAATAGCGGGGATCAACTGAGCGCACCGCACTGTAAGTGGCAAAGTAATTCAGCCAGAACACACCGATTGCAATCACAAAGGCTGCGCCAGTATGGCTAACCTTGAACCAGGCAATTGCAAACACCACCCACGCCAAGGGAGGGATAGGACGCAACAAACGAACCAAATAAGCTTGCAGCAAATCAAAGCGATGGATAGTTGCCGCCGCCAGACCAAAAGCAATACCCAGGAAAGTGCCGATGCCCAAGCCCCAGAAATAATGCACCAGACTGGACTGAGCAGCAGGCCAGAGACGACCAGCCTCAATCTCCTGGAACAAGGCCGAAGGCAAGCTCAAGGGATCAGGCAAGGTACCGCGTGGAGCCCAGCCATAGACATAAGCCAGTCGCCACACCAGGATAAACAAAGCCAGGCCGGCTACACCGTAAACAATCCGCTCAAGACCACGACGCCACAAGGCATCAACCAAGGCACCCGCCGGTGCAGGTGCCGCGGCGGGCAAACTTGCTTGTTTCGCAACGCTCATTACGGTGCCGCCTTCTCATAAAAGCGAACGTCAAACAGGCTTTGAACATCGTCCAGCTTGGTCGCCAGCGTGCCTAAAGACACCTGGAAATCCTGCAGCTGAACCGTGCCATCAATAATCTTGCGAGGGTCAGGCTGGAACTGATCGCGCGAACGTTCGATAGCGGCCTGCACAATGTCTTTAGGCAAGCGACCACCGCCTACATATTTCTGCACATAAGGTGTTGCCTTGGAAGGTTCATCGCGCAGCAAGGCAGTGGCACGCAAATGAGCATTCACCAAATGCTGAACCAGATCAGGATGAGAGTTGATCAGACCTTCACGTACCAGCAACACCGAACCGGGCTCATTGGGGAACAGCTCACCACCATGAGCCACGATCTTGGCATCAGGCTGGCGTTGCAGAATCTGGCTAACAGTAGGTTCCAGAATGGCGGCGGCATCAACCGCATGATTGCTCAAGGCCTGCTGAATCTGAGCCTCGCCCTGGTAAATAACCTCGACCACATTCGGGTCTACTTTCAGCATATTGCGCAGCCAGTACTGCAAGGCAGCCTCAGGCACAGCACCTTTGGGGTAGCTGGCAACCTTGGGCTTGTGACCCTTCTCTTGGGTGAACTTGGCTACAGCCGCTGCAAAATCAGGCTTATCGGCATCCAGATAAGCGGCCAGATCGCCAATAGCGACCACGCTGACCTGTTCCACGATGTTGGAGGCAACAACTTTGACGTCGGCCTCTTTAGCCTTGGCCACCAAGGCGGGCCCAATACCGACATACGCAACGTCCAGTTGACCAGCGATCAAGGCCTGGGTCAGCGCTGGACCGCTTTGGAACTGAACCAGCTTGGGGTCCGGTTGTCCCTCTGGCAATAAGTCGCCAGATCCTAAGCCCACGAACAATTGAGCGGCAGGCATGATGGGTAAATAGCCAATCTCCAGCGCTTGCTCGGCAGCCTGTGCGGAGAAGGAGACGGATAGAGCAAGAAGGCCAGGGGCTAAATAACGGGAAAACATAAAGATCTCGTGAAACAGGCGAAAACTGAAGCTTAAACCTGTTGGGGAGACGCATCTTTATTTGTTTATAACCATTTATTATAAAAATCAGATTCTTTACGTAACCGCGACTTAGCCCGGCATGACAGCCAACTCAAAATACTAATAAAACAGTGACTTACTGTTTATCAAAACTCGGAAACAAAGGCGCCATTTTCTCGGCTCTGGCCGACCAGTCATTCTCGTCCGCCAACTGACGCATACGCGCACGATACTGAACGTCGTCCTTGACCGCAAAAGCTCGCTCGATCTGCTCCAGATACTCCTCTGAAGAAGCCGCAGAAAACACCTCGGGGTAACAAGTACATTCGTCCATCGCCGAAGTCACGACCACCGGCACTTCCAACGCAAAATACTCGAACAACTTCAACGGCGACGTCGTACGAGCTATCTCACCGGGCTCGAACGGAATAATGGCAATATCAAAACGCTGGGCATAGGCTGGCAGCACCGCATAATCAATCGCCCCCAACCACAACACGTTATCTCGCTTGGACAACTTCTCAATGCCACCGTAATAATCCGGCCCCAAATACACAAAACCATGATCCGGCAATCGCTCTGCCAGCTCATTGAGCACGTCGTACCACAGCCAAGGCGCCAAGGCCCCAAAGTAACCGACGATACGCTGATACTTACCCAGAAACTGCTCGTATTGCTCAGGCAAGGTGACATGGCTCCAGTCCCGCCGATAATGCGCACAGTCAACGCCATTAGGAATGAAGACCACCTTCTCAGCACCCACCCCCTCAATGGCCTCTTCGCGCAAGGCCTTGGAAGACGCAACGATATAGTCAGCGTCACCCCCAAAGGCCATATCCTTGAAGCGGCTTAGCGACTGGACATTGTCCCCTGAAATTGCCGGATCAATATGGTCGATGTACTCATACACCATGGCGTTGCCCTCCAGCATATGAGGGCCATACTCGTTATGCGCTGTGCTGTAAAACGACCGCAATACCCCCTTCAGACTATGAGACTCGACAGCATTCACCAGCCATACATTGTCGCCAAGGTATCGGGCGCCTTTCACCTTGTCGGCTGTCCAGCACACCGTTTCATAAATCACCAGAAAGCCCAGGCGTCCCAACGCCTTAGCCATATGCTGTGGACGTTGGTATAAAGGCACATCCCAATCGATAACAACCGATTGAACGAACACCCCTCTGTACTCATGCCGGAAAGCGAGGACATTAGCCTCAAACTGGGCCCAACTCCAATCCCCTTGCCCTTCGCCGGCAGTGCCTGCAAAAGCCGCAACAGCACGCGAAGCACCCGCACGCTTCCATGCAAAATAATTTTTTGCGTCCTGCCAAAAATGGACCGGGTCTTTAACAAAACGGCTCAATGCGCGTAATGGACGGGTTAAACGCCACGAAGAGGAGGAACGAAGTAAATTAACCTCTACCTCTTTAGCTGCCAAAAAACCATCTTTTACAGCTAAATCATTCTCTTTCATGGCTAAAGAAGCACTTAGGTTTTTAACCCTATCTAGCAAGTCCTTATTGGCTTCTTCCTTTATGCGTAACTCTTCCTTGTAAACATTAGAGTCCACAATCAAGCTCGACAACTCCTCCATAGATTCTCTAAGAATCCTGGAAAATTCATACTCTCGCTTCCAGCTTGATGAGTCATACCCTAGCAAAGGAGAATTAAAGGAATCCGCATCAATGTGTACATCTCCTAAACTCAACCCTCTGTTTTCAACCCAACTTTCTTTCACATATAAAAGAATAACCTGATCGCCTGGCCACATATTATTAGGAACGATACTGCAGTCGACTACCTTAGACCAAGCCAGCTTGAAACCATTCAAATAAATCGGGATATTATTTTCTGTAAATGTAAAAAAATGCTCATCAATGCGCTGATACTCCCTATACGGAAGCGCAAAAATCAAACCCAATCTTGCCTTAAGGGATATTTTTCGGATGACCGAAAATGGGTCATGAAAATGCTCCAAGGTATTGGATGAAAATATAAAATCATACTTACTTCCATCCACATCATCTTGAAGCCAATCTTGAGCCAAGAAATTAATTGCCGGATAGCGTTCGTTAGCAACACGTATCGACTCTTCCGAAAAATCAATTCCATGTAGATTAGACGGAGGAAAATAGTCAACAAGGACATTTGTCCCATCACCCTGAGCGCAGCCCCAATCAGCAATGCTTAACCCCTCAGCATTGACTGCCTTGAGAAACCATGAAGGCAGATTCGTCATGGCTGTTCTAGCAAAAAAACGGGACTGTTCCGGCCCTGAGTTCTCGTCCCAGTTTTCCAGAAATCTAGTTTCCCAATAATCTTTCGAATTAATATTATTTTTCATTAAGAGACCATTTCCTGAACAACAACATCGGGACAAAAAATACCAAACATTTTCTCTTCACTGAGGCCTACAAAATAATGTGCCCCCTCGTAATATTCATAATAATGCACATCTGTATTGTTACGCTTCTCCACCGTAGCCACCAAGAGGTAACGACCAGGCGCGAGATAATTCTTAAACGAAAATTCAATACTTCTTTCCTGAAGCCTTGAATCATCTTTCAAACCATTTCTGTGGGTTGCCACTAAAATGTCATTACCCTTAAGATCTTTAATTGAAAATGCAATAACGAGATCCTGAGTAGAAATAGATTCTGTCAGCTGATACTTAACTTTAACCCTGATATCTTGCCCCCAAGATACCAGGTCAGTTTTCTTTCCTGTACTGTCCTGGATAGCAGCGTATTTTATAATACCAATATTGGATCCCCAATGAGATGAAGGACGATCATCGAGGCCTTCTTCAACATCTTCCTTAACATCTTGAAGAGGATTCGGATTCGATACTGTTTCTATATCCTCATCTTCCTTGAACATATACTCCATATATCTGCTGGTAATAGGAAAGACCTCTCCTATATCAATCATTTTTCCTTTATCCAACCACAGCACCCTATCGCATAACGTACGGATACTGGAGATATCATGGCTTACAAAAATAATGGTAGCACCAGAGTCTCGGATTTCATTGATTCGTCGCATGCATTTAGCAACAAAGCGCGCATCACCCACCGCCAGTGCTTCATCGACTATCAAAATCTCGGGTTCAACGTGAATAGCGACTGAAAAAGCCAGTCGCGCATACATTCCACTAGAGTAAGTTTTAATTGGCTGATCTATAAACTCTTCCAGCTCAGAAAATTCAATAACTTTATCTATTTTGCTTTCAATCTTTTCTCTTGGATAGCCTAGAATCGCCGCATTTAGCAGAATGTTATCTCTACCCGTAAATTCCGGATTAAAGCCTGCACCTAACTCCAGCAATGCTGCTATCCGCCCACCCACCTTAACCTCGCCAGTTGTTGGCGTAACAGTTCCACAAATAATCTGTAATAAAGTAGATTTTCCGCTACCGTTTCTTCCTACAATCCCGAATGTTTCACCACTACGAATGGTGAAACTGACTTTCTGGAGCGCCGCAAATTCCCTATAATAACTTTTATTTCGCTTAAACATTTGTTTAAGACGATCAGAAGGCTTTTCGTAGATTTTATATACCTTCGATATATCCTGAACAATAACCATGTCAGAGCACATCTGCAAATCCCTTTTTCATTTTCTTGAAAAAAACAAATGACAACAAGAAGAAAACAAAGGAAAAAGCAAAAGCATAAAGGCTAAGCATTAAGCCAGGAACTTTCCCCCAATAAACGATATCACGAAATGCTTCAATATAATAAGAAAGCGGATTTATATAAATAACCTTCTGAAACCGCGCGGGAAGAGCCTCAATAGGATAGAAAATCGGAGAAAGAAACATAAAAATAGTAGTCAGAATACCAACAAACTGGCTAATATCTCTAAGATAAACCCCAACCGCAGAAAAAACCCAAACACACCCTAATACGAAAAGAAACAGGGGAATGATATAAATAGGAATCAGAAAAACAGTCGGATGTGGCACCCCAAAAAAAACAAAATAGACCAGCAGCCAGACTAAAAAACTAACAAAAAAATTAAATAAAGCAGAGCCAACAGTAACAACACCCAATATTTCAATTGGGAAAACAACTTTTTTCACATAGTTGACATTTCCAAGAACGATACCCGGAGCCCTGTTCAAACATTCTGAAAAAAAATTGAATACAATCAGCCCAGCAAAAAGAATCAACGCAAACTCAACTCTGCTTCCTTCTGATTTACCCCAGCGGGCCTGAAAAATGACACTAAAAACAAAAGTGTAAACCAGCAACAGAACCAGAGGAATCAATAAAGACCACAACAAACCAAGGACAGAACCTTTATATTTTGTTTGAATATCCCTGTAAATTAATACCTTTATAAGATACCGATTTTTTATTAAATCAGAAAATATCATAAATCAACACTATGAAAACAAGGCGATAAAAGAGTCCGCGGACGTTTGACAACGCTATGTAAGACGATGATCACACAAAGAGAGAACAAAACAAGTAGCTCATCAGTAAATTCTGAAACCGTCTGTGCTGCGTACCGTTTCACGACTCACACGCCGTCTCAATCTGCCCAAGTGCGACAACAGTTGTCATCGGCGCTACCCACTCTACTTGGTAGGAAACAAAGGTGCCATTTTCTCGGCTCTGGCCGACCAGTCATTCTCGTCCGCCAACTGACGCATACGCGCACGATACTGAACGTCGTCCTTGACCGCAAAAGCTCGCTCGATCTGCTCCAGATACTCCTCTGAAGAAGCCGCAGAAAACACCTCGGGGTAACAAGTACATTCGTCCATCGCCGAAGTCACGACCACCGGCACTTCCAACGCAAAATACTCGAACAACTTCAACGGCGACGTCGTACGAGCTATCTCACCGGGCTCGAACGGAATAATGGCAATATCAAAACGTTGGGCATAGGCTGGCAGCACCGCATAATCAATCGCCCCCAACCACAACACATTATCTCGCTTGGACAACTTCTCAATGCCACCGTAATAATCCGGCCCCAAATACACAAAACCATGATCCGGCAATCGCTCTGCCAGCTCATTGAGCACGTCGTACCACAACCAAGGCGCCAAGGCCCCAAAGTAACCGACGATACGCTGATACTTACCCAGAAACTGCTCGTATTGCTCAGGCAAGGTGACATGGCTCCAGTCCCGCCGATAATGCGCACAGTCAACGCCATTAGGAATGAAGACCACCTTCTCAGCACCCACCTCCTCAATGGCCTCTTCGCGCAAGGCCTTGGAAGACGCAACGATATAGTCGGCGTCACCCCCAAAGGCCATATCCTTGAAGCGGCTTAGCGCCTGGACATTGTCCCCTGAAATTGCCGGATCAATATGATCGATGTACTCATACACCATGGCGTTGCCCTCCAGCATATGAGGGCCATACTCGTTATGCGCTGTGCTGTAAAACGACCGCAATACCCCCTTCAGACTATGAGACTCGACAGCATTCACCAGCCATACATTGTCACCAAGGTATCGGGCGCCAGCCACATCATCACAGGTCCAACAATTGGTCTCATAAATCACTAAATAGCCCAGGCGCCCTAATGCCTTGGCCATATGCTGTGGACGCTGATATAAAGGCACATTCCAGTCGATCACGATTGACTGAATAAATACCCCTTGATACTCATGACGAAAGGCGAGAACACTTTCCTCAAACTGCGACCAAGTTATATCGCTGGATTTAGTAATGAAACTTTCGTTAACTCGACGCGGCCCCTGCTTAAGTATCAATCGCTTTAATGGAAGTAATCTCTGCTGCAACTTCCAAGGTAGTTTTCTATAAATTGCGCCCAAAAATGGCTTGATTTTATTAAGCATATTCTCTAACTCATTGCCTATTAAAGCGTTACACGACCACTAAAGACGCTTACACAAATAATCGACAATTCGCCTACAGGCAGCCCCATCGCCATAAGGATTATGTGCATAACTCATGGCTTTATAGGCCTCTGAATCATTGAGCAATCTCGCCAGCTCACTGCAAATCAGCTCGGGAGAAGTACCTACGAGCTTTACCGTACCCGCCTTGACCGCCTCGGGTCTTTCGGTCGTCTCACGCATCACAAGCACCGGCTTACCTAAAGATGGAGCCTCCTCTTGAATACCACCAGAATCCGTCAGGATGATATGAGAGCGACTCATCAAATAAACAAATGGCAAGTAATCCTGAGGACTTAATAGATAAATATTGGAAATGTTACTTAATAAGCGAGAAACTGGTTCTTGCACATTGGGATTCAAATGCACGGGATAAACAAAATCCACGTCTGGAAATGCCTCTGCACTGGCTCGTATACTTTGGCAAATCCGTTCAAAGCCTCCACCAAAACTTTCTCGTCGATGCCCAGTAATCAGCACCATACGACGGGCATCACTCAGGAAGGAAAAACGTAGAGACATCTCCTGCACTAAAGTGTCATCGGAGCGAATTTTTTCGACAACAGACAACAGAGCGTCAATTACTGTGTTCCCCGTAACAACGATGCTGTCCGGAGACACTCCCTCTCGTAACAAATTCTGCTGCGACTGCTCTGTAGGAGCAAAATGCATACAGGTCAACACGCCAGTCAAACGACGATTGCCCTCTTCTGGCCAAGGCGAATAAACATCACCCGTCCGCAGCCCTGCCTCCACATGACCAACAGGTATTTGATGGTAATAAGCTGCCAGGGCAGCAGCAAAGGTCGTGGCTGTATCACCGTGCACTAACAGTACATCAGGCTTGAACTGTGCGAACACGCCTTTAAGCCCCACTAAAATGGCCCCAGTAACGTCAGTAAGATCCTGGCCCTGCCTCATGATGTCAAGATCAAAATCCGGTTTTAAATCAAATAGCTCCAGAACCTGGTCCAGCATCTGCCTGTGTTGTGCAGTAACACACACCTTGGCCTCAACCCCTTCCCTCGCAGCCAACTCTTGAACTAATGGCGCCATTTTAATTGCTTCTGGCCGTGTCCCAAAAACTGTCAGAACCTTCATGAAACTCCCTTGAACCTCAAAATAAGAAAGCGCTCGTTAGTTGCAGCGTCCTTGCTGACACCACTTTACACGCTTAATATGCCCGCCCTGCGACTACCGACGACAAGACGTATCCATTCTGCATAGGTATGTGCTATGGCCACTCCCTGTCCAGGACCTTAGATGGGGCTGGCCGTTATGCCCAATACCTACTGGCCACTCCTCCAACCAAAACCCAATGAACAGGCCCTGTGTGGCCACCTCCCCTGATGATAAGATCTAATCACCGAAACGGATATGCTCGGTATTATCCATACATGCAGCAACCATAATCGAATTGACAAATTGATAGTGGTTTAAACACCCTATATAAATAGTCAATCATCACATCTTCAAGACAGACATCACTCTCGACCAATCCCAAAAGAATCGCTTCATAAACATTTTTTGTGCATTATTAGCGCCCCCCTCTTATGAGCGCCCCAAATCCAATATTAGTCAGCATTATCATGCCTGCCTTTAATGCGGCTGGCACCCTACCAGAATCCCTTACCTCTGTTTGTACACAAGACTACCCTTGCTGGGAGCTGCTTGTTATTGATGACGGCTCAAGCGACAACACCGTGGAGTTGGTTACCAAGTTTGCTCAGGCAGACTCTAGAATCAAGCTACTCCGTCAGCCCAGTAACCAAGGAGTCGCGGCGGCACGCAATGCTGGAATTGCCGCTGCACAAGGCCAGTACATTGCCTTTCTGGACTCCGATGATCTCTGGCTGCCTCAGAAGCTGAGTCAGCAGTTAAAGGCCATGCAAGAGAACCAGGTGTTGGTCTCAATGACGGCCTACTACCGCTTTCAGAAAAGCCCCAAATGGCAGGGCATCACTACCCCACCGCATTGGGTGGACTATCCAGAACTGCTCAAAGGCAATGCCATAGGCAATCTAACGGGCATGTATGACTGCCGAGCTATAGGGAAGGTCTATCAGAAACAAGTTCGTCATGAAGACTACTTGATGTGGCTAGAGGTGGTGCGCAAGGCTGGACGTGCCTATGGGCTTCAGGAAGTACTCGCTGCCTATCGAGTCAGTGCGACCAGCTTGTCTGGCAACAAAATCAAGTCCTTACAGTGGACATGGCAGATCTACCGACATCATCTGAAACTGTCCGTTGTACAATCTAGCTACCTAATATTTCACTACATCGTGAAAGCAATTCTGAAGCGGGCTTAGCTAACCATGGATCACGTCGTTCAGTCTGCACCTTGGGTCGACTTCATTCTGGTTAACTACAACGGTGGCAAAAAAATTGTTGATACCATCAACAGTATCAAGCAATTCAGCACAAAACACGCCTACAGCATCACCGTTGTCGACAATGACTCTACAGATCAAAGCTGCAGTCTGATTGCCCAACAGCACCCTGACACCCAAATCATCCGGGCGGATGCCAATCATGGTTTCGGGAAAGCGTGCAATATCGGAGTGGCACATACGCAGGCTCCAAATATCCTTCTCATCAATCCGGATGCCAAGCTGCAGACAGATGTTTTGAGTATTTTTGAGCAGTTCCTGAGCTCCTACCCGGACTCTCCCACCCCGATTCTGGGCGGTTCCGCTTTGGGCATAAAAGGACAACCGGATTTTGCCTTTGAGCATTTCCCAAACTGCTTCACCCTGTTGTTGAAAGCTGTGGGGCTAGGACGTCTGCTACGCAGCAAACACCCGCTGACCGTCCCCACACAGGTTGACCATGTCTCAGGTAGCTTGCTATTTATCAGCCGGGACCAATACGAAGCCTTGGGTGGTTTTGACGAGCAGTTCTTCCTGTACTTTGAAGAGACTGATCTACAGTTCCGCGCTCGTGAGATGGGAATCCTGTCCTACCATATTCCCGCCGCGCAATATTTCCATGAAGCTGGTGGCACCTTCACGAACAAGTCTTTCCGCAGCCAGTGTTATAGCGCGGGCATGAAAGTCTATTTGAAGAAGCGTTACGGCACAGCCGGCAAATTCATTTTTGCGATTTACGATGTCCTGGACAGGCTGACACGCCCCGCACGTCACCTGGTCAAATGCCTACTGCGTGAACACAAGCCTAGCGCGCCCCAAAGCCAGTAAGCATAGTCTTCACCGTCAAAAACACGATGTAAATATCCAGCATCACCGAGCAGTGTTTGATGTAGTAAAAATCGTGCTCGATCTTGACGCGTGTCTCGTCCTCGTTGGCCACATAACCCTGACGAACTTGTGCCCAACCGGTAATACCAGGTTTCACGACGTGACGGTAGCTATAGAACGGGATCTTCTGGTCGAACTCCCGCACAAAAGAGGGTTGCTCTGGACGCGGGCCAATCAGGCTCATCTCGCCTCGCAGCACGTTATAGAACTGCGGCAACTCATCAATACGTAATTTGCGAATGATTTTGCCTACACGAGTAATGCGCGGATCATCCTCCCCAGCGAACTGCTCGACCACGCAATTCTGGTCAAAACGCATGCTGCGCAGCTTGTAGATAGTGAACTCACGATTTCCCAAGCCTATCCGCTGCTGGGAGTAAATGACCTTGCCAGGGCTTTCAAGACGAATGGCCAGCATTGCCAACAAGCAAACCGGCACCACCACGACAGAACTGAGAATGACCATGGCATAGTCAAAAATCAGCTTCACAATCTCGTAACCTCGTGACGGCAGCAAAGAACCAATCGTATTTTCCGACATGCGATCGATCTTGACGCGCCCAGTCAGCGATTCAAAAACCTGCCTGGAGTTATAGACCGCCACTCGCTCCAGCGCACAGCGTGTCAAAAAACGTTCCGCATCAGGCTGAATACAGGAAAAGTCCGCCACCACCCCATCATAGCGATACCCGGCAAGATCATAGTCCTTCAGCAAGCGACCATCCAGGCCCGGCAAGTCCAACAAGGTTTCGGCCTCTCCCCCAGGAACAACCGCCAATTTCAGTACCCGATAGCGACTGGTAAACAGACTCTCCAACAAGAACCATGCCAATGCCAGAAAACTGCTGCTTAGCAACAAGGCTCGCGAAACGTCGTAACGAAATACAAAGCTGGTGGTGTAAATCAGGGCATAGGTCACACCTACCGTAGGAATAATCAGCCAGGCACTACGCGCTCCAGGATAGCCTTGCTGGCTTTTATCAATCAGCAGCTTGCAAGCTACGAATGCCACGATAACCAGAATGAGTGCGGTACGCTGCCCGTTATCCAGGCTCCACAAGGTTCCCCATCCCCACAACAACAAAACGGGGGCCAGCACGACGACGACAAACCCAATCAACCACGAGCTTGGCCCGGATAATAGGAGTATCTCGTGCAAACGCTTAAACCGCCTGATTTTAATTTGATTCATCGAAGCACTAATCACCTAAAATAGACCACTTACGCGCCAATTATACGTCGCTCCCGTCTGGGTCTAACCAGACGCTAGTAGATTTACTTAACGTGCAGAATATATAAAGTCGCCTTGCTGGCGACGCCTGTTGATCCGCGATTGCTTCCGCAAATTTTTGGCTTTTCCCCTTTTATGTCCGAGCCCGTATCCAAGTCCCTTTTTTCATTTAATGCGACGGCTCATCTGGGCATAAGCCTGTTTTTCATCAGCCTGCTCTCTACCCGCAATGTTTATTCCGCAGGAGTGATTCTGTTGCTGACCACGGCCCTGTGCTGGTATCTGAACTCTTTGCGCTCCAGCCAGTCTTTGCAAAGCCAGAACATCAGTCGTGGCTTGTACACGATACTGTCGCTGATCTTTGCCAATGGGCTGCTAATTTGGTTTCTGCACCATAATCCCAGCAATCAGCTGGATCTGCTTAGCCGCTATCTCTTACTGGTCCCCATTTTTTACATGCTCAGCTCTCTTCGTCTGCAGAGCAGCGTAATCTGGGTATGCTTTGCACTGGCAGGTTTGTCTGCCCTATGGATCATTCCCGCACAGTATGGCGGCCCACTGCACGATGGTCGTATCTATGGTTATACAGGGGCCATCCAGTTCGGCAATATCGCCCTTAGCCTGGCCTGTTTTTGCCTGGTCGCAGTATTAAGCCAGCTTAGCCAAGCACAGCGTTCCCTCTCTCTTGTTCTTGTTTCCTTCCTGGGCTGCCTGGCAGGCTTCTTGCTGTCATTATTGGCCGGTAGCCGTGGCGGCTGGATTGCTCTGCCTGTCGTATTCTTGATCCTTGCCTACGCCTACTTGCCCAAGCAGCATTTCCGACGCGGCATGGTGACTCTTTCGCTGGCAGCCGCGCTAAGCGCCAGTATTCTCTGGCAAACCGATACGATCCAATCACGTATTGCTCTGGCACAGCACGATATCGAGCAATTTGAGGCTGGCAACTCCAACACCTCCATTGGCGCCAGGTTTGCGATCTGGCAAGCCAACTGGAGACTGATCCAAGAACGCCCCCTATCGGGCTGGTCCTATCAACAACACGAACAGGCACTCATCGAGCTGGTCAAAACCAGGCAAGCCGATGCCGTGGTTTTGAACCTGGCAAACTCGCATAACAACTACATTGAAACCTGGGTAGATTTAGGGCTGGCAGGACTGCTACTGCAGGTATCACTTCTGCTGTACTGTTTTTATGGTTTCATTCGACGCGTGCATGCTGCTGAGCCGCATATTCGCGCTTATGCGGTCTGTGGCAGTATCGTGATTGCCATATACACACTGGCAAACCTGACCCAGAACATGATGGAACGCAACAATACGCTATTGTTCCTGCTGATCAGCATCGCCTTGTTCTGGAGCCAGATTTACCCCAATCAAGCCAAACTGCGGTCTGAGCCTTAGGCCATGTCTGCCAAAAAACTTTTAGGTAATTCATTCTGGAATCTGAGCTCCTATATGGTGCTCATGTTCGCCTTCTTGCCCTCTATGGGCATGATGGCGCGCATTTTGGGCCTGGAACCTTTTGGCATTTACACACTGCTCTTTGCCTTGATTGGCTATGCCAGCATGTTTGACTTGGGGATCAGCCGCGCCTTGATCCGAGCCATAGCCATGGCAGACAAGCAAACTCAGCAAATCCAGTCCATTCTAGGCACCGCCACCTTGCTGATCCTGCTCATCAGTGGTGTCGCTGCCGCCCTGGTTTTCCTATGTAGCCCCTTGCTGGTGCAATGGCTCAACATTAGCCCGGATCTGCGCACCGACAGCCTGTTTGCCTTTCGACTGATGGCACTCAGCTTGCCATTCCTGCTTTTGCAAACAGTCTGGCTATCATATCTAGAGGGCTTATCCAACTTCAAACAGGTCAATATTCAGCGCACCATCAGCGGTCTGTTACTTGCGATACTGCCTTTGCTGGCCATCCTGTATCAGGCCAGCCTGAGCTTTGCCGTATTAGGCTTGTTCATCGGACGTCTGATAACCTGCGTATTGGCCTACTTCTGGGCACTGCCCACTTCTGTTCGCAAAGGCCTATGGCACTGGGACAAGCAGCAAGCCCATGGTTTGCTACGCTTTGGCGGCTGGCTGACAGTCAGCAACCTGATCAGCCCTTTAATGGTGTATTTTGATCGCTTCCTGCTGTCCAACCTGAACGGCGCGACTACCGTCAGCTTTTATACAGCGCCCGCAGAAGCCATTACACGTTTATTGCATATTCCAGGTGCTGTGGTCCGCGTAATCTTCCCTTTGATCAGCGCACAAGAGGATTCTCGCCAAGAAACTCGCCTGACGTACCTCTTGCTGCTGGGAGTCTGTGGACTGATCAGCCTGGTTGGTATTGTTGGAGCAAAGTGGATTATTCTGCTTTGGCTGGGTCAAGCCTACGTTGAACAATCGGTACCCCTGCTGCAGATTTTGCTGGTGGGTTTCTTTTTCAATGCCATCGCCCAGATCCCTTACACCGTTATCCAAGCCAAGGGACACGCTCGCATTACCGCCTATGTGCATTTGGCCGAGATCCTGCCATATATAGCTCTGCTCTATATCTTGATTTCCCACTTTGGCTTGCTGGGCGCCGCAATTGCCTGGACCAGCCGGGTTATCGTAGACTGCCTTGCCCTTTTAATTCTGGCTAAACGTTATCGCTAAGCCTTACGGAACGCTACTTTATCGTCATGCATATTCTCGTTACCGGTGGCGCCGGCTTTATTGGCTCAGCATTGGTCCGTCACCTGATCCAGGCCACAGAGCACCACGTCCTTAATGTTGATAAGCTGACGTACGCAGGCAATCTGGAGTCCCTGACATCGGTTCAGAGCCATCCTCGGTATCAGTTCGCTCAGCATGACATTCAAGATGCCACGGCTATCCACGCCTTGCTGCAAAAATTCCAGCCTGACGCCATCATGCATCTGGCCGCTGAGTCCCATGTTGATCGCTCGCTAGATGGCCCCGCCGCATTTATACAAACCAACATCGTTGGCACCAGCACCCTTTTGGAGTGCGCCCGCCACTATTGGAGTGAGCTGCCAGAACCCAAAAAATCGCGTTTCCGCTTCCACCATATCTCCACCGATGAAGTCTATGGCGACCTGCACGATACCGATGATCTGTTTGTAGAAACGACGCCCTACGCTCCCAGCTCACCTTACTCCGCCAGCAAGGCCAGCTCGGACCATCTAGTCCGAGCCTGGCAACGTAGTTATGGCCTACCTACCCTGATCAGTAACTGCTCCAACAACTACGGGCCGTATCACTTCCCCGAAAAACTGATTCCACACGTGATCCTGAACGCGCTTAAAGCACAGGCTCTACCCGTCTATGGAGAAGGTACACAGATCCGGGATTGGCTGTACGTGGAAGACCATGTCCGCGCTCTACTAACGGTACTGGAAAAAGGCCAGGTAGGAGAAACCTACAATATTGGTGGTCATAACGAGCAGCAAAACATTCACGTTGTGCAGCAAATCTGCGCCTTGCTTGAAGAGTTGGCCCCGGAAAAGCCCACGGGCCTGCAACACTACGCCGACTTGATCACATTCGTCCAGGACCGACCCGGACATGATCAACGCTACGCTATCGACGCGGGTAAAATCGAGCGGGAACTGGGCTGGAAACCGCAGGAAACCTTTGAGACAGGTTTACGCAAAACCGTCCAATGGTATTTGGAAAATTCAGGCTGGTGGGAGCGCATCCTGAACGGCCGTTATCAGCTCCATCGCTTAGGTCAGACAGAATCATGAAAGGCATTATCCTCGCCGGTGGGTCTGGAACTCGCTTGCACCCTATTACCCTGGGTGTTTCCAAACAGCTACTGCCGATCTACGACAAACCCATGGTCTACTACCCCTTGTCCGTGCTGATGTTGGCGGGCATACGGGAAATCCTGATTATCTCGACTCCTACCGACCTGCCCAGCTTCCGTACCTTGCTGGGTGACGGCAGCAAATTCGGTATCCAGCTTCGCTACGCCGAGCAACCCTCACCCGACGGCCTGGCGCAGGCCTTTCTGATTGGTGCCGACTTTATTGGGTCCGACCGCGTCAGTCTGATCCTGGGGGACAATATTTTTTATGGCTATGGTTTCAGCCAGATGCTGAAAGAGGCGGCCCAGCGTGAGCAGGGTGCCACTATTTTTGGCTACCAAGTCAGTGATCCCGAGCGTTTTGGGGTAGTGGAGTTTGACTCGCAAGGCAAAGCGATTTCTATTGAAGAGAAACCCCAGCAGCCCAAGTCGAACTTCGCAGTAACGGGCTTGTACTTTTACGATAATTCGGTTGTTGATATTGCACGGCAAGTACGCCCTTCTACACGGGGCGAACTGGAAATTACGGACGTCAACAATGCCTACCTGCAGCAGAACAGCTTGCATGTCAGCTTGTTAGGCCGAGGCTTTGCCTGGCTGGACACAGGCACGCACGAAAGCCTGCAAGAAGCAGGAAGTTTTGTTCGTACTATCGAACATCGCCAAGGCTTGAAAATCGCTTGCCTGGAGGAGATCGGTTTCAGGCAAGGGTGGCTGAGTCGCTCAGACCTGCAACAGCAGGCCCAAGCCCTGGCAAAAACTGAGTATGGACAATACTTGCACAAGCTGCTGCAAGATGAACCGGACACGGGAAAAGCAGCTTAAACCTGTCGCAATTAAACCCGTCGTAAGGCTCGGACCGTTTGCAAATACTGACCAGCATAATGCTGGTCAAAATAATCTGCGTACTGCTCCTGCCATACGTGACGGGCACGAGCAGCCGCAGTCTGAATCTGCTGCATATCCAAGCCCTGCAACCACTCTGCAATCGCCTGTTGACCTTCCTCAATGGCCCAGCCCGTCTGATGAGCACAAACTTTGTCTGCCGTTGGAATTCCCGCTGTGGTGAGCATGGCCCGACCCAGCATCAGATGCTCATAGTACTTATTGGGTGCTGCAAATAAATGATTGGGCACGCGTTTGTAATACATACCCACCACAATCTGGCAGGACTGCATTATCTGTAGCCCTTGCACCGAGCTTTGAGCTCCGTAGTAATGAATATGGGGGTGTTGTTGGGCCGACTGCGTAAACAAGTCAGCCAAAGGGCCATAGCCAGCCACATGCAACTCACAGGCCGGAAGTTGCTCACAGGCGGCCAGTAAATCCTCCAGGCCCCGATTTTTGGCCTCTAGCACTCCAAAATAAGCAACTCTGACAGGCTGTTGGTCCGACACAGGCACGTACTGCTGCACCTCTGATTTTTGAGGCACGTTCTCCAACACCATGACGGAAGGCAGCGAACTGGGGCTAAGCCCGTGTTGTTCAAAACGGCAAGGATCAGCCAAAATCCCCGCATCTGCAGTCTTCAACAAGTAGTTCTCCAACTTGTCGACCCACCTGCCCGACGCCCCCGGAAAATAACGCAGCGAGCTGTACTTGTCGTAGACATCGAAAATCCATGGCTTGCGACATAAAGCAGCATATACCTTTACAGCCATAGCCGTATCCAGGTCAATCGCATGGACCAGATCTACTTGACGGTTGTTCTTGAGCAACCAACGCAATACAAACAGATTCCAGAAAAAGATACCAATCAGACTGCGCCACCCGGCACCTAAAGCGGCCGGGCGCGAATAATAGGTATCGTGGCTGCTTTTTTGTGCCGGCACCGTACCACGCTCCCACCCTACAAAGTGATAAGGAATTTGGGCCTCATCCAGCACCTTCAAGTACTTGGCAAGTTTGCCATCCACGTGGCGCAAGTACGAGCGAATAAAAACAACCATCCTGTTGTCGTCCAGTGTTTTACCAAGCTATCCACGATAGCTAAAAAAAACCTAAATAGATACAATTTCCATCAGCGGCGCATACTCGCTACCAGCGATTTACAATCCCATGCGGACCTTAGAAGCACTGGCTCTGCGCACCTTTGCCCGACTCTGAATTGACGCAGCAATTCAAGCACCTCACCCCACATCGACATGACCATTTACCCCACTCGCCTGGCGGGCGTTCTGATTATCGAACCTACTGTTTTTGGTGACGAACGCGGATTCTTCAAAGAGACCTACCATCAGCAACGCTATCAAGAGCAAGCGGGAATCAAGCTTCCCTTTGTACAAGACAACTTTTCACGGTCTGAAAAGGGGGTGTTACGGGGACTGCATTTTCAGAAAACCCGGCCTCAGGGCAAACTGGTTAGCGTTAGTCGGGGAGCAGTATACGATGTAGCCGTAGATATACAGCCAGACTCATGCACTTTTGGCCAGTATGTCGGCGTTGAGTTGAGCGAATCGAACCATAAGCAGCTATGGATACCCCCAGGCTATGCCCACGGTTTTTGCGTGCTGTCGGACTTTGCCGACTTCAGCTACAAATGCACCGACTTTTACTTCCCGCAGGATGAGGGTGGATTAGCTTGGGACTGCCCTGAAGTAGCGATAGACTGGCCAGTCCAGAACCCGCAATTGTCCAAGAAGGACAAACACTATCCCGTACTGAGCCAGCTCGTCGCTCAAGGCAAGGCCTAAATCCATGACAGCTCCTGTCATCCTGATTACCGGGGCTCACGGTCAACTGGGTCAATCCCTGGCTTGCGTGAGTGCGAACACCGATCCAGATGCCGGGCTTCTCATGCTTGGACATGCAGATCTGGACATTACTCAAACCAAGCCCATTGCTTTGGCATTGGAACAGCACCGTCCCGATGTCGTAATCAATGCAGCCGCCTACACCGCAGTCGACAAGGCTGAATCCGAGCCGGATGCAGCGCATCTGATTAACGGTATGGCTCCAGGTCTTCTGGCCGCTGCCTGCGCCGAACGTGGCATAGGGCTGGTACATGTCTCTACCGACTACGTTTTTGACGGTCTGGCAGAGCAGCCCTATGCCGAGGATGCCCCTACGCATCCTGTCAGTGTTTATGGACAGAGCAAACTGGCAGGTGAACAAGCCGTCCTGGCAGCTCTGCCCGGCGCCATCATTTTGCGTACCAGTTGGGTATTCAGTCAGTTTGAAAACAACTTTCTGAAGACCATGCTTCGTCTGGGCCGGGAACGCACTGAGCTGAGCATTGTGGATGATCAGATTGGTGGCCCCAGCTACGCAGCACATATCGCTCAAGTGCTGTTGCAGCTGACAAAAAAACTGCACGAATCAAAGCAAAGCACTGACAAGCTGCAAGCCCCTTCAGGCATTTACCATTTTGCCGGACAACCCAGTATCAGCTGGTATGGATTTGCTCAGGAAATCTTTGCTCAGGCTGTCAAACTTGGACTGCTACCCAAAGCACCCGCTCTAACCCCTATCCCTACCAGCCAATACCCGACTCCAGCTAAGCGACCCGCCCAATCAGGTCTACAACAAGACAGACTTGATACTCTACTGGGTCAAGAAAACATAGAAAGAGATTGGCGCAAAGGCATAGTAAAAAGCCTTTTATCCCTTAAAGAGTCATAGATTCCTGTCCGCAGGATCGGCCTCTCTCTATAGCTCCTGGCAAGTCGCAAACGCAAAAAAGCCACCCCTAAGGGTGGCTTTTTCACGGATGCTACCGACCTGAGCTTAGTGCTTGCGTGCGTTGCTCAAGCGACGTGCTGCGGCAGCTTGAGCGGCCAGCATGGCCAGCTCGGCTTCCACAACAGCGATATCGGCCTTGTCCTTGGTGTTACGCAGGGCTTCTTCCGCATGCTTGCGGGCTTCCAGCGCCTTTGCTTCATCCAGATCTTGTGCGCGAATCGCGGTATCCGACAATACAGTGACTTTCCCAGGCTGAACCTCGAGTATGCCGCCAGCGACAAAGATATGCTCTTCGCTGCCATCGTCCATAACGATCTTCAGCGTGCCGGGACGAATCCGCGAGATCAGTGGAGTGTGACCGGGCAAAATACCCAGCTCCCCAGCCTCGCCGGGCAGTGCCACGAACTTTGCTTCACCAGCAAAGATCGATTCTTCAGCACTAACCACGTCAACATGAAGCTTAGCCATGAGTAATCCTTATTACTGAATAGTCTTGGCTTTCTCGAAAGCCTCGTCGATCGAACCGACCATGTAGAACGCCTGTTCTGGCAGAGCATCACACTCGCCGTCGACGATCATCTTGAAGCCGCGCAGGGTTTCAGCCAGTGGAACGTACTTACCAGGCGAGCCGGTAAACACTTCTGCCACGTGGAAAGGCTGAGACAGGAAGCGCTGGATCTTACGGGCGCGGGCAACAGCCTGCTTGTCTTCTGGAGACAGCTCGTCCATACCCAGAATCGCGATAATGTCACGCAATTCCTTGTAGCGCTGCAGCGTTTGCTGAACGCCGCGAGCCACTGCGTAGTGCTCTTCGCCCACAATTTGTGGATCCAGCTGACGGCTGGTGGAGTCCAGAGGGTCCACAGCGGGGTAAATACCCAGAGCAGCAATGTCACGCGACAACACAACAGTGGAGTCCAAGTGCAAGAAGGTCGTAGCAGGCGATGGGTCAGTCAAGTCATCGGCTGGAACGTAAACGGCCTGGATGGACGTAATCGAACCGGTCTTGGTGGAGGTAATGCGCTCTTGCAGCTTACCCATTTCCTCGGCAAGCGTAGGCTGGTAACCCACTGCGGAAGGCATACGACCCAGCAGAGCGGACACTTCGGTACCGGCCAGCGTGTAGCGGTAGATGTTGTCCACAAAGAACAGGATGTCACGGCCTTCGTCACGGAACTTCTCGGCCATGGTCAGGCCGGACAGTGCCACACGCAGACGGTTGCCTGGAGGTTCGTTCATCTGACCGAACACCATGGCCACTTTGGACTCGCTCAGGTTGTCCATCTGGATAACGCCAGCATCAGCCATTTCGTGGTAGAAGTCGTTACCTTCACGGGTACGCTCACCCACACCGGCAAATACGGACAGACCGCTGTGTGCCTTGGCGATGTTGTTGATCAGCTCCAGCATGTTCACGGTCTTGCCCACACCGGCACCACCGAACAGACCAACCTTACCACCCTTGGCGAACGGGCAAACCAGGTCAATCACTTTAATACCGGTTTCCAGCAGCTCTACGGAAGGCGACAGTTCGTCGAAAGTAGGAGCAGCCTGGTGAATGGCGCGACGCTCGTCGGACTGGATAGGACCGACTTCGTCAATGGGGCGACCCAGAACGTCCATAATGCGACCCAGGGTGCCAACACCCACGGGTACGGAGATGGGAGCGCCCGAACCGGCCACTTCCATACCGCGGCGCAGGCCGTCGCTGGAACCCATGGCGATGGTGCGAACTACACCGTCACCCAATTGTTGCTGTACTTCAAAAGTCAGGCCTTTTTCTGCGAAAGCCGAACTTTCGTCAACGAGCGTCAATGCTTCGTAGACTTTAGGGATGCTGTCGCGGGGGAACTGAATATCCACCACGGCGCCGATGCACTGAACGATGGTACCGTTGCTCATGTTGAGTCCTTGCAATATAACTTTGATGGTGTGCCTTGCCGTGATTACACAGCAGCGGCACCCCCCACGATTTCAGAGATTTCTTTCGTAATCGCTGCCTGGCGGGTCTTGTTATAGACCAGCTGAAGATCACCGATAACGGTCTTGGCGTTGTCCGAAGCGGCTTTCATGGCCACCATACGGGCAGACTGCTCAGAGGCCATGTTCTCGGCAACGGCCTGATACACCAGACCCTCTACGTAACGCAGCAGCAAGTCGTCAATAACCGACTTGGCATCGGGTTCGTAGATGTAATCCCAACCGTATTCGGAAGAGTTAGCGCTTTCTTGAGCGACTACCTGATCACCAGCCTGGAAAGGATCTTTCAGACCGGAAGGCAGAGGCAGCAAGCGAATAAATGTTGGGTCCTGCTTCATCGTATTGACAAAGCGGCTGGTCGCCAGATAAACAGCATCAATGCGGCCTTCCACGAAGTCGTCGATCTGCACCTTGATAGCGCCAATCAGACGTTCCAGGTTAGGCGCGTCGCCCAAGCCCACTTCCTGAGAAACCAGATTGGCACCAACACGCGCCAATGTTCCAGCAGCTTTACCACCCAGAGCCGTTGTCTGAACCTTAATACCCTTGTCTTCAAACTCGCGAACACGCGCAAGTACCAGACGCAGAATATTGGTGTTCAGGCCGCCACACAGACCTTTGTCCGTGCTGACAACCACGATACCTACCGATTTGACTTCGGCAGGCTCAACCATGTAGGGGTGAGTGTAGTCGGGGTGCGCCTGCATCAGATGCGAAGCAATCTCGCGCACCTTGTCTGCATAGGGACGGCCAGCACGCATCCGCTCTTGCGCCTTGCGCATCTTGGATGCCGCCACCATCTCCATGGCTTTGGTGATCTTGGACGTGTTTTGCACGCTCTTGATCTTAGTACGAATTTCCTTGATTCCGGCCATCACACTTTCCTGTAAGGGCATTATCGGGAGCCAGACTAGGCTGTCGACTCCCGCTAATCATGACGCCGGGGTTTCCGGCGCCTGCCAACAATGATTAGAAAGCGCCGTGCTTTTTGAAGTCCTGGATGGCTGTAACCAACTCAGCCTCGTCTTCTTTAACCAGTTCCTTCTTGCTTTCGATACGCTCAACCAGGGCAGCGAACTTGCTGCGCAGGTGATCTTTCAAGCCTTTCTCGAAAGGCAGAACCTGAGCGACTTCCAGATCGTCGAAGTAACCGTTGTTCACAGCGTACAGGCTCACGGCCAGTTCCCACACAGCCAGAGGCTGGTACTGGGGCTGCTTGAGCAGTTCGACCACGCGCTTACCACGTTCCAGCTGGCGACGGGTTGCGTCATCCAGGTCGGAAGCGAACTGAGCAAACGCAGCCAATTCACGGTACTGAGCCAAGTCGGTACGAATACCGCCGGACAGTTTCTTGATGACCTTGGTTTGAGCAGCGCCACCCACGCGGGACACCGAAATACCGGCGTTAATAGCGGGACGAACACCAGCGTTGAACAGGTCGGACTCCAGGAAGATCTGACCGTCAGTAATCGAAATCACGTTGGTTGGAACGAAAGCGGAAACGTCACCGGCTTGCGTTTCAATGATAGGCAGTGCGGTCAACGAACCGGTCTTGCCCTTCACTTCACCGTTAGTGAATTTTTCTACGTACTCGGCGTTCACACGAGCAGCGCGCTCGAGCAGACGGGAGTGCAGGTAGAACACGTCACCGGGGTAGGCTTCACGGCCTGGTGGGCGACGCAGCAACAGGGATACTTGACGGTAGGCCCAAGCTTGCTTGGTCAAGTCGTCATAAATGATCAGGGCGTCTTCGCCACGATCACGGAAGTATTCACCCATGGTGCAACCGGAGTAAGGAGCCAGGTATTGCATGGCAGCGGACTCGGAAGCCGAGGCGGCCACAACAATTGTGTACTCCAGAGCACCGTGCTCTTCGAGCTTGCGCACCACGTTGTTGATCGTGGAAGCTTTTTGGCCCACGGCAACGTAGATACATTTAACGCCATTGCCCTTTTGAGCAATGATGGTGTCCACAGCCACGGCAGTCTTGCCGGTCTGACGGTCACCAATGATCAGTTCGCGCTGACCACGCCCGATTGGCACCATGGAGTCCACGGCTTTCGTGCCGGTCTGCATGGGCTGGGAGACGGACTCACGGGCGATAACGCCAGGAGCCACTTTCTCGATGACGTCAGTCATCTTGGCGTTGATCGGGCCCTTGCCGTCGATAGGCATACCCAGAGTATCAACCACACGACCCAGCAGTTCGGGGCCAACGGGTACTTCCAGAATGCGGCCAGTTGTTTTAACTGCGTCGCCTTCGGAAACACCGGTATATTCACCCAGAATCACGGCGCCGACAGAGTCGCGCTCGAGGTTAAGGGCCAGACCGAACGTGTTGTTCGGAAATTCGAGCATTTCGCCCTGCATCACATCGGACAAACCGTGGATGCGCGTAATACCGTCGGTCACGGATACGACCGTGCCTTGTGTACGAACGTCAGTCGACGCACCCAGGCCTTCGATGCGGCTCTTGAGCAGTTCGCTGATCTCGGACGGATTAAGTTGCATGTTCAGACTCCTGAAATCCTGTTTACTGACTCGCGCTATGCGGTCAGCGTATCGCGCATGCTGGCCAGCCGGGCCTGCACGGAAGTGTCGAGCACCTGGTCACCAACAATCACCCGAATACCGCCGATAAGGTCAGCGTCGACGGTCACAGTCGGTTTTAGCTTCAGGCCAAACTTTTTCTCCAGCCCAGCGGTCAGCTCAGCAACCTGAGCCTCAGCCATCGGGAAAGCACTAATAATCTGTGCCTGCGCCGTGCCTTCGAGTTGGTGTTTCAATAGATCAAACTGTTCTGCAATTTGTGGCAACAGCAAGATGCGCTGGTTATCCACCAACAATTGAAGAAAGTTGCGAGCCTTTTCGGTGACCTGTGACTTAACCAGGCCCGTAAAGAGTTCGAGTCGCTGCCCGTTATTCAGGCGCGGATCGTTCAGTGCCTCGCGCACATCGTGGAGACCGGCCACCTGAGCCATTTCGGACAACAGGGCCGACCACGATTCGAGACCCTGGCTGTCGTCGCGCACGGCGGCGAACAGGGCTTCGGCGTAAGGTCTGGCAATAGTCGATAGTTCAGCCATGGCCTGCCTTGATGTTAAAGTTCTGCCTTGAGCTGCTCGAGCAGCTGGGCGTGCGCATTAGCGTCAACTTCGCGTCGCAAGATTTGCTCGGCACCCTTGACGGCCAAGGCAGCCACTTCGCTACGCAGACCTTCACGTACGCGTTGCACTTCCTGGTTAGCGTCTTGCTGGGCCTGCGCAATAATGCGGGCTTTTTCGGCTTCGGCTTCACGACGAGCTTGCTCCAAAAGAGCAGTCGCTTGTTTTTCAGCGTCGACAATGCGTTGATGGTTTTCGGACTTGGCCGAAGCATCCATCAGGCTGATACGCGCTTGGGCCTGTGCCAGATCGGCCTTGCCTTTATCGGCAGCAGCCAAACCATCAGCGATTTTCTGACGACGATCATCGATTGCTTTCGTCAGTGGCGGCCATACGAATTTCATCGTAAACCAGGCCAAAACGAAAAACACGATCATCTGAAAAAAGAGAGTCGCGTTTAAATTCACGGTCGTATCCCTTCAATACCACGTGTGTAGGAAGCGGTATGCGTCCTGACACATGTATGTTCAAGTCGACAAGCGGTGCATGATCAAACCGAGCAACACACCGCTAACGACGACTGCCTGCCCGTCTGCCAAAAGCGGCAACGGACTCGCCTTATTACCCAACGAATGGGTTGGCGAATGCAAACAACATGGCGATACCGACACCGATCAGGAAAGCAGCATCGATCAGACCGGCCAACAGGAACATCTTGGTTTGCAGAGCGTTCATCAGTTCAGGCTGACGAGCCGATGCTTCCAGATATTTACCACCCATCAGGGCGATACCAATGCAAGCGCCAAAAGCGCCCAGACCGATGATGATACCGCAAGCAAGAGCAACGAGAGCTACGTTGGTCATGACAACTCCTTGGTTAAAAATCAGGTGTAATTCAAAAAAATCAAAGCGTTAGCAGGCCAGGCCTGCTCCCCCCAACCAGACACCATTGTCCAGTCGGAATCGGATTAATGGCCTTCGTGTGCTTGTCCAATATAGACAAGGGTGAGCATCATGAAGATGAACGCCTGGAGCAACACAATCAGAATGTGGAAGATTGCCCACACAGAACCGGCCAGAATGTGACCGATACCCAGTCCCAGGCTGGCGCCATTAAACCCTGTCCATGCGCCACCCAGCAGAGCGATCAACATGAAAACCAGTTCACCGGCAAACATATTGCCGAACAACCGCATGCCCAAGGACACGGACTTGGCCGCGTATTCGATGCAGTTCAGCAAGAAGTTGAAAGGTGCCAGCACAACAGCCATCAGGCCTGTGGCAGTGAACGGTGCAGTAAACAGCTCTTTGACGAAGCCGCCGGGGTGCTTGATCTTGATGCCGTAGTAGAACATCAGCAGCAGCACGCCCATGGACATGCCCATAGGCACGTTCAAGTCAGCGGTTGGCAAAATACGGTGGTAGTACAGAGGGTCGCCATGTTCGGCGGCCAGACCGGTCTGGATGAAGATCCAGCCCAGACCATCAACGGGCAGCAAGTCCAGCACGTTCATCATGATGATCCACAGGAACACGGTCAGCGCCAGGGGCGAGACAAATTTCCGGGACTCAGCGTTAGGAACAATGGATTTGGCCTGGTCTTCAACCCAATCGACCAGCATTTCTACAAAAGACTGCAAGCGGCCTGGTACGCCGGCTGTTGCGGCCGAAGCGGCGCGCCACAGAAAGAAAACCACAACCAGACCCATCAGCAGGGACCAGAACATGGAGTCGTAGTTAATGACACCGAAGTTGGCCAGAACATCCTGTTTTTCACCCAAGTTGTTCAAGTGAACCAAGTGATGCTGGATGTACCCTGACTGAGGCGAAATATCACTAGCAGCAGCCATCTGTATTTACCCTGTGATGTATACGTTATGGGACGAGCCCGTGAAACAAAAATTCGTTATGGCAGCTTGCGGAAAAACAGCAGCAGCACATATCCCTTCAAGACACACAGCAGGCCAAAGAGCAAGGCAGGCCAAACTAACCAGCCCGTGTTTGCCATGGCAGCCGTTGCCAGTGTCAATACCGCAAAACCGAGTTTGAATGCCTCCCCCCAGAAGAAGGAAAGCGCTCCGGCGTTGCCGCCGCCCATCAAACCCAGCAAAAGACGCAATGCGAACAATGCGTTAGGCACAAAATAAGCAGCCGCACCAATCAGTGCTGAGGCTGCTGCATATGCGCCGGAAATCCATGCCGACAGGCCAATTGCCACCAGACCCATAAAAGCCTGGGCAACAAGTGTGCGCACAATTCCTTGCCCTGCCCGGCGAGCCATGCGGCTACGTTGCTCGGGCGTAAGTACTACGGGTTCCGGAAATGGTGGCTTGTCCCCTGCTGCCTGCACCGTGGCTGTGGTGCCTGTCTGCTGATAAATCGGCTGATTCATAGTAGGAAACAATCAGATAACGTTGTGTGGGTGGATGTACTGCAAAGGCCTTGGCCAATCCATCCGCGCAATATTATCGGCCCCTTTCAAAAGCCGGTGTCGTCAAACCCATAAAGTATAGCGTCTTTTTTTTGTTGTAAGCAAATTCAGCCTTGCTTGTTTGATACTTAATGCAAGGCTGATTTACGCAATCTCAATGGCATCAAGGGGTAAGCTTATTTTGTAACATTGCAGTGCAGCAATTTTACAACACACCCCTTGTTTTATCAGCGATTGAGAAACTTAGCGGTGCTTGAACTCGGGCTTGCGCTTCTCGACAAAAGCACGCATGCCTTCCTTCTGATCCTCTGTGGCAAACAAGCCATGGAAGTTGCGGCGCTCGAACAGCAGACCTTCTTCCAGCGACGATTCAAAAGCACGGTTCACGCACTCCTTGGCCATCAGGACAGACGGCAGGGACATGCTGGAAATAACCGTGGCGGCGTCCAATGCCTCTTCAATCAGCTTGTCGGCAGGCACCACGCGCGACACCAGACCGGAGCGCTCGGCCTCTTCGGCATTCATCATGCGCGAAGTCAGAATCAGATCCATGGCCTTGGCCTTGCCCACGGCACGGGGCAGACGCTGCGTACCACCAAAACCGGGAATCACGCCCAGCTTGATTTCTGGCTGACCAAAACGAGCGGAGTCAGCGGCAATGATGAAGTCACACAACATGGCCAGTTCGCAGCCACCACCCAGGGCGTAGCCAGCGACGGCGGCAATGATGGGCTTGCGGAAACGGCGCAGTTCTTCCCACTGGCCACCCAGATAGTCCTGGGAGCTGACATCGTGGTAATTCCAGTCTTTCATGGCGCCGATATCGGCACCGGCGGCAAAGGCTTTTTCATTACCGGTCAGCACGATACAACCGATTTCGTTGTCGGCATCGTATTTCTTTAACAGGGCATACAACTCGGCGATCAGCTCGTTATTGAGCGCATTCAAAGCCTTGGGCCGATTTAATGTCAATAAAGCAACACGACCATGCACCTCTGCTTTGACTAAGGGTTCGTTCATGCTGACTCCCAGAAAAATTAAATAGAATAGGGGAATGGAACCTACACCCGTACTTTACCGTGCCGAGCCGACAGATCTCGCCGGCCACCGCCTGACTGTCCAGATACAGATCACTTCCCCCCAAACAGATGGCCAGATCTTGAGCCTTCCGGCCTGGATCCCTGGCAGCTACCTGATCCGCGACTTCTCGCGTCAGATCGAAAGCATAGCCGCCTTCTCCGGCGAAAAGCCGGTTTCCATCCGCAAGCTGGACAACCATCGCTGGCAGTGCGAACCCTGCGAGGGCCCCTTGAGCATTCAGTACCAGGTCTATGCCTGGGACCTGTCCGTACGAGGCGCGCATATTGATCAGACCCATGCTTTCTTTAATGGCACCAGCGCCCTGCTGGCCGTTGAGGGCCAGACTGAACAGCCGTGCCTGCTGGAACTGGTGTCCAACGAGGACATGGAAGACTGGCAGGTTTACACCAGCCTGCCCGAGGCCACCGGCATGCCAGGCGCGGCAGAGCGCTATGGTTTTGGCCTGTACCGCGCCAGCAATTACGACGAGTTGATCGACCACCCCATTGAAATGGGCACTCCCCAGGTCATCAGCTTCTTTGCCCACGGCGCTGAACACGAACTGGTCTTTACTGGCGTCATCCCGAACCTGGACCTGCCCCGCATTGCCCGTGACATAGAGAAAATCTGTGCCGAGCAAATCGCCTTTTTCGAACCTGAAACCCGTCGCGCGCCCTTCCTGGATTGCAGCTCGCGCTACGTGTTCATGACCATGGTGACTGATGACGGTTACGGCGGACTGGAGCATCGCGCCTCGACCGCCCTGATGGCTTCGCGTCGAGACCTGCCTACCCAGGGCCAGGACAAATCGGTGAAAAGCGCGGGCTACCAGACCTTTTTGGGCCTGATCAGCCATGAGTACTTCCATACCTGGAACGTCAAACGCATCAAGCCCGCCGTCTTCGCACCCTATGACCTGAGCCGTGAAAACCACACCCGCTTGCTATGGGTATTTGAAGGCTTCACCTCGTACTACGACGATTTGATGCTGCTACGCTCTGGCGTGCTGAGCGAGGCCGATTACCTCAAGCTGCTGGCCAAGAACATCAATGCGGTTGAACGAGGCCCTGGCCGCTTCAAGCAGTCCGCCGCACAAAGCTCTTTTGACGCCTGGACTCGTTACTACAAGCAGGACGAGAACTCGCCCAATGCACTCGTCAGCTACTACAGCAAGGGCGCCCTGATTGCACTGGGTCTGGACCTGTGCATTCGCAGCCATACCCAGCAGGCCAAGGGTCTGGACGATGTCATGCTCTTGATGTGGGAACGCTATGGGCGCGAGTTCTATCAAGGCAAGCCACACGGCATCCCTGAGGACGCCATGCCAGCGCTGATTCTGGAGGCAACTGGCTATGACGCCACAGACTTCATTGCCCGCTATGTGGAAGGCTGCGAGGACCTGCCCTTGAAACCCTGGCTGGCCGAACAAGGCTTGAAGCTGGAATGGCAAGCCTCCTCCAAGCTGCCCAGCCTGAACGCTCGCTTGCGCCAAAGCGCAGGCCAATGCCAGCTGGCTACCGTCTTCACTGATGGTGCAGCGCATCAAGCCGGGCTGTCTGCCGGTGATACCCTGGTCGCTATTGACGGCTTGCGTGTCAGTGACACCGCCAGCCTGGAGCGCCTGCTGGCAGCCTATGAACCCGGCCAGACCGTACAAGTTCACGCCTTCCGCCGCGATGAACTACACTGCTTCACGCTACAACTGGCGCGCCCTGCTCTGGACGAATGCGTCCTGAGCCGCCAGTCCTGATCTTCTTTCCAGGCCCGCCAACCATGGCGGGCCTGCTACTTTGTTTTTGCCATGACCACACGCCGTATACTCATCAACAATCTGGTGGTGCAAGCCTCTATCGGCATGTTGGACCACGAACTGGTTCACCGCCAGCCCCTGCATATTGATGCCGAATTCGACACCACCATTACGCAGGACGTTCAGGACGAGGACATCGGGACCGTGTTGGACTACCGTCAGCTGCGCGAGGCACTGATCGACGTCAGCACCACGGAACACACGAATCTGCTGGAAACACTGGTAGAGCGCCTGGCTGATCGCATCCAGAATGATTTCCCGACCGTGGAACGCGTTAAAATCCGCGCCAGCAAACCCGAGGCCTTTGCCGACTGTGATGCCGTCGGCATCGAGATTGAACGCAGCCGCTAAAGCCCCCTGCCCCGCCTCTGGCCGGGGCCACGATGACACTTCTTTCCGCTTTTCCTTATGTCCCAAGACACCAGCACCCTCCCTCCTTCCGAAACCGATACTCCCGTGTTTGCCAGCAAGGCTGAACGCAAGCAGCGCGTCAATGACAACAAGCTGAGCAAACGCATCATGCGTGAAGTGGGCCGCGCCATCGGTGACTTCAACATGATCGAGGAAGGCGACAAAATCATGGTCTGCCTGTCTGGCGGCAAGGATTCCTACGGCCTGCTGGACGTGCTGATGACCTTGCAAAAGCGCGCTCCGATCAAGTTCGACATCGTGGCCGTGAATCTGGACCAGAAACAGCCCGGTTTCCCTGACCACATCCTGCCCGAGTATCTGGAAAAGCTGGGCGTGCCCTATCACATCGAAACTCAGGACACGTACTCGGTGGTGACGCGCGTGATTGCCGAAGGCAAGACCATGTGCTCGCTGTGCTCGCGTTTGCGTCGCGGCATCTTGTACCGTGTCGCCAAGGAGCTGGGCGCCACCAAAATCGCCCTGGGCCATCATCGTGATGACATTCTGGCTACCTTCTTCCTGAACCTGTTTTACGGTGGCCGCATGAAGGGCATGCCGCCCAAGCTGATGTCGGACAATGGCGAGCACATCGTGATCCGCCCTCTGGCCTATGTGCCCGAGAAGGACCTGATCGCCTACGCCAAGCTCAAAGAATTCCCCATCATCCCCTGTAATTTGTGCGGTTCGCAGGAAAACCTGAAGCGCCAGGAGATCAACCGCATGATTGCGGAATGGGACAAGAAATTCCCGCACCGTTCCTGGAACGTGTTTGGCGCCCTGACTCGCGTGGTGCCTTCGCACTTGATGGACCCCAAGCTGCATAACTTTGCAGACTTGAAGGTGACAGGCCAGGCCGATCCGGAAGGCGATAAAGGCTTTGATCAGGATTATTTTGACGATCACCTGCCCGAGAGCTTGCTGGCCGCAGGCTTTGAGGAAGATAACGACGAAGCTACTCCGGGCGTGCGTCAGGACGCCTTCACCCCCGCTCAGCCTGCCGCTTCTGGTGAACAGCAGATTGTGTTCATGAGCAAGCGTCGTTCCGGCCAATAAACATGACACGCGGCTTAGCGTAGCGCTTGCCGCCTGCCAATACACAAGCGACAGACAATAAAAAGCCCCGATATAAACCGCTAGTGTCTGGAATGATATCCAGATTGTGGAGGTTTATATCGGGGCTTTTTTTGCGCCCGCTGAACGACTATCAGGCCTTAGCTCGGTTTTTGCGAACCATCCCAGCGTTCACCGGGCACCTGAATATCGAACAATTCCAACACCCGCATCACCGTGTGATCGACAATATCATCGATGCTTTTGGGTCGCAGGTAAAAAGCGGGCATAGGCGGGAAGATGATCCCGCCCATTTCCGTTACGGCCGTCATATTACGCAAATGCGCCAGATTGAATGGCGTTTCGCGCACCATCATCACCAAACGACGACGCTCTTTCAAGGTAACGTCGGCAGCCCGGGTAATCAGGTTGTCAGACAAACCATGCGCCACGGCGGCCAGCGTACGCATCGAGCACGGCACAATCACCATGCCCGCCGTAGGAAAACTGCCACTGGCCAAGGTTGCACCCACATCGCGGAAGCTGTGCACCTGATCGGCCAGAGCCTGAATCTCGTGCCTGCCGATATCCAGCTCATATTTGATGTTCAGCACCCCGGAGGGCGAGATCACCAAATGGGTTTCCACATCCGGACAGGACTGCAGCACTTGCAGCAGGCGCACGGTGTAGACCGCCCCGGTGGCCCCGGTCATACCTATGACCAGGCGTCGCTTGGTGCTCACTCCAGAGCCCCAGCCTCGCGCAGCATGGTTTCCAGTTCGCCGTTTTCGTACATTTCAGACACGATGTCCGAACCGCCGACGAATTCGCCCTTGATGTACAGCTGGGGGATGGTGGGCCAGTTGGAGAAGTCCTTGATGCCCTGACGCACTTCGGCGTCGTCCAGCACGTTGACCACAACCACCTGGCTCAGGCCAACAGCGCGCAGAATCTGCACGGTGCGTGCGGAGAAACCACACTGAGGAGCTTGAGCTGTGCCCTTCATAAACAGCACAACGGGGTTTTCCGTTACGGTTTCGCGGATGAAATCTTGAACTTCACTCATGATGTTCTCTTAAGAAAAGAATTAACACTGTCCACCTGTGACCCGCCGGATTCCTGCCAGATCTTCATAACTGATGACCTGTTTGAACCCTGCCTGCCGCAGCATATTTTGCACATGGTCGGCCTGATCCCAGCCGTGCTCCATGAGAAGACTAGCACCAGGACGCAGATACGGCCCGGCTCCCTGAACTATTGTACGCAAATCCGTCAAGCCGTCAGAGCCATCTGTCAGTGCCTGACGCGGCTCGAACCGCACATCGCCCTGCGCCAGATGTTCATCATCCACTGCAATGTATGGAGGGTTGGACACGATCAGGTCAAAAGGTTCCTGGCCTGCCACGGCATCGTACCAACTCCCCAGGCAAAACTCGACTTTCCCACACAAACGCTGAGCATTTAAGCCCGCCTGCGCCAATACCAGTGTGCTGATGTCACTGGCGACCACATGGGCATCAGGACGTGCCAGCGCCAGAGAAACCGCAATGGCGCCGCTGCCACAGCCCATATCCAGAATGCGGGGAGATTGGATGTTCTGCACACGCTCCAAGGCACGCTCAACCAGGGTTTCGGTATCCGGGCGAGGAATCAGCACCGAGGGCGACACCAGAAACTCATGGCCCATGAATTCCCGCACACCGACGATATACGCCATGGGCTCGCCCGCCACACGGCGGGCTTCCAGAGCTTGATAGGCTTGGATCTTGTCCAGCGGCAACTCGTCCGTGTCGTGCGCAATCAGCCAGGAACGACCGACGCCCAGCACCTGCATCCACAGCATGTCGCGCTCCAGGCGCGGCAAGGGACTTAACGGCTGCAAGGCTCGCAAGGTACGGGGATAGTCGGCAGGCGTGGCCATTGAGGACACGGCCTGCTCACCGGATAGGTTCATGCTCACGCCTGCGCCAGATCAGCCAGCAAACCGGCCTGATGCTCGGACAGCAAGGCCTTGATCAACTCGTCCAGATCGCCGTCCATGATGTAGCCCAGCTTGTACAAGGTCAGATTGATACGGTGATCCGTCATGCGGCCTTGCGGGAAGTTGTAGGTACGGATGCGCTCGGAGCGGTCTCCCGTACCGACCAGGCTTCTACGCTCGGCGGCTTCTTTGTCAGATTGCTCACGCTGCTGCTTGTCTTTCAGACGAGCGGCCAGCACCTGCAAGGCCTTTTCGCGGTTACGGTGCTGGGAACGGTCGTCCTGACACTCCACCACCAAACCTGTAGGCAAGTGAGTCAGACGAACGGCAGAGTCCGTCTTGTTCACGTGCTGACCCCCGGCACCACTGGCGCGGAAGGTGTCCACACGCAAATCAGCAGGATTGATGGTGATTTCAGCCAGGCCTTCGGCTTCGGGCAACACGGCCACGGTACACGTAGAGGTATGGATGCGACCCTGGGCTTCAGTCTCAGGCACACGCTGCACACGGTGCGCACCGGACTCGAACTTCAGACGCCCGTACACATCCTGGCCTTCAATTCGAACGATCACTTCCTTGTAACCACCCACTTCCGAATCGCTGGCAGACATGATCTCCGTACGCCAGCCGCAGTTTTCAGCATAGCGCATGTACATGCGCAGCAAATCCCCGGCAAACAAAGCGCTTTCGTCCCCACCGGCACCGGCGCGGATTTCAATGAACACGTTACGGGTGTCGTCCGGGTCGCGCGGCAGGAGCAGGATTTGCAGTTCATCCTCCAGTTGAGCGATACGTTCCTTGCCCAACTTGTATTCTTCTTCGCCCATTTCCTTCAATTCAGGGTCGGACATCATGTCCTGGGCCGCTTGCAGATCCCCTTCGGCAGCCTCATAGCTTTTGAAGGCTGCTACAACAGGGTCCAGCTCGGAGCGCTCGCGCGACAGTTTGCGAAACTCGTCCATATTGCTGGCAATTTCAGGCTCGGCAAGCATGGCATCAACTTCATGCAGACGGCGAGCCAATTGCTCAAGCCGACTGCGCATAGAGTCTTTCATAGGGAACAGCCTAAAGGGAAAATCAGAGGGTCTGGGCGCAGTTCAAAGCTATCGGGCTGCACCGCAGGAGAGTCGGTGAACAGACAACAGCCCAAACGCTAACGTCGACGGGTGGTCGAGGGCAACAGACGAGGCAGCAGATTCAACAATTGCTCGCGCTCGGAACCCTCACTGCGCGTCAATTCAGCCATCGGGCCGTGCATGTACTTTTGAGTCAGGCCATGCGCCAGCATTTCGATGACTTCTGCTGGATCATCGCCACGGGCCAACATGCGGCGCGCGCGCTCCAGCTCGTGTTGACGTACTTTTTCGACCGACTGCTGCACATCCAGAATGGCCGGCACAATCGCACGGGTACTCAGCCAGTGCATGTAATGCTGCACCTGGGTGTCAATAATGGCTTCAGCCTGCACCACAGCGGCCTGACGGGCATCGGCACCCCGTTGTACAAAGCGGCCCAGATCATCGACGGTATACAGGTACACGTCGTCCAGGCGACCTACTTCGGTTTCAATATCGCGTGGCACGGCCAGATCAACCATGACCACAGGGCGGTGACGACGCAAACGCACAGCTCGTTCCACCATACCCAGACCCAGAATGGGCAAGGTACTGGCCGTACAGGACACCACCACGTCAAAATCTGCCAGACGATCAGGCACATCAGCCAGCTTCATGGTGCTGGCCATGAAGCGCGAGGCCAGGCTTTCAGCCCGTTCCTGAGTACGGTTGGCGACCACGATGCTACAGGGGTTCACTGCCGCAAAGTGCGTGGCACACAGCTCGATCATTTCCCCAGCACCAATAAACAGCACTTTGGCCTGGCTCAGGTCACCAAACACACGCTCGGCCAAACGGACAGCCGCGGCAGCCATGGACACCGAATGGGCGCCAATAGCGGTTTGCGTACGGACTTCCTTGGCCACCGAGAAGGTGCGCTGGAACAATTGATGCAACAAGGTGCCCAGCGAGCCGGCCTCGTTGGCGGCACGCACGGCATCTTTCATCTGACCCAGAATCTGGGGCTCGCCCAAGACCATGGAGTCCAGACCGCTGGCAACACGGAACGCATGGCGCACGGCCTCGTTCTGGTTGTAGCGGTACAGATGGGGGGTCAGCTCGGCAGAGCGCAGACTGTTGAAGTCTGCCATCCATTCGGGCAGACGCTCAGCCACATGGGGCTCGGCCGCACAGTAGATCTCGGTACGATTACAGGTAGACAGAATGGCTGCTTCACGGACACCGGTGCCGAACGTGGCACGCAAGGTATCAAGCGCAGGCTTTAACACATCGATCGGAAACGCAACGCGCTCGCGCACGGCAACGGGCGCGGACACATGATTCAGACCGAAGGTTAGAACATCTACAGACATGAGCAGTACAGGCTATAGCCCTGAAAAGACCAAGACTGGCAATTTTGCAAAGGCAAAACGCATGAAATTTAAGTGATTTTACGCCGCAAGCCGCAATTTTGCCAAAAATGTTACTTGAATTGCCCTTTTGTGATTACAATTGCACTCCTTTATGCAGCCCTCTTTTCGCTGAAAAGGGCCTCCCCCTAGGGGTACGGCAAATTTGAAGTCGAAAAGATGCATAAATTTTTTGTTGTACTATGCGCACAAATTAAAAAACGTGGTATAGTTCTATTTTTACCGAGCAGTACACGTTGGCCTGGTAGCTCAGTCGGTAGAGCAGAGGATTGAAAATCCTTGTGTCGGTGGTTCGATTCCGCCCCAGGCCACCAAGAATTCAAGCAAAAAGCCCAGTCATCTGACTGGGCTTTTTGTTTTTCTACTTGCCAGATGCGCAGACTCTAGCCCATACACACGACGTGAAAGCATTTTCATTTCAGTGTGGAAATCTGCCCCTACCTGCCTCGGACACCTCGTCTATCGATCATCAGACAGCATGCTTTGCCTACAGCAGTGTCGCTGGCATCGCCTCCAAGCGCTTGGCGGACTCACGCATTCCCAATTCAATTGCCTCAAACACTTCCATAGGAAACTCAGCGGGCAGTTGCTGGGCGACCACCTCCAACACGTGCGGGACTCGTCCTAAGCAATCCATGATCAGGTCCTCCATGTTCTCTCCCCACCCGCACAGTCGGGCCATGTGGTTGAAATGCCGGCGCTGAATATCACGCAATCGGTAGTGGGTGTTTTTCCCGCGAACGGCCATGGCCAGCTTGAGACGATTCACATCCAACTTGTTCGGTCCAGTACCCGTGACTGGCCAAGCCGACAAAACATCGTACAGAGGCGTCAAGCGGTAACGGCCACCAGGCAATAGAAAAATCGAAAAATTCTTCGCATGCCCATCAGTCGCTGCCAACATCCAAAACACTAATTGTGCTGTCAGCAAAGTACGCAAGTCCTGCTCCCTCGCTTCAGACAGCTGCAAAATACGCGCGATATCAACAACGCCCGGCCCGCCATCGGCCTCGTATTTAGCATCAGGAGACTTGCCTGTTGCCTGACAAAAGTCCTCCTGTGGCAGCCTCAGCCAATAAGACTGTACAGCCAACTTCCGGTCAAAACGCTCAACGATCAATACCTTTTGCTCTTCAAAACTGGCCATCTCGCAGTTAGCGACAGGTAAATCAAAGGCGCGCAAAATCTGTGCACACAGCCATTCATTTTCTACAGAACTGCGCATATCCGCTTGGCGGCCCCCCACCAAGCCCAATGGTAGTTTGAAGATATGCGTTGTCGGAGTAGATCCAACAGGTCGACACCATTGTCCGTGATGCCATAAAAAGGCTGTTTTTTCCTGGGCTCCTGCCAAGGATATTCTGAAGTCTTCATCAGACGCTTGCTGTTGCCCCAAGACCAACGGTGCAGCAGTAGCCGCCCTCAAAGCGTTAGCGATTTCAGCCTCGTTTAAAGGACAAGCCTGAATATCAAAGACATCATCGGGCTCCTCACCTTCGGGAAGCAGCTGAATAGCTCCAACACAATCACGCCCGATAGCCGTTAGCAAATCAAAAGCATCTGTGCTGGATGTTCTGAATCGTGTCTGCAGGCGACGGCGGATTACATCACTGTCTGGTAGCAGGTTGTCAAAATAATTTCGTACTTGAGGACCACGCAAAGGCGCGTTATCAATAGTGAACGGCAAAGAAAGCGATAAGGGACGCCCTTGTGATGATACGAGCCAAACAGGGTCGTAAGTCAGTCTATCCTCGCCATTGGCGGCTACTTGCCAAGTCCCTACCCGAAGGCCATTCGCCCATAAACCCAATAGGCGTTGCTGTGAACGGTGCGCCATGGCTACCATTCACTTGTACTTAAAGGGGCTTGAGAGCGCTGTTGTACGGCTAGCTCCAGCCCCAAAATACCAGTCAAGGCTAACAATCGCTCAACGGTTAACTGGCTCGGCTGACTTTCCAGTTCGGACAAACGATTTTGGCTGATCCCCAAACGAGATGCGACTTCCTGCTGCGTCAGACCTAAAGCCTTGCGTCGAGCAACAAGCTGATAACCAAGCTGATCACTAGTAGAAAGTATGTACATATCTATTTATCGCTAATGTCGATAATTTGAGTATATCGATTATCTCGATAAGCAACAAATATCGACAATATCGATAAAATTAAATTATCGATATTAGCGATAAAAGCCTCAAAATCCCACCGGCTCCGCCATCCAACCAAACCCGGCCGTCATGGTCGGTGGTGGTGTTACACAGGCCTTGCGCCCCTGTCGCAGCTCCGTCCAATTTCCCAGCAACGCCTGTTCGCAATGCGCCTCAGCCCGGCGCAGTTCGTTGCGTGCTTTGCTGGTGGTGACGCCAAAGCGTTCGGCCACCACACTCAGGCTCTGTTCTTCCAGCCGGGCCGCCAGAAAGATGGCGCGGCGTTGGCGGGGCAGCAGCTCGATGGCGTAGATCAGGACGGACAGCAAAGATCGGCCGATCAGGCTGGACTCTGGCCCCGGCATGGGGGAAATCTGCTGATGCTCTTCCAGTTCCTCCAGGGGTACCAGCGTCCCTCTGCCAGATTCGGCACGCCATTCATCAATCGCCAGGTTGCTGGCCATACGCAGCAAATACAAGCGCGGGTTGGCAACGGGCCCGATCTCCCGGCTGCCATGCAGACGCAGCCAGGTGTCGTGCAAGGCATCCGCTGCGCGGTCGCGGCAGCGCAGGCGGATGGTCAATTGACGCAGCAGCTCTTCGTAGTGCACCTTCAGATACAAGCACAGTGAATACTGCGGCGTCACACACTCTTCATTACGCTTGCGTGTAGGCAAGGGCAGGCAAGTGGACAGCATGATCAGATCTCCCAGGCTCAAGCTACAGTGTCATCCGCCGCCGCTCCTCGGGCGTCAACCGATCCAGAGCGGATTGCGGATTGGCGCCCAGTCCCAGGACCTGCACCGTACTGTCTTGGCGATACGCAGAGGCATCTATCCTGGAAGTCGCTGGGCCTGCTCCTGATGATGTGGCCCCGCCCCCTGGCTGCCCTGCATCCCCAAATCCCAGAATCTGCACAGTAATGACCGAAGGCAGATTCTGACGAGCCTGTGCACGAGCGCGGTTGACCGTATCCTGCGCCGCCGATGCGGCCGACGATGCTGTCGCGCTGGCGTTACTCAAGGCGCCTGTGTTGACAGTCGCCACCACCGGAATTCCCTTGGACTCGCCCTGTACCTGAATATTGTCTGCATTGACCACACGCAAGGCGGCAATATTGATGTCGCCCGACACGCGAATCCCTGCCTCGCCCGCGTCCACCGTTCCCAATGGCGCAATCAGATCGATATAACCTGGCGGGACCTCGGGAACCGGGTTCAAGGTAGCGATACCCGCACCGGTATTAGGCGTTGATGGCGACAAGGCCACATTGCCAAACAGATCGTAAACACGACGTTGCGGTGTGTAGACCACCGTGGTCTTGCTACCCCGACCCGCGTTAATGTCCCCTGCTGCCGACCAGGCCAGAATATTGCCGCCAAAGGTCGTAAAGACCCGGCTCTGCCCCATCAGAATGTCGCTTTGCGAGAAGAAGTTGATGTCCCCTTCCCCTTGCGTGATCACACCCGATCCCGGACCAGGGTTAAAACCACCATCAATCCCCACCAGGGCGCGCCCGCCGGGAGTCAGAATGCTGATGTCCCCACCAAAGTTGGTGTGAATACCTGCATCCAGCACGTCGTAGAACGACACGTTGTAACCCGGACTGCCCAAGGCCTCCCACTCGGCCTTGGTGATGTAATCCAGCTTGGGATTAGGCCGGCTCTTGCCCGCCGTGTTGTTCACGTAATCCGCGTCGTAATACAGCGCACTGCTGTACATCGTCAAATCACCCGTGTAGCTCAAGGCCTTGCCTTGAGCATCCTGTTCGGGGAACAAGGTGGCAATCGCTTCACGACCCCGCAAATAGCTGCCTGCGCGCTTGCTGTCACTATCGTTGTACTCACGGCCCGATGCCTTCAGCTCTGCGTAGTACACATTGCGCAGATAACTGCGTTGCTGCTCGGGCGGCAAGGCCTCGAAGAAGCTGCGGGCGTCCATGCTGGCCGCATCAAAATGCAGGCCCAGGCCGTTCTTGTCGCCAAAGCGGGGGCTCAACCAGTTGACCAGATGTAGCTGGCTCTCCAGCTTGTACTCGCGCGCCAAGGGACGACTGGAGGCATTGCGGCCTTCAGCCCTGGCCTGATCGCGTACCTGGTCCAGCTCTCCCTGCTTCTCCTGCAAGAAGGCTTGTGCGCCGGATTCATCACCTGTGTAGCCAAACTCGCGTTGCAGCCATTGCCCCAGCGTCAGGCCACCGCTGTAGATGTACAGCGCCTTGCCCTGTTGATCTGCAAACGGCAGCTCCAGATCAGCCTGATTCTCGGGGTTCAGATAGCGCGCCGCAAAGTCGTTCCAATGTGCTCCTTCGCCCATTCCGGCCGAGACCGAAATACTGGCGCCACCACCACGACTATCGGACAAGGCACTGCTCAAGGGCCCCAGACTCTTGATCTCGCCCTTGTCAGCCAGATACACATGACGCCCGGCCGACACGTCCAGCAAACCTGGCCCCAAGATGTAGAAGCTGCTGTTACGCACGTCCCGACCCGCTTCAACAATGGAAATATCGTCTGCCCAGGCATGGGTAATCAAATTACCGCGTGTCGTCGCAGTGGCACTCTTGGCCCCTGCCACCGCATCTTTCTGCCCCAGGCGTGTGCCCGAGTCGGTAATGTCACGCCCGGCCCGAATCGCCACAGGAATCGAGCCTTCCATACGTGAGCCCTGCGAGCCTGGAGGGTACCCCAACAACACTTCCTGACCGACGCGCAAGCCAACAATGTCGCCGTTGACAGCGTAGTAACGAGCAGGCTGACGTTGAGCTGCGGCAGTACCGATATTGACCGGCGTACCAAACACAAACAAGGAACCTGTATTTTGACGGCCTCCGTACAGCGAAGTGACCGCCTTGCTGCTGACGGTGAACCAGTCGTTGAGCTTGACGGCCTCGCCATCCACGTTATGAATAATGCGAGGGTTATAGCCGTACTCGCCGCCCCCTGTCTGCGATAGCAAGCCTACAAAGGCAGGACGGAAAGGGCTGGACATGGCCGCTGCGTCTGCCGCCGAGGCCGAGAAAACATAGCCGGCTGCCTGAATGGAGCCCCCCGCCAGGAACTGCAGTTCACCACGCCCTGTTGCGTTGACAAACTGCTCGCCCATTGGCGAAGGGGCCAGTACCGTACCAAAGCCATAACGCAATATCGAATTGCTCGATACAGTGGCATCGCTGGCACTGGCTCCATACTGAATATTGCCGTTGGCGGCCGACGCACGCAGGATAGAAGGATAAAAATGACCATCTGCGTTATGAGACTGGTTGCGGCCTGGGTCGCCCCAACGCGTATCCTCATACGCATTGCGCTCATCCCAGGACGTGGTGGGCGTCAGGTTGCCCCCCACACTCAACAAATCAATCGCCGTCGCCGGTGTCCACAAGGAGAACCAGGACCAGCCATTGCCGTCATAGTGCTGGCCATCTACGGAGAAAGGCGTTGAGCTTAAGGACAAGGTACGCCCTGGGTCTACCGTACTGCCCAGCACCAGATCGCCCCGCGTTTGCATGCGTACTGCGGAATCACCCAAGACCAGAATCGGACCACCGGTTGCGGCCCCTCCGCCGCTGGCATAAATATTGCCAGGACGCGTATCCATTTGATCTGTTCCACCAAAGCCCAGCTTTACCCCACCAACCGCGCCGGCATCCAGAGCAATGGCTCCTCGCAAATTCACCAAAGTGCTGTTCAGGTCATGCTCGTTCAAGCGCACATCGGGGTTCGGGTTCAGTGTGCCGCCCAGGCGCAGGACCAGGTCCCCGCCACCTGTCTGTACCAGTTCGCCCCCCGGGGTGATTCGGCCTGTGCTGCCCACCACCAGATGCAAGCCCTGGCTGCGCGGCGTATGCGTCTGCTGATTCCAGCTGCTGCGAATACCGCGCTGGTTCAACATGCCGGCATCCGCCCCGGCCTCCACGGTCAAGTTGCCACCACCCAAAGTACCCACACCGGTAAAGCCGGCCAGGAAAGGATCGTTGGCAAACAACCAGGTGTCGTACTCGCTATACCCGCCATTTGCGGTACCCGCCACATATGTCCCGAAGTTGACCCACCAGGCACTGGGAGTCCCTTCCGAGGCTGACACTGCACTACCCGTTCCCTGGCGCCACAACCAGTTACCCACTGCCGTAGAAGCAATCTGCTGACGCGTGTTGTAGAAGGTGTAGCTCAGATCATTCTTGCCGTCGTTATTGCCGACCAGATCCCCCTTCACACTGCCTTGAGCACGCAGCAACACATTGCCGCCCTTTTCGGGATACCAGGCCTGATACAGGCTGTCCGCACCACCGTCGACCAGCGACTCGAAACGCTTGCCTTCCGCACGCAAGATCGTGCCATCGAACAACTTGCCACGCGCCTGGTTATAGGCCGCCCCCATCGATGCCGACGGCGTGCCCGCGGTGTAGACCCCATACAGCGAATTCATCTCGATGTCGCCACCAGACACCAGATCCAGGTCACCCACGCCCGTACGCAGGACACTGAACAGTTGCTCACGGGCGGGCTGTTTCACGTCTTGCATCTCGGGCGGTGTAGCGGGCGAGAGCTCGGCGGCCATATCGCCCATGCCAAAAATATTCAATTCAGTGACATCGGCACCGATAATGCCGTACGCTTGCAGCTCTTCGATCTGAGCCTGTGTCACCTGCTCACCAGAGACAGGCACAAAGCTCAACCAATAGCCCCCCGCCAGCAATTCAACCAGCTCTTCAAAGCGGCTGACCTCTCCCCAGCCATACACCGCTGGTTTACCCGTTCCTGGAATTTCGGTTGATTTCACGCCAAGGCCAAAGTGCGTATCCGCCAGCATCAAGCGACGCTCGGTATCAATCAACGTCAAGCGATTATCCGCTGCCGAGGTATCCGCCCCGGCAACCAGACGCAAATCCCAGGACTGCGAGCCAGCGGCCAACATGGGGGCCAGAGCCAGCATGCGACCTTGCGCGTCATCCCCATCTCGAGGACGAAGATCGACCATCACGGCCCCGCCCGGCAATACCACGTCCGTCTCGGAAGGCACCAGCGCCCCTTTCTTCAAGGCAACCTGCTGGTTCAATTTCATAAGCACCGGCAAGGGCACGCCTTTAGGCCACAGAGTAGCCGCCATTTGCGCATCCTCCGGCAAACGGAAGCCCGCGGCCAACTGCATATTGGCTTGTAGTGTCACTGCCTCTTTCAAGACCGTGCCAGCGGCATAAACCACTTGCCCGGACGCATCCAGCACGGCCGCTGACAGCACCGTTCCTGCCTGCAAGGACAGGCCTTGCGCCAGACTCATCAGGCTGGGGATTACGGTGCCGCGTGGCAAGCTCATGCCCTCCACGGGCAGGTCATAGTTAACGGTACGACCGGCCGCGAACTGGGTCCCCACGTCCAGCGTGGCCATGCCGCCATGGGGGATGATGAGATCACCGCCAAAAGGCATACGACCTGCGGGCAGAACCCAGCCACCATCATCAGCCGTGACACCCAGCACGGAGGTATTGAAGCCATCCGTCAAACTGCCAAAAATCGTCAGATTTCCAGCGGCGCGCAATACCAGGGCCCCGGCCTCGCCCGAGCCATATACCGAGCTTTTCTGAGCATGAGGATTGACGCTGGCATAGCGGTAGCCCGACAGATCAATATCCCCATCCACATGCAGATCACCATCTGGATTCGTGACGGCATTGCTGACAATCTCCACACCAGGGCGCAGGTGGAATTGATCACCATAAGCACGCAGCCCGGCCAGCTTGCCTTGCATCAAGGCCTGATTCGCCAGAGCCTTGTTGATGAAGGTTTCACTATCCAGATGCTTCTGACGCAAGTAGTCCTGATCGATACGCTGGTAGCTGCGACCATCTACCGTTTCATCGAGGCCGAGCTGCGCATCGTCGTATTGCTGGAAAGCATTGACGGCAATCGACCTGGCCCCGGTAATGTTGAGTGCACCGCGTGCATCAATATCGACATCGTTGCCCGTCGCGCCACCCAGGCGCGGTGCGTTCAGAGCGACAGTGCCGTAATTCGCATGGGAACCAGCCACACTCAGATTCATGCGCATGCCATCGGCCAGAACCAGACGACCCTGGCCCGAATCAATTTCAATGATGGCCCGGTTAGGTGCTTCAATCACTTGGCCGTAACTGTCCCGACGCAGCACACTGGCACTGGCATCCAGCACGGCGCTGCCAGTCAGGGTCACCCCTCGCTTGGCAGCCAGGCGAATGCTGCCCGCCTGCTCACCGCTGGCATCAATGGTGCCGTTGACCGTCAGGCTGCCATTGTCCACGGAGACATTGATTTCACGCGCTTTAAGCTCGTTGCCAATGAGCAGATCCCCCTGGCGCAGTTGGAAGCTGCGACCACCCCACACCGATCCTTCATTCAGACGGGCGTTAAGTCCCGCAAAGTCCGCAATCTGCTGTCCACGCAGCTCAATAAAGCCGGAGGCAAAAGGCACCAAGGTACCGCCCGCATCGTAATGCCCTGTTCCAGCTCCCGACATACGGCCACGCAAGTCCACCAAACCGTTCAAGGCCAGGGCCGTCAGTTTGCCTGCACGATTGTGCTGGGCCGATACATCAATCAGGGATTCCGCCGCTTGGGTCACATTGCCGCCGCGACTCTCCAGCACAACCTCGCCACCCCAGCTGTACTTGTTCACATCAAAAAAGCCGATCGGACGCCCTGCCAGATCCAGTTGCGCACCCTCTTGCAGAACCACATCGTCCTGAGCAGACAGCTTCAGCTTGCCGCTAGGCAGCAAGGCCGCACTGTCCCAGACCAGGGACCTGGCAGCATCCAGGCTCAACTCGGCTCCCAAGGCGTGCACTGCTGTGGCCAGATCAGGCTGCACCGTGCTGCTCCCCTGCGGACGAGTCACCGCAATGTTGCCACCTGCACGGATGTTGTTGACCGAACCGGCCTGTCCGGTAAACAAGGGGGTGCTGATGTTCAGATTGCCGCCCTGATAGGTCCAGCCATTGCTGGCTGCATCCCAGGCACCACGACTGTGGTACACGGACAAGCTGCCCTTGTTATTGGCTGTGATGCGCTCGGAGGCATTCAGGTTCACGCTGCTAAAGCCCAAGGCCAGACGGTCGTGCATGCCCACGGTATCGGGCTGGCTTTTCGGGCCGTAACCAAACTCAATCTGCTGAGCATCAAATACCAGATGGCCATTCCCCGTGCCCGCGCCGCCTTCCACGATGCTGCCCGCCGGTGTCGTGGCTCCGTTCCAGACCAGAATTCCGGTTTCGATACGTGCTTCACTATGTGCGTCGCCATAGCCATAAATGGCAGCTGCGCTTAACACCAGGCGCTCCAGTGCCGACTTGCCTGTCACCGGGTCCAGCGTGCTCAAATTGACATCACCATAGAAGTTGACGGAGTCACGCGCCGTCAACACCAGGTTCTCCAATGCAGGCGCCCCCATCTGGGTATCGCCGCGCAGCAAGCGCTCCAGCACACGTTGATTCAGCGTCAGACCGGAGGGCAAGATACCCGCAGCAGACGCGTCGGACAGGGCCTGCGCTCCGCCCACATTGATGCCACCCATAGCCAGCACCAGATTGCGTGTGCCATAGCGCACCGACTCATCCAGCTCAAAGGTTTTATTGGTGGCAGCAGTAATCGTGCCTTCAGAATACAAACGGGTTTCACCCGAACAGCTGCTACCGACGGCACAAGTCCCAATATGCAGAAAGCCCGCCCCTACCGTGCCCCAACTATCGTCGTTGCTGGGTGAAGTGACATCCAGCCAGCCATTGCTCAAGGCCAGAACCCCTTTCTGGCCGGGCTGCAGCACATAGCCCTCGCTGGAGTCCCAGGGCGCGGTGCCTTTGCCCAAGGTGTTGATCGTGGCGCCCTGCTCAACCGTCAGGCCCTTTTCACGATTACCCACCACCAGAAATACCTGCGCTGCTTCCAGCACGGCGCCGCCGCGAATATAGATTTCATCTGTGCGCGTGTTGCCCAGACTGACACGCCAGGCATCACGGGTCGAACCATAACCTTGCAAGGCAAACGTGGAGGTAGGTGACCCCCCGATACTGATGCCTGCCGCCCCCAGGCGATTGAGCACACCGGACTCTACCGACATACCATCAAAGCCTGCGGTCGGCGCTGCCCCATCAGCCAGCACTTCAATGCGCTGACCAGTCAGCACCACATTGCCCCCACGGCCATTCGGGGCCGGTTCAAACTTGGCAACACCGGACGCCACCTGCAAACGGTTCGCCTCCAGCTGCAGTTGGCGGGCATCCCGCTCCAGTTGAGGGCGCGGGACACTATCACGCGTGGCCCAGTCCAGCCCAAACTGCGAGTAAGACGTTTCGTTGTACTGGGAATACTGGCGCAGGGTGTCTGCCGAGGTCAGCACCACGCGCGAGGGCATGGCATCCATGACATGGGTATTGGCGATCCCCAAACGGGCGGCCACATTGTAGGAACCATTACGCATGGCAATGGTGCCACCCATAGCCGCACTGGCACTACCCGAACCACTGATTTCAACGCGGTAAGCACCAGGCAACAAGGCGTAGGTAGAGGGCAGCAAGGTATACGTCCCTGCGGCCAGGCCCGGTACGCCCTCTCCGATATGAATCTGGCGTCCCACCATAGGATCGCCTGCACCATTGTCGGCCGCCAATGGCGCCACCACTTGCTGTACACCTGGCACGACGGCATAGACCGGGTTGCCAGCAAGCTCGGGCAGCATGAAGCCGTTATTGGTGCTCTGAATCAGGGGGTGCAGGCGGGCATCCGTAGAACCACCCCGCCCAGGCAGGAAACCTGCTCCTGTCAGTTCCCCACCACCCGACAGATCCAGCAAGGCACCTTCTTGCACGTCCACGCTGGTGGCTTTCAGGCTGAGATTACCCAGCAGACCGCCCAGGCCCACATAAGGCGCATCGCTACCTGCATAGTTATAGGTCAGCCCATCCACCGTCCCGCCGTAGGGCATGATCAAACCCGCGGCACTGACCGAGGTAATACTGCCAGGGCGCATCACCATGGAGGTTGGGGCTTGCGAGGCACCACCTACACCCACCCCCAACTCCAACTGCCCCAAGGGAGCCAGCAACACACCGCCCTGATCAATATTGCCCGACATCAGGCGCAAGACACCCAAGGCAGAATAAGGCTGGGCGACAGGGCCACTGCCAATGCGCTCGATACGCAAGCTGCGCTGCGGGTCATACTGTGTCAGCGGGTTATTCCACTGATCGCGCTGGATATAACGGCCCGAAATCACCTCCGCCGTCACGCCAGTTCCCGGATAGATGCGGCCAGCCGCCAGCACCAGATCCCCTTCGGTCAGCAGCTGTGTACGATCACCGACCGTATGCTTCAAGAAACGAAGATCGTTCTGCGCGCGCAGGTCCACCGTATCAAAGCCGGCACGCGATACCTCGGCCTTGCCACTTTGCAAGGACCGGCCCAACGCACCGAAGGCGATCTGGTTGGCAATGTCCAGCACATTGGCATCGATACGCAGATAGGAGTCTGGCAGCAGCTCGGGCAATCGGCCTTCATTACTGTTCAGAGCCTGAATCAGCGGCGTCACATACTTGTCGCGGGTGGGATGCGTTGCCCCTGCCAAACGGACATGAGGCGCGGCCAGCTTGACCGTAGCACCGGGCATAGAGCCAGGGGCCAAGGCAATCTTGGGGGTGGCCAGATGCAGGCTTTGGCCCATCTGCAAATCCACACCGTTTTCAATCGACAAAATGCCGTTGGACAGCAGGGCCAGATTATCAAAGCCCCCCGCCTGAATGCGGTCCACACCCACACGAGCATGGCCGTAGACCAGACCCGCATCAGCACGACCAGCTTGCAGATCAAGCGGCAGATTCTCCAGTTGCTGCTCTTGCACCAAGGTCATTTCACGGTGTGCCAGCACGCGATCACCCGGCCCACCTGACATTTCATAGTTCGGCGACTCCAGGGCGACCGACAAAGTTCCGCCCGCCGCATTGACACCACCGGCCCAGGCCTGCATATCGCCATCCAGATAGAGCCCGTTGAAGCTGGCCAGATGAATCACACCGCCATTGGAAGCAATAGTTTGCGCGCCCTGACCAGGCATGTCCAAAGTCGCTGCGGCTCCGGATGCCAGCAGGCGCGCGCCTTCGCGCACAATGACAAAGCTGTCGATAGCCTTGACCTGCGTTGCAGCCTGCTGGTACTTGCTGCCAATTTCGATACGGCCACCATTGAGCACTTTGCCATAGCGTTGACCCTGGGCATCGACCGCCGTCATGGCTTTGCCCGACACATCCAGCATGGCATTGCTGCCCAACCAGATCGAACCGTCGTGTCCTTTGAGGTGGCGCACGTCCTCGCTACCAGCACTCAGACCATAGATACCGATCTTGCCGCCCGAGGCTCGCAAAGAGCCATCCACCGTAATCTGACCGCTGCCTTGCAAGACAATATTGCGACCATCATCTACGCTAATATGCGCCGCCTTGCCCACGGACAAGGTGGGGCCACTGGGGTCCACATCTTGCTGCTTGTACTCAAAACCTGCCGTCAAGCTCAGATCGGCACCGCCGCGCTGGCTGATCGAGCCTTTTTCGGGCGATTCGCTGAACTCGGGTGGCAACCACAGGGAGGCAAGCTGATTCAGATCCCCACCGTTGGCCAGTTGACGTGCAGCGGGCAGATCCAGCTGCATGACGGGCATGTTCAGCGCCAGATTGGCCCCTTCTGCCACGGCCACGCCGTAGCCGCCTATCACGTCGTAATTCGCAAACCCTTTCTGGAACAGGCTGCTGTCCAAATGCAGCATGGACCCCACGGCCACATCCTGCGTCAAGCGCGTTCCGGCACGCAGCAAGGTGCCTGCGCTATAGCTCAAATCGGCATGAGCGACCGTGCCAGCTTTGTAAACGCCGGGTGATGGCGCAATGGCGATGCCATCAGGCAGGATATCTGCCGGCACCACATAGTTGGTCGGGAAGCTGGCGGGATTCATGATCTCCATGATCACCGTTCCCGCTGGCAAGGTTGGCGCCACGCTCCAGCTATAACCGTCTACCCGCAACTGCTGGCCATTGGACAGCCAAACCGAATAACTGGAGTTCTCGTTGCTTGGCTTGGGCAAGGTCCAGGGGGTCGTCAAATGAATCCAGCTGGACTGATTGGCCTGCTCAACCTTGGGCGCCCCACCAATCACCTCGCCAGCAGCGGCATGGGTACGCGTGTAGTGGAAATCCACCGGCAAAATCGCACCGGCAGCAATGGTAAAGGCCTCGGTCGTCAGCAAATCGGCCAAAGAGCTTTGGCCCGCTTGCAGGACACCATCACTGCCCTGCACCGTGCCACCCAACACGACAGTCTCCCCGGTCTGCAAGCGCAAGGTGCCGCCTCCAGCCACACCATGACCACGGATTTCACCCTCGAAGACCAGTCGTCCACCTATGCCGGATACGGCGGACATATACGCATCAGCTGCCAAGGTGATATTGCCGCCCTTGCCACCTAGCACCGAGCCATCGGCCATATAGGCCGCCGCCGAGGAGACGTCCAGCAGCGCGTGTTCGGCCACAGTCACATCACCGCTGCTGCGCAAAATGATTTCACCACCATTACGCCACGGCAGATAGCGCATCGCGCGGCTATCCAGCTCCTGATTGCTCCAGAAGCCTCTGGTATCCAGGGTGACACCTGAGTCAATTCGTGTGGCAGCGATAGCGCCGGCTGCCACATCGGCAATCTTGCTGGATTGCCAGCCCAAACTGGCGCTGGTCCATTTATCCACCAGATCACCCAGCACAATACGGCCACCGCGCGCCGTCAGGTCAGCCTTCACATCGACTTGATTGGCATGCAGCGCGATCTCGCCCCCCAGCGCAAGCTCCAGCGCGTCATTGACTTCCACACTTTGGCTGGCATAGGCACGTAGAGCCCCCAGACCCATTTGCGTCAACCAATCGGAATCCAGGCTGATGCGAGAAGAGCCGGACGTCGCGTCGGACAGCTCACCCCCCTCTTGCGCCTGAGCCTTGCCAATCACAATCTGCTCAACCACTGCACTGGGGCTATAACGTAGATTCTGCGTGTCCTTGTCATAAACCGGTGTCCAACCACCCAGAATCAGCTCGGCCCGACGCGCTACAGCCGTTTGTGACTGCTGATAGCCATCCAGCTTGGGAGCCGGTGCCTGAATCTGGCGCGGGCCCTGGTAAACCTCGGATTCGATATGCCCTTGCAGGTCCGCCGCCTTGGTCGAAATAACCAGGCGGCCCGCATCACGTCCTACCGTATAGCCTTCTTCGTAACGCTGGGTAGGAGCCAGAATCGGGTTATAGAAGCTGCGGGTTTGACCCCAGCGCGCGCTGGTCTGCTCGTAACCTTTGTACAAGCCGGTGTAGAGCAAATCGCCCGGTGCACTATCGACCGTGTATAGACGGCCATCCACACCCCGCAGCCAGCTTTGGCGCAGATAACCGCTTTGTACATCCAGCGTGCCGCCCGACAAGTTGATCAAGGAGCCGGGACGCGTCACCACGCTGGCACCGCTGAACTGCACGGTGCCGCCCTGGGCGGCCCACTCGCCAATACTATGGCTGGCGACGCCCAGATAACCACCCACTTCCAGCAGCCCGCCCGCGGTGTACCAACGGTCCTTTTCATAGCCATTGGTGCCAGCAGGAACAAACACCAGGTTGCGGCGATCCAGCCAGACATCGCTGCTGCGCAGATTGTCGCCCTCGCGGTTGACCGGAGCATCGCGCTGCTCATTACCCTGAATGTTGATCATCAGGTTGTTGGCTTCCATCGCCACGCGAACACCCACATGGCCGGACACATCAATCACGGCGTCCTGACGTACCTCGCTGTTCCTGGCCGCGTCCACAAAGACCTGACCACCCGTCGCCAGCGTCAGGCTGTCGGCGTCGAAAACCACATCGCCACCGCTGGCAATCTGTACCAGCGACTGATCACGGCGATGACGCAGGCCGTCGCCTTCCTTGTCCGATTCCTTGATCAGGGCTTCGCGTTGTACATCCAGGGCGGTAGCAGCGCTTTCATCCAGCACAATGGCTGTGACGCTATCCTTGCCCAAGGTCACGCTGGACAGGCCATCCGTCTTGTTGTTCTGCAGATGAATCGTGCCTCGGTTGTGAACCGAGGTACTGGCCACCAGCACGCCGTCCTGGCTGATCGTGCGCCCGGCCAAGGTGATGTCGCCCGTTGCGGCTTGAATCACGCCCGTATTGCGAACCAGGCCCGTTTTGTCGGAGGCACCTGCCTGAGCTACCACCGTGTTGCCACGGGTGGTGGAATTGACGTTTTCCTCTGTCCCCATCCCCTTGCGAATGATGAAGTTCTCGCCTGCGGCCAAGGCAGCCTGCCCGCCCGGGGTCGAGATACTGCCTGCATTGTGCACCTCCTGCCCCAGCAAGAGCACATAGCCCCCGCCCTGGTTTACGGTCTCGGATGCGTGTGTGCCGATACGTGCACCGGCGTGTATCTCGATCTTGCCTTGCGCATTAGTGAAGGACGCCGTGTTGGCGTCCTTGCCATACAAACCTTCCTTGAATTGCTGGTCCGTGATCTTGGCGGCGGCTGTCACCAGATTGCGCACGTTCACTTGAGACGTGCCGCTGAACACCACCCCGTTCTGGTTCACCACCATCACGGTGCCATCGCCCTTGATGGCGCCTTGAATCTGGCTCGGGGCGGTATCTGCGCCTACAACACGGTTCAACACCGCATCGGATGCTTTCTGCTGGAACTGCACCGTGGTGTTGCGGCCAACGTTAAAGCTTTCCCAGTTCAGTACGGCTTTGCTTTCAGTCTGCTTGATGGCAACGGTGTGCTGACCATTGTCTTGTGTGTGCACCGGACGCTCTGCGCCGGTCCAGACGTGCAGATTGCCTGCAGCATCACGATCCCACACCCCGCCTTGCGCATAACCGTCCGGCACACCGGCTTCTTTGGCAGCAGCCTCGCGCGCGGCTTTTTGTGCAGCTTGCTGAGCAGCAATAGCACTGGCGGTACGACCCAGGTTCTCGACCGAACGGGCCAATTGCTGACGTGCTTCGGCATGTTGGCGTGCTGCCGAATTCAAAAGGCCATTGCCGGGATCAACCATCCCACCTTGTGCGCCGGAGACATTGCGCTCTACCGCCCCCCGCGACGCGAACCATGCGCCTGATACGGGCTGGGTTTGCGCATAAGCCTGCGCACTTAAACCACCTGTGACCAGCAAAGTCGCTATGGCTCGGGCCACCGGCGTCAGGCGGTTTCGGGACTTGTCGCGAGAAGCTCTATCGACAGGGTTTCTAGGATCAGATGACTTGGAAGACAAACTGCGTAGGCGTGGCGACATTGCTTGAGTTTCCCGGCTTAAGACTGGAGGGATTTCGTATCCATATCTACAAGACTGGTTCTGGCGAGAAATCAATCATGCCTATTTTGTTACTTTATGTAATTACGCCTGCCTTACCAGAGCGATGCCGCCCGCCAACTCCTGCACCCGTATGCCGGACATGGCACGCAGCATGTCCAAGGCCAAATCCATATCGCTGATGGATAGGCTCAAATACACCGGGCGGCTCTTCAAGTTGTCGCTATAAACCACGATCTTGCCGGGCCGATAGCGGTTCAATTCTTCAACCACATCGGCCAGGGGCTGGCCTTCAAAAGCCAGATAGCCACGCCGCCAGGAACTGACCTGATCCAGATTGGGACGCTGCACCGCATGGATGCGTTCATAGTCGTAAACCGTTTGCTGGCCTGCCTGCAACGTGACGGTTTGATTGGCTTGCACCACCACCTGCCCTTGCAGGCACGTCACCGTCACGCTCTTGCCGGTGTAGCGCACATTGAACTGCGCCTGTTGTGCTTGCATACGTCCTGGCCCAGCCTGGACGTGGAGGTGGCTGGTCGCTCCATCCAGCACACGGATTTCGACTTCGCCTTCAACAAGCTCAATGCCTGCCCCTTGGGCCGTATCACGACGGTTGATGCAAGTTTGCGTGTTCATCTGAATGGCAACGGCCTGCCCGAGTTGAATCTCGCGCTGTTCGCCCACCCCTGTTCGAAAATCCGATGTCAATTCCGTGAACGATGGCCACAAGCCCCAGGGCGGATGTACTACTCCCACCACCGCCAGGGCCCAGGCTGCAAAAGCTCCCCCCATGAAGGCGCGCCGGGCCGTAAATACGGGTGAGGCAGCGGGAGCTTTCCATTCCGGCAACAAGTCTCTGGCGGCCTGCAAACCCGGCGTTACCGTGTCCATCGTTACCGTCAGCTCCTGCCAGGCCACGCGATGTTCGGGACTTTGCTCCAGCCATTGCTGAAAGCTCTGCGCATCGGACTGCCGGGCACTGCCCGAATGCAGCCGCACCCACCATTGATTGGCTTGGGTACGCACGGCGTCAGACGGGAAGGAGGAAGAAGGACTCATGGGGCAAAACTTAAGCGTCGGTAAGGCTGTCGGAGACGCTGACACCCACAGCATCATTGAATTGTTCCGCGCAACGCAGTCGCAAATAGTCCAGCGCGCGCATCATTTCCTTGTTCACCAGGGAAACCGAAATATTGTACTGTTTGGCGATCTGGGCATAGGTCAGACCATCTACCCGCGAAGCCATCAAAATCGTGCGCTGACGAATCGGCATGTCCTGCAGCACAGCCAGCAATTGCGCCGTCGTGATGCGCGCCCAGGCACAACGCTGGGTATCGTAGGTGTCATCGGCAATATGGCTCAAGGCGTCCAGATCCATGGCAGTCAGCAAGCTGTTGCGCTGTTTGTAGGAATCAATGGCGATATGGGTGGCCATGCGCAGCAAGTAGGCTTCGTCATTGTTCACCGATACCCCGTTGCCTACTCCCCCTATCCGTATCCAGGTTTCCTGCAAGGCATCCGCCGCATCTTCACGCGAACCTATCGTGCGCTCCAGCCGCTGGCGCAAATGCGTGTAACGGGCGATCAGACTTTGGCGCAAACGACTACGCAGAGCTTCGGACATGATCTACTTCCCGGCCTGCACAGGGCAGTCGTCACGCACATGTCCCGAAACGGGGGCCAGCAACAGGACCAAGGGTTGCGGCAGACTGGCATCCGGGGCCACGCCCATTGCCAGTGAGTCCAGCACCTGACTGATCGCCTGATCGCGGCTGGCCTGCCCGGTCGAGCCCAACAGGTGCACGCGTTCCACCTGCCCCTGTGGGTTCAGCCACAGCTGCATGGCCAGCCGGTACGCGCCAGGGCGGGTCTGGGGCGATCGGCACAAGGCATTACGCACAGTCTGCTGTACTCGGGTGACATAGGCACTGTAATCATGGGCACCATCACGCACGCCCGAGATGTGATTCAGATTCAAGGGGCGCTGGCCGGTGGCCACTTTGCCCGGCCTGCTATCGGGCAAGCGGATCACAATCGAGCGGTTATCCACGTAATAGGCTTGCAAGCCCGAACCATGCAGCAAGGAGGACAAGGCTTGCTTGCGCGTCATTTCGCCGCGCACGGCTGGCATGGGTCGCTGCGGATCGGCACCGTCCAGCAGCACAGAGAGATCAGAACGTTGACCATACGCTTTCAAGGCCTGAGCCAAAGGCTGAGCCTGAATGTCGAAAGACAAACGTTCGGAAGAATTTAGCAGGGTGTCAGCATCAGACCGGGCAACTGCGAGACTTGCACAGGCAAATAACAAGAAAGCGCCGAGTAACACCGCCACACTGATCGCCACCTGAGTCATGGTCATGCGCACGTTAATAGGTCTAGCCGCGGCGTCGGACAGTGAAACGAAAAGGGGTGAGGCGAGGCGATTGTAGAAGTCCCCAATGACAACATAGTGACAGTTCCCGCCCGCTTTACGTGCCAAGCCACCTTAGCGCAGCACCAGCCAGGGCGTAGCGCCCTGCAGGTGTTCACGCATCTGTTCCAGGCTGCGCTCCAGCGCCTGAGCATCCTGGCGATAAAGATGAATCAGGGAAAACAGCGGCGAGCGGGTATCAATCAAATATTGATTCGCCCCGTTCAAGGCGGGCACACACAGCACAGGCCGGTCGGCCAGCAAGCGCCAGCGCAAGGTCAGGTCGCGCGTTTCTTTCAGGTTGAAATGCCAGTGGCGCGAGACCTGCGCACGGCGTATCAAATTCTGGCTGACACCGACTGAGTGCAGGGTCTGGTGGCTGGGGATCAGGTCTGGATGAGGCAGGCAGTGACGCAGTAAATAGGCGCACACCGCCGCCAGAGGGGAAGCATGGTAGATGGCGATGGAAGAAGTTTTGGCACTGAACCACGGCGTGGCTTCATGCTGCTTTTCCCAATGCGTACTGCTGATCCGCCACAATCGCATGCCATTCTCCTTCACCCGCCCTGCCCCTGGGCCTGCTGCCTGCTGCCTGCTGCCTGCTGCCTGCTGCCTGCTGCCTGCTGCCTGCTGCCTGCAACATTTTGCCCGGTACAAACAGCCAGCATCACCCCCAGGGTTCAAGACTATGGGGTCTGCTGCAACAACTGACTCAACACCTTGCCATCCACGCTTACCGTATCGGCATCCAGCATGCCGGCCACATAGGCCTGCGTTGCTTCCTGCTGTCGCTGACGACGCAAGGCATCACGTAGCGCCGGCTTCACTTCCTCCAACGAACGCACGCTAGCCGGGCGCAGATCAGTCAACTGCAGAATATGCACACCATCGGCCTGCACAATCGGATCACTCAGCTGGCCCGGTTCCAGCTTGGCAACCGTGGCACGCATGGCTGGCACCAACTGGCTAATCGGTAAAAAGCCATTGTCGCCACCCCGCTCGGCACTGATTTTCTCGTCCGAATGCTCTTTGGCCAGCGCCGCAAAATCCGCCTTGCCTTCGCGCATTTGCTTGACCCAGGCATCGGCCCGTTTCTTCGCTTGCGCCAAAGCCTGTTCGTCCTTGTCCGGCACGCTTAAAAAGATCTGGCTCAAGCGATACATGGCCGGCAACTGGAACTGATCCTGATTGGCCTGATAAGCCGTTTGCAGATCCTGCTCGGACGGGTAATCCGCTGCAGGTTCAGACACGGATTGCAGATAGCTGCGCAGGATCACCTGATTCTGCGCTTCTTCAATGGCACTGCGTATCTCGGGCTTCTTGTCCCATTCCTGAGCCTTGGCCTGCTCTACCACGGCTTTCTCGGCCAGGCGGCTGCGCAGCCACTGTTCCAGCACCACGCGATCATTACGCATGGCTTCACGCTGTGCTGCGGGCAAAACCTGCAGGAACTGCTGTAACTCGTCCTGGCTGACCACCACCTGTCCCAGCGTGGCGACCGCAGGCGTCGCAGCACTGCTTTTTGCCGTCGATGCCGGAGCGCTGCTTTGTTGCCCGGCAGCTTGCGGCTGCTGGGCTTGAGCATCGCCATTTTTCCCACAACCCACCAACAGGGCCGACAGGCTCAGAGCCAGCACACTTTGCAGCAGAAATTTGGGGTGTGTCATCGTGCTCACCTGGTTCAAGCTTGTGCCGCTTCAGTTTGTTCAGCGTCGACAGGCGCAGTAGTCTCTTGGGCTACTTCTGGCTGAACAGCAACCGCTTCACCCTTGTCGGCACTCTGGGCTTCATTATTCGCCGCCGCATGCTGACGCAAAAACAGCAGGAATTCCTGCAACAAGCGGTCCCACAATTCAGCGGTAGCTTGCAGGTAGCTTGGTGCAACGCCACCGGCCACGATAACGTCCATTTCCAGCACCAGAAACTCGCCTTGTACCGCTAGGCGAGCAAAACGCTTGCCAATATTCCAGGCCGATTCGATACCGGCAGGCATCTCGCCTTGAACGCGCAAAGCGCAGCTCAAGGTGTAATCCAGTGCCTGGTCCGCCTCATGCGCAGGATTACCCAGGCGCAGCGCAAAACCAATGCCTTGCGAAGCCGACAAGAGCTGGCGATTCCCAGCCTGCTCGGACTCGGTCACGCGATAGCCCATCTGTTGCAACAACTCCTGCAATTGCTTCAAGGAGACGGATTGGATGGTTTGGGAGTCAGTCATACATATTCCTTGTGGGTATCAATCAATAAGGCTCAGGGCGCGACAGGCGGCTGTTCCGACGACGTGGCACCGGGCGTGTACAAGCCGTCATAAAGCTTGTCGCCCAGCGCCTGCGCGTGCTCGTCGAACTTCACGCGTGCAGAGCCGGCCAGCGGTTGTCGGATCTTGAGCAAGTCGCCCGTGCTGAACTGCTCATACGCCGCCAGGATTTCTTTCCCGGCTGCATACAATTCCTTGTTTTTTGCCGTGCACAGTCCCAGTTCCTCTTCGCGCTGGGCCAGACTGGACGCCAGGCTGGCACGCTGCGTTTCAGTGGCACGAGCTTGCACCTGCAAGGTTTCAAACTCGTTACGCGCACGGCCTAATTGCGATTGCGCTGCCGCCACTTGCTGACGCGCAGAGGTCTTGATGCCCTCCTGCTCGTCTTGCAAGCTTTGCGCCTGCTTGCTGGCCTTGTCCAAACGGGCCTTCAGTTGCTCGACCTCCTTGCGGGCCGCATCACGTTCGGTTTCTGCAGCCGTCTTAGCGGCCGTCAACTGCGCTTGCTGGCTTTGCAACTGCTGCAATTGCTGCGTGCTGGAGCGCAACTGCGTGCGCAGCCGCTCCTCCATATCCGATTTTTGTGCCATGGCTGGGCCAGCCCATTGGCCCAGGCCCGCCAGCAGCAGCGCGCCCAGCGTCATGAGAAAAGGCTTGCGCCCACTTGGCTGCACACACGGCTTCCAGGATGAGTTCAATATCTTCATGGCTTAGAACCTGGCGTTAAGTTCAAGCTGGATGATGTCGATAGACAGCGGTGCGCCATAGACTTCCTTGGAGCTGCTCCAGCGCAGATGGCCGGTTACGTTCTTCTCGAAGGCATAACCTGCACCCAGGAAGTAGCCACGTGCATTGGTGCCACCCAAGTGGAAGGAAGAGTCGTTATAGCCATCAGGCATGGCATCCGGTTCGATGTACTTGTAGCCCGCAAAAGCCAGCCAATCGCCCTTGTCCTTCAAGCCCAGGCTACTGCCCAAGGTCGCTTGAACCATCCAGGCATTGCCACCGCTTTCGATGCCGGTCGGGTTGCCGGAGGCGTCATATGTGCCGTTGGAGGCGATGTTGTGCAGACCACCGGCACGATCCGCCATCTTGTTGCTGTCGTAAGCCAGGTTGCGCACGTAATTACCGGCCAAACGCAGGTTCAAGCCATTCATGACTTCGGTATCCCAGCGCATGTTCACGTCCAGCAAGTTGAACTTGGAGGCCAGGCCCACGTATTGCCATTCGTTCCAGTTCTTGGGGTCTGCCGACCACTGACGGATGTCACGCAAGAGGAAGACGGTATTGCCCTTTTGCATGAAGGCCGGACGCGACCAGTCTGTGTCACACACATCGCTGGACGAGTACAAAGTACACGCGCTGGAGCGCTGGCCGGCGATATTGTCAAAGTGGTAGTACGCTACGCTGCCGCGCAGATTGTTGCGCTGGTTGATCTTCCATTCAGCACCGATCTGCGCACCCAGCAGCCATTTGTTTTCGCTGGAGCCTTCGGACAGACTGTTGCGATCCCATGGCGTGTTGGCGTATTCCAGCGCATAGGCACCCAGATTGCCAAAGACGGTCACTGGACGATCCGACATCGCGTGCTTGAAGGCAGCAGAAATCCCATCGACATTCAAGTCAGACGACCACAGCAGATCCGTGGAATCAAAGGGACTGGAGGCGCGACCCGCCACAATGGTGGCCCAATCGGTAGGACGGTAAGACAAGTAGGCCTGATCCAGCCACAGGTGCTTCTTGCCCATGCCGTTGCCCAGCGTATCGGAAGTGGACACCGGATTGTCATCGCTGCCCGTGGCCAGGCGGATACCAGCCCCCCAACGCTCGGACAGCGTCGCTTTCACACCCAGACGAGCACGGATACGCCACAGGTTGCGGCGATCCTGGCGACTGTTCAGATAAGGAATCTTCAAACCATAGGGCTTGTTTTCGACCACGGTAGGAATGGGGCCGTTGTCGTTCCACTTCGCAAAGTTGATCAACTCGTTACTGTTCGCGCCATCCATCAGGCGCGACTCGTTACGCACGCGTACATCGCCTTCAACCGTGATGCGCGACACCCAGTCCGGGAAGGTGTTGGGCTGGGCCCAGTTCTCGGCCTTGGCTTGCGACATCACTTCATTCTTCACTTCTTCGCGGATCTGCTCACGCACCGTCTCCGGGATGTACGTGACACGCACATCACCTGGCCGGGCCTGGGCGGCACCTGCTGCACCAATATCGGCTTTACGAGCCTGGGCCGCTTCCGCCTCGGCCTGAGCCACCAGGGCATCGGCCTGAGCCTGGGGCAAGACGCCTTGCTGCACCAGCAGACGAATCAGGTTAACGGTGGCGTTCTGGGATGGCGCCTGAGCCAGCACAGGGCCAGCGGTGCAGGTCAAGGCCAGCGCCACCGCGCAAGCCAGCCGACTAGGATGGGTTTTCATGAAAAGCGCACTCCAAATCATTCGGTCAAAAAAGGCAGACAATCAACTGGGCCTACGACCCGTTACCTGGGCTCGGATAGGCATGCTTACCGACGCCGGTGGCCGCTCGCTCAAGCGCCCGACTTCACGCAAGGCAGCTACCAAGGCCTCATCAATCTCGGTATCGCCCGAGGACTGCGCCAGGGCGACACGGGTAATGGACCCGTCTTCGGTCAACCACAACTGCACCTGAACGCGGTAGACCAAGTTGCGGGTGCGGCTGTCCTCACGCAGGATTTTTTGCAGCGCATAGGCCAGGTACTGGCTATAGGTGGCATTGCCTGCACGGCCACCGCCACTGCCGCCCATGCCTCGTCCCTGTCCGGCACTGATGTTGAAACTGTCAGTACCGGCCTGGGCGTCGCTGTCCATCTGCATCGGGTCTGACAAATCGTCCGATGGCGTAGGTGGCGCTTCATCCTGCGGTTGGGGCTCTTCAACCGGCGTAGGCTCGGGTTCAGGCTCCGGCTCGACCACTTCCTCTTCTTTGGGCTCTTCAGGCTCCGGTGGCGGCTCGGGTTCGGGCGGCGGAGGAGGCGGTGGCGGCAAAGGAATCAACATGGGCTCTTTGGGCACCTGGCGCTTGATCCCTGCCATGTCGTTGGCCCATTTCCAGACCCACCAGCCCAGCAGCGCCACCAGCACCACAACCAGCACCCTGATGGCCAGCCGACGCCAGCGTGCGCGTTGGTTGGCTTGCGGTTTGGATGAGTTTGGCAACATCGTTAGAACACCAATTAACTTACTGAGGTTTGCCGGTCACCAGACCGACCTGGGACAGTTCCAAGCGCCGCAATACATCCAGCACTTCCACCACTTTCTGGTACTGCACAATGCTGTCGCCGCGCACAATGACCGGGAAATCCGGGTTCAGGGCCTTCTCGGTACGCAAGCGGTCTTCCAGCTCGGGCAGGGTCACCGGATAGGCATCCAGAAACACCTGGCCCGCTTCGTTCACGGAGATGGCTTTGGTTTTGGGTTGAACCAGGGACACGGTGGAACTGGCCTTGGGCAAATTCACCTGAATGCCGGAAATTTGTGCGGTGGCGGTCAGGATGAACATGACCAGCACCACCATCAGCACATCGACCAGCGGAGTAATGTTGATGCCGTCAACAGCTGCGCCGTCATCGTCGTCGTCTCGTAGGGCTGCCATGTCCGTTCCTTATGCCGAGCCAGCAGCCTGGGCGTGGGCCAGATCAAGGTCAGCGCCTTGAGCCAATGCCGCCTCGTGCTTGTCGTGTTTGGTTTTGCCGGGCGCGCTGTTCTGGCCATGGATTTCAGCCAGGCGAGTCACAAACTCGTCCACAAACACACGCATATCCGCGCTGACGTCTTTATTGCGGCCAATCAGGCGGTTGTAGCCAAACAGGGCCGGAATCGCGACGAACAGACCCATTGCAGTCGCCAGCAAGGCAGCAGCCATACCGGGAGCAATTGCATTGATGTTCACATCACCTGCCATCGCAGTTCCCAGGAACACCACCATGATCCCCAGCACCGTGCCAAGCAGACCGATATAAGGGCCACCGGCAATCGCGTTGGACAAAATGCCCAGACGTGCACCCAGTGCCTGATTTTCTTGTGTACGAACACCGTCCATGGAAGCGCGGATGGCTTCGATGGTGTTGGGAGACAAGGCCTTCATGCCTTGGGCCTGACGGTTGTGGAGCTCTTTCACCCCCATGCGGTACAGGCGCCACAAAGAGGAATGAGCAAAGTTCTGTTCAGCCTTGGCGTCGGTCTGTACCGCATCCAGCTTGCCGCCGGACTCACCAAATGCAGCACGGAACTGACGGTTGGCTTCTTGCACACGGCCCACCTGACGGCTCTTGCGGTACATGATGACCCAGGACTGGAACATCATGAATACCAGCACGGCGATCACAATCCAGGCGTCCATCGGGACGGCTTTCAGCAGAAAGCCCAGAGCACCGAAACCGAAGCCGGACTGCTCTTCATCCGCACCGTACGCAATCAGGCGAGACTCGGCTCCTTGTGCCAGTGCATCGGCGTAAATCAGGGCAGCAGGTCGGGCAACCTTGGACAAGCGCAGCTCGTCAATCGCACCAACAAAGGGCGCATAGTTAGCTACTGGAGCGGTGACAGGCGCTGTGGCCTCGGCACCGGCAGAGGCAGTTGCACCGGGCGTGGCACCGTCAGCGCCAACTACTTCAGCCGCCACAGGAGCAGGCGCGGCCAGCAAGGTTCCGGGGACATCACCACCCAAAGCGGCAACCGTGTTCAGTGGTGGCAGGCTGGCATTCAGGGAAGCCGTGGCACGGCCCTGGACGTACAGAATCACTTGGCTGCCATCGGCTGTCACGGCCAGGTGCTGCCAGGTGCTGGGCGACAAGGGGGCACCGGCAGGACTGCGTTGGCCATTGATCTCAACAAAGGGCACGCCCTGGTCCAGACCGATCAGAAAGCTGTTGGCACCATCACGACGGGCATAGACCAATTGCTGGCCTTGGGGCTGATCTGCACGCACCCAGGCGCTGAAAGAAAAAGCACCGGCTGCTGGCACGGCCAGGGAAGGACTGGCAGGCAGCATCAAGGGCGCTGTACCCACAAACTGGGCGGCACGTCCGGACACGCCGTCAATCACGCCCGCTGGGGCTGTTTGAGCGTGGTTGGTGTACGCCGTACTGTCACGCGAAGGTGCACCAGCGGCGCCATCAAAGTGGTAGACCAGGGTGTAGTTGGGATCGAAGGTAATCTGGCCGTTGGAAGCCACCGGGGCTTTCTCGTTGCCGTAGTACATCCAGATATCCTGCTTCTGGCTGGCCATCACCTCAGGAATATCCACCCAGATCAGCGCCATGCCCATCAAGGGGTCAAAGCTCTCGATCTGGTGGTTCAGCACGGTCTGATCATCACCGGACACAAAGCGCAGGTCCGAGCCATTTTCATTGGTGCCATCAAAGGAAAAATTGCCAGTATGCAGACGCACCAGCAAGGGGGTGCGGCCTACGTTTTCGCTGATGGCCGCGCCTTCAGGCGTAGTATCAACAGAGATTTGCTTGCGGTACTGCCAATCAGGCTGCCACCAGGCCTGCGCCACGGCGGGTAGCCAGCCCACCATCATGGCGAGCATCAAAAGAAGAAGGCGTTTCATGATCGAATTACTCCGGGAACAAAATCAGGCAGATTGTTCTGGCTAAGGGGGTCAGAAGGAGGCGCGCAGGCTGAAGTGCACACGCGGATCGTGTCGTTCGGTGTTGACGCCTTGGGTCAGGGGATAAGCCCAGTCGGCATGCAGGGACAGCCAGTCAAACATTTGCAGACGCGTACCGATGCCCACACTGGCCAGATGAAAGCTGGACTCCTGCTCAGGCAAGGGGTCACGCAAGCGCAAACGTGCAACGTCGCTGAAGGCGTAGAAGCGCCACTCGTTAACCGAGGGGCCAATCCAGCGGGCCAGCGAGGGGGTGCGCAGTTCGACGCTGGCCATCCAGCCATCGTCTGCACTGCGCTCAGCGGCCAGATAACCGCGCACGCTGGTCGCGCCACCGGCCGAAAATTGTTCGTTGGAAACCAGAGCGCCTGAACCAATCTGAAAGCCCACTCGGCCATAGGCCTGCCAGTCTTTGGCAAAAGTTTCGGTGTGGTTCAGATCGCCCTTGAACACCATGAAACTGGGGCTGGCCATCCAGCGCTTGTAGTCGAACTCTTCCCATTCGCTGTTCAGGCCAAACAGGCTACGGCTGGCGCCCGTCAAGGTCAGGCCGACACTGGATTGCGAATCTTCGGTGTAGCGGTAGCCGTTATAGGCCAGCGTGAAGGGCAGATAGGTCAGCGGCACGCGGTCGCTGGTCTCCCCAAAGCGGGTTTGTTCTTCAAAATCCTTGTAGTCCATGCCGATCGAGGCGGTGTGATACCAGGAGCCGGACTGCGGGAAGGTATAGGTGGCATGAATGCCGTAAGACTGGCCCTTGCCCAGCACATTGGTACCGCCAACAGTCGAGACGTCGCTGTCAGACTTGTAGCCAGAGAACGCCAGGCTCCAGCGCGGGGACAAAGGCATGGTGTAGGCCGCCGACCAGACCTTGGCATCCTGCATATCACGCGGAGCTGTGAAGTAGGTCAGGGAGAAGGTATGGCCGCTTTGCCAAAGATTGTCGTGGCCAAGAGTGACCATGCCGCGCAACTTGCTGGTGTCGGCGCTGTAATCATTGTTCAAGCCCACACTGGCACTCCAGGGGCTTTTGTCGTCAACGCGCAGATCCACGTCCATGGTGCCGGGCACACGCCCCTCTTTCACCATGGGCATAACCTGGCGACTGGCGCCGCGATTAAGCCCCGCCAGTTCCGCCTGCGCCTTGCTGAAATCCGGCACCTGACCTTCTTGCAAGGACGGCACGCCGTCACGGATGGCCAGCGGCGAATAGTGTTCAGCACCGACCACGCGCACACGGCCTACCTTGGTTTCCGTGACCTGGAAAAACACCACGCCATCAGCCACGGCCTGCTCGGGCAGGTCCACGTAAACCGACTGATAGCCCTGCGCGTTATAGACTTCCTGCAAGGCGTCGCGCGCTTTTTCAATATCCTCAAGGCTGCGCTCGGGGCCTAAAAAGGGGTAGACCGCTTTTTCAATGCTGCGGGCATCCAGCACGGTATTGCCACGCACAATGTATTCATTGATGTTGACCTTGCCCTGAGCCTGCGCAAAGGCACTCTGAGGCAGCAACAAAGCCAGCGCCATCACTGGCGCAGCACAAAAGGGGTGGCCCCTCCACCCGGACAAACGGACGTTGCGCCCTGAAATTTCTGCTGGCATCACGATGCTTCCGATCCTCAATCTGATGAGCGCTGTGTCGGTGTGTCCCTGCTGGGACGACACGCCGCGCGACTCGTTGACATCTAGACGCAGCAGAAATCGAAAACTTTCGTTTGTAACAAAAACTTCATAATTCTTTCTGGGCGGCGGGGGCCAAACAGGCGGACTCGTCCCCAACGGCGCGATGTGCCTGCCCCCATGACAGCGGCAAAATACGCCGCCTTTGTCATGAAAACTTCACCCAGAAAAGTGAAGGCTTGCGCTAGGGTGTGTGGAACCCGAACGCCGTTATGGTGTGACTTCTTTTTATTGGCACCGCCCTATGCGCCCTCTCCTTTTCTTCTTATTGTTTTTGGTTCAGGCAGGCAGCATGGCCCAGGAAAACGCGCAGACTGAAGGCGCAAAAAGGCCCCCGTCCGATGTGTCTCCCGGCTGTGTCAGTGTAGTAGTGGATGGACAGGTGGCCCTGTCCTACGATTGCTTGAGCCAGCAAATGCAGCCCAAAGCAGGCACAACACCCGGGGCGCCAGGAATAGGGTCTGAAGCCATCATCCAGAAAGGCCCGAATGCGATGGGTTTGGTCAATCCGGCAACAAGCAGCAATCGCATGGGCTCGAACTTCGGGACCTCGGCTTATCCGCAACGACCACCACGGCCATCAGCGCCCTCGCCTTTTGCGCCGCCTAATCCCTGAGAAAGCAGCCGGCCCCAAGCAAACCTGTTTGAATATAAAAAAGCCCCACACAAATCGGTCCCCTGTCCGATTTGTGTGGGGCTTCTGCTAGCGCTGACTGACTCCAGCCCCTCAGGTAAAAAAGCCTGAGATGATGTGTTTTTTCTAACTGCGCTGATACTGCAAACAACGCCCCTTGTAAGACACCTCCTTGCCTTCGGGCATCAAAATGGGGCGATCGCGCAAGCAGACCTGTCGTACCAGCTCAAAACCGTAGCGCGACATTTCCTGAGTAAATTTGTTGCGATGCCCCCGGTCCGGGTCTACCACCCAGACTTCGGCCTGCTTCTTCGCACGCTGGTCTACCAGTTGGGCTAATTGGGCGGGCGTATTCCCTTCATACAACAGGTCACTGCCCACGATCAGGTCATAACGCTGCCGGGCGGGTTTCAGCCCCAAAGAAGCCAGCAAATCAGGGCAGGATTGCTCCCCCCACTGTGCATGGACATACGGCAGATCGGACAAGCCATTCAAAGCCTGATTCAGCTTCAGGAAATGCGGCACCATGGGATGGCAATCGCTGGCGTGGATTTGCGCGCCACGTTTATGCATCACCAGACTGGTCAGGCCCAATCCGCAGCCCAGTTCCAGAATGCTTTCATCCGCCCGAATGGGGCGATTTTTCAATTTGCGCGCCAGCTGGATGCTGGACGGCCACACCAGGCCGAACAAGGGCCAGACAGCCGGGCCTATGCCCAGAGACTGTGCATGTCCCAACGGGTCAGCATATTGCATGTGATCGGCCAAGGAACGAATACGTAACGATTCTCTGGGCGAGATTCGTATATGCTGGAGACGGGTTTTTAACTTGGCGGGCGTGGATGAGGTCGAGCCATATAAGTCTGACATAGACTGATGATCGTCCATATCGACACAAAAAGCGAATTTTGGCTTATTTTGCTGTGGTTTAAACTATAGATAGCCGAATTTAAACGAATTTTCGCCCAACACCATTGATAAGGACCGCTATTGTTCAAAGACCTGATTAAAGACCTTGACGACCATTCCATCGTGGAACCTGACATTTTTCTGGACGTACCCTTCGTCCCCAGCGACGACCGCGTCATCGACACCATGCTGCAACTGGCTCAAACCGGGCGCAAGGACGTCTTGTATGACCTGGGCTGTGGCGATGGGCGCATTGTTATTGCGGCCGCCAAAAAATACCACTGCACCAGCATAGGCGTCGAACTGGACCCGCTGCGCGTTGCCGATGCCATGGAGCAAGCCGGCCATGCCGGCGTGGAGTATCTGGTGGACTTTGTGGAAGAGGATCTGTTTACCGCAGACTTCAGCCAGGCCACCATCGTGACGCTGTACTTGATGGACACCATCAATGCCATCCTGCGCCCACGCTTGTTGCAGGAGCTGCGACCCGGTGCGCGCATTGTGTCGCACGCCTTTGATATGGGAGACTGGGAAGCCGACGAGATCCTGCATGTAGGCGGCATCAAAATCTACAAATGGATTGTGCCCGCGCAGGTGGCAGGCGAATGGGAATGGGAAGGTCTGGACGGGACGGACTACCGCTTGCAGCTCAAGCAGCGGTATCAGGATGTCAGCGGGAAAATCTGGATGAATGGCAAACCCGCTCTGCTGACTGATCTTTATCTGTCCGGCGATTGTCTGGAACTAAGTGCACAGGCCGACGAGTCCTCGCCCGTAATCAGCTCCCATCTGTACTTCGACCATCAGGAACTGCTGTCCGTGGAAGAGGTGGAAGCAGAGGACTGATTCCACAAACCTCTGCTTCGCAATATCAAGCCCTGGCATCAGACCAGGGCTTTTGTTTTAGAACTGGTACTTCATCGTCAGCATGATCTTCTGCGGTGCACCGTAAAAGCCCTGAGAGTCTTCCGTCAGGTCTACATACTTTTTGTCGAACAGATTATTCACGTTCAACTGGGCCGACAAGCTAGGCGAGAAGCGGTAATGCGCCATCAAGTTGGCCAGCAAAATGGAACCTTGCTCGCGTCGTGCGCTAAGATTTGGCGCCACAGTTCTATCCACATAAACATGACTGCGCCATTGCACACCGCCGCCTACCGTCAACTTCCCTTCGGTACCCGGCACGATATAGGAAGTTTGCAAGTGCATCAGGTTCTGCGGTTCAGAAGTTTTAAAAGGACCACCCTCAGCATTGCGCACCAGATTACGTGCAAAGCCTGCGGACACCTGCCAGCCAGGTTGAATTTCACCCGATGCCTGTAGCTCGAAACCCTCGCTGGTCACGCCCTTGGCCCCCCGATAAGCAAAATCGCTGGAGCCAGGTACAGTCCTGTCACCGTCTTTTTCGGCCACATTGTCCTGCTCGATACGAAACAATGCCAGCGAAGTGTTGAGCTTGCCATCAAAGTGCTCGGATTTCAGACCCAGCTCATAACTCTTGCCCTGCACCGGGTCCAGAAAGCCGCCACTGGCATCACGATAGGTCTGGGGCTGAAAGATATCCGTGTAGCTGAGATAAGCCGTGAAGTTATCGTTGAAGTCGTACAGCAGGCCAGCGTACGGCGTGAATACATGATGGTTCATGGTGTCATTGCCGGACTCGCGCTTCCAATTGGTTTGTCGACCACCCACAATCAGCTTCAGGGAATCGCTCAAGGACAGGCGCAGAGCGCCATAGACCGCATTCTGGCGCGTTTCCTGTTCGCCCAACGGCTGAAAACTCCCCCATACCGGCTCGGGATAGGAGCCGTCCCATTCAAAGACATTACCCACTGGCGTATTGCCTTGCAGAGCGTGGTTGCCATAACGGTAGTTGGACTTGCTGCCCATCACTCCCACAAAAGCCTCATGCTCCTGGCCGAAGGCATTAAATGGCCCGCTCAGTTCCAGCGAGGCGCTGTTCTGATCGAACTCCTGATGCGAGTTGTTCAGCAAGGACGTCATGCCCAAGCCGGTGACAGGATCAGGGTGGCCCATCAAATACACCAGCTTGGAGTCGTACTCGCTCTCCAGACGGCTGACATTGGCTTTCAAGGACCAGCCATTGGAAAAGCGATGGTCTATGCCTGCGTAGAAGGTATTGCTGGTCGTATCCCAGCGTGTCCAATCTGCACCGACACTGAAAGAGCGACGCCAATCCAGATCCCCGCCCTTGTTATCCAGCGTAGGCAGACCGCCCCAGGTCACGCCCGTCGGACGTTTGGCCTGATGCTCTACTCCAACCCGCACAGTCGTGTCAGGCGTCAGATCCGCTTCCGCAGTCGCTAACCAGGCACGATTGCGCGTGTGGTAACGGTCGATATACGAGTCGCGCTCCTCCATCATCCCTGCCACGCGGGCGCGCACGGTACCGTCCTTGTTCAAGGGCGTAGATAGATCAATCGTGCCCCGGTGATGATCCCAAGAGCCTATGCCAACAGAGGCGGTGCCGGTAAACACATCGCTGGTCGCGCGTTTGCGCACGATATTCACCGAAGCCCCAGGATTGCCCGCCCCCGTCATCAAGCCGGTAGCACCACGCACTACCTCGATGCGGTCGTACAGAATGGGATCAAAGTTGGAAGTTCCGAAGAAATCATTCTGTGTGGCAATAGACACCCCATCGTATTGGTAAGTGTCGATATAGAAACCACGCGAATGAATATCGGTGCGGTCAATATCCGACATGGACGTTGCAATCCCCGTGACGGTCTTAAAGCTCTCGCCCAGCGTGGTCAAATTCATATCTTCCATCTGCTGGCGTGTAATCACACTGACGGACTGCGGGGTCTCGCGTGGTGACAGACGCAAACCTGTTGCCGCCGTGGTCGCCTGAACGGCATAGGAGCCCGAGCCTTCAGTAGACAGATCACGCCCCACCACACGAACCGGAGCCAGCTGCGTCGTCTCGCCCTGCACCGGGCGGGTCAGGGACACATTCTTGCCCTTACGTCGAAATTCCAGACCCGTGCCTGCCAGCAAGCGACTTAAGGCCTGATCTGCCGTGAGACTGCCGGACACAGGGGGAGCCGCAATCCCTTTAACCGCGTCAGGCAGATAGAAAATCTGCAACCCGGCCTGTGCACCTAGCTTTTCCAGCGCGGCCTCCAAGGGTTGTGCGGCAATGCTGATCGCCACCGGCGTTTCCTGCGCCCAGGCATGGGGTGCGTACAGACCAATAGCCAGAAAAAGGGAAAGTGCGAGGGCGTTAAGACCAATCGATGTCGTACCCCGACGCGCGGCGGCGGGTATTGCTTGCGTGTCCAGCATGAACAGAGTTCCAAAAAATAAGTACGCGCATGGTGCGCAGACGCCCTTGGCCAAGGCTATGGGCTAGCCTGTTTCCGATCTGGAAAGCAGGCCCCCATAAGTAAGACGCCGTAGCGAAAAATTTTCCGGAATGATTCTCACTGCTCTTTTTGATACAAGATGTATCAATAGTGGTGCACGACTTGCTTGGCAACGGAACTCGACAGCACAGCATCGTTCGTCTTCGAATCGCTGTTCACCATTCGCACTTCACGGTTCGTGGCTTATTGCTTGCTGCCAAACGCAAAACGAGCCGTAACCTTAACGCGCCATCAACAAAGCGCTGCCATCCGCTTGTCGCACCACCCGTACTGGCGCGATGTCCGGCAGGATATCCAGCGCCGCTGCTGGTTCCTCAATACTCAATGTGCCCGAAATGCGCAACTTGGTGATCTGTGAGTCTGTCACCCGCAAGGGGTGTTCCAGATAGCGGCTCAGCTCCTGTGCCACCGTCGTCAAAGGCACATCACGGAACACGATGCGCCCCTCTTGCCAGGCCATAATCGCTTCCACACGCTCCTGAGCTAAAGGCATCACCTTGTTGTTTACCGCGCTGGATACCTGCCCAGCCGATAACATCGCCCGGTCCCGGCGCCACCACGGGCCTGTGGAAAGCTGCACCGAGCCCTCGCGCACAGCCACGGCGACACTCTCCGCCTCTCGACGCACATTGAACTGCGTCCCAGTAACCAGCACCTGCGCCTGACCCGCGTCTACGGAAAAGGGGCGATTCTTGTCGGACTGCACCGCAAACAGGGCCTCGCCCCGCAGCAGCTCCACGTTTCGGCGCGACGCGTAAAACGCGATGTTCACCTCCGTGTCCGTATTCAAATCCAGACGCGAACCATCCGGCAACTCCAGCCGCTTGCGCTCGCCGCGTGCGGTCAACAGGCGCTGGGTAAACACAGGCGTTTCGGCCCACATCGAACGACTGAACCAGGCCCCGGCGGCCACCGTTGCAAGCGTCACCCCTGTACCCATCACCCAGCGTCGACGCGCGAAGTCAGGCACCTCTTGCGCCGGACGATTCATGATCTCCCGCATCTCGTCCATGGGCAGATGGTCCGCCACCTGCCAGACCTGCTGCAAGGAACGGTACTCCCGCTCATTGGCCGGATCCTGCGCCAACCACGCATCCCGCTCACGCTGCTCCTGCGGCGTCAGCTCACCGAGCTGCTCTCTGGAAAACCAGTCCAGCGCTTGCTCTTGGGGCAGATAAGAGGGGGTGGGATTGTCGTTTTTAGGCATGGCTCGCGTCGCCAGGGACACAGGGCACAAAACCGTGCCCTTCACTGATAAGACGTTTATGCATAAGGAAATCCGGAATCAATGAGGGGCATAGTTTTGTAACTTTTTCTGAAGATGCCGCAATGCCCGCTTCATGTATTTTTCCACCGAGCTGGACGTTAGACCCAGCTGCTCTGCAATTTCCTTTTGCGTGTAGCCCTCTATTTTGTTCCACAAAAACACTTGCTGGCACTTCAAGGGCAGCTCCTGCAAGGCATCTCGCAACGCCTGGCTGAGCTGCTCCATGCGCAGATCACTTTCCGGGCCCGGATCAACCGGGTGCTCATCCTCGCGCAAATCATGCAAGGGCACCACGTCATGACGCGACTGGCGGCGGATTTCACTGATCAGCTGATTTTGCGCACTGCGATACAGATAGGCTTTTTGATTCAGTGCCGCAGCATGTTCGCCGCGCAGCAAGCCTTCAATGGAGTCCTGCGCGGCATCTTCCGCGTCCTGCGGCAAAGAGCTGCGCTTGGCCCACGAGCCGATCAGCCCGCTGTAATGAGCGAGCCAGCCTTTCTTGGACGTGGGGCGGCGGGACATGGCAAATACAAGAGACGGATGTCGAATGAAGCGAGCATATTAACAATAATTCTCATTTAGATATAGAAAAGTCCCTGCGGTGTGGCATCCCACCTCATCCTGCAAATTTGCAAGAGGGTTTGCAACATTGGCGCTTTCCTATCGCGCCCTTCTTCTTAAGAATGGCAAATACAAATCCAATCAAAAAAGGAGACAAACATGGCGGATATCTCTGCCCAGGTTTATGAGGCGCTGTACGCAAAGCCTCAATTCCAGGATCTGGTACGCAAGCGAAGAGGCGTGGTGCTGCGGTTGTTGTTTGTCAGCATGGCCTTCTTTTTTCTGGTTCCCATTCTTTCCAGTCTTAGCCCCGAGCTTTTTCGTCTGAAACTGAGCAACTCCACCAATTTCGGGCTCTGGTATCTGATCGCCCAGTATCTGGTGGGGGGTGCCGTGGCCTGGCGCTATGCCGTCCAGTTGCGTCACCTGGACAAGATGGTGCAGCAGTTAACACAAGAAGAATCCCAGCAGTTCTCAATGCGCTCCGCGACCGTTTAAGGGGCTCATCATGAAAAAAATAGTATTTGCGACAGCCTTGATGGCTGTCAGCGAAGCTGCGCTCGCACAGGAAAGCACCTTGGTTAATGAAGGCAACAGGGTGCTGACGTTTTCAGTATTCGCCTTCTTGTTCTTGTTCACGCTGGGCATCACCTTTCTGGCGGCACGCCGCAACGCCACTGCCAGCGACTTCTACACGGCGGGCGGCGGTATCAGCGCCCGTTTTAATGGACTGGCCATTGCCGGGGATTACCTCTCAGCCGCCGCGTTTTTGGGCGTTTCCGGGCTGATCGCGATATATGGTCTGGACGGTATCAGCTATCTGGTGGGCTTTTTCGTATCCTTCATTCCAGTGCTGATTCTGGTGGCCGAACCTTGCCGGAATCTGGGTCGCTACACGCTGGGCGATGTGCTGTCCTATCGAAACAACTTCCGTGCCACCAAGCTGGTTGTGGCCGGGTCCAGCATTCTGGTCGCGCTGTTTTACATGGTCCCGCAGATTGTGGGCGGTGCCGTGATTATCCGGGCGCTGATCGGGATTCCCTATGAGGTTTCTGTTGGCATCGTCGGCCTGATGATGCTGATTTACGTGTTATTTGGTGGCATGCGTGCCACTACCTCAGTGCAAGTGCTCAAGGCTGGTCTGCTGATCAGTTTCTGCTTCGTGCTGGTGATTCTGTCCTGGGCGCCCTACGGCTTTAACGTGGAAGCGTTTTTTGGCTCGGTCATTTCCAGCCCCGCCATCCAGAATCATGTGATCAATTTCCTGGGGCAATCTTCGCTGGGTGTGGCCGAAGCCGGACAGCGCTTTCTGGAACCGGGCCTGTATCTGAAAAACCCGGTCGAACAGATTTCGCTGGGTATGGCACTGGTGCTGGGAACCGCCGCAATGCCACATATCCTGATGCGCTTTTTCACTGTGCCACATGCGCAAGCCGCCCGCAAATCGGCACTGTACGCCATGTTTGCCATCGGCCTGTGCCATCTGTTCATTGTGGTGATCGGCTTTTCTGCCGCACTGAATGTCAGCCCCAGCGCGATTCTGGGCCTGGACAAGGGCGGCAATCTGGCCGCGCCCATGCTGGCGCAACTGTTGGGTGGGGGGCCGGAGAGCATGATGGGCAACTTCATGCTGGCCGTGGTGGCTGCCGTGTCCTTTGCCACGATTGTGGCGGTGGTGGCCGGCCTGACACTGGCCGCGGCTTCCTCGCTGGCCCATGACGTGTATATCGGCGCAATTCGCAACGGTGCAGGCACCGAGCGCGAACAGGTCATTGCAGCGCGTATCGCCACCTTGCTGATGGCGGTGATTTCCATCGCTGCCGGTATTGCGGCCAAGGGACAGAACGTGGCGCATCTGGTGGGCCTGGGCTATGCCGTTGCCGCATCGGCCAACCTGCCAGCGCTGGTCTGCACCTTGTACTGGAAACGCTGCAATACCGCCGGTGTGGTGGCGGGTGTAGTAGGCGGAACGATCCTGTCCATCGGGCTGGTGCTGGTATCGCCCAACATGAGCTACCCGCTGCTGCAAAAAGAAGCGGCACTGGCCACTGTCACCACCGTCAATCAAAAGCTGAACACGGCAAGCGACCCTGCCCTGCGCGACAAGCTGGTCACTGAACGCAACGCAGCCCAGGCCACGGCAGATGCCATTCCTGCCGATGCAAGCAGCGTGGTGGGCCTGTCCAAGCCCCTGATCAGCTTGCGCAATCCCGGAATTATCTCCATTCCACTGGGCTTTTTACTGGTGATTCTGTTCTCGCTGTTCACCCGCAGCGCCCTGTCGGAATCCAGGTGGGTAGAGATGTCGGTTCGCCGGGAAACCGGATTAGGTGTGGCCAAGGCCACGGTTCACTAAACGTAGAGAGAAACACACCATGTCACTTCCAATCACTCAAGTTGCCGCGGCACATATTGCCTCTGTTTACATGGACGCGTCCGCCTCGGTACGCAAGGCCGTTGCCATTATTGACGAGGCCGCCCGCCACGGTGCCGAGCTGATCACCTTTCCCGAAGCCTTCATCCCCGGTTTTCCAGTCTGGGCCGCGCTGTGGGCGCCCATTTACAACCACGACTGGTTCAAGAAAATGGCAGCCAACAGCATCCATATTGATGGCCCGGAAATCGCCCAGATTCGTGCCGCTGCCAAGCGCAATGGCATCTTTGTGTCCCTGGGTTTTAGCGAAAGCACCGAGGCCAGCGTAGGCTGCATCTGGAATTCCAATGTGATCATTGGCGATGATGGTTCCATCCTGAATCACCACCGTAAACTGGTGCCCACCTTCTACGAAAAAATGGTCTGGGCTCCGGGCGATGGCCATGGTCTGCGCGTGTGCCAAACCCGCATTGGCCGCATCGGTGCCCTGATCTGCGGGGAGAACACCAACCCGCTGGCCCGCTACTCACTGGCGGCCCAGGGCGAGCAGATTCACATCTCCGCCTGGCCGGCTATCTGGCCGACCCGCATGCCCAAATCCGGCCAGAACTTTGACAATGTGGCAGCCAACAAAATACGAGCAGGCGGCCACTCTTTTGAGTCCAAAGTCTTCGGCATTCTGAATGCCGGTTTCATGGACCAGGCCATGCTTGATGCCCTGACCGAAGGCGGGGATGCCCAGGCGCGCGAAGTGCTGGAAAACACCCCGCGCGCGGCAACCCAGTTCCTGGACCCCACCGGCGCATCCGTAGGCGACTTTCTGCAAAATGAAGAAGGGATTGCCTATGCCACTTTTGATTTGAACGCCTGCGTGGAACCCAAGCAGTTCCACGACATTGTGGGCTACTACAACCGCTTCGATGTGTTTGATCTGTCCATTGATCGTCGACGCATCACGCCCGCTACTTTCCGAGGACCAAACAGCGCAAGCGGTAAACAATCACGTAGCAGTGAGCCCGTGCAGGACGGTCAGGTAGCCAGTTCGGAAACGATGGAGGAATAAGGCCATCGTCTGACCCACCCTGCTAGCAGTACCTGCCATGTACTTCCGTTGCCTCGGGGGTACATGGCAGCCTCTATTTCTCTTTCCAAACAAGGCCGTCCGCAACACAAGGTACATTGCAAATTTGCAACTCCCTGAAAGCTTGATCTATACCGTGATAGCTCGCAGTAGACTTAAAAATACGCACGGGTTTCGTCCATTATTTGGTACCCGCCTTGCAAATATTCTTGTCCAGGGTTGTAGCCATGTCTCCTATTGATCCCAATTGGCATGATCTGAAAATTTTCCTGGAAGTGGCGCGCTGCGGCACCCTGGGTGCGGCCGCCAGACGTTTGAAGGTAGACCCGTCCACCCTGAGCCGTCATATCAGCCGACTGGAAGAAACGATTAACGCGCCCATCTTCGAGCGCAGTAACCAGGGTCTGCATCTGACCGCAGGCGGGCAAGGCTTGCTGGAGTATGTGGAGTCCATGGAAGCCAGTGCCGTGGCTCTGGCAGAACAATTGGGGGATCGCCCTAAAGAGCCCTCCGGCACAGTGCGGGTCGGCTCCATGGAAGGCATTGCCTCCTTATATCTGGCGGCAGAGTTTCAGGGCTTTTCATCGCTACACCCCAAAATCGCCATTGAGCTAGTCACGACGACCCAGCAAATGCACGTCAACCGGCGCGAAGCGGATGTATTCCTGAGCTTTTTTCCCATGGCAGGCAAGTCCATTGATGTGGTGCCCCTGGGCTCCTTTCCGCTACATCTGTACGCGTCTCCCGAGTACCTGACCCGTCACGGCCATCCCTGTGATCTGGACGACCTGCTGGATCACCAATTTGCCTCTTATGTGGACGACCTGATCCAGCTGGATACCGTGCGCTGGCTTAATGAAATCATCTCCCGGCCCAAGCTGGCTTTTCAGTCCTCCAGCATGATTGCCCAGATGTTTGCCGCCGCAGCCGGTGCAGGTATCGTCATGCTGCCCTCTTTTGCCAAACCGGAACGACTGGGCATGATCAAGCTGCTGGATGAACAAGTTACCGTACGTCGCACCATCTGGATGACAGTGCATCGGGACTTGCAATACTTGCCCCGCATCAAGGCAGTAACTCGTTTTCTGGAAAAGACGATAGGCCGGGACTACCCTTGTCGGACCGACTAAACCCTTGCTTGGTCCACCGCTTTCAGGCACTTTCTCAGGCCGACTTTACTGACAAAGAGAAACGTCTCTTAACTGCATGGCGCGGCTGCAATGCTAGGCTGATCTAACCTTCTGTTTTATTTCAGCAAAGGAATCAGCCTTATGCGTTTTTCTTCCTTCAAAGCGCGATGCGCAATGGTCTTGGCCACCGCAGGCGCCACCCTTGCTTTATCCGCCCCCTCGCTGGCCGATGTCATCATCCCCATGAATATGGCTACCGAAAGCGGTGCTGGGGAACAGATCGGCCAGGTTAGCGTCCGTCAGACAGAGCATGGTTTGGTTTTCACGCCAGACCTGAAAAACCTGAAACCCGGTGTACATGGCTTCCATGTGCATGAGAACGCCAGCTGCGCCCCCAGCGAAAAAGACGGCAAGGTAACGCCTGCCGGAGCAGCGGGCGGCCACCTGGATCCTGCAAAAACCGGCAAGCACGGCTTCCCATGGGGCAACGGCCACTTGGGCGACCTGCCCGCCCTGTATGTACAGGCTGACGGTACCGCCAGCACACCCGTTCTGGCCCCACGCCTGAAGTCCTTGGATCAGATCAAGGGCCGCTCCCTGATGATTCACGAAGGCGGTGACAACCACTCCGACCACCCCGCGCCCCTGGGCGGCGGTGGCGGACGCTTTGCTTGCGGGGTGATTAAGTAAGCAGTGTTAACTCTTCAACCTTCTCAAGGAGATGCCATGAACGAAACAATTGAATCTTCCTTTGAACATCTGCAAGAGATTATCAAGGACATCCGCTTTGCGATGTTCGTCACCCATGCGGCCAATGGCGAACTCCATGCCTGGCCCATGACAACCCAGAAGGCAAAAATGGGTTCGACCCAAGAGGACTATGAGCATGACAAGCTATGGTTCTTCATGTCGCGCAGCAGTGACCCGGTCAGTAATCTGAGCGCCAATCCGCATGTGAACGTCAGCTATGCCGATCCTAAAAGCGACACCTATGTGTCGGTGTCCGGTATGGCCCGCGTGGTCGACTCCATGAACCAGAAAGAACGCTTCTGGAACACCATGACTGAAGCCTGGTTTGCCGAGGGTATTACCGACCCCGATCTGGCGCTGGTGTGCGTGCATATTGATAGTGCGGAGTACTGGAGCGTGCGCGAAGGCAAGCTGGCACAAGCCGGAAAAATGCTGAAAGCCACCCTGATGGGCGAGCGCCTGACCGAGATCGGCGAGCATGGCAAAGTCACGCCAAGCCGCTAACCCTCTGTCGCAAGCCACCCTTTCTTGATGCAAAAAAAAGCCCGGTCAGACACCGGGCTTTTTTCATCAGGCTGATACGAACAGCCCTCAACTCAGTTTTAAGTAGCGGGCAAGACGGGTATATAAAGGTCCGGTCAACACCAACACGCAAACCATGCGCGCCACCTGAAAGGAAGTCACCATCGGCGCTCCCAATTGCAGCACTTTGGCGGTAATCGCCATCTCTGCAATGCCGCCTGGGCTAACGCCAAGCACCAACGTGGGATAGGCAATATCGGAAAGCCGATACAGGCCATAGGCAAAGGCAAACGCCAAGCACAGATTGATCAGGTTACTGATGGCAGCGACCCCCAGATACCTGGGAGCACGACGGAAAAAGTCCGGCTCGAACTTGTCGCCCAGAGCCCAGCCAATGCACAGCTGCCCCAAGTTGGAAATTTGTATCGGCAGGCCCGACAAAATAATGTCGTTATACGTAAGAATGGCCACCACCAACAAAGGGCCTAGCACCCAAGGGTTGGGCAAACGCAAGATTTGAAAGAGGAAGCCGGCCACACTGCTTAACAGCACCAGCAGAGCCAGACCAGGAAGGTTCAAAAAATCAGGCCGTACGACAGCTCCCGCCTGCTCCCCCGAAAAGCCCAAAGCCTCGAACGCGAAGGGAATAATCACTACGACCATCAGCACCCGCAAACCATGTGCAGAGGCGACCAGATCCGGACGTGCGCCATAACGCTCCGCCAGCCCCGTCATCTCGCTGGCTCCTCCTACTGCACTGGCAAACCAGGCAGTACGCAGATCCGTACCGGCATAACGAGTCAGCATGAATGTACCTATGCAGCACAAGACCAGCGCAAACACCATGCCCATCACGATAAACAGAGCATTACTGCCAATCAGATGCACCATGGCCGGAGTGAAATACAGCCCCAAGGATGTTCCAATAACCCATTGACCTGCGTTGCGCGCCAGCGGCATGCAGGCCCCCGGACTGCCTGCCATTTTGGTAGCTGCCGTCAAGATCAGGGCACCCAACATCCAGGGCAAAGGCATACTTAGCCAACTGGCCACCAGGGCACCAAGCAGGGCCACCCCAAAACCCAGGGCAATTCGAAACCAGATAGCCATAACAAAAACAACAAGGCCAGGCCGCAGCCTGGCGCTTTCTCCCGATAAAAGCCCCACCGAAGCGGTGGGGTCCCCCTATTTATGTCTCGTCGTGCAGTTGCTTGCGTCCTGCAATACGACGCAGCACGATCGGACCTACACTAACCAAAACGGCCGCGATCCACAAGGCAATTGAAACTTTGCTCTCGAACAGAATACCGATTTCACCGTTCGTGATGGACAGCGCGCGACGCAGATTCTGCTCCATCATATTGCCCAGAACCACTCCCAGCACCATCGGTGCCATGGGCACGTTCATCTTGCGCAGGAAGTAGCCCAGAAGGCCGATACCAACGACCAGCAGCAGATCAAAGCTCGTGCCATTGATGGCATAGACCCCGATATAGCTGATCGCCAAAATACCAGGCACCAACAGGCGCGGAGGAATAGCCAGCATGGAGGCAAAGACCCGCACCATGGGCACGTTCATCAAGAACAGCATGACGTTGGCGACCATCAAGGAAGCAATCAAGCCCCACACAATCTGTGGCTGAGACTCAAACAGCACCGGCCCTGGCGTGATGTTGTACAGCGTCAGGGCCCCCATCATGACCGCCGTTGTTCCAGAACCTGGCACGCCCAGTGTCAGCATGGGAATAAAGGAGCCGGTTGCAGCACTGTTATTGGCCGCCTCTGGCGCAGCCAGGCCACGCATATCGCCCTGGCCAAACATGGCATTGGGATCTTTGCCTTCGATATATTTTTTCTCATTGGCGTAGGCCACCGCAGAGGCCACACTGGCCCCGGCACCGGGCAGGATACCGATAAAAAAACCCATCACGCCACCACGCACGGTGCTCCACCAGGTCATGCCCAGCTCTTTCAGGTTAAAGAGCTTGCGCTTGCTTTTAGGTACTTCGATCGACACGCCACCCAACAGGTTTTCCAGCATCTGCAACATCTCTGCCACAGCAAACAAACCAATTACGACAACAACAAAATCAATGCCGTCTGCCAGGTTCGGAATATCAAAGCTGTACCGATATACCCCCGAGTTGGCGTCCACTCCCACCGTAGAAATGAACAGGCCCAGCATAGCGGCCAGGATACCTTTGACTGGCTCATCCCCCAACAAACTGGTCAGCGCACAAAAGGCAAACACCATCAGCACAAAATACTCGGCCGGGCCAAAGGCAACCGCCCAGCCCGCCAGCATGGGAGCCAGCAGCACAATACCGCAGATGGCAATGGTGGACCCGATGAACGAGGAAAAAGCCGACAGGGACAAGGCCACACTGGCCAAACCTTTGCGCGCCAGCGGATAACCGTCCAGCGTCGTCATGACCGCTGCCGCTTCACCGGGCACATTGATCAGAATGGAGGTAATACGACCACCATACTCCGCACCCACATACACAGCGGCCAGCAGGATCAGAGCAGACTCCGGAGGCAGCTTCATGGCAAAGGCAATCGGCACCAGCATGGCTACACCATTAATCGGCCCCAGCCCAGGCAACACGCCCACAATGGTGCCGATAAAAGCGCCAATCGCGGCGACCAGCAGATTCTGGGCAGAAAAAGCAACGCCAAAGCCTACGCTCAAATAATCAAGAATCGAGCTCATAACCACTCTCCCAGGATGCCGTAGGGCAGAACCACATCCAAGCCCAAATCAAATAGCAGAAACAGCCCCACTCCCATCGCCAGCCCGCCAATCAGGGCCTGCTTCCAGCTACCGCCAAACAAACGGCCTACCAAGGTAGCCATCAGCGTGGTGGCAATGATGAAACCCAGCCACTGAAACAGCCAGGCATAAGCCGCCAGGTAGGCCACCATCATCAAGATGCGGCCATTGGCTCCACTGGGGTTGGCAGGCACAGTCCCACCACCTTTGATAATCAGGCGCAGCCCGCATAAAGCAATGATCAAGGCCAGCAATAAGGGAAAGGCCTTGGGCCCAACAGGTTCATAGGAAAATGGGGGCTCTAGGTCGTAGCCAAAAGCGGTGATCAAGGCAGCGAGCACCAGCGCGCCCACGCCTAGTACGCGATCATTCAGCGTCATGATTGGAATCTCCGGATTCACCCGCCATGGACGACGGGGCAGACAGGCGGCACTCCCGGCGCAAACCGGCCGGGAGTACCGTAAAAACTTACTTCTTGATCAGGCCAAACGAGTCAGCCAATTCTCGATACTGAAGTACTTGTTGTTTTACGTAAGCATCCAGTTCCTGGCCGCTCATATTGAAGGGGAACAGGCCCTGCTGGGTTTGCATGCGAGCAAACTCGGGCGTTTTCATCAGTTGCTCGAACGCCTGAACCCACCACTGATATTGCTCGTCAGAGACTTTGGGGCCCACATAAAAGCCGCGAATAATAGGCCACTCGATATCAAAGCCCTGCTCTTTGGCCGTGGGAATCTCGGCCAGCGCACCGTCCAGTCGCTTATCGTTAAAGACAGCCAGAACACGAATAGGCGCTCCACCCTCCAGCATGGTGTGAGCTTCGGCTGCATCACCCATATAGGCCTGAATATGACCACCGCGCAGGGCCGTCATCGCCTCGCCACCGCCCTCAAAGGCAACAAAGCGCATTTTGCGGAAATCCACATCTGCGGCACGGGCCGTCAACGCAGCCTTCATCCAGTCCTGCCCACCCACGGAACCACCCGCTCCCAGAACAATCTTGGTCGGGTCGGCCTTGAAGGCCTCCATCAGGGATTTCAGGTCCTGATAGGGTGAGTCCGCACGCACAATAGCCACGCCGTAATCACTGCCAATCGACGCCAGCCAGCGCACGTCCTCTACCGAATATTTGCCAAACTTGCCCTGTGCCAGATTCAGCAGGGAGCCACCCGAGAAAGCAGCAATCGCATTGCCGTCGCCCGGGCGCTGCGCCACGATATGGTTATAGGCCACCGCCCCTACACCGCCGGGCATATAGACGGTGCGCATGGGATTTTCCAGCAGCTTGGTTTCCAGAAAACCGTTCACGGCTACACGACAGGTCAGGTCAAACCCGCCGCCTGGCTGTGCTGGAGCAATACACTCAGGCTTGGAGGGTTGCTGGGCCTGTACGCCACTCAGGCTGCTCAAGCCCAGAATACTGCTGGCCAGTAGCACCCGTAGTTTCATGTGGATAGTCATTGATTCGCCTCCAGGAGGATCTTAGTCGTTGTAATGGGTGCGACCTTACCGGAGCGAAGCTTTCGCCTACCTTTCAATTTCGCCAAAAAACACGATTTTCAAGGGTATACCCTGAACAATCCAATCAGTGTTCAAGCGAATCAAACTCCAAACGCACAATCAAACCACGCTGCTGCGGGCCTGTCCGCAAGCTCATGCGGGCGCCATGAATCTGTGCAATAGCCTGTACGATCGCCAGCCCCAAACCGGAGCCCTGCAAGGCCTTCCCCGCCTCGCCACGCCTGAAACGATGGCCCGCCTTGGCCATATCATCAGCACTCATACCCGGACCATCGTCTTCAACCTGAATGCTGCACACCGGCCCTTCCTTGCGCACCGTTACCGTAATGCATGCAGCACGTGGGCAGTACTTGATGGCATTGCTGACCATATTGCTTAAAGCCTGTTGCAAGAGCCAAGCCTCCCCGGCTACCCGAACAGGGGTGGAGGGCGCGTCCAGGCCCAGGTCCTGACGCTTGGACCTCGCCAGGCTCCAGAGCTCATCCACCACCAGCCCGGCTTGCTGGCACAAGTCGACTGTGCCCAAGGCCGCGCGGGTGCGTAGCTGGTCAGCAGCATCGCGAACCCTGGACAAGGCCACCATTTGATGCGTCATCTGAGCCGTGTTGTTCAAGCGTAATTGAATTGCCTCCAGCACCTCCTTCATTTCATCGGTCTTGGCCAGAGACAGGGCAAAATCCACCTGGGTCAGCAAAACAGCCAAGGGGGTTTTCAACTGGTGCGAGGCATCGTCCAGAAACTGCTGTTGCTCGCGTGATTTGCGTGCATAACGATCCATATGCAAATTGATGGTCTGTACCAAAGGCCGGACCTCTCGCGGCAGGCTGGCCTCGCTGATCGGTTCCAGATTATCGGGGGAACGATGCCGTACCTCGGCGCTCAACTTGCGCAAAGGGCGTAGCGCCAGCAAGGTGCCAACCAGAATCAGAATAATGAAAAGGCTGAGCACCGCCACGTCCTGAATCAGATTCTGGATAATGACTTTGCGTATGAAAGCATGGCGCTCGCTCAGGTTTTCACCAGCCTGAATCAGAATTCGGCTGTCTTGATAAGTCTGCAGGCGCCCATCCGACTCCAGCGCCACCGCCGCGATGCGCAAGGGCTCTCCCAGATATTCAGCGTCATAGAAAACGGGTTGATTACTGAGCAGACGCCGCACGGGCAGCGGCATACCGGTAAAGCCAATTTCCGATAAACCATCTTCAGTAGCCACCCTGAAATACACCTGACTGCTGATGGTGTACTCCATGAACTCCATCATGTAGTAAGACTGCTCCATCGCCAGCCCGCCACTAATGGTCAAGACATTGGACGACATGGACTTCAAGGCACCGGCCAAAGCCCGGTCAAACGCGGCGTTGACCTGATCCTTCAGAGTCATGCTGGAAACAAACAGGGACACGCCCGAGGTCAGCAAAGCCGCAGGAATCAGCATGAACAACAAAGTACGACGCAGACTGCTTAAGGCCATATTTGCCCCCGATAAGGCAATACGCTAAGGCTCATCATCGCCCACAGGCTCCAGGCAATAACCTACGCCGCGCAAAGTGACGATATGGACATCCGAGGACTGCAGTTTCTTGCGCAAGCGATGCACCAATACCTCGATAGCTTCGATATTGATTTCATCCTCATCCTTGTCATTGAGCCGATCCAGGATGAACTGCTTGTTCACAGGTTCTCCGCTACGCTGCACCAGAATACGCAGTACCTCGGCCTCACGCGGTGACACGGACAGAAGCGCCGAATCCAGCGTAAAGCGCTGTGTGGACAAGTCATAGACCAGGCTGCCACACGCCATACGCGGTTTGTCCTTGCCCCGGCTACGACGAATCAGGGCATTAACGCGCGCCACCAGCTCTTCAATACGAAAAGGTTTGGGTAAAAAATCATCCGCCCCACACTCCAGGGCTTCCACTCGCTCCTGCAAGGAGTCGCGAGCCGTCAAAATCAACACGGGAGTCCGGTTATCCTCCGAACGCAGACGTGCCAGCAAGGCACGTCCGTCCATGCCCGGCAAGCCCAGATCCAGGACGAGTGCATCAAATTCCTCGATCTGCAAACGATGGTAGGCCACCATCCCGTCGTTGGACCACTCGACTGCAAACCCTTTCTTTTGCATGCTGCGTGTCAGCCACAGGGCCAAATCGGGCTCGTCTTCAATCAATAAAATTCGCATGGCGGGTAGTAGAAAAGAAAACAGAACAGGGGCAATAGTACGCCGCCGGATCGTATCAGCAGCACGTCACTGGCTGACAGACTCGGTCAGCTCCAGCACAAAACGCCGCAACCAGCGGCTTTCTTCATCATGTTCCTTGTTGATGTCCCAAATCATGGACACCACAAAAGATGGCACCCGCAACGGCACCGGCGAGACGGCTAATCGACTATTGCATTCCACAAAGGAACGGGCGGCGTAATCGGGCATGGTCAGCACCAAAGGGCTGCCAATAATGGCGTTGATTGCCCCGGAAAAATGCGTGAACGAGGCCTTGACCTTGCGCTGCAGTCGCTCGGCATCAAAGAGTTCATCGACAAAGCCGCGCAAGCCGTCAAAGGACACCCGCCCATGATGAGCATGCAGATACTCCTGCTTGCTGATGGGGGTTGAAAACGCAATGGACTGCTTATCGTAAATGCAGATATAGGAAGCGGAAAACAGCACTTGCGACTTGTGCATGGTGCTCAGAAATTTGGGGCTGGAGCAAATCGCCAGATCCGCCCCATGCTCCACCATGCTTTGCGGCCACAAATAGCTATTGGTTTGGTAGAAGGAAAAACTGATCGTCCAGCCCTGCTCGTCAGCCATGCGAATCATGCGTTTGGCCAGCATATTTTCCAGATCGTCGGACAAAGCGATGCGAAAAACCCGGCTGGAGCGAGCTGGGTCGAACTCCTGCTCGGATGTGACCAGCGCCGAGATGCTTTTCAGGGCCTCGGATATCTGCGGGGCAATCTCCAAGGCCCGATGCGTAGGCGTCATTCCGTGCGAACCACGGGTAAACAGCTCGTCATTGAATACCACCCGCAACTTGCGCAAGGACGCGCTGACCGCGCCCTGGGTCAGAAATAGGGCATTGGCGGCCTTGGTCACGCTGCGCTCGTTCATCAAGCACTGGAACACCAGCAGCAGGTTCAGATCCATCCGCCTGATATTAGCGATATTAATGGAAGCCATTTTTCTAATTAGTTTGAATAATTATTTGGCTTGATTAGACTAAAAATCAGCCACAACCACAATAAGGGTCGGGTATTCACCTGCCCTGCTCGAGGAGATCTTTATGGGCACTGCTACCGTCGCCCCTGCACATGCCAAATCGGCCCCCCCAGGCCAGCCGGGCTTAAGTAAAAAACAAGTTGTTGCCGTTGGTATTGGCAACTTCATGGAATGGTTTGACTTCGCGATTTATGGCTACTTTGCAGCCATTATCGGCAGCATCTATTTTCCATCCGACGCCGCTGGCGTTTCCCTGCTCTCGTCCCTGGCCGTATTTGCCGTGGGTTTTGTCTCGCGCCCCTTTGGCGCCCTGATTCTGGGCCCCATAGGCGACCGCTTTGGCCGCAAGACCGTGCTGATGATTACCGTCTTTGGCATGGGCGTGTTCACCACTCTGATTGGCCTGCTGCCTGGCTATGACACCATCGGCATTACGGCTCCTATCTTGCTGGTTGTGCTGCGCTTCCTGCAAGGCATGATGGTGGGTGGCGAGTGGTCCGCTGCCGGTATTTTCCTGGTGGAAAGCGCCCCCTCCAACCGTCGTGCCACCGCCGCCAGCGTGGTGACCTTCACCGCCGGCATCGCCTTCCTGTTGGGTACCGCCACCGCTGCCGCCATCAACGCCACGCTGACCGAAGCCCAGGTCTACAGCTGGGGCTGGCGTGTGCCCTTCGTGCTGTCGATTGTGATGACTTTCATTGCGGTCTTTATCCGTCGCAAACTGAACGACACCCCCGTCTACCACGAGCTGCAGGAAAAGAAAGCCAACAACACACTGGAGCGCGTCTCGTCCAAGGACAAGTTCAACGCCTTTGTTCTGTCCTTTGCGTTCTCCGCCCTGTTCCTGGTGTCGCTGTACTACTTCATCACCTACGCCAATAACCACCTGGTTTCCATCCTGGGAATGAGCAAAACCTCGGCCCTGTGGCTGTGCAGTGCCTCGTTGGTGGTGTATTGCATCTTGCACCCGCTGGTTGGCCGCTTCTCGGACCACTACGGTCGTCGCAAACTGGCGCTGTTTGCCGCTGCGGGTCTGACCATCATGGCCTACCCGATCTTCATCATGATGAACTCCGGCAAACCCGCGCTGATCCTGCTGGGCCTGATCATCATGGCTTTCCTGGTAGCCATCTCTGCCGTCATGAACGTGGTGCTGCTGGTGGAAGTGTTCCCCGCCTCGATTCGCTCGACCGGCGCCGCACTGGGTCACAACGTCTCGTCGGCACTGCTGGCTGGCCCTGGCCCCTTCATTGCTGCCGCCCTGATCCAGTACACAGGCAACCCCAACGTACCGGCCTGGTACCTGGCTGCCGTATCCCTGGTGTGCTTCCTGATCCTGTATACCCGCCTGCCTGAAACCAAAAACGTGGACTTGTCCGCAGGCTGACCTTTAAAGGAGACCTAGTTATGAGCAAAGTTGCAGTTATACAAGCGGCATCCATCCCGTTTGACTCTGCCAGCAGTGTAGAAAAAGCCGCCGCCATCTTGCAGCGTGTGGCTGCCAATGGCGCCACCCTGGCTGTCTTTCCCGAAGCCTTTCTGGGCGGGTATCCCAAAGGCATCAGCTTTGGCAGCGTCATCGGCAACCGCCGTCCTGAAGGCCGTGCCCTGTACCAGATGTATGTGGAAGGCGCTGTCACCCTGGGGGGCCCTGAACTGGAAGCACTGGCCGATGCCGTTACCCAAACCGGTGTCTACACCGTGATGGGCGTAATCGAAAAAATGGGCCGCACCCTGTACTGCAGCGCTCTGACACTGGCTCCGGGCAAAGGCGTGGTGGGCATCCACCGCAAACTGATGCCCACCGGCCAGGAACGTCTGGTCTGGGGCTTTGGCGATGGTTCCACCATGGGTACTGTCGACACCCCCATGGGCCGAATCGGCAACGTGATCTGCTGGGAGAACTACATGCCCACCCTGCGTCAGACCATGTATGCCCAAGGCACCGAACTGTACTGCGCTCCCACGGCAGACGACCGCCCTACCTGGGCCTCGTCCATGATTCACATCGCCGTCGAAGGCCGTGTGTTTGTGCTGTCCGCCTGCCAGGCCATCCGCCTGAACAACTACCCCGAGTCCTTCCAGAAAGAATTTGCCCTGCCCGGCGAATTTGCTCCGGACAGCTACGTGATGCACGGCGGCAGCATGATCGTCAGCCCCACCGGCGAAGTGCTGGCCGGCCCGGTGTTTGACGAAGAAACCGAGCTGTACGCCGAACTGGATATGGACCTGCTCAAACAGGCCAACCTGGACTTTGATGTTTACGGCCACTACTCGCGCCCCGACATCTTCTCCCTGCATGTAGACACCCGAGCCAAGCAGGTAGTGAAACTGCAAACCGAAGACTCGGCCGAGTAAAACCAGCCAAATCCTGCACCAAAAAACCGGCCCCATCGCGCGATAAACGTGATGGGGCCGGAACTGCTTTTGAGCCTGGCACAAGCTGCTGCCTGCACCTGCCCTTTCCTGTCGTCGCTTTCTTTTTAATCCCTTGGCACTAGCTCAAAGCCAAAGGTTCCAGCACGGGCTGATACGGAGACATCTGCAACTGCGTCTCGTCCAGACCCATTCCCTGCGCCAACAGAGCCAACATCGTCAGGCTCAATGGAACAAGACCTTTCTCGATCACGTTGTATTCCGCCACACTGATTCCCAAACGACTGGCCAAACGCTCGCGCTTGATCTCCAGATACTCGCGCCAGGCACGAATCAGGGTCCAGCGATGCGTTCGCATATCCTTGAGCACCACATACGGAATACCCTTGTCCGAACGCACAAAACGCGGTGCGGCCATCAACTTGCGCACGCACTCATCATTCATGGCATCTCGTGTCAACAGATGGGCATACAGCACGGCCTGCTCGGGCAAAGTGCGAGGATCAATATCTTCAGTGGTCAACAAGTATGTATTCATCATGGCTGACAAACCTAAGGATGTAAGAGAACGGTGAACCCTGAACTTACCGACCCATTCCACCCCGGTCTGTCAGATAATTCTGAAAGTGCACCCTGACCGCCCTATCGGCTGATCCTGATCAAGACACACATCCAAACAGACCAAAAAAAAGCCTCTGAACACGTCAGAGGCACTCTTCCACAGCACTACACAACAACAACAACAACAACAACAACAACAACAACAACAACAACAACAACAACAACAACAACAACAACACCAATTCAGATACAAGCGGGCCTTAATCCACCCAGACACAGCGTCATAAACCCGTGGCCTATCCAAGGCACCGTGCAATGAAAACCCAAGTCACGCCCCTGTAGTCGGAAAGCCTTAAGGCAAGAATTCCCTGTGAGCCCCTCTGGCCTGCGCCGGGGCCTTGGGGCGATTCAGAGTGCTTGCCGCAGGCGAGAGATCAGGCAGGGGTTCAAGCACCCAGCTGTTTGAACCCGACGCTTGTACTTGGTCCGGGGGACCAAGTACCGGGTGAGTTCTGGGTGCGCCCTGCCTGATCTCTTGACAAGGGAACCGGTGCGTAGCACCGGCAAGTGCTCAAGCCCCAAGGCCCCGGCGCAGGCCAGAGGGGCGTCTCCACTGAGGCAATCCCTACTTAATCCTGATGCAAAAACCTCAAGCCCAAGAACCGAGGCATCAAAAACAATCAGAAGTTATATTTCACCCCACCAAAAAAACTCCTGCCATTGCCCGCCAGATAAGTGGGCATCGCCTCCGACGCCGAGCGTCGAATCACATAGCTGCTGGCGTAAGTCTTATCAAAAATGTTATCCGCCATCAGATAAGCACTCCAATGCTTGTCATGCTGATAAGCGACCTTGAAACCCCAAATAGCATAGGCATTTTGATGCGTGCCTTCCACATTCTGATGGTTGGTCGGCGTATCCGAAGCCAGCCAGCGCACGTTCGGCCCAAACCGCCAGCCACCACGTCGATACATCAGTTCTGCACCCAGCAAATGCTTGGGCACCCCGGCAATACGATTGCCTTCATACTCGCCCCCTCGGAAGCGGAAATCACTGTAGGTATAGGACAGACGATAGTCCCAGCGCCCTGCAGCCGGAGCCGGCAAGGAACCGCTCAAACCAGCCTCCATGCCCTGGTGCCGCGTCCGATCAGCATAGTTAAATGTCACCGATGAAGCCCCGGTTGCATCACTGACAGCCATCAACTCATCTTTCACATTGCTGCGATACACGGCCAAAGACCAATCCACAGCCGACTCGCCACTACCCAAACGCCCGGCACCGCCCAGCTCAAAAGTCGTCGCCTTTTGCACATTCAATTCCGTCAGCCCCGTGACGGCCGAACGCACATTCATGGGCTGCGTTACCTCCGCACTGATGATCTCCCAATAGGTCGGCGCTTCATGACTGCGGCTGACATTGGCAAACACCCGCAAATCTTCGGACGGCGACCACACCACACCCAGTTTCGGACTGGCATAGGACCACTTCTGATTCATGGTTTCACCACCCAGACGATTGCGCGCATCGCGCACAGCCTGGCTGTACTTCACATCCCCCACCACTGTCCACTGCGGCGCGACATTCCAGCTCAAGCCCAGAAGCGCATTGCGGTTTTCAGCACGCAAGCGATAGTCCCCAAAGAACAAGGCACGGCTGCCATTGGCCGGGTTCACCGCATACAGTTCACGATCCATATCACTGCGCGCCCAGTCCAGGGCAAGGCGATAATCCAGGCTGCCTTCACGACCAGCCAACTGCCACTGTGCGCCATAGGTATTCCCCTTGGTGGGCGAAGACACCTGCGGATTCGTAAAAGTATCGTCCACCGTCTGCCAGTACAGGCCCACGGTCTGGTTGAAATCCTCGGTACCCCAATAACTACGGTTAGCCAAACGGAATTGAGTGGCCTTGCGATTCGGATCACGCTTATAGACATTGGCCGCCATATCCTGCGGCGTGCCATAGTCCCCCATCACACTGCGCGGATCGCTGTAGAGACGTTCGCGTGGGACCACATTGGGAATATCAAACTTCAAATCCACATAAGACAGGTAGGTGCGATTCTCGAACTGCCCGCGCTTGAAACCGATATTGCCCTGCACATTCGTGCGCTCGGAATCCGAGTGATGGCGATAGCCATCGGCCTTGTCGTGGCTGACGGCCAATCGCCCATCAAACTCGTCCGTCTGAAAACCCTTGGCCGCATACAAGCCCAAACGCCCGAAGCTGCCGCCTTCCACGCTGATGGCATCGCCCTGCGTGCCATTCATCGAACGGAAGTCCAGCTCGCCCCCCAAGGTGGTTGCACTGGGGGACAAGGCATTTGCACCACGCCGCACGCTGATCAAGGAACTGTTGCGCGGTTCCAGAAAACCAATCACAAAAGAGCCGTCCGCCTCGTTCAAAGGCAGGCCATCCTGTAGCAGCAATACACCTCGATTAACCGGATTGCTTTGAATGCCCGAACCCCGAATATTGAGCCGTGGCTGATCAATCCCGCCAAAGAAATCCTGCACCACCAGACCGGGTTGATAATCCAGGGCATCGCGCAAGGTCACCAGACGCAGCTCTTCCTGCGGCTGAATCAAATTGGTACCGCCGGGCACGGCATCCAGACGGGCCTTTTCTTGTCGCAGGTCGGCCTGCAGCACGCTTTGCCCGACAGGCGCCTTGATGACAATGGGAGACAAGGTGGAGGTAGACGGGTCGGCCCAGGCGGCACCCGACCACAGCCCTCCCAGCGCCAGGCTGACCGTCAGCCGACGCAATACAGGAACGTGTGACATCGTATTCTCGATAGAAAGTGAAATTACCAGTGCAGATAAAACATGGTCTTGGCCAGGATCACGATCCCGACCATGTGACAGAACACGCTTAGATGAATGCGCTTGAAATGGATGGACTTCATGCGCCCGGTGCGCCGCAAAGTCATGGCCGTCAGAAAATGACCAAAGACGCTAAGCGCCAACAGAATCTTGATGGTCAAAAACAGGCCCAAAGTGTTATCGAAAGGATGGGCAAGCGCAGCGCGGTGATGCCAGGCCAAACCTATCCCGGCGCTGTACAGAACCAGCAGAACCCAGGGCATGATGCGGCGGGCGCGGTCACCAATGGCAATCTCCAAGGTGCGCATGGCCTCTCGCGGCACGTGCTTGCGTATGCCTTCCAGCATCAGGACTTCAAAAAACACCGTGCCGATGAAAAACAGAGCGGCAAACAGATGGAACAGCAGGATCACGGGATAGGCAGTCATGGCGTCAAAGCCTCCTGAGACAAAAGTTGGGCGTACAAGGAATCGGCCAGACGCTCGCGGGCAGCGGTATCCGCCGGGGCTACCGGTTCAAACAACTGGCCTTGCCCCTTTTGCAGCAGCAGGCAGGAATCAGCGACCCGCATCAATTCACGGGGTTGATGACTGACGTACAGCAGCGCTGCTCCGGTTTCTTCCAGGCAGCGCAGGCAGACTTGAGCCAGGCTATGGCGCAGCGCCGGGTCCAGAGCACTGAAGGGTTCATCCAGCAGCAAAAGATCCGGTTGCAAGGCAAAGGCGCGGGCCAGTGCCACCCGCTGTGCCATGCCACCGGATAGTTCACCGGGCCAGGACTGGGCAATATCGGCCAGCTCCACCTGTCCCAGCCAGTACATGGCACGTTCTTTAGCTTGCGCAGCCGACAAGCCTTGCGCACGCAGCGGAATCTGCACGTTGTCCAGCACGCTGCGCCAAGGCAGCAAACGGGGCTGCTGAAACACCAGCACGGGGTGACGAAATTCGTTCCAGACCTGGCCGGAATCAGGCTTGATCAGGCCCGCAACCAAACGCAGCAAGGTACTTTTCCCTTCGCCACTAGGCCCCAGAACGCCCAGGCGCTGCCCGGCCTGCAAGGTGAAACTTAAATCCTGCAAAACCGGCTTTTGCCCGAACAGGACCTGGACATGGCTGAGCTCAAGCATGACTGTCCTCCCGCCACTGTCCCAGACGACGCTGCAAGGGTTGCAGCAGAACAAATTCAATCGCGGCGACCAAGCCCAGAATCAGCACAACCCAGGCGTACAGCTCGGTGCTGTCAAAGGTGCTACGTGCGTTGGCCAAGGCATAGCCTGCGCCACTTTCTGCACCCAGCACTTCGGCCATCACCACCAGACGAACCCCACCGCAGCAAGCGATCAGCAAAGCGGCAGTCAAAGGAGCCGTCAGAGAAGGCAGATACAGGTGACGCAGACGGCGCCACCAGCCAAAGCGGTACACGTGGCTCATCTCGATCAGATCGCGGTCCACCTGCAACATCCCTTTGACGGTGTTCACGTACATGCCCGGCACCATCATCAGCACCGTCATGAAAATCACCATGCTCGAACCCAGGCCAAACCAAAGCATGGCCAGCACAACGACCACCACAGGCGGAATCGCCATCAATAGCCAACGCAAAGGCTCCAGCAAGCCACGCAGACGCGGGCTGTGTGCCGCCAAAATGCCTAGCGTGAAACCAATGGAGCAACCCACGCTGACGCCAATTGCCACGCGCAGCAGACTGGCTCCGGCGTCATTCAGAAAATGGCCGGACATCATCAAACGCGGAATCGCGCGGGCAGTTTCCATGGGCGAAGCCATCAGCAAGGGCCCCAGAAACATGGCGCTGATCTGCCAGCACAGCAGAATCAGCAGCACACCCGCTACGCCCCATGCACGAGAGCTACGAGCCGTTAAATTCGACTTGCTTTTCATGGTCCATAAAACCCGGCAGCAGGCAGACCACCACCCAAGGCTTGGGGATGCTGATCCGCCAGCAATTGATACAGCGCTTCCAGTTGAGGGCGGATTTCACTGGCTGGACGACTATCCAGACGAGTCTTTTCAATCGCGGTTTGAATTGCCGGAACCGGGAACTGAGGCAAATAGCCATGAACCATTTGGGCGCACTCTTGCGGCTGCTGGCTGCACCAGCGGGCCGACTCGGCATAAGCCCGTTCCACGGCCTGATTCAGCTCGGTATCGTGGGCCACAGTGACGTTAGCCATGACGCCGGCTTGCGGCAGCGCCTGTTGCAAAGGAAAAGCCTGCGCCCAGGCTTGCTCCAGACTTTGACCGCGATGCAGCTCCACCTTCTTCTGCTCCGCCTGCCACAAGAGCAAGGAAGCAGTGGGTTCAACTAGCAAGGCTTGATCGCCCTGGCCGGTCAGCATCAAGGCAATGGCGTCCTGAGCATCGCGCGTACGACGCAAGCGTACAGTTTCCTTACCCCCTTGGGCTTGCTTGGCCAGCAAGGTATCCAGCAAGACAGCAGGCAGATCGCGCTGAAATGGCACCAGCAGTTCCTTACCGGCCAGATCGCTAAAGCTCTTGACGGCGGGATCACGGCTGACCAGCCACAGAATCCCCCAGACCGAAATATTCAGCTGTTTGACGGCCTGCCCCTTGTTGAACATCAAGGCAGACAAATTGCTGGGTGCAGCACTGTAATCCACTTCCTTTTTAGCCAGCAGAACACGCAACTGATCCGGGTTCTGCCACAGACGAAACTCCAGCTTGTCCGTGTATTGGCTCAAGGCCTGGGTCCGCGCCATATGCATCAAGGGATAGGACACCACCGCGCCTGGGCCGGCCAGAGTCAGAGACTCGTAACGGGGAGCGGCCTGGGCACCTGCTACCAGCGAGGCCAGGAGCAAGCCAGGCAAAACACGGCTCAAGACCTTGCGAACGAACATCCCACGGCCATCTCTTTTGGAGTTACCCAGCGTCGTAGAGGCAAACCGAGCACGAACCCGCTCCTTAACCCCACCAAAAACGTGAACCTGTGCCCCGTTTTTTAGATCAAGCTCATCCAGACGGGGCATGGCAGCACGCTTACCTGATAAGCCAGCATCAATTGCCGTGGGGGTAGCCTGATTTAAGGGAAGTCCACGCGCATGGCTGGCTATAGCCTGCTGCCCTCTGTCTGAACGGACACTTTTTGCCTGGGGAGCAGCCCAGCGGCAGAACCCTTGATAGATATATGGCATGAAGATTTGTATAATGAGAACTATTATCAAATGGGAATTCTCCCATCTTCATCCCAGCTCCCCAATGACAAAAGTCAACATGCCCGGCTCGTGTCCAGCTTTGTTTGAATTGCTGGCTCGCCACCGTCTCCTGCGAGGTTTGCCCATCGAGGTCATCCAGCATTTGTGCCGTGACGCTTTGGCTCAAAACGCCAGTTCTGGGCAGATTCTGTTCAATGAAGGCGACGAGGCCCGCTATTGCTTGCTGGTAGACACTGGTCAGGTAGAAATCCTGCGCTACAGCCAAAATGGCGACGAACGTGTTTTCAATGTTTTCGAGCCCGGCCAATTGGTGGCGGAAGCCGCCATGTTCATGCCGCATGGTCGCTACCCCATGTGCGCTCGCGCCAAGGGAACCGTGCGCGTCTACAAACTCTCGCGCAGCAGCCTGCAAGAAGCCTGCCGCCGCTGGCCCGAACTGGCCATGAACATGATGGCGGGCCTGAGCAGCGCCTTGTATGCACAAGTCAATAAAGTGGACTGGATTTCAGCCAGCTCGGCCGCCGAGCGTTTGGCGAACTACTTGCTCAATCTGCAAGCCCGCCAAGGGGAAAAAATCCAGTTACCCTTGAACCAACGGCAACTGGCCGCCCATCTGGGTATACGGGCAGAGACCTTGAGCCGATTGTTCACCGACTGGCAGGCGCGTGGTTACGTCAGTGGCAAGCGCAGCGATTGGCAGGTACATGACCAGGCCCACCTGCGCCGCTTGGCCAGTCCAGCCCAACGCTCTTTTTAAGCGATCGACACACTCATGACTTTTGTCATTTGAGTACTTTTCAAGCAAACCGAGAATGCCGACTTTTAGCTTCTCTGCTTGATACTCATGACACACTTGCCGCCGCAGGCCACTTACACCGAAGCCGACATTCGCCAATTGGTGACCCAGTTCTACGCCCAGGTTCGGCAAGATGCGCAGCTAGGCCCGATTTTTGAACACAATGTGCAGGACTGGGACGAGCATCTGGATATGCTGTGCGATTTCTGGTCGGCCATTTTGCTGGGCACACGCCGCTTCAAAGGGGCCCCGATTGCACGCCATGCCGCCCTGCCCGAGTTATCCTGGCCCTTGTTCGAGCGTTGGCTGGAAATTTTCCACCAAACCACGGCCACGCTGGGCAAACCCACCCTGCAACAAAAGGCAGACGCTATGGCAGACCGCATTGCCGCCAAACTTTGGCAGACCTATCAGGCGCAAAGCAATCAAACGCGCCTGCCTGACACCCTGCCTGAAGGGCTGGAGCGCTACAGCCAATCCCCTGTTTTCACGCCGGACAATTTGCCCGAGGCCTTGCGCCGTGCCCACAACACCAAAGTTGGCACCTGGGGCCTGCTGCGTGTTCAAACCGGCGTGCTGCGCTTTGCTCTGGATCAGGAGCCTTTTACTGAAGTGGTGCTGACAGCCGGACAATGTGTGGCGATTGAGCCCCAAGTTCTGCATCACGTGGAGTTCGAACTGCCCGGCAGCTTTCAGATCGAATTCTTCAAACAAGCCCGCTAAATTGAAAAAATCCCTTGCAAATAGTAGGTGAATACCCGCATCACCGACTACACTTGCGGCTCCGGCGTGAAAACCTCAATAGAATCAAGATTGTCCTTGATCAATTAGACACGCCCTCTTGGCAGTAGCCCATAAGTTCAACGCTTATACTGTTCAACTATAAAACAGGGGCAGAGCTCACAAGGCGCCTCCCCTGACGATTTCAAACACGAAAACACAATCCTATTGGAGAGCCGCATGGTGAACATGAATCGGCGTCAGTTCTTCAAAGTGACGGGGGCCTCGCTGGCCAGTTCCAGCATGGTCTTGCTGGGCGCTGCGCCCACCCCCGCCATGGCGGAAGTCAGGCAGTACAAACTGACCCGCATGACAGAGACGCGCAATACCTGTCCTTACTGTTCCGTAGCCTGTGGGGTGCTGCTGTACTCCCGTGGTGACGGCGCCATGAATGCCGAACCCAGCGTGGTTCACATTGAAGGCGATGCCGACCACCCCGTGAACCGCGGCACACTCTGTCCCAAGGGCGCAGGCTTGGTGGATTTCATCAAGAGCCCCAACCGACTCAAATACCCTGAATACCGTGCCGCTGGCTCAGACAAGTGGGAACGCATCTCCTGGGAAGACGCTTTCACGCGTATTGCCAAGCTGATGAAAGAAGACCGCGACGCCAACTTCCAGACCACCGCTGAAGACGGCACCGCCGTCAACCGTTGGCTGACCACCGGCATGCTGGCTGCTTCGGCAAGTAGTAACGAAGTGGGCTATGTCACCCATAAAGTCATCCGCAGCATGGGTGTACTGGCGTTCGATAACCAAGCACGTGTCTGACACGGCCCGACGGTGGCAGGTCTTGCCCCGACGTTTGGCCGTGGAGCGATGACGAACCATTGGGTCGACATCAAGAACGCGGATATTGTGCTGATTATGGGCGGCAACGCAGCCGAGGCGCACCCCTGTGGTTTCAAATGGGTGACCGAGGCCAAAGCACACAACAATGCAAAACTGATCGTTGTGGATCCACGCTTTACGCGTTCGGCATCCGTAGCGGACTTTTACGCGCCTATACGTACCGGTAGTGACATCACCTTCCTGGGTGGCGTCATCAAATACCTGCTGGATAACGACAAGATCCAGCACGAATACGTGCGCAACTACACCGATATGCCCTTTATCGTGCGCGAAGACTTTGACTTCGAGCAGGGGCTGTATTCGGGCTACAACGAAGAAAAACGCAGCTACGACAAGTCCTCCTGGGACTACGAGCTGGGCGAGGACGGCTACGTCAAGACGGACCCCACCTTGCAACACCCACGCTCGGTCTACCAACTGCTGCGCAAGCACTACGAGCGCTACACGCCCGAGATGGTGGAACGCGTCTGTGGCACGCCCAAGGACAAGTTCCTGAAAGTCTGTGAAATGCTGGCCTCGACCGCTGAACCGGGTCGCGCGGGCACCATCCTGTATGCGCTGGGCTGGACGCAACACAGTATTGGTTCGCAGATCATCCGTACCGGCGCCATGGTCCAGCTGCTGCTGGGCAATATTGGTATTGCCGGCGGTGGCATGAACGCGCTGCGCGGACACTCCAACATTCAGGGTCTGACTGACCTGGGTTTGATGTCCAACCTGCTGCCCGGCTATCTGACTTTGCCCAACCAGGCCGAGAAAGAGTTTGACGGCTACATCGGCGCACGTGCCCAACAGCCGCTACGCCCCAACCAGCTAAGCTACTGGCGCAACTACAAGAAGTTCCACGTCAGCCTGATGAAAGCCTGGTTTGGTGATGCCGCCCAGGCCGAGAACAACTGGGCCTACGACTATCTGCCCAAGCTGGACAAGCTCTACGACATGCTGCAAGTGTTCGAGCTGATGGACGAAGGCAAGATGACGGGCTACATCTGTCAGGGCTTCAACCCCCTGGCGGCGGCACCATACAAGGCCAAGCTGCTGCGTGGTTTCTCCAAGCTCAAGTACATGGTCATCATGGACCCGCTGGTTACGGAAACGTCAGAGTTCTGGAAGAACTATGGCGAGCACAATGATGTCGATTCCGCTTCCATCCAGACCGAAGTCTTCCGTCTGCCCACCACCTGTTTCGCCGAGGAAGAAGGCGCACTGGTGAACTCGGGCCGCTGGTTGCAATGGCACTGGAAGGCCGCCAACCCTCCGGGCGAGGCCAAGAGCGACATTGAGATCATGAGTACACTGTTCACGCGTATTCGCTCGCTGTACCAGAAAGAAGGCGGTGCCTTCCCTGATCCGATCCTGAACCTGTCCTGGCCCTACTCCAACCCGGATGATCCAACCGCCGCTGAACTGGCCAAGGAATACTCGGGCCGCGCACTGGTGGATCTGCATGATCCCAAGGATCCGACGAAGATCACGCGTAAGGCAGGCGAGCAGCTGGATGGCTTTGCCGAATTGCGCGACGACGGCACCACGCTAAGCGGTTGCTGGATCTATGCCGGTGCCTGGACGCAGCAAGGCAACCTGATGGCTCGCCGCGACAATAGCGATCCAACCGGAATCGGCCAGACGCTGAACTGGGCCTGGGCCTGGCCAGCAAACCGCCGCGTGCTCTACAACCGTGCTTCCTGTGACCTGACCGGCAAACCCTTTGACCCACGTCGCAGCCTGGTTCACTGGGATGGCAAGCGCTGGGGTGGTGCGGATATCCCTGACTACAAGGCCGATGAAAATCCGGCTGATGGCATGGGCCCGTTCATCATGAACCCTGAAGGTGTCGCCCGCTTCTTTGCCCGTAAAGGCATGGCAGAAGGCCCCTTCCCCGAGCACTACGAGCCCTTTGAAAGCCCCTTGAGCTACAACCCGCTCAGTCCTGACGAACCACGTGCCATGACCAACCCGGCAGCCCGTATCTTCAAGGACGACCTGGCAGCCATGGGTACGGTAGACAAGTTCCCCTATGTGGGCACCACCTACCGCCTGACCGAGCACTTCCACTACTGGACCAAGCACGTGAAGCTGAACGCCATCGTGCAGCCCGAACAGTTTGTGGAAATTGGCGAGGAGCTGGCCAAGGAAGTGGGCATTGTGCAAGGTGATCGCGTCAAGGTGTCCTCCAACCGTGGCTATATCAAGGCCGTGGCGGTGGTGACCAAGCGCATCAAGGCCCTGAACGTGGATGGCAAAGTTGTCCACCAAGTGGGTATCCCGCTGCACTGGGGTTTTGTGGGTCTGGCCCGACCTGGTTTCCTGATCAATGCGCTGACCCCGCCGGTAGGCGATGGCAACTCGCAAACGCCAGAGACCAAGGCCTTCCTGGTTCAACTTGAAAAGGTTAAGGAGTAAGCCATGGCCTTGCAATCACTTGATATCAAACGGCGCTCCGCAACCACCACCCCATCGCCCAGCGTGCGCGAGCCCGTGGGCGGGGAAGTGGCCAAGCTGATCGACACCAGTAAGTGCATTGGCTGTAAGGCCTGTCAGGTCGCCTGCATGGAATGGAACGATACGCGCGACGAAATCGGTCACAACGTCGGGGTGTATGACAACCCGGCCGACCTGACCGACAAGTCCTGGACCATCATGCGTTTTGCGGAGTATGAAAACCCCGCTGGCGATCTGGAATGGCTGATTCGCAAAGACGGCTGCATGCACTGCGAGGATCCGGGCTGCCTGAAGGCCTGTCCCTCGCCAGGCGCCATCGTGCAGTACACCAACGGCATTGTGGATTTTCACGAGGAAAACTGCATTGGCTGCGGCTACTGCGTTACCGGCTGTCCTTTCGATGTGCCCCGCATTTCGGAAAAGGACAAGAAAGCCTACAAGTGCACCTTGTGTTCGGACCGTGTGGCGGTCGGACAGGAACCGGCCTGTGCCAAGACCTGTCCTACCGGCGCGATTGTGTTCGGTACCAAAGAAGACATGCAGCACCACGCTGCAGAGCGTATCGAAGACCTGAAATCGCGCGGCTTTGAAAACGCAGGTTTGTACGACCCGGCTGGAGTGGGTGGCACCCACGTCATGTACGTGCTGCATCACGCCGACAAGCCCGAGCTGTACAGCGATCTGCCCAAGGACCCGCAAATCAGTCCGATGGTCTCGCTCTGGAAGGGAGTGGCCAAGCCGCTGGGGGTTGCTGCCATGGCACTGACCGCCCTGATTGGTTTCTTCCACTACATCCGAACCGGTCCTAACGAGACCGACGAGGAAGACGAGCGCCGCGCCGACGAGGACGCACGCAAGATCCAGGAGGCTCACCATGACTGATCACAACCGCAAGGGCTTGATTCAGCGCTACACCACCAGTCAGCGCATTAATCACTGGATCATTGCCATGAGCTTTGTGCTCCTGGCCTTGTCCGGGCTGGCGCTGTTTCATCCGTCAATGTTCTGGCTGACCAACCTGTTTGGCGGCGGTCCGTGGACACGCATTCTGCACCCGTTCATTGGTGTGGTGATGTTTGTGTGCTTTTTCCTGTTTGCGGCCCGCATGGTACGGCACAATATGTTCTCCAAGGGTGACGCGGCCTGGCTGCGTCACTTCAAGGACGTGCTCAATGCCAAGGACGAGCGCATTCCCGAAGTAGGCCGCTATAACGCCGGGCAAAAAATCCTGTTTTTTGCTTTGGTGATCTTCATGATCGGCCTGCTGGCAACCGGTGTGGTGATGTGGCGCGAATACTTTTCCGCCTTCTTCCCCATCTGGGCTATCCGTCTGGCCTCCGTGCTGCACGCGGTCTGCGCCTTGCTGATGATTTGTGCGATTATCGTACACATCTACGCCGGTATCTGGGTAAAGGGTTCGGTCAAGGCCATGACTCAAGGAACGGTCACCCGTGCCTGGGCCTGGAAGCACCACCGCGCCTGGTTCCGTGAAGAAATGGAAAAAGGTCCCAGCCGTCCTGCCGAATAAGCGGGGCTCTGGTACATAAGCAACCCGGCTGCCATGCACCATTTCGGGCATGGCAGCCTTGTTTTCAGGAGTCTGTCTTGCAACGCATCCTTCCGCGCGGCGAAATCGAAAGTCTGGACCACACCTCCATCCCCCGACTGCGCCTGCCTGTGCGAGCCAGCGTCTTTGCTGACCGGGCAGCACGTCTGCGCCAATTGGCTGACGGCAATCCCGTTGGTGCCTACCTGCTCTTGCTGGCACATCTGGTTGATGGACAGCACAAACAACTCAATGCCCTGCCCCCGGCCGAACTGCCCGCCGAGGTGCTGGAAACAGCACAAAGACACGGTATGCCACCCTTGCTGGCATCGGGCTGGAAACGCGATCCACAGTGGCTCAGCATTTTGAGCAGCCTGCTCAATCACATGATCAACGCTTCGAACGTGCCTGCAGCCGCCCACGAAGTCTGTCAGAGCCTGCTAAAGAAAGCCGAGTCTGACCCACAAAAACTGGAAGATCTGGCTGACGCGATTCTGGCCGAGCAATTGCCTGAGCAAGACGGTGCCGCGGCACCTTTTGTCATGGCCGCCTTGCAGGTTTACTGGACGCATCTGGCCTGCTCGCTGACCGAAGGCCAACTGTCTGTAACCAGCCCCTTTGGCGTATGCCCGTCCTGCGGCAGCCTGCCTGTATCCAGCGTGGTGCGTGTGGGTGGTCGTGAAGATGGCTGCCGCTACATGTGCTGCCCGCGCTGCAGCGTGGAATGGCATCTGGTGCGTGTCACCTGCTCGCATTGCGAAAGCACCAAAAGCGTGGCGTATCACGCCATTGAAGATGGCCCGGAAGGCATCAAGGCCGAGTCCTGCGACAACTGCCATACCTACCGCAAAATCTTCTATCAGGAAAAGCAGCTGGGCATTGACCCGGTAGCGGACGACCTGGCCAGTCTGGCTTTGGACGTTCTGATGGGTGAAGAAGGCTATTCCCGCGCCAGCGGCAATCCACTTCTTTGGCACCAGTCTTAAGCTAAGATTCCCCTACGCCTTGCTGCCCCGAGCACAAGGCGTAGCTGACGGACCCTGCCCATAGACTCAAACGCCTGCCTTTGAATGATGAGCCCTACGCCTGAACTCTCCCCCGCCCACATCCCTTCCCTGGATCGCTTGCTGCGCTCGCCAGAGTTCGAGCCCTTGCTAAGCCAGTTCGGTCACACACGCCTGAGTCAACGCACTCGTGCCCATTTGCAGGCACTGCGGGAGGCCGTGTTGAAGGGAGCACTAAGCCCTCAGGACCTGGAGCCCGCTCAGCTTGCCAAAGCACTGCAAGCACAACTGCAGGAAGAATCCCGCTTGCAGCTACGCCCGGTCTTTAACCTGACCGGCACCGTACTGCACACCAATCTTGGGCGTGCGATGCTGCCGGATGAAGCCATACAGGCTGTTGTCCAGGCCATGCGCTCGCCCGCCAATCTGGAATTTGATCTGGAAACCGGTGGCCGAGGCGACCGCGATGACTTGATCAACCCCTTACTCTGCGAACTGACCGGCGCTGAAGCCGCCACAGTCGTGAACAATAATGCGGCTGCCGTGCTGCTGATGCTCAGCACCCTGAGCCCCCGCCGTGAGACCGTGGTGTCACGCGGCGAGCTGGTTGAAATTGGCGGGGCCTTTCGTATTCCCGACATCATGAAGCGTGCCGGTGCTCGTCTGCATGAGGTAGGCACCACCAACCGTACCCACGCGGCTGACTACGAAAACGCCATCAACGAGCGCAGCGCCATGTTGATGAAGGTGCATTGCAGCAACTACGCTGTCAAAGGCTTCACCAAAAGCGTTTCGGTCGAAGAAGTTGCACAGATAGCCAAAAAACACGGCCTGCCCACCAGCGTGGATCTGGGCAGCGGCACCTTGGTGGACCTGAGCCAATGGGGCCTGCCGCCTGAGCCCACCGTGCGCGAGACCATCGAAGCCGGTGCCAATATCGTGACCTTCAGCGGCGACAAGCTGCTGGGTGGCCCCCAAGCCGGTCTGATCGTAGGCCGTGCAGACCTGATCGCCAAGATCAAGAAAAACCCGCTCAAACGTGCTCTGCGCGTGGGCAAAATCACCTTGGCCGCACTGGAACCTGTGCTGGCCTTGTACCGTTCGCCAGAGCGCCTGCCCGAGCACCTGACCACCTTGCGTCTGCTGACTCGACCTTCAGCTGAAATGCGTGCCCAAGCACTACGTTTGGCCCCTGTCTTGCAGCAATGGGTGGGGACACAATTTGCAGTCGAACCCACTGCCATGCTGAGCCAGATCGGCAGCGGTGCGTTGCCCGAAGACGTACTGCCCAGCTTTGGACTGCGCTTTGCCTACCAAGGCACAGGCCGTCCGGGCCGCCATCTGACTCAACTGGAAAAACGCCTGCGCACTTTGCCCCAGCCCGTCATCGGGCGCATTGCGCAAGATGCCTTTTGGCTGGACTTGCGCTGCCTGGAAGAGCCCTTTGAGGCCGCCTTCAGCGCACAACTGATTCCCGAGCAAGCATGATTGTTGGCACCGCAGGACATATCGATCACGGCAAAACCACCTTGATCCGCGCCTTGACCGGCGTGGATACCGATCGTCTGGAAGAGGAAAAAAAGCGCGGCATCTCCATCCAGCTGGGCTATGCCTATACGCCTTTGCCCGACGGACAGATCCTGGGCTTTATTGATGTGCCCGGTCACGAACGTCTGGTGCACACCATGGTCGCGGGTGCGACCGGCATTGATTTTGGCCTGCTGATCGTGGCCGCAGATGACGGCGTCATGCCGCAAACCCGCGAGCATCTGGCCGTACTGCAATTGCTGGGTTTGCAGGCGGGAGCCATCGTCCTGAGCAAGGCGGATCGCGCTGATGCTGCCAGAATTGAATCCGTCAAAGCCGAGCTGCAAGCACTTGTCCAAGGAAGCTTTCTGGACAATGCCCCCATCTTCGTTGTTGATGCCCTGTCCGCCGACAAACCCGGCCTGGAAGCACTGCGCCAGCATCTGCATGCACAGGCCATGCAAGCCACCAAGCAGGATGGCCAAGGCTATTTCCGCCTGGCCATTGACCGCGTCTTCACCTTGCAAGGTCACGGCACCGTCGTGACCGGCACAGTGCACGATGGCGTGCTGGACCTGGACGGCCCGGCTATAGACTTGCGCCTGATGCCACGCGGTACACCCGTACGAGTACGCAGCATTCACGCCCAGAATCAGGCCTCGCGCCAGGCTCGTACCGGCCAGCGTTGTGCCCTGAACCTGGGCGGAATTGATGTACAGGATATCGAGCGTGGCGACTGGCTGGCCGACGCCCGCTGCTTCATCCCCTCCACACGTATCGATGTGGAACTGAGCCTGCTGGACAAAGATATTCCCGCCCTACGTACCTGGTCGCCCTGGCATGTCCACATGGGGGCTGCTCACCTGACGGCCCATGCCGTGCCTTTGGATGGCGAGTCCTTGCAGCCCGGCCAGACCGGCAAGGTCCAGCTGGTCTTTGACCGCCCGATCTGCACCATGACGGGCGAGCGCTTTATTTTGCGCAATGCCCAGGCCAGCGAAACAGTCGGCGGCGGGATTGTGCTGGACCCGAATGCACCGGACCGCAAACGACGCTCCGCAACGCGCCTGGCCTGGCTGCATGCCTTGGCGCAATGGACGCGTGGCGGACCATTGGAGGGCCTGCTGGCCCAAGCGCCTTACGGTCTGGACGAAGCAACACTGCTGCGTCTGTCGGGAGGATCTCAACAAGGCTTGAGCGCCCCCGCCAATGCCCGCTGGCACACCGGATCTCGCCCACAAAGTCAGCCTATCTTGTTGAGCGATGCACGCCTGGAAGCGCTGTGTCAGCACATAGAAAGCGTGATGCTGCAGTTCCACGAGCGCAATCCGGACGAGCCGGGCCTGTCCAACAGCCGCTTGCGACGTATGGCCGTCCCCACCATGCCCGACGCAATCTGGCAGCTCCTGACCGAATATCTGCTGGCAGAACAGCGCCTGGCCCGACAAGGAGCCTGGCTGCATACGCCAGGCCACCGCGTCACCCTGAGCGCCGAAGACCAAGCTTTAGCCACCGCCCTGCTGCCCCTGATCGAGGCAGGCCGCTTCGACCCTCCGTGGACACGCGATCTGGCCAAAGAAACCGAAGCCCCGGAAGACCAGACCCGCAACGTACTGCGCCGACTGGTACGCCAGGGGGAGCTGTTTCAGATCGTGCATGACCTGTTCTATCACCGCCGCCAGATCGCGGTGCTAGCCAATATCGTCAAGGAGCTGCACAGCGGCCAAGGCGTCAGCGCCGCGCAGTTCCGGGACGCAACGGGACTGGGCCGCAAACGGGCCATTCAGATTCTGGAGTTCTTTGATCGCGTCGGCTATACACGACGTGTGCGTGATCGCCATGTATTACGAGGTGAAGCCTGGGCAGCGGCGGACTGAGCCCGGAGCTTCATGCGGGAACCAGAGCAGGCAAGGCCCTGATCGTTGAAGCGTCATCGGCCCTAACGTATGATAGGGCCTCTTGAAGGAAAGCATCCGTGCCCGGTGGCACGGCCGGGCTTCAAACCCGGTTGGGGGCGTCAGACGTTCCCAGGTAGGTTCGACTCCTGCTGCTTTCCGCCACCGACCTTTGGGCCAAAGCACTGCTCCAAGCTGACTCGCCCCCAAACAGCCCCCATCTTTTTACTCGAGCGCATCGACATGATGCTTCAACGCCTTGCGCACGTAATATTCAAACCCGATCTCGGACCGGCGAGGGCGCAAAATCCAGTCGTGTGCCTCGCGCCCCAACTCCGGCAATATGGGTTTGATCTTTCCGGCTGACATGGCCAGCAACTGCATCCGCGCGGCACGCTCGAACTGCAGGGCAAGCACACAGGCCTCCTCAACAGAGCTGGCCGCAATCAACATGCCATGATGCGCCAGCAAGATCGCCCGCTTATCACCCAGGGCCCGGGAAATAATCTGCCCTTCCTCATTGCCTACAGGCACACCAGGCCAGTCCTTCAGAAAAGCGCAATCCTCGTACAGCGTGCAGTTATCCATATGGGACACCTCCAGGGGCACGCCCAGCATGGATAAGGACGCGACATGCAGAGGATGGGTATGAATAATGCAATTGACATCAGGACGCGCACGATACACCCAGGAATGAAAACGGTTGGCAGGGTTGGGCATGCCCTGACCTTCCAGAACCGTCAGATCTTCATCCACCAGCAAGATATTGGACACGCTGATTTCATCAAACCCTAGCCCTAACTGCTGGGTGAAATACGTACCTTCCTGCTCGCCCCGCGCCGTAATCTGCCCCGCCAAGCCCGAATCATGACCACCATCAAACAGGATGCGACAGGTCAGAGCCAGCTTTTCTCTAACACTACGTTTCGGAACCTGAAACTGAGCCTGCATCTGCTCCTGGGCGCGGGCGATCAAAGTGGGCTTGGAGAGGTTTAGAGTACTTGTCACAAGAATTCCTTTAAATGCGTGTGATCTTTCATCAAGCAACAGCCTCAAAACGCGCTGTCTGGGGACCACACCGACCAGGACATGGAAATGCCAAAAAACACCCATGTTTTCTTGGCAGGAAGCTAAGTGTCAATTCAGAAAAATAATTCCCCTTTACTTTGACCGTGTTTTACACACCACAAATCCGTCAGCTTTCTCGACAGCCGTCACATTTTTAAACACAATCCTGATCGCGAACAATTCTCATTCTGTTTATCATTTACTAGGAAAGTGATTATGAATTTATTGGCGCCTCCGGCTCGCCGCCCGATCTTTGCATTGGGCCTGCTCGCCACGGCTTTGGCAGCCAGTTTCAGTGCACAGGCACAAACTTCCAACGTCCGTGGTGGGGTCACCTCGCTGGAAGAAATTCGTGTCTTGCCTTCGGCAGAAGAAGCCGTCAAACAGGCTCCTGGCGTGTCCACAATTACTGCCAAGGATATTGAAAAACGCCCTCCCGCCAACGACCTGTCCGAACTGATCCGCACCATGCCCGGCGTGAACCTGACCGGTAACAGCCCATCCGGTTCCTACGGCAATAGCCGCCAGATCGACTTGCGCGGCATGGGCCCTGAAAACACCCTGATCCTGATTGACGGCAAACCTGTCAGCTCGCGCGACTCCATTCGCATGGGGCGCGACGGTGAACGTAATACCCGTGGTGACAGCAACTGGGTGCCCGTCAACGCCATCGAACGCATTGAAGTGCTGCGTGGCCCGGCTGCTGCTCGCTATGGCTCTGGTGCTGCCGGTGGTGTCGTGAACATCATCACAAAAGCGCCTACCGATACTTTCTCCGGCTCGGTAACCGCCTACGGTCTGATTCCTGAGGACAGCGACTACGGCTCCACACGTCGTACCGGCTTTAACTTGTCCGGTCCCATTGCCGACAAGCTGTCTTTCCGCGTCTACGGCAATATCGCCAAGACAGATGCCGACAAACCCGCGTTGAACGCCCAGGCTTCCGGCATGGAGGTGAACGAGACCACCGTGCCACCAGCGGGCCGCGAGGGGGTACGCAATAAAGACGTTAACGGCTTGCTGCGCCTGGATATCAACCGGGACCACCGTATGGAGCTGGAAGGCTCATTCAGCCGCCAAGGCAATATCTACTCGGGAGAGCGTCTGTTTAGCCGCAGCACGCAAACCATTGCATCACTTGCCGAAGATGGGGCTGAAACGAACATCATGTATCGTCGCGCCGGCTCGCTCAGCCACTATGGTGACTACGGCCAGGGCCGCCGCTCCCGCCTGACCTTTGCATATGAAGGCACGACCAACTCACGTTTGAATGAGGGCCTGGCCGGTGCCGTTGAGGGCAGCATCTCCAACCCCGGTGCCGGCTCGGTTTCCGAGCTGCGTTCGCTCAATATCTCGGGCGAATACAACACACCTTTGCAGATCGCCAGCAAGCACGTCTTGATGACGGTCGGGTTCGAGCACCGCGATCAAAGCCTGGATGATGACTACGCCACTCGCTCTGGCCAAACCATCAACAAAAACACGGATTCCAAAAGCAAGGCCCGTACAACAGCCGCCTATGTGGAAGGCAATATCGAGCTGACCGACGCCTTGACCGTGACACCAGGAGTGCGGTTCGACCATCACAGCAAGTTCGGTGACAACTGGAGCCCCAGCCTGAACGCCTCCTACTTCATCACCGACAGCATCACCCTGAAAGGCGGTATCGCCCGCGCTTTCAAAGCACCTAACCTGTATCAATCCAACCCCAACTACCTGTATCAAACACGCGGCAACGGTTGCCCGTACGACCCGGTAACTGGTCAACGCGTAAGCGGTCCTTGCTACATCTTCGGTAACGACAATCTGTCGCCCGAACGCAGTATCAACAAGGAAATTGGTCTGGCTTACGACAACGCGGGCTGGGCAGCAGGTCTGACTTACTTCCAGAACGACTACAGCAACAAGATTGTGGCCGATATGGGCGACCAGACCATTCCGGATGCGGTGTACATTGGCGGCTCCCTGGTCCGCCCATTCCAGTGGGTGAACTCCGGCAAGGCAGTGATCCGTGGTCTGGAAGGCAACCTGACTATCCCGATTCTGGGCGAGAACGGTGACACGCTGAGCCTGAGCAACAACCTGACTTACATGATCACCAACAAGTCCAAGGAAACGAACCAGCCTTTGACTGTCATCCCCCGCTACACCCTGAACAGCACGCTGGACTGGCGCGTCAACGACAAGCTGTCCTTGCTGGCTACTGCCACACTGTATGGCAAGCAAAAGCCACGCTCGCACAACCTGTCCAATAACTCGGAAGTGAAAGGCGATGGCCTGCGTGAACGTGGTTCATATGCCATCTTCGGTCTGAGCGGCGCTTACCAGGTCACCAAGTCCACGAACATCCGTCTGGGCGTGAACAACCTGTTCGACAAACGCTTGTACCGTGAAGACTCGGGTAGCGGCCAAGGTGCCAACACCTATAACGAACCTGGTCGCCAATACTACGCAACGTTGACTGCCAGCTTCTAATACTCCACGCTTTACTTCGGACTCCAGCAGGAGTCCGGATGCTTGATCGCTATGCCCGCCCGTGCTGCCCCGCCTGGAGCAGCACGGGCGGTATCTTATCCCACCTCAATCCAAGAGAGCCCTCCCGACCTCACTCCAACAGCGCTAGACTAAAGCCTGGTTAGCCAGCTTTCTGGCTACAGAATCACCACATTCGGGAGCTGATCTTGTCGTCCACCGAGTCTGATCTCGCGATCTACGCCGGGCCTCGTGCTTATCGTCATATTCAAAGCAATGGCTTGCATGCCAAGGACATCAGCACGCTGATTGGCAGTGCGGGTGGACCCAAGGCTTTGGCGCTAACCGGGCTGGATCAGTATTTGTTTGGCGACTGGCTCAACACACATGATGAGCCGCTATGGCTATTTGGCAGTTCCATCGCTTCCTGGCGCTTTGCCTGTGCGGCCCAGAGCGATCCGCACAAAGCCTTTGCGGACTTTGCGCAGCTTTATATACACAGCCCCTTTCTGCCCAAATCCACGGTAGCGGACATTACCCGGTCGACCCAGACCATGCTGAAAACCTTGCTGGGGGACGCCGACTCACAGGCTGCGATCCTGAACCATCCACGCTATCGCTTCGCCATTACCGTGGCACGCAGCAAGGGCTGGGCGGGTTCCCGCAACCCCAAACAGCTTGGCGCAGCCCTGCTCAGCTGCATGGTCGGCAATTATGTGCACCCTGCTATCCCCCACTGGTTCTTTGAGCGGGTCATCGTGCACGACACTCGTAGCCCCCTGCCCATTCACGGCAGACATCAAGACCTGGCTCGCTACGCCGCACTGGATCAGCACAATCTGTTCGAGACCCTGGCCGCCAGCACCGCTATTCCACTCGTGATTGACGGTGTGAATGCCGCCCATAACTGGCCTGCCGGTCTATACCGGGATGGAGGCCTAGTCGACTACAACTTCTGCGCTCTGGATCTGGATAGCCCAGGCTTGACCTTGTTTCCGCATTTCACTCAAAAGATCAGCGCCAGCTGGTTCGACAAATACCTGCCCCGTTGGCAAAAGGCTCGCCGCCGTCACAACCTGGACAATCTGATTTTGCTGTGCCCGACCGAACGTTTCTATCGGCGTCTAAAAGACCGCAAAATCCCCGATCGCTCCGACTACAAGCGTTTACCCGACGCAGACCGGCGTATTGCCTGGCAAAACTCCGTCGAACAAAGCCAGCGACTGGGCGAGCAATTTGCACAGTGGGTGGCCGCCGACCAGTTGGCCCAGCGCGTTCGACCTCTGCCCTTTCCGTAGCAAAAGCCTGCAGGGCATAGGGGCAATTTAGTATCATTTCATCTTCAACCTCTTTCTTGGTACGCGCTCATGGATACTCCCATTCGTCTGACCCAATACAGTCATGGAGCCGGTTGCGGCTGCAAGATTTCCCCCAAAGTATTGGACATAATCCTGGCGGGAAGCGGAGCCCAGAATGTGGACCCGAACCTGTGGGTAGGCAATACATCACGTGATGATGCGGCTGTGTACGGTTTGAATGAGGAAACAGGCGTCGTCTCGACCACCGACTTTTTCATGCCCATCGTGGACGATCCGTATGACTTTGGGCGCATTGCTGCGACCAACGCCATCAGCGATATCTACGCCATGGGTGGTAAACCGATCATGGCCATCGCCATTTTGGGCTGGCCCATCAATGTCCTGTCCCCTGAAGTCGCCCGCGAGGTCGTGCGTGGTGGGCGTGCGGCTTGCGATGCCGCTGGCATCACCCTGGCCGGTGGTCACTCCATTGATGCCCCCGAGCCTATTTTTGGTCTGGCTGTAACTGGCGTAGTTGATAAAGGCCAGTTAAAACGCAACGACACCGCAACCGAAGGCTGCCAGCTCTATCTGACCAAGCCTTTGGGTATTGGCGTGCTGACCACGGCCGAGAAAAAAGCCAAGCTTCGTCCTGAAGATCAAAACCTGGCCCGCGACTGGATGTGCACGCTCAACAAGCCCGGCAACCGCTTTGCACAACTGCCCGGTGTTAAAGCCATGACCGATGTGACTGGCTTTGGTCTGCTGGGCCACCTGATCGAAATGGCAGATGGCAGCGGCCTGACCGCCCGTCTGAATCTGGATCGTGTGCCCCTGTTGCCCGGCATTGAATACTACCTGCAAGAAGGCTGTGTGCCCGGCGGCACGCAACGCAACTTCGACAGCTACGGCCATCGCATCGCTCCTATCAGCCAGGATCAGATCAACATTCTGTGCGACCCACAAACCAGCGGCGGTTTGCTGATCGCCGTAGAGCCTGCTGCCACTGCCGAGTTTCTGGCAACAGCACAAGAACTGGGCCTGACCCTGGAAGCCATCGGGGAATTCATCCCCGCCAAAACCCACGCCGTCGAAATCGCTTGATGCGTCCTGATACCCACCACTACCGCGAGCTGTTCCTGAACGATGTGCCTTTGATGGACGCTCGCGCTCCCATCGAATTCAGTAAAGGCGCCTTTCCCGGCGCATTGAACCTGCCACTGATGAACGACGAGGAGCGTCACCTGGTGGGGATCTGCTACAAGCAACATGGCCAGGATGCCGCCATTGCCTTGGGTAACAAGCTGGTCAGTGGCCAGCTCAAGCAAGCTCGCCTGCAGGCCTGGGCACAATTTACGCAAGACCATCCCGACGGCTACCTGTATTGCTTTCGAGGTGGCCTGCGCAGCCAGATCACACAAACCTGGCTGCGCGAAGAGGCAGGCATTCCCTATCCCCGCGTAGTGGGCGGCTACAAGGCTATGCGTGGCTTTTTGCTGAATAACCTGGAACAAACCGTCGGCAACGCCCATTTTCAGGTTCTGGGCGGCATGACAGGCACGGGCAAAACCGATGTCCTGCAGCAGCTTGATAACAGTCTGGACCTGGAAGGCTACGCACATCATCGTGGTTCCAGCTTTGGCAAACACGCCACCAGCCAACCCAGCCAGATCGACTTCGAGCACAGGCTATCGATCGCCATGCTCAAAAAAACGGACCAAGGGCACCAGCGCTTCGTCCTGGAAGATGAAAGCCAAACCATAGGCCGTTGCAGCCTGCCACTGGGCCTGTACCGGGGGATGCAGCAGTGGTCCATCATCTGGCTGGAAGATAGCCTGGAAAACCGCATTACGCGCATCGTGCGCGATTACGTCCAGAACCTGCACGCGGAATACACAGCCCAATACGAGCCGCAAACAGGCTTTGCACTCTTTGCCGAACAACTGCGTCAAAGCCTGGCCCGCATTACCAAGCGCCTGGGCCATCAACGCTACCAGCAACTGGCCGCCATCATGGACGATGCCTTGCAGGAGCAGGAGCGCAGCGGCGCGCTGGAGGGTCACCGGGACTGGATCGGTGGTTTGCTGACGCAATACTACGACCCCATGTACGCCTATCAACGCGAACAAAAAGCGGAACGGATCATTTTTCAGGGTGATGCCGACGCGGTCCTGAATTATTTGCGTCAGCAAGGCTGAACCTCATCTAAAGCCCGGCCAGCAAAGCCTGCCATCATTCCTCACAGATCAAGGACCGGCTGACGCCGACCCACATCCACTCTTGTCAGAATCTGTCCTTGCTCTGACACAAAGAGTAAACAAAGGGTAACCCCTACCATCTCGCAAGAATCTTGTTGCAGGTGGTAAGAAATGACGTCCCTCAATCGCGTTGCCCGGCATGTTCAGTTCCGTATTATCTGGCTCCTGCTTTTTGTACTGGCAGCCTGTCTGAGCAGTCCTCCGGCACACTCCAGTTCACGCATTGCCCATTTCTTGCCGGACATTGCCCTTAACGAGATCTTTCCCACCGCCACCCACACCAGCGAGCCAGCCGGCACGCTACCCGTCGCCAAAGTCTTTAAAGATCAAGAACAACTGGGATATGTGTACGTCACCACCGACATCGTCAACACCCGTGGTTACTCCAGCTTCCCCATCGACACCCTGGTCGCCATGAGCATGGATGGCAGCATTGTCGCTGCCAAACTGCTGGAACATCATGAACCCATTGTCTTGATCGGCATCCCCGAATCACGGGTAGAGGCCTTCATTCAGGGCTATGTGGGTCAGAACTACATCAAGAACCGTCCCAAACCCGGCGCACCACCACCTGTCGACATTATCAGTGGCGCCACCGTGACCTTGATGGTGGTCGGTGACAGCATCATGCGCTCTTCGCAACTGGTGGCCCGGCAAGAAGGCATAGGCCAGCCTGCCGCCCCCGCCACAGCACCGGCGGCAGTCAAACGCAACATAGACAGCAGCAATCAAACCATTGCCAGTTGGGATGAGTTGCTCCAAAGCGGTGCTATCCAACGCCTGCACGTCAGTGTGGCCGACATCAACCAGGCTTTCATCGACAGTGGTCGCACGGAAGCCGCCGCCCATCCGCAGGAAGGCGACCCACAAGACACTTTTATTGATCTGTACGCCGCCCTGGTCAGCGTGCCCAGCATTGGAAAAAGCTTGCTGGGCGAATCTGACTACACGTACCTGCAGCAAGAGCTGAAACCCGGTCAGCAAGCCATGCTGGTCGTCGGGAACGGGTTGTACTCCTTCAAAGGGTCAGGCTATGTACGCGGCGGGATTTTTGACCGTATCGAGATCGTCCAGGATCTGGACAGCTTTCACTTCACCGATCTCGACCACCAGCGTCTGCCCGGCGTGAAAGCTGCCAATGCCCCTGACTTCAAAGAAGCCGCCCTGTTCAAAATTCCGGCTACTGCTACCTTTGATCCGGTCCAGCCCTGGCGGCTCCAACTGCTGGTCCAGCGTGTGCTAAGCGTCAAGGACAAAGCCTTTGTCACGCTGAACCTGAATTACCAGCTTCCTGACGCCTATTTGACAGTGCCCCCTCCAGCAGCAGTTGCAGCGGCCCCCGATACCGCAGCGCACGATGACCTGGAAACCGCCAGCGAGCCTTTGTACAAGCAAATCTGGGCGGGCAAGAAAGTGCAGATTGCCGTGCTGCTGCTGTCCTTGCTGACCTTGGGTGGAGTCTTCTTCTTTCAGGACACGCTAACCAAGCACGAAGTGTTCTACCAGCGCTTTCGCATCGGCTTTCTGCTGTTCTCCCTGGTCTGGATTGGCTGGTACGCCTCGGCCCAGTTGTCCGTGGTGAACGTACTGACTTTCTCCCACGCACTGCGCACCGATTTCCGCTGGGAGTACTTCCTGATGGATCCGCTGGTCTTCATTCTGTGGATCGCCACCGCCATCTCCCTGATCTTCTGGAACCGGGGTGCCTTCTGTGGCTGGCTCTGTCCCTTTGGGGCGCTGCAAGAGCTGGCCAACAAACTGGCCCGCTTCCTGCGCATTCCGCAAATCAAGGTAGCCTACAGCGCCCATAAGCGCCTGGTGTCCATCAAATACGTGATCTTCATTCTGCTGTTTGGCTTTGCCCTGTACGACATGGCCGTGGCGGAAAAGATGGCCGAAGTCGAACCCTTCAAGACCGCCATTATCCTGAAATTCATCCGCGACTGGCCCTTCACCATCTTTGCCGTCTTGCTGCTGATTGCCAGCCTGTTCATCGAGCGCTTTTACTGCCGCTACCTCTGTGCCCTGGGCGCTGCCCTGGCTATCCCCGCCCGCTTGCGCATCTTTGACTGGCTGCGTCGCTACCCCATGTGTGGCAACCCCTGTCAGCGCTGTGCAACCGACTGCCCCGTCCAAGCCATCGAGCCAGAAGGCCCGATCAACCCCAACGAGTGCATCCAGTGCCTGAACTGCCAGATGCTGTATCACCACGAGAAAAAATGCCCGCACCTGATTCAAAAGATCGCCAAGCGCAAGCGAGATAAACCGGCCCCCGTTGCCGTTGCCAGCTCGCTGCAAGACGATGCTGCTGCCCGCCCTACCGTGCGTCCACGCAGCGTAGACAGTACCGATTCCACGCCAGCCACGCCGTGAGACGGCTGGGCGCGCCCCAGCGCCAAGTCGGTCACGTCATCACACAAAAGGAAGATCACACCATGTCCGAGAACACACAGGATAAACACGGCTTGAGTCGCCGCGCCTTTCTGGGCACCGCCGCCTTGTCAGGTGCCGCAGTCGTCAGCGCCACCCATATTGGCAATGCCCTGGCCGATACGAAAAAAGCACCGGACGGGCAAAATGCCCACATTGAGCCGGGTGAACTGGACCAGTACTACGCCTTCAACTCCGGCGGTCAGTCCGGCGAGATCCGCATCATGGGTCTACCCTCCATGCGCGAGCTAATGCGCATCCCGATTTTCAACATTTGCAGCGCGACGGGCTGGGGCATTACCAACGAAAGCCGCCAGATCATGCGCGCCAACCTGACGCCTGAAACCCTGGCCTTTGCTGACTCCTTGGGCGGCATCCTGCCTAACGGCGATGCTCACCACCCCCATATGTCCTTTACCGACGGGACTTACGACGGGCGCTTCATCTACATCAATGACAAGGCTAATAACCGCGTAGCTCGCGTGCGCTGCGATGTCATGAAATGCGACAAGATCATCGAGATCCCCAATGCCGACGGCATCCACGGCCTGCGCCCCCAACGTTATCCCCGCACCGGCTATGTGTTCTGCAACGGCGAACACATCGTTCCCCTGCCCAATAACGGCACCATCTTCGGCAACCCCAAAGAGAACTACTTCTCTGTCTTTACCGCCATTGATGGCGACACCATGGAAATTGCCTGGCAGGTGATCGTGGATGGCAACCTGGACAACTGCGACGCCGACTACCAGGGCAAGTACGCCTTCTCCACCTGCTACAACTCTGAAAAGGGGCTGGACGTCGGCGAGATGAGCGCCAACGAGCAGGACTGGGCGGTGGTGTTCAACCTGAAGGCCATTGAAGACGGCGTCAAGAAAGGCGACTTCAAAGAGATGCAGGGCGTCAAAGTGCTGGATGGCCGCAAAGGTTCGCGCTATACCCGCTACATTCCTGTGCCCAACTCCCCGCACGGTTGCAATGCCAGCCCCGATGGCATCCACGTGGTGTTTAACGGCAAGCTCTCGCCCACCGTCACCATGATTGACGTGCGCCGCCTGGACGACTTGTTCGCAGACAAGATCAAACCGCGCGACTGCGTAGTGGCAGAGCCTCAACTGGGTCTTGGCCCACTGCACACGGCCTATGACGGCCGCGGCAATGCCTACACCACGCTGTTTATCGACAGCCAGATCGTGAAGTGGAATATGGCCAAAGCCATTGAGGCTTACCAGGGCAAGGACGTAGACCCCATCATCCAGAAACTGGACGTGCACTACCAGCCCGGCCACAACCACACCACCATGGGCGAGACCAAAGAGGCCGATGGTAAATGGCTGGTCTCGCTGAACAAGTTCTCCAAAGACCGCTTCCTGAACGTAGGCCCGCTCAAGCCAGAAAACGATCAACTGATCGACATTTCGGGCGACGTCATGAAGCTGGTTCACGATGGCCCAAGCTTTGCCGAACCACACGACATGCTGCTGGTTGCTGCTGACAAAGTGCGCCCCAAGCGCGTCTGGACTCGTGACGACCCATGGTGGGACGGCGCACGGAAAATGGCTGAAAAAGACGGCGTCACCCTGGAGGGTGCGTCCAAAGTCATTCGGGATGGCAACAAGGTGCGGGTCTACATGACCGCCGTGGCACCCGTGTTCTCCGTGCCCAGCTTCGAGGTCAATCAGGGCGATGAGGTCACCGTCGTCGTCACCAATATGGAAATGATCGAGGACTTGACCCACGGCTTTACCTTGTCCGGCTACGGCGTGGCCATGGAAATTGGACCGCAGCAAACCAGCTCGGTCACCTTCACGGCCTCCCGCCCCGGTGTGCATTGGTACTACTGCCAGTGGTTCTGCCACGCACTGCACATGGAAATGTCCGGTCAGATGAACGTGAAACCCAAAGCCTGACGGTGACATGAAGCCTTTCTGCCTGCTCCCTATCCGTGCACGATGCCTCAGCCCAACCCTGGTGCTGAGGCTGGCCTTCAAGCCGCTTACGGTCCTGGCCCTTACGGCCAGTGGTCTGGCTGCGCAAGCGGCCACCATTGAAGTGCCTGCCGATACATCGCTGCAAGCCGCTATCGATGCCGCCCAAGCCGGTGACATCCTGATGCTGGCTCCCGGCACGTATCAGGGCAATATCATCGTGAACAAGCCCTTGACACTTCAAGGCCCCAACGACCGGCAAGCCGTGTTGATGGGCGAACGTGAAGGTCGCACGGTGTGGGTGCAGGCGGAAGATGTGCAGATACGTCAGATTACCGTGCGTAATTCCGGCTTGAGCCTGCCCGACATGGATGCAGGCATATTCCTGGATAAACCCGCCCATAACGCCCTGATTGAAAACAACGACATCCTCGACAATCTGGTGGGGGTATATGTCTGGGGGCCCCATAACGCGCTGGTGCAACACAACACCATAGTGGGCAATAAAGAGCTGCGTCTGAATGAGCGCGGCAATGGCGTCACGCTGTGGAACTCCCCCGGCTCACGCATCTTGTACAACGATATTTCCTGGGGTCGCGACGGGATTTTTTCCAATACCAGCCGCGACAATGTTTTCAGCCACAACCGCTTTACCCAGCTGCGCTATGCGGTGCACTACATGTACACCAATAACAGCGAGGTCAGCAGCAATGTTTCCATAGGCAATGACATTGCCTATGCCCTGATGTTTTCGCAGTTCCTGACAGTACGTGAAAACATCAGCATCAACAGCACGCATCAAGGCTTGATGCTCAATGCCGCTCAGCAATCGACCATTACTGACAATATCGTGGACGGTGCCGAAAAAGGCGTCTTTCTCTACAACGCCAACTTCAACAAGATCTCCGGCAACCTGATTCAGAACACACAGATCGGGGTGCACTACACCGCCGGTTCCGAGGGCAATGAGATCACGGAAAACGCCTTCATCCAGAACCAGAATCAGGTGAAGTATGTGGGTACCCGCTACCTGGAGTGGTCCAGCAAGGACCGGGGCAATTACTGGAGCGATCACAGCGCCTTTGACCTGAACGGTGACGGCATTGGTGACACCGCTTATCGCCCCAATGGCCTGATTGAACAGCTGGTGTGGCGAGCCCCTTCGGCCCGCGTGCTCTTGAACAGCCCCGCCGTTTCCATTGTGCGCTGGGCGCAAACCCAATTCCCTGCCATTTTGCCCGGCGGCATCATCGATAGCGCACCGCTGATGCGTGCGCCCGACAATCCCGTCTGGGAGCGCTACAAGGCCAATCATGACTCCATCCAATAACTGCACGGCCCCTGTCGCGCTGGCCAATGTCAGCAAGCTGTATGGCCAGCAGCGTGCCGCCAACGCGGTGAACTTCGAGCTTTACCCTGGTCAATGCACGGTACTGGCTGGCCACAATGGCGCAGGCAAAAGTACTGTCATCAAGCTGATTCTGGGCCTGATCCGCGCCGATGAAGGCAAGGTATCTTTACTGGATCATGACGCCGGTTCGCCCCAGGCTGCCCGCCTGCGCGCCCACATCGGCTATTTGCCCGAAACGGTCGCCCTCCACCCGGCACTGACAGGCACGGAAACGCTGGCCTTTTATGCTCGACTAAAAGGGCTGCCACTTAAAGACAATCAAGCCCTGCTGGCCCGCGTAGGTATTGCCCAAGCCGCCCACAAGCGTGTCGGCACTTACTCCAAAGGCATGCGCCAACGTCTGGCCCTGGCCCAGACCCTGCTGGGCCAACCCCGCGTGCTCTTGCTGGACGAGCCGACTACTGGCCTGGACCCCGCTTCCCGACTGCTGTTCTACGAAATCGTCCAAGAACTGCGCGATGCCGGGGCCACCATCCTGCTCAGTACCCACGCTCTGGCGGAGATGGAACGTCTGGCAGACCGCATCATCGTGATGCAACAAGGACGCAAGATTGCTGATGGCACCTTGTCCGAATTGCGCCAACACGCTGGCTTGCCGGTACGTATCCGCCTGACCGTGGAGCAGATCCCCGATTCTGTTCCACAGCACTGGAATGCCATCGGTGCAAATCGCCTGGAACGTCATTGCACCGAAGCCGAAAAAATCCAGATTCTGCGCGAAGCGCATGCCATTCAAGGATTAACCGACCTGGAGCTGGAATCCCCCGGTCTGGACGAGTTGTATGCGCATTTTTTGAAGCGCGAGGATTACTAAGCCATGAACCCTGTCCTGATCATCATCCAAAAGGAAGTGCGCGACGGATTGCGCAATCGTTGGGTACTGGCGGTCACCCTCTTGCTGGCCGCACTGGCTTTGTCTCTGGGCTTTCTGGGCAGCGCCCCCACGGGCAGCGTCAAGGTAGATCCGTTGACAGTCACGGTTGTCAGCCTGTCCAGCCTGTCTATTTTTCTGATCCCGCTGATCGCCATGCTGCTGTCCTACGACGCCATTGTGGGCGAGATCGAGCGCGGCACCATGTCCTTGCTGCTGAGCTACCCCGTCCATCGCTGGCAGGTTCTGGTCGGTAAATTCCTGGGCCATGCCCTGATCCTGAGCCTGTCCACGGTGGTGGGCTACGGCCTGGCAGGCGTCACCTTGCAAGTGGCACATGGCGGCCTGGACTTCAGCGTCTGGACGCCCTTTCTGGCCATGATGGGTGCCAGCGTTCTGCTCGGCGCCAGCTTCCTGTCCATGGGCTATTTCATCAGCACCCTGGTCAGAGAACGTGCCACTGCGGCCGGACTGGCCATCGGTATCTGGCTGTTTTTCGTGGTGATTTATGACATGGCTCTGCTGGGTATTCTGGTCGCTGACCAAGGTGCCATGATCACCGCTTCCTGGCTGAACATCATCCTGCTGTTCAACCCCACCGACGTGTACCGCCTGCTGAATCTGACCGGCTACGAGAATGTCGCCATGTTTGCTGGTATGGCCGGTTTAAGCGAACAGGCTCGTCTGCCCGCCAGTGTGTTGATGAGCGTTCTGCTGCTGTGGATCGCCGTGCCTTTTGGTCTGGCAAGCCTGGTATTCAAAAGAAAAGCACTATGAAAAAACTGCGCACTCTTCTGTTGCTGTGCCTGGGTCTGATACTGGCTGCCTGCGGACAACCAGAACAGGTGCAAGCCCCGCCGCCTCCCGTCGTCCAGATCCCACAAACCGCTGTAGGCCACTACTGCGGCATGTACCTGTTCGAGCATCAAGGCCCCAAAGGACAAATCCTTCTGCGCGAACGCGAAGCGCCGCTCTGGTTCACTACCATACGCGAGGTCTTTGCCTACACCATGTTGCCTGAAGAATCCAAGGCCATTGCCGCCACCTATGTGCAAGACATGGCCCAACGCAATCAGGACGGCCTGTTCCCCGACCAAGCCTGGATACCGGCACAAGATGCCTGGTATCTGATCTACAGCCGCTACACCGGTGGCATGGGCACCATCGATGCCCTGCCCTTTAGCCAGGAGCAGGCCGCCAAGGACTTCCAGCAACAGCATGGCGGCCAAGTGGTTCGCTTTGCCGAGATGCCGGAGAACTACATCTTTGGTGCGGTCACGCTGCCTTGAAACGCTTATCTTCCTGATCCCAGGTATTTGCCATGACTTCTACTCCTGTTTCCCGCCGTCGTTTTATCGGTATCGTGGCCGCGACCAGCGCCCTGACTTGCGTGCCCTGGGCCGTCAAAGCGATGCAAGCAGCCACTACCCCGCTCAGCTCCTGGCAAGGGGTGGCTTTAGGTGCGGACGCACAACTGCATATTCACCATCCCGACCCGGTTTTCGCACAAACCCTGATCGATCAGGCCCTGTCCGAAGTGCGACGGCTGGAGCGAATATTCAGTCTGTATGAACAAGACAGCGCCTTGCGCCGCCTGAATCGCGATGGATATCTGAAGCAAGCCCCCGGCGATCTGACGCGGCTGCTGCTGGAGTCACAACGCCTGAGTGAATTAACGAACGGGGCCTTTGATCCAACCGTGCAGGTGCTCTGGGAGCTGTATAGCCAGGCAGCCCAACGCAGCGCTAAAGCTTCCATCCCTGATGCCGCCGAGATTAGCCAAACGCTGCAGCAAGTCGGCTATCAAGCCATCCACATTCAAGGTGACACAGTCCTGCTACAACACCCCGGCATGGCCCTGACCCTGAACGGGATTGCTCAGGGCTACATCACCGATCGCATCACTGAACAGCTGAAACAGGCGGGCCTGGAGCACGCTTTGGTCGATATGGGCGAGATACGCAGCCTGGGCACGGCTCCGGGAAATCGTCCCTGGCGCGTCGGTCTGGCAGGCGATCAAGCAGAACCAGCCAGTTTGTTGAATCTGGATGTACACAATCAGGCAGTCAGCACCTCGTCAGGAGCAGGCACAGCACTTAGCCGGGATGGCTCCGTCACCCATCTGTTCAACCCCGCCAATGGTCAGGCCCGTCCTTTGTATCGCAGTGTCTCTGTCGTGGCTGGGAACGCCACGATAGCCGACGCTCTGTCCACGGCTTTCTCCTGGATGTCACCGCCAGAGATTGCGCGGGTACTGGCTGGCGATCCTGGTTTGCAGGCATGGGTGCTGCCCTACGATGGTGATCAGCTAGTACGGATGCACTCGTAAACACCAAGACAAACCCGCTTACCGGCAGACGCTCAAGCCCGATAAAGCCTCGTACAATGGCGGTTTCGTCTACTGCAGGCCAAAACCCCATGCCCCTGAACGCTGAAATCCTTCCCTCTGCCGCCCCTTTACCCGGTCTGCCAGAATGGACCGGGTTTTGCGAGGCAGCACACCAGTCTGATCGATACGCGTTGGACCTGCATTGCCTGAAAGCCGCAGGCTTGCAAGTGGACTTGAGTGGACAGCGGCATTCGCCGGAACTTCAGGCAGCCGGAGCCGCTCTTTTAGCAGCCCGCCATTTCAACACGGCACGCAAACAGTTGCTAAACGGCGGCATCGTCAACGGCACCGAACAACGCGCGGCCTGGCACAGCGCCCTGCGCGCCCCCGCCCCCATGGCGGAAGTCGCCAAGGAACGCGAGCGCATGAACGAATTCGTGCGCGTAGCCGACTCCGAGCGCCGCTGGCGCAACATAATCCATATTGGTATTGGTGGCAGCGACTGGGGCGTGCGCCTGTCCCTGGCGGCCTTTGGCTATCGCCACAGCTGGCGCAACGTACGCTTTCTAGCCAATATCGACGGCCATGCGCTGGAGCATGCACTGTCGGGTATGGACCCTCACGACACCCTGATCGTGATCGCCTCCAAATCCTTCACCACGACCGAGACTCTCAAGAACGGACAGCGGGCCCTGGAATGGCTGCAGGCCGCTGGCGTTGCCAACCCCTACGAACAAATCGTTGCGGTCACCGCCCGCCCTGAAACGGCCTCCAACTGGGGGATTCCACAAAAAAATGTCTTCCAATTCTGGGATTGGGTAGGTGGCCGCTTCTCCCTGTGGTCGGCAGTCAGCTTAACCACGGCTTTAGCGGTTAGCAGTGATGTGGTGGCCGGGATGTTGTCAGGCGCTGCAGCCATGGACCAGCATTTTCAGGAAGCCCCCATCGCCTCCAACGTGCCCGTGCAAATGGCACTGGCTGGCGTGGTCAACCGCAGTGTGCTGGGTTATGGCTCACTGAACATTTCCCCCTACGACTTCCGCCTGGGCAATCTGGTGCCCTACATTCAGCAACTGGATATGGAGTCGTTGGGCAAGTCCGTCACCACCAGCGGTGAGCCGGTTGGAATCGCTACCGGCGCAGCCGTCTGGGGCCTGGCTGGAACAGACGCACAACACACCTTCTATCAGTGGCTACACCAGGGCAGCGATGGCGCTCCTGTGGACTTTATTGTGTGCCAACAGGCGGACCACAATCAGGCCGAGCACCATAATCTGCTGCTGGCGAACTGCCTGGCACAGCGCGAAGCCTTGATGCGCGGCAAAACCTACGAGCAGGCCCTGGCCGAGTGCGAACAACAAGGTCTGGGCGAGCAGGCTGCCGAACTGGCCCACCATCGCGTGCACTCGGGCGGCCGCCCTAACACCCTAATTGTGTTACCTCGCCTGAACCCCTTCTCGCTAGGCGCCCTGCTGGCCTTGTACGAGCACAAGATATTTGTGCAGGCCTTGATCTGGGGGATCAACCCCTTCGATCAGTGGGGGGTGGAATACGGGAAAGTACTGGCGAACGGGATTTTGCAGGAACTGTCGGGAGAGAAAAAAGTCTCTGCTGAGCATGATGCGTCTACTCGGCATTGGATAGACGTTTTCAAAGATTGACCCCAAGCAGGCGCTTACAACGTCTGCTTGAACATCACTCCGCTTAAACACATCCACTCCCGCGCCAGGTCATGAATCGCCGCATCCCGATGCGGCGTTTTTGTCTGGTTCCCTGCGGAGTTCCAGACAAAGTAATCCACATCCCCACACGGCGTCCCCAGAGCCGCGTAGACCGAAGGCATGATGGGAACGTGGTCGCCATACCAGCACAGGCTGGCGGCTCTATCCGATGCACTCAAGGCTACGCGTAAACGTGTCAGCATGGCATCGGCATTGCGCATATGGCGCAAGTAAATCGTCAAATCTTCGCAACCTGGTGGAGGTGGCTGATGGTACAAGGCCTCGATATCCCCCGCTGCAACCTTTTCCAGGTGCAAAGGCCCGTGATTCTCCATCGTAATCACATGAATGAATACCGGCCCTGTAGCCTGCTCCAGCACACTGGCGACTTTATCCGCCACCGCCAGATCGCCAATATAAGGGCCTGTACGTTCCACATCCGCAAAGGCCTTGATGTCCAGAAACTCGTCAAACCCAAACAGCGGAAATACACGGTTGCGCTGGTAAAAACTGGCGGGATAAGGGTGGATACAAATCGTGTGGTAACCCTGCTGCTTCAACCAGGAAGCCAAGGTCCCCACCGACCATCCCGCGCATACTGCGCGATAGGGATTGAAGCGATGCACGCCCAAAGCGCTGTTTTCAATACCGCTCAAGAAGGAAAACTCCGAGCGCACGGTATTCGCGCCCCAAGCGGGGACCTGCAAGTATCCGCTGGCAACCGCTTCAGCTTTGAAGCGGTCAAACTCCGCCAGAATTTCTGGTCGAATCCCGTCAGAAATTCGCCGGGCATCAAAGAAAGACTCGCTTTGTACGGAAACCAGATGCGGCAGATCCCCCGAAGAATCCGCACCGGACAAAACAGACGCAGACGTTGGAGCAACACTTTCAAAAGGGGAGGACAAGCTGGGGCGCTCTCGCCCTTGCTGCCAGTAACGCCAGAAGCTGGCTAACAGCCCCAAGGCCTGCACGTCCTGCTCAGGTGCAATCTGCACCATCAAACGCGCACTATTGCCCCAAAGCAGCAAGCCCAGACTCAGCACAGCCAGCAGAGCCAAGGCTCCCCATTGCGCTGTCCAGGCAGCCCGCAAGGCAGGCACGGCCTCCAGCCACAAGCCAATCGTCAACGCGGCAATAAAACCCGCTGCTGCCAGAAAGAACTTCCCCCACCCGAGAAAAGGAATGTAGAGCCGAGGGTGACGAATCGCATCCGTGAAATACTCGTAGTCCTGAAATACAAAAGCTTCACGCAAAGCCTTGAACTTGGCATTGCTGACCACGACCAGCAACAGGAAAAAAGCGCACAGCAAGGCCGTGGCAAAGACAGGCCGTCCCAGCAAAAAAACCAGGGCGACATATGCCAAACCGTACAGGCCTATGTGCAAGGCCCAGGCCGCTGCAGGACGACGCAAGCTGGCTGCTGTTTGCAGAAAACGCTCCAGACCGACTGTCAGGGCCAGTCCCGACACGGCAGCCAGGATTGCAGTCCAGAATCCGGGCTCAAGCGTCATAACCGATCTTGCTCAGAATAAATACAGACACCCGGGCGGGCAGCACGGCGAGAAACCAGCAACCAAGGTTCAAAGGGAACGGAAAACTGATACGCGCTTTATTGGCTTTCAGGCCACGGGCAATACGCTTGGCTGCTCTTTGCGGGGTCCACAGAAACGGTTTGGGGCCCGGCATGGCATCGCACATGGGCGAGCTAACGTAGCCTGGCATCACCACATTAACCTTGATTCCTTCCGGAGCCAGCCAACCACGCAGACCTTCACCATAAGCTTTGACCGCCGCCTTGCTGGCGCTATAGGACGGCGTGGTGGGCAGACCAAAATAAGCGGCCAAGGAGCTCATCAAGACGATCTGACCGCGCCCTTTCGCCCGCATGGCGGGCAGCACAGATTGCACGACTCGCAGCGAGGCCTTCACGTTGATATCCAGCAGCAGCTCGGTATCTTCCCAGGCCTCCGGCTCGCCATTGGGACCTACATGGATATTCATACCCGCATTCACGATGACCAGATCAAACGCAGCGCATTGCGACAACCAGTCATGCAAGGCATCCAGATCACGCAAATCCAGCTGATGAGTCTGTACCTGCGCACCCGCCTGTCGGCAGCGCTCGGCCAGAGGTTCCAGAATCGCAGCATTGCGACCATGCAAAGTCAGCTCTGTACCGGGCTTGGCGTAGTAAAGCGCCAGCTCGCCACCAATGGCACTGGTGGCACCGGTAATCAGAATCCGTTCCTGCTCTGCTGGTTCAGCTACGCCCACGCGCTCTCCTTTCTTGGAAGGACCAGTACAAAACCATGCCAAAGCCTACACAAACCGTCGCATTCAAAGGAATCAACAAGTAATTGCCCATGCGTATGGCCACATACAAGGCCAATGCCGAATACAGGAAAGTGAACACTTCACCAATCAGCAAATAAAGATTGATGCGAGGCTGTCTTGCCACCTTCTCGCCCTCACCTTTTGGCGTACGGTTAAATTCCCCGTAGACCTTGAAGGCGGCTCGCACACCACCGACAAAATAATACCAAGCCATGGGCGGGAACATGGCGACATACAAGTAGGTATGCCACAAGGTGCCCAACACCCCCGGCCTGTCATCAAAACGTGCTCCCTTGCGGGCACCAAAAGCATTATTCAACGCCCAGACAGCGACCAGCAAAAAGAATAGCGGCGCGCCCCACTGCAAGACGACATGGTCAAAATTCAGCAAATAATTCAGCGGCAGGCTTAGCAAGACCAGAGCATAAATCGACGCCAGCATGACCGATGAAAACATCATGGAAAACGCATGCATGCGCTTCATCAAGGGCATGTCCTGCTGCCACATCTGCCCCAGGTGCTTGAAGGCACTATGAATCAGACCCCGCCCCCAGCGCTCCCGCTGCACACGGAACGCACTGATGTTCTCGGGCAAAGTGGACATGGACACCACATCGCGCAAATAAGCGTATTTCCAGTCACCAAACTGAGCTCGATAGCCCAGGTCCACGTCCTCGGTAATGGTAGAGGCATTCCAGCCCCCCAGGGCTTCCACGCAAGCGCGTCGCCAGACACAGGAACTGCCACTTAGCGAGGCCATGTCCCCATCTTCACTCAGCCCCACCGTCACATACTGCTGGTGGCCCATTTCCATGGCCTGAAAACGGGTCAGAAAAGAATGGTCGCGGTTCTCATAGCCAATACCCGTTTGCAAAAACCCCAGCTTCTCGTCCTTGAAAGGAGGGATCGTTTTCTGCAGAAAATCGGCAGGCGGCAAGAAGTCCGCATCGAAGATCGCAAAAAACTCGCCCTGGGAATGCTGAATGCCATGCACCAGATTCCCGGCCTTGTAGCCTGCACGATCAGCACGCTGAATGCGGCGAATGGGCACACCTTGCCGAGCACACTGATCCACCTTGTTCTGGGCCAACAGCGCAGTCTTGTCTGTTGAGTCGTCCAGCACCAGAATTTCCAGCGCGGACACCGGATAATCCAGACGACAAGCCGCATCGATCAAACGCTCGACAACAGCGGCCTCGTTATAAATCGGTAATAAAACGCTGACCTTGGGATACCAATCCTGCTGCAAGGAGGCGGACGTCTGCACCAGCTCGCTTAGCTTACGACGCTCCACCCGTCGCGAGATCAGCAGTACCCGCAGTTCCAGAACCACGTACAGGGCAAAGGCCCCCACAACCAACAAGAACAGCGCCTGAATCAGGTACGCAAAAATGCTCACAATCATGGAAACAAGCGCACCCTAGAAGCCGACCACATCAGCCAGCTCCTGGAGGCGATGCTCCCAGGTGTGGAACTGACGCACATACGCCGCCCCCGCCGCCGCACGCTCGCAATCCTGCGCGGTGGGGCCCTGGCGCAGACGTGCAAACAACTCAGTGGCCTGCTCACGGGAATGCACCACGTGGCAGAAATCGCGGAAATAACGATCCACCGCACGACCGGGATTAGTCACCGCAATGCCCCCACTGGCCAGAATCTCCAGCAAGCGGCGCGAGCACATGGTGTCAGAATCCGTGACCGAGTTCACGTTCAGGCACATCACATGTTCTTTGTAGATACGCCCCGTCTCGCGGTGCGGAACCTGACCATGAACCTGCACATGCGTCGAGCGCGGAAAGCGGAATTCGATATGCCGGGACAATCTGTCGTGATTTCTGTCGTAGGCATTAAGCTGCATCTGCGCATCCTCACAGGCCCCGAAAATCATGTCCAGAAAACGCCTACGTTCACTCAGGATGCGACGGTAATAACTGCCCGTAAAGCACCCTTCCTTGCGTGTGAAATCAAAGCCCGTGAAGTTATGAAACGCAGGCTGATACGGCATGCTCAGGGTGTTCACAGGCACATCAGGATTCAATCGAGCGCGATAGCGCGGCAGGCAATCACTGTCCGTGGTGAACACATAATCAAAGGCCTTGGCCACATCAATGAAGTGCTCGAAATACGCCCCATCGTCCTTGTTCCAGAACACCGTGGGCACACCCTGATCTTTAGCGAACTGCACCAGCTTGTAAATCGTGCGAGGCGTACGCAAACGGATCAGTCGCGACTGCTTGGCCAGCTCGTAGCGCCACGCGCCACCCAGCCCATGGAACACGGACTCCACAAAAAGCAGATCAGGCTTCCAGGAGGAGATGACCTCCTCGTAATTGCGCGGGTTAAGAATACGGATAGAGCATTCGGCTGACAGGCAGTCTGCGGTGAAGTAGTCCGAGACCAAGGCTACTTTCAATTGCCCAAACTGCCCCGCGGGCTTGCCGTCTTCACTGACGGTTGGGTGCGTGTAGATGCGCGCCCCCAAAGCCCGGATTGCGCGACCAATCATGAATTAGCCCCGGTCGGCAAAGCATGCACCACAAAGTCAGCCCAACTACGACGCTGCGTGGCCTCTTCACGTGCCAAGGCACCATCCTGGGCCAACACTTCCGGACCAGCCTGAAACGTTTCCTCCAGCACACGAGCCAAGTCCTGCACATCCCCTGCTTTAAAAAAACGCACCGAACGACATGGCCCAACTTCGTCTTGAAACACCGGCAAATCCGGCACCAGAACAGGCTTGCCCATCGCCATCGCCTCAACCAGCTTGATGGGGGGCACAATACGGCACACCTCAAAGGGACGACGAGGAATACATACCAGCGCGGCCTTGGCCTGCAAGGCGCGAGCCTCCTCAGGCGAGACCCGACCAGCAAACAGCACATGCTTTTCCATACCCAGACTTTGCACCTGAGCCTGCAACTGAGCGCGCGCCTCCCCATCTCCAATAATGGTCAGGGTCACATCCTTGCCACGGCCAGCCAGATCCGCCACGGCGTCGATCAAGACATCCAGCCCTTCATAAACAATCAGGGAGCCAGCATAAACAATCGTGTTGGGCTGCACATCCTGGGCAGCGCCAGGGGTAAAGCGCGAGGGGTCGACACAATTGGGCATCAGGCCCATGCGTGCCGGGTCAACATTCCAATGCTCGCGAGCGTACTGCCCCAACTGCTCGGAAATCACAAATAAGCGGTCTGCCTGACTGGCAACCAGACCTTCCAGCTCCAGACCCTGCTTGAAGCCCTGCGAGTCACGGAACTCCGGCATGCGGGAGGCTCGGCTCAGCTCCCACAAGCCACGCATTTCATATTGGAACGGAATGCCTAACTGACGTGCGGCGATCAAGGCTGGCAAGGCATTGACGTGATTAGAGGCGGCATGAATGACGGCGACACGCTGTTTGATGGCTTCCTGAGCAATGGAGGCGGCAGCTTCTATGGCGAACTGCATGACGGGGCGCTTGTTGGAAGGACTGCGAGCATGTGCGTAACGCACCCCATCCACCAAAGTTTCATCCTGCTCGGCCTCCACCAGTCTGTCTTTACGATCCCATGGATAGCCGGGACGAGTCAGCACGCAGATATCCCCGCCTGCCGCTTGCATGGCACGGATAATCTCATGGGTTCGGGTAGTGTAGCCACTGATGTGATACGGCAAGGCACTAGCCGGCACATACAGCAAACGTCCTGGCACGGGTTCGTAAGGTGTCAGGCGACGCTGACCGCGTCGGGTTTGCCGACGCACAGTAAACAAGGTCAAACGCCGGCTCAAAGCCATCCAAGGCTCGCGCACCAGCCCACGCCATAACTTAAAGAACATGTTCCTCAGGCCTTTTTCTGAATTTTATTGTCCGGTTCTGCCTTCAGCTCTGCCAATGACAAGTCCACCGTATCAGGCACAACAATTTTTCCGCGAGCCTTCAAATCCAGAAACTCTGCCGTCGTAATCACGTCATAGTCCTTAGTCAGGCGGGCCAGCAATTTGCGATACCCCTCCATACGGCTATCGTCACGATATTCACCCAGACCGTTCTCGTCCCAGAACAACAAGGACCAGGAATGCAGCAAGAAAACCGCAAATGAAGGGTTGCCGCTAAGCGTATTCAACAACAACTGCCCCCACCAGGGGCGGAAGCGGAAATAGCTGGACTCTGGGTAAGTGAGGCGAGCCCACCATTCAGGCTTGCCTACCTTACCTAAAATCCGCTTCTCGGTCGTAGGCACTTCGATCACGCCGTTAGACCAAACAAAAGGATTATTTGTGGGTTTGCTGTAAACGCACTGATTATTGTGGACAGCGCATACAGAGTTATTGAAGGACAGAGGAATACCCACTGCCTTCAAAGCACGAATCGTATCCGCATTCCAGCGGAATGAACCCGCCCGATGAGCCAGAACCGGCTTGCCTGTTACCTCGGACATCACACCTGCAAAGTGCCTGAACACAAACTCTGCACGGGCCTGCTCGGTGTACTGGTTCATATACTGCGGACGGTTCGACAAACCATGCTCTTTCCAGAAGCTGTCGGGCAAGTACTCCGGGTGGGTATGCAGTTGTACATCTTGACCTTGCTCATCCAGCCAACGCACCACTTCTTTCAGCTCGTCAAGACGGGAGTAAGCCCCGCACAAGTCCGTAAAGAACACATGCTTGACGCCGAACTCGTCACCGATCTTGCACATTTCGGCCACCCCGGCCGTACCCTTTGGAAATCGCCCCCAGATCAGACGATTAACATGGTCGTCAGAGGCCCGCTTTGGCAGCGCCTCTGTGTCGACCGTAATCATTGCGTAGCGATCCCTCATACCTGTGTTTCTACCTGCTCTAAGTTAACTGTTCGCGAAAGACGGATTTTACCCCGCGCCTGCAGATCTAAAAAATCTGCTGTGGTGATCACGTCGTAATCCTTAACAACTCGTTGCAAGAACAGGCGGTAACCCTCCAGCAAGCGGTCGTTGGTGTACTGGAAATGACCGTTTTCATCCAGATCCAACAAGGACCAGGAGTGCATCAACACCACTGAGACCTTGGGCAAGGACCACAAGGGATCCTTCCAGAAAGTCGTAGGCCGCGAACCATATTGAAAATAAGAAGATTCCGGATAAGTCAGGCTGGACCAGCGATCTGGTTTACCCCCCGGTTCACCGGGCTTAAAACGCTCTGTGACCGGCACTTCAATCGTTCCGTTCGACCAGGCATAAGGCAAGCAATCAGGCTGGCCTGTTGGGCAGCGTTTTAACAAGGCAGCCCGCATGGACTGGTTGAAGGACAAAGGAATACCGACGGCCTGCAAAGCACGGATTGTGAGGGCATTCCAGCGGAATGAGCCTGCGCGGTGGGCGAGGATGGGTTTGCCGGTAACGTCCGAGATCAGCTTGCCAAAGTGCCGAAAAACGAATTCGGCACGAGCTTGGTCCTTGTATTGGTTCATCAAACCGGGACTGGGAGGCAAACGATGTTTAGCCCAAAAAGACTTGGGCAAGGTTTCAGGATGGGTATGTAGTTGCACATCCTGACCTTGCTGATCCAACCAGCGAACCGCTTCCAACATCTGAGGCTGCTGCGCAATAGTGGCACATAAGTCCACAAAGAACACATGCTTTGCACCGAACTCGTCACCAATGGAGCTCATTTCGCGGATACCCGCCGAACCATTCGGATAATCTCCCCAAACTAAACGCTGGACGTGATTGTCAGCAGCTCGTTTAGGAAGAGCCTCGGTATCTATAGTCAATACGATGAATCGCTGGTAGCCAAACAAAAGTCTATTACCAATTTTTTAAAGATTATATAAGAGATAAATAATACTTTTCTATCGCTACTTGCGCGCGGACACCATCAGGAAAACCTACGCTATGGTTTCTAACACCGTTCTTCTTTGCAATAGCGTCACCGCTAAAGTGAATTTTAGATAATTTCACCTGACGCTTAGACAAAAAGTCCTCCATTCTCTGATGATGCTCCAAAGTATTATCATCAACGTTGCAATAACTTATACACTCACTAGGACCCAACCTCCCATTAAAAACAGTCTCCAAATCAAAAGGCATAATGCTATCTTTCGCCGCAGATACTGCTCTATCTAGCGCAGAAAACTGAGAGTGCTTCGGCAAGTCAAATTGACAATTAGACAACATAACTGGTTGATTAAATCTAGCAGCCATATCCAAAGCAACGTGGCCTCCGCCACTACTGCCATAAAATAGTATATTTTTTATAGAGTATTTTTTTACGTAAAAACCAATCAAAAACTCAATAACATCTCGCTGTTTTATTTTTTTTGTATCTAAAAACCACGCAAGATATACTTTATCATTACGGTAAATGTCTAAAATCAAATCTGAAAAACACAATACATGAGGGCGATTCGGAAAATTTAAATTATGAAACCTAAAAACTGGTAAAACACTTCCAGGAGAATTTGGAGTATCAGGCTTAATAGCGCCATGGAAAGAAACAAACAAATTCTCAGAATTAACTGGAGCTTCCTTGAAGTAATGATTTATATTTTTATAATCATTATAAATAATATCATTGTAATGAGAGGCTTTTTTTGTTTTCCAATCAGAAACACAAAAATTATCTAATGAGATTTCTTTAGACAGTTCAGGATCATTACAAACCACTACTCCCTGTTGAATGGAAATTAAAGCATCGTTATCTTCGGCGGCCTGAATACGAGTCAAAAAAACCTGTTTATCATCTAGATGTGAACCAAGCACGACTAAAGGAGAGGGTTCGTATGTTAAATAAGACGTTGAAACCCAGCCACGCAGCCCATCCTCTCCATCATTTCCTACATAGATCTGGCTATCAACATCATTCTTAGTCGAAGCGCAAGTCAACATAAAATTCTCGTTACTCACAGAATCAAAACCTTGAATTCGGCCGCCTCTACCAGAAACAAAAAATCTAGAGTCAAAATTCCAAGAAAGCTCCACTGAACGTCGAGGTCGATTTTTAATCTTATTCTCTAAGACATCAATTACGTACAAATCTAAATTAGGCGAATAAACCACTATACGGCCGTGAGAATAACCAGCCTCCGTATGCTCGACATATCCCTTTAAAACCCAATAACCAGAAACATAATTTATATCACCAAAAATAGCAGAACCATATGGATTTCTTTTTACTCTTGAAAGGCTTTTTCTATCAACTGTTATTGTATTATGCGCGTAGCTACTTTGAAAATAACCACGATACTTATCAGATTTATAGCCGTATTTTCCAGAATCTATAAGAATGTTGCGACCGTTTTCCTGAAGAACAAAAGATAAACAGTCTGCATGTTTATGGACATTACTATGAAAGCCTCCCTGAAAAAAAAGAAAATGGCTTTCTGAAGAATCTGTTTCAGGAGTTGATCGGACAACCCCATAACCATCCAAAACTGCAGCCATCGAGCCAGCGAAAGTTTTATGCGGCCACTCTCTAAGAGGGCCCAGTTCTTTTAATACACCGGTGCTACCCGAATCCCCTACAGGAACACATCTCAAAAGTGGATCAACTAGCCAGGACTTAGCGATTTGAGATTTGGCCAACAGGCTCGGAATAGAACCCAGGCTTTTATTCGACCACCACGGAGAAAACAAAATACCTGTAATCTTTTTTGTGACGAAAAAATGATACTCAGGAGAGTCTTCCGTATGTACTCCATGAGCTCCCAGTTGTTCGCCTAACAAAGTCTGCATCGTCTTAAGAGCATAATCTCTCTCGGCATCAAACCCAAAACCGTGCTGATGACGCCAAGCATAAATTAATGCCATTAAACCGTTAATTTGAAATAGCCCATGATTCCCGGGGTTCAGATTTTCAGCATCAGCCAACTTCTCGATATGAGCACGAACTAATTCATTAAAGCCAACAATAGAATGCGTTACATTATTCTTCTGACACATCAACGAGAAATAAGCCAGCTTCAACCCTCTCAATCCCGTTGACATATCATACCAAAACCATCTTGCCTCTTCACCGGAACGATCTACAGCATTCTCGCACATGCTCCAATCATTAACTAATTCGGATATATAATCTACATCCTCCGGCAAAAACCGCTGTAAAAATGGGTCTAGCATTCTCCAAGCATGCAGCTGGAACATCCAATTTCTATCAGAAAAAACATCCCTCCCCCATTCAATAGGCAATCGCAATAATTTTCGAGTCAGATCTTTTCTACCCATGGGCAGAAAACCTTTATTCATATACTCTGAAATTTCGACACCTGGATTCTTGAATTTCCTTATCTCAAAAAAAGAGAGTTCTAAATTCTCAGAAAAACTATCACTCTGGTTTTTTTCAACATCAGACAAAAGAAACTCTTTAGTCCAAAATTTACTTATCCCCTTAACATCTTTCTTATAAACTCGGATTTTATACAAACCACTAGAAGGAGGGATATAAAAAAAGCAGCTCTCTCCCGCATCCAGATAACCTTTTTTATCAACTAGCTCATTACCTTTAAAGAGCCTATACGCAATGCGAACGCCAGCCATTGCTTCACTTAAGATTTCCAGCTTATTATTTTTATAAAAAATATCAGTGATTTCCGCCATTAAAGCCTCTTAAAAACGCACAATTTCAAAATATCACAGCAGAAATTTATTAATTACGTCCTTTGCTTTTTCTGAAGTCCTATTCCAAGTGCGCTCATTCTCCACCCAATACCTACCATTTTTTCCCAACCTATATCTCAACTGTTCATCCTTAATCAGAACTTCTAACTTTTCACTTAGGTCTTTAATATTTCCTTTTTCAAAAACCAAGCCAGTTTCATTTTCAATGATCATCTCCGTCAAGGCTCTTACTGACGATACAACCACTGCCTTCTCCATAGCGAGAGCTTCCAGCGGTTTCATTGGAGATACCATTTCAGTAACTGGCTGAGGTTTTCTCGGAAACGGGGCAATATCAATTAATGAATAAAAAGACTCAACCTGATCATGTGGAATACGACCTGGCATAATTAATTTATCGGCAAGCCCTTCCTCGGAGGCAACTCTCAATATCTCTTCAGTAATCGGCCCCCTTTCAGATCCAGAGGCATTTTCATTACCGACAAGCAATAGACGGAAATCTATATTTTTTTTAATTAGCTCTGCACATGCTTGAGCAAGATTTTCCAGCCCTTCGTATTGTACAAAGCTGCCAATATAACCAATAACGGGTACATTATTAGGGATCCCCAAACTCTCAGCTAACGCTCTATCTCTACCCCTTGGAGAAAACTTTGTAGGATCACAAGAGTTTGGCAAAATTGTAATACTCTGCTCATTAACACCTCTTTTTACCAGCTCTTCTTTCATCGGGGTTGTTAACGTGAATACTGCGTCGGCATTTACTGCTGCTAAACGCTCATTTTCCACCTGGCCAGCGTATTGGGGTGTAGTCTTATATGCAGGCTCCCTCGATATCCTCGTAATCTCCCAAAACCCGCGAACCTCATAAAAAAATGGTATCCCTACTTCCCGCGCAGCAATAGCAGCCGGAATAGCTGTTAGGTGATTAGAGGCAGCTAAAACAGCCTCCACGCGATGTTTTTTTAGATATTGGACAATTTCATCTGCTGCAGCCAGCATATAAACATTTCCATTTATATTTTTGCGTAGTGGCTCAAAAATTCGCAGATACTTCACACCATCAACAATATCGCCAGGTGTCAAATCGCGCCCCACGTGATCACCAGCAATATCTAATGGAAATCCAGGGCGAGACGTACATAACACATCAAAGCCCGCCTTCATTAAACCTGCAGCAATTCCTTGGGCACGGGTAGCATACCCTCCCGACGAATAAGGCAGGCTATTATGTAAAAAATAGGCAATTCTGCGAGATACAGGCTGATAGACCGGAGCATCTTTACGTTCGCTCAGCCGTCTTTTTACTTCACTCAATAACGACGAGCCATTATTTAATCTTTCATGGGCAAGTTTTAGCCATTGATCTGTACTAGATCTCTCATTGCCAATTTCAACAATCTTGGCTAGGGCAAACTTAGCCACCTCATTTTTTCCTGAGTTAAAGCCAGCCCAATAAAGCGCTCTGAGAGTTCGCTCTGCTTTATTTAGCTCATACAACCCTAAAACCACTTTTAACGCATCAGGCGACTCACCTATGCTCTTGAAATAAGCAGAAGCCTCTAAAACCTCAAGTACAAATACATCTAATCCAGGCGATTTAAAATCCATAGCCCGTACAATTTTCCCAGCAGAACTTTTATTCTTATTCTTTATTTCCACCCAGAAGATCAGCCTTAGAGCAGCCTGTGAATAACTACTGACCCCCATCTCCTTACTTTCTAGGCTATTTTTAATCTGCAGTATTTTTCCATCCACCCAGCCATCATCAATTTTTAATAGAACATCTATTAACCCATCGACGCCGACATACGGAAAAACAAAATCACTCTCAATTTTTTTATTAATTTCCCTCTGGCACAACTCCAAGTTCAAAGCAAAAAATTTTTCACCATAAATACGCGCTGCTTCCCCATAAAGACTTTTTGCCTTAGAAAAATCCCCCGCCTTGTAACTCTCATAAGCCTGAGACACCACGTTACCAGTATTCATCTCTTTCGCCTCATAGCCAGCTGTGTTTCTCACAGCTGGCTGTTTACCAATAAAAACACAAATCACGCAGACATTTAGTCAAGCAATCCAACGACATCAACAATATTAGCGCAAGACTCTATCATGTTTTTATTTGCGATAAACTCCTTATGTTTTACGAGAACTAGTACAACATCCGCCTCATTTAGGCTTTCCTCAAACTCCACATAAGAAACATTATCGCCAACCAAGGGCTTGGGCAAGGAATTCACATTCGGCTCAACTGCCAAAACCTGGCACCCAATTTCCTTGATTTTCTTTGAAATCCCCATTGCTGGGCTTTCACGCAAATCGTCAATATCAGGTTTAAATGCTAAACCTAAGCAAGCAACCTTAATATCGCTAATTGACTTACTAACATTCTTCTCCACCACGTCCAAGATAGCTGCTTTTACCTTTCCTACCACCCACTCAGGCTTAAAATCATTTATTTCGCGAGCCAGCTTGATAATACGAGCCTCTTCAGGTGTCTTATCCACAATAAACCATGGATCGACAGCAATGCAGTGCCCACCAACCCCTGCACCAGGCTGCAAAATATTAACGCGTGGGTGACGGTTAGCCAGGCTGATCAGTTCCCACACATTAATATTCAAGCGATCGCAGATCAGAGACAGCTCGTTGGCAAACGCGATGTTGACGTCACGGAAGCTGTTCTCTGTCAGTTTGCACATTTCAGCGGTGCGGGCATTGGTTGGCACCAAAGCACCTTCCACAAAAATTCGGTACAGCTCAATTGCCATCTCGGTAGCTTTTTGAGTCATGCCACCAATAACACGGTCATTGCTAACCAGCTCATGGACTACGCGACCGGGCAAAACACGCTCTGGGCAGTAGGCCACCTGAATATCAGCCTCCTCGCCCGCTTGCTGAGGAAAGCTCAGGTCCGGACGAGCTTCAGCCAGCCACTGCGCCAATTGCTCGGTCGTACCAACAGGAGACGTCGACTCCAGAATAACCAGATTGCCTTTGGCCAGCACTGGCGCAATGGCTTTAGCGGCGTCGGCGATATAGCTCAGGTCAGGCTTGTTGCCTTCCAGGAAGGGGGTCGGGACGGCGATCAGAAACGCGTCCGCAGGTTCCGGGGTCAGCGTAGCGCGCAAGTAACCACCGTGCACGGCGGCCTGCACCAGCATATCCAGTTCAGGTTCAACAATATGAATACGGCCTTGATTGATCGTGTCAACCGCGTAAGCGTTCACATCAACGCCAATGACCTTTTTGCGGCGTGAGGCAAATAATGTTGCAGTAGGCAGGCCGATATAGCCCAAGCCGATCATGGAGAGAGTTTCAAACATGCTGGTCTTCCGAATCAAGAGATCAAGGTTTTTAAAATTTCACTAATGCGGGTGGCGGCCTTGCCGTCCCCATAAGGGTTGTGCGCCCGTGCCATACGCTCATATTCAGCAGCGTTATCCAGCAGCTGCGTGGCAGCGCTGACAATGGCTTGTGTTTCTGTTCCCACCAAACGCACAGTTCCTGCATCCACGGCTTCAGGGCGCTCGGTCGTGTCACGCATCACCAATACCGGTTTGCCCAAAGAAGGCGCTTCTTCCTGAATGCCCCCGGAGTCGGTGACCAAAAGGTCACAACGATCCATTAGGTAAACAAAGGGCAAATAATCCAGTGGTTCGATCAAATGAACATCGGAAACGTCGGATAAGATACGACGTACTGGTTCCTGAACATTTGGATTCAAGTGCACTGGATACACCACCTGCACATCGCCACGGGAGGCAATCTGGCGCAAGGCCAGGCAGATGTTTTCAAAGCCAGAGCCAAAGTTTTCGCGACGATGCCCCGTCACTAAAACCAAGCGCTTGGCTGGATTGATAAAAGAGAACTGAGCCTCAAAACGGCTGCGCAGTTCCGAGTCCTGACGTACGCGTGCTGCCACATCCAGCAGCGCATCGATGACGGTATTGCCCGTAATGTGTACCGTCTTGGGATCTACACCTTCACGCAACAAATGCGACTGTGATTGCTCGGTTGGAGCAAAGTGCACATCAGCCAGTACGCCTGCTTGGCGGCGATTCATTTCCTCTGGCCACGGCGAGTACTTATTATGAGTACGCAAGCCAGCCTCTACGTGACCGACCTTGATCTTGGCGTAATAGGCCGACAAAGCTGCGGCCATGGTGGTAGTCGTATCACCATGCACCAGGATCATGTCTGGTTGCCATTGTTTGTACACATCACGCATACCCAACAACACATTACTGGTGATGTCATACAGGTCCTGGCCTGGCTTCATCAGGTTCAAGTCAAAATCAGGTTTAATGGAAAAAATATCCAGAACCTGATCCAGCATCTGACGGTGCTGACCCGTGACGCAAACACGTGCTTCAAATGCAGAGTCGGCAGCCAAAGCCTTAACCACCGGAGCCATTTTGATGGCCTCCGGTCGTGTGCCAAATACAGTCAAAATCTTCATAAAATTACTTTGTGTCTTTAGGGTGAACAGTTAATAAACAGGCATCTTTTTCAAGTTTGTATTCAGTGGATGTACCAGCAAGTCCTCGGGCTTCTATATCTGCCAACCAATGCTGAGCGATTTGTTTTTCATCCTCACGGATATAGTCATCCATCAAAAAATCAATCTGGGCATTAGGGAAATGCTCCATCAACAAAGGACCTGCGGGGTATCGAGCTTGAGGGCCCGTAGCCGCTGGAGGGCCATCTACAATCACCAAAATGCGTTTGCGAGTAACTTGCTTTTGTTTGGCCAATTTGACCAAGGTGCTTTGGCAGCTGTAATACGGATACACTTGGCCGTCCGCAGACTGCCAGTCCTTGAGTGGCGCCAGTGTCAGCTGTGCAGCCTGCTCCAACCCTGCTTGTTGGAGATGAGCTAAGGTTTGCTCGTAGTACGAATCCAAATGCTCGAAGGACACGAACTGGGTCTGCCGGGCATCACCTCGCTCCGCCATCAACGCCAATGTCTTAGCCACAATAACGGTGGACATACCTGACCCAAACTCAATGACAAGGTCGTAGGGTATAAGCACCAGTTGCCGCATCAAACATAATGCAAAGTCTGCAGAGACTGGCCAGCTGTGGGCCTCACAGTTAAATGCAGGTAGCACTCCGGTGGCGAAATACTCTTGCATCCCAACAAAAGACTGGAGCTGACGTACAGCATTAGCACTATTCTTCTTCACTACTATTTCAAGATGGCGACGAACACGGAGTAGCTCTTCGGATTGTTTTTTAAACAATTCCTCTTGTATCCCCGGAGCTGCCACGTCACGAGCGACCAAGGACTGCACTTGAGCACTCAAGCGCTCTAGCAAATCTGTTTCACGAGCAGCCTGTGCCGACAATAATTGCTGTAACTCCAGTTGGCGTGCCTCCAGTGCGGCTTTACTCTTTTCCAAGCTCAGTTGCTCTTTAGCTTGCTGCAACAACTCTCCCTGACGCTGTGCGGCTAAAGCAATGTACTCATCACGAATTTGAAAAGCTTGATTCAGTTGAGCCTGCAAAGACTTGTAGTCTGTTCGCTCCACATTGATTTGCTGCCTTGCCTCATCTCGTTCCTGCGTTATTGCCTGCACTTGAGATTGCAACGCGTGCACTTCATCCAAGCGATGGCCAGCAAGCACATCCAACCCATCACGGACCTCCATCAACTCCTGCACTTGCAAAAGCAAAGAGTCCTTTGCTTCCTGAGTATCCCGCAGTTGCACCCGAAGTTCCTCACACTCTGCAACTGATTCCTCTAACTGCACCAACAGGGACTCAACCTCCTCCAAACGTTGCTCTGCAATTGCAAGTGACTCATCATGAGCGATACGCAAAATCTGAAGCTGCGACAAGGCCTCCTCTTTCTCGCGGTGATGCATCTGCAGCTCATCCTTAAGCTGCTCACATTGCTGGGCCATATCCGCCAAGCCACCTTGCACAGTGACACATTGTTCAAACCATTGCCCTGCTTGTGCCTCTTTGCCCTCCAGAACTTGCCTGATCCGTTTCAGATCAGCTTGCAAACCCACGCACTCACGTTGCTTCTGTAACTTCAACTGTTCTTCTTGCTCCAGCTCACGCTTCAAATCCGCTACTTGTTTGAGTGCTGCCTGCGTATTGCCCTGCTCCTGAAGCAGGAGCTGTCGCTGTTGATCTTCTTGCTGGCCTCGCTCTTGAAGGGTTTTCTGATGATCCTGCTGTAATCGCTGGATCTGTACTCGCAATGCTTCAACTACTACAAGTTGCTCTTGTTTTTCTTGATTCAGACGCTGCACCTCATCGCGCACGCTAGACAGCTGTATTCCTTGCTGTTTAAGAGTACTGACCATCTCGTTGCGTGATTCAGCCAACTCCGCCCACTGACGCTGCACCGCTGCATGCTGCGCCTCAACCTCAGATACAGAGCGGACTTGATCTAAACGAAACTCTTTCGCCTGCTTCAGCAAACGATCACGCTGACGCGCCTCAGAGTCAGTAAAAGACACATCCTCGGGCAAGAGCGCCAAGAGTGCTTCTGCCTCAAGTAAATCACCAGACTCATGCAATCGGAACGCCAACCATTTTTGGCGGAACCCACGTGGCTCCAACGCAAAGGCACGGCGCGCCATCGCCGCAACCAAGGTTGGCTCAGCCGTTATATACGTCCGGGCCACAGCTGTCCACGCACTGGCTTGCACGCTTTTTGAGACTGAAGCCTGATTCAGCAAGGCCTCTACCTGCTGGTCCCCTCCTTGCTGATACGCCTGAATAACTTTGTCGAAAGATTTCCCTCCCAATGCAGCAGGAGGCTGGATGCGACGACTTTGACGCCAAGCCTGACGCAAACGCCCAGGCACCGAGATCAACGAGCCTGTAGACTGCACACCCTCAATCAAAATGTCGCCAAGCTGTTTAGCTAAAGCATATTGAGTCTTTAAATCATGTAGCTGGGTTTGCACCTTAAGCAAACACTCCAAGCGCACACTTTCCGCCTGGACCTCGATAAGCCGCACATCCACAGGTGCCACATTAATGACTGTCGGCTTCAAGTCACTCCCAACTCCTTGAGGATGATCGTGCAAGCGCCCTAACTCTTCCTGCACGACTTGCAGTTGATCAAACAACAGCCGGTTCTCCTCTTCCATACATTGTGCATGCGTGGATACCAGCTTCTCATGACCTAATTCAGAAGGCACAACAGGTGACATAGACATTTAAATAGATTTCCTATCTTTCTTATTAGTCCACATGGTCCAGGACGATGCTCTTGAGCAATTTCAAAATGCCGGCCAGGATCAACGCCAACAGCAAGGTCACCAAGGTGTTGTAGAGGCGGCGTGGCTCCATCGGATACTCGGGCAACGTGGCGGACTGCAGCACAGACACTTTCTCCAACATGCGAGTGGCGTCAATCCTGCCTTTCTCCAAAGCAGTCAAAGACGACTTGTAGAGCTCTTGTGTGAACTTCACATTCATATCCAAGCGATAAAACTCTTCCACATAGGCATTCAGAGTTCCACCTGACGGCGTCGCCAACTTCAGCTTTTCCTGCTTGATCTGTTGGTCCACTGCTCTCAGTGACTGCTTGAGCATCAGAATATTGGGATGGTCACGATCCAATGACTTGGGCAAAGAGGCCAATTGGGTCTGCAACTGAGCCCGCTGCCCTTCCAAGGCAGCCACAATCGCATTAATACTTTCTGCTGTGGCCTGAGGGGACAATAAACCGGCTTCATTCTGATAGTTCAGCAGATCCTGGCTGGCTTTTTGAAAACGCTCCTGAGCCTGGTCAACCTGGGTAACCAAGAAGTCGACCTGCACCTGGGCCATTTCATGACCCAAGACGTTCATATAACGCTCGCCTTCCTTAACCAGCAGCTCCGTAATCGCCTGAGCCATCTCGGGGCTATAAGCTTGGACCTTGATACGTAACACACCAGAGAAGTCATCAAACTCCACCTCTACACGACGCAAATAATGACGATGAAACCACTCTAGCGAAGCGTCCTGAAACCACATCCGTGACACAAAATCATGGTCCGAGGAGCTGTAATGCGTACGTAAGTCCAAAGACTCATCAAGCTTCTTGAGCATGTCCACGGACAACAAGTAATCACGTAACAACAGCTGATTCGCGCGATCAACAGTAGCGACACCCGATACCAACAACCCTAGGTCAAAAGACGGTGCCCCTACCGAGTCTGTCTTTCGAATAATCACATTGGCCTCGGATACATAGCGGTTCGAGGCAAAAACTAACCAATACGCCGAAGCCAAAACAGCCAGGATCAGAATCACACGTACGGCATAATCAAATAAGCGCAATGAAAACCATGAGCGGAGGCGGGCCCCAAAAGAAGGTTTCTTTGAAACAGCCTTATCGGGAGCGGCACTAGCAGCCTGCGTAGTGACTTGAGGTGTATCTGTCATTTTGGAAGTGAATCCTTGTAGGCATTGAGCGCATCGTCAATCTGGTCAAACCAGTGCGCTCGCCCTTGATGCAGCCAGACTCCAGCCTGGCAAAATTGTCTTAAGGTGTTGTTGTCGTGGGCCACCATGATCAGGCCTGCACGATTTGTCATGGTTTTGAAAGCATCAGCTGCTTTCTTACGGAATGCCGCATCACCCGCCGCCGTCACCTCGTCCGAGATGTACACATCGAAATTAAAAGCAAACGACAGCGCAAACTGAAGGCGGGAGCGCATTCCAGAGGAATAGGTATAGACCGGCTCCTCAAAAGCTCGACCCAGTTCAGAAAAATCTTTAATAAAAGCCAGCCGATCTGCCAGATCTTCTTGATGACCATGCACTCTGCACACAAACTTGGCGTTTTGGCGGCCGGTCAAGGTCCCCTCCAACCCCCCGTTACCCATAGGCCACGACACCCTGCACATACGCTGCACTGTTCCCTTATTGGGGTGATCCACCCCACCAATCAAGCGCAGCAAGGTAGATTTCCCAGCACCGTTAGAGCCAATCAAACCCACATTTACCTTGGGTGGGATTGTCAGGTTTACTCCTTCCAATACCCAACGGCCCACGCCATGGGCGGTCTTGTAGCGCTTATAAACATCATTGACGACGATCATTTCATCACCAACTGCTGTGTGAAGCGTCTATACAAAATCAGGCCTAAAAACAGACTGACTATCCCCCACAGATACAGGTATCCCATGCTGACGCCAGGCACCATGTGGTAGTAATTCGCAAACCCTTTGCGCACCAACTCCAGTCCATGCACCAAAGGATTGAACAAGAGCAGATCCCGATAAGGCTGGGGAACAGCAGAAATCGGCATGATGACCCCGGAGATCAAGTACAAAGGCATCATCATGATTTTCAGTATGTGCTCAGTTTCGCGCACCAAGGCCATCAATACAGAGGCAACCAAGCCATAGCCCACGCCAAAGAGCCATAACCCGAACATCGTCACCACAACCTGCAAAGGATCGTCAGGCCGCACGTCATGCCCGAGCAGTGCCGCGCCCGTCAAAATAATTGCGGACACTAAGGTCATTAGAAATGCTTCCAATACTCCACGAGCTATAGAGGTATCAAAAGGTTGCACCTGTCTGTATGCAAATAAAGGCTTATTGCTATCGACCGCGTACATCACCTGCATCGCTGTACGGCGAAACATGAAAAACGCCAACATCCCCACCACAATCCAGACAGTGACATCAATGCCACCGACTGTACGCAAACGAATCACTGTGAAGATGAACGTGATGAAACTGATATGCAGCACTGGCTCCATCAGCAACCAGAACCAGGCGGCCCGCATATCAAACAAGCGATCCAGGGACTCTCGCAAAACTAACGCCCGCCAGACCGCCCAAGTGACGGCCATGGGGCTGCGCACCTGTTTATTCATCTCGGCCTCTGTTGAAGGAGTTGTTCTTAAACATGCGCAAGATCACTTCATCATGTTGTTCAAGGTCGTACTAGGCACAGCCACCGACACCACTAGACGCAGGAACTTCTGGAACTCCGCCGCTGGCGAGTTGGACACGTAGATCACGTCCTTGTCCTGCACCGGGAAGTTCTGTGTGACAAAGAAAGAAGCCGGGTCACGCAGGTCGATTTCATACACCACGGGCACGACGCCCTTCTTGTCCAGCAGTGTCGATTCAGGTGCACCGTCCACCAACGCAGCATCCTCAAAGCGGAAGACAAACACACCGCGGGCATCAGCTCGTGACGTATCCAGGCCACCCGAACGGGCCAGGGCCTGTACCAGGGAAATGCCCTGAGCTTCAAATGGGATTTCTTCGTTCTTGCCGGTGGCACCCAAAATGGAGAAGCTCTGGTTCTGGTACAGCGCCGTGATCACATCACCCGGTTTCAGCATGATGTTCTGATTCGGATTACGAATAATCGTATCCAGCGCCATGGTGGATGTGTTCAGCTCTCGCGAGAGCTGAATGGCGATGCGGTTGACTGCTTGCTTGACGCCACCGCCTGCGGCCAGGGCATCCAGCAAACGCTCACCTTTAGGCGTCAAGGGCATCAAGACGCTTTGATTGACCTCACCCACGACCGTCACGTTCGAGGTGTTGTTCTGAATGACGCGCACCAGAACCTGCGGATTATTGGCCTTGCCTTGCAAACGCTTGGCAATGCTTTCTTCAATCTGTTGGGTGTTGCGGCCTTTGACGGCAATACGGCCAGCGAAAGGCATGCTGATCATGCCGTCGGGCGTGACCATCTGCTGAGGGAAAGCGACTGCATTGGTGGTTGCTGCCGTTGCCTTGGGATCCAGGGAAATGCTGCCAAACAGCATGGCCGGCGGCGCTTCCCAAACCGACACTTCCAGCACATCGCCGGGGCCAATCAGGTAGTTATTCGAGCCGGAGCTGGGGAACTGGGCGGCAAAGTCACCCATGCGCTTTTTAGCGGCCAACTTCTTGGTCAACTCGTCTGTCACGTTGACCAGGGTGATGCCTTCGATACGGCCTTCACGTCGTTCCTGTACTTGCTGGCGGCTGGGGCCGTCTGCAGGCATCCAGTCGGGCATCGTGGCACATCCGGCCAGTACGGCGACCAGGGTGCTGGCCAGTACTGGCCGTCCCATTGCTGCAATCTTGCTTACTGCTGTGTGTAGTAATTGAGCCATGCTTATTTCTTCATGAGCGTGTGAACGGTTTCACACGCCAGGTCTATGTCATCCTGGCTATGCGTGGAGGACAGGAAAAAGCGCAAACGCGCTGCTTTTTCTTCCACCGCAGGATGGATAATGGGTTGCACATTCAGACCGGCATCAAACAACTGGCCGGACAGTTTGACTGCTTTAAGAGAACTGCCTGTAATCGCGGGAATCACGGCGTAGCCTTCGGCAAAGCCGGTATTGATTCCCATTGATCGCATCGAATTCAGAAACTGACTGCCACGCTCTTGCAGGGTATGCACACGTTCGGGTTCCCGGCGCATGATCTGCAAGGCTTTAAGCGAAGCAGCCGCCAGCACGGGAGAAATCCCCACGCTGTACACAAAGCCGGAGGCGGCGTATTTGAGCAGTTCCACCAGCGCGCGGTCGCCAGCGATATAGCCGCCGCAGCTTGCCAGGGTCTTGCTCAAGGTGCCCATCCAGATATCGACATCGCGGCCTGCCACACCAAAATGTTCGTGCGAGCCGCGCCCCGTCTTACCCAGCACGCCCAGGGCGTGAGCTTCATCGACCATCAAAAACGCTTTATACCGCCGTTTTATGTCAATAAATGCAGGCAGGTTCGGAATGTCGCCATCCATGCTGTACAAGCCTTCGATCACAATCAGCACACGTTCAAACTGGCCACGTATCTCGGCCAGAATGCGCTCCAGGGCGGCGCTGTCGTTGTGAGGGAAGGAACGGCGGGCGGCACCCGATAACTGGATGCCTTGCAAAATACTGTTGTGGATCAGGCTATCGTGAATCACCAGATCCTTGGGACCGAACAAGTAACCAATGGTGCTGACGTTAGTGGCATGTCCACTGACAAAAACCACGCAATCATCCACCTCGTAGTTCTGCGCCAGCTCTTCTTCCAGCTCACGCTGTACGCGGCGCTCGCCCGCTACCAAACGGCTGGCCGAGGCCGATGTGCCGTACTGGTCCATCGCGGCTTTGGCGGCCGCATTCACTTCCGGGTGTGCAGACAGACCCAGATAGTTGTAATTGGCAAAGTTCAGATAGTCGCGCCCGTCAATACGGGTGTGCGCAGCGGCCACGCCGTCGTGGCTGCGGAAAAAGGGGTTACGCACGCCCATACGATCTGCCATAGCCTTGGGCACCAGCATTTTCTCGTAACCGGGATGGCGGTCAAAGCGGGTGAAGGACTCCGGAATATGGATGGCCGCAGCCTGACGGGTTGCGGACTGCTCGGCCATGCGGCCATCGCTGGCCGCTTGCCCGGTTTTACGTCCCAGAATGCGCTGGATCAGTTGTGCTTTACTGCCTGGCGCCAGATCGTTCTTACTCATGGATCAGTGATGTTCCTTTTTCTGCCAATCGCTGTACATCCTTGGCCAAGCCTTGCAAGTCCGCCTCGGACATATCATCTCCGTGCTGACGTACGACATCGGCTACCAAATGCCCAGCGTCCTGCTCTGCCGAGTCCTCGCTACCGCCCGTCAGTTTGTCCACAATGCGGGCCGCAACGTTCCAGACGGTGGGAGAATCATTCAGCACCATGGCGGGCAACTGCACGCCAAAGCGTTGCTCCAACCCCAGGGCCAGTTCCACAGCCATCAAGGAGTCCATGCCCAGATCATGCAAGGAGCGCTGGGTTTCAATACGGTCTACTTCGGTGCGCAGAATGTTGGCAACTTCCTGCGCCACCCACTCGGCCACCAAAGCGTGAATTTGCTCGGGCGTTTTACCCGCGATCAAGGTGTGAATATCCTGGCCATCGCTGCCTGAGTCGTGATCCTTGCGGGCACGGTTCAAGATGGCAAAGCGTTCGCTCTGAGCCGAAGCCAGCAAGCGGGCCAAGGCATTCCAGTCGAAGTTGGCCACAATGGACACTTCGCCATTGACGGCCAGGACGCGATCCAGTTGATCCAGTGCCTGATCCGACTGCAACGGCGCCTTGCCCAGACGTTTGCCCAAGCTGTCCTTCACAGTTTCATTGCGGGTCAGGTAACCTGCGTCGCCAATCGGTCCCCAGGCAATGCAGGACGCCGCCAGACCCAGGTTCTGGCGCAAGCGCGTTAAACCTTCCAGGCCCGCGTTGGCGGCCACATAGTTCGCCTGTCCGGGGTTACCAATAGAGGTCGTCACAGACGAATACAGCACGAAGTGGGACAGCTTCAAATCCTGAGTAGCCAGGTGCAGATTCCATGCACCCACCAACTTGGTTTGCAGCACCTTGTTCAAGCTGTCCTGATCCATATTGGCGATCAGGCGATCATCAAACACGGCGGCAGCATGCAGCACGCCAGTCAGTGGGCTATAACTCGTCTGAATCTGCGCGACAACAGCTTGTACTGCTGCGGAATCCGTAACGTCACACGCCACGATTTGCACGCGACAGCCTTGTGCCTGGAACTGCTCCAGCAGCTCTTGTGCACCAGGGGTGTCGGCACCGCGGCGACCAGCCAGGACCAGAGAGCGCACGCCACGCTTGACCAGCCATTGGGCGGAAGCCAAACCGAAGCCAGACAAGCCACCCGTAACCAACCACGTGCCCTGTTCGGACAAGTCGAGAGGGGCAGCGATTTGTGTTGCAGGCAAACGGGGTTGGGCATCCTTCAGGGAGACCACCAGCTTGCCGATGTGACGAGCCTGCTGCATGGCGCGGAATGCATCAACCACATGCTCGGCACCGAAGCTACGGTAAGGCAGTGGGAACAGCGCGCCATCATGGAAAAGCTCCATGACTTCCTTGAACAAACGTCCCGCCAAAGCTGGGCGTCCCGTCAGCAGTTGGTCGGCATCAATACCGAAGTAGCTGATATTGCTCTTGAAGGGACGTAGACCAATCGGCGTGTTCTCGAAGAAGTCACGCTTGCCCAACTCCAGGAAACGGCCAAAGGGACTCAAGACGTCCAGGCTGCGGCGCATGGCCTCACCCGCCAGCGAGTTCAGCACTACGTCCACACCTTCGCCGCCAGTAGCATCCATCACGTCCTGAGCAAAGCTCAGGCTGCGCGAATCAAATACATGGTCGGCACCCAGCAAGGAAGCGAACACGCGTTTCTCGTCCGTACCAGCGGTGGCATAAATCTCTGCGCCCAAATGGCGGGCCAGCTGGATTGCTGCAATTCCGACGCCGCCAGCAGCACCGTGGATCAATACTTTTTCACCAGGCTGGATATGAGCCAGATGCGTCAGCGCGTAGTACACGGTGAAGAACACAGTGGGAACGGTGGCAGCAGCCTCAAAATCCCAACCTTCAGGCATGGGAGCGATAGCATCCGCACGTGTCACCACGTGGCTGGCAAAGCAGGAGGACCCAAAGCCCATCACCGGCTGGCCTACCGTCAAATTGGTGACATCAGCACCAACGCGTGTAACCACACCCGAGAACTCCAGGCCCAGGCTGGCACCGGCAAAACCGTTTTCTACAGCTTCGTCCGGCAACAAGCCCATCAAATACATCACGTCACGGAAGTTCAGGCCCGCGGCCATGGTACGGACTTCAACCTGATCCGCAGCCAGGCTCGGCGTTTGAACAGCTTGCCATTCCAGATTGCGCAGTTGTCCGGGCACCTGAAAGTCCAGCTTGAAGCGCGCATCTTGGCTTAGCGGGGCAGTCGCTGCCGCAGTAGCCTCTTCCAGTACCAAGGTATGGCGTGCGTCTTGAGACAAGACAATTTCTGTTGCTTCATCCGGCCACAGCAACTCCAGTTCCAGACGCTGAGCGATATCGCTGGCATTCACATCACCGGCCAGATCAATCAAGGTGCAGGACAAGGCGGGCAGCTCGTTCATCACGACGCGACCAAAGCCCCACAAGGCCGACTGGGCGGGATTCACCGCCCAATCCAATTCCTCTGCCATCGCCGGCAAGGCACCGCCTTGCGTCACCAGGAACAGGCGACTTGCAACGGTACGGGCGGACAAGTCCTGCGTCAGGCTCAGCAGTTGCGCGCTGGTCTGGCTGACCGCAGCAGCAGTATCGGCCCACCCCAGCATCTGCACTACATTCAGAGGACTCTCATCAGCCAAAATGTCGGCACTGAGCGGCCAGATTTGAGCGTTAACTGTTTGGCCAGCTGCTTCCAAACGGGCTTGCAAAGAATGAGCTTGAACTTGAGAAGCCTCATCAAACAACAAGACCCATTTCGCTGCAGCGACGGCTTCCTGGTTTGGAATCGCCTGCGTTGTCGCGGCCTTGGCCAGCAACAAATAGGCTCCTTCACTCAATTCCTGTGCGGCAGGCTCTTGCGCAGTTTGCACCTGCTCAAAACCTGCTTGCTCCAACGCCTTGTGCCAGCCTTCGGGCGACAACAAGGAGGAGGATTGCGACTCGCCGGCGGGGTGCCACCAGCTTTGGTCCAGACCGGACAAGAAGTCTGCATGCCAGTCAGGGTGACACTCGGCCACCAGCAATACTCCATCCGTAGCCAGCCATTGCTTGCTCCGCATCAGGGCGGGAGGCACATGCACGGTACGGTGCAGGCTGTGGCGCAAAATCACGACATCGAACTGGGGCTTATCGACCTGCTCCAGTTGCCAGTCTTGCAGATCAAAACCGAGCACCTGCACGTTGGCCAAAGTATGGTGCTGCGTCGCCTGACGAGCCTGCAAATCAGCATCTGGCAAAGCCAATACGTATTCAAACTGGTCTTCGGACAGGCAAGCAGCCAGAGTCTTGGGTAAATCGCTTGGGCCTACGGCGACTTCCAGCACGCGCAGTCGCTGGGAGGCAGGCAAGTTCGCAGCCAGTTCTCGCAACTGGGTTTCCAGTGCCAGACGCACACCCAGATACATGGGGTCATCGTCATACAGCACTTCAACCACGGGGGAACGGCGCAAGGAAGCCAGCAGTTTTTCGCCTGAAATATCGCCACGCAACAAGGCCGGCAATTGGCGTCCGACCGAACCAATCTGGGTCAGTTGCGGCAAGCTGCTAGGCGAATCCTGCAAAATTGTGCGCCACAAGTCCTGGGCGGCAGGCATATCGGCCTGCTCCACCACACGATAGCCTTCGTCATCTTGCAGCAACTCTTCAGCGCGCAACAGCTCGCTTAGCCAGCGGCCATACGGGCTATTCAATACTTCGGTGCTGAGTTCGGAAGGCTTTACATTCTGGAAGGCTTCATAAATAAAGGATAGGCTCAAGGCATCCAGCAAAGGCAAAGTCTGCTGGAACCAGGTTTCTCGCTCTTGCTGCTGGTCAGCCAGTGCTGCCCAGCCGCTTTGGGCCAGTTGCTCAGGCGAGAGCGTAACGGCAACTCGCTCATCGCGAGGATGAGGACGCAGATATGGGGTAATTTGCCAGTTCGACACCGCGTGGCGATCCTGGCGCAAGAAATACGCAGCGCGGAAACGGCAGGCCTGGGCGCTGGCCAACAAACGGCCATCAGCACCATACAACTCGAAATCCGCCAGTACCGAACGGGCACTGCTACGACGCAGGTGGGCACGGAAATGCGTTACCTGTCCTTCTGTAGACAGGGTGAAACGGCCTACTTTCACAGGCAACAAGGCCACGCCTTGGCCTGCTTCAATATCTTGTGCGAAGAAATCCACCAGAGACTGGTAGCACACGTCCATCAAGGCCGGGTGCAACAGATAGCCATCTTGCTCCAGGCTGACGGGCATCTCCAGTTCGGCATTCAGATAAGTACCTTGCACCTGCGATGCTTTCAAACCCTGGAAGGCCGGACCGTAATCCAGACCCAGGGAATGCGCCAAGCGATAGTGTCGATCGCGATCAATCTGCAGTTCAGCCGAGGCCAGGGGCGAGAGCTCCGCCACGGGCATGCGTTCATCCGAAGCCAGAATACGACCGCTGGCGTGTACCACCCACTCGTCCTGGCTCAAGCGTTGGCGACTCTTGATATGGAAGCTGCCATCACGCGGGCTCAGCACAAAACGCAGGCTGCGGGCATGTTCACCATCAAAAACCAGCGGAGCCAGAATATCCAGCTCGTCCACCAGGATCAGTGCTTCGCCCAGCCACTCGCGGGCTGCAGCCAAAGCCATTTCCAGATAGGCGGCACCTGGGTACACCATGGCACCACCCACTTTGTGATCCGCCAGCCAAGGCAAAATCACCGGGTCCATCACGTTTTCCCAGCTGATATCGCTATCCGGCAAACGCCAACCCAGCAAATCATGCACACGACGACGCTCGATGGAGCGCATCCCTTCTGTGCTGCTCTTGTACCAATGACGCTCGCGCTGCCATGGGTAAACGGGCAGCTCCACTGGATTGCCAGCAACGGGAAAACGGGCTTTCAATTGGGTCGGCAATAAAGCCAGGGTATGCAAGGCCGTATCAGTCAGCCGCTGCGGGCCATCGTCATGCTTGCGCAAGCTGGACAACACCACACCCTGAACCTCACACTGAGTCAGGGTTTCACGAATGTAGCGCTGCAAAATGGCGTGCGGGCCAATTTCCAGAAATACGCGGCAGCCCTGGTTCGCCAGACAGGCAATAGCCTGCTCGAACTGCACGGGTTCGCGAATATTGCGCCACCAGTAATCCACGCCCAGCTCTTGCGGGGACAGTTCGTCGCCCGTAACGGTCGAGACAAAACGGGCTTGTGGAGCCTGCTGACCGGGCTGCAAATCGCCCAGGCTCTTTTCCAGATGCGGCAGCAAGCCATCCATATAGGGACTGTGAAAGGCGTAATCCAAATCCAGCAGGCGGAAGAAAACGCTTTGGCCTTCCAAGGCAGATTGAATGCGCAGCAAGCCGTCCAGACTGCCGGACAGAGTGATATTGGAAGGGCTGTTTACCCCCGCCACATTCACGCCCAAGTCCGCACCCAAGCCTTCCAGCAAGGTGTTCACCGCTTCGTGCGACAGACCGATAACGGCCATCCGGCCTTGGCCACGAGTCAGACCTTGAGCCTGACTACGGGCACAAATAACGCGTATGGCTTGTTCCAGATCCAAGGCACCAGCGGCCCAGGCAGCAGCGATTTCGCCCACACTGTGGCCAGCCACGGCATCAGGTTCAATGCCATCTTCGCGCAGCATGCGCGTCACAATAACCTGTACAGCAAACAACAAAGGCTGGGCGACTGTCGTGTCGTCCATGCGGGAAGCGGCAGGTTCGGCCTGCAATTGCTCCAGCAGCGAAAAGCCCGCCAAGGGCTGCATCATGGCGTCCAGTTCGGACAGCAAAGCCGCAAAACGAGGGGACTCGCGCAACAAGGTCACGCCCATGCCCAGCCACTGCGCTCCGTTACCGGCGTAGACAAAGGCCAATTGGCCTTCTTTGCTCAGGGCGTCTACGGTTTGCAAACCTTGTGGGGCTTGGCCTTGCGCGTAAGCACGCAATTGCGCCACGCCTTCTTCAACCGTTTCGGGCTGAATGATCAAACAACGAGCCAAAGTCTGACGACGGTGAGTGACCGCGTAGCTGACATCGTAAAAATCTTGCGCCGTCTTGCCGTCCAGCAAGTCCGCATAATTACCCGCTTGCTCACGCAGAGCGGCTTCTGTCTTGGCCGACAAGACCAAAGGCGGCAAACCCGAGTTCGGCACCGTTGCCGATTGGGCAGTTGTCGCTACAGGAGCCTGCAACAAGACGTGGGCGTTGGCACCACCAAAGCCAAACGAGTTAAGTCCTGCGACCAAAGGCTTGCCATCGGTGCGCTGCAACTCGCGGCCCTGGGGCAGCAGCTCCAGATTCAAACCATCAAAATCAATGGCGGGATTGGGGGTATTCAAGTGCAAAGCGGGCGGCAAGGCTTGGTGCTGCAATGCCAGCACTGTCTTGACCAGGCCAGCCATGCCGGAGGCCGATTCCATATGGCCCAAGTTCGCTTTGACTGAACCAATAGGCAAACGCTGTTCACGCGATTTGCCATACACCGCGCTGATGGCGGTGGTTTCAACAGGATCGCCTACGGCTGTACCGGTACCGTGGGCTTCTACAAAGTCAACATCAGCCGCTGTCAGGCCACTGCGCTCCAGCACGGAGCGCATCAACTCAATTTGTCCCTGGCAGCTAGGAATAGTAATGCCGGTCTTGCGAGCCCCATCGGCATTCACGCCTGTTGCCAAAATGACGGCCTGTACCTGGTCGCCATCGGCCAGCGCCTGCTCCAGGGGCTTGAGCATCAGTACCGCGCCACCTTCGGACCGCACGTAACCATTACCAGCCTCATCAAACGCCTTGCAACGGCCATCCGCCGATAGCATCGACGCTTTGGTAAAGCCGACAAAGGGATAAGGGTGCAGCAACAGATTGACGCCACCGACCAAGGCGGTTGAAGCCTCGCCATTGCGCAAACTTGAGCAGGCTTGATGCAAAGCGACCAAAGAAGACGAGCAGGCGGTATCCACCGCCATGGACGGACCGTGCAGGTCGTAGATATAGGACAGACGGTTGGCGGCGATACTCATGGTATTGCCGGTCATCATATGGGCTGTCAGGCTGGACAAATCATCCAAGCCGCGCATGCCGTAATCCAGGCCGGAAATACCAACATAAACCGCACAGTCACTACCGGCCATGCTGGAGGGCAAGACGCCCGCATTCTCCATGGCTTCCCAGGACAGCTCCAGTAACAAGCGTTGTTGGGGGTCCAGCCAGGCGGCTTCGCGAGGGGAAATGCCGAAAAAGTCCGCATCGAACTCGTCGATGCGCGACAAGACACCAGCCGAAAAAGTAATGCTACGCCCCGGCTCGGACCTTTTATCGTGTTGCAACTCGGCCGTCGCCCAGCGATCCGCCGGGATTTCCGTAACCAGGTCGCGTTTTTCAATTAAGGCATTCCAGAACTGGTCGGGCTGCGACAGGTCACCCGGAAAGCGAAACGCCATACCAATAATGGCGATTGCTCCAGACGCAGTATTGCTTTTATTAATATCCGTACGGGATGCTTCTAACTCCTTAGCACCCTTGCCTGTATTTTGAGACACGCACCCTACCCTTTCGATCTTTACTGACTTGCCCTGTCACCGCGGAGCACGGAATAGTCATATTTGATAAAACGCTATTTCGGACAACGACTTCTGACATAGCCGTGTCGCAGGCAGCACACCAGTAAACAATGGCGAAACTTACATCCCGTTACTATGATTTACAAACCCCAATTACATGGAATATATATAAACTCTATGCAATTCGATGATATTTATTTTCGAATTTTATTTAGGCAATAATGCTAAAAATAAAATATTCAAATAAAATATTCCCTGACGATATTATTCTATTTATTGTTAACCAAAAAAAACGAGTGTTTGAAAAATAACAAAGCCTTGGGTATATTTACCAAGGCTGTCTAATCAAGACACTAGGCAAAATATCAAAGATTTTTTTATTTCGTCGCCACCTTTAGCGAAATAAAAACTTCAATTCGACATTAAGCAAAGACTGTTCTTCGCCAAAAAATCCTGCCTACTTGGCGGTAGCCTGCTGCACTGCAAAAAGATTAGCAGCTGCGAATGTTACCATTACGCAGTTGTTCTAATCTATAAAGAATTGAAATCGGGCAGGGCCGCACTGTAACAATCCGATGCTGTGCTAAAGCCGCCAGACGAGCTTTTTCAGGACTATCAGGCAGCTTACAAGGCAGTCATAACTGTCACTTGCTGACGTTCCAATAGGCCTGACACAACCATCAAGTCGTAGTGAAAAACTCATTTTTGATACAAACACGACATACGCGCGACGAGCGCGAACCCGTTACTGGTGCCGGTATACAACGACCTTCCCCCATGACCTGACCATGTGTCACCAAAGCAGTGTTTTCCCTTAGCCGCATCAAAAACGCCCAAATCAGGGCGTTTTTTTTGGGGGTTATCCCTCATCTATAGCTAGGTCCACCTAGGCTCTATACGAATTGTCTTATGACAGGGCTGTCGCACGCCGTTACATTGAAATGGCTTCATCTAATAATTAATCCACTCTGGAGACATTTCATGGGTACGAACGCGACCACCGCACCCGTCGACGAACGATTACCGAACGGCAGGCTTGCTGCACTGGGCTTGCAGCACGTTCTGGTAATGTACGCCGGTGCCGTCGCGGTTCCACTAATTGTGGGCCGGGCATTAAACCTGACGTCTGAAGAAGTATCGATCCTGATTGCTGCTGACCTGTTTGTCTGCGGCATCGTGTCCATCATCCAATCGATGGGCTTTACGCAGTATTTTGGTATCAAGCTGCCCGTCATGATGGGTGTGACCTTTGCCGCTGTCGGCCCCATGGTCTCCATGGCACAGGCCAACCCCGGCCAGGAAGGAGCCCAGTTGCTCTTTGGCACGGTCATCGGGGCAGGGATCATCACCATGATCATCGCCCCTGCCGTCAGCCGCATGCTGCGCTTTTTCCCGCCTGTGGTCACCGGCACCATTATTGCCATGATCGGCATTACGCTGATGCGAGTGGGGATCAACTGGATTTTCGGTAACCCTGTTGGCCCTACCGCCCCCACGGTCATCAACCCCGACCACCTGGCCTGGATTCAGCACGCACAATCGGCCGCGGCCATGCCCGGCTCGGCCTTGCCCCCACCTCCAGAAGGTCTGGCCCTGAAAGCAACGGTACCGAACCCGCGCTACGCCAACCTGACTGGCCTGGGTATTGCCGCCATCGTGCTGACCTCGATTCTGCTGATCGCCAAATTTGCCAAAGGCTTTCTGGCTAACGTGGCCGTCTTGCTGGGTATTGTTATTGGCGCCGTTGTGGCCTCGGCCATGGGCATCATGACCTACGAGAAAGTCGCCAATGCAGCTTGGGTTGATCTGGTTCTGCCCTTCCACTTCGGGATGCCCAAGTTCAATATCCTGCACATTGCGACCATGACACTGGTCATGATTGTGGTGCTGATTGAGTCTACCGGCATGTTCCTGGCTCTTAGCGACATGACAGGCAAGAAAGTGGATCAGAAAGATCTGGCACGCGGCCTGCGCACCGACGGTCTGGGCACCTTGCTGGGCGGTATCTTCAACACCTTCCCCTACTCCAGCTTTTCGCAAAACGTGGGCCTGGTTGCCGTGACAGGCGTGCGCAGCCGCTTTGTCTGCGTGGCCGGGGGTGTGATTTTGATCATTCTGGGCCTGCTGCCCAAAATGGCTGCCCTGGTTGAGTCCCTGCCCACCGTGGTTCTGGGCGGTGCCGGGATTGTGATGTTCGGTATGGTGACGGCTACTGGTATCCGCATTCTGTCCGGCGTGGATTACAAGACCAACCGCAACAACTCCATGATTGTGGCTATCTCCATTGGCGTGGGCATGATTCCTCTGGTTGCGCCCAACTACATGCAGTGGATGCCTCACGCCATTCACCCGCTGATCGAATCGGGCATCCTGCTGACCTCGATTGCTGCCGTTCTGCTGAACTTGTTCTTTAATGGTGCTAAAGAAGATACGCATGCAGCGGTAGAAGCAGCCAAGCACGCGGAAGCCTAAAACGCTTGCTCAGCTTGTCTTGAAACCGGCCTGTCCATGAATGGGACAGGCCGGTTTTTTATCGTCCGGCTTCTGCCATCACGAAGCAAAGCGCCGCGCCCCCGCCACGCACAAGGCAGCGCCTAAAGTCACCCAGATCATGCTGGCATTGACGGACTCACCCAGCAAGGCGGCAGCCAGTCCCAGGCCCATAAAAGGCTGCAACAACTGCAGTTGCCCCACTGCGGCAATCCCTCCCTGCGCCAACCCCCGATACCAGAACACAAATCCCAGGAACATGCTGAACACTGACACATAGCCGAAACCTAACCAGGCTGCTGTATTCACATTGCTGAATGTTTGCGGCCAGAACCACAGCATCATGACGAACATGAAAGGCGAGGAGAGCACCAGGGCCCAGCAAATAACTTGCCAGCCACCCAAACGACGCGACAGGCGTCCACCTTCGGCATAACCCAAGCCACACACCACCACGGCGGCCAGCATATACAGGTCCCCTTGCCAGGCCGCATCCAGACCTTCTCGCGCAGCATAGGCCATCACCAGCAAGCAGCCCAAAACAGAGCACAGCCAGAACACGGGCTTATGCCGCTCTCCGGCCAAGACTACCCCGAAGAGGGCTGTGCACAAAGGCAACAAGGCGACATACACAATAGAATGCGCCGAAGTGATGTACTGCAAGGCCAGCGCCGTCAACAAGGGAAACCCCAGCACGACACCAAAACCAACCACGGCCAGGGGTAACAAGTCTGATCGCTTTGGCCGTGCCACACGCCCGATCAGCAACCAGACAGCTGCCAACAAGGCAGCGACTACCGCTCGCGCGCCAGTCAGGAAAAAAGGATCCATGCCCAGCACAGCAACACGTGTAGCCGGCAGAGATCCGGCAAAGATTGCTACGCCTATAAAGCCATTTAGCCAGCTGACTGCCTTGCTATCCATCATTCACTCTCCAACAAAGATGCTTGTCAGTACAACACAGCTATGCCAGCATACACAGGCACAGTCCAGTACAGTTTTAAAAAACTGTACTGCTTACCAGACCCGTACACCGTGCCCGAGCCCGCCCCATGTCTGCTTTGACCCGTATCGACCACATCATGCAATCCGTACGTGAACGCATCGCGGCACGGACCTACCCGCCCGGCACCCGCCTGCCATCCGTACGCGCACAAGCAAAATCGGCGGGCGTGTCGGTGTCCACGATTGTCGAAGCCTATGGCAGGCTGGCCGCCGAAGGTCTGATCGAGGCTCGCGCAGGTTCCGGCTTTTATGTGACGGCTCCTTTGGCTCCACTCAGCTTGGCCGCCCTGGAACCAACTCTGGAAAAGGATATCGATCCTTTATGGATCTCGCGCCAATCTCTGGAAGCCGAGGCCGATGTCCTGATGCCCGGCTGCGGGTGGCTGCCCTCGGACTGGATGTATGACCAAGGAGTGCGCCGCGGTTTGCGCAAGGCCGCCCGTAGCCCCAGCGCGGACTTGACGGACTACGGCTCGCCTCTGGGCCTGGAGCCCTTGCGACAAATGCTGGCCCGTCGTCTCGTGCAGTCCGAAATAGATGCTGCCCCGCATCACATCATGCTGACCGACTCGGGCACTCAAGCTATTGACCTGCTTTGTCGCTTCTTTCTGGAGCCAGGCGATACGGTCCTGGTGGACGACCCCTGCTACTTCAATTTCCATGCGCTGCTGCGAGCACATCGGGCCAAGATCGCCAGCGTGCCCTACACCCATCAGGGTCCTGATCTGGCGGCCTTTGAGGCTGCCCTTGAAGAACACAAACCCCGCCTGTACATCACCAATTCAGGCATACACAATCCAACCGGCGCACGCCTTTCGGCCATGACGGCCCATAGCGTGCTGGCCATGGCGCAACGTGCCGACCTCTACATTATTGAGGACGATATTTTCGGAGATCTGGAGACCCGACCCGCTACCCGACTGGCGGCACTGGATGGGCTGTCCCGCGTAGTACAGATAGGCAGTTTTTCCAAAACACTGTCGGCCGCCTTGCGCTGCGGTTATATCGCGGCCCAGACTCCATGGATCGAGAGCCTGGTCGACTTGCGTACCGCCACCAGTTTCAGCAGCAACCGCCTGGCCTCGCATATTCTGAACAGCGCGCTTGGCGACAGCGGCTATCGCAAACATCTGGAACGAGTTCGATACCGGCTCTCCAAAGCCATGGATCACGCCGTGACACAGCTGCAGCAACTTGGCCTGACGCCATGGCTGCGCCCCCGCGAGGGCATGTTTCTCTGGGTGCGCCTGCCCGCCGGGCATGATGCCCTGACGTTGACACGCGCCTGTCTACCCCATGGCATCGTGCTGGCCCCTGGCCCTGTTTTCAGCCAAGCTCCTGATGCTGCCCAGTTTCTGCGCTTCAACGTCGCTCAATGCGGGGACAAACGCGTCTTCAACGTCCTGAAACGGGCTTTGAACAACGAGCTGTCTGTTTAAAGCATCAAGGGATTTCAGACCTTCCACTTGAACGTCCCGCATCGGTGTCCTGGTCGCGGCCAGAGGATTACAATCGGCTCTGTTCTGCGGCCCATGCGGACCGCCGCCACCAATCTGACTCCCATGTCCCCCAAAGACTTACGCGATTTATTCCTGCTGGCCGCCATCTGGGGCGGCTCGTTTTTATTTACGCTGCAAGCGGTCCCCGACTTTGGCCCCTTTCCCCTGACCGCCATACGGGTCGGTGTCAGCGCCCTGGCCTTGATGAGCTACATCACCGCCACGGGACGCTTGCCCATCTTTCTGGCGAACTGGAAACCCATCTTTGCGCTGGGCATTCTGAATGCCGCCGTGCCCTTCTCCTTATACGCCTTCGCAGCCTTGCGACTGGAGTCGGGCTTGCTGGCCGTCTTGAATGCCATGGCTCCCTTGTTCGGCGCACTGGTGGCACGAGTCTGGTTGAAAGAGCGCCTGACACCCAGCCGCATTCTGGGCCTGTGTCTGGGCTTCCTGGGCATTCTGATTCTGGTGTACGACAAGCTCAGCTTCAATAAAGGCGCCGAAGGCTGGGCTGTGCTGGCATCTTTGCTGGCCACAGTGTTTTACGGTATTGCCGCCAACTTTACCGCCCGCTATCTGCGCGGCGTGCAGCCACAGGCAGTAGCAGCAGGCAGCATGGTCAGCGCAACATTGGTTCTATTGCCCGCAGCCATTTACTGGTGGCCCGCACAGTTTCCGGGCCTGCATGCCTGGGGGGCTGCGCTGTCCTTATCCTTGCTGTGTACAGCAGTCGCTTACCTGATTTTTTACCGCCTGCTGTCCAATGTCGGCCCCTCCAAAACCATTACGGTGACCTTTTTGGTGCCGCCTTTTGGGGTGTTGTGGGGTGCCTTGCTGCTGGACGAGGCCCTGACCGCGCAGATGCTGATCGGTATGAGTACCGTTCTGTTCGGGACATTGCTGGCTACAGGGCTGATCGGCAAGCGCAAGACGACGTAAGTCAGCTACGCCGCCTTCGAGCGTCTTCGTTCTCGGTTCTCGGTTCTCGGTTCTCGGTTCTCGTAGCCTATTTGAACTCGTGACTGACGCTGGCCGTCTTTCCTGAGCGTACCCGTATTGTTGTGCTGAACTCCGGCAAGCCCGCATTTTTGATAACGATGCGGTGCGAGCCTGGAGCCAGAGACAAGGACTTCAAAGGCGGACTGACACCTTGCTTGCGGCCATTCACATAAACCTCCCCCCAAGGGCGTACATCCAGGGCGACGGTGCCCTTGGCAGGTGGCGCGGGCTTGGCAGCGACAGGTTCCAGTTGTTCCACATGATCAACTTGCGCGGAAGGTGCTGAGGATTCGGCCTGCGTGCTTGTGGCAACTCCTGAAGCAGCAGACGTGTTAATCCCAGTAGCTCCCGTTGCTCCGGCACTTCCCGCGGCTCCGATGGTTTCACTAACACCCGGGCTTCCCGTTGCTGCGACTTCTCCTCCCGTAGCTCCAGAGGCGTCAGTTGTTCCGGCTGTTCCGGCTGTTCCGGCAGCATGATCGGCCAAAACCAGGCGAGCTGCATCATCCGATGTGTTTTGTGTTTGAATTGGCAAAGCAGGCTGCATAGCTCCCGACTCGGCCAGCAGTTTCAACTCCGGTGTTGTCGCGGCTTGCGAGCCCGAAGCCTGGGCTAATTGCTGCCCTGCCACCGAGTCATTTTGTGCACCTGTCGACTGCGACCCAAGCTGATCTGATCCTGCCTCCAAAGGCTGCCCCGATTGGGAAGCAGACCCCACCCCTGCACCCAAAGCAGCCACATCATTCGGCTTGGACTCTCCATCCGCTACCAGCCCGCCCTGCAACTCCGACGTGATTGATCCCGGTCCCGGCCTTGATGTGGACTCTTCAGGCGTGGCGCCCACCACTGCCGGACGATCGGCATCAGACGATGCAACAGCGGGCCCGGAAGTATCGCCATCACCGCTCCAATACGCCGCCCCCAGCCCTGCCAGAACGACTACTGCCAAGCCCGCCAGCCACAATGGCAAGGAAGACCGGCGTTCAGGCGTAATCGGCAGCACAGTTTGCGCAGCGGGAGCATGTGCGGGCACAGGCTCTGGCACTTGCCCCAATCGTTCCAGCCTTCGGTAAGAAGCCATGGACTGAGGCCGCTGCACCCAGTCAAGGGCCAGCCCCTGCAACATGGCCTGCGTCGGACCGTCCGCGTCCTCGTCCATCACCACAGGATCTTTCAACTGCCGCCAAGGGGCGGCCATCAGAGGAAAGCCCGTTGTCAGTTGCCAGCGCAAGGCCGCATAAGCGTAGACATCCGTCCAGGGACCGGCAGGCCGCACAGGATCATCCACATATTGCTCGGGGGCCGCGCAAGGCTCATCAAAGGCCATACCCTGAGCACGCGCCTGTGCCAGACTGCGCTTGTGCATGCTCTGCTCCAGCGGCAATAACTGAACCAGACCTTCATCACTCAAAACCACCGTATCCAGCCCCAGCACGCCATACCATTCCTGGTGCTCATGCAGCTCGGCCAGTTGCAAAGCCAATTGATCCAGAATCACCAGCCGTTGGTCCAGCAGCAAAGAGTCCAGAATCTGCCCCAAAGGGCGACCTTGAATATCCTTGGCAGAGTTTGTACGTTTCATGAAAGGTCTCACCATGGTTGATAGGCGCGGTTTGCTGCATCTGCCGCTGTTGCTGACACGAACAAGCGCCGAAACAGAGCCAGACTTAGCTCGCCACTGTGCGTCACGCTGCGCCAGCTAGGATTGTTCATGCCCAGGCACCACCAGTAACTACGGTGGGAGCCGGGCTCCAGACAAGGCTGCAGGACAGCCCACGGGTCTTGTGGCACAGACGGCGCACGAGAGCCATACAAAACATCCAGAATGTCCTGCCCGGCATCACGCTGCTCGGACTGGGCGGCGGCACTCTCCGCCAGCAAACCGGCATAAGGCACGGCACTACACAAAGTCTGATCCAACTGGGTTGCCGCCCAGCAAAACCGCACCCCTTGCTGCAAGGACAGGCCCAATTGCTCAACCATATTGGCCAGTACAGGCAGACGGACACGCCGACATTGCTCGGCATTCAAAGGCACCAAAGCGCACACCAGATACTCGCGCCCAACCCGGTCCTGACTGGGCATGACCGCCCCTGCTTGCACACCCCCATGCGGCAAGGACATCAGAAATCCCCAGGCATGGACGGGCGAGCTGGGCATATTGGCTCCAGCCGTCTTGCTGGGCGAACGAATCTGGCTGACACCACTGCTGAACCAGCGCTCCCACGGCAACAAAATCGGCTCGGGCATACGTCTGCGCACAAAGTCCCCCATGGCCGGAATCTTGCCGTACCACATCACCTCCGGGCTGGAGTCGAAATCATCCTGGCGCATCTCAATGGCTCCCTGGGCAGCTAAACCCTCTCATCTCCGCCAAACGCCACGGATTCCTGGAGCTATTGGCCACCACATCCACCACAAACTGACGACTCCCCAAAGCAAAAGACAAGCGCTGTGCCCCAGCAGACGCACCCGATACAGGCTGTGCCTTGTCCAGCAATCGCAACAACGCCCAGGCACCTGTCGCCCTCATCCCTGACCCTTCGGATTGTGGCTGTGCCTCCAGACTGACCTGACGGCCCCCACGCGGCCCCGGCCACTGCACGCCCATGGCGACCTGCGGGCCATGGGCATAACGCAGCACCTGGCCATCCACATCCAGCAGCACTTGCGCCAGTTCTGCATCCAGCTGAACCGGGGTGAACGCCATATCAATACGCGGTTGATTACTGCCTGCCGGGAAGAACACGTCCCGAATCACAGCCGCACGCTGAAACGCATCCAGATAACGGAAGTTGGCCGCCGCCTGCCCATCTATGCCCGGTTTGAAACGCCAGCGTCCACCTGACATATCCACCTGGTGCATCAGATGCTCTTGAAAAAAGGCATCCATCAAGCCACCCGGCGCAAACATGCGGGCAAAATCGTTAGGTGCGACATCCTGCCTGGATTGAGCGGCGAAGGGATAACGCCCCGCAATCGCACTACGGCAAAACTGACCGATAGTGGCGTTTACCAACTGCCCCAAACTGGCTTGAGTCCGCGACGCGATCTCGGCAGAAGCACCTACCGAAAACTGATCCAGCGCATCACGTAAAGGCCCAGGCAACCGACCTGCCTCTGCCTGCAACTTGGTCAAGACATTGGACTGCGGCGGTGTACCCGCGCTGCGCAGAGCAGCATCCGAGGAGGTCAAAAAAGCATAGAACTCATCCAGCAACTCCAGGGTTCCATCAATAGGCGCTGGTGCCCCGCCACTACTGGAAGCCAGGCGGTGATAAGGCTCGAAGTGCTGATCCACGATGGCCTCTACCTGCTTGGCCTGAGGCTCATTACGACGACTACCCTCCAACCCGACCGGGCCAAACATCTGCTCCAGCGCCTGCCGGGTATCGTCCAGCCGCACTTTGGCTTGTGCCCCCAAGGAGGCCCCCTGCTGCGCATCCTCTCGCAACAGACGAGTTTGCAAAGCCACCTGCTGGACCAACTGCTTCAAGGGAGAATCGGCCATGGACAGGGTGCGGGCCAGCTGAATGTTTTCCAGCAAGCTGCCGCCTTGCAGCAGGCGCAAGTCAGCCAGATACTCATCCCACACACGCACATAATCCAGCAGATACAGACGACGCAGCTCCTGGCTTGCCGCACGACGCGCCGCCTCGGACTGCCCTGCGCCCGTATCCAGCCCCAGAATCCAGCGGTCATCCTCGCGCATCTGCTGCAATTCGCTGTCGATGCGTGGTTCAACCACGGTCCAGTACCCCTCGTAGGTGTACAGACCGTCTATTCCTTCAGTTAGCGGTTTGCCGCTTTCACGCTTGAATACAGAGGCCGCGTATGGCCCGGCCATGCCTGAGACCGACATAGGTATCAAACCGGGCGTGGCCGCCAGAATACGGCGCATGCGGCTGTAAGTGCGCTGCTCCAGGCTGATACGCGCCAGACGTTCTCGGCTTTGCTCAATCAAGGCTTCATTGCGCGGGAAGGGATTCAAGAGCAAGCCCGCCTGTGTCACTGCACGGACATGGCTCTCCAGCCTGTCGTATTGCGACTGGGTAAAGCCTGCCGGCAAGTCCTGTTTCAAACTACCCAGCAACCAGGTCTGCAAATGGGCCGCGTCATAACGTCGCGTGTCGTACAACATCAGATAGGCGCGAAGGGCCTCGTAGCCGTACTCCAGATCCTGCGCCTGCTCGCTACGCAACACGGTTTCGATACGACGCGCCAGCAAGGGGGCCAGCAGTTTTTCCAATGCGCGCTGGTAGACGGTATCGGCGGCGGCCTTCATCTTGTCGCCCTGATACAGGCCCATGCGCCGCTCCAGACCGGGCGCATCCAAGGGAAACTGATCGCTTTGCGGTAGCAGCGACAACATATCCAGCAAAGGCAGCAAGCCGACCGCCGGTGTGGTATCCAGCACCTGTGTTTGGTCCGCCTGTTGCTGAGCCTGCGGAACACGTCCTTCAACCTGCTCCACATAACTGCGGTTCAACAGAAAGCTGCGACTCCAGGCCAGCCCCAGTAGCAACACACCCACCGCCACCAGACCGTAGACCAGAAAATGACGCAAGCGCACGCGGCGCTCCCAGCGCTCGTCGCGGCCTGCAACACCGGCCTCCTGAAAGATCAGCTCTTTCAGCAGCTGGGTCAGAAAATAGCTGCGGCCCTGACCGGCCACCGGCTGCGCTTGATCCGCCTGCACATCCACTTCCAGATACTCGCGCATGGAGTCCCGCACCTGATCCAGACGCACACCTCCTTGCCGACCACTGGTGAAGTACACGCCGCGCAGCAACAGGGGTGCCTCGAAGCGGGACTGGCTAAACACCTGTTCCAGAAACTCCTCCAGCACCGGCCCCAGGCGAGCAAACTGTTGTGGCAGCAGATAGGCTTCGGCGCGCACGCTTTCGTTGGGCTGCTCGGCCATCACGGCCGCCAGACCACGCTCCAGGCGTTGATGCAAGGCTTCGTACTCGCGCCCATAGGTATGCGACAAGGAAAATCCCGCTTCGCGCGAGCTTTCATAGGGCAAGGTGAAGCCCCAGACTTGCTCCAGCTCCTGACGATCACAATGGTCGAAATACTCCTGAAAGCCCTGGAGCAAATCCATTTTGGTGACCAGCACATAGATAGGAAACTGAATCCCCAAACGCTCGCGCAATTCGGCCAGGCGCTGGCGCAAGACCTGCGCATGATCGTGACGTTGCGCGGCCGTGCTGGACAACAAATCTGGCACGCTGATAGTCAGCAAAGTGCCATTTATCGGCTGCCTGCGGCGATAGCGCTTGAGCAGGCCCAGGAAACCACGCCATTCCTGCTCATCTCCTACCGGATCACTTTCATGCGTGGTGTAGCGTCCTGCCGTATCCAGCAGGACGGCTTCGTCAGTAAACCACCAGTCGCAATTGCGCGTGCCCCCTACACCTCGCAGCGACGTTTTTCCGTAGCGCTCCGACAAGGGAAACTGCAAGCCGGAATTGACCAGCGCTGTGGTCTTACCTGCTCCGGGTGCACCGATGAACACATACCAGGGCAACTGATACACGTACTGACGCGACAGCAAGGAGCGCAAGCGTCCGCCCATATGCGAACCGAAGCGAATCCGCTTGAGCAGTTCGATGGCCTCATCAAACTGGCTTTGCAAAGGATGCGGCGTAGCCGTATTGCTCGATGCAGACGCCTTCTGCGCCGGGCGGCTTAATTGGCCTAGCAACTGCGCGTTCAGGCGACCTTCTCGCCAGCTGCGCCACAACAAGCGCAGCAACCAGAACACCACCACCACAGCCATCGCAATCCAGCGTGACAGCTCGGTTTCCAATGGCCGGGTTTGGCCAATCGCCAACAAAGGCCCCAGCAACCAGATCAGCACCAGCAGAATCAGCACACCCACAAAGGTCCAGACGCTACGGCTAAAGACCAGACTCAAAAGACGTGTCATTGCCCGGCCTCCTTGCTCAAGGGCACGATCGTGATCTCCACCCGTCGGTTCTGTGCCCGACCTTGAGCAGTGCCATTGTCCGCCACAGGCGCAGCATCGGCCCGGCCTTGTGCGCGCACACGCTCAGGCTGACTCAAGCGCTCCTGCAAGACGGCCTTGACCGAGTCGGCACGAGCCTGCGAGAGATGAAAATTGGAAGGAAAGCGCACACTGCGTATGGGGACGTTATCGGTATAGCCATCTACCAGCACCAAGCCCGGCGCGGCTTCCACCGCATCGGCGATACGTGCAATAACGGGAAGCAACGGCGCACGGATCTGGTCAGCTCCTGAATCGAACAGGCCGTCGCCGCGCAGGATAATGACGCTGCGATCGGCCTGATCTCGCACGGTCAGCAGACCCTCGGCCACCTCGGGGGCCAGCAGCTCTGCCAAGGCCAAGGGTGCCTGCGGCGCAACGCCACTGGACGGCGGCTGGCCCTGTGTCTGCAAGGCTGGCAGGCGCAGGGCCACGATGTCCTCGAAAGCCTCATCAGACTGCCGGTTCAGCAACAGACTGGCCCCCAGATACATCAACAAGCACAGCAGCAAGGCCACGCAAACAGCTACCCAGATGGGCACAGGCAAAGGCTTGCCAACTTTCTGCGCCGGGTTGTCGCGCCAGTGCGGGGACAGAGCAGCTGGCACCGTCTGCCCATACTGGCGCAAGCTCATGTACAGACGTTGACGCACAGTTTCCAGCTGGCTGGCACCCTGCTCATGCACGCGATAGCGGCCTTGAAACCCCAAAGCCAGGCAAAAGTACATCAGCTCCAGCAACTGCAAATGCGCTGCCGGGCTTTGCATCAATTTATCCAGAAGCTGAAAGAACTTCTCCCCGCCCCAGGTCTCGTTGTGAAAGGTGACCAGCAAAGTGTGCGAGGACCAGACTCCGGCCTGCCCCCAAGGGGTGAGCGCAGCCGCCTCGTCCAGGGTCGTACACAGGCAGTAGCGCGCCGCCAAAATGGTTTCATTGGCCACTGGCACGGCCTGGGCGCGCAATTCAAATTGACGGATTTCAGCGACCAGCTTGGCACGCAGACCCGCCGGGTCTGCATGTCGGGCACTGCGGCGTATATCGGACACCATCACCAGCAAAGGGTTGGCGGCCTCCAACAGGGGATTGGCCCCCTGCGCAACAAAGCGCGGTGCATCCGCCCGCGATCGGCGCTCGTCCGGGACCGGGCCGTTATTCCAGGAAACTGTCTCATTCATAGCCATGCTCCGGGTCAGCGGCGTATTGCCCAAAACTCAAGTTGCAGGCCAGGAAAGTCTCCGGCCAAATGCAGGGCTAATGCGCCGTTCTGCTCCAGCTGACGCCACAGCTCGCCGCCTTTTTCCAGCTCGAAGTAGGTGAATCCTGCGTGATACGGCAAGGCTCGTGGCGCGACAGACAAAGGCTGCAAACCGATGCCCGGCAATTGCAGATGCACCAGATCGCGGATGCGTTCTACCGGCCCCAATTTCACCTGTGCCGCAAAATGCTGCCGCACAGTTTGGGCGGGCAAATCGGCCTGCACGGCCAATACAAAACCCGCTTGTCGCAAAAGCGCACGATCCGCAATCTGGGCCAGACGTACGCCCTGCCCCTTGTCCTCCAGCGCAATCGACACAGCCTGCTGTTCCAGGACCACGGACAAGGCACGGCGCAACTCCAGCACCAGCGGCAAGAAGGACTGGGCCAGATCGTCATGCTGATAGGAAGGCCAGATCAGCGGCTGACGCCCGTCCTGGGTGTAGGTAGCCAAAGCACCATGTAATTCCATCCAGGCCTGATACAGCTCGCCAGGATGTACGTGTACGCGCTGCTCCATGGCCCACAAGGCAGCCCGATAGCGATTGACCAGCTCCAGCATCATGAAGTCGGCCACATCGCCCTGCCCGCGCCCTCCCGGCCCCAGGCGTTCTGCCAGAGCTTGGGCACGGGCCTGCAGTAAAGCCTGCACATCCGCGCTTAGAGCACTTAGCCGGGCATGGGCCTGAATGGACAAGATAGGGGGAATGAATTCCGGGTCCAACACCAGCGAGCGGTCGGGTCTGCGCTCCAGAATGCGGGCCACGGGCATGGCAACACTGTCTTCATACACCTCGGATTCGGGCAGCAAAACAGGCTGCAAACGCCCCAGTTGCGACAGGCACGGTTCAGGTGACAAACCACTGCTGTCATACAAATCCTGCTCGCTGACCACATAACGGGAACGACGCGAGCTGTGCCCATCAAACTGAATCTCTGCCCGCCCGGCCTGACGACGAGGCAGCACCAGCATCAGACGCTCGGGACGCACCACTTCGGGGGCTGTCCAGGCCACAATCTGCATCGCTCCCGGCCTGCAATCAAAGGGCGTGCCATCCGGCAACAAGCCGCAGGCTTCGCGCAATGCAACACTGCCCATACTCAGGGCCTGTTCGTCCAGACTCAAGGTTTCAAAGCCCCAGCAAAACGGCTGCGCAGCCCGCCTTCCGGCGTGGGCATAGTGCTCCAGATAGCGCTCCATCTGCTGAAAATGCTGAGGCCGTAAAAACAGCCCTTCGGTCCAAATGACTTTATCCATTGAAATAATCCGTTCCACGCCCATCAATCAACGACATGAATGGCGTTCTTGCGTAATTGCAGACTGACCTGGACGGCGTCCGGGGCCGACTGCCAGAACTTGTAGATATTGGTGGTGCGCGACTCGGGCAGCGGCAAGAGGACACGCCACACACTGGCATCCAGCTCGCGATACCCTACGACCACGCCAACAGCAGTGGCTTGCAAATCGCCTGGCCTTTTGAAGGTATGAGTCTGGCCGGGGCGCAGCACGATCTGCTCCACATTGAGCAGATCCGCCTGCAAGGCTTGTTGCGGGTCAGACTGCAAGGCAAAGAAGTCCCGGGATTCAAAGGTGCTGCCCGAGCGCAGCTCGAACACAAACACCTGTACCGGGGAAGGCCGACCCGTGGCATCCGGGTTGAGCTGTTCATCAGCAGTCAGAACAATCTCGTAGGGCACGGCCATGCGACTGGAGGTGGACGCGCATGAGGCCAGCAAACCCAGCATCAGCAGCGAACACACACGAAGCAATCGGCAAGCGGTCACGATGTCTCCTTGAATGGCAATGCGCCCCATCTAAAAGCATGAATGCGACAACTTTGTTAAGGACACGGGGTGTTTCGGTGCTTACCCTTGCGCAACAACTCTTACAAAACCGTCCGCGTCATGTCATGTGGCTGTCTTTTTCCTTTCCTAGTCTTGAGGGCAAGTACAACTTTTCTTTTTCCTGCCATGTATTTACCTGCCCGCCTGATCGTTCCGGCTCTGGCCCTTTTACTGACAGCCTGCGCCCAAACCCAGAACAAGCCAGTGGCTGTTTTCAGCCCAACTGCCGAAGCTGAACTGGAGCAAATACGCTCTGCCTTTAATGAAGGTGACTACAGCACCGTGATCCGGCAAGTGGGCCGCTCCAGCACCCTGCCTGCTGCCGCGCCCAATCAATACAGCGAAGCCTTGAAACTGCAGGCCTTCAGCTTTTGCGTGCGCGACTACACTTTTTTGTGTGAAGAGCGTTTCAAGCAGGCACGGGCTGTAGACCCTGGCTTTACCCTGGCCCAGGCCGAGCGCGGTCATCCCACCTGGGGCCCGGTTTATGAAAAAGTGGCAGGAGCACAGCCATGAGCACAACTGTAGATTGGCGTTTGCAAGCAGAGTCCGGTGGAGCTGCGCGCCCTGTTCCTGAACCTGGTCTGGTCTGCGGTTCCTGGACTCAGGCTGATCTGGTTTTGCCCGATAACAATCAAACGCCGCCCGTGCTGTCTTACCTGCGTCGCCAGCACGATGTGCTGACGATTCAACGAGCCAGCTCAGACGGTCAGGTCGCCGTGAATGGCATCGAATTGGCACTGGCACAGGTCAAGACCTTGCAGAATGGGGATCGCCTGACCCTGGGGGAAATGCACTACCGGGTGGAATCGGGAGTCAGCCCCGTCACACAGGATGAAACGCCTTTGGCAGCTGCGCCGGCGGCCGATCCTTTCGCAGATCTGCATGTTCCCGGCATGGTCCCGGTCGGTGGTCCCATGCCTGCGCCCTCGGACAAGCATCCCTTCGATACAGCAGCCAAACCAGCCAGCTCACCCAGCACCGACAGCACCATTCCGGCAGCCAGTTGGCAGCCAGAGTTGGGTCGCGCCCCGGAGTGGGTCAGCACCTTGTCCGACAAGGAAAACGAGTTCGATCTTTTGCAGGGAATGCGTCAGGCCTAGGCCTTAGCTGCGCGGATCTTGCCAATCTGGACGGCTGTCCAGAAACAGGCACAGATCCGCTCTGTCCTGCGTGCCGGGCGAGCCCAGCCAGGTTTCCTGGCCCAGGCCCAAGCCCGCCCCCAAACCCAGATCAGGCTGTTCGCTGGCTTGCAGCACCAATTGCAACTGAACCGACCACTCCAAGCCCAGATACAAAGCCAGGCAATAGCGCAATTGCCGCCAGGCCGGACGACCTGGCAAGAAGCGGCCATAGTCCTGCCGACTCAAAGGGCCAATCCGTATTCGTATGGTTTGCTGCACGTCCAGAATACGTGCACCCAGAACGGAATTTTTCCCTAGCCCCGAACAACTGCGACCCAGGCTGACCTGGGTTTGATCATCTAGCGACACCCACACAGGCACGTTCTGCTGAATGCTGACGGGCAATTGGAAATAGCTGGCCAGAAGCGATTGCAGAGCAGGCGCACTACGGGTTTGAGACGCCAGCGCAGGTGCCTGAAAATGGACCGCATGGTCGCTCATGGGAGCCGATTCGCTCTGGCTCCCGACTCCGACCAGGCTGGCCAGCCAGCGCGTAAAACCATCCTGATCATGTTCCAGATCACAGACCGCTTGCGCTTGTGCCCAGGCTCTGAAAAACAGTAAAAACAGACGGTGATGAAACTGGTCCAGAAAGGCCACACCAGCACGGTCACCAAAGTTGCGACTACGCTGAAAAAAGTACTCCGTCATGTGCAGCGGCAAAGGGCCATTGGGCCCCCACAAACCAAAGCCCTGCACATCCAGATGCAGTTGTTCATCGTCCCAACGAGCGGTTTGCACACTGGAGGCCGCAAAAGCCAAACTAGGCGGCTGGCCTACCCGCACATCTTCTTGGCGAGGCGTAGACGCGGTTCCCAAACGAGGCTGGCCCTGGGCGGCTTGCAAGGCATCGACGGCCCGCAAAACGCGAAACAGATCATGGCCATAAGGCCATTGCTGAATGATCCGGCCCAGCTCTTCCAAAGAAGCCTGAGGCTTTAGCTGCTCCTGCTCGGCCCGGTTCACAGCACCGCCCGCGTACCTGCTTGCGGCCCCCACGCTCCCAGTTCCACCCCTGTCTCGGAACGAAACTCGGTAGAGACAAAACTGTTCAGGCTGACATGACGGGCCAGATAACGACTGAGCACGGCGGCCAGAACAAAAGGACGACCGCCGGGAAAACCGCTTTGGTCCAGCGTGACCTCAAAATGCACGCCACGCGCCATCACCAAGGGTCCTGGCACCGGCATGGCCCTCTGCACAGGCCGCGCCTGCACCGCCACAATGGAAGCCAACTGACGCAAGGCACCGGCATCCGCGCTGTCCACATGCGGGGCCAGCAAGGCACGCCAGCGACCTGCAGCCTGCTTAGGGTCGGACTGGGCCACACCCAACTGGGCCAGACTCATCTGTGAAATCAAATCCCAGGCCTGACGACCGCCGGTTGACGCAGGTCGAGGACGGGTCAAACCACCCAATAAACTGACACCGGCTACGGGCGCCGAGACTTGCAGGCTGAAGTCAGACTCGGGCGAGCGCGGCAGCAACAAGGGCAAATCACGGTTGCTGCACCAGGCCGTAACACTGATCTGATTCATGCCAAAAAACTCGGACTGCTCGTGCTGATTCACCAGCGATAAATACACTTCGCTACCGCCATAACTGCTGCGGCCACCCCAGCGTTTCTGGGTATCAGACACGACACGCGGTTCGCGTCGCACAGTGTAGTAACTGCCATAGCGTCCTGCATCCTGCGCCGTGCTGGCATACAAGGGTCGAAACAGCACATCGTCTGTTCCCTGTCGGCCATGTCCTTGCACTTGCTCCATCAAGCAAACTTCAAAGTCCATGGGACGCGTTCTGTCCATGACCACATGATGATCTGTTGCCTGAGGGCGCAAGGCCATGCGTTCACTGCGTCGACGAAATAAATTCACGACCGGCGTGCAATACAAACGCACATGGCCAGGGCCAACGCGTGCCGCCAGATCGGGCCAAGCCTGCTTAAGGACAATATGCAGGCTCCAGCGGCGGCTTTTTCGCTCCTGCGCACGTCCTCTGGCGATAGCTGCTTGCAGACCACGCAGCCGTACAAAAGCAAAACGGCCCGGCAAGGCGAAATACTCCCGCAGCAAGCGATGGCCGGAGAACTCGTGAGACACCATGGGCAAGATGGCTTGATCATCTTCCAGGCCATCGTGTTTCAGACAATCAGACGTAGCCAGAAATTGTGGGGCCTCGTCCTCCATTTGGATGAACACCCCCAACGCCTGCCGCAGCAAGGCATCCAGCAGCAAGCTGCTGTCAGATTCCGGGCCGTCCAGATGCAGGCTAAGCTCATCCAGAGCCAGCTCCTCCAGTGTCAAACCGCCATGCACCGTGAAATCCAGTTTCAAGGCCGAACGAGCTTGTGCAGCCTGTCGGCTACCTAAAGCCGCCAGAGGCAGATCAGCCGCCACATCCCCCAAACGGACTTGCGACAAGCTCATGGGCCACAAGTCCACGGCATGGCAAGTAGAAAACTCGCAGGCGGTTTGTTCTCCGGCTGGAATACGGGAGCGCAAGGCGGTGTGGCGCGGCATGGTAAAACCTTTGGCCAGAGCACCTTCGCTCATGCTGGGACGAAACTGCACCAGTCCCATGCTGGGGGTGGGCATCAACCAGGAAGGTTGAATCACATCCAGCAATTGCTGGCTGAGACGGGGAAATTCCGCGTCCATCTTCATCTGAATGCGAGCCGTCAGAAAGCTGAAGCCTTCCAGCAGACGCTCGACATAGGGGTCAGCCACCGCCGTATCGTGCACACCCAGACGAGCCGCCACTTTGGGGTAGGCTTGCGCAAATTCGGCTCCTAGCTCGCGCAGGTAAGCCAATTCACGGTTGTAGTAATGCAGCAGCTCCGGATTCATCCCGACGCGTAACTCTCTTCAAGGTCCAACTGCCCGCTTTCCAGATCAATACTGGTGCGCAGCAAGAATTCCTGCGGATACGGCTCGCACCAGACATGGCCCTGAATACGCAAGCTCAAGACGTTATGCAAATCGCGCTGAGCCCTGTGATCCAGACAATGCACTTCTAAGGTATCGGGCAAAATGCGAGGCTCGAAATGCAGGATGGCGGTACGCAGCGCTTCTTCCACATCCAGCCACTCCACCTCGCTCATGGTCTTGCCCGCCAGCGGGCTCATGCCGTAGTTCAGGCAGGAGCGGCGCACATGAGCCAAGGCCTGCATCAAGGGGGTGGCCCCCTGATTGGGCGTGTTGAGCAAATGGCCCAGATCGCGCAATACCGCCTGACGCATCTGGTACTGGCTCATGGGCTGAGGAGGCTCCCAGGTTTGATCGGGCCGCTCGTCGGTCAGCCTGTCCAGCAGACAAGGTTGCAAGCGATCCGCCTGACCGCGCATCAGCGCGGCCCCGCGGCGTCCCGGTAAGCGAAAGCGGTCCATAGCGGCCCTGCCTGAAAACCCAAGCCCGATCAGGCTTCTTTGTTTTGCTTGATGTCCCAGGCCACCAGCGTTTCAGCACCTTTGCTGCCGCGGTCGGACTGTTCCCAGTACTGCTGTTTGACGCGTGCGGCCTGGAAGGAGTAATTGACCATTACGCTTTCCACATCGCGCTCGGCATTGAGCTGAACCGAAGTTACCAGCACTTCTTCCAGGGTGATTTTGGAGTATTCCACCTGCTCGCCACCGGCCTTGCACACCGACAGCTCCACCTTGCCCAGGTGCTTGCCGCTGGCGCAATGCTTCATCACGGCAGGGGCGGCCTTGTCGATGCGGGCAACCACATGCAGATCGTTGAAATTGGCCTTGCCCTGGCCGCCACCGCCGCCCGAACTCATGCTGCCGGGTTGCGAAGCGCCCCACGAGAAGGACTGGATATCGGTCCAATCCTTGTGGTTGGAATCTTTGGATTCGCCATTGGCGCCTTCAATTTTCATGAACATATCAACAGACACGCTTTTCTCCTTGGAGGTCGAATAAGGCCATCAAAAGGCCAGGGTGGGAATCAGTTCTGCTCGCCTTTCAGTGACGGCAAGCGGGACACCAGGCGCAGGGAAACCGTCAGGCCTTCCAGCTGGTAGTGCGGGCGCAAGAAGAACTTGGCAGCGTAATAACCGGGGTTGTCCGGCACTTCCTGCACCGAGACTTCGGCGGCGGCCAGCGGCTTGCGTGCCTTGGTTTCCTGCGAAGAGTTGGTCGGGTCGCCGTCCACGTAATTCATGATCCAGCTGTTTAGCCAACGCTCCATATCGTCGCGCTCGCGAAAGGAACCGATCTTGTCGCGCACAATGCACTTCAGGTAATGCGCAAAACGGCAGCAGGCAAACAGATACGGCAAGCGCGCAGCCAAACGGGCATTGGCGGTAGCGTCTGCGTCGTAGTACTCCTGGGGCTTCTGCAAGGACTGGGCGCCGATAAAGGCCGCAAAATCGGAGTTTTTGCGGTGTACCAAGGGCATGAATCCGTTCTTGGCCAGCTCGGCCTCGCGGCGGTCGCTGATGGCAATTTCCGTGGGGCATTTGATGTCCACACCGCCATCGTCCGTGGGGAAGGTATGGCAAGGCAGGTTCTCGACCGCACCGCCCGACTCCACACCGCGAATTGCCGTGCACCAACCAAAATGCTTGAAGGATCGGTTGATATTGACCGCCATGGCGTAGGCCGAGTTGGCCCAGGTGTAGCGGTCATGGCTGGCTCCGTCGGTGTCTTCCTCGAAGTCGAACTCATCAACCGGGTTGGTACGTGCGCCATAGGGCAAGCGCGCCAGAAAACGCGGCATGGCCAGGCCCAGATAACGGGCATCATCAGATTCGCGCAGGCTTTGCCAGGCGGCGTACTCGGTATTGGAAAAAATCTTGGTCAGATCACGCGGATTGGCCAACTCCTGCCAGGATTCCATCTGCATCACGGACGGCGCAGCACCGGCGATAAAGGGGCTATGCGCGGCAGCGCCGATACGAGCCAGCTCACCCAGCATTTCCACATCAGGCGGACTGTGGTCGAAGTGATAATCCCCCACCAGGCAACCAAAGGGTTCGCCACCAAACTGGCCGTATTCCTGTTCGTACACTTTCTTGAACAAGGGACTTTGATCCCAAGCCACGCCTTTGTAGCGCTTCAGGTTGCGCGCCAATTCCTTCTTGGTCGCAGGCATCACGCGGATACGCAGCAGCTCATCAGTTTCGGTATTGCTGACCAGATGGTGCAGGCCCCGCCATGCCCCTTCCAGGCGCTGAAATTCGGGGTGATGCAGGATGTGATTGATCTGCTCGGTCATCTTCTGATCGATCTGGGCAATCACTGCCTGAATGGTTTGATAAGCGTCGTCGCTCAAGGTCACGGACTGGTCCAACGCCTGCTCGGCCAGCGTGGTAACAGCAAACTCAACCGCCTGCTGGGCCTGCTCGGTTTTGGGACGAAACTCTTGCTGCAACAGGCTGGACAGTTCATCCAGCTGGGCCGTGTCGCGGGTTGCGGTCAATGTCTGGGTGGAAGTCATGGGATAGGCTCCTTATGCTTTGGGCTCGTTGTCCTGATCGGGCTGGGACTCGTCCACCGTCAGGGCCTGAGGCGGGCGGCCAGCCAGGGCGCGCAAGAGTTCGGGCTGCTGCAGGAGACGGGACAAGAGTTCTTCCGCCCCGCTTTTGCCATCCATATAAGTCAGCAAATTCGCCAGCTGTGTACGAGCTTCCAGCAGGCGGGCCAGAGGTTCGATCTGACGGGCCAGTTCAGCCGGGGAAAAGCTGTCCATGGAGTCAAAAGACACTTCCACACCCAGCACGCCATCGCCCTTCAGGCTGTTGGGAACCTGCATGTTCAGCTTGGGTGCGATGGACTTCATGCGGTCATCGAAGTTGTCCACGTCGATTTCCATAAACTTGCGCTCGCCCAGCTCCGGCTGGCTCTCCGTGTTGTGCCCGGCCAGATCCGCCAGCACACCCATCACGAAAGGCAGTTGCACACGATGCTCGGCGCCGTACAGTTCAACGTCGTACTCAATTTGCACACGCGGAGCCCGATTGCGCCCAAGGAATTTCTGGCCGCTGCCAGAATTGGATTTCACAGACATCAGGTCTTCTCCAGTTGATTTATGGAATTAAGAAGCGGCTGTCGCCACTTCGGATCGAGGCATGAAAACCTGGATCTGATCCCAGGCACCGGGAGCCAGGTCACGAATCAGCTCGTGAAAACCCATGGGCACCAGTTGCTGGGCGCGACGCAGCAGCAAAGGGGCAGGATGGCTGGGTTCGTGCTGTTCGAAATACGCCACCAGCTTGTCCAGCAACAACACCACCTCTTCGCGGGATGAAACATGCAGGTTTTGCCAACTCGCCAAGCCCATCACCGGAGCGACCTGATGAGCAGGTTGCGGGGGCACAGGAATGGTGGGGTCGCTTGCCTGCACAGGTTCGGGAGCGGAAGGAGCAGATAGTGAGGTTGCCGCGTCCAGCACTGCGCAGGCGGCTTCCACGGTGTCCCAGGCTCCGTCCAGACGCACGGACCACTCGGCATCCAGATGGCGATGCACCAGGGCCTCCAGCTCATGGCGGAACTGACGCAAACGACTCAAGGCCACGGTCTGGCTTTGGCCGGCGGCAAAGGCACGGCGCAGCTCTTCAACCAGACGGTCACGACCCGGCAGGCCGCTATCTTTCTGGCTGCCATCCAGCACATAGCCGACTTCACGTAAATTCAGTTGACGATGCCCCAGGCTGACCACGGGAGCCTCACGCATCAGGCGACCCAGACCATCAATAGCCGACAGCCCGGCCAGCGCATTGACGCGCGGCAAGGGGTCCAGCTCGCCATCGTCGTGCAGACGCGGATGAACGTGCTCCCAGCCTTGTTGCAGGGCGCTGAGCAGCCAGTCGCACACTTCCACCAAAGCGGGCAGCCCACCTGTCTGCAAACGCGCCTGGGCCAGCACCACCAGCAAGCGAATATCTGCCGAGCGGTCCAGCAAGTCCTGCACAAGGCGCACGATGCGCGTCCATTCCGGCACCTGGGCCGGAATGATGGTTTGGCCAAACTGCTGCTCGCCCTGTACTTGCAAAGCCTGCATCAAGGCCAGAAAGTCGGCTTCGTATTCCAGGTTCTCGCCGTAGTGGGCGTTTTCGGGAGCCAAAATCCAGGCTGGCTGCCACTGCTCCTGTATTCCTTCGACCATAGCTGTCGTCTCGGATAACTGATCATGGAGCCAGTCTAGGAACTGAAGGTGACACCTTTTTGACGAAAATTTTTCCTTACTTATTTTGCAAAATGGATGTATTTACGCTCTTTTTGAAGCAAATAAAGAAAAAGCGCCACCCGCAGGCAGCGCTTTTCAAAGGAAAAAAACTGGCGAGAAGCTAGTCGTCCAACCCCTGCTCCTGTCGCCAGTGCTGGTAGCGTTGCTCCAGAACCGGCCGCAAGGTTTCGTAGCTGTCCCAATCGTCAGGCACGTGATAGATGGATGGCAAAACCTCGTCGTCCAGCGTATCCACGTAATCATCCAGATACAGCTCGTCGTAGTAAAAATCGCTAAAGGCTTTGCCCTGCTCGGACATGTCTTCGCTGACCAGCACATCGTCGCAACACTCTTGCAGCAGTTGCGAGCCTTTGATCATGTGATCACGGCACTGGCGCACCTCGTTGGGGTAGCGGTCCATAAAAGCATTGGCCAGCAGGCCTTTTTCCACCAGCCAGGCCAGATACATGCCGATGTGCGTGCGACCACCTTGCGGGCCCAGATCAGAGGGGTAGTCCCCGCCCACATGCCAGTCCACAGCGTCATATTTAACGGGATCAGTGTGCGTTTTCAATGTCGTACCTCCGTAGGTATGCGTATGTTCTTGGGAAGTGGCTGCTTGGGTGCATTCTTGCCAATCAACTCTGCGCCCTTGCTCTCCATTGCCTTGTCCTTGGCCTTCTGGGTTGCGGAGCGGCGCGCTCCCCCGCTCTTGACTTCGACCGCCCGGATTTTGCCCGTGTTCTTGTCCTTGATCAGTATATCGATCACACGGCGGGTCAATGGGGTTTTTGCAGACACCTGCGTGCCCATGACCTCGTGGCCTTCCTGCTTCAGCTCGGCCTCGACCTCACGCTCTCGCTGCGCACCCCGACGCCGGTTGCGTTTCAGCTGTGCCCGCTTGGCTTCGCGTGCCGCTGCCTTGCGTGCCGCCTCCGGCCCACTGCCCGACACACCCTTGCCGCCTTTACCGGCGCCGCCCCCGGCACCACCGCCACCTAGCAACAGCACTTTGAACTGGCTGGGCACTACCCGCATGCCCACCGTATTCACCGTGTTCTGCATGCTCAAGCTAGTCAGACGGGTCGCCGGAATTCCCTTCCACAGCACATTAGGTACGCAGGTAATGGAGCGCGAGCGCGACATCACGGTTTGCGAGATCAAGCCCAAAGCCACACCCGGATTGTCACCATTACTCAAGGGTATCGTTGTGAGCAAGTTATGGGCAGGCCCACCCTGCAACAGGATGTTCCAGGCATTGGGAATACCCATCAGGCCCGTCGCAAAATTCGGGTAAGGAATCGGCAACAGAGCCGGTGGTGTCTTGCAGATGTCGGGGAAGGCAATATCCATGCCGCCCCGTTGGCAATTGGCAAACATCAGGGCTCCTTATTCAAGATTCATGTGACGCGCAGTCCAGCTCTCAGACTCGTGCAAAGCCGGGTCATTGGGCAGGCAGCCTGCGGCCTGTTCTTGCCCGGCCTTGTCCAGCAAGCAACGATGAAACTGGGTGCGCTCAAAATGTGCGCCATCCCAGCGAGCACGACGGCAATCTGCATACGAGAAATCCGCATAGCGCAGTTGGCTATGCTCGAAACGGGCCCGCTCCAACACTGCCTGCGCGAAGTAGGCCTGCTGCAAAAAAGAGCCACGAAAATCTGCCTCGGGAGCGTGGGCTTGAGCCCACAGACTTTGTGTCAGATCCGCCTCCCGAATCTGCAGTCCTTGAGCCTGTGCCTGAACAAATAAAGCCTGCTTGGCTTGGACCTTGTTCAGCACGGCCTGATTCAAGATGGCAGACTTGAAATTGGTGCCGCAAAGACGAGCGTGGCTTAGATCCGCTTGAGTAAAGTCGGACTCCATCAAGACACTGCCGCTGAAATCCAGCCCCGACAGATCCATGCCCTGGAAATTGCAGGTTTTGGCCGTCACCCTGTGCCAGCGACTACCGGCCAGAGTGCTGCCCCGCCAATCCATTTCGGTGACCACCACATCTTCCAGACGGGTCGACTGCAAGGACAAGCCCCCTGCGCGGCAGCCAGTCCAAGTGCAGCGCTGCAAAAGAGCTTGGTCGAAGTTGCCCGATTGCAAGATGCATTGCGCCCAGTGAGTGTCGCTCCAGGCTCCGCCTTGCCAGATAGCGCCCTGTAAATCACAGTCCTGCCACATCACCTCCCTGGCCTGGACATGCTTGCAGGACAAGCCGATCAACACGCATTCCATAAAGGCGCAGCCATCCAGCACACTGGCGTCCAGTACTGCTCCGCTCAAGTCACATTGATGAAAGCGGCTACCCGCCAGATTGACACCCAAGGCTTGCACACGCGGCAGGCGGCAAGCGATGAACACCGCTCCTGAATAATCGCCCGGTGGCAAATACAGATCGCTGATGTCCAGCCCCAGCAAAGGCTCGCCTTGCCGAATGCGCAAACGCAAAGCATGTGCGTCCATCAGGCTTGCCCCCCAGCAGGGTCGCGACGTGCCGTGCGTAAATACAGATTGCGGCTGCGGGTACGCGCATCCGTTTGCAAACCCATCAAATCAGCGCGGAAGAAGTTCACGGTATCCAGCATCGTGCCTTGAACATTCGCGCCCCCGGCCAGGCTATTGCTCATATCCACCTTGTTCATGATGGCTTGGCTAAAGTCAGTCTCGATCAGAATGCAGTCACTTAGGCGGGCCTGCGTCCATTGCGACCCCTGGAGATTGGCACCGGATAAATCACAGCGAATCAGTTGGGCCTGTTCAAAACAGGATTGCGACAAGTCCAGCCCACGCAAATTGCTTTCTTCCAAGCGGGCACCGCGCCAGTCTGACCCCGGCATGTCCACGCCGGACACCACGCTTTGACGCCAGCGGCTGTCACGGCAATCGAGCACACCGTCCAACAGACCCAGCAGCCAGGACGTGTCCTCCAGGCTGGAGCCCCTCAAGGACAGGTCCCGCAGATCACAGTCCAGCCAAGCGCATTGCTGCAACTGGCAATCCAGATAAGACAATTCGGACAAGCGCGAGCGCATCAAATATTGCACGCCACTTAACTGCGAGGTCTCGAAGGTGCAGCGCAGCAAGTCCACATCCAGCCACTCCTGCTCCTGAAGGTTCGACTGCTGGAACAAGACATCCTGCCAACTGGACTCGCGCGGCTGCCATCGGGCCGCCTGCACCTGACGAAACTGTACGGATTGCAGTACTGCCGCACTGAAATCCACATCATCCAATTGGGACTGATTGAATTGAACCTGCTCCAATCGCGCCCGCACAAATGTGGCTCCCGAGCAATCAGCTCCTGCAAACGTGCCTTGCCGTAGAACCGCATCGTTAAAGCAGGTGCCAACACAGCGCACCCCGGAGAAATCGAAGTCCTGCAAATGCAGACCACTCAAGTCCAGGCCAGACAGATTGCGGGTTCCGGCCAGAATCCACTCCACTCGCCTGCGCAAACGCTGCTGACGCAGATCAGAGGCAGCAGGCGGTGCAGGGGCATAGGTTTGCATCGCACGTCTGGCCTGCTCCATGGGTTTGGATAGCAAGCCGGACACAGGCGCCTGGTCGCTGGCCGCTGCATCCAGCTCGCACAACATGCGCTGTGTATCACGAGCCGTCACACGAGTGCTGGCCTGATCCTGAAAGGGAGATTCACGCTGCAAGTCCTGCACTTTCGCCATGCCCTCTTCCATCTGCTGACGCGCATCCCATTGCTGGCGATTGGCTTGGCGCACTTCCTGCACCCAATCCGTTCGGTCCACATCCATAGGTTTGGGAGGCCCAGCCTGCGCCAAGGAAAACAGCTCGTTCTGCCAAGCCGGGTGTTCCTGTGCCGCGTCCTGCGCCCAGCGCTCCAGGCGCATCCGCATGGTCAAGGACAAAGGGTCGTCTGCGCTAGTCTGAAAATCATCCAAAGGTGCGCAGCAGTCAGCGGGTAGCAAATCCTGGTCGCGCAAGGCAAATAATCCGGCCTGATCGCCTTCGCTACGCAAGCGCAGCACTTGCTCGTAATGATCCTGGCCACGCGCTTGGTCCAAGGGCTCCAGGGCAGGCATTAATAAGTTCACATCTTGCGCCTGCGCATCCTGAAGCGGCACGCTCCCTTGGTACAGCAGGAGCATGTGGCCCAAATCAGGAAAAAACCAAACGGTGGTGTGCCGCAGGTCCAGCTTTTGCAGACCAGGTAGACGACGATCCTGATACCAGCAGATCGCCTCCCACTGCGGCAAGCTGCCACTCCATCGGGGTCGCTGAGCGTGCAGATGGTGTAGTTCCCAAGAACTGTCTGCGGGCCAATGACTTTGTTCACGCCACCACTGGTCCGGTTCAGCAGCATTGAAAAAATGTGGGTCCAGGCTGTCCAGCATCATGCCTGGATCGCCTTGCTGCCAGGCGGGGTCATAACGGCCCGCCAAACGAAAGCGACGTGGTCGCAAAGGCGATACCGGCCCCAAACCCGCTGGACGGCCCTGCTGGTCAGAACGGTGCAAGCGCCCTTCCCAAGGCTCTACCTGCGGCAAGCAAAGCGGTTCGCCCGGACTGGCTGCTTCCATTCCCATGCCGGCGGGATTATCGGGATACTGCGGCCCGCCCCAGCTACGGCTGCCATCCAAAGGCACGCGGGTAAAAGGCTCTGCCTCCCCCGGTCTGCCTTGCCGCCACTGACGTTGCCCAAATACAGCCAGCTGCTTTTCTATCGGGCCGACACGCGCTTGTACGGCCAGTTGGAATACCGGCTCACCACCAGGAGCGCAGGCATGGCCAGAGACCAGAAACTCTGCACAAGGTTTGGGCAAGGCCAGATCCAGCACATCGTCGCCCTGCATCAGGCCGGATACGCTTTGCCACATACGTGCATCGGTGCTCAAGACATGCGGGGCATCCATGGAACACCAGGCCTGTACCGACACGCTTAGCGCGTGTTGTCCGCGCCAGCTCCAGGGGCGTGCCAAAACACCCAAGCGCAAGGGCTTTACGATGCGCATGGGACTTGTCCTTTGGGAGAGCACGAGCAGGACTGACTTGGAGCAGGAGCACTGCCTGACTGCTCCGGACCCGCGTGTGCGTCATCCCCGATCAACTGCGAAGCCAGCGCCACCATCAATCAATCCCCATAGGAGTTGGCGGCGGGTTTCAGCTGCAAGGTCACCTGTTCACGGTTCAGAGCACACAGCTGAGCATTGGCCGGATCGCACAGTACGCTGACCCAATTACCCGGCTTGAATCGCTTGCTCAGTTCGGGCTGCACCAGCACATCCACATGGGTTTTCTGGCCATCCACGTCCAGACCCAGGCGCATTAGCGGATAAGCAGATTTGAAGACCTCTGGCAGCAGCTCATCCTGAGATACGATCACGGCCTGTTGCGGTACGACCTCGGCACGATGCAGGCGCTGATACAAGAGCTCCTCAGGACGGGCACGCCAATAGCGCGTAAAACCCCTATACCCAGCCACAAAACCACCCACTGCGATCAGCATGGGCAAGATGACCAGATAAGGCAGCCAGTCCCGCCACTCCAGTGCGATACCAATCGAAATCATGATGGCTCCCATCAAAGCGCTGAAAGCCATCCACATAATCTGTCCCAACATCGTCGCGGACGTCCTTAAAAAAAGATGTGCAAGCCGGACTTGGCCAAACGCAGAGCCGAACTGCCGACGCGCACCGCCTGCTTGCCCAGATACACCGCACTGGTCTTGATCGCGGCGTAGGCTTTCTCGTCCTTGAAGGCCGAGTGGTCCATCTTCATGACGGCAGCCTGGAAATTGACCAGATAGCCCTGTGCCCGAATACCCCAGGCATCCAGCGAGGAAATCGTGCCGTTCAGGCGGAACCCCGTCACTTTTTCGGTATGCGGAATCCACCACTTTTCAATACCTGTGACATTCACCTTCCAGCTAGGCGTGGTGATGTTCACGCCCGCTGCGGCGGTAATGTCCACAGGACCGGAAATGCTTTTGGTCAGATTGCCAGTCAGGGTGTCAGTGATATTGCCGGTGGTGGTCAGGTCCACATCACCTGTAATGGTTTCTTTGACATCGCCAGTCACGGTGTAATCCACTGCGCCGGTAATCGTGCGGGTGTAATCGCCGGTTTGGGTGGAGTTGCGAGTGCCGGTGATGGAATCCGTGACATCGCCCGTGACCGTATGAGTGACCTCGCCGGTGATGGTTCGGGTCAAATCGCCGGTCAAGGTGTCGGTGACATTGCCCGTCACGGTACGCGTCACATCACCGGTATGAGTTCGGGTCTGCTCGCCTTCTATGGTTTCAACCAGATCCCCGATGACCGTACGTACGACGCCGCTATTAAATGTCTCGGTTTCCAGATCCTGCACCGTTGTCGTGCGGGTTGCCATGACGCTCAAGGTATCGTGGCCTGTGACCACAGTAGTCCGGTTACCGTCGACGGTATGGGTTTCATCACCCTCGACTTCCGTATCCAGATTGCGCTCGGCATGCAGCCAGATACGCTCCTGTCCGGCTCTGTCCTCGAACATGAAGGCGTTGGCGTTGCTGGGATCACCGTCTTTGGAACGACTTAAAAAGCCGCTTTGTGTGGCATTGTCCGGAAGGTTCCAGGGCGGCATATTACTGGCGTTATACACACGACCGACGGCAATGGGCCGGTCCGGGTCACCCCCCAGAAAATCCACAATCACTTCGTCGCCCACTCGGGGCAGTTGAATGCCCCCAAAGCCGCCACCTGCCCACGGGCTGGAAACACGCAGCCAGCAGGAGCTGTTTTCATTGGCCTGCCCGTAGCGATCCCACAAAAACTGAACCTTGATGCGACCATATTGATCGGTCCACAGTTGCTCGCCGCTCTTGCCCACCACCTTGGCGGTTTGCGGGCCGTAGGTACGCGGAATAGGTGTACGTCGCAACGGGCGATACGGCTGGCTGGACGGGATCACCAGAAAATCGATGAAGTAGTGGCTGGCCATGCCGCTCTCGCCGGTATGGCCTACATCCAGAAAGTCGTAATCGACCTGCGTCACCAGATAGTCGCGGTTGTCCTCGGGGCGCGGATGATTGCGTACGGACAGCAAATAACCCGGCGCGACACCACGCGCATTAGTCTGGGCTTGAGCCTGGCTACGTACTGCCTGCAAGGCTTCCAGCCGCAAGCGGGAGTAATGTTCACCATGTTGAGGCTCGGTGTAGCCACCCGCCCATTCGTAGACTTCCAAATCACCCAAGGCATGTTCAGCCGGGTTGCTGCGCGTGGCGTCCAGGCTGGCTCCCGGCTTGCAATAGTCGTAGTCAGCGGTCGCGTAGCGACCCGGAGTGACTTGCTCATACGGGTGCCAGGCATGGATATGCTCAACATCGGGATGCGCTACCCGGTCGGGGGAAACAAAGGGCAGCTCAGAGAGCCAGGGCGCAGCCGCATGTTGACCGGCATCATCGGCCATCACCAGGGTATGGGCGCCATTACGGTGCTCAAACCAGTAGTAAATCCCCTCGCGTTCCATCAAGCGGCTAACAAACTGAAAGTCGCTTTCCTGATACTGAACGCAATAGGTTTGACGCGGGTAGTCCTGCGTCAGGCGCGACTCCCAGGCAAAGGGGTAGCGGCCCAGCACGTCCTGCAAAACCTCGGGCACGGTCTTTTCCTGAAAGATCCGGCTGTCCATGTTCTGGCTCAAGAACCAGAGCCAGGGGCGCAAGGTGGCTCGATACGTGTAGAAGCGGTCGCTGCGGCCGGTTTTACCCATCAGGCGAAATGCGCTGATACGACCATCCAGAAAGCGCGGCACTGCAAAAGGTGTTTTGATTTCCAGGCTCAGGGACTCGCCCAGCAAGCTGCGCAAATCCAGCAAGGGGGTATTGCAGACCACATCCACCTGCAATTCAAAAGGCTGTGACAAGGCTTCCCGACCTTGCAGAGCCTGAAACAGCAAGACCTCCGGCCCGAGCGGGCTATGCACTTGTACAAGGCGTTCTGTCAGCATGCTTACCCCATATGGATTTGGTCAGCGTCGACTTTGACCAGCTCGCGCGCAGTCATCAAGGTATGGCGGGCATGCAAACGCATTTGATGCTGGGCCTGCACATCCATGCGGCCCCCACGCCAACGCTCCTCTTTTTCAGTCAGACGAAATACGTGATTGCACACTTGGGACAGGCGATCCGCCACGGTTTCCTGCACGCGCGACAAAATCCGCAGCGTGCCTGCGGTCAGGCTCATCTCCCGGCCAGACTGGCGCAAATGGCCACCTGCCTGCAAAGTCAGGTCCGCCTCGGACTGGATATGCACCCCACCCTGCGCCGCCTGCACATGCAAGCCCTGCTCGGCGACCAGATGCAAAGCCCCGCCCTGGGGTCGCTCCAGCACGGCGAACACATAGGCCTGCTCGCCATCGGCACCGCCTACCCAGACCTTGTCGCCCACTTGCGGCTGCACCAGGCAACTGACGGCCTGCGGCACAATCCAGCAGCGCTCGCCGCAGTCGACTTCAAACTGCCCCGACTCCAGACGAGCCTTGACCCGTCCCTGCCAGAACATGGGGGGAACGTGCAGGCTGGACACCATGCGCGAGGGCAATCCCATACATCCTCCGTGTGAGCTGTTCAACACAATGAAAAGGACTATGGCCCGACCCCATGTCTACTCTATGACAACAACAAAACTTTACTTTTTTGACATTTAGCGGGTTTTAAACAAATTTGCTTACACGTATTGTGCTATTGCCCACCGATGCGGGGGACGCCCCAATAAAAAAGCCGCCCGAAGGCGGCTTTGTCCAGCAACGATAGAAACAGCAGCAGATCGGAAATTATGTCCGCTCGAAAATCCCGGCGGCTCCCATGCCTGTACCGATACACATGGTAAGCATGCCGTACTTCAGCTGACGACGCTGCAAGGCATGAACCACGGTGGCGGCACGCATGGCACCAGTCGCACCCAGGGGGTGACCCATGGCAATAGCACCACCCAGCGGATTGACGCGCTCGGGGTCCAGGCCCAAATCACGAATCACCGCCAGAGATTGAGCAGCAAAGGCTTCGTTCAGCTCGATCCAGTCCATCTGGTCTTGCTTCAGGCCAGCCAAGGCCAGCGCATGAGGCACGGCTTCTTTAGGACCGATACCCATGATTGCTGGTGGCACACCACGGACCGAGAAAGTCACGAAACGGGCCAGCGGAGTCAGATTGTGCTCACGCAAGGCGCGTTCGGAAACAACCAGCAAGGCACCTGCCCCGTCCGACGTCTGCGAGCTGTTGCCAGCCGTGACCGAACCACGCGCTGCAAACACGGGACGCAGCTTGCCCAGCACTTCCAGGCTGGTATCAGGGCGTGGACCTTCGTCACGATCAACCACTTGGGTTTTGACGGAGATTTCCTGCGTGCTCAGGTTCGGTTGACGACGTGTCACCGTCACAGGCAGAACTTCGCCCGTGAACTCGCCCGATTCCCAAGCCTTGACGGCTTTCTGGTGTGAAGCCAGGGCAAACGCATCCTGATCTTCACGGGACACTTTCCACTGACGCGCTACTTCTTCAGCAGTCAGACCCATGCCGTAAGCGATCCCGTAGTTCTCGTCCGAAGTGAAAATCTCGGGGCTGAACGTGGTATTCACGCCCATCACCGGCACCTGACTCATGGATTCCACACCCGAAGCCACGATGATGTCTGCCTGGCCCGTACGGATACGGTCAGCAGCAATCGCAATAGCGCTCAAGCCCGAGGCGCAGAAGCGGTTGACGGTCATCCCGGCCACGGTATGCGGCAGGCCTGCCAGCAAGGCAGAAATACGCGCAACGTTAAAACCTTGCGGGCCTTCAGGCAGGGCGCAACCAGCCACCACTTCTTCAATGGCGGCAGGGTCCAGTTTGGGCACATCGGCCAGCATGCCGCGAATGGCTTCTGCCAAGAGCTCGTCAGGACGGTAGGACGAAAACACACCGCGAGGCGCCTTTCCAATGGGCGTACGCTTGGCAGCGACGATATAAGCTTGTTGTACAGTCATGTCTACTCCTTGATCCGCTCTAGTTACGCACTGGCTTGCCAGTGGTCAGCATCCCAGTAATACGTTCCTGGGTCTTGGGGGAATTGAGCAGTTCCAGGAAGGCCTGCCGCTCTTGCGCCATCATCCAGGCTTCATCCACCAGCGAGCCTGGATCCACATCGCCCCCGCAGATCACGGTTACGACCTTCTCGGCAATATGGAAGTCATATTCCGAGATGAAACCACCTTCTTTCATGTTCACCAGCTGAGCTTTCAGCGTGGCAATGCCATCGCGACCGGCAACCGGGAAGCGACGTGGCAATGGAGCACGCCAACCGGCGCTGGCCAGAGCCTGTGCCTGACGAACGGCCACATAAACCAGTTCCTGACGGTTCATGACGATGGTGTCGGACTCTTTCAGGAAGCCAAGCTGACGCGCATCCAGAGCGGAGCGCGACACTTGTGCGCTGGCGATAGCCAGAGCAAAACGCTTCAGGTAGGCCAGCAACGGGGCATCAGGTGCACCCATGGCTTGCAGTTCAGCCGAGCGACGAGCCGAGTAAGCCAGACCACCTGCGCCTGGAACCAGACCCACACCCACTTCAACCAGACCAATGTAGGACTCGAAGTGAGCGACGCGGTGTGCGCAATGCACAGCCAGTTCGCAACCACCACCCAGAGCCAGACCGGCAACCGCAGCCACCACAGGCACCTGGGCGTAGCGGATACGCAGAACCATGTCCTGCATGGCGCGCTCTACCGGCTCAACACCGGCCACGCCTTCTTTCTCGAACACGGGCAAAATGGCTTTCAGGTCAGCGCCTGCGGAGAATGGATCACCATCCTGGGCCACCACCAGAGCCTGATACGAGGCTTCAGCCAGCTCAATCGCCTTGAACATGCCATTGACCACACCAGGGCTCAGCGTGTGCATCTTGGTCTTGAAGGACACGATCAGCACGTCTTGTGGGTGCGGTGCGGGCAGCGTCCAGCAGCGAACCGACTCATCTTCGAAAACCGTGGTGGTTTCCAGAGACTCGACCTCGCCCACCAGCAAAGGTGTGCCAATGTGGCGCAGGTAAACAGGCAGATCGCTACGGCCTTCAAAGCGGCTTTGCGACGGATTCCAGGAACCGGCAGCGGTATGCACGCCTTGCGCTTCCCACACAGGACCACGAGTCGCCCAGTCTGGCAGCGGCTGGCTGCTCAGTGTCTTGCCGTCTTGAATATCCTGGTTGATCCATTCGGCCACCTGACGCCATCCGGCAGCCTGCCAGATCTCGAACGGGCCTTGCTTGTGACCAAAGCCCCATTTCAAGGCCAGATCCAGCTGACGGGCGTTGTCGGCAATGTCTTGCAGATGAATGGCACTGTAGTGGAAGGTGTCGCGCAGTACGGCCCACACGAATTGAGCCTGAGGCTTGTCGGACTCGCGCAGCTGGCGCAGGCGCTCAGCCGGGTCACGTACAGCCAGAATGGCGGCGACATCAGGATCGATTTTCTGGTCAGCAGCCACGTAATCGCGCTGTTGAGCATCGAAACGCTGGATTTCACGGCCCTTCTTGCGGAAGAAACCGGCACCGGTCTTTTGACCCAAAGCACCTGCATCAATCAGGCCCTGCACTTCTGGTGGCAGGCCAAAGTGTGCTTTGAAGCTGTCATCGGGCAGCTGATCCTGCATGGTGCGGATCACGTGTGCCAGGGTGTCCAGACCAACCACGTCAGCGGTACGGTAAGTACCCGATTTGGCGCGACCCAGACGTGTACCCGTCAATTCATCAACCTGCTCGTAAGTCAGGGAGAAACGACGAGCCTGCTCGAACACGGACAGAATGCCAAAAACACCAATGCGGTTACCGATGAAATTGGGGGTATCTTTGGCGCGAACCACGCCCTTGCCCAGTTGCGATACCAGGAAGGTTTCCAGAACATCCAGCAGCTCTGGCTGGGTGTATTTCGTGGGGATCAGCTCCACCAGGCTCATGTAGCGTGGCGGATTGAAAAAGTGCACGCCGCAAAAGCGTGGACGCAGCGCTTCCGGCAAAACATCTGCCAGGGAAGTGATGGACAGGCCGGACGTGTTGCTGGCGATGATGGCATTAGGGTTCAGTGCTGGCCCGATCTTGCGGTACAGATCCTGTTTCCAGTCCAGACGCTCGGCAATGGCTTCGATTACCAGATCGCAATCGGCCAGACGGTCCAGGTTGTCGTCGTAGTTGGCGGGCTCGATCAGGTCGGCCAGGTCTGGCGTACCCAAAGGAGCGGGATTCATTTTGCGCAGATTGGCAATGGCACGCAGGGCGATGCCATTTTTGGGCCCCTCGCGGGCGGGCAGATCAAACAGAACTACTGGTATGCCTGCATTCACGCAATGGGCGGCAATTTGCGCGCCCATGACGCCGGCACCGCACACGGCGACCCGACGCAAGGTACGGGCACTGCCCGTCACTGCACTGGCTGAACTAGATGTCATAGGTTTGTCTCCAGGAAACTGAAACCCCACGCAGCATAAGGTCCCAAACGGACGCTCTACGATGCGAGGCAATCGAATAATCGTACACGCACAACCGCTTTTACGACCATAAAGTCTTTTTTATTTTCAATCAAAGATGGGTATAGATCAAATCCATCTTCATGAAACTGTCCATGTTTGGATCCGGATCGGGCTGCTCAGCCGCTCCAGCAAGCCACCATAAATTCAAACGATCGTTTCAATCTCTTTTATTTCAATAGATTGAACCCATAAAAAGCTCATTACACCCTTCATTAGCCGCCGGAAGCACCCGTCCCCTCAAGCGGGCATCACACATGGTTTCAAGTTATTTTTTTAATTCTTTTCTTATTTATATCAATTCATTTTTTATTTAATTTTTGCACCCACTTTAATTAATTTTTATCTTTAAATATTTCAAACAAATAAGCAGCGCTTGGGGGTAGAAAAAAATTTGAACGACCGCTGCCCGAAGGCCGTTTTCTTGCCAATAAAGGCCACGCCGCACCCCCAGCAAGAAGGATCAGGCCGCCACCCGAGCGCACAAGAGGGCAAAAACGGCTTAATTTGTATGCCAGAATGTTCAAACTTCCACTTTTGACGAGCCCTATCCTCCTTCATTGCTCTATGACCCGGTCTCAAGAAGCTGCCCCTTTATCCTTAAGCGCTCTATTTCTGATCTTTGCCCGCATTGGCCTGACCAGCTTTGGTGGGGGCTTGAGTGGCTGGTTAATGCGTGAGTTTGTTGTTCAGCGGCGCCTGATGAGCCAGGCAGATTTTCTTAGCGGTCTGGCGCTGTCCCAAGCACTGCCCGGCATCAATGTGGTGAACCTCTCTATATGGATTGGTTATCGTCTGCTGGCCGGGCCTGGGGCGTTAGTTGCCACGCTGGGCATGGTGCTTCCCCCGCTACTGCTGGCCATTTTGATGCTGATTGGTCTGGAACAACTGACGGGCTCTACCCTGGTGCCCCAAGTCATGGCCGGAATTGCCGCTGCCGCTATTGGTCTGTCTCTTGAAATGGGCGTACGCTCGGCGCGCAGCGCAGCCACCGGAATCGTGCCCATTGCCCTCATGTTGGCCGTTTTTGTCGGCATTTTCGTCATGGAATGGAGCCTGATCCCCGTTATTCTGATCTGTGCACCGCTGTCCGTCTGGTATGCCTGGCTGCAACTTGGAGACAAAGCGGTGGAGCAATCATGATCACGGTTTTGCTCCAGCTCATGCGCGTCTTTGCGCCCCTGTCTTTTCTGACCATAGGGGGCGGGCAAAGCATCATCCCGGAGATTCACCGGCAATCGGTAGAAATCCATGGCTGGCTCAGCAATCAGGAATTTCTGGATCTGTTCGCCCTGTCGCGCCTGACACCCGGCCCGAAATCCTTGCTTGTCACCCTGGTGGGCTGGAAGGCGGCTGGCTGGGCCGGTGCCCTGGCCGCATCCGTCGCCATTTTCCTGCCCTCTGCCCTGCTGATCTATTACCTGGCAACAATCTGGAAGCGCTATGAGGGCACACGCATCATCCGCGCCATTGAAATTGGTCTGCTGCCCATTGCCGCCGGCATGATCCTGGCCGCCAGCGGCACAATTCTGAAAGCGGCCCAAGGCGGACTGTGGGCCTGGGGCACGGCTCTGGCCTGTACAGCCATTTTGCTGCTAAGTCGCATCAACCCTTTATGGTTGCTGGCAGGCGGCGGATTGCTGTTCGCCTTGATACAACCCGCTATCTAAAACAAATTCGACACAAAAAAGGGCGACTTCACCACCAAAGCCGGTTTGAAGTAAGTGGCTGTATCAAGAGCCACAAAATGGCTCATAAAAGCGCCACGATCCCGCCCCCATCGCGCGCAAGACATTGAGACGCCAGAGCTGCAAGCGGTACAATGGCAGGTCCTTTTATCCCCTTTTGCCCGCGACATGGTTGTAAATACTGACCGAGCCGTACTAAATCTGGACTCCGCCTCGCTGGGCTACGGTGCCTTTACCGTGCTCGCGGACGTGTCCATGACCGTTCAGAAAGGTCAGGTCGTCGCCATGATGGGGGGGTCAGGTTCCGGAAAAACAACACTTCTGCGTGCTGCGACCGGACAAATTCGTGCTCAGAAAGGGACTGTTACGGTTTTTGGCCAGGACTTGGCCAAGCTGGACGGCGAGGCTCTGCGCCAGACGCGTCAACGCATGGGTGTGCTGTTTCAGCAGGGTGCCCTGTTTACTGACCTGAACGTGTTTGAAAACGTGGCGTTTCCCCTGCGGGAGCTGACAAACGACTCCGAAGCCGCCATTCAGGACCGTGTACTAGACAAGCTGGACGCCGTTGGCCTGCGCGCGGCTGCCCATTTAGGCATCAATGAAATTTCCGGCGGTATGGCCCGCCGGGTTGCCCTGGCCCGTGCCATTGTGCTGGAGCCCGAGCTGATTCTGTACGACGAACCCTTTGCCGGCCTGGACCCTATTTCCATGGGCATTACCGCGCAGCTGATTCGCGACCTGACCGACCGCCTGAACTGCGCTTCAGTATTGATTACGCACGATGTGGCCGAATCCTTTGCGATTGCCGACCAGGTTTATATTGTTGGCCAGGGACGTTTGCTGACCCAGGGCACGCCCACCGAGCTGCGCGCCTCCAAGGATCCTTACGTGCAGCAGTTCCTGCGTGGTGAACCCGACGGCCCTATCGCCTTTAACTATCCCGTCACCCCGGCTTTTGAAGCCTGGCTCCAGAATCGGACGACGCGCTCATGAATTTCATCACCGCCCCGATTAGCGCGCTAGGCGCTGCGATACGCAATAGCATCTACGGCCTGGGTGCCTTCAGCCGCCTGTTCGTGGCCTTGCTGGCCCGGTCTTCCCTGCTGTGGCGTCGCCCCCGTCTGGTTTCCCAGCAAATCCACTTTATTGGCAACTATTCGCTGCTGATCATTGCCGTTTCCGGGCTGTTCGTGGGTTTTGTGCTGGGCTTGCAAGGTTATTACACACTGAACCGCTATGGTTCCGAAGAGGCCTTGGGCCTGCTGGTCGCCCTGTCTCTGGTACGTGAACTGGGACCGGTCGTCACCGCCCTGCTGTTTGCAGGCCGAGCCGGAACATCATTAACCGCCGAAATCGGCTTGATGAAGGCCGGTGAACAGATTGCCGCCATGGAAGTCATGGCGGTAGACCCCTTGCGCCGCCTGCTGGTACCGCGCTTTTGGGGTGGCATTATTGCCATGCCCATTCTGGCCGCCGTGTTCTCCATGGTCGGCATTCTGGGCGGCTATGTCGTCGGCGTGCAGATGATCGGCATTGATGCGGGCGCCTTCTGGTCGCAAATGCAAAACGGTGTCGATGTCATTGATGACGTACTCAACGGAGTGATCAAAAGCCTGGTGTTTGGCCTGATCGTGACCTTGATTGCGCTTTATATGGGCTGGCATGCCAAGGCCACGCCCGAAGGCGTTTCTCGCGCGACCACACGCACGGTCGTCAGCGGCGCTTTGGCGGTATTGGGCACGGACTTCCTGCTCACCGCCCTTATGTTCAGTTAACTATTTAGGAATTGCTCAGCTATGAATCGCGAGAAAACCGATTTCTGGGTTGGCCTGTTTGTTTTGCTGGGGCTGGTCGCACTGGCATTCCTGGCCCTGCGTGCGGGTAACCTCAGTTCTTTTTCCTTTGCCAAGACCTACCAGGTATCGGCCAAGTTCGATAATCTGGGTGGCCTGAAACCACGCGCTCCCATCAAGGCCAGCGGTGTGGTCGTTGGCCGGGTTGGCTCCATTGGTTTTGACAACCAGGACTTCAAAGCCGTGGTCACCCTGGATATGGACGAGCACTACAAGTTTCCTGTCGACACCTCGGCCTCCATCCTGACGTCAGGCCTGCTGGGCGAACAGTACATTGGCCTGACTGCGGGTGGCGACGACAAGGACCTGCAAGGTGGCAGCACCATTACCTATACTCAAAGCGCGGTTGTGCTGGAAGAACTGATCAGCAAGTTCCTCTACAACACGGCCTCCAAGGACGGCGGCTCCAAATCGGAGTAAGCAAACCCGCCCGTTCATGCTCATTACAGACGACACAACCATGAATACAACAACTCGCCGCTCTTACTCCCTGCCTCGTGGAGTCCGTTTGAGCCTGATCGGTGCCAGTGCTGCGCTTGTGGCCGGTTGCGCCAGTGTGCCCAACCCCAACCCCCAGGACCCCTGGGAAGGCATGAACCGTGGCATCTACGCCTTTAACGAAACCGTGGACGGCGCGCTGATCAAACCGATTGCAGAAGGCTACAACGCCCTGACGCCGCAGCCTGCACGCACATGTATTAGTAACATTTTCAACAACCTGGGCGATGCCTGGTCGGCCGTCAACAGCTTCCTGCAAGGCGAACACGTCGACTTCTTCAACACGCTGGGTCGCGTCCTGTTCAACTCGACCATGGGCTTGGGCGGTTGTATTGACGTTGCCACCATGAACGGCTCCAAGCGCATCCCCAACGACTTTGGTGTGACGCTGGGCGTATGGGGCGTCAAGTCTGGCCCTTACGTGGTTCTGCCCTTCTTTGGCCCCAGCACCGTTCGCGACGGTGTGGCACGTGGCACCAGCTTCCTGGAAGGCTTCTCCTCCACGGGTCCGATCATGGCGATCAAGGATGTACCGGTACGCAACAGCATCCTGGGTTTGTGGGCCTTGGATGCCCGTGCTGGCGTGTTGGATGCAGAAAAACTTGTTAACGACATCGCCCTTGACCGCTACAGCTTCATACGCGACGCTTACCTGCAACGACGCCATGCGATGGTGCAAGCCCGCCGCACCGGTGACGACACCAGCCAGGACCTGCCTGACTACTCGGACGCAGACGAATAAAAACGCGCTGCCCGCAGAACATTCTTCTGGAGTTTTTTATGATTTCCCGTCCCGCCTTGGGCGGGACTGCTTTGCAGTCCTCCCCCTCTCGCCTGATTTCCTGGATCCTGACCGTCTGTGCGGCCCTGGCTCTGTGTTTGCACGCCGTCGCAGCCCAGGCACAAGTTGCAGATCCCAAAGGGGAGCCCAACAAGTTTGTTGAATCGGTCGGTAATCAAGCATTGCAAGTGGTCAAGGAAAGCGACGCCATCCGCAAGGGTGACCGCGCCGCCATTCTGGCTGCCGTGAACGAAAATATCATGCCCTACGTGAACCTGGAAAAGACGACACGTCTGTCCGCTGGCCGCTACTGGCGTCAAGCCAGCCCCGAACAGCGTCAGAAGCTGGTCGAAGCGTTCAAGGGCACCTTGGTGCGTACCTACAGCGGGGCCTTGTCCCGCGTGGATGACAAGACACAGCTGACCATCCTGCCGTTCCGTGGCGATGCCAATGCAGACGACGTGGTGGTGCGCTCCTCGCTGACTCAGTCCAACGGTGGCCCGGTTGGCGTGGATTACCGCCTGGAAAAAACACCTGAAGGCTGGAAAATCTACGACTTGAACGTGGAAGGCATCTGGCTGATTCAAAACTACCGCAACCAGTTTGCCCAGCAAATTGAGCAAGGTGGCATTGATGGCCTGATTCAGGCGCTGAACAAGCAAAACAGCTAAGACAGGCCGTGGCAAGCACGGGCGCTTTGGTCGGGCATTCTTAAGCAGACCAGAGTCGTACTCTATAATAAAGAGCCTGATCACCCCCAAACAGGTCTACGCCCATGCGTAGGCCTGTTTAGTTAACAAAGACGCTACAGCGACGACTTACACCGCCACACCCGCGTCAGGCCAACCCAAATTGCCATGTCCGCCTTCAAACTCGATAACGTCAGTAAACGCTTCGCTCCCCAAAGCCGGGGACTTAAAAGCCTGTTTTCCCCTCCCCGTTCCGATGCCGGTTTTCTGGCCGTCGATCAGGTCAGCCTGACTATCGAACATGGTGAATTTTTCGGATTGCTCGGCCCTAACGGCGCCGGCAAAACAACCCTGATTTCCATGTTGGCCGGCCTGACCCGTCCCACCAGCGGCCAGGTCAGTGTCTGTGGTTACGATGTGCGCACCCAGTATCAAAAAGCCCGCCAATCGCTGGGCGTGGTGCCACAGGAAATTGTTTACGATCCCTTTTTCACCGTCCGTGAAACCTTGCGTCTGCAATCGGGCTACTTTGGCCTGAAAAACAATGACGACTGGATCGACGAGATTCTGGCCAATCTGGCCCTGAGCGACAAGGCCGATGTGAACATGCGCGCCTTGTCCGGCGGCATGAAGCGCCGCGTTCTGGTCGCCCAGGCGCTGGTGCACCGCCCCCCTGTCATTATTCTGGATGAGCCCACTGCCGGTGTGGACGTGGACCTGCGCCGCACGCTGTGGGAGTTCATCATTCGCCTGAATCAACAAGGCCACACCATCTTGCTGACCACCCACTATCTGGAAGAAGCCCAGGCCCTCTGTGGTCGCCTGGCCATGCTTAAAAGTGGCAAGATCGTCGCCCTGGATACCACGCAAGCCATTATGGAGCGCGCAGGCGGCCACGATCTGGAGGATGCATTTGTGCGCATCATGCACAACGAAGGAAAAATGGGAGTCGCACTGTGAACCAGAACAATTCTCCCAAACACTGGGGCGTGCCTCAACACACGGACGCCCCCGCTGCCAAGATCGGCACCCTGAGCCTGCCCCCTCAGCCCAAGATGGGCTCGGGCTTTCCTACGCTGCTGCGCAAAGAGCTGATGCGTTTCTGGAAAGTGGGCTTTCAGACCATTGCTGCGCCCGTACTGACGGCGCTGATGTATTTGCTGATTTTCGCCCACGTGCTGGAAGGCCGCGTCACGGTATACGACTCCGTGCCCTACACCGCCTTCCTGATTCCGGGCCTGATGATGATGAGCATGTTGCAAAACGCTTTTGCGAACCCGTCCTCATCACTGATTCAAAGCCGCATCACTGGCAATCTGGTCTTTATCCTGCTGCCACCGCTGTCGCACCGCGAGATTTTCGCCGCCTATCTGCTGGCGTCCATCGCCCGCGGTGTCTGTGTGGGCCTCTGTGTGTGGCTGGTGTCGCTGTTCTTCGTGTCCCTGCCTGTAGCCAAGCCCTTATGGGTATTGGTGTTTGCCGTCATGTCTTGCGGCATCATGGGCACCTTGGGTCTGATCGCCGGACTGTGGTCTGAAAAGTTTGACCAACTGGCCGCGTTCCAGAACTTTCTGATCATGCCTGCGACGTTCCTGTCGGGCGTGTTCTATTCGATTCATAGCCTGCCGCCGTTTTGGCAAACTGTTTCACACTGGAACCCGTTGCTCTATACCATTGACGGGTTCCGCTACGGTTTTTTTGCCGCCTCGGATATTTCTCCCTGGTTCAGCCTGACCGTTGTCGCCAGCGTCTTTGTTGCGCTGTGTCTGATTTCGCTACGCCTGCTTGCCTCAGGCTATAAATTACGGAATTGATTTCATGTTGCCGACCCCCGAACAAGTTCACCAATACATTGCCGACAACCTGCCCTGTGAACACTTGCAAGTGCAAGGCGACGGTTCGCACTTTGAGGCCCTGATCGTCAGCACCGCCTTTGAAGGCAAACGCCTGATTGCGCGTCACCAACTGGTTTACAAAGCCCTGGGCGACCGGATGAAAGCCGAAATCCACGCCCTGTCCATGCGCACGCTTACCCCCGACGAATACAAGGCCAATCCGAATGGATAAATTACGCATCACGGGCGGACAACGCCTGAATGGCGAGATCACCGTCTCTGGCGCCAAAAACGCTGCCCTGCCCATTCTGTGCGCCAGTCTGCTGACTGCCGACACGGTGTACCTGGACAATGTCCCGCGCCTGCGTGACATCGACACCACCCTGAAGCTCCTGGGTCAGTTGGGTGTCACCCAGGAACGCAATGGCACGCTGGAGCTGAATGCAGGCAACATCACCAATCTGGAAGCGCCCTACGAACTGGTGAAAACCATGCGCGCCTCCATTCTGGTGCTGGGCCCCCTGCTGGCCCGCTTTGGCGAGGCCCGCGTCAGCCTGCCCGGTGGATGCGCCATTGGTCAGCGCCCTGTAGATCAGCACATCAAGGGTCTGGCGGCCATGGGGGCGGAAATCCATGTCGAGCACGGCTTTGTGAATGCCCGCGCCAAACGCTTGCGCGGTGCCGTGGTGCGCACGGATATGGTGACAGTGACCGGCACCGAAAACCTGATGATGGCCGCCGTTCTGGCTGAAGGCCAAACCATTCTGGAAAACGCAGCCCGCGAACCGGAAATTATTGATCTGGCCGAGCTGCTGATCAAAATGGGTGCCAAGATCCAGGGCCACGGTACCGACCGTATCGTCATTGACGGTGTCGAGCGCCTGCACGGTGCCAAACACACCATCTGCCCCGACCGTATTGAAGCCGGTACGTTCCTGTGCGCCGTTGCCGCTACCGGTGGCGAACTGACCTTGCGCAATACCGATGCTGACGCCATGGGCGCCACGCTGGACAAGCTGCGCGAAGCCGGACTGCAGATTGACACCGGCTCGGACTGGATCAAGGCCAGCATGAATGGTCGCCCCAAGGCGGTCAGCTTCCGTACCAGCGAATACCCCGGCTTCCCCACGGACATGCAGGCTCAATTGATGGCACTGAACACCATTGCCGACGGCACCGCCTCGGTCGTGGAAACCATCTTTGAAAATCGCTACATGCACGTACAGGAACTGAACCGACTGGGTGCACAGATCGATATCGAAGGCCATATGGCCGTCGTTACCGGCGCTCCTTACCTGACTGGCGCCACCGTCATGGCAACCGACCTGCGTGCGTCGGCCAGCCTGGTCATTGCAGGCCTGGCGGCTCGGGGTGACACTACCGTCGAACGCATCTACCATCTGGACCGTGGCTACGACCGCATGGAAGCCAAGCTTCAAGCCGTAGGCGCCAACATCGAGCGAATCAGCAGCAAGGAAACCCAATGAGTCCCGCCGGTTTAAATCAACCTCTGACGCTGGCCTTGTCCAAAGGCCGGATTTTTGACGAAACCCTGCCCTTGCTAGAAGAGGCAGGCATCAAGGTGCTGGAAAGCCCCGAAACGTCGCGCAAACTGATCCTGCCCACCAATAACCCGGACCTGCGTCTGATTATTGTGCGTGCCACCGACGTGCCAACCTACGTGCAATACGGTGCCGCCCATATCGGAATTGCCGGCAAGGATGTGCTGTACGAGCACATGGAACAGCACCCCGGCGGTCTGTACCAGCCCGTGGACCTGAACATTGCCCGTTGCCGCCTGTGTGTGGCCGTGGCCGAAGGCTTTGACTACCATTCGGCCGTCAAGCAAGGTTCGCGCCTGCGTATCGCCACCAAATACACCCGCGCTGCCCGCGAACACTTCGCCAGCAAAGGCGTATATGTGGACTTGATCAAGCTGTATGGCTCCATGGAACTGGCTCCGCTGGTCGGTCTGGCCGACGCCATTGTGGACCTGGTCTCCAGCGGAGGCACCTTGCGTGCCAACAAGCTGGTGGAAGTGGAAGACATCACCCCCATTTCCTCGCGCTTGATCGTCAATCAGGCTGCCATGAAGAACCGTGGTGCCCAGTTGCAACCCCTGATCGACGCTTTCTCTCGCGCTTCGGTAGACGAGTAAAACTTCCCCTACCACGGGCGGGGGATAAACAGCCTGACAATCCTGCTTGCGCAAAAGGCGCAGACCGCCTTTTGCCTAAGCGAAATGTTATACACTGGCCCTTGAACCTTAGCTTTTTCCTATAGCGACATGTCACTGATCCATCGCCTGACCTCCCAATCCGCCCAGTTCGATGCCGAACTGCGCACTCTACTGGCTTACGAAGCGTCCGAAGACGCGTCTATCGAGCACGCTTGTGCCGAAATTCTGCATCGTATCCAGCATGAGGGAGACACGGCCTTATTGGATTACACCCAGCGCTTTGACCGACTGGCTGTTGAACAGGCCTCGGCACTGGAAATCTCCAAAGAAGAACTGTTTGCGGCTCTGGACAGCCTGCCTGCCGATCAGCGCAAGGCACTGGAACAGGCCGCCGAGCGTGTGCGTCGTTACCACGAGCATCAGCGCACTGAAACCTGGACCTACACGGAAGCCGATGGCACCGTGCTGGGTCAGCAAGTTACTCCCTTGGACCGTGTGGGACTGTATGTCCCCGGTGGCAAGGCCGCTTACCCCTCCTCGGTTCTGATGAACGCCATTCCTGCCAAAGTGGCTGGTGTTCCAGAACTGATCATGGTCACGCCTACACCCGATGGCGTGCGCAACCCCATCGTGCTGGCGGCTGCCGCCCTGGGCGGTGTCGATCGCGTGTTCACTATTGGTGGCGCGCAGGCTGTAGGCGCTTTGGCTTACGGTACGGACACCATCCCGCCGGTAGACAAGATTGTCGGCCCCGGCAACGCCTATGTCGCCGCTGCCAAACGCCGCGTCTTTGGCGTCGTTGGCATCGACATGATTGCCGGCCCGTCCGAAATCCTGATCATCAGCGACGGCAGTGCTCCTGCTGACTGGGTGGCGATGGACCTGTTCTCCCAGGCTGAACACGACGAGCTGGCCCAGGCCATCTTGCTGTGTCCCGATGCGGACTTCCTGGACCAGGTTGAAGCGGCCATCGAACGTCTGCTCCCCACCATGCCACGCGCGGACATCATCCGTCGCAGCCTGTCTGGTCGCGGTGCCCTGATCCACGTCCGCGATCTGGACGAGGCCTGTAAGATCAGCAACCATATCGCGCCGGAACACCTGGAAGTCTCTACCCGTAACGCCCAGGACTTGTTGAGCAAAATCCGCCATGCTGGCGCCATTTTCCTGGGCCCTTACAGTTCCGAATCGCTGGGCGATTACTGTGCCGGGCCTAACCATGTCCTGCCGACGGCACGCACTGCGCGTTTCTCGTCACCTTTGGGCGTCTACGATTTCCAGAAACGCAGCAGCATTATTCAGGTTTCAGAATCAGGCGCCCAAACATTGGGACCCATAGCCGCTACGCTGGCACAAGGCGAGGGCCTGTACGCCCACGCTGCCAGCGCGCAATTCCGATTGAACCAATCCTGATACCGGCCTTGCCGCCGGCACTGATATGCGTACCGCCGAGATTACCCGCAATACCAATGAAACCCGCATCCGCGTGGCCGTTAACCTGGACGGCACCGGCCGTCACTCGCTCAACAGCGGCGTGCCCTTTCTGGACCACATGCTGGACCAGATCGCCCGCCACGGTCTGATTGACCTGGACGTGCACTGTGAGGGCGACACCCACATCGATGATCACCACACTGTCGAGGATATCGGCATTGCACTGGGCCAGGCTTTTGCCAAGGCCGTAGGCAGCAAAGCCGGTCTGCGCCGCTACGGCCATGCCTATGTGCCCTTGGACGAGTCGCTGTCGCGCGTAGTGGTGGACTTCTCCGGTCGCCCCGGCCTGTTTTATTTTGTGCCCTTTACCCGCGCACGAATCGGCCAGTTCGATGTAGACTTGGCACGCGAGTTTTTCCAGGGTTTTGTCAATCACGCCCTGGTTTCTATGCACATCGATAACCTGCGCGGCGAAAACGCACACCACCAGTGCGAAACCGTGTTCAAAGCCTTTGGCCGAGCATTGCGTATGGCTCTGGAGCTGGACCCACGTAGCGAAGGCGTGGTGCCTTCGACCAAAGGGGTTCTGTAAACGTCCTTCGGACACACATCGTGACCACTATCGCTATTGTCGATTACGGTTCGGGCAACATCTTCTCGGTTGCCCGAGCACTGCATGCCGCCGCAGCTGATGCGCGCATCGTTCTTGCTCAAACCCCTCAAGCCATTCTGGATGCGGACCGGGTTGTCTTACCCGGCCAGGGTGCCATGCCCGATTGCATGGCCCACCTGGACCAATCCGGTTTGCGCGATGCCTTGCTGACAGCCGCCCGCAACAAGCCCCTATTGGGCATTTGCGTAGGCGAACAAATGCTGTTCGATTCCAGTCAGGAAGGCAATGTCCCCTGTTTAGGTCTGATTCCCGGCCAAGTGCGCCGTTTTGAGGGCCCGAACTACAAAAGCAGCGACCACGCCTCCGGCCCCGGGCTGAAAGTGCCCCATATTGGCTGGAACCGCGTACACCAGACTCAGGATCATCCCTTATGGGCTGGCATTGAGGATGGCGCGTTCTTTTACTTTGTTCATAGCTACTTTGTCGATCCGCTGCATATAGATCAAACTTGTGGTTCGACGCACTATGGCCAACGCTTTACCTCGGCGATAGCAAACGCTAATATTTTTGCGTTGCAATGCCATCCTGAGAAAAGCGCAGACAACGGCCTGCAACTGTTCCGGAATTTCGCCAACTGGAAGCCATGATTTTTCAAGCAAGCTTCCCGGCGTTGTTCTGACTTTTTCCGACCCAGTATTTCTTACGTTTTTTACGGCTAAAGACCATGCTTTTGATTCCCGCCATCGACCTCAAAGACGGGCGTTGTGTGCGCCTTCGCCAGGGTGACCTGGACGATGCCACTATTTTCTCGGATGATCCGGCCAAAATAGCAACACAATGGCTGGAACAAGGGGCCCGGCGCCTGCATCTGGTGGACCTGAACGGCGCTTTTGCCGGTAAGCCCAAGAACAGCGAAGCCATCAAATCCATCATTGCTGCCATCGACGGTGAAATTCCCGTACAGATCGGCGGTGGTATCCGCGACCTGGATACCATCGAGCGCTACCTGGACGCTGGCATGAGCTATGTCATTATTGGCACTGCCGCTGTCAAAAGCCCTGGTTTCCTGCAAGACGCCTGCAGCGCCTTTCCTGGCAACATCATTGTTGGCCTGGATGCCCGTGACGGCAAAATCGCCACCGACGGCTGGAGCAAGCTGACCCGCCACGACGTACTGGATCTGGCCAAGAAATTTGAAGACTACGGCTGCGAGTCCATTATCTACACCGATATTGGCCGCGACGGCATGCTGACTGGCGTGAACATCGAAGCCACCGTCAAGCTGTCCCAGCACGTGAAGATTCCCGTCATCGCCTCCGGCGGTGTTACCAACCTGAAAGACATCGAAGACCTGTGTGCCGTAGAGCACGAAGGCATCGAAGGTGTGATTTTGGGTCGCAGCATTTACGAAGGCACCCTGAATTTTGCTGAGGCGCAAACCTTCGCTGACGAGTACCAGGCATGAGCCAGGACGTCACCAACGAATTAGCCTGCCGCATCATTCCTTGTCTGGACGTGACCGCTGGCCGTGTGGTCAAAGGCATCAACTTTGTGGATCTGGTCGATGCCGGAGACCCGGTCGAGATCGCCCGCAAGTACAACGACCAGGGTGCCGACGAACTGACCTTCCTGGACATTACGGCCACCTCGGACAACCGTGATCTGATCTTGCCCATCATCGAACAGGTGGCCAGTCAGATTTTCATCCCCCTGACAGTGGGCGGTGGTGTGCGTGAAGTGGCCGACATCCAGCGCCTGCTCAATGCCGGTGCGGACAAGGTGTCCATTAACAGCGCCGCCATCAGCAACCCGGACCTGGTGCGTGCTGCCAGCGATCACCATGGCAAGCAATGCATGGTCGTCGCCATTGATGCACGCCGTGTCAGTGCTGAGAACGAAGCCCCCCGCTGGGAAGTCTTTACCCACGGCGGTCGTCGTGGAACCGGCCTGGACGTGGTGGAATGGGCAGCCCGCATGGCCGAATACGGCGCCGGCGAACTGCTGCTGACCAGCATGGACCGCGACGGCACCAAATCCGGCTTTGATCTGGAACTGACTCGTGCCGTGTCCGAGGCGGTCTCCGTTCCCGTTATCGCCTCTGGTGGAGTGGGCGGCCTGCAAGACCTGGCCGATGGCGTGATCAAGGGCGGCGCCAGTGCCGTACTGGCCGCCAGCATCTTCCACTACGGTCAACACACTATTGCCGAAGCCAAGGATTTCATGGCTGCGCAAGGTATACAGGTGCGACGCTAATGGCTGACTTACCGGCCTGGCTGGCTGAAATCCGCTTTGATGAACAAGGCTTGATCCCCGCGATTGCGCAGGACCAGGCCACGGGCAAAATCTTGATGGTCGCCTGGATGAACCAGGAGTCCCTGCAAGAGACCGTCAGCACCGGCCGCGCCGTGTACTGGTCGCGTTCCCGCCAGCGCCTGTGGCGCAAGGGCGAGGAATCCGGCCACGTGCAGCATGTCAGCGACTTGCGCCTGGACTGTGATGGCGACGTTATTTTGCTTAGCGTGGAGCAGGTTGGCCAGATCGCCTGTCATACGGGTCGTGAAAGCTGCTTTTATCGCCAGCTGCAAGGCCAGAGCGATCAGGCACAATGGGTGACGGTTGACCCCGTCCTGAAAGACCCGGAGCATATTTACCGATGAGCGAACAACCTACTGTCGAGACCATCCTCGATCATCTTGGCCGCACCCTGAAGTCCCGCCTACCTGCACAAGGCGGGGACCCATCCTCTTCCTACGCCGCCAAGCTGCTGGCCAAGGGACCGGATGCATTCCTGAAGAAAATCGGGGAAGAAGCGACCGAGCTGGTCATGGCTGCCAAGGATGAAGAACGCGAGCGCATCGTCTACGAAACGGCAGACCTGTGGTTTCATAGCCTGGTGGCCCTGACTTACTACGGTCTGGAGCCCCGCGATGTTCTGACAGAACTGCTGCGCCGCGAAGGTACATCAGGCCTGGAAGAAAAAGCTTCGCGCCCTAAGGACCAGGTGTAATTCTGTCATTTAGACGCGCTACACTGTCCTGATACCTAGATTTTTGGCACTTGCCCAGCAAGTGCTTCGCTACCGAGGTTGCTATGAGCGAGAACTGTCTGTTTTGTAAAATTGCTGCCGATCAGATCCCGTCCAAAAAAGTGTACGAGGACGAGGACTTTCTGGCATTTCACGACATCAACCCAGCTGCACCTATCCATATCCTGGTAATCCCCAAGAAACACGTCGTGTCCATGCAGGACGTATCGGGCCAGGATAGCGAATGGTTGGGTAAAATGATGGCTTTGGCACCTTCCCTGGCCGCAAAGGCTGGTTGTCGCCCCGGCCCTGAAGGCGGTTTCCGCATTGTCATCAACAACGGTTTGGATGGCGGGCAGGAAATCAACCATTTACACATGCACATCTTGGGCGGTGAGCGCCCATGGCAACAACGCGCAGCCATGGCTGCTTAAGGGAGATACATTATGGGTAGCTTTAGCATTTGGCACTGGCTGATCGTTCTGGTCATCGTTGCCCTGGTTTTCGGCACCAAGAAACTGCGTAATATCGGCTCGGATCTGGGCGGTGCAGTCAAAGGTTTCAAAGAAGGCATGAAAGACGTGGGTGAAGAAGAAAAAACACCCGAAACCGTCAGCCAACGCGCTGCCGATCCTCAAACGATCGACGTGCAGGCCAAGGAAAAATCCGATCGCGCCTGATCCCCTTCTTGTGTGAGTCTGAATGTTTGATGTCAGCTTTAGCGAACTGCTCCTGATTGGAGTGGTTGCCCTGATCGTCATCGGTCCCGAACGTCTTCCTAAAGTAGCGCGCACCGTCGGCCATTTGCTTGGCCGCGCGCAGCGCTACGTTAACGAGGTCAAGACCGATATCCAACGCGAAATCAATCTGGATGAGGTGAACAAGCTCAAAGACCAGATGGAGGACGCCGCGCGCTCGGTGCGCAGTTCGGTCGAGGACACGGGCAAAAGCATCAGCCAGCCTCTGACAGAAGCCCGCGACACCCTGCAAAACGCGTCGGAGTCCGCACGCAAGGCCTTCTCGGATACCGCCGAGAGCGTCAAGGCGAGCCCCGACGCCACCCCCGCGAAAGAATCGGCTGCCAGTCAGCCCGATACGGATGCAGCCGCCCAGCCAGCGCCCAGTGCGCCAGCCAGTGACGACGCTCCCCGTCCTACGGATGCTCCCGCCCACCCCTCTAAAGGACCGACGGCATGAGCACCGAAGCGCCTCAAGAAGATACCTTCATCTCCCACCTGGTCGAGCTGCGTACACGCCTGCTGCGCGCGGTCATTGCCGTGGTCGGGATTTTTATCGTGCTGTTTACGTATCCGGGCGCTTCGGCCATTTATGATGTGCTGGCCCAGCCCATGATGAGCTCTCTGCCCGAGGGTACGCGCATGATTGCCACCGGGGTGATTACCCCCTTCATGGTGCCGGTCAAAGTCACCTTGATGGCATCGTTCGTATTGGCCTTGCCTATCGTGCTCTACCAGGCATGGGCCTTTATTGCGCCAGGTTTGTACAACCACGAAAAGAAGCTGGCTTTGCCGCTGATCATGACCAGCACTTTGCTGTTCATTGCCGGCATGGCGTTTTGTTATTTCGTGGTGTTCCGCACCGTGTTTCACTTCATCGCCTCGTTTGCCCCGCAATCGATTACACCAGCACCGGACATCGAAGCCTATCTGGGCTTTGTCATGACCATGTTCCTGGCCTTTGGCATTACCTTTGAAGTGCCTATCGCCGTGATTTTGCTGGTGAAAACAGGCGTTGTAACGGTAGCCAAGCTGCGCGAAATCCGTGGTTATGTAATTGTGGGCGCGTTTGTGATCGCCGCTATCGTGACTCCGCCCGATGTGGTCAGCCAGATCTTGTTGGCCGCCCCGCTATGCCTGCTTTATGAATTAGGGATTCTGGCCGCCAGCCTGATCAAGAAACGGGAAGCGGAAAACAGCGAAGGCCGCGAGCTGGATCTGTAAAACGATCAAAGCAACACCTGTTTGTACGCGTCACATGGCGTGCAGACCCAAAAATGGCTCTCTTGCCTTGCTCCAAAAGGAGTAGCCCAGAGAGCCATTTTTTTTAGATACCTTGCCAAGCCTTCGCGCCACTACGATCTGCAAAACAGCGTAGCCAAATGCAAATCGCCTGACCACACAAGCATCACACACTACCCAAGAGCCTGTACGGCCTGGAAGGCCTTGAACGCACCGTTACGCTCTTTCAGTGAACTCCAGCGAAGAGGAGAAGCTGCTGGCCCTATTTGCGCACCTGAGGTCGCATACCGACCTTGACGGGAACGTCCAGCTCCTTGCCATCGCGCAATACGCTTAATGTCACGGTCTGCCCGGGTTGCACTGGGCCAATCTGATTGAGCAGGCCAATTGAATCGGCCACTTGTTGACCATTCAAGCGCAACACAATATCGCCCACCTGCAAATGCGCCTCGGCAGCCGGGCCGTGACGTTGCACACTGGCAATAATCACACCTGCATCACTCTTTAGTTTGAAAGACTTGATCAGGTCCGGAGTAATGTCCTGTGGCTCCAGGCCCAGCCAGCCGCGTGTCACTTCACCATTACGGATAATTTCGTTCATGATGGCCAGCGCAGTCGAGGACGGAATGGCAAAACCGATACCCAGCGAACCGCCTGTTTCGGAATAAATAGCGGTATTGATTCCCACCAGACGGCCAACCGCATCCACCAGAGCCCCACCCGAGTTGCCGGGATTAATGGCGGCATCGGTCTGAATGAAGTTTTCGTAAATATTGATGCCCAGGCGATTGCGTCCCAAGCCGGAGACAATGCCCATCGTCGTGGTCTGACCCACTCCGAAAGGATTGCCAATGGCCAGCACCACATCGCCCACCTGCAATTGATCCTGTTCCTGGGTCTGAATCACAGCCAGCTTGGGCAGATCCACTTTCAGCACGGCCAGATCGCTTTCAGGGTCCGAGCCAATCAGACGCGCCTTGGCCTGACGTCCATCCGATAATGCCACCTCGATGGCATCGGCCGCTTCAATCACGTGGTAATTGGTCAGGATATAACCCTGCTCGTGTACGATCACGCCCGAACCCAGGTTGATTGTGGAGCGGCGACCCATCAAGTCGGGCAGTTCGCGAAACAGGCGCTGCAGATCAGGATCTTCCAGCAAGGGGGAATTGCCTTCCAAATGCTTGCTGGTGTACACATTAACGACCGCCGGCGCGGCGCTAGTGACAGCCGAGGCATAAGACAGCGGGCCATCCTGCTCCATAGCAGGCGCGGGGATCAGGGACGGAACCGGTGCAGGCAAAACCACCGTATTCGTGGAGCGGACGGGAGCCTCGGGCGCGCCCACCCACTGCGGTCGCAGCGTCACTACAATAAAAAAGCCCGCCAGACAAATTGTCACCGCTTGAGCAAACACTAGCCACAATCGACGCATAGCACTCTTTCAGATAAGGATTTCCATGACTCAGGTTTCAACAGCCGAACTGGCCAGCTGGCTCAATAGCACCTTGGATGTCGCCCGTTTCAAGGACTATTGTCCCAATGGGCTTCAGGTCGAAGGCAAGCCCTATATTGGCAAACTCGTCACCGGCGTGACGGCCTCGCTGGCACTGATTGATGCCGCTATTGCCCGCCAGGCGGACGCAATTTTGGTGCACCACGGCTGGTTCTGGAAAAACGAAAACCCGTGCATTGTAGGCGCCCGAAAAACTCGTATCGAACGCGTCCTGACGCATCAGCTTAACCTCTTGGGCTATCACCTGCCCCTGGACGCTCACCCTGTCCTGGGCAATAACGCCCAGTTGGCTCGCCAGTTAGGCATCGAGGTGCTGCGCGACGCAGACGGCGTGGCACAAACCTGTGGTCCGGATGGACTGGTCTGGCTGGGTGAACTGCCAACCCCTGTTTCACTGGAAACATTCAGCCTGACAGTTTGCAATAATTTACAACGGCAGCCACTGGTTGTTGGCGATTTACAACGGAAAATCCGCCGAATAGCCTGGTGCACAGGAGGGGCACAGGGCTTTATTGATAGCGCCATCGCCGCGCAGGCCGATCTTTACATCAGCGGCGAGGCTTCGGAGCAGACATTTCACAGTGCACAGGAAAACAACATTGCCTTCATGGCAGCCGGCCATCATGCAACCGAACGCTATGGGGCCAAGGCTTTGGGCGAAGAAATCGCTCGCCAGTTTGGCATAGAAGTGGAGTTCATCGATCTGGACAACCCGATCTGATTTCATCAAAAACCCGCACATATGACCTTGAACAAGCTTTAAAGCGCCGCAGGCTAGACAAGCCCAGGCCCTGAAAGGCTAAAATCAGGCATCCGGCGCGGGCAAACTTGACCCTGCCGGTGGGTTTACATAAACAAAAAGGTGCCGAAAGGCACCTTAAAGCTTTGATAAGTCTGGGCTTTTATTTTTTCAGCGAATCCCTGATCTCGCGCAGCAAGATGACGTCTTCAGGGGTTGGTTCGGGTACGGCCTCAGCAGCTTCAGCCTTGGCCACGGTGGCACGCATACGGTTAATCATCTTGACCATGCAAAACACCACGAAGGCCAGCAAGATGAAGTTGATGAAAATGGTCAGGAAGTTACCCCACGACAAAACAACAGCACCGGCCGCATTCAGAGCTTCCAGGGTTTCTGGGCCGGTAAAGCCCTCTGGTGTACGCAAGACCGTGAACTGGTTGGTAAAATCCACTTCGCCGCCAAGGATGAAACTGATGACGGGCATGACGATGTCTTTTACCAGCGAGTCGATAATCTTGCCAAAAGCAGCGCCAATAATGACACCGACCGCAAGGTCCATCATGTTGCCCTTAACTGCGAACTCCCGGAATTCGTTCAGGAAACCTCGAGCCTTGTTCATATGTTCACCTTTGATCAAGTTATGCTGCGCTGGGTAACGCGTATAATGTGCGGTTGAATAATATACCCAGGCCCAAATCCGTAAATTGTGGTATTGCCCGAGTCGGGCAGGAATAAGGATACTAGAATGAGTCAGAATACGACACAGCCCGATGCCATAGGCGCGGTTGATTTCAATCTTCCGCCCGATCCTTCGCGCCGCACCTGGGTCGCCACCGCCTGTGCATTAGGTGGTGTCGCTGGTGTGGCGACAGCTGTTCCCTTTGTCAGCTCCTTTGCTCCTTCCGAGAAAGCAAAAGCGGCCGGCGCTCCCGTAGAGGTCGATATTTCCGGTATCGCCCCCGGTCAGATGCGCACCGTGGAATGGCGCGGGAAACCCGTCTGGATTCTGCACCGCACCAAAGAGCAGCTGGACGCACTGCCCAAGCTGGACAGCCAGCTGGCCGACCCTGACTCGGATCGCCCCGGTTACACCCCTGCGTACGCCAAGAACGAATACCGTTCGCGTCGCCCTGAAATCTTTATCTGTATCGGTATCTGCACCCACCTGGGTTGCTCCCCTACCCCGCATCTGGCTGCTGGCGCTGGCGCTGGTCTGCCCGGTGGTTGGGAAGGCGGCTTTCTGTGCCCCTGCCACGGCTCCACGTTCGACCTGGCCGGCCGCGTCTACAGCAACAAGCCTGCTCCAGACAATCTGGAAATCCCGCCCTACGAGTTCTCGGCTGACGGCACGATGGTTACCATCGGCGTAGACGAAAACAACAAGGCCTAAGGCGGCTGTAACCCAATACGTACTATTTAAAAAGATAAAGGAGCCGTTTCATGGCTGGCGAGAAAACCGTCGAAACGACAGGACTCTTGGGATGGATTGACAGGCGTTTCCCCCTGACATCCATGTACAAAGAGCACATGTCAGAATATTACGCGCCGAAGAACTTCAACTTCTGGTACTTCTTTGGCTCTCTGGCACTGCTGGTGCTGGTTATCCAGATCGTGACTGGTATTTTCCTGGTCATGAACTACAAGCCTGATGCCAAGCTGGCCTTTGAGTCGGTTGAATACATCATGCGTGAAGTGCCCGGTGGCTGGATCATCCGCTACATGCACTCCACAGGCGCTTCCATGTTCTTCGTGGTGGTGTACCTGCACATGCTGCGCGGCTTGTTTTACGGTTCGTACCGCAAGCCACGTGAACTGGTCTGGATCTTTGGCGTTGCCATTTTCCTCTGTCTGATGGCTGAAGCCTTCATGGGCTACCTGCTGCCATGGGGCCAGATGTCTTACTGGGGCGCCCAGGTGATTGTTAACCTGTTCTCGGCCATTCCTTTCATTGGTCCTGATCTGGCTATTTTCATCCGTGGTGACTACGTGGTGTCCGACGCCACCCTGAACCGCTTCTTTGCTCTGCACGTGATTGCGGTGCCTCTGGTCCTGCTGGGTCTGGTTGTGGCTCACCTGATCGCGCTGCACGAAGTGGGTTCCAACAACCCCGACGGCGTGGAAATCAAGAAAGGCCCCAAAGACGCTCAAGGTCGTCCTTTGGATGGCATCCCCTTCCACCCTTACTACACCGTGCACGACATCCTGGGTGTGGCGGGCTTCCTGATTGTGTTTGCCGCTATTGTGTTCTTTGCCCCTGAAATGGGCGGCTACTTCCTGGAGTTCAACAACTTCAGCCCTGCCGATGCACTGAAGACTCCTCCGCACATTGCTCCTGTCTGGTACTTCACGCCGTTCTACTCCATGCTGCGTGCCACGACTGCCGACTTTACCTGGGTTCTGGCCGGTGCTTCCGTGCTGGGTGCTCTGGTGCTGTTCGTCAAAGGCAAGCTGCCCGGTATCTGGCGCCTGGTCGTACCCGCTGTCCTGATCGCTGTTGCTGTGCTGCTGCGTGTTATCGACGCCAAGTTCTGGGGCGTGGTGGCCATGGGTGGTACGGTCGTGATCCTGTTCTTCCTGCCTTGGCTGGATAAATCGCCTGTGAAGTCGATTCGCTACCGTCCTACCTGGCACAAAGTGCTGTACGCGATTTTCATCATCAACTTCCTGATCTTGGGTTACCTGGGCACACAGGCTCCGAACGACTTGTTCAACCTGCTGAGCCAGATCGGTACGGTGATCTACCTGGCCTTCTTCCTGCTGATGCCAGTATGGAGCCGCATGGGTACGTTCAAACCCGAACCTGATCGCGTGACTTTCCGCCCTCACTAGGCCCCCAACACGAAACGGAATGACCATGATTAAGAAACTGCTTGGCGCTCTGGCCTTGTCCCTTACCTGCACGGTGGCTGGTGCCGCCGAAGGTGGCTATGCCCTGGAGCGCGCGCCCGACCGCATGAATGACATGGCGGCGTTGCAAAATGGCGCAAAACTGTTTGTGAACTACTGTCTGAACTGTCATAGCGCCAACTCCATGCGCTACAACAAGCTGACAGACATCGGCCTGACCGAAGAGGACATCAAGAAAAACTTGCTGTTCTCCTCGGACAAGGTGGGTGATCTGATGAAGATCGCCATGACCCCTGAAATGGGCAAGAAGTGGTTTGGTGCCGCTCCTCCGGACCTGTCCGTGATTGCGCGTGCCAAGTCCACCAACTTGGGCCCCAGCGGCGCAGACTACATCTACACCTACTTGCGCACTTTCTACCGTGACGCATCCCGCCCAACCGGCTGGGATAACCTGGTTTTCCCAAGCGTGGGTATGCCTCACGCCATGTGGGAGCGCCAAGGTGGCGTCACCTTGCACCGCACGACCGTAGCTCAGGAAGCCAAGGACGATGGCAGCAAGGAATGGGTCAAGACCACAGCCACCTACGATCCAGCCGGCTTCTCCGACGTCAAGAAAGAAGTTTTGGCCGATTACACCGGCCACGCTACCGACAACGTCAAGCTTGAGCCTGTTAACGCCAAGGCTGCTGCCAAATACGACAGCGACGTGGCCGACCTGGCCAACTTCATGGACTGGATGGCCGAGCCTGTGCAGCTGGAGCGCAAGAAAATTGGCGTGGGCGTGATCCTGTTCCTGCTCTTGTTCTTTGCCGTTGCATGGCGCCTGAACAGCGTTTTCTGGAAAGACATCAAGTAAAACGCTATGCTAGACGGGCAGGCCTAACTAGCCTGCCCGGCTTTTTATTGTTAAAACCCCTTGCAGGGTTTTAAATTCTGAGCCGTGAGGCTCTTGTTTTTATTTCTACGACTGGAATCTCCTACCATGATGGTGCTCTACTCTGGAACAACTTGCCCATTCTCACAGCGCTGCCGTTTCGTGTTGTTTGAAAAAGGCATGGATTTCGAGATCCGCGACATCGACTTGTACAACAAGCCTGAAGATATCGCCGTCATGAACCCCTACGGACAGGTGCCAATCCTGGTAGAACGTGACCTGATCTTGTACGAATCGAACATCATCAATGAGTACATTGATGAGCGTTTCCCGCATCCTCAGCTGATGCCTGCGGACCCCACCATGCGCGCCCGCACACGTCTGTTCCTGTATAACTTCGAAAAGGAACTGTTTGTGCACGTGGCCGCCCTGGAAGACCGCCGCAACGCGGATGCCAAGGCACAAGAACTGGCTCGTCAACAAATCCGCAACCACTTGTCGCAGTTGGCTCCCATCTTGCTCAAGAACAAGTACATGCTGGGTGAAGAGTTCTCCATGCTGGACGTGGCGATCGCTCCCCTGCTCTGGCGCCTGGACCACTACGGTATCGAACTGCCCAAGAGCGCTGCTCCTGTGCAAAAGTACGCCGAGCGCGTGTTCTCGCGTTCTGCTTACATTGAAGCACTGACTCCTTCCGAAAAAGTCATGCGTCGCTAATCCACTATGCAAGAAACCTCGACCAAGCCTTACCTGCTGCGCGCTCTACATGAATGGTGTTCCGACCACGGATACACCCCACACATCGTGGTCACGGTAGACGCCAACACGGTTGTTCCACGCGGCCATATTCAGGATGGACAAATCACCCTGAATATCGGACATCTGGCCACCAATGGCCTGATCTTGGGCAACGACTACATTGAATTCCAGGCCCGCTTTGGCGGCGTCACGGAAGACATTTTCGTACCCGTGGCAGCTGTATCGGCCATCTACGCACGCGAAACAGGCGCTGGTATGGGTTTTGAGGTGGTGGAGTCCGAGCCTTACGCAGAAGGTGACACACCGGACGCCGCTCCTGAAGCGGCTCCGGAAGCTCCCGCTGCCAAGAAAGACGCTGACAAGGTCTCGCACCTGAAGATCGTCAAATAAGGCGCGTTCGACGCAGACAAAAATAGAGCCCCGCATGGGGCTCTATTTATTTGGGTTCCAAGCTCGGCATTCACCCATGCTTTGGCTTTAGCTTGGCTTGGCTTGGCTTGGCTTGGCTTGGCTTGGCTTGGCTTGGCTTGGCTTGGCTTGGCAGATCAGTATCAGCTACTTAAACCACCTCAGGGAATACTCAGCCACCTAACGCCACTGAAAATATTTCCCAAGCATCCAACCCACCATCTACCCTTGTACTGCCTCCGCTTGATTACGGCGACGCCCAGCCGCCACACGCCACTCCAGCAGGCTCTTGAGCATCACGGACACAATCGCGAACACCGCCAGCAGCGCAGCCGCTGTAAAAGCCGCTGCTGCCTTGTTATCGTTGTTCAGCTGATCCACCAGCAAGGACAAGGTCAAAGTCTGATTCATGATGGTGCCCGACACCACAGACACGGCCCCAAACTCCCCAATCGCACGGGCATTGGTCAACACCACGCCATAGAGCAAGGCCCATTTGATATCCGGCAGCGTCACATGCCAGAAGATCTGCCAGCCGTTTGCACCCAGACTTAAAGCCGCCGCCTGTGCATCCGAGCCCTGAGCCTGCATGATGGGAATCAGGATACGAGCCACATAAGGCGTCGTCACAAAGATAGTGACCATCAAGATACCCGGCCAGGCGAACATCAACTGAATATCACGCGCGCTTAGCCATTGCCCCAGGGACGACTCCACACCGTAGACCACCAGGTAACACAGGCCCGCCACCACCGGAGAGACCGCGTAAGGCAAATCCACCAAGGTACTTAGCAGACGACGACCACGGAACTGGTAATGCGTCAGACACCAGGCCAGCAAGATGCCAAAGACCATATTCAGGGGCACCGTCAGCACCGCCACAAACAGAGTCAACCCGATGGCATGCAGCATATAGTCCTCTTGCAGATTGCTCCACAAGGCAGGCAAACCATCGCCCAAGGCTTTGGAGAAAATCAGTACCAAGGGGACTACCAGCAGCCCCAGCACCAACACAATGCCCAAGGCCAAAATCAGGCGGTCTGCGGTGCTTTTAGGTGTTTTTCTCATGGTGCCCTCCGCTGCCAGCCTAATAGACGATTCTGCACCATCTGCAAGGTGAACAAGAGCAGCAAGGATGCGATCAAGATCACCGAGGCAATCGCGGCAGCGGCCGGGTAATTGAACTCTTGCAGCCGCACAAAAATCATCAGGGACGACACTTCAGTTTTGAAGGGAATATTGCCCGCAATCATGATGACTGCGCCAAACTCACCCAGGCTACGAATAAAAGCTTGAGACGCTCCAGTCACCAGAGCAGGAATCAGCGGTGGGAACACCACCTTGCTAAAGGTCTGCCAGCCACTGGCACCCAAGGTGTGGGCAACCTCTTCATACTCGGCACCCAGCTCTTCAATCACGGGCTGCACGATACGTACCACAAAGGGCAAACTGGTGAACGTCATGGCCAACACAATACCGGGGTATTGATAAGCAACCTTCCAACCCTCCGGCAGAAACTGGCCAAACCAGCCACCAGGCACAAATAGCGTCGCCAAGGTCAAACCTGCTACCGACGTTGGCAAGGCAAACGGCAGGTCCACCAAAGCATCAATCAGACGGCGCCCCGGAAACTCAAAGCGCGTGATAATCCAGGCAATGATGAAGCCCACCACACTGGCAATCACAGTGGAGTAAAAAGCGGCACTGATCGTGACCTGATAACTGCTGACAACGCGTTTATCAGTCACCGCACGCCAGTAATCGGCCAGACTCATGTCACTGACGTACATGAACAAGGCCGACAAAGGCAGCAGCACAATAATGGACAGGTACAGGACGCTAAAGCCAAAGCTCAGTCCAAAACCCGGCATGACGGGGCGGCGCAGAAAGAAGATGGGCTTTAGCGCAGCCTTCGCCCCGGAATCCTGCGCCCCGCCCACAAGAGTACGACTCATGAATTACTTGGCCAGCAACTGGTCCAACACCCCGTTAGCAGCAAAGTGGCGGCTCTGGATGTCAGTCCAGGAACCCAGAACATCAGTAGGATTGATCAGCTTGACCGGCGCGTACTTGGACTCGAACTCCTTGGCCACGGCAGGATCCGTCACACGGTAGTTGAAACCAGCCAGCAGGCGCTGAATCTCGGGGGTGTACTGGAACTTCAGGTATTCGGTTGCTTCCTTGCGAGTGCCTTTCTGGTCGACCACTCGGTCCACCACGGCTACCGGGAACTCGGCCAATACGCTGACAGGGGGCACCACCACTTCCAGCTCGCTGCCCTTGAACTCATCGCTGGCAGCAATATTGATCACTTCGGATTCAAAGGTCAGCAAAACGTCGCCCTGACCATTCTGGGCAAACGCCACGGTCGCACCACGACCACCTGTGGGGAAGCTTTCTACATTCCCCAGCACCTTGCCGACAAACTCCTTGATCTTGGCTTCGTCACCGCCGAAAGCCTCATTGGCGTACAACCAGGACGCCAAATAGGTGTAGCGAGCATTACCCGAGGTCTTGGGGTTCGGGAACACCAGCTTCACATCGTCACGTACCAAATCATCCCAGGACTTGATGTTCTTGGGATTGCCCTTGCGCACCAGAAAAGCGATGGTGCTGTAGTAAGGCGAGCTGTTGTTCGGGAACTTGCTGGCCCAATCCTTGGCAACCGCACCGCGCTCGGCCAGGAACTCAATATCGGTAACCTGGTTGAAGGTGACAGTGTCTACTTTCTTGCCCTGAATAATGTCCTGGGCCTGACGGGAGGTACCGGCAAAAGACTGGTCAATTTTGATGTCTTCACCAGTCGTCGCTTTCCAGTGTTCAACAAACTTGGGGTTGATCGCCGCAAAGGTCTCGCGCGCCACGTCAAACGAGGCGTTCAGCAAAGAAACCTGGGCACTGGCCGTGCCACCCAGCAAAGATGCCAACAACAAGGCAGAGCCAACAACAGACTTCAATTTCATGGTGTTCCCCAAAGGTCCCGGACGCGGCCTTCGGAGCCCGTCACTGATGTTCAATCGCGTGCTATCTATATAAGCGCAGCTTGGATAGATCAGATTATGGGTAGGGAAAAAGGCATTTAAAACGACATTTTCATCATGCTCTTATAACCAGAACCTATCTATTGGCTGGGCTGGCGTGGTGTGCACCACAGCAATATTTTTCTGGTGATTGCTTCTTGGCGAAAAACCCGGCTATAATCGTCAATTCGCCGGCTTAGCTCAGTTGGTAGAGCAGCGCACTTGTAATGCGAAGGTCGAGGGTTCAACTCCTTTAGCCGGCACCACGAATAAAACAAAACGCCAAGCTTTTGAAAGCTTGGCGTTTTGTTTTTCTGCTGTCGGAATCTTGCCTTTACTCTGGCGGGAATGCTTCGTACTGAGACAGATCATCAGTAATCTCATGCCAAGATGCTTTCGAACCTACGAACACATGGCATGTCGGACGCGCACCAGGGTCATCATCCAATACACCTAGCGCCAAGCCTAGCTCCCCCGGCTTCTGATCAAACTTGGTCAAAATATTTGATCCACACCGAGAGCAAAAGCCACGGTGTTCCCCTGGCGAGGACTCATAAAAGCGCAACAGCTCCTGCCCGCGAAGCCAATGAAAGTCTTTAGTCTTTACCTTGCCCCGCGCCCTGAACGCAGAACCATGAGACTTGCGACACATACGGCAATGGCAATAGAGCAGATCCGTAATGGAGCCGGTGATATCAAAGACCACGCCTTGGCAAAGACAGCTTCCTTTCACAAGCCATACCCCCAAAGAGTAAATTTCTCGCCGCTGATTTCAGCGGGCGTCGAATGCCTTACTCGATAGAGGATACAAGACATCGGGCCAAATCTGCCGGACATGAGGCTGCCAGCCCGCTACTCCACCTTATAACTTCACCGGCGTCACCAGCCCCCCTTCCTTGACGAAGCGCTCCACATTCTTCAACACCAAATCACACATGGCCGCTCGGGTTTCACGGGTCGCGCTCCCTACATGGGGTAATACTACGACCCGATCATTGCTCAGCAATTCAGTTGGCACTTCAGGTTCGTTCTCGAACACATCGAGCCCTGCTCCTGCCAATTGGCCGTTTTCAAGAGCGGCGACCAGGGCTTTTTCATCCACGACAGAACCACGGGCGACGTTGATAAGGTAGCCGTGGGGCCCAAGAGCGTTCAAGACCTCGGCAGACACCAGGTGATAGGTTTCCGGGCTGCCGGGGCACGCCACGATGAGGAAATCGCACCATTGCGCCAAGGCCAGCAGCGAAGGCTCGTGCTGCCAAGGCAACTCGGGTTTGGCGCTACGTGTGTGATAGCGGATCTCCATGTCAAAGCCGATCGCGCGACGTGCAATCACCTGTCCGACTCGGCCCATGCCCAACATGCCCAGACGCTTGCCGCTGACCCGCGTGCTTGGCATGGTGGGGCCGACACGCGGCCAGTCACCACGCCTAACGTGACGGTCAGAAGCAGAAATGCCCCGCACCGTATCGATTAGCAAGCCCATGGCCAAGTCGGCCACGCAATCGTTTAGAACATCCGGCGTATTGCTCAGCATCACCCCACGCGCACGGACGGCATCCAGGTCGATGGCATCGTAGCCAACGCCCAAGCTACAAATCGCTTTCAGGTTTGGCAAGGCATCAATCAGTGCCTTGTCTGCGCCCTGCGTTCCGGTGGTGATCAGCACCGTGAATTCAGCGCCGTGCTCACGCAAGAACGCCGCTTGATCAGGCGCATCGCTCAGGGTTTCGACCGGGCACAAGGCGGGCAGTTTGCCCGCCAGCGGTGGTGGCAAGGGGCAGGCTTGAAGAATTTTCTGGCTCATGGTCATCATTCGCTCGTAAAAACGTCGAAATCGACTTGTTTCAACAGTGCATTGCTCTGGCGTATGACATGCCCCGCAGCGGCGGCTTTACGGCGATAGGCCAACCAGCGGGGGTCAGCCTCCAAGGCATTACGACGGGCCTCTCGGTCAGCCATATCTTCGTATGCCCACAGGTGCACCACCTGATTCAACTCGCCCACTTCCGTGGTGTAGTAGCCGTGGCAGGGGCCCAGATGTTCGATCTGTATGGCACGTCCTTCCGTCGCGTACAAGGACAGGAAATCGCGCAGCAGGCCGGTGGGGATGGTGTAGGTTCTTTGGTCGATAATCATATTGCGAATCCGTTTTTATCCAAGGTATTTGGGCAAAAGCAGCGAGATGACCGGGAAGGCCAAAAGCACCGCCAGGCGGAAAACGTCGGCTACCACGAAGGGAATCACACCCCGATACAGCGTGCTCATCTTCACGTCGGGCAGCAGGCTTTTCAGGACCATCACGTTCATGCCCACGGGCGGGGTGATGAAGCTGATTTCCGTAACCACCACCACGATGATGCCGAACCAGATCAGGTCAAAGCCCAGGTGCTGCACCAAGGGGTAGAAAATAGGCACGGTCAGCAAGACCATGGACATACTTTCCAACACACTGCCCAGCACGATGTAAATCGCGCAAATCAGCAGAATCACCACGATCGGGCTCATATCGAACTGTTGCACCCAATCCTGCAAATCGCCAGGCATGGAGGTGAAGTTGATGAAGCTGGAAAACAGCAAGGCTCCGATCAGCACCATGAACAGCATCCCCGTGGTACGCGCCGACTCGACCAGCACGTTGGAAAGCACTTGCCAGGTCAAACGGCCACGCAACAGCGCGAACAGGAAGGCACCACACGCACCAATCCCCGCCGCTTCGGTAGAACTGAAGATCCCGCCGTAAATACCGCCCATGACGATGATGAACAGCACCAGCACGCCCCAGACATCGCGCAACGCACGCAAGCGCTCTTTCCAGCTCATGCGCTCGCCGGGAGGGCCCGCATTGGGGTCACGCCAGATCGTCCAGCGCACCGCCAGAAGATAGAAAATAATGGCCAGCAGGCCTGGCAAAATACCGGCAGCAAACATCTTGCCTATGCTTTGCTCGGTCAAGATGGCATAGACCACCATGACAATAGAGGGCGGAATCAGAATGCCCAGCGTGCCACCGGCAGCGATGGAACCGGAAGCCAGCGCACGGCTATAGCCCAGTCTGCGCATTTCCGGATAAGCCACCTTGGACATGGTGGCCGCTGTTGCCAGGCTGGAGCCACACACGGCACCAAAGCCACCACAGGCCACCACCGTAGACATGGCCAAACCACCTTTACGATGGCCCAGGAAGGCATACGCCGCCGCATACAGTTCTTTGGACAACTTGGCTTGAGTAATGAAATTACCCATCAAGATGAACAGCGGCAGTACGGACAGCAAATACTGAAAACCGCTTTCACGCACGACTGCGCCGGTCATGGCATAGGCAGAAGGCCAATTGCGCATGATGCCAACGCCAATAAAGCCCACCAGGGCCATGGAAAACGCCACCGGCACCCGCAGGAAGATCAAGAGGAGCATGGCTGCAAAGCCAATCAGTGCTTCAGTCATTCTGTGCCTCTTCTTCCAGATGGGCGGTGTCTGCGTTCAGATCCCGGCGAAGCTGAGCCAGCTCCACGATGGTGTTGACGAACAGCATGATGCTCATGAAATAAACAACCGGAGCCAATGGCAGCCCCAGCAAAGTGGTCTGATCCAGGTATTCGGCCGCCGACTCGGCTTGTGTCCAGCTGACCATGGCCAGCAAGGCACTGATTCCAGCAGCCAGCAGGTGGCTGGTGACATGGACGACACGGACACCCTTCTCCCCACCAGGAATAGGCACTAAATCAACAACAACGTGTTCGCGCTCCATGGTGGCAAACACGATGCCGCAGAAAATGACACCTACCATCAGTATTTCGGTCAGCTCTACCGCCCCCATGACCGATACGTTGAAAATGTAGCGCCCTAATACATCAGCCAGAGTCAGCAAGGCCAGCGAGACCATGCATAACTCGGTCAAACGTCGAAGACCCGCTCTTAATAAAGAGAGAATGGAGTTCATGCTTTGTAGCTCCGGGGCTGCTGGCGCACGAGGCGCACAGCAGGTTCAAGACAGTCTGCGTGTGCTGATCAATTCGCGCTTTCCCGCTGCTTCAGGTCGGCACGAAACTCGGCCAGTACAGCAGGCCCGTCTATGCCCTTGGCCTTGGCAGCATCCAGCCATGCCTGCTCGAAGGACGCTGTGCGCTCTTTGACGGCGGCAATCAGCTCATCGCTGGCAGGATGAAACTGCACCTTGTGCTCTTCCAGGATCTTCATGGCGGCCACGTCTGCATCACCCCAGGCCTTGCCGCCCAGGCGAGCAATATGCTCACCGGACAGGCTCATCAGGATCTCGCGGTCTTTTTCAGACAAACGATCAAAGGCGCTCGGGTTCATGATGATGCCGTGCAGATCCGCATAGAGGCCACCGGGAAAAACCGTGGCGTGCTTGACCACCGTATCCAGGCGGAAAGAGGCCACAGACTCGGGCGGGAACAGCACGCCGTCCACCACGCCAGTGCTCAGCAGCTCATACGATTCGGAGGCGGGCTTCACAACCGCGTTCACCTTCAGGGCCTTGGACAAGTCGGCCTGCATGCCACCACCAATGCGCAGCTTCAGGCCCTCGAAGTCGGCAATGTTCTGTACCTGCTTGTCAGTGGTGTAGACGCTGCCTGGGCCGTGACCATAAATGCCTAGCAATTTGATACCGCGATGCTCTTTGGCATCTTGCAGGTACTTGCTATAAATGTCCCAGGCCGCCAACGAAGTAGACTCGGCGCTATTGCCCGAGAACGGCAGCATGGCAAACTTCATCAAATCAAAATTGCCGGGGTAATAGGAGTAGGAAATAAAGGCCAGATCCACAATCCCATTGCGTACCGCATCCAGGTGCCCAACCGGGTTGGTCACGGCCTTGGTCAGAAAGTTGATCTTGACGCGCCCTTCAGTGGCCTGCTCCACCTCTTTGGCCCAGGGCTTCATGAAGTTCGCCACCAGCACGTGCGTTTGCGGAATCCAGGCAGAGAAAGTCAGCTCCACAGGCTTGTCCGCTTTTGCGGGACCAGCTGCCACTGCCAGGCTGGTTAAGGCCATACCCAACAGGCGAGAAATCCATCGGTTCTTCATGGGGAAATCCTTTTTTGGTGGTAGTTCGTTATAGGTATAGTTAGCCAGGCCCGTCAGGAGACAAGGGCCTGCTCAATCAAGGTTTCGGCATCGCCGTCATGATGCATACCCAACTGCGTGGCGATTGCCGTTGTCAAAGGCGGCCACTGGGCAAACTGCTGGTCAAACTGAGGGTTGGACTGAAAGCTCAATCCCGCATCGGCCCCCCGGCCATAGCGGGATTTGGCAGCCTGTACCAGGTCTGCCACCTGAAGACGCTGGGCGGGAAGATTCCACACCCGACCAGCGGGCAAGCGAGCGGCTTCCAGGCTCGCTGTTGTCAGAAGGTGCCGCACACAGGCGGGCAAGGAAAGCAGCCAGATCCAGCCTTGCGGGCCGATGGGGCACTCGTAAGTGCTTCCAGCAGCCAAGGCATGGATCAAAGAGCTGGCAAATGAAGACAAGGCCGTTTCAGCAGTCATGGGGCGGGCAACCACAGTAGGCAAGCGAACCGAGCGGCCATCCAGAAGACCCCGGCGGCTGTAATCGGCAAGCAGCAGTTCCACCATCCGCTTCTGCGTTCCGTAACTTAAAGTGGGTGCGACGGGCGTGTTGTCATCCACCTGCTGGGGCAGTGGCGTACCAAAGACACCGATACTGCTGGCATACACCACAACGGGACACTGGCCTTGCTGTCGCAGATGCTCAAACAAGCCTATCGTGCCGTCTATATTGACGCGCAAACCCCGTGCAAAATTCTCTTCAGCCAGCCGACTGGTCACCGAGGCCAGATGGAAAACCGTGTCGGGTGCTGGCGTTAGCACCGCCCCCAGCACGGCTTTATCGGACAAGTCACCACTAATGCAACGCAGTCCAGGCAGGTGGGGATAGCCTTGCTCTTCAAAAGCCAAATCCGTCAGCGTCAGGCTTTGAATCTCATTAGCCGCAAGCAGTTTGGCCGCCGCACGAGCAAGCGCTTGACCGATGTAGCCGTTGGCGCCGGTAATCAAGACGTGCTTCATGGCTTATCTCCCGGCAGCCTGCATGCAAGCAGCATCACGCTGACGTGGCGCAGCCAGCACACCACGATCACGCAAGGGCTGGCACCAAGCCAAACCTTCTGAAGGCAAGCCGCGAGGCTGATACTCGCAACCCAGCCAGCTGTCGTAAGCCAAGGCGGGCAAAGCGGCTACGCCTGCCAGCAAATCATGCTGTGCAAGATCAGGCTCATAGCGACCATCGGCACCCGCGATCTGCACATAGCCAATCCAGGGAGCACAGACTGCCACGCTGGACGGGACATCCAGACTTTCTTTGACGCAGTGGTAGTAATCAAACTGCAGACGCAGGCGCGGGGAGTTGAAATGCTGGAGCACCTCAATGACCTGCTCGGGCAAATAATAGAAGTACCCGGCCATATCGCTGCGGTTGAGCGCCTCCAGCGTCAGCACCAGATCATCCGCTTCAGCCAGGGCCAAAGCCTGTTCCAGATTACTGAGCAGTGCAGCCCGACAGTCTTCCTGTGCAAAAGGGCTGACGTCACCCGCCATCACATGAATACGGCGGCAGCCGGTAGCCTGTGCCACAGCACGGGCGCGATCAAAGGCTTCCTGAAACTGCGCCTGTGCGCCGGGAATGGCCGCCCAGCCCAAACGGCCCTGCCCCTCGCCTATCGGCGTATTGATCAGTGTCAGTTCCAGCTTGGCGGCTTGCAACTGACTGGCGTACCAGCCGGGTGCATAGTCATAGGGCAGTAAAATCTCGACGCCTTGAAAACCGTCAGCCGCTGCAGCCTCGAAACGTTCGCTCCAGTCCAGATGCCGATACAACCAGCTGAGATTAGCGGATAGTTGCATGGGAGCCGCCTGTCTTATGCGTCTATCTGGCGAAGGAAGGCGTCACGCTGCTCAGGCAGCACAACGCTGACCAAAGCAGACACTTCGGCCTGCCCCAAACCCATGGCGCTTGCCACGCGCAACATTTGCTGCACGCTGGCCGCAACCGGCATAGGCGCACCGCTGTGTTGAGCATTGGCGATCAAGGTGTCGATATCCTTGAGCATGGTGGACAGCGCACCGATGCTTTTCGCTTGGGCTTCTATCATGCGCGGGGCAAAGATCTGCAAAGGCTTGGAGTCCGCCCAGCCGCCCGCCAGCGCCGGGGCCAGCTTGTCCACATTGATGTTATTGCGCTGGGCAAAGCCAATGGCTTCGGCCAACGCCGCAATCGAGGTCGCCACGATGGCCTGGTTGCACAGCTTGGTCGCCTGCCCGGTACCGGAAGGCCCCATATGCGTAATATTGCCGGCATAGGCGCGCATGGCGGCCTCGGCTTCAGCCATATGGGTTTCACTACCGCCCGCCATGATGGCCAAGGTACCGGCCTCCACGCCGGGAATACCGCCAGACACCGGGGCATCAATCCAGTCAGCGCCGCAGCTCTCCACCAAACGGGCGGCCAATTTGCGTGTGGCCTCGGGGTCGATACTGGAGTGATCCACCAGCCATTTAAGGCCCGCTGCCTGAGCAATCCCGTCCGCGCCAAACACCACAGCCTCGGCAGCCTTGGCATCAAACAGGCATAACAAGACGCCGTCTGTGCCTTCAGCCGCTTCACGTGGCGTGCCCACAATCTGCGCACCGAGCGCTGCCAGCGGCTCGGCCTTTTCCCTGGAGCGATTCCAGACTTTGACCTCGTGACCCGCTTTCAGCAGGCGCTGCACCATGGCAGCACCCATCAATCCCAAACCGCAAAAACCGAGTTTCATCTTATACGTCCTCAAGCTGCTCTTGCGGCCACTCGGCAGCACCCGAGTGAGTCACTGCCCCCTCATTGGTCGGTCCAACCAGGCGTGCGTACTTCTCCAGCGCGCCAGCCAAACGATCTCGTACGAAGGGTTTCCATTGCTCTCTGCGTGCAGCCAGCTCCTCGTCGGACACATGCAGCTGCATGCTGCTTTGCGTGGCATCGATGGTGATACGGTCGCCGTCGCGCACCAAGCCGATGTTCCCACCGGCTGCCGCTTCGGGGCTGGCATAGCCGATACACATGCCGCGTGTCGCGCCGGAGAAACGGCCATCGGTCAGCAGTGCCACTTTCTCGCCATTGCCATGGCCGTAAATAGCGGCGGTAACGCTTAACATCTCGCGCATGCCGGGGCCGCCTTTGGGTCCTTCGTTGCGGATGATCAGCACGTCGCCAGTCTCGTAGGCCTGCTTGGACACCACGGCCATGCAGTCTTCCTCGGTTTCAAAGACGCGAGCGCGGCCTTCAAAAACCAGAGACTTCAAGCCGGCAATTTTCAGCAAGGCGCCATCGGGGCACAGATTGCCCTTGAGCACGACCAGACCGCCCGACGCATGGATGGGCTGATCGCTGCTACGCACGATACGGCCATCCACATCGGGGAAGCTCTCCAGGGCTTCGGCCAAGGTTTCGCCGGTAATGGTCAACACATCGCCGTGTAGGTGGCCGCTTTTCAGCAGTGCCTTGAGCACTACAGGCACCCCACCGATCACGTCCAGATCGCGAGCCAGATAACGGCCGCCAGGCTGCAGGTCGGCAATCAGCGGCGTGCGGTTGAACACTTCGGCCAGATCGTCCATGGTGAAACGAATGCCCACTTCGTGCGCAATGGCAGGGATATGCAAGGCCACGTTGGTCGAGCCGCCAGTCGCTGCAACAGCCGCTGCGGCATTTTCCAGACTCTTGCGGGTGATGAGATCACGCGGCAAAGGCCCCCCGTTTTCCAGAATCTCCATCACGCGGCGACCAGCTCGGCGAGCCAGTGCGTGCCGCTGGCTGTAAACCGCCGGGGTGGTCGACGAACCCAGGAAGGACATGCCCAAAGCCTCTGCCACCATACCCATGGTATTGGCGGTGAACTGGCCCGGACAGGAGCCCACGGTCATGGCACAGGTGCGCTCAATGCCGTGCAGTTGCTCCAGGGAAATCGCACCAGTCTGATAACGACCCACACCCTCAATGGCAGTCAGCACCGTGTTTTCAGTGCCATCGGGCGAGTAGCCCGGCAACATGGAGCCACCGTAAATGAAAACCGAAGGGACATTGAGGCGCGCCATGGCCATCAGGGTGCCGGGCAGCGTCTTGTCGCAACCGCCCAAACCGACCAAAGCGTCATAGGCATGGCCACGCACGGCTATTTCCATGCTGTCGGCAATCATCTCGCGCGAGACCAGGCTCATGCGCATGCCAGCGTGGTTCATGGAGGTGCCATCGGACACGGAAATCGTGTTCATCATGACGGGTACGCCACCACCTTGGGCTACACCCAGGCGAACGCTGTCTGCTTGTGGGCCCAGCGATTTGGAACAGGGTGTGTTGTCTCCGGCGGTTCCAATGATGGCGACCATCGAACGGTCCAGATCATCATCGTCCAGGCCTGTTGCACGCAGAAAGGCTCGGTGTGGGGTGCGAGTCACGCCCTCGGTCACTGCTTTTGATCTATGTTTTTTTAGCATGGTCTTTGGTGGTGATGAGTAGTTGAGAGATCGACTTAATCGGCCAGGTCCAAGCGATCAAAGATCCAGGAAACATCTTCCTGAATGTATTGGCGCGCCTGGGCAAAATTGCCCGCGCGCAGCGCTTTGACGGTGGATTCGTGCAGGTGATCGGCAGAGTCTTCGTTGTGCAGCTGCTCGCGGGTTTCACGCAAGTAAGCGCCCGACTGCAGCCACAGGCTCTCGATCATGGCGAGCATGACGGGAGACTGAGCGGCTCCGTAAATCGTGAAATGAAAGATCCGGTTTTTTTCCAGACTGCTGGCCACGCCTTTGGGCGTGCGGCGCTCTTGGGTGATTTCTTGCGCCAGTTGTTCCAGCTGATCCAGCACGGACGGAGTCAGGAAAGGCCCCGCCCATTCGGTGACGGTGCCTTCGATCAAAACACGGGCGCGGCGAATATCGCTCAGGCAGGCTTTGGTGATCAAAGGAACACGGGTAGTGCCGTTAGGCAAAGGCTCCAGCCCCTGCTGTGCCACCAGACGGCGCAGTGCTTCGCGCACGGGCATGGTGCTGGTACCCAGCGCATCGGCCAGGTACTGAATGCCAAGCACTTGGCCCGCACGGTACTCACCGTGCATCAGCTTGTTACGTAGGGCTTGATAGACCGCTTCGTTGACGGATTGCCGAACGATGGGTTGAAAAGCTTCGAGCGGAGCGCTTGTGCTTGCAGCATCTGAATGTTTCATTAAATTCCGTCACAACGTGAATTCGAGCAAAGATTTGTGATTTTTGATCAATTCTAAGGACGGACTTCTACGACAACAAATCAGAGCTAACCCTTAGCCACCTGATTCGTGATGAGCGACTCGACACGCTTTGTGAGCGAGCCGCGCATCAGCTTTTGCAGAGCACTTGATCAGGCTGCAGGGCCGGCCATTGCTGGGATTGGCAGCGCGTTAAGGCCCTTGAATTCCTGCAAGGAAAAACTGGTCTGCGCTTGCCGAACACCAGGTAAACGATGCAATTTTCGTTGCAACAATTCCGAATAGCTGTCCAGATCCTTGGCCACGACCATCAGTAAAAAATCCGCCGGACCGGCAATGCCGTGACACATCACCACCTCCGGAATATCGCGCACGGCCTCCACAAATTGCACCGAACGCTCTTCATTTTGAAAGTCCACACTGATGCTGACAAAGGCCACCACGCCATAACCCAGGCCACGCCGATCCAGCCGGGCGTGGTAGCCTGAAATAAGCCCGGCTTCTTCCATGCGTCGAATCCGGCGCCAGCAAGGCGACTGCGATATACCCACTTTTTGCGCCAGCTCGCTTGTTGTCAGCCGGGCGTTTCCTTGCAGCTCGGCCAGCAAACTGCCATCCACCTGATCCAGTTCTATTTGCATAAAAAAACCCGTTTTTTAAGTTTTTCAGAAAAAGTTATGCTTCTATAAAAAACAGCTTGGCGCAAGACCCTTAAATCCATAAGATCAACGCATAAATTTAAGTGGGATGAAATTATGAAACCACAGACCCATTTCAGCTTTACCCCTATGCCCGCCTACTCAGGTGACCGCATCCTGCCGCTGATGGAGACCTTCGGGCAAGATGTATTGCAAACTCCCCTCGGCGCGCAACACGACTTTGATTTTCTATCGACCCACGCGACCTGTTCCACAGGTCGCGCAGATCATTATTAACGTACCGGGAACAGAACAAATGAATGCTTCCAAAGCATCGGCTGACAAGGGAATCAGCGAGACAGAGCGCATTGTTTCGGAAGAAAAAGCGCAGTTGGATTTCAGCCAATCCATGAGCTATGGCGACTACTTGCACCTGGACGAGGTGCTGGGCGCTCAACACCCGCTCTCGCCTGCCCACGACGAAATGCTGTTCATCATCCAGCACCAGACCAGCGAACTCTGGATGAAACTGATGCTGCATGAAGTGACCGCCGCCACTGCAGCCATCGCAGCCGACCGCTACGCCGACACCTTCAAGATGATGGCGCGGGTCTCGCGCATCATGGAGCAGCTGGTCAGTGCCTGGACCGTGCTCTCGACCATGACCCCGCCGGAATACACGGCGATGCGCCCTTATCTGGCCAGCTCCAGCGGTTTTCAAAGCGCGCAGTATCGCTGCATTGAATTTGCTCTGGGCAACAAGAATGCGGCCATGCTCAAGCCCCATGCCCATAGGCCAGACCTGCTCCAGATGGTCGACAAGGCGTACCGTGCCCCTTCGCTCTATGACGAGTCGCTGCGCCTGCTGGCCCGCCAGGGCTTTGCCATTCCCGCCGATCACCTGGAGCGTGACTGGACACAGCCCTACGAAGCCAGCCCCGAGGTGGAAGCTGCATGGTTGGAGGTCTACCGTGACCCGCATGCAAACTGGGATCTATACCAGCTGGGCGAGAAGCTGACCGACATTGAGGACGCCTTCCGTCTTTGGCGTTTCCGCCATGTCACGACTGTTGAGCGCGTCATCGGCTTCAAACGCGGCACGGGCGGCACAGGCGGCGTCAGCTACCTGCGCAAGATGCTCGATGTGGTGCTGTTCCCCGAGATCTGGACTGTTCGGACCGCGCTGTAATGCAAGCCCCACAGGACTTACTCTCCGCGCAGGAGCGCGAACGTGAATACTCGCCCAGCTCCTGTATAGGCGGGAACTACGCACCCTATATCGAGGACTACGCCACACTTAGCGCAGCAGCTTTGCAAAGCGGAGCTCGGCATGCCGAGCTTGCCTATGGCAGTGCCGCCGCGCATAAGCTTGACCTCTTTTTACCTGCACCCCGCGACTCGGAATCCCTCCCGCCGCTGCTGCTGTTTATTCATGGCGGCTACTGGCAGGAGCTTTCCAAGGCTTCCTCTTTATTCTCGGCCCCGGACTGCACCGAGGCCGGCATTGCCTTTGCCGCCATTGATTACACCTTGGCACCGCAAGCCTCTGTCCACGACATGGTGCTGGAGTGCCGCCAGGCTCTGCGCTGGCTGCATCAACATGGCGAAGAACTGGGCTTTGACCCGCAACGTATCGTCGTGTCCGGCAGTTCTGCCGGCGCGCATCTGGCGGCCATGTGCTGCTTGCGTGGATGGAAAGATGATGCCGATTTACCCGTAGGGGCACCCGCAGCGGCGGTACTGGTTTCAGGCATTTACGACCTGCAGCCCCTGATTGGCACCAGCATCAATGAGGCACTGTCTCTGGACACGGCGCGCGCACAGGCGATCAGCCCCCAACTGCTTGATCTGACGGGCTTTCCGCCCGCCATCATCAGCTGGGGAGAAATCGAAACCTCGGAGTTCAAACGCCAGAGTCAGGCTTTTGCCGATGCGCTTAATGCAGTGGGAGCCTGGTATCTGTCCCCCATCGAAATGCCAGCACGCAACCACTTCGATGTCATTCTTGACCAGGCTCGTCCCAACACCCGCTTGGGCGATGCCACGCACGCACTCTTTGCGTCCTTGCCGGTCACCCCTACTCGGAGCAAGTGATGAAACAAGTTGTCGACGTCGGACTGCCACCCCTGAAGCAAGCGTTTTCCTGGGCCGTCAAAGCCAAGGGGGAAATGCTGTTTACGGTGAATGGACCTGTGCGGCCGGACGGCAGCATTGATACGGGAAGCATCGAGCAGCAAGCTCGCCTGACCTTTGCCAATCTGCAACGGGCCACGCAAGCGGCCGGTGGCAGCCTGGAAAATGTCACCCAAGTGCTGATCTACATGACCGATGTTGCCGACATGGACAGCATCGACAAGGTGTACAGAGAGTTTTTCTCCGCGCCCTTCCCCAACCGCGCCAGTGTTGGCGTTGCAGCCTTGGTGGAGCCGGGCATGAAGCTGGAAGTTCTGGCGTACGCAATGATCCCCTAAGACCTGCAGAGGCGGACGAGCATCCAGCAAAGCCGCCCGAGCCTTGATCAACAAGCGTGTTGATTACAGCGAGTCGAACGGGTCCTGCGTACTGGGCAAGCCGGTGTCATCCCCCAGCACAAAGCGCGGGATAAATTGCAGCACATACTGCCGCATGGCCTCGACCAGGCGCTGCGCATCCGGACGCAGTTCGCGGGATCGCAAAGACACCACACCGACCATATAAGGAACGTGGATATCAATCGGGCGCAACACGACGTTGGGCAGTGGCAGGCCGTGGGCGGTAAAGGGGTCAATCAATGACACGCCTACCCCTTGGCTGGCCAGAACCAGGCCTTCCAACGAGGAGGCAACCTCGATATGACGGATATCTTCCGGGGCTTCCGGACTGGCACGCAGCAAGGCGGTTGCCAGGGTATGACGCAAGCGGTGGCGGTTCTGGATAGAAATCAGGGGGGTGCCCTGAATATCACTGAGACGCACCAGTTCCTGTTTGGCCAGGGGATGATTGACGGCCATGCCCAGCAAGCAGGGGCTTTGACCTGACCAATGCAAGGTGCAGCCATCAATGTCCAGCGGCAAACTGGTCACCGCCAGATCGGCCCGTCCTTCGTCAATGGCTTGCACCACTTCTTCCGGCTTTACCGTATCAATAATCAGCTTTTGCTTGAAGGCCGGATCGTGCTGCTCCATGATGCCCAGCGCTTGCGGCACCAAGCCAATCGCCAAGGCGTGAGTAGTCACGATGCGCAGGGGTCGCAGGCCCCCACGGGCGATTTCCAGAGCGCGGCTTTGCAGCACCTCCAGATTCATCAGCACGGGCCGGGCTTCCAGATAGAACTCGCGCCCTTGTTCAGTCAAGGTGACCTGCGGACGGGTGCGGGTAAAAAGCCTGAAGCCCAGTTCCTGTTCCAGCTCCTGGATCTGGCGGCTAACCACTGGCTGAGAGCGGTCCAGCAGTCTGCCAGCAGCGGTAACACTGCCAGCAGACATCACCGCTGCAAAGGCTTCTAATTGGCGAATTTCCATGTCGTTCTATGTGAATGCCGCATTTATCAACACGGAATATTCTAATGCGGAATAGTTAGCCGGACTAGCGTTTCACACCGAAACATTGATCCAGCGTGGGGAAAGAACCATCACGCACTTCAGCCGCGTATTGACCGGCTGCCTGGGAGATCAAGGCACCCACATCCGCGTAGGGTTTGGCGAACTTGGGGATCTTGCCATTGGTCAGACCCAGAATGTCTTCCGTCACCAGAACCTGGCCATCACATGCGGGAGAAGCACCGATACCGATGGTCGGAATAGCGATGGTTTCAGTAATACGGCGACCCAGACCTTCTGCCACCCCTTCCAGCACCACACCCCAGGCACCCGCCTGTGCGTGAGCCACCGCGTCTTCCAGCACACGTTGGGCAGCCGCATCTGTCATGCCTTGAGCCTTGTAACCGCCCATGGTGTTGACGTACTGGGGCATCAAACCCACGTGTGCCAGCACGGGCACACCGCGCTCGACCAGGAAGCGCGTGGTTTCAGCCATGGCCTGACCGCCTTCCAGCTTCACCGATTGGGCACCGCTGATGGCGAGCATACGCGATGCATTGGCAAATGCCTGCTGGGGTGATTCCTGATAGCTGCCAAACGGCATATCCACGACAATACAAGCATGTTGAGTCGCACGCACCACGGCAGCAGCATGGGCCGCCATCATATCGACCGTAATGCTTAAGGTATCGGGCATGGCATAGCCCACCATAGCGGTCGAATCGCCCACCAGAATCATATCCAGGTGCTCGTCCAGCATACGTGCGATAGGCGCGATGTAGGCTGTTAATGAAGCAATTTTTTGTTTGCCCTTGCAGGCGATCAAGGCGGGTACGCTAACGCGGACCTGCGTGGTATGTACGCTCATACTTACTCCAGCTGGAATCCCATAGAGCTAAAGCTTATATGGGATTATGAATGATGCAGATTGCAACATCTTAAGAAAAAATCCAGTCGACGCCTCTATAATCGCCGCAGGACAAAAAACAATAAGCTAATTTCCTGCCTACGTACAAGCTTCGCGTGTCCATCCCATGCGGATTCAGGTCCTTTTAAGGACTTTTGCTTTGACACCGCCTGTACTCTAGAGCCCGATCGTTCCCAATGCGCGGTGGTTTCATCAGCCATGTCCTGGCTGTTTTGCCGTGCACTCAACCGAGGAGAGACCTATGTCGACTACCCCCCCAACAATCACCTTCCACGACGATAACCGTGCGCCACAACTGGGCATGGGCGTGTGGCAGGTACCTGCCGAGCAAACGGCCGATGTGGTGTGCAGTGGCATCGAAGCAGGCTACCGCCTGATCGATACCGCCGCCATCTACGGTAACGAGGCCGAGGTGGGCCAAGGGATTCGTCAGTCCAAGGTGCCACGCGAAGAGCTGTTTGTGACCACCAAGCTGTGGAATGACATGCATGGCCACGACAATACCCGTGCAGGCTTTGAAGAAAGCATGGACAAGCTGCAGCTGGATTATGTGGATCTGTACCTGATTCACTGGCCCGTGCCCAAGAACCGCCAGTACATCCAGACTTGGGAAACGCTGATCAATCTGCGCAATGAAGGTCGTGTGAAGTCGATTGGGGTGTGCAACTTCCTGCCCCAGCACCTGCAAACCTTGCTGGACAAGACAGGTGTGCTGCCCGTACTGAACCAGATCGAGCTGCACCCCGGATTTCAGCAGGCTGAATCGCGCCATTACCACGAAGACCACGCCATCCAGACGCAAGCCTGGAGCCCGCTGGGATTGGGCACGCTGTGGGACAACCCGGTGTTGAACAAGATTGCCAAGGAACATGGCCGTTCCGTGGCGCAAATCATGCTGCGATGGCAGATTCAGCTGGGCAATATGGTGATTACCAAGTCCAACTCCCCCGAACGCCAGCGCGACAATATGGACATTTTCAGCTTTGAGCTAAGCGAAGCCGATATGGCCGCCATTGCCAGCCTGGATCAGGCCGACGGCCGTCTTGGCCCGGATCCAGAACTGTTCCGCCTGCCCAAAAGCACCGTCCAGGACTAAGCCCTGGGGCGCACCCGACGCGCAGGCCCGGACAAGAAGGCTGCAAGAAGGGGCGCCAGGGCAAACAACCACAGCAGAGCCTGCGCCGACTGGCGTGCGCCCTGCACCCCACCGGGGTCCACAAAGCCCGAGGCTGTCGTAATGATTCCTGCCAAGGCCGCACCCAATGCCATCGTGAACAACTGCAAGGTGGTAATGGCGGCCGAGGCAATATTCTCCTGCCCCTTGGGCGCGGAATGAAATACCCGCGTCAGCAAATGCGGCCAGGCCAGACCAATTCCCACTCCGACTCCCAATAAAGACAGATACAAGGCCCAGGAATAGTCCGTCCCTTCACTCAAGCCTACCCACGGGATAAAGACGCCCAAGGCAGCCAATGACAAGCCCGAGAGCACAGGCCCGGCAATAATCATGCGATCCCCGGTTTTCAGCCCCCGACTGGAGCTGGCAATAGAACCCAGGGTCCAGCCGCCTGACATCAAGGCCGTCAGGTAGCCTGCTTTCAGCGGGCTCATGTGGTGGATGATCTGCAGGAAATACGGAATGAAAATTTCCGTTGCCACGGCCACGCTGACCAGACCAATACCGGCATACAGACTGCCCAAGGCCGTGCTGATGGAGTAAGTGCCCTGCGGAAACAGGCGACTGGTGGACTTGCTGTCGACACGCGCCATCAAATAAACCAGAATCGCCCCGCCCAGCACACCGGCCAGATTGATCATCCAGGAAGTAGACAGGCTACCTGCGGACATGACCAGCACAGAAGCGGTCAGCAGCAATACCTTGCCTAAAGTGGAACCGGATTTACGAGTTTCAGGCGCACGCGCATCGCGCAATTGCGTCCAGACCAAAATAGCCAGCAAAGCGGCACATGGCAGGACACTCCAGAAGGCCAGACGCCACTGTCCCATCTGGGCAAATACCCCACCAATCGCCGGACCCGACAAGGTTGCCACACCCCACATACTGGATACCAAGGCCATGACGCGCGGCCAAAGTCGCTCTTCAAATACCAGCCGGATCGAAGAATAGCTCAGGCCCAGCAGCAAGCCGCCGCCCAAACCTTGAATCGTGCGGGCAAAGAGCAGGAAAGGCATGGAAGGCGCTGCCGCGCACAGGGTCGTGCCAATGGCAAAGAACAGCAAGGACATCAAGAAGCTGTGACGCAGACCCAATTTTTCCAGAACTTGTGGCGACAGGGCCGAGCCCAGAATCGAGGCCACCACGAACAAGGTCGTATTCCAGGCGTAGTATTCCAGCCCGCCAATATCCTCCACCACCGAGGGCAGAATCGTGGTCGCCACGTACACGTTGATCGCATGAACGGCCACGCCCCCGGCCAAGGCCAGTGAGCGCAAGCCATTACGGCCAGACAGGAGTTCAGACCAAGACGCTTCTTGGGTATTTGCCATTTTTCTTTATCCAAACAAAGAGCCGGCAACCGTGCCGGCCCTTCAAACACACCAGTGCGCCAGTTGCACAGGGCACAACTGACGCACTGTTGGGCGTGCATGCGCACGCCTTGACCTGCTGCCGGGCTTACGCTTTCAACAAGCCCCGCAAAACGTACTGCATGATACCGCCGTGACGGTAGTAATGCGCTTCGCTAGGCGTATCAATTCGGACCAGAGCCTCGAACTCGATATCGCCCGCACGCACTTTGACCTTCTCGGGAATCTTGTCCTGATTCAGGGCGGTAATGCCTTCGATATCAAAGACTTCATCCCCCGTCAGGCCCAAGGTTTCGGCGTTCTGGCCAGCCGGGAACTGCAAAGGCATCACGCCCATGCCCAGCAGGTTGCTGCGGTGAATACGCTCGTAGGACTCGGCAATGACTGCACGCACGCCCAAGAGCACCGTGCCTTTGGCCGCCCAGTCACGCGAAGAACCCGAACCGTATTCCTTGCCGGCCAGAATCACCAGCGGGACAGCGGCATTCAAGTAATTGCGCGAGGCATCGTAAATCGTGGCTACTGGTGCGCCATCTTGCGTGAAGTCGCGTGTATAGCCGCCTTCTGTACCCGGAGCCAATTGGTTGCGCAGACGCACGTTAGCGAAAGTGCCGCGAATCATGACTTCATGGTTACCGCGACGCGAGCCGTAGGAGTTGAAATCCTGCGGTTTGACGTCGTGATCCATCAAGTACGTTGCCGCAGGCGAGGTACGCGCAATCGAACCGGCGGGGCTGATGTGGTCGGTTGTCACCGAATCACCCAGCTTGGCCAGCACGCGAGCACCACGAATGTCCGAGACAGGGCTTGGATCGCGCTTCAGGTCAATGAAGTAAGGCGGTTTGCGCACGTAGGTGGAATCATCCTGCCACTCGAAACGATCCCCTTTGGGGGTAGGCAGAGAGCGCCAGCGCTCGTCACCGGCGAACACATCGGCATAACCATCACGGTACATATCCGAGGCAATCGCCTTGCTGATCACGTCCTGCACTTCAGCGGCAGACGGCCAGATGTCTTTCAGGAATACATCCTTGCCATCGCTGCCCTGCCCCAAAGGCTCGTGGTACAGGTCAATATCCATGGTGCCCGCCAAGGCGTAGGCGACCACCAGCGGTGGCGACATCAGGTAGTTCATCTTCACTTCGGGGTGAATACGGCCCTCGAAGTTGCGGTTACCGGACAGCGTGGACACCACGGCCAGATCGTTCTGGTTAATGGCCTGGCTGACCTCTGGAATCAAGGGGCCAGAGTTACCAATACATGTAGTGCACCCATAGCCAACCAGATCAAAACCGAGCTTGTCCAGATAGGAAGTCAGGCCTGCACGCTGGTAGTAGTCCGTAACCACGCGCGACCCGGGGGCCAGACTGGTTTTCACCCAAGGCTTGCGGCTCAAGCCCTTTTCCACGGCTTTCTTGGCCAACAGACCGGCGGCCATCATGACGCTGGGGTTGGAGGTATTGGTACACGAGGTAATGGCGGCAATAACCACCGAACCGTGATCCAGCTCACACTGGCTACCGTCGGCCAAGGTGAATTTCACAGCAGCTTTACGGGGTGCTGGCGGCTTGTGCGAAGGCACGTCCGACGCGGGGAAACTTTCTTCCACGGCCTCATCGTAGGTCGCTACATCGTCACCCAGCAAGTCGCGCACAGCGGTACGGAATGCCGGTTTGGAGGAAGACAAGGCAATACGGTCCTGAGGACGCTTGGGACCAGCAATCGAAGGCACGACGGTGGACAGATCCAGCTCCAGGCGCTCGGAGTAACGAGGCTCGTGCTGCGGATCGTGCCACAGGCCCTGAGCCTTGGCGTAGGCGCGTACCAGTTCGATCTGCTCTTTGCTGCGGCCCGTCAGCTCCATATAACGCAGGGTTTCCTCGTCAATCGGGAACATGGAGATGGTGGAGCCGTATTCAGGGCTCATATTGCCAATAGTGGCACGGTTGGCCAACGGCACAGCGCTGACGCCGGGGCCGTAGAACTCCACAAACTTGCCGACCACCCCATGCTGACGCAGCATATCGGTAATCGTCAGCACCAGGTCGGTAGCCGTGGTGCCCTCAGGCATTTGGCCCGTCAGCTTGAAGCCCACAACGCGAGGAATCAGCATGGAAATGGGCTGGCCCAGCATGGCGGCTTCGGCCTCGATACCGCCTACGCCCCAGGCCACCACGCCCAGACCGTTCACCATAGGCGTGTGCGAGTCCGTGCCCACACAGGTATCGGGATACGCCAGCTGACGGCCTTGTTCGTCGCGCGTAAAGACCACGCGGGCCAAATGTTCCAGGTTCACCTGGTGAACAATACCGGTGCCCGGTGGCACGACCTTGAAGTTATCAAAAGCACTTTGGCCCCAGCGCAGGAACTGGTAGCGCTCCATATTGCGCTCGTATTCGATTTCCACGTTGCGTTCAAACGAGCTGGGCTTGCCAAAGTCGTCCACGATCACCGAGTGGTCGATAACCAGCTCTACCGGTGCCAGGGGGTTGATTTTTTGCGGATCACCGCCCAAGGCCTGCATGGCTTCACGCATGGCGGCCAGGTCCACAACGGCTGGCACGCCGGTAAAGTCCTGCAGCACAACGCGTGCGGGGGTAAAGGCGATTTCACGATCGGGCTCGGCAGCCGGGTCCCAGGCGGCCAGGGCGCGAATATCATCGGCCGTGACATCGCCACCATCTTCAGTGCGCAGCAAGTTTTCCAGCAGGATCTTCAAGCCATAAGGCAGGCTGGCAACATCCAGGCCATCTCCACGAACCGCATCTAACCGATAGTAGTCGTAGGACTGCCCGCCGACATCCAACTGGTGCAAAGCCTTAAAACTATCTACGCTTTTCATATCGGGATCTCCATGGAAAAGTGCCGGCCGATACCATCCAATCTACCCAGCCAGCGATACACATGTGGTAACTGTCTATTGGTCTAGACCATTCCACATCTTACACTCTGGCGTAATCCCCTGCCCTGCGCGACGTCCTTCCTGTGGCCTTAGGACACACCTCCTCAAACTCGGAAACATTCTTTACGTATAATGTTTTAGGCGTCTTACGCCCGTCTGTTCGGCCTCCCCCGCCCCTCCCTTTACTTCGAGCGTTCGCCCATCCTCATGTTTTTTGTTGATCTGCGCCGGCTGATTCTCTTGCTGGCTACTGCCAGCAGTCTGCTGACCATGGGCTACACCTTGTATGGAGCCTATTCAGCGGAACGTTCCTTGCTGATCGAGCAAGCTCTGGAAAAGAACCGCGCCTACGCGTTGAAACTGGCCAGCAGCACCGATGCCTTCATCGCCAATTTGCAACAGCAACTTCGTTATAGCGCCAACGAACTCTCCCGTTCCCTGAATCAGGGCAACGAGCCCATGCTACGTGACGAAGTCAGGCGCCTGAAAGAACAAAACAACAGCTTTAACTCGGTTTTGATTCTGAATACCGAGGGCCGGGTTTTGGCCAATGCTCCCCAACAGCTCAACCTGCTTGGCACGACACTGCGGGGGGAAGGCACGCAACTGGCACTGAAAACCCGGAAACCCGTGGTCAGCCCACCCTATCTGTCCGCCACCGGGCGCTTGCTGATCTTCCTGTCGCACCCGATTTTTGATGCAGAAGGCAATTACAAAGGCCTGGTAGGTGGTTCCATCTACCTGCACGAGCCCAATAGCCTGAACGCCTTGCTGGGCGAGCACTTTTACCGTGATGGTTCTTACATTTATGTAGTTGACCAGCACAAACGGCTGATTTTTCACCGTGACGTCGCCCGGATTGGCGAAGTCATACACGGCAACCCGGCCATTGACGCTGTCAGCCAGGGCGAGAGTGACGCTCTGTCCCTGCGCAACGTGAAGGGCGTAGACATGCTGGCCGGTTTCGCGCCCAGCAACGATGTGAAATGGGGAGTCGTGGTGCAAAGCCCCACCAAAGTGGTGCTGGATGAATTAACGGTCCTGCTGGGCAAAGTACTGCGCAATTCCATCCCCTTTTTCCTGGCCGTGCAGATCCTGATCTGGATGTTGGCCATGCTGATCGCCAAACCCTTGCGACAACTGGCTCGTCAGGCTCCGCATCTGGATTCAGCCAAGGCCAGCTCGCGCATCGAACAAGTTCATGCCTGGTATTTTGAGTCCCGCCAGATCAAGCTGGCCATGTTGCTGGGCTTGAAACGTGTTAATCGCAAAATGGGCGTCATGGATGTGGAGCGCAATACCGACCCGCTGACCGGCCTGAACAACCGCCGGGGCATGGCTGTTGTGCTACAGCAATGGAAGGAAACGGACACGCCCTTTTCCGTGCTGACGGTGGATATTGACCACTTCAAGCGCGTGAACGACACCTACGGGCACGATGTGGGCGATCTGGTGCTGAGCTTTCTGGCCGACACCATGCGGGCCTGTACCCGCGATACCGATCTGATCTGTCGGGTCGGGGGTGAAGAGTTCTGTATTTTTCTGCCCGATCAGGATGTAGACCAGGCCGTGCAACTGGCCGAGCGCCTGCGCATTCTGATCAGCGAAACCAATAGCCCAACTGGCTCACCCATTACGATTTCCATTGGGTTGGCGCACTGGCCCTTGCATGCCCGAGAACACAGCACAGTGTTGAAACTGGCGGACGAAGCGCTTTACAAGGCCAAGCGCAATGGACGCAACCGCGTAGAAATTTGCGATCCGGCCACCAGCGACGCTCAGAGCAGATCAGCTTAAAGACGGCGCAAGACCTTGATACGCACATCCACCTGAAGATCCAGGCTCGTCAATTGACGAGCCTGCTCCAGCCCTTGCGCGCTGGCTCGGAACAAATGTGGCGTCATCAAGAGCAGATCGGCAATTTTCTCTTGTGAATCAAGGCTGATCTGACAACGAACACGTTCAACAGCTTCCAGACTGAAACCGACCGGGGACTGCGGAGTCTCGTCCTTGTCGGCTTTCAAGGTCGGATAAATAATGCGGCGCAGCTCCAGCAAATGGTCTGGGCCCGCTTCAACCTGCACCCAGATACCGCCCGGCTTCAGCGCACGCAAGAACTCCTCGGGCACGGCAAAACCAAACATGCACAGCAAGGCATCCAAAGCACCATCCGGCACGGGCAATTGAGCATTGCTACCCACCAGCCAACGTATGTCCGAGGAACTGCGCGCCGCCGCCATGACGGCCCACTTGGAAATATCCAGACCAATCAGAGCCAACTGCCCATCCTGATCCTGCTGACGCAAATAACGCGGGTAATAGCCTTCGCCACAGCCCGCATCCAGACAGGCATAAGGCGCCTCTCCTTCCAGGCCATCCATCAAGGCACGCCACACGCCGGCGGCGATAGGCTCGTACACCCCGGACTCCAGATAACGACGCCGCGCCGCCACCATGTCCTTGCTGTCGCCCGGATCGCGTGAGCGCTTGTTTTGTACAGGAAGCAGATTGATATAGCCCTGGCTGGCCGTATCGAAACAATGGCCCGAGGGGCAGCGCCAGCTGGGAGCCTCAAACGAGAGCGGCAAGCCGTCCAAAGGACAGCACAGTTTCTCGAACAAGGGCGGGGAAAGGTCAGACATGAATGAATCGCTCTACGGCCACCGTGGCCAAGGCGATAGTGTAGCGCCCCGGCCTGTCTATGCCGGGGCTCAGGATGAATTTACGACTTGGTCGCAAAAGCCAGCGCGTCGCGCAGCAAGGCCTCGATCAGGGGCTGGATGTTACGGGCCGCCTCTTCCTTGTACTCAAAGGGCCACTGCTCTTCCATGTAACAGCACTGCGCCATTTCCAGCTGCACAGCATGGATGTTCTGCTCGGGACGTCCGTAGTGGCGGGTAATGTAACCACCTTTGAAACGACCATTCAACACGCTGCTGTAGTCTTTGTTGGCCGAGGCGGTTTTCATCAGACGTTCGCTCAAGGCTGGATCGCAACTCTGACCATTGGCAGTCCCGAAATTCAGATCCGGCAGACGGCCTTCAAAAAAGCGCGGCACGACCGAACGAATCGAATGCGCATCCCACAGGACCACACGGCCATGCAGGGCCAGCAAACGCGTCAGCTCTTCTTCCAGCTTCTGGTGATACGGCAACCAGATGGTCTCGCGACGCTGAGCAACCTCACGCTCGTCCGGTTCCTGGCCAGGTTGGTAAATGGGTTCATCGCCAAACGTGTCCACGGGACACAGGCTGGTGACGCTTTGACCGGGATACAGGCTGGCATTGTCCGGCGGGCGGTTCTGATCCACCACAAACCGCGAGTACGTCGCCACCAGAACGGACGCACCCAGTTTCTGGGCGCACTCATACAAGCGTGGAATATGCCAATCCGTATCCGGCACCTGACGCGCTGACTCCGTAAAACGCGCCTGCAAGTCCGAAGGCACGTAGGTGCCCGAGTGGGGCATGGAAATCAACAAGGGGGCAGTGCCCGGGTAAAACTCAAAGGCAGCAGGTACGGTCATGGCAGACTCCAGTCTGTTTCAGCACACAATCAAGAAGGAATAGGATACAGATCACCCCGGCGGTGCTGCCAGGCCGGGAGTGATTCACGCATGCGCTGCACGCGAGCGGGGTCCAGATCGGCGCAAATATAGCCTGGATGATCAGGCATACAGGCCAATACGGTGCCCCAAGGGTCAATAATCATGCTGCGACCCAAGCACGGCATGGCAGGACCGGGACCGCCAATCTGCGCGGCGGCCAGCACGTAACACTGATTTTCAATGGCTCGGGCGCGCAACAGCACTTCCCAGTGGTCACGGCCGGTATGCACATTAAAGGCGGCGGGCACTACCAGCACATTCGCGCCACGGGCACGCAAGGTACGGAACAGCTCGGCAAAGCGCATGTCGTAGCAAATGCTCAGGCCCAGATTCAGATCCCCGACCTGCACATTTTGCAGATGCTGGCCGTGGCAGAAATCGTCGGACTCGCGGTATTCCAGACCGTTCACCACCGCATCGTACAAATGCACTTTGCGGTATTGCGCCACGATTTCACCCTCTGGTGAAAACGTCACGCTCGTGTTGCCCAGGCGATGATCATCAGGACGGCGCTCGTGCATGGAACCCAGATGAATCCAGGCACCGGTGCGGCGCGCCAGGCTGGCCATGTGATCCGTCACCAGACCCGGAATGGGCGTGGCATTTTGCTGCAACCATTCCGTATCACCACGTACATCGCTGTACTCGGGAGTCACAATCAGTTGTGCGCCGTCTTTGGCAGCGGCCAGCACCCAATGTTCCAGCTGGTCCAGATTGGTTTGGCGGTCGCGGCCGCTATCCAATTGAACCAGGGCAACACGTGTCGTAGACATACTTTTATCCTTTCGGACCGGCTCAATACTGCAGGGCGCGGGCCGTTTCCAAGGCCAGACGGGACAAGACACCCGCTCCCTGGCCACCGTATAAAGAGGTGCTGGTGCGGCCATCGGTAAAGCCATCGGCCATCACAGCCAGCACCACACTGCGTTCGCCCATCGTCAAGATACCGGCATCGTGACGCAAGCCGGGCAAGGAGCCGGTCTTGTGCGCCAGTTGGGCGATAGAAGGCAAAATTGCCGCAAAGTGACCTCGTTCGCGCTGATCCGCCAGCATGTCCAGCCCCTGCTGACGCAGGTTTTCCGGCAGGGCAGGCGAATGCAGTAGATACAGCAAGGTCGAGCAGGCATCCTGAACAGTCGTCCAGTTGTCTTTACCGGCCTCGCGCGCCTTCATGTCCATCATGTGGCGCTGCAAATCCGTGTGCTTCAAGCCGGCCTGGGCGCTCCAGGCGTTGATGTTATCCATGCCCAGCAAATCGATCAGGGCATTGGTAGCGACGTTATCGCTCAGGATGATCATCAGCAGCGCCAGCTCGCGCAGGCTCAGGCTGGGCACGCCGGGCAGCTGACTCAAAATGCCGGTGCCAGGGGTACGGTCGCCCTCGGGCAGAGGGTAAACCGTATCGAGCGACAGCTTGCCCTGTGCCACCTGTTCCAGCAGGCACAGGAGCATGGGCGTCTTGATCAGGCTGGCCGAGGGCATGACGCGCTGCGCCTGCCACTCGAACAAGGAGGTACCGTCGGTAGCGTAGACCGCCATCGAAATCCGGGCGGACTCCTGGGTCAGCAAAGGCTCCAGTCGTTCCTGCAGGCGCTCACGAACCAGTGGCGCATCCAGCAACTCGCTTCCTAAGGTAAACATACAAACACTCCTTCAATACTCAGACCAGAATCAGGAACAGGCCGACGAACATCAACAAGTTGACCGCCATGACCGCCCAGCCGTTATACAACATGTACTTGAGCTGAGTGGAACGCGCCAGGCCCATCTGGCCGAACATATCTGAAGAAGGGAAAGGACCAAACCAGTCAATCTGCGAACTGCCCAGAATCACGGCGGCAGTGGCTGCGGGGCCCACACCGGCGGCCGCCAGCACAGGACCAAAGATCTTGGCGGTGAAAGTCATCTGCGCCACGGCAGCACCCGGAATGTGACCGACCACGTTAAAGGCCACAATCAACATGCACAGCACGGCGCCACTAATACCGACCAGATAGGGCTGCACCGAATCCAGCAAGGCGTGATAGGCGTTCAACTGATCCACCAGCACCAGCACCGGGTTGAACAGCCAGAACAGGAAGAAAATCCAGATCAGCTTGCCCGCACCGGCATACATGGCCTGCAGAATTTCACGTGGGTTCATGCCACCGGCCAAACCGGTGGTGGCACCCAGGGACACCATCACAATAATGGCGTAAGCAAAGCCCGCTTTGGAGGCAATACCCACTGCAGCCAGACCCACGATGGTGATGCAGAAAGCCCAGGCAGCACGCACGGCCTTGGGGGAGGCCTTGGCATTCACGTCAAAAGCAGCCTGACCTTGCGAGGCTTCTTCGTACTGGAAATGATCCTTGGTCATCTTCTGAATACGACCGGACATGAACCAGCCCGTCAGCAAGGTAGCAGCAGCCATGGGCAGACCGGCAACCAGCAGGTAATCGGTGTAGCTCAAACCGGTCAGACCCGTCACGGTCACCACGTTAGGGGTGAATGGGCCCAGCACCAGACCGGCGGAACCGGCGCTTTGGAACAAGGCAGCCACAGCAGGAGGGGACAGACGCACGGCCGCGGCAATTGGAATCACCACCGCAGCAATAATGGCGTTACCGCCAGCCAGCGTACCCAGAGCGCCACAGATCAAGGTGGAGGCCACCATGATGCCCAGACGCACACGCACCGGATTGGACAAGCCAATACGCTTCACAATGGCTCGCACCAATTGCTCGGCAGCACCCGTACGGGCAGCCACTTCACCCACCCCGGCGCCCAGTACAATAATCAAACCCACCACGGCGATGAACGAGCCCAGGGACTCGGCCAGCAGTTTGCCCATGGCAATGGGCGTCGTACTGGTCATGATGGCGCCCAATACAATCGCACCAATCGTGGCCAGAACAATATCCACACCCAACAAGGCTATAAGCGCAAACACCACTACCGGCGTCAAGCCCCACAGGGAGCTTTCACCCGGCATGTAAAAGTGGGTGTACAAGGCAATCGCCATGCCAATTAAAAACACCACCATGGCAGCATTGCGCTTGCCCGTTGGCATTTGTTGCTGAATGACACTCATGTCGTCTCCTTAACGATCCTTCCTGACCAGTTTTCAAAAACCGGCCTGCATGTGATGCAATCGCCCTGCCCTGGTTGACCGCCCCAGATCACAGCGACTGTTTTCTTGTCCGACGCGCCGCTTATAGCGGGATAATCGGCGCATCCAGGCTTTGTGCCTGAGCGGCAAAGGCGCGATCAAGCACCTGGCCGGGCCGCTGCTCCGGGGCAACAGGGTGAACCTGTACGCCATTCACAAACACGGTCTGCACACCTTGAGACGGTAAGGTGGGCTCTTCCCAGGTGGCGCAATCTTGCACCGTTTCGGGATTAAACACCACCAGATCCGCCCAGGCGCCGACTTGCAACACGCCGCGGTTTTCAAGCCCGAAGACCGAGGCAGGCATGGCTGTCATTTTGGCAACCGCCTGCTCCAGGGACATCAGGCCATCTTCGCGTACGTACCGCCCTAAAATGCGCGTGAAACTACCCCACAAACGAGGGTGGGGATGCGCATCCGCAGGCAATCCGTCCGAGCCCACCATGCAACATGGGTGGCTGAAAATGCGCTGGACTTCTTTCTCGTCCATCGCAAAATAAATCGCGCCAGCAGGCAGCAAACGCCGTGCGGCAGTTTCCCGGTCGCAGCCCCACTGCTCGGCAATCTCGGCCAGATACAGGCCATTGCACTCGGGGTGAGGCTCAGACCAGGTAATACGAATCTGGTCTATGGTGTGGGCGCGCTCGGGGATCAGGATCGTGGAGCTGCCCGAATAGGGATAAATATCCAGGGTGGCCTGAACGCCATCGGCGCGGGCCCGATCAATATTGGCCAAGGTATGGCTGCTGCGGCCCCAGTTGGCCGGCATCATGCACTTGTGGTGCGACACCAGGGTGGCGCACTGCGTCTGGCGGCCTACCGCCAGCACTTCTTCTACCGACTCCTGCACCGTGTCGCCTTCATTGCGAATATGACTGGTGTGCAAAGAGCCTTTGGAAGCGGCAACACGGGCCAGACCTTCCAGTTCGGCCGGCTCGGCCATGCAGCCGGGCTCGTAAGCCAGGCCGGTACTAAAGCCCACGGCGCCTTCTTCCAGTGCCTGGGCCAGCAAGGCTTCCATGGCCTTTTGCTCATCGGCATTCGGCTGGGACAAGGGGTCCTGCATCACGGCCATGCGCAAATTCGCGTGACCGACCAAAGCCGCCACGTTGATCATGGGCTTGAGCTTGCGCACAGCTTGCACGTACTGCGCCATGTCTTCAAACAAGGGAGAATCGCCCAGCAAGGCCAAAGCCGCTGCCGAGTTACCGGGCAAAGGAGCCGGGAAAGCGCTGACGCCACAATTGCCGACCACAACCGTCGTAATGCCCTGGCTGGTTTTCCAGTCCAGAACAGGCCGCTCGATGAACATCAAATCATCATGGCCGTGAGTATCGATAAACCCGGGAGCCACCACATGGCCGCTGGCGTCCACCGATTGATCGGCGTGCCAGGCGCTCAAGTCGCCCACGGCGACAATCCGTCCTTCTCGAATACCCACATCACCACGCCAACGCGGGGTGGCCAAGCCATCAATAATCCAGCCATTGCTGATCTTGACGTCCAGCCTGCGGTCGTCTGTCTGCATCTACGTCTCCACTAACCCTCCCACAAAAAGGGGAGTTGACCGCATTATCCAAAGGTATTATTAATATGAAAAATTGTTTAAGTTAATTGATTAATCAGAAAATGATATGGACAGACTTCCCAAGCACATCACGCTCAAGCACTTGAACGCGTTTGTCGCCGTGGCCCAGGAGGCCAGTTTCACCCATGCCGCGCGTCGTCTTTTTCAAACACAATCCTCGGTCACGGGCCTGATCCAGCAGTTGGAAGTTGCCCTGAATACCACCTTGTTCAACCGCACCAGTCGGCGTGTATCCCTGACGCCTATTGGTCAGGAGTTCCTGCCGCGCATCACCCGCCTGCTGGCAGATTTTGATGGCGCCATCAGCGATGTCATGCGTTATGGGGAATTGAAAAGCGGGCGGGTCAGTGTGGCCGCAGCGCCGTCGGCCATTACGGATTTGATAGCACCGGCAGCCGCCAATTTCTCCCAGCAGCATCCGGCGGTCCGTCTGTATTTACGGGATGACAACTCGGGACGCATTCAACGCCAGATCGTGGCCGGGGAGATCGACTTTGGTCTGACCAGTCCCTGGGCGGATGTCCAAGGGCTGGACAGTCAACCCTTGCTGGAAGACCAGTTTGGCGTGCTCTATCGCAGCGACGACAAGCTGATCAAACCGGATGCCAACAACACGGTCAGCTGGTCTGCTCTGGACGAACGCAAACTGGTCGGCGTCGTAGACGAAACCGGGATCATGGCGGTGCTGCAGTCCCGTCCGGACCTGCCCATCGAAACCTCGGCCCCGTTTTATGAAGCGTCCAGCACCACCTCGCAAGCAGCGCTGGTGCAAAGTGGTCTGGCCATTGCCCTGCTGCCTGCCTTGGCTGCACAACGGGTCTTGATGCCCGGTCTGAGCTTCTCCTTGCTGCAGGCCCCCACGCTGGTCCGTACCTTGTGTCTGATGTTTCACCAAGAACATGACTTGACGCCCGCGGCGGCGGCATTGGTCGATGAGGTGCGAGCCTACGTGAAAAAAGCTCCTTTACCGCCTGGATGCCGCGCTCTGTAAGCATGTGCAAATATGGTGGGAGACAGGCTTGGGCTCAGTAACAATAAGGACGGCAAGTCGCGTCCCGTTTTTCTCGCGACTTGGCCCTGACTGCTCGACCCTTTCCCTTCGATAGACGAACAGCAAAGCCGGACGTAGAATCGCCTTCAAGCCTCGCCTGATCAGAATGCCGTCATGCCAGTGCTTCTTCTCTGGTATCGATCGCACACAGGGCGACCCTGCAGGTCATTGTCCTGCTCTCCAGGAGAAGCCATATGACGCAGTCCTCCGCGGCATCCAGCAACGCCAAGCCGCTTCACATTGACGACATTACCGTCGTAGACAACAGCAAACTTAAAAAAGCCGTAACCGCCGCTGCCTTGGGCAACGCCATGGAATGGTTTGACTTTGGCGTTTACGGCTTTGTGGCCGCCACCTTGGGTAAAGTCTTTTTCCCCGATGCCTCTCCCGCAGTACAAACCATCGCCGCCCTGGGTACCTTCTCGGTGCCCTTTTTGGTGCGGCCTCTGGGCGGAGTGTTCTTCGGGTTGATGGGGGACAAGTTCGGACGTCAGAAAGTGCTTTCCCTGACCATCATCATCATGGCCATCAGCACCTTCCTGATCGGCCTGATCCCCTCTTATCTATCCATCGGCATCTGGGCACCCATTTTGCTGCTGCTGTGCAAGCTGGCCCAAGGCTTTTCCGTAGGCGGTGAATACACTGGCGCGGCAGTTTTTGTGGCCGAATACGCGCCCGACCGGCAGCGCGGGTTCCTGGGTAGCTGGCTGGACTTTGGCTCTATCGCGGGCTTTGTTCTGGGCGCCGGTTTGGTCGTGCTGCTGCAAACGTCCCTGACCGAAGAGACCTTCCAGGATTGGGGCTGGCGCATTCCTTTCCTGATTGCCGGTCCACTGGGTATTTTGGGCTTGTACCTGCGCCATGCCGCTGAAGAGACTCCCGCCTTTACCGAGCAACTGGAAAAGATGGAGAAAGAAGACCGCGCCGCCCTGACAGAGCGCCCCACGGTTTCCTTTGGCGAGATCTTCTCCAAGTACCGCAAAGCCCTGCTAATTTGTATTGGCATGGTGCTGGTTACCAACATCACCTATTACATGTTGCTGACCTATATGCCTACCTATCTGTCCAGCAGCCTGGGCTATGCCGAAGAACATGGTGTCTTCATTATTGTGGTGGTGATGATAGGGATGCTGTTCGTGCAACCGGTGGTGGGTTTTGTCAGCGACAAGATAGGTCGCAAACCCTTTCTGATGGCCGGTAGTCTGGGCCTGCTGATCTTTGCGATTCCCGCCTTTCACTTTATTGGTAGCGACAGCAATGTGCAGATCTTCCTGGGGCTGCTGATTCTGGCCGTTTTACTGAACTGCCTGACCGGGGTCATGGCCTCTACCCTGCCCGCCCTGTTCCCGACCCGGCTACGTTACAGTGCCTTGGCCGCCTCCTTTAACATCGCCATTATTGTGGCGGGCCTGACGCCTACGGTTGCGGCCTGGCTGGTGGAGCAGACCAACAACTTGCTGGTGCCTGCCTACTATTTGATGTTTGCCAGTGTCATCGGCTTGATTACCGCCCTGTTCCTGCCCGAAACGGCGAACCGCCCCTTGCGCGGCGATACACCTACCGCCTCCAACCGCAAGGAAGCCAAGGAACTGCTGCAAGAAGCGTATGACCACATCGAACAAAGCGTGCAAGATGTGGAAGAAGCCATTGCCAAGGCCGAGGAAGAACTGGAAGCCTTGAAGCAAAAACGCCAGCGTCTGGTGGACCGCCACCCCGAGCTGGATTAATAAAACAGCCCTCTCTATATAGAGGGTAGGTGCTGTCGGATGGGGGGCCTGAAACGCCCCCTGCAACTTTCACAGCGGCAACGCCAAACCGCTTGTTCCCATAGAAAAAGCCTGAATCTGACTTAAAGCAGATTCAGGCTTTTTTGTGGCGGCTCAGGATTCAAACAAGAATCCTCCAAGCCATCGTTCAGAACACGGTATTAAACCGTCAAACCGCCCGACACTTCCAGCGTCGTGCCATTGATGAAGCTGGCTTCATCCGAGGCCAAAAACGCATACACATTGGCGATCTCTTCAGGCTTGCCCATGCGGCGCAGCCAGCAATGATCACGAAAGCCTTGCAGCACTTTTTCGGGGATGGTTTTCAGAATGTCTGTCTCGATAAAACCGGGACAGACGGCATTGACGCGTATCCCCTTGGGGCCCAACTCCCTGGCCCAGGTTTTGGTAAAGCCTATCACCCCGAACTTGCTGGCCGCGTAATTGGTTTGACCATAATTGCCGTACAAACCCACCACGCTGGAAGCGTTCAGAATGGAACCGCTTTCCTGCTCCAGCATCACCGCGGCCACGGCCTGAGTGAAGTTGAAAACCGCTTTCAGGTTCACATCAATCACATCATCAAATTGCTGCTCGGTCATGCGCACCAGCTTGGCGTCCTTGGTGATCCCGGCATTGTTCACCAGCACATCAATGCGGCCAAACTTTTGCTTCACATCCGCCACCATGGCGTCAATCTGTGCACGGTCCGTCACATCCACGGTGTAGCCTACGGCGGTAACGCCATTACCACTTAAAGACTGCGCTGCTTGATTGACGGCATCCGCATTACGATCGCACAACACCACAATCGCCCCTTCCTGGGCAAACTTCCTGGCTGTTGCCAAACCAATTCCAGCTGCCGAACCGGTGACTATGGCCACTTTATCTTTCAATCGCATTCCAGCTACCTTTTAGAAATTGTTCAACGCTGTTGTGCAAACAAAAGGGCTTGACCGCAGCCGTACAGACCTTTTCCTGTGGCCTTGCTTGCACCAGCACACTGTTTTGTACTCCGATCACAGGCAGACCGCCAGTCACGGTAGGCAAACTGTACACAGACACAATGGCCCCGAAAGGGGCCATCTGAACAACGGGATAAGGGCGAAATACACATGCGCCATAGCCCTGCTCGGAAACCAGGACAGGCAGCCAGCAAACCACCGCCAGCGTCATCGCAATAGACGATCAGAACCAGCAGCCGTCACTGAAAATCAGTTGCTTTCCCATGGCAGATCCGGCGCAATCAAGGGCTCACCGTCATAGCCATGCACCACACCAAAGCGCTCATGGGCCGCACGCCAATCGCGTTGTGCCTGGCCGATCACGTCCTTGTTTTTACCAACAAAATTCCACCACAGAACCAGCTCCTCGGTATACGGCTCGCCACCCAGCACAATGACTCGGCTGCCGGCGCTCAGACTCAAGCTCAACTGCGTCAGGCCACGGCCCACATAGGCCAGTTCATTGGCCTCGAACTGCTCGGACTGAATACCCAGGGTGCCTTGCACGACTAAAAAGCCATACTCAAACTCGGGGTTCAAATTCAGTCTCACTTCCCCAGCCTTGGAGCTGCTCAAATCCATCCCCACCATAGGCGAATACATTTTGCTGGGTGCCTGATGCTGTGCATAGGTACCGGCCAGCAGGGTAAAGTCGCACTCGCCCTCACGCCAATGAGGCAAGTCAGGATGGTGGTCAAAAGCGGGTTCACAGGTGGCGTCCTTGGACGGCAAGGCAATCCAGAGCTGAACCGCATGCAGCTTGTCCTCGCCGGGCAAGGACTCCTCGGTATGGCTGATACCGCGTCCCGCTGTCATCAAGTTCACCTGACCAGGCTTGACCACTTGCACATGGCCCAGGCTATCACGGTGCAGAACCTCGCCCTGAATCATCCAGGTAAAGGTTTGCAGACCAATATGTGGATGAGGGCCCACACGCAGGCCGGATCCCGACGTGAACACGGCGGGCCCTGCATGATCCAGGAAGCACCAGGCCCCCACCATGCGCCGTTCCGAGGAAGGCAGAATCCGGCTGACGGTAATGCCCCCACCCACTTGTGCGCCGCGCCCGGCAACACGTTGAACACGTTTTTCGCCGTTGATGTCTTCGGGACAATCAAAGGATGAAGAGACTTCGGAACTGTGTGTACTCATGGGTCGAACTCCTGAAAACAGATCTGGGGGCTGGGTTTCAAACAGCCAAAAGCGCTGGCCACTCAAATGACCAGCGCAGCGCCGAAGCGATTTACTTACCGGATGTGAACTTGGTGTGGCTATTGATCAAGTTGCGGTAGTCGGGGATATGGTTGGAGAACAAGGCACCCAGACCTTCCACGTCGTTACGCCAGTCGCGGTGCAGTTCGCAAGCCACGCCAAACCAGGTCATCAGCTGAGCACCAGCCGAGGACATGCGATCCCATGCCGAGTGACGTGTCAGTTCGTTGAATGTGCCCGATGCATCGGTGACCACAAACACATCAAAGCCTTCTTCCAAAGCCGACAGGGCCGGGAAAGCCACGCACACTTCAGTCACCACACCGGCAATAATCAGCTGCTTCTTGCCCGTTGCCTTGATGGCTTTGACGAAGTCTTCGTTATCCCAGGCGTTGATCTGGCCAGGGCGAGCGATGTAAGGCGCATCCGGGAAGGTTTCTTTCAGCTCGGGGACCAAAGGACCGTTAGGGCCTTCTTCAAAGCTGGTGGTCAGAATGGTGGGCAAGTTGAAGTACTTGGCCAGATCGGCCAGAGCCAAAACGTTGTTCTTGAACTTGTCTGGATCAATGTCACGCACCAGAGACAGCAGCCCCGTTTGGTGATCAACCAGAAGTACAGCGGCTTGGTCTTTATCAAGACGTTTGTAAGGCGTAGTCATCTCAGTCTTCCTTAACGATGATTGAAAGGGGCGGGTGCGGGACTGCACCCGGTACTGCAAGAGCGCGGCGTTGATTAACGCTGCGAATCCAGCTGTTCCTGATTCTTGAGCACGTCCTGTGCTTTGGCATAGCTTTCGATCAGCAACTGATAGGCGGGGAAAATCTTGGTGTAGATCTGGGCCCATTCCTGTGCGTCAGGGCGGTTCCAGGTGCGCTGCAGTTCGGAGGCAACAGCACCCGTATCGATAGGCACCACACCGGCCTGCATCATGCGAGCCAGGGTAATTTCCTCGGCCATCTTGGAGTAGGTGCCGGAGGCATCAATCACCACAAACACCTTGTAGCCTTCAGCCACCGCGCTGATCGCAGGGAAAGCCATGCACACGCTGGTAATGGTGCCGGCAATGATCAAGGTCTTGCGGCCGGTTGCCTTGACGGCGGCAACAAAGTCCTCGTTGTGCCAGGCATTGATCTCGCCCTTGCGTGCCACGTATTGGGCGTGGGGAGCATTCTGGTGAATCTCGGGAATCAGAGGACCGTTCGGGCCTTGTGGCACGGAAGCCGTGGTAATCACGGGCAGCTTGCTCAAGGTGGCGATTTTGGCCAGTGCTGCCGCATGGTCACGCAAGGTGGTCATGGGCATGTCCTTCACGGTCTGAAACAGGCCGCTTTGGTGGTCGATCAGCAGCATGACTGCATCATCGGGATCAATTACGGGAGCGGCACCATTAAAGTTGGCTACATTGCTGGGGATAGTCATCATGTTTCTCCTGTGGATGAGAGACGGGGGCCACCTGAATGCGGCCCCCGCGGGCCTTGCACTACGATGCCGACCCTGGTGCCATCGCACCAAAGCGGCCACTATTGAAGTCATCCATAGCCTGCAAGATCTCCTGCTTGCTATTCATGACAAAAGGACCGTGTCCTACGATGGGCTCATCAATGGGCTCACCGCTGATCAGCAGGACGACAGCGTCGTTATTGGCCTCGACACTGAACTGACTGCCGCTACGATCCAGAACGACCAACTGACCTTCACGCGCCACACTCTGACCATTGACCAGCACCGTGCCTTGCAGCACCACCAAGGCGGCTGTCCAGCCTTCAGGGCTTTCCAGCTCGGCAATACCACCCTGATTCAGACGCATATCCCATACATTCATGGGAGTGAAGGTCCTGGCAGGGCCAGTGGCACCGTCCTTTTCTCCGGCGATCACGCGCACCATGCCAGCAGCATCAGGCAGTGCGACCACAGGAATTTGCTGGTCGGTAATGGCCTGATAGCCAGCGGGAGCACGCTTGTCTTTGGCAGGCAGGTTGACCCACAGCTGCACCATTTCCAAAGTGCCGCCAGAACGAGCAAAAGCGTCGGAGTGATACTCCTCGTGCAAGATGCCCGAGCCGGCCGTCATCCACTGCACATCACCGGGGCCGATCGTGCCGCCCTGACCCGTGGAGTCGTGGTGTGAAACCTCGCCCTTGTAGACGATGGTGACGGTTTCAAAACCCCGATGTGGGTGCTGGCCAACGCCGCGCTTGTGGTTGCTGGGAGCAAACTCGGCAGGGCCGGCATAGTCCAGCAGCAGGAAGGGGCTCAACTGTTTTGCGTGTGTGTGGTACGAAAACAGGGAGCGAACGGGGAAGCCGTCGCCCACCCAGTGAGGACGGGGAGCGCTATAGATACCAAGAATTTTCTTCATGTCCATCTCCTTGTTTCAACATAAGAGACAGAATAAACTCGGGACAACGAAGCCAGTAGCCCCCTAAATCGGCCATCTATGTTCCATTTATGGAACGATAAAACTGCCATGCAAGATTTAAACGACTTGTACTTCTACGTTCAGATTGTGGATCACGGCGGCTTTGCCCCGGCCGGTCGCGCACTGGGTTTACCCAAATCCACGCTTAGCCGCAGGCTGGCTGCACTGGAAGAGCGCCTGGGAGTGCGGCTGATCCAGCGCTCCACCCGCCGCTTTACCGTGACCGAGATTGGCCAGACCTATTACGAGCACTGCAAGGCCATGCTGGTAGAGGCCGAAGCGGCACAGGCAGCCATCGAACTGACACGTGCCGAGCCGCGCGGTGTGGTGCGCCTCAGTTGCCCCATCACCTTACTGAACGCCCATGTCAGTGATATGTTGGCCGACTTCATGGTCAGCTACCCGCATGTCACGGTGCAATTGGATGCCACCAACCGGCGCGTGGACCTGATCGGGGAAGCGCTGGATATGGCGATCCGCGTGCGCCCGCCACCATTGCAAGACAGCGATCTGGTGATGCGTGTTCTGTCCGACCGCAGCCAATGTTTGATAGCCAGCCCGGAGCTGATTGCCCGCCACGGAATGCCCGGCTCACCCGCTGATCTGGCGGACTATCCCAGCCTGGCATTGGGTTTGCCACAACAAAGCCATACCTGGACCTTGTATGGTCCCGATGGCGCACAAGCCGTGCTGCATCACACGCCCCGCCTGATTACCACCGATATGACGGCCTTGCGCTGCGCAGCACTAAAAGGCGTTGGTGTGGTGCAGTTGCCTACCCTGGTAGTCTGCGATCAATTGGCCGACGGCTCTTTGGTGAAACTGATTCCGGACTGGGCTCCACGACGCGAAATCATTCATGCCGTGTTTTCCTCCCGCCGGGGGCAGATGCCAGCTGTGCGAGCATTGCTGGATTACCTGGTCGAACGCTACCAGCAGATGGATGAGGACTGACAGCAACCTTGCCAAGGCACAAAGAAAAACGCCCTGCATATGCAGGGCGTTTTGTAGTCCTGGGCAATCAAGCCAAAGGATCAGGCGCCGCCATTAAAGTCGCGAACTTGCTTTTCAGCTTCTTCACGTGCAATGCCGTAGCGTTCCTGAATTTTTCCGACCAGATATTCGGTATTGCCTTCGGCAACATCAATATCGTCATTGGTCAGTTTGCCCCATTTGGCCTGAATCTTGCCAGACAGCTGTTTCCATTTACCTTTGATCGTATCTTCATTCATAGTCGTTCTCCTGTTTCAACGGGAATTCACATTTAGGATTGATGACGGAACTTTTATTCCGGTTTTACTTTCAATCCCGACGAATCGACTTTCACAACGCCTTTCACACTTTCCGTTGCAGCAACGGCTTTCTTGTGCTCAATTTCACTGGGCACGGTACCGGTCAATGTTGCGACGCCATTATTGGTCTCAACAGAGATATCCGTGCTCTTCAAATCCTTGGTGCTGGCCAGATCAGCCTTGATTTTGGTGGTGATCCAGGTATCGCTGACGGCTTCACCTGCGGTTGCCGAGTGATCCTGATTAACGGCTGGCTCATTAGCCATTGCACCGCTTTGCAAACCAAAACTCAAAGCGGTAGCCATTAATACACTGGATAGGATGGCAGATTTTTTCATATAAGTTCTCCAATATCAGAAAGGGAATTTTTAATTTAAAAAACCCTTTACCCCTGCTATTAAAAGGAGTCCAAATCAATCAACAAAAATTTCGTTGTTTGCGATGGATGGTTCCACTGTAACATTCCCGATCAGGCTGGAAACTACGAAATGCTACAAGCGTTTTCTTTATAAGTAATTTCTTCAAATTTCACACATCCCTATTCACCTCACTTATGGCAAGCGGCTTGTGTCAGGCCAATCCTGGCCATCATGCTGGCTAGACAAAATCCGCCCTGAGACGCAGCACGGCTGGTTTCCATACGTTCCTGCCGAAGAAACGGAGGCCCCTTTGACGCGAAAAATTCTGGGCACGAACAGAGCAGTCAAGCAGAGCCTCGCTCACTGGAGAGGAGCCGCTCAGGGCAGACACATAAAGTAAAAAATTTAGCAGGGCTGCTAACAAAACCACCGCCTGAGCCGCGATGCTTGCCGCGCAAACACGCCCACCGCAGCTAACAAGCGGAAAAAAAAGCCAGATCATCGAATTGATAATCTGGCCAAAATCAGAACAAGGTGCAGACTGCGCACTCTCACCCAAACAACAAAGTCACTATCGATCAACGCAGATGATGCACCTCCTGCATCCCGTAAACCTGCACCGGCAAGCCCGCCTGACGCGCTTTAAGCTGCAAGGCCAGGTACTGGGAATAATGACGCGACTGATGCAAATTGCCGCCATGGAACCACAAGTTCGGCTGTTGCGTTGGCTTCCACATATTGCGCTGCTCGCCCTCCCAGGGCCCTGGATCTTTGGTGGTTTCCGAACCCAAACCCCAGCACTTGCCTACCCTATCCGCCATTTCCTGGCCTGCCAGATCGGCCACCCAGCCATTCATGGAGCCGTAGCCGGTGGCATACACCACCAGGTCCGCAGGCAATTCCGTACCGTCTGTCAGCACCACAGCGTTCTCGGTCAAATGACTGATACCGGTCCGAGACTTCAACTTGATGCTGCCATCAATAATCAGCTCGCAAGCGCCCACATCGATGTAATAGCCCGAAGCACGACGCAGATACTTCATGAACAAACCGGAGCCATCGTCACCCCAATCCAGCATGAAGCCTGCCTCCTCCAGCTTCTGATAGAACTGTGCATCGCGCTCGCGGATCTTGTCGTACACAGGAATCTGGAAGTCTGCCATGATGCGGTACGGCAGAGAGGCAAAGAGCAAATCTGCCTTGCGCGTGGTGACTCCCGATGCCAGTGCCCGTTCAGAATACAGATCTCCCAAGCCGATCTCCATCAAGGAGTCGGATCGCACAATGTGGGTAGACGAACGCTGCACCATGGTGACATCCGCCCCCGCCTCCCACAGCGCCGCGCAAATATCGTGCGCCGAGTTATTGGCCCCGATCACCACTACTTTCTTGCCCGCATATGCTTCCGGTCCGGGATGCTGCGAGGAGTGCTGCTGTTCACCCTTGAACACATCCTGCCCCTTTATGCTGGGCACATTCGCCTTGCCGGACATGCCCGTAGCAAAGACCAATTGCTGTGGCCGTAACGTCATGGGCTTGCCATCACGTTCGATCTCCACTTCCCAGGTCTGGCTGGACTCGTCGTAGCGCACCTTCTTGCATACGGTGCTGCTCCAGTAATTCAGCTCCATCACCTTGACGTACATTTCCAGCCAGTCGCCAATCTTGTCCTTGGGTGCAAAGACAGGCCAGTTATCGGGGAAAGGCATGTAAGGCAGGTGGTCGTACCAGACGGGGTCGTGCAGGCACAGCGACTTGTAGCGTTTGCGCCAGCTATCGCCAGGGCGGGCATGTTGATCAATGATGAGCGCGGGTACATTCAACTGCCGCAGGCGCGCGCCCAGCGCAATACCACCCTGCCCGCCGCCGATCACCAGCACATAGGGCTGCTCGGTCGTGCCCAACTCAGCCTGCTCCTGTTGACGACGTTCCTGCCAGGTCTGACGCCCACGGCGAATGCCATGCTCGGCCCCCATGGGGCGGCGCACACCCAAAGGCTCCTCGTGCCCTTTCAATTCCGACATGGTGGTCAGAAAGGTCCAGATCTTCCCGTCCTTGACCCGAATATGGCCGTAGCCACGCGCCACATCAGTTTCCACACGAAACCAGCCCTCCACCAAACCTCGGCCGTCGTCACTGACCGGCTCGGCACTGTCGCGCTCGAACCTGGCTGACACGGCACCTTGCTGTTGCTGCGTCAGCATGTCGCGGATCTGGTCACGTCCTTCCATGGTTCGGATATTCCAGGTGAACATGACCAGATCACGCCAAAAACATTCTTCGGCAAACAGGGCTGCCGCATCGTCCGGTGCATTGCTGGCAAGCGCATGGGTCAGCTGTTCAAGAACCGTGTCCAACTGTCGCGCAGACGGCTGCAGTTGCTGCTGTGTTTGCATGATTTGTCTCCATATCGTTTTAATGTTGCGCCGGGCTTTTGTTGCCCAGCTATGGAGTACATAGCAAACACCGTGCCAAACCGGGAGTGGCTTGTTTTAAAGGGGTGCTGCCTGTTTTAAGGCGGTGAAACTGTGCCAGCGGTGACACAGGTGGTGCATCAGGTGTCGCAACCTGTGTCAGAGGGCGACTCTTGGCGAGCTACGCCTGCCCGTTTGATATAACGATGCAAAGTGGACCGGCTGATACCCAACTGCCGGGCCGCTGCACTCACGTTATCGCCACAGGCCTGCAAAACCTGCTGCCAGGACGACTCTCCGGCAGAGACGGCTGCGGCCGTTGGGCTGCCTGTAGATGTGGCCAGACGCCGCTCTCGCAAGGCCTCCGGCAAATCCTGCACCTCAATGCAGGAACCTTCCGCCAAGGCCAATGCCAGCACCAGCGCATTGTCCAGCTCGCGTAAATTACCCGGCCACTCGTAGGCTTGCAGCGCTTGCCAGGCCTCGGGAGACAAACCGGGCACATCGCCTTTATTACGCCGATGCAATATCTGCTGCACCAACCATTCCAGATCACTACGCTGACGCAAAGCGGGCAAGGCCAGCACTGCCGCATTCAAGCGATACAGCAAATCCGCACGAAAGCGGCCTTGCTCTACCAAGGCACTTAAATCATGGTGGCTGGCTGAAATCACACGAAGGTCCACGCGCTTGCTTGTGCGTGCGCCCAAAGGCATCACCTCGGATTCGGCCAGCACCCGCAGTAAACGGCTTTGCAGGGCCAGCGGCATATCGCCGATCTCGTCCAGGAACAGGGTGCCTCCATCAGCCGCCTCGATCAAACCCGTGCGACCACGTGCAGCACCGCCGGTGTACGTACCAGCCAGATAGCCAAACAATTCGCTTTCAATCAGGCTCTCGGGCAAGGCCGCACAATTGACGGCCACAAAATTCCCGCCACGACCGCTGGCCGTGTGAATCGCACGTGCCAAATACTCTTTGCCCGAACCTGTCTCGCCCTGCAACAACACCGGCATTTCCCGCGTTGCCAAACGCGCGGCTTTCAATAGCATGGACTGCATGGCCGCATCTGTGCCTGCCAAACCTCGCAAGGCCTGTGGCAAGGCGGCATCCACGGCTGCCCCATCCATCCCCACAGACCGGTTGCTCAACACACGTCGGGGTTCAATGGCATGGGCAAACAGCACACTGCCATCACGTGCCATAACGACACGCTCCTGCGTGGGGCGGTAACGCATCAAGGTCGGCAACTGATCCACTTCCAGATGCAGAAAGCGCATCAAGCTCTGCCCCAACAAACCCGCAGGATTACGCCAATCCACCCCCGCCGCCCGCGCCAGAATGCGCGCCCCCGTATGCGTCATGCCCTTGATACGGCCGGAGCCATCAATCGCAATAGCCGCTTCCGGATCAATATCCAGAAACTCCGGCGACTGCGACAAGCATAAAATCCATTCCTGACGGTGACAGGCCATCAAATTGGCCAGCTCAATACGGCGGGTCGCCGCATTGGCAAGGTGCAGGGCCAAACCTTGGCTGGCCTTGGCCTGCGGCGACTGCAGCAAGGATAAATCCAGCACCGCAGCCAGCTTGCCGTCGTAATGATAGATAGGCGCCGCCGTGCAGGACAGGGGCGCATGCATATGATCGAAATGATCGTTTTGATGAATGGTCAGGGCCTCGCCCGTGTGCAGGCAAGTACCCACCGCGCAGGTTCCTGCACGCTCTTCAGACCATTCCGAGCCCATATACAGACCGGCCTGCCGCAAGGCATCACGCTGTCCATCCGAGCCCAGGAAATCAACCGTGACGCCCTTGTTATCAGATAGCAGCAGCACGTAATTCAGCCCGGAGACCTGCTGATAAAGACGCTCCAGCCCGGAGCGCGCAATATTGATCAGGGCCTCGGACTGCTGACGATGCTCGCGCAATTGGGAATCCGGCACGATATAGGCCTCGCAAGCCTGCGCCGGGTCCAGTCTGTGATGCTCAATGCATCGTCTCCAGCTGTGGACCACAGCCTGATCGCGCCGGGACAGGCTGCCCTGCCAAACAGCCGTGATCTCTTGGACATGTGCCACATGTGAAGACTGCATCAGACCTCATCCCGAAAATAGGCCAAACCCCGGGCGGGCGTGGCCTATCTTTCAGTGTGCCGCCATGCTTAGCCGCCGTACATGGAGGTTTTCCTTGAGATGCGGTGCAGCATCCCACACCGTCTCCAAGCAGACACACTCTGCAAGCAATTCGGACATGGGAATGAGAATTATTGCTAATATGAGCGCTTCCCTGCTCACCCGCTTTGTTTGCCTGCATTGTCATGTCCCGCCCACCGCCATTCCTGAAAGCTTGGCTCGCTCATTACAGCGGGTTGATCGGGACATGGGCAAAGCGCAACTCCCTGCCCTGCGATGCGGAGGATGCCGCCCAGGAATCGGCCCTGCAGTTTCTTGGCAAGGGTTCGGAAGCGGTTCTGAATCCCAAGGCGTATTTGATGCGCTCTGCGCACAATCGCCTGATCAATGAGGTCAAGCGGCAGTCCCGTGCCAATCTGGTTTCGTTGGAAGAATTGGCCGAGGAAGATCACCCGCTGCTGGCCGACCCCGAATCCCATTTGCATGCCAACGATCTGGCTCAGGCATTGGAAACGGCGCTGGCGCAATTGCCCTTGAAAAAGCGTCAGGTCTTTATTTATCACCGACTGGAAGGCTATACCCACGCTGAAATCGCCCAGAAAATGGGGCTGGCGATCAATACCGTCGAGCGCTATGTCATCGACTCAACACGCCATATCCGCGGGCAGCTGCACAGCTTCTGCCCCCCTGATATCGGCCACGTGGACAAGGCTGGCAAGCCTATAATCCGATGAGTTTATTTGACGCCCCCCTTGTCGGACCATGATTCTGTGAACGATCCCATTGCCCCTTCCAGCGAGCAGGACCCCCGCGATGCGGCCTCGTTCTGGCTTGCGCGCGAGAAATCGGGACGCATGGACGAGACCGAGCGCAAACAGCTGCAAGCCTGGCTGGATGCCAATCCGGCACACCTGCTGGAATACAAGCGGGCCCAAGGGATCTGGAATGCCATCAGCCTAGTGCCTGGCAATCGCCTGCGTCAGCTGGCTCAGGAACCAGCCACCCCCGCTCCCCGTTTTCTGCAACGTCGTGGTTTACTGATTGGTGGCGCTGCTGCCTGCACCGCCGCCATCAGTGGCGGCATTGCCCTGTCCTGGTTTCATCAGGGCGAAACGCTGTATGAGCAGCAATTTGCCACTCGTCAGGGCGAGCGCGAACAGGTTTCTTTACCGGACGGCTCGATTATTGAGCTGAACACGGCCACCACCCTGCATGTGCAACTGTTTGAACAGAGCCGTGTCGTAACCCTGGCTTCGGGCGAAGCCTCCTTCACCGTTGCCAGTGATACCCAGCGCCCCTTCCTGGTGGATGCCGGGGATACCTCTGTACGCGTCACAGGCACCCGCTTTGGAGTGCGACGGGATGAGGCACAAGTGCGGGTAGTGGTGGAATCGGGCTCCGTACAGGTTCAGCATGGTCCTTGGTGGAGCCGCAGCACTGCCGCCCTGACTGCCAAGCAAGGCGTCAGCGCGCAAGCGGGCACGGATCTGGTTCCTATGGGTGACGGTGATGTCGCCTCCCTGATGGCCTGGACGCAGGGCCGCTTGCTGTTTAGCGACACGCCGTTGATCGAAGCGATCAACGAGATCAACCGCTACGCTCCCAAGGCGGTGCAGGCGAACCGCCAGGAACTGCAAGGACTGCATATTGCCGGGGCCTTCAGTACCGGGGACACGGCGGGCTTTCTGGAACTGCTGCCCGATATTGTTCCTGTCACCGTCAGTTATTTACGGGACGGCACTCCCGTGGTGTCACGCCGCCCATAAGGCATGGCCGAATGAAGAAACAATTAGTTTCAAATTCGGCTCAGATTTTTATCAGGTTTTGTTTCGGCTGCTTTGTCTTTATCCATAAGAGGCCGTTTTTTGTACACCCCGCCGCGCCATCGCTGTGGCCTGTGTCACGAAACGCCCGCAACCCTAACGGAACCCTCGCTCAGTGAACCAGACCCGAACAGGCCGCAGCCGTGCTGCGAGCAGCAAGACTTTTGTTTCCTTCTCAATAAGCTGCCTAACTGCTGCTGTGCTTTTAGGCATGAGTGCGGCCCCTGCCCACGCTCAAAGCGCTGCCATCTCCATCAGCATTCCCGCTCAACCTTTGAGCCAGGCTCTGCTTGAACTGGCTAACCGCTATTCACTGGATCTGGCTTACTCTCCCGAGATTGTCAAAGGACTGTACGCCCCTGCAGTCTCGGGCAGCCTGACGGCGGATCAGGCCTTGGGCCAAGTGCTGGCCAATACCAATATCCGCTATCAACGCCGCGGCAAGAATGTGTCCCTGACAGCCATGGCCCCCAACGCAGACAGCCAGGTCACGCAATTGGCTCCCGTCACCGTTACCGGCTCCCTGAATGGCCTGACACCCACCTATGCAGGCGGACAACTGGCCACGGGCAGTCGGGTGGGAATGCTGGGCAACAAGGACTTTATGGAAACGCCTTTCAGCACCAAGGCGTATACCCGCGAGTCGATTGAAAACAGCCCCTCCGGCAATCTGCTGAAAGTAATTTCGGACTCGGACCCTTCGGTCTCCACCACAGGCAGCGACTACGACTTGAGCAACTACGCCTCGGTTCATATCCGTGGTTTCAGCACCGCCGGTTTTGAGGATCTGGGGATCAATGGCCTGTACGGTCTGGCCTCTTACGGCAACCGTAGCCTGGGCGACTTTGCTGAACGTGTGGAAATCTTCAAAGGCCCCTCTGCCCTGCTCAACGGCATGATGCCCAGCGGCAGCGTGGCCGGTACCGTCAATACCGTCACCAAGCGAGCCACGGACGAAGCCATCAACCGCGTGACGCTGGGTTATGAAAGCGACTCCATCTACTCCGGCAAAGTGGACTTTGGTCGTCGCTTCGGGGCTGACAATGAATGGGGCATTCGCATCAATGCCAGCAAGCGCAAGGGCGAAACCGCCGTCAAGCACAAGAAGGTGGACAACGAAGCCGTTGGTCTGGGGCTGGATTATCGTGGTTCCCGACTGCGCGTAGGCCTGGACTGGATTCACAATGAAGAAAACACCGACGGGGTCTCTGCCCAGATCACGTCCCGTCTGTCTGCGGTTCCGGCCCCTCCTACCCACGACAAGCTGATTGCTGGCGAGCCCTGGTCCATCTACAACACCAAGGGTGACTTGTTCATGCTTAAGGGCGAGTACGACCTGAGCGATGACACCACGGTCTGGGCCAGTGTTGGTCACAACGACCGCAAGATGACGGCCAACGTCATGAACTGGCGTTTGTTGAATGAAAATGGTGACTTTGCGCGTGACTCCGTGCTGGTGTGGAATTCCAAGTTCAAGAATCTGGCCGCCGACATTGGCGCCCAGACCAAATTCGAGACAGGTCCCATCAGCCACCAATTGTCGGTTAACGCCAATGCCTCGGAACGGACCGTCTATCAAGTACGCGCCAACTACCCGATTGCCGGTCTGCCCGGAGGCAATATTTATGACCCCACCTACGTCTCCAAACCGACCAATGTCGACTATTCACCCAGCATCCCCAAAAGCAATGAAAACACCCTGCAAAGCATAGGCGTAGCGGATACCCTGTCCATGCTGGACGATCGCTTGCAGCTGACCGTGGGCGTACGCCAGCAGCGGGTCAAGCAAAAGACCTTTGACCCCATTACCGGCCAGGTCAAAGGGGATGTATATGACGAGAGCGCCACGACGCCTGCAGTTGCCGCCTTGTTCAAGCTGACGGATCAAGTCTCGGTTTACGGAAACTACATTGAAGGGCTAAGTGCGGGAGCCCAGGCCCCGGTCAGCGCCGCCAATGCAGGTGAAATGTTTGCGCCCTACAAATCCAGGCAAAAAGAGCTGGGCGTGAAGTACGACGCTGGCAGCTTCGCCACCACGCTGGCCGTGTTTGAAATCACCCGTCCTAGCGCCGTGACCAATGCCGACAATATTTACAGCTTTGATGGCGAGCAGCGCAATCGCGGTGTGGAGTGGGAAGTGTTTGGCGAACCCATGAAAGGCCTGCGCCTGATCGGTGGTCTGAGCTGGAAACAAGCCAAGCTGACCAAGACCCAAAGCGGCCTGTACCAAGGCAATGACGCCCCGGAAGTTCCACGCTTTGAAGCCAAGCTGGGCGTGGCCTATGACGTACCGCAGATCAACGGCCTGACGCTGACAGCCAATGCCATCCACACCGGCAAACAATACCTGGATCAAGCCAATGTGCAGTCCATCCCCAGCTGGCGCCGTTACGACCTGGGCTTTGCCTATGCCACCAGGATTGCGTCTACCCCGGTCACCTTCCGTGGCACGGTCTATAACGTCGCCAACTCCCACTACTGGTATGGGGTCTTGTGGCGCGGCGTAAGCCAGCCTCGCACCTTCAACCTTTCTGCCACCTTCGAGTTCTGATGGCGATGTTCAACCCTTTTATACGGCCCACTTCCATGACCCGAACTTTTGCTTCTACCCTGGTATACGCGGCGTTGGCAGCCAGCTTGATGGCATGCAGCACACCCGCACAACATACGCACAGCACCGCCCCAACCGCAGTAGAAAACCGTGCCGAGCCTACGGTAAGCCGCGCCCAAATTGCCCAGGGCATTTACGAACTGGTCTATAGCGACAAGCTGGACCTGCTGTTTGTGGCGTCTGCCGGCAGTTTTAGCGACAGCACCGTGCCCTATCAAATTCTGATTGTGAATCCCGCAGACCTGAAGGTGGTGAGCACCATTCCGATGACTCGCAAGGCATTCAGCCTGGCTCTGGATGACCAGGCCAACCGCTTGTATGTAGGCAACACAGGCCAAGGTGCCATCACCATTGTCGACACGCAAAGCCGCCAGGTACTGCAGACCGTGCAACTGGCCCCCATGCTCAAGGGCAAGGACGGCAAGGAGCGGCCTGAGTACCATTTCCGCCAGTTGATGCTGGATACCGCCAACCATCGCTTGTACATGCCTGCTTTCGACAACACTCAAAGCAAGCTGTTCGTGATTGATACCCAGGCCAACAAAGTAGAGAAAATCATTCCCGGTTTTGGTTTTACCGCGACGGGTATCGCACTGGACGCCAAGCACCAGCGCCTGTATGTCTCCAATATGCAAGGCGAAGCGGTGGTGGTGGACACGCAATCCAATGAAATCGTGAATCGCTTCAAGCTGGGTGCGGAACAGCCCTTGAATCTGGCGTATGACGAGGCTAACCATCGTCTGTTGGCGGTAGACCAGGGCCATCCCAAAATGCGTGGTTTCCAGGAACGTGGCATTCCGGGTTATCAATCCCGCCACCCCGGCCACCGCGTTGTAGCCATTGACTTGAATACCGAGAAAATGATGGCGGAAATGCCGGCCTCCGGCCCCGTCAACTTGAAGCTGGACCCGGCACGCCAACGCTTGCTGGTGACCAACCGCGAGTCAGGCGAGATCACCGTGTTCGACAGCAATACCTACCGCCAACTGCACAGTATCAGCACCCCGGCGCACCCTAATACCTTGGCTATCGCCAAGAAAAACGGCGATGTGTATGCCACGGTAAAGAACGGCGAAGATGCTGCCAAGGGTACGTTCGAGAGTGTGGCGCGCATTCAGTTCTGATGTTGGGAACTGATCACCAATAGTGATAACGGGGTTGGGAACGGGCTGGAGCGCCTGTTCCCAGCCCCTATTTGCATCAGCTTTCACACCACGGCCTTCCGGCCCTGCAAAACAGCACTGCCCGCGATCAGGCCTGGGCCAGATCCGTCAGATGCTGGGCAAAGCCTCCCTCTGCCCCTGCCGCATTGATATGGTCGAAATACTCGTACCAGCCACTGGCTTTGATACCAGCCAGCAGTGCCTTGCATGCCTGTTGATCCGGGAAGCGCCAAACACCCATAAAGCGGTGGTCGCTGGCGTGGTCAATATCGTGCTCAGCTGCTGTCAGGGACAGCACCTCGATACCCAGACTGGAGAGGCCACCCATCGCTTCCTGAAGGCTGGCCAGAAAATGCTGACGCTGCTTTTCGGGCAATGCCTTCCACTTGGCATTAGGCGAATAAAGCTCGATCAGATAGTGAGACATGGGCAGTTTTCCTTTAGCTGAAATAGGCACAAAATGCTGAAAAATTCAATTTGATTAGATATCTAATCTTATAGATTCACACTAAATATCGCAAGCAGTGCACACACGTAAAAAAGCCCGAGCTCAGCATGACGCCGAACCCGGGCTTGGACCCACCTTGTCAATCAGTCGTGCAGCATGGCTGCCTGCGAAATCAGCTTAAAACTGGATACGCACCATACGTTCTTTGGTCCCTTTTTCCTTGCTATTGCCGTCGTTCTTCACCGACACGTACAAGGCTTTTTCAGCGGGGATGTATTCCAGGCTGTTGGGGTGTGGAGCCAGCTCAATGGTTTGCAGCGGTTTGTAGTTCACCGTGTCAAAAACACTGACCGAACCCTTGCCTTCTTTCTCGCGCACACCGCCTCGGTTGGCGACGAACAGACGCTGAGACTCGGCATCAAAACGCACGCCAATCGGCACTTCGCCAGTAGGCATCACAGCCAGGGTTTTGCCGTTATCGGCATTCAGCACAAACACCTGGTGGCCCGCGCTGCGGCGCTTGTATTCACGCTCCAGGTGCAGATTACGGGCGTCATCGCGGTCGATACCTTGGTCCACACCGAACAAGCGGTTCTGGGCCGGGTCGTAGCTCAGATTCAGCAGTTGGTCGGCCTCAATTTCCAAGACCTGATCAATGTTCAAGGTCTGGGTATTCACGACCATCAGTTGGCCCTGCATATTGGAGACAAACAAGCGGTTATTGGCCTCGTCCAGGGTGATGCCCACGACGTTATAGCCAAAGCCTGGCAGCACTTTTTCCAGCTCCAATGTCCAGGTATTCACCACGAACAGCACACTGTCAAAACCCAGGCCCAAGCCAGGCGCGAACACACGGTGGTTTTTCTTGTCCACGACCAGTTCACGCGTCTTGTACTGGAAGTCCTCGGTAATCTTGAAACGCTCCATCATCTTCAGCAAACCGTCTTTGCGTGCCTGGCCAAACTCAGCCGCGTTGATGGTGTCCTGAAAATTGATTTTTTCCTGCACCCGAATGCGCTTGATGACCTCGTTCTTGACGGTATCAACCACGGCAATCGTGCCGTTGAAACCTTGAGTCAGATACAGGCGGTTGGCGGCATCATCCAGGGCTACCCCAAAGCTCTTGGCCTCCATGGGAATCTCTTGCTTGATTTCCAGGGTCTTGGGGTCCAGCACCAGCGTGCGCGACAAGGTCTCGTCCTTCCAGTTGGGAGAGGACACGTACAAGCTGGATTGCGCAGGGCTGAAGACGATTTCCAGAACTTCGGCGGCAGTCGGTTTTTGCATGATCTGTGCTTGGGTAACGGCTTGGTAGCCTGCAGGGGCAGGAGTTTTGGCGTGTACGTAGCCGGCCGACAAGCTCATTGCAATAGCAAGGTACAGACCACGCACAAGATGGCGAGTAGTAGACGACGTCATAATTTAGGCTCGATAAAAGTGGAGGAAGGAATTACCACTGGTAATCAATGGACAGATGCACATTGCGCGGCGCGCCGTAACGTGCCCGGAAGATCACGAAGTTGTCGTAGTAACGCTTGTCGAACAAATTGTTTACCGTGAGCTTGGCATTCCAATGCTGGTTCACGCGGTAATTGGCGTGCAGGCCAACCAGGGCATAGCTGCTGTGGGTGTCGTCCAGCGCCTTGCCGTTGCTGGCCGTATAAGGACGGCCAGCCGTCCACAGATCACGCTTGCCAAACCAGTTCACGGTGGCGCCGGCGCTCAAGCCTTGCAACGCACCGGAGAATTGGTACATGGTGCCCAGACGGAAGGTTTGGCTGGGAATGTAGGTGTTGATCCGCTCGCCTTCACCGTTTTTAGTGCTGGCGTAGCTATAAGAAGCAAACACATTCCAGTTGTTGGTCAGTGCGCCGCTTAGCTCCACTTCAAAACCTTTGGTTTTGTTGCCAGCGCCCGAAGACACGTAGGGGCGGCTGCCATCAGGCAATAGGAAGTCATCCGGCACCGACGGGTCCAGCACGGCCAGATTGTTTTGACGGGTCTCGAAAGCGGCCAGGGAGAACTGCAGGGCCTCCTCCATCAAGCTGCCTTTCAGACCAATTTCACGGTTCACCCCAGTAATGGGATCCAGGAAGTTCTCGTTGATGTCCTTGTAGCTTTGCGGCTGGAACAGGCGGGTATAACTGGCGTAGGCCGTCAGGTTCGGGTTGATGTCATACGTCACCCCAAAGTACGGCGTAATTTCATTGCGATTGCGCAGCTCGTTGGACACGCCGGTGAACTGGCCGGTTTTACCGTAGTTGTCACGGTAGGTTTTGTAGTCCGACAAGCGCATGCCCATGATCACATTCAAGGGATCAATAATGTTCAAGCGCGTGCCGGCAAAGAAGCCGTATTCGCGTGTGTGGACGCGGTTCCATTCACCCGTGCGGCTGACGCTGGGCTCGGGCATATAGCCGTCCCAGTCGTAAATATTGGGGATGAACCAGTTGCGGGTATCGCTGACCTGCATGGTATACGTGGTGTCACGCTTGCGAGTGCCGTTAAAACCGAACATCAGCTGGTGCTCGCGGCCAAACAGCTCGAAAGGACCATTGGCCGACAACTCCAGGTTGTCCTGATGGCGATAGCCATTGGCGGCCAGGTTGGCGCGGATGCCAATGCCGGATCCGTCCGGGCGAACCACCGGGTTCACGCCCTGCCCCAGGCCAGTAATCAAGGCATCACCATCGTCACGTTGATGGCTGTAGCTGAGCTTGGCATTCCACTTGTTTTCAAACTCATGCTCGACCGAGAAGAAAGCGTTTTGATGCTTCTTGTCCCAGTAGGTCCAATCCGGCACCAGCGACATGGAGCGCGAAACGTCAATACGGTCGCCCTCGCTGGTAAACAAGGGCACACCCATATTGCCTTCGCCTCGCAGCTTGGCGGTCTGGTAGTCGTAGCCTGCGGTCAGCAAGGTTCGGTCAGTCAAATCGAATTCCAGCATGCCGGACAGCAAATCGTTCTTGTGGTCCTGGCGATCCATGAAGGAGTCCGCCTGCTTGCGCGAACCAATAACACGCATACGCAAACGGCCGTCTTCAGTCAGCGGGCCGGTCACGTCCGCCGTTACGCGTTTGTCGTTCCAGGAGCCATAGTGGGCGCTTAACTTGCCGCCAAATTCTGCTTGCGGACGTTTGCGAATCAAATTGATCAAGGCGGAGGGCTCGCCGGTAGGCGACAACAAACCTGTCGCTCCGCGCACGACTTCCACACGGTCGTATAAATCCATATCCAGAGAAATAGGATTAAATGCTCCACGCCCGGCAGCACGGTAGCTGCTTTGCACGCCATCCACTTGCACATTGCTGATGTCAAATCCACGGGCCTGAAACTGAAACCCGCCTCCCACCGCAGCCGTATTGGCCGTCACGCCGGTGGTAAAGTTCATCACATCATCGAAGCTGGTCAGGCCGAAATCGTCCATTTGCTGGCGCGTCATTACACTGACCGATTGCGGCGTGTGCTGGGTGTCCATGTTCAAGCGCGTCGCGGTGCTGCTGGTACCGTTCAGCGTGTACAAGCCTGTGTCTTCAGTCGCCCGATTCAAGGTGCCCTGCACACGCACGGGGGCCAATTGAGTGGTTTCCGTGACGGGCCACAAATTGACGGTATTGGCATCGCGCGAGTAGCGAATGCCCGTGCCTGCCAGCAAGGTATCCAAGGCCTGCGTCACGCTGTAATTGCCTTTCAGGCCCGCGCTTTGCTTGCCTTCGGCCACGCTGCCTGCGCCAACCAGATAGACCCCGCTTTCTTGCGAGAAGCGCATCAACACCCGGCTCAAGGGGCCTGCTGGTATGTCATAACGCTGTGTCTTGTCTGCCGTCGGGCTGCTTTGCGTGGTCGCCTGGGCAGGCGAGGTACTGGCAATAAACGCGCTACCGGCCATCAAGACATACAGGGCCAAGGCCAGTGGACGCAAAGGGGCGCAATGCGATCCTGCATCCTTGGACAGGGAAAGGGGATCGAGGCGACGATGCATAAGGAGACATCCTTCAAAAACACGGGTCAGTCACAATAAAAACGATGAACCTGAACGATATTCTTGCGTTGATGTTCAGTACTGAGCAGCCACGGCGGGCTGCCTCCTGCTTCATTGGCCTCACGCCAATCAGGTCCTCTTACTGTCTAAAACCACCAAGTCTCCAAAACCCGGAACCTGCTTTTGCGTCTTTTTTGAGATTTTTTGGCCAAAATCCGGCAAGCCTTTGAATCTGATAGGTTTTTATTTTTATTATTTATGACCATCGTTGGTGAAATGCCCTGCTCAATCAATCCAGAGCTTGCACACTGGTCCACCAGGGCATGGGCTGATCGATGCGAATCGGCAATGCTGAAGCCAGCATTTTCAGCACGCGGTCCGTGTCATGAATGGGGAAGCTGCCATAGACCTTCAGATCGGCCACTGCCTCATCTACACCTAGATAGCCTTTGCGGTAACGGCTCAATTCCTTGATCACGCTACGCAAGGCAATGTTGTCAGCCACCAGCACGCCTTGGGTCCAGGCTTCGCGCGCCTGATCGGCGTCCATGCTTTGCCGGATACGCTGCGCACTAAAGTGCACCTGCTTGCCCGCCTGTACCGTGGCGGTGTTTTGACCTTTTGCCGTAGACACCTGCACAGCCCCTTCGTAGACCGCCAGCTGCGTACAGTCCTTGTCCATACGCACATTGAATTGCGTGCCCAAGGCACGCATATTGCCCTGCGGAGTTTGAACAGTGAACGGTCTGTCCGTATCGTCTTTGGCCGTCTGAATGAAGATCTCGCCGGAGATCAAAACAATATGGCGAACCTGCGCAGTGAACTGCACATCAATCGCAGAGGCGGTGTTCAGCCACAGCCGGGAACCGTCTGCCAGCACAATCTGGTTCTGCTCTCCGGTTTGTGTAGAGTGGTCAGCCGCCAAAGCCAGAACACTGGAGGGCAGCCAGGACTGACGCCAGCCCAGCCAGCTTAGAACTCCCGTGCCTGCCAGTACGGCGACACTGGTCAGCACGCGACGGCGCTGATGCAACCGCTCGTTAGCCGTATGCAATTTCTCTACCACACGGCGCGAATCCGGCGTGGTACGCACAGGCTCAAAACTGCGGCTGACTTCCTCCACATAACGCCAAGCGGTGCTGTGCATCTCGTCCTGCTTGAGCCAGCTCTGCCAGGCAGAGCGCTGCGCCGCACTGACTTTGCCATCGCGCAGGCAGGCATACCATTCAGCGGCTTGCATCAAAACGGCATGGGGAGGTGTAGCGGGAGAAGAAAAACTGGAACCGTGCTTCATGAGACTTAGTACTGAGGTTCCTGACGCAATTCGGCGACGGTCTGGCAAGCATGCAGACTGATGCAGCCCAACATGGCTTGTGCCACGTACTTGCGCACCATGCGACCGGAAATACCCATTTCTGCGCCGACCTCATCGTCCGTCATCTCGCAAATGACGGCCAGGGTAAACGCCTTGGCCGCTTTGGGAGACAGGCTGCTGAGCATGGCGCTGATCTCTTCCAGCGCCTGCAAAATCATGGCCTGGCGTTCTGCCGAAGGGTAAAAGATCTCTGGCGTAGTGGCCAGAATCTCCAGCCAGGCCTGCTCAATTTCCTGACGTCGCCACAAGTTGATGCACAGGTTTTGTGCCGTCTTGCGCAAGTAGGCGCGGGCCTCGCCAGGACTGGCAAATTGCCAGCGAGAACGGCTGCTTAACAAGCGTACAAAGGTGTCCTGCGCCAAGTCAGCCGCCTGGTCCGCGCCACCCAAACGGTGATGCAGCCAGCGCTGCAACCAACTATGGTGGTCGCAGTACAGTGACTCGACCGACTCGGCCGAATACATGCCTGACAAGGGAAGAACTGAAGATGACACGAGGGTACTCCGCACTACACATAATGAGAATCGTTATCAATTATTATATGGTGCTGTTTGTGCAGTTCGCTAGCGGTGTGTGTTTGGGGCGACACAAGGACCCTCGTTACCGGGATACTTGTCTCTCTCCACCACTAGCTGTCTATAACGTGATCTAAAAAAATCTGAAATACAGCGAGTACCGCATGTAAAAATCGCAGTTAAAAATAAAACCTAAAATATAAATAACATTATTATCAGCCACAAAACAAAGTAGCTCTCTGAATAAGAATTTGGTAAAACAAAAGATTTAAAATGGAGAGATAAATTGGAAGCAAGCAAAAAAAACCGCATAACATTCGGCATATCATCAATTATATTAATATGCACTATCGCTTTATTCCTATTAGGTTATAGTTCCGCGCTAGCAATAGAATCGGTATTCGGAATACCAGCAAAACTAACCTACTCATCAACTCTAGAATTACTTCATCTATCAAGTTTAGTTTTCTCTGGATGGTTAGACGAAAAAAATATTCACACCTTTCTTGAATCTACAAAAAACCTAACAATAGCAACACTAATTGCAGGAATATTAATATCAGCAGCTACATTCACCACAAAAAAAATATACAAAAAAAACAAAGAAAACAAAAAACATCAAGAAAAAACTGAGGGTAAAAGTTTTCTCATAAAAACCACCCAATGCATTAATAAAGAAAAATTAATTTTTTTACCTATATTCATTGGAGCGACATTTCCAGCGGCAATAGCATTGATTATAGTAGCTATAATAGCTCTATTTATTACTATACCCGCAATTGGCATTCCAGCAGCAGAACAACATTTACAAAGCTGGCTGATAGAACCAGATTACTGCACTCCTTTGATAAATAGAGAAAATAGAATCCAAAAAAACAAAAACCAAAACAAAAATCAGAATAAAAACCAAAAAAAGATAACGCCATGCGTATCGATATGGAAAAACGGAAAATATATAGCAGAAGGCCGATACATAGCATCCATAGGAACACATATTGCTATATTCAATCCAGAAAACGGAGAGGTATCAATCGAACCAATTGATGGCGCATCTATAAAGGTAAGTGGAGAAGAAAAAATAAATCAAAAAGAAAACAAAAAAATCAGCGAATAAAAAAAGAGCCATGAAAATGGCTCCTTTTTATTGATTAATTTAAACTTTATATCCAAGCAAAAAATCTCTTATCATGAATTACTCCACTGTCACGCTCTTAGCCAAATTCCGTGGTTTATCCACGTCCGTGCCACGCGAGCAAGCTGTGTGATACGCCAGCAACTGCAGGGTCACGGTGTGCAGGATGGGAGACAGTTTGCCGTAGTGCTCCGGCATACGGATCACATGCACGCGCTCGCTGCTGCCGATGCGGGTATCGGCGTCAGCAAACACATACAGCTCACCGCCGCGTGCATGGACTTCTTCGATATTGGATTTCAGCTTTTCCAGCAGCTCATCGCGTGGGGCGATGGTGACCACGGGCATGGCCTCGGTGACCAGGGCCAGAGGGCCGTGTTTCAGTTCACCAGCTGGGTAGCCTTCGGCGTGGATGTAGCTGATTTCTTTCAACTTCAACGCGCCTTCCATGGCGATGGGGTAATGCATGCCACGGCCCAGGAACAAGGCGTTTTCCTTGCTGGCAAAACGATCCGCCCAGGCCATGATCTGTGGCTCCAGAGCCAGCACAGCCGCGATAGCGGTAGGCAAGTGGCGCAGGGCTTTCAGGTAGTCGCCTTCCTGCTCCTGACTCAGGTGACCTTTGACTTGAGCCAGCGCGATGGTCAGCAGGAACAAGGCGGTCAACTGGGTGGTGAAGGCTTTGGTGGAAGCCACACCAATTTCCACGCCAGCACGGGTGATGTAGGACAGCTTGCACTCGCGCACCATGGCGCTGGTGGCCACGTTGCAGATGGTCAGGGTCTGTTCCATGCCCAGGCTGCGGGCATGTTTCAAGGCGGCCAGAGTATCCGCGGTTTCGCCGGACTGGGAAATCGTCACCACCAAAGTGCGCGGGTTGGGCACGCTGTCGCGATAGCGGTACTCGCTGGCGATTTCCACGTTGACGGGGATTTTGGCCAGAGACTCGATCCAGTAGCGGGCGGTCAGACCGGCGTAGTAGCTGGTGCCGCAAGCCAGAATCAGCACATTGTCGATGTCCTGGAAAACCTTGTAGGCTTGGTCACCAAACAACTCGGGTGTAACGCTTTCAATGTCTTGCAAGGTATCGCCTACAGCGCGGGGCTGCTCGAAGATTTCCTTTTGCATGAAGTGGCGGTATGGGCCCAATTCAGCGGCTGCGGTGTGCAGATGTACGGTGTGTACAGGGCGATCAACGGCGCGACCGTCTTTGTCCATGATCCACACTTTATTGATCTGCAGATCGATCACATCCCCGTCTTCCAGGTAGATGATTTGATCGGTGGTGCCGGCCAATGCCAAGGCATCCGAAGCCAGGAAGTTTTCATTCTGGCCCACACCTACAACCAGCGGCGAACCATGGCGCGCACCCACCACGCGATGTGGCTCGTCCTGACAGAACACAGCGATGGCGTAAGCCCCCGTCAAGCGACGAATGACCTGCTGCACGGCCTCGAACAGGTCACCGTTGTACAGGTGGTCGATCAGGTGAGCGATAACCTCGGTGTCGGTTTGGCTCTCGAACACGTAGCCAATGCTTTGCAGCTCGGCGCGCAATTCGTCGTGGTTTTCGATGATGCCGTTATGCACCAGCGCAATACGTGCTTTGCCCTTGCCGGAGAAATGCGGGTGTGCATTATGAGTAGCAGGCGCGCCGTGCGTTGCCCAGCGAGTGTGAGCAATGCCGGTAAAGCCTTGCAGATGATCTGCCTTGACCTGTTCTTGCAGCTCGGCCACGCGCTGAGTACTGCGTGCCCGCAACAACTGGCCCTGCGCATGAACAGCAACGCCGCAAGAATCGTAGCCCCGGTATTCCAGACGCTTCAAACCTTCCAGCAGCACGGGGACAATATCGCGTTGCGCTACCGCGCCAACAATTCCACACATAGCCAACTCCTGTTCATGGCCCCTTTCGGTGGGCCAACTAATCAATTCAATCCGCTTATTCTGATCTGAATCATGAAAAATTTTATGTCTATTTTTTCTTCGAAATGAATTAAAATTTCATTTAATAATCAATATGAAAGAAAAGCTAAATTAATTTTATTTAACGGAATTTTATTTCATCATAGATAGATAAACAATGTCATGATTGAACTGGATGAGCTGGATTTACGCATTCTGGAGCAACTGCAAAATGATGCTTCCATCAGCAATCAAACGCTGGCTTTGCGCGTGCATGCCTCTCCCCCAACCTGCCTGCGGCGAGTACGTCGTTTAAGCGAACAAGGGGTAATTCGCAGGCAGGTTGCCTTGCTGGACCCGGAGCAACTGGGCCCCAGCTTGACGGCCATTGTGGAGATTACGTTGGACCGTCAGGGTGAAGAATATCTGCAGCAATTCGAGCGCCTGATGGCCCCCGAAGCAGCGGTGACGCAATGCTATCGCGTCTCGACCGGGGTGGATTTCATTGTGATCTTGCAAGTCAGCGACATGACGGCGTATCACAAGCTGGCTCACGCTTTATTCACCAGTCAGGCGAATATCCGCAATATACGAAGCTTCTTTTCGATTCATCAGGCCAAGTTCGAGACGCGGGTGCCTTTACCTGCACCAAAGATGTAAGCCGGGCTCAGTTCCGTACACGTTGCTGTACCAGTTGCTGATACAGACGCAAATAACGTTGCGCCATGACGGCAGGGTCATGCTCCTGTTGCACCCAGCGATGCGCCAGCGCTGCCTGTTGCCGCGCTGCTGTCGGATTGCTCAAGGTGTCATCCAAAGCCTGGGCAATGGCTTGTGCATCCCCAACCGCACATAATTTGCCGCGTCCATTATCCAGCAGCTCACTCAAACCGCCCGCCATCGTGGCCGTAACGGGCACGCCGTACACGAATGCATCAAGAACGCTGGAGCCCAGGGCTTCATGCCGGGAGCTCAAGACAAAGCCGTCCATCAAGCGATAAGCCTGTTCGGGGCGGGCTTCAAAACCAGCCAGCTTGTAGCAGTCTTCCAGCCCCAACTGCGCAATCAGTTCCTCTGCCGCCGAGGTCTCGGAGCCAGGCGCACCGAAATGCAAAAACACAAAGTCCTGACGACGCTGATACAAGGCATGAACCGCGCGTATCAAAGTCTGGGGATCTTTCTCGGACGTCAGTGCCGCCATCGTCCCTAGAACGTGCAAGCCCTGCGGATTCCACCGCAGCCGCAAGTGGTTCACATAGGCTTCATCCTGCTCGACGTACTCGATGGCACTAGGAATCACATCTACGGAAAAGCCCAGGCGACGCGGCTCTGCCGCTGCTGCCTGGCTGATCGCTACCAAACGATCCGCCTTGCGCCACTTCCAACGCGTGCGTCGTTCCTTGGAAGTCAAAGCGCTGTCTGGCTGCTGTCCGCTACGTTGCTCGACGCGTTTGCGGTCAATCGGAAAAGCCGTGCGGCGCGTAAAGACCACCCGTTTGGGCAACCAGAAATGCAGCAAGGCCAGCCAGCTCATGCAGGACGCGGTTTGGGAATGGACGATATCAAAACCCCGGCCATGCACCAGTAAATAGCGCAGCGCGGCACCTACGGAGGCGCATTCCACCACACTCACGCCCTGCTCTTTAGCACGCCTGGCCAACTCTTCATCACGTCGGGCCAATAGACTGACCTGATGACCAGCCTGTTGCATCTGCTGGATGCTCAGCAGGGTTTGCCGCTCGCCACCGCGCCAGCCGCGCTCGAAGTTAAGCTGCAGAATGCGCATGACGACGATCCAGAATCAGCCCATCCGGGCACTGTGTGCCACAAGAGCACGCAGCAATGCTCCCCTTGCGATGCAAAGGGAGAAATACCGAAGATGGGCTAACACACATCAAGATTTGCGAACCGGGCGCTTCCAGCCGGACACGCTGCGCTGTTCCGAACGCGACAAGGTCAGCTGATCATCCGGTGCATTGCGCACCAGGGTCGTACCCGCGCCAATCGTTGCGCCACGGCCTACCGTCACCGGAGCCACCAGCTGCGTATCCGAGCCGATGAAGGCATCGTCACCAATCACGGTGCGGAACTTGTTCACGCCATCGTAATTGCAGGTGATGGTGCCTGCGCCAATGTTCACACGCTGCCCCACATCGGCATCACCGATATAGGCCAGGTGATTGGCTTTGGAACCTTCACCCAGCTGGGTGTTCTTGATTTCCACGAAGTTGCCCACGTGGGTGTGATTGGCCAGAACAGCACCAGGGCGCAGACGGGCGTAAGGGCCGATACGGGCTTCTTCGCCAACCTGGGCTTGTTGCAGATGGCTGAAAGCTTCGATTTGCGTACCGGCACCAATCGTCACGTCACGCAGCACGCTATGCGGGCCGACACGCACGCCGTCTTGCAACACAACCTTGCCTTCAAACACGCAACCCACATCAATGAACACATCACGGCCACACTCCAGTGTGCCGCGCAGATCAAAGCGGGCCGGGTCGGCCAAGGTCACGCCTTTTTCCAACAGACGGCGAGCCTGTTCTGCTTGCCACAGACGCTCCAGCTCGGCCTGTTGAATGCGGCTGTTCACACCCAGGGTTTCCCAACCAGCAGCTGGCTGAGCAGCTTGCACGGGCACGCCATCGGCAACCGCCAAGGCAATGATGTCGGTCAGGTAGTACTCGCCCTGAGCGTTGTCGTTGGTGATGCGGGTCAGCCAATCTTTCAGGCGCGCCGTCGGGGCTACCAGAATGCCGGTGTTCACTTCCTTCACGGCACGCTCGGCTTCGCTGGCATCCTTGTGCTCGACAATGCGCTGTACGGTGCCATCTGCACCGCGAATGATGCGGCCGTAGCCGGTAGAGTCTGCCAGTGTTTCGGTCAGCACGGCCACGCCTTGGCCACGCGCTTGCAGCAAGCGGCGCAAGGTGTCAGCCTGAACCAAAGGAACGTCGCCATACAGAACCAGCGTGGCGTCATCTTCCTGGTCGCCACCGACCAGTTCAGGCACGGCCTGTTGCACTGCATGGCCCGTACCATGCTGAGGTTGCTGCAAGGCAAAGGCCAGCTCGGCCTGTGCGAAGGTTTGCTGAACGCGCTCGGCGCCATGACCCACCACGACCACAACTTTTTCCGGCTCCAGTTCACGTGCGCTGTCGAGCACGTGGGCCAGCATGGATTTGCCGGCGATAGGATGCAGTACTTTGGGCAGGTCAGACTGCATACGCTTGCCCATGCCTGCTGCCAGAATCACGATATTAAGCATAAAAATTTACCTACAAGGTTGGTCGATCAGTTCTTTTTGGTACTGCTTTTGGTGCTGCGCGTGGCGGTTTTTTTAGCCGCCGTTTTGGTGGCCGCCTTGGCCGCAGTTTTAGTGGCGGCTTTCGCTGCCGTTTTTACCGGCTTGGCTGCTGCCGGAGCACTGGTCTTGGCCGACGTCTGGGCATTGGCAGCTGCCGGTTTGGAGGGTTTGGCCGACGAGCCTGCCGCTTTAGCCTTGCTCGCCTGCTGACGATAATTTTCCACCTGCTGCATTGATGCGGCTGTGGCGGTCGCCATGGCATCAAACTGCTGTTGCAGCATGTTCCACCACGCTTGTGCAGCGGGATTGCCTGCACCGGCGTCCTGCTGTGCACCGGGCTGTTTATCTTTTGGGGCGTCCTGCTTGGCAGCCGCTTCGGGCTGTGGTGCAGCTTGTTGAGGCTGTGTCGAAGCATGTTGAGATGCCGTTTGCGATGCCGCTTCCGGCTTGTTGGCCCCAGACTTGGAATCTGAGGCAGCCGCGCTATCCGCCGCTGCCGCCATGGGATTGAAGGCCATAAAGGCTTCAAAGGGATTTTTCCCGCCCGCAGCCTGCGTACCTTGCTGTGCCATGGTTTTGATGGCCGCCAAGGTGGAGCGCTGAATCTCCAGCCCCTGGATGGTCGTGCTCAGCATGGACAGGTTCAGCTGCAACCAGCTTTCCACGGCACGCAAGTCACGAATACGACGATCCAGATCATCGGGGGACAAGCTGGGCATCATGCCCGAGCTCAAATCGCCCGCCCCGCCGCTGGCCATGTTTTTCCAGGCCTGCGCCATCATGTCCATGCTGCGCAGCAAGGGATTGTTGCCGCCGCCCAAGGCATTGAAATCAGGTATACCAAAAGGATTCGGGTTCATGCGTAGCTCCCATCGGGTTGATGCCTGCCCGGTGACTCCCAGGTTCAGGCCAGCTGTTCCAGATGCTGCTTGATGCTGTCGATCAGCACCACTTGCGCTTCCAGGGTAAACAAATCTGCTTCTATCATTTGCCAGGCTTCATCCAGCGTCAATAAGCGAAACTCACTAACCTCACCGTCCATATTGCAGGGCCGTACATCGTCGGCCAGCACGCAATCGCTAACCAGGGCGTTCTCCACCTGATAGCCTTCCGGCAGGCGACGGTGCATGCGCAAGGACACACGCAAAGGGGTGCAATTGTCCAGCACGGACTCGGCCAACCCCGCTTCTTCATAACTTTCGCGTATGAGGGAGGTATGCAGTGATTCACCACTGACCGCCAATCCACCGACCAGCGTGTCCCACATATTCGGGTCTGTTGACTTAGTGGGTGAACGACGTGCGGCCCAGATACGGCCGTCTGTGGACCAGCCATTCAAATGCACGGCTTGCGTCAAAAAGCCCAAGGGCCGTACCGCACCGCGTTCAATGCGCGACAGGCACTGCCCTTCTCCGACCACGTCCAGCAACTCGTCACGCCAGGCCCGAATGCAACCGCCTTCCTGCAAACGCAAGGCGACCTGATCCAGGACCTGAGCCAAGCTCAATTCCTGGCTGGGGCAATCGCTCAGACGCAAGACATCTTCTTCAATCGAGACCCCTGGCAAAGGCTCGATACAACGAGCGGCCTTGGGGGTGATCCATCCGGCAACGCGCCCATCAACAGTGACAGGACGGCTGCCCGGTGGGGGCAATTGTTGCAGCTGACTGGTCAAGCTGGCCATGCGCTGACGCAGGGCCTGAGTAAGTGATCGGTTCTGGAACAAAGTCATAGTCGGCGATTGTAATTCAAGCCTTGCCCCATTACGGCTTTTGTAGCGTTTAGTCCAACCTTGTCTTCTAGGGACATACCCTGCCCTTGAAGGCTAAAACAAGTTCTATATAATTTCCGTGAACAGATAAGCTACTAAAAACTTCGAGCGGACCAGCACTTAGATGCGACAAGCCCGCCACTGCAACACAGCAGTTTCTTCCAGCGTTGGATTTTTCGGAGCGTTGACGCAGCCGAACCCCGGTTTGGCATGGCAACACCAAAAGAGGGACAACAATGAAGATGTGGAGAAGTTTATTTGCTCTGACCGCCTGTTCGACGGCAGGGCCAAGCCTGGCTCAGATCACCCACATGGAGGGTGGTCCCCGTGTCAATCAGCTCAATTTGCATAACGGGGTTACCCCCATCGCCCAGGACATTGCCTGGCTGCATTGGATGATGCTGATCATCTGTACCATCATCTTTATTGGCGTGTTCGGCGTGATGTTCTATTCCATCATCCGGCACCGCAAGTCCAAGGGCGCGATTGCCGCCCGCTTTCACGAACACCTGGGTGTGGAAGTGGCCTGGACCATCATTCCTTTCCTGATCGTGATCGGCATGGCACTGCCTGCCACCAAAACCGTGGTGGCCATGAAGGACACCAGCAGCGCCGACCTGACCGTCAAGGTCACTGGCTATCAGTGGAAATGGGGCTACGAGTATCTGGACGGTCCGGCCACGGGTGTGAAATACCTGTCCAACCTGTCCACCCCACGCGCCCAGATTGAAGGCCGCGAACCCATTGGCCCGAACTATCTGATGGAAGTGGACAAGCCACTGGTCGTGCCGGTTAACAAGAAAGTGCGCGTCATGCTGACGGCCGAGGACGTCATCCACTCCTGGATGGTGCCCGAGTTTGGCGTCAAGCAAGATGCCATCCCTGGCTTTTTGCGCGATACCTGGTTCCGTGCGGACAAGGTCGGCACCTACCGCGGTCAATGCGCCGAGCTGTGTGGCAAGGACCACGCCTATATGCCCATCGTGGTGCAAGTGATGGCGCAAGAAGACTACGACAAGTGGGCTCAGGAGCAGAACGACTTGATGACTGCCCAGGCCGACGATCCCAATAAAGAGTGGACCAAGGACGAGTTGACCGAGCGCGGCAAACAGATCTTTGCGCAGAACTGCGTGGCTTGCCACCAGGCCAACGGCAAGGGCATGCCCGGCACCTTCCCCGCTCTGGACGGCGATACGAAGTTCGTGCTCGCCCCCAAGAAAGGCCAGATCGACACGGTGTTGAATGGTCATCCTGGCACCGCAATGGCCGCCTTCCGCAATCAACTGACCGATGTACAGATTGCTGCGGTCATTACCTACACACGCAATGCCTGGGGCAACGCTGGCAAAGGGCCTGACCCTGTCGTGATGCCCGCCGACGTCAAGGAACAGCGCTAATTTTGCGCGCGCCGCCTATCACACTATCAATCTATCCCTGACTACGGCCAGGGGGAGTGCAGCAAGGAGTCAAGCATGAGTAGCGTCACCGTCGACCATGTAGCGAACCCGAGCGGACATGATGATCACCATCATGCCCATGCCACCCCTAGCGGCTGGCGTCGCTGGTTGTTCGCCACCAATCACAAAGATATCGGGACCATGTACCTGATCTTCTCCTTTGTGATGTTGCTGGAGGGCGGCGTGCTGGCCTTGCTGCTGCGTACCGAACTGTTCCAGCCGGGCCTGCAGTTTTTCCGGCCAGAGCTGTTCAACCAGTTCACCACCATGCACGGCCTGATCATGATTTTCGGCGCGATCATGCCGGCTTTTGTGGGCTTTGCCAACTGGATGATTCCGCTGCAAATTGGCGCATCGGACATGGCTTTTGCCCGCATGAACAACTTCAGCTTCTGGCTGCTGCCCGTAGGCGCGATTCTGTTTACCGCGTCCTTCTTTGTGCCGGGCGGCGCGCCTGCCGGTGGCTGGACCATGTACGCCCCGCTGTCCTTGCAAATGGGACCAGGCATGGACTTCACGATTTTCGCGGTCCACATTCTGGGCGCGTCCTCCATCATGGGGGCCATCAATATTGTGGTGACGGTATTGAACATGCGCGCGCCTGGCATGACGCTGATGAAAATGCCGCTGTTTTGCTGGACCTGGCTGATTACCGCTTATCTGCTGATTGCCGTGATGCCCGTGCTGGCCGCTGCCGTGACCATGCTGCTGACGGACCGTCACTTCGGTACACACTTCTTTAACGCCGCCGGTGGTGGTGACCCGGTTCTGTACCAGCACATCTTCTGGTTCTTCGGTCACCCCGAGGTCTACATCATGATCTTGCCGGCCTTTGGCATTGTCTCTGCCATCGTGCCTGCCTTCTCGCGCAAAGCCCTGTTTGGCTATGCCTCCATGGTGTACGCCACCGCCGCCATCGCGATTCTGTCCTTCCTGGTGTGGGCCCACCACATGTTCTCCACCGGGATGCCGGTAACCGGGCAGCTGTATTTCATGTATGCCACCATGCTGATCTCCATTCCGACCGGGGTGAAGATCTTCAACTGGGTAGCCACCATGTGGCGCGGTTCGCTGTCCTTTGAAACGCCCATGCTGTTTTCCATCGGCTTTATCTTCGTGTTCACGATTGGCGGCTTTACCGGCCTGATCCTGGCCGTGGCCCCGATTGATATTGCGGTACACGACACCTATTACGTGGTGGCCCACTTCCACTATGTGCTGGTGGCCGGATCGCTCTTTGCCCTGTTTGGCGGTGCCTACTACTGGCTGCCCAAGTGGACCGGTCGCATGTACAACGAGCGCTTGGGCAAGATCCACTTCTGGTCCACCATGATCTCGTTCAACGTGACCTTCTTCCCCATGCACTTCCTGGGTCTGGCGGGCATGCCACGTCGTTATGTGGACTACGCCGGTCAGTTCACGGATTTCCACCAGATTGCCACCATTGGCGCCTTCTGGTTCGGCCTGTCGCAACTGCTGCTGATCTACATCGTGATCCAGGCCGCACGCGGCAAGGGCGAAGTGGCCAGCGCCAAACCCTGGGAAGGTGCCGAAGGTCTGGAGTGGACTGTTCCATCGCCCGCTCCGCACCACACCTTTGAAGTACCCCCTGTCGTCAAGTAACACTGGAGGAACGCCGTATGACCCCCGAACAACGCCGTCGCAACCGCCGTCTGGGATTGCTCCTGGCCGTGTTCGTCATTGCCGTCATGGCCTGGACCTTTCTAAAAGGCAGTCAATTTTTAGGACAGTGATATGGATGACGATTTTCGGGACCTCACACGGCGCAAGCTCAGTTTTTTCCAGACATTGAAAGCCATTGCCTGGGGTTTTTTTGGAGTCCGTCGTGGTCGTGACCATGAGCAGGACATTGCCAAGATCAATCCGGTCTATCTGATTATTGCCGCCTTGATCGCCACGGTTGTTTTCGTTGTGGGCCTGATTATGGTGGCCCGCTGGTTCATTGGTCAGGCCAGCTGAACCCTGGCCGGATACTGCGCCCCAGGGCACATGACCCGAAGGAGAACACTATGCATGTCGAGACTACGGCTCACCCGTCCAAGGCGCCGTATTACTACGTCCCCGGCTTATCGGGGCACCCGGTACGCGCCAGCCTTTCCCTGTGCCTGACGCTGTTGGGTGCGGCTACCTGGATCAATAACTGGCCGGGCGGTTTCTGGGTGTTCCTGGTCGGGATTCTCAGCTTCTTGCTGGTGCTGTTCTTCTGGTTCAGCGATGCCGTGCGCGAGTCTGAAACAGGTCTGAACAGCACCCGTGTCGATATCTCCTATCGCTGGAGCATGTCCTGGTTCATCTTTTCCGAAGTGATGTTTTTTGCGGCCTTTTTCGGGGCGCTTTGGTATACCCGCGAAATTGCCACGCCGCTATTAAGCGACCTGGATCACCGCGCCCTGCTCTGGCCTGACTTCACCGGCACCTGGCCAAATCAAGGCCCGGCGGGCACTGTTGCCCCCTTCCAGACCGTAGGCCCGCTGTGGCTGCCTACGATCAACACGGCCTTGCTGCTGACCTCGGGCGTCACCCTGACCATTGCTCACCACGCGCTGCGAGCCAGCAAGCGTAGTAGCGCGATTTTCTGGCTGTTCATGACGGTTGCGCTGGGCTTTGCCTTCGTGGCCTGCCAGGCTTACGAATACATGCACGCCTACGCCGAGCTGAACCTGAAGTTCACTTCCGGCGCTTACGGGGCCTTGTTCTACATGTTGACGGGCTTTCACGGTTTTCACGTGATCATTGGCGCCACCATGCTGACGGTAATGCTGATACGGCTGATGCGCGGGCACTTTACCGCCGAGCACCACTTTGGTTTTGAAGGCGCCGCCTGGTACTGGCACTTTGTTGACGTGGTGTGGCTGGGCTTGTATCTGTACGTGTACTGGTTCTAGCGATTCATGCTCCAGGCCCGTGTCTTCGGGCCTGGATTTTTCCTTCAAGCCAAAGGCACACCAGTGCTTTCAATCCAACCCAGATGATGGGCCAGCAACACAAACAGAAACAGGGCCACGGATAAGCCCACTCGCCAGGTCAGCGCATAGGCCATGCGATTGGAATTACCCCGGTCCCGCATCAAATACACCAGGGCCGAACCCAGCGAAACAATAATCCCCAGAAACACGATCAGGACTAGCACACGCATTACGTCTCCCCCGCTTCAGGTTGAATGGATGTCCAGCAACAATCCTCGTTCTTCTTCGACTCGATCCCTGCTTGCCCTGGTTTGTCTGGGTTTGCTGATGCTGCTGTTCATTAGCCTGGGGCGCTGGCAACTGAGCCGCGCGCAGGAACGTCAAAGCCTGGCACAACAAATAGAACAAGGCCGCCAGCAAGCTCCCCTTCATATTGATTCCCAGGCCAGCCTGGATAAAGGTGCCTTGTGGCAGTCTGTCGCGGTGCACGGCTCCTGGCGCAGTGAGTTAACTGTACTCCTGGATAATCGCAATTTCAAAGGTAAGCCGGGCTACTGGATTGCCACCCCTTTTGTGCTGGATGAGGGCGATTTGGCGGGCTCCAGCCTGCTCGTACTACGTGGTTGGTTGGCTCGCGTACCGGGGCAAACCCCTAGTGTTCCGGCTGCACCATCCGGCCACCAAACCATTTCCGGCGAGTTGATGGAACGCGTGCCGCGTCTATTTGAGCTGGGCAGCAGCCCCTTGCCTGCACACTTGCCCGACCCGTCTGGCGCGCCCCCCGTCGTGCAGAACCTGGCCCTGGAAGATCTGCGCAGCCGAATTGATCTGCCTGTGCTGCCGCGCGTGCTGGCCCAGACGGCTCCCGCTTCGGAGCTGCAAACCAATTGGCCCGACCCGAATATCGACTTTGAAAAGAACCGTGGCTACGCACTGCAATGGTTCGGTTTTGCCCTGATTGCCCTGTGTGCCTGGATCGGTGTAGCGTGGAAATGGCTGCGACGCTCCAGGCTCAACTCTGCCCCTACAAGGAAAACCTGACGTGGACACGACTCAACCCCCAACCCGCCCGCGTTCCATGACTCCGCTGTATCTGCTGCTGGCGATCAGTCTGGCACCAGTGCTGTTCGCACTGGCTGCCTACTACATGCCATCACTGGGACTGCGGCCAGACGAGAGCAATGCCTACGGCCAATTGATTCAGCCTCAACGCAGCGTGCCTGAACCTGCCGCACTTCCCCTTCGCAATCTGCAAGGCGAAGCTTTTGATCTGCAATCGCTGCGGGGCCGCTGGGTACTGGTCAGCGCCGATGAAAGCGCCTGCCCCGAAAGCTGCGTGCGCAAGCTGTTCATTCTGCGCAACTCCCACGCCAGCCAAGGCAAGAACGTGGAACGCCTGACACGCGTCTGGTTTGTGACTGACCAGGGCCAGCCTTCGGAACAAATTCTGGAGGCCTATCAAGGCACCCATATGCTGCGTGCGGACCCACGCCAACTGGCCGAATTCCTGACCCCTGAAGCCGCTGGCAAGGCCCCCGAACAAGCCGTCAAAAATGGCATGTGGATCATCGACCCCAATGGCAATTTGATGATGCTGTTCCCCGGCGATGCCGACCCGCTCAAGGTTCGCACCGACATTCGCAAACTGCTGAACAATTCACGCATCGGATAAGCTCATGGCCGATATACGCCAACGCTACCGCAAGCTGGTTTACCTGACCTGGTTCCTGACCCTGGACCTGATCATGTTCGGCGCGTTTGTGCGTCTGACAGATTCGGGCCTGGGTTGCCCGGACTGGCCCGGTTGCTATGGCAAGCTTACGCCGCTGGGTGCAGGGGCACATATCGAACAAGCCTATCAAGCCATGCCCTATGGCCCGGTCAGCTGGGGCAAAGCCTGGATTGAAATGATCCACCGCTACGTGGGCGCGGCTTTGGGCATGCTGATCATTGCCATTGTCTGGATGGCATGGCGGCATCGCCATACGCTGGGGCATTCGGCCAGGCTGGCGGCTTTCACCTTACTGGCTGTGTGCGTGCAAGGGGCCTTTGGTGCCTGGACAGTCACTCACAAGCTGATGCCCATTATTGTCACCACTCACTTGCTGGGTGGCATGAGCGTGCTGGCCTTGATGACCTGGCTGGCCGTGCGCGAAAACCCAGGACCGCCAGTCTCACCTGTAACCCGCCGTTGGCGACCCTGGCTGATCGGGGCCTTTATCCTGCTGACGATTCAGATTGGTCTGGGCGGCTGGGTCAGCACCAACTACGCGGCGCTGGCCTGCATGGACTTCCCGCAATGCCACGGTCAATGGATACCGGAGATGGATCTGCACGGCGGGTTCTCGCTGTTCCGCGCGTTGGGCGAGCTGCCTTCAGGTGAGATGATTTCCCAGGCCGCGCTGACCGCCATCCATTGGGTCCATCGCAATATGGCCTTTCTGGTGTTTCTGGTTCTGGGTTCCGTTGCGTGGAAATTACGCGCCGATCCCATCTTGCGTCGCCCCGCGACTTTGGTGCTTTTGCTGCTGCTGGCCCAGCTCATCACGGGGTTAACCACGATCTTTTTCCAATGGCCTCTTTTGATTGCCGTCCTGCATAATGGGGGAGCTGCCGGTCTCGTTTTATGCTGCGTCACCCTGTTGGTACGGCTTTCCCGCAAGTCGACTGTCCCCCAAGGAATACAGTATGACAAACACCGCTACCCTGGCTCCTGCCTCGCTCCTGCGCCAGTATCTGGTACTGACTAAACCCAGAGTCACCCAGCTGGCTGTTTTCTGTGCCGTTATCGGCATGTTTCTGGCTGCTCCCGGCCTGCCCGATCCGGGTACCGTGGTCGCGGGTACGCTGGGCATATGGATGCTGGCGGCTGCCGCCTTTGCCATCAACTGCCTGATCGAAAGCCAGATTGATGCCCGCATGTTGCGCACCGCTCGGCGCGGTACGGCACGCGGCACCATTACCCCGCCGCAAGTGCTGGCCATGTCCGGTTTGTTGGGCGGCATGGGCATGCTGGTGCTGTATTACTGGGTGAACCCGCTGACCATGTGGCTGACCTTGGCCACCTTCATTGGTTATGCGGTGATCTATACCGTGATTCTCAAGCCCCTGACCCCACAGAACATCGTGATCGGCGGTTTGTCCGGTGCCATGCCACCTGCTTTAGGCTGGGCCGCGATTGCCAACGCTGTTCCGGCTGAAGCCTGGTTGCTGGTGCTGATTATCTTCATCTGGACGCCGCCGCACTTCTGGGCCCTGGCGCTCTACCGTCAACACGACTACCAGCGCTCCGGCCTGCCCATGCTACCCGTCACTCACGGCAAGACCTTTACGACGCTGCATGTGCTGCTCTACAGCTACATCCTGATGGCCTCCAGCCTGCTGCCCTTCATCATCCGCATGAGCGGGCCGTTGTACCTGGCTGCGGCGATCTTGCTGGGTGCACGCTTCATTCAATACGCCCACCAACTGCACCGCAACTACAGTGATGAGCTGTCTCGCAAGCTGTTCCGCTTTTCCATTATTTATCTGGCGGTCTTGTTTGGGGCATTGCTGCTGGATCACTGGGTACGCTTGATCTGATCACGCCCACTAAAAAAGCGAGCCATGATCGGCTCGCTTTTTTTTATGCCTGTCCCTCGGTGGGCTGCGCCTGTCGTACCCAGTCCGGGGGTAAAGGCGGGCCTACAAAACTTTCTGCCTCGCTCAAGGCATGAGCCAAACCAAACAGCGGTGGCAGTTCCTCATGTTGGCGTTGGCCGGACTCGAACTCCTGCCACACTTGATACGCGCGTTGGCGCTGTCGCACCACGGCCTCGATCTTTTCACTGAAGATGGGATCTTTGCCGCGCAAGGTATCGAAATCACGCTCAGTCAGCATCAGCAAGCGGCTATAGCCCAGGGAGCGCACTTCACCAACGTGGTCGCTATGTTCCACGACATTGACTTCACCAATCGTTTGCCCTGTCCCCAGTTCCACCAGGCTACCATCAGGCAAAGTCAGCTCCAGCGCCCCGGACGCCACAAAGAACATGACACGCATGCCACCATAACGCAGATGAATTTTCTGGTCTGGCAGCGCCAGACGTGGGCGTAAACGTCGCGCCAGCTCCTTCTTGGCTTGCTCGGAAATGCCATCGAACATGGGCACCTGGGCAATCAGTTCCATGGCGCTCATGGTCATGTCCAGAGTGGGACGCTCGTCCAGATAACGCCAGCGTTGTGTGATCTGCTTGACCAGATCAGCGTACATCTCGCTGGTAATCAGAGAGTGGGACAACATGGTGCGGTAGTGGGCGCGTTCTTGCGAAGCGGCGACGCGTGCCAGATAGGACTCTTGCAGCCACTGCGCGAACACCGGGTACTGCAGCGTCAAGGAATGCAAAGCGTCTTCCAGCTGGGACAGACGCAACTTGTGAGCCTGCACAATCGTGCCCGTAGCCTGTTGTCCCAGTAAAGGAGCCAGCTCGGTTTCGGCAAAACGTATCAGACGCTGGGCCACCGAGCGCTTGGCGATCAGGTTCGAGAAACGCTTGTCCAGTTCCCGCACCAGCCAGCCTTGCAGGCCAAACAGATAGTGCAAGCGTAAAGCAGACCGGAAACCTCGGGAGTAGCGCAGATCATTGGCAATGGCGGCCTCGAAACCGGCCAAGCCAGCCAGACGCACCGTATCGTTCATGCGTTCGGCCCGGCTCAACAAGGACTCGGCGGTTTTCCAATCCACAATCTGCGATTTCAGCAGCTCGTAAAACAGCTCCACCTCGCGGGCCGACAGAATCGCCATCCCCATTTTTACTTTCTGTGCTTCGGTCAGGCTTTGGATCTGGCCGGATGCCACACCGGCCTGACTGGCATCGAACACCGTACACAGGCGCTCGATGACCTGTGGCTTGATCTGCTCTTGCCGACCCAGTTCTTCGGTCTTGTCGCGCAGCTCTTCCAAGGCCAGACTCACCGCCTGATCGCGCAAGTGGCGCTCCAGCGGGGTCAGCTGATTCAGGCCTAAACGACGAATCAAGGGGCGTAAACTGATCCCGTTCACAAACAGGGTCAGCAACACAAAACCCGTGGTGGCCACACCAATGAACTGGCGCACATCATGCGGAATGGCGTGCTGTTCCGTAACCGCCAAGGCCAGCGCCAGGGAAACAGCGCCACGCAGGCCGCCCCACAGAATCACCACCCGATAGGGGCGACTGACTCGGGTGCCAAAGCGGGTGCGCCCCAGCAAGGGCAGAACGGCAAACACCATAACGGCCCGTGCCAGCAAGGTCACCACAAACAGCAAGACCACCAGGCCGATCTGCATCCAGGTGATTTCAGCCATCAGGCGTGGAATCAGCATGGCGGCAAACAGGAAGATCAGGGAGTTGGCCAGAAAACCCATCTGAGTCCAGGAGCTGCTCAAAAGCTCGAAGGTCGCAGGCGACATGCGGGTGCGGCCTGTCGAGCCCACCACCAGGCCGGAAATGACCGTGGCGACCACACCGGATACGCCCAGATAGTGCTCGGATACAAAAAAGGCCAGGTACGCCAAGGCAATGGTCAGCGTGACTTCAGCAGCCGGCCAACCGCGCAAGAGCACAAACAGGCCGCTGGCCAGACGCCCCATCAAGAAACCCGCGACACCACCGCCCAGAAAACTGAACAGGAAGCTGCCCAACACCTTGCTGCCACTTAATTCCCCACCCCCCGTCAAGACTGCCAACAGCACGGAGTACAAGGCAATGGAAGCCGCATCGTTAAACAGAGCCTCGCCTTCCACCAAGGTAGACAAGCGTTTGGGTGCACCCACTTCACGGAAAATGCCCACCACGGCCACAGGGTCCGTCGTGGCCACAATCGCGCCCAACATCAAACAGACCACCAGCCCATAAGACGAAGCCGCGTTCAAGGCGTAGCCAACGGCAAAGGTACAGACCACTACGGCCACGATGGCCATCATCAAGATGGCGCCGATATCGTCGAGCAGGCGGCGCAAGTTCATGGCCAGCGAAGTCTCGAACAGCAGGATGGGCAGGAAAGCGTAGAGAAAGGTCTCGGAGGAGATGTCAAAGGCCTGCAAGGTATCCAGGAAGTCGGACACCATCTTGGGCGCCCAGGCATGCAGGTGCAGCAAAATGCCCAGCGCAAAGCCGATCAAGGCCAGAAGTACGGAGTACGGCAGTCGCAAGCGTCCAGCCAAAGGCGGCATAAAGGCAACCAGCCCCAGCAGGCCTGCCAACCCAAAAACAAACTGCCCAATCTGCATCGCGACATCCTTTGTCATCGGCATTGAGTCGATCGGCATGTACATACGCATTCAGGCATGGGCAGGCCAGATCGGCACGGAAAATCCCCCCGCTTTCCGCATGAATCAGAATAGCGCCTTTTTCCGGACACACAGCCGCCGAATTATCTTTTTCTCGCAAAATTTACGTTTTTTGGCCTATGGACCCGCATTCAGAAACACAAATGGACGGTGATACGGCGGCAAGCCAAAATCTGCGCCAGCGCAAGTTCACGTCTGACATAACTCGTTATACTTTCGCATCATGAATTTCCCGCGCACCTTCCTCGCTGCGACTCACTGGCCCCATCGTCTGGGCCTGTGCTTGTTGTTGCTGGCTGTGGTGCTGCGCGGCATGGTCCCTGCGGGCTATATGCCCAAGCAGACAGATCAGGGGTATGCGCTGGCCTTCTGTCTGCCTTCAGGACAAAGCCTTCCCCCTGAAATGATTCAGCACTGGGCGGCCTTGTTAGGCGAGGACGCCACGTCCCATTCGGACGAGGCCACCACCAGCGCCACCTGTCCGTTCTGCGTCATGCTGCAAGCCGCATTGACGCCCGCGCCGATTGCTATCGTCACGCCTTTGAGCCTGGGCCAGTTCCGGCCCTTCCTGCTTCCCCCTCTTAGCCCCGCTCTGGCGCAGGCCTTTATTCGTGGCCCGCCTGTGGGGCAACGCGCCCCGCCCTCTCTTCTTCCTGTCTGATTCCCCGCGTTCGGCTCTGCCGCCACGCCTTTTCTCCTTTGTTGCCATCGCCCAAGCGGGTTTGCCGCTGGACGACGGCTGCTCTTCGGAATTTAGTCATGAAGAAATTAATAAACCCCGGCCTGATCAGCGCCGGTGTGCTGGCCTGCGTGCCCTCTATTGCCCTGGCCCAATCCACCGTTATTGAACAACTGAGCCCCATTGTGGTGACCGGGGTGGCTCCTGAATCCCCCTTGCAGTTCAGCACCAACCCCAAACTGCCCCGCTTGCCTTTGCCTGCCAGCGACGGCACGGATTACTTGAAAACCATTCCTGGCTTTGCGGCCATTCGTAATGGCGGCAGCAACGGGGACCCCGTGCTGCGTGGCATGTTTGGCTCGCGTCTGAATGTGCTGACCAATGGCAGCTCCATGCCCGGTGCCTGCCCGTCACGCATGGATGCGCCGACCTCCTACATTTCGCCCCAATCCTTTGATGAACTGACCATCATCAAGGGCCCGCAAAGCGTGCGCTGGGGCCCGGGTGCTTCTGCCGGAACGGTACGCTTCGAGCGCAAAGCGCCCGGCTTTACCGAGAACGACGCCACGCTGGACGCCAGTATTCTGGGCGGTTCGGCTGGCCGTCACGCAGGCAATGTGGACTTTGCGGCTGGCAATGCCTCTTACTATGCCCGCCTGACTGCCAATCAAGATCGCGCTCAGGACTACAAGGACGGTGATGGCGAACGTGTGCCCTCGCGCTGGAAAAAGTGGAATACAGACGTCGCCATTGGCCTGACCCCGGATGCCGATACCTTGCTGGAGTTAAGCGCAGGTACGGGTGACGGCTATGCCCGCTACGCCGGTCGTGGCATGGATGGCACGAAATTCAAGCGTGAAACCTTGGGTCTGCGTTTCAAGAAGGAGATGCACGAAGGCGTGCTGCGCAATGTAGAGGCCCAGCTCTACTACAACTACGCCGATCACGTGATGGACAACTACGGGCTGCGCACCTTCAAACCGGGTGGCGGCATGTCCATGCCTATGGCCTCCAATGTGGACCGCCTGACCTGGGGTGGCCGTCTAAGCATGGACTGGGCCTTGAGCGAGGACCTGACCTTGACCACGGGTGCTGATTTGATGCGCAGCCGCCATCGCAAACGCAGCGGTATGGGCATGCAGGACTACCGGGACCAGGATTGGGTGAAAGATGCCGAATTTGACAATATTGGCCTGTTCACCGAAGCCCGTTGGGATCTGAACAACGTCAGCCGTTTGATTGGTGGCGCACGTCTGGATTGGGCCAGTGCCCGCGACCTGCGACCCAGCCTGGGCAGTGGCATGATGAGCAAGCCCAACCCCGGTGCGAACGAGCGCCGTAGAGAAACCCTGCCCAGTGCCTTCCTGCGTATCGAGCATGATCTGGATTCCCTGCCCTTGAGCCTGTACGCCGGTATTGGCCATGTCCAACGCATGCCGGACTACTGGGAACTGATTTCCCCGGCCAGCGGCCCGCAAGGTAGCGCCAGTGCCTTCCTGGGCATTCAGCCTGAAAAGACCACACAGCTGGATTTTGGTGCTCAGTACAAGGATGAAACGGTCTCGGCCTGGGCTTCCGCCTATATTGGCCAGATCCAGGATTACATCCTGTTCGACTACCTGCCCGGTGGCATGATGGGCATGAAAACCCAGGCCAGAAACGTCAAGGCCCGCATCATGGGCGGCGAATTGGGTACGGACTGGAAAGCGACGCCCAACTGGACCTTGGGCGGCAGCCTGGCCTATGCCTGGGGCCGTAACAGTACGGATGGCCGAGCACTGCCGCAAATGCCCCCGCTGGATCTGCGTTTGACAGCGGATTATGTGCAAGGCCCCTGGTCTGCCGGCGGTGTCTGGCGCATTGTGGCCAAGCAAAATCGCTACTCGCAGGGACAAGGGAATGTGGTGGGTTACGACTTCGGGCCTACGGGTGGTTTCAGTACCTTGTCGCTGTATGGCGGCTACAAGATCAACCGCAATCTGTCCCTGACAGCCGGTGTGGATAATGTGTTCGACAAAACTTACGGCGAGCACCTGAATCTGGCCGGGAACAGTGGTTTTGGTTTTGGCGCAGCAAGCCGCTTTAATGACCCTGGCCGCACCGTCTGGCTGCGTGCCGCTCTGACCTTCTAACCGTTTTTGCCTGCCGGGTCGGTCTGGCTCGGCCAGCAAAATAGCTGAAAAATCAGGGCAAAAAAAAAGGGACACCTAGCTGGTGTCCCGTAAACATCCGCTTCAAAAGGGAGGGGAAGAGGAGAAGCCGAAGCGGATGCGCAAATGCCGAATTGCATAGGTGGCAAAAATCAGCAAATGTATTGTTTAGTCCGCGAAGATCAGCTTAAGTTCTTCGGATTCCCCGAAAAGTTGTAACTCTTTAAAACGACTTAAGCCGCAGGCGCCAAGGCGACGCGCAGCTTCTTGAACGCCGCCACTTCGATCTGACGGATACGCTCTGCCGACACGCCGAATTCGGCGGCCAGATCGTGCAAGGTGGCACCGCCATCGTCCTGCAACCAGCGGGCGCGCACAATGCGCTGCGAACGCTCGTCCAGCGTGTCGATCGCTTCTTCCAGGCCGCTGCCTTCCAGCATGTCCTGGGCACGACGCTCCAGCACGCGTGTGGGTTCCTCGTGTCCTTCATCGGACAGGTAGGAGATAGGCGCGAAATTGTCATCGTCGTCGTTGGCCGGGGCTTCCAGGGCCATATCGTGACCGGACAGACGCACTTCCATCTCGCTGACGTCCTGAGGACGCACATCGAGTTCACGTGCAATCGCGTCTACCTGGGCCGTATCCAGCGTTTGTCCGTCCGGACGCATGCGGCGCAGATTGAAAAACAGTTTGCGTTGGGCCTTGGTAGTGGCCACTTTCACCATGCGCCAGTTGCGCACGACATATTCGTGGATCTCGGCCTTGATCCAGTGCACGGCAAAGGACACCAGACGTACACCGCGATCGGGGTCAAAGCGCTTGACGGCCTTCATCAGGCCCACGTTACCTTCCTGAATCAGGTCGGCATGCGGCAAGCCGTAACCCAGGTACTGGCGGGCAATGGAGACCACCAGACGCAGGTGCGACAAAATCAGTTCACGCGCAGCATCCAGGTCATCCTGGTCGCGCAGGCGCTGACCCAGCTCGGTTTCGCGTTCGGCGCTGAGCATGGGCAGGCGGTTAACAGCAGAAATATACGCTTCGATCGTCCCCAGTGCGCCTGGATTAGACACGGCGGCGACGAGTTCATTACCAGACGTCAGGGCCAAAGCGTTCGCTTGTTGTGTCATGGAAAATCCTTCAAAAGTCAGCCGGCGAGAGCACTAAACAAGGCTCTCAAACCGCAGAAAACGTATTTCAACAATCATTGAGTTTAGCACTCGATGGTCTGGAGTGCTAAAAATTTCGAGTACAGGAATAAGAGCGTCGCAGCAAGAAAAAGTTCACTACTGGAGGGAAAACTGCGGCAAATCGGTGGGCAGGACGCCACAAACAGGCAAAAAACCGTGGCTGCCTGAGAGTAACGCCTTCATGCCCACCTGAAAATAACAAAGTGCGACCTTGTTTATCCAGCGATCACAGTCGCTCGGCGTGGAAATTCAGATGGTCCTGAATGAAGGTCGAGATGAAGTAGTAGCCGTGGTCATAGCCGTCGTGACGGCGCAGGGTCAAAGGCTGTTTGGCCTGCTCGCATGCCTGCTCGAATACTTCCGGATACAGTTGTTCGGCCAGAAAGCCATCGCTCAAGCCTTGGTCCACCAGGATACCGGCGGGATACGGCGTACTGGTCTTGGCCATCAGGGCACTGGCGTCGTGTTGTTCCCAAGCCTGGCGATCCTGACCCAAATAGGCACCAAAGGCCTTTTCGCCCCAAGGGCAGCGGGTCGGCGCAGCAATAGGCGCAAAGGCCGACACGGAGCGGTACTTGCCAGGGTGGCGCAAAGCCAGCGTCAAGGCACCGTGCCCGCCCATGGAGTGACCAAAGATACCGACACGGCGGGCGTCGCCGGGCAGGATAGTCGTGACCAGATCAAACAGCTCCTGGGTCACATAGCTTTCCATGCGGTAATTCTTGCTCCAGCCGGGCTCAGTGGCATCCAGATAAAAACCGGCACCGGTTCCCAGATCCCAGCCATCGTCCTCCCCGTCCACACCAGCGCCACGCGGGCTGGTATCGGGAGTGACCAGCATGATGCCGTGCTCGGCAGCGTAGCGCTGGGCACCGGCCTTGATCATGAAGGTTTCTTCCGTGCAGGTCAGCCCTGCCAGAAAAAACAGCACAGGCACACGGCCTTGCCCGATAGCCTCTGCCAGGCTGGCAGCCCCTTTCTGAGCGCTGGCCTGTAGTTGTGGCGGCATGTACACAGAAAACCGCATGGGCAGGCCAATTGTCTGCGAAGCGTGTTGGTAGTAGCGCTGCCAACCATTAAAACAGCGGTGTTCGTTGAGCAGTTCCAGTGTCTGAGTCATAGCCCCCTCGTGTTCTCAATTGCAGATCCGGTCCAAAGCCCGTGGCACGCCCAAGGGCAGCATACGAGCTCTGAAACCGGGATAAAGGGGGCAGGCGACTGCCTGCGCCCTTTTCAAGCGACGTCTATCAGTACATCACCACCGAACGGATGGATTTACCGGCATTCATCAGGTCAAAGCCTTCGTTGATGCGCTCCAGCGGCAAGGTGTGGGTGATCAGATCATCGATATTGATCTTGCCATCCATGTACCAGTCCACAATCGTAGGTACGTCGGTACGGCCACGAGCGCCACCAAAGGCAGAGCCCTTCCATTCGCGGCCTGTGACCAGCTGGAACGGACGGGTGGAGATTTCGGCACCGGCTTCGGCCACACCAATAATGATGGACTGGCCCCAACCGCGGTGGCAGCACTCCAGTGCCTGACGCATCACCTTGGTGTTGCCGATACATTCGAAGGAGTAATCCGCGCCGCCGTCAGTCAGTTGAATAATGTGGTCGACCACGTTTTCAACCTCGTTAGGGTTCACGAAATCGGTCATGCCAAACTGGCGAGCCATGGCTTCGCGCTCGGGTTTGATGTCCACACCGATGATCTTGCCAGCACCAACCATCTTGGCGCCCTGGATCACGTTCAGGCCAATACCGCCCAAACCGAACACCACCACGTTGGCGCCCGCTTCCACCTTGGCGGTGAACAGCACAGCGCCCAAGCCTGTGGTCACGCCACAGCCGATGTAGCACACCTTGTCGAAAGGCGCGTCGCTACGAATCTTGGCCAAGGCAATTTCCGGCACCACGATATGGTTGGCGAAGGTCGATGTGCCCATGTAGTGGTGCACTGGCTTGCCGCCAATGGAGAAACGCGAGGTGCCATCGGGCATCAGGCCCTTGCCCTGAGTCGAACGGATCGCGGTACACAGGTTGGTCTTGCGCGACAGGCAGGATTTGCACTGGCGGCACTCGGGCGTGTACAGAGGGATCACATGATCGCCGGGACGCAGGCTAGTCACGCCAGCACCTACATCCAGCACCACGCCTGCACCTTCATGGCCCAGAATCGCTGGGAACAAACCTTCTGGATCAGCACCCGACAAGGTGTAGTAATCGGTATGGCAAATGCCCGTCGCCTTGATTTCGACCAGCACCTCGCCCTCTTTGGGACCTGCCAGATCGACCTCTTCAATCGTTAGCGGAGCGCCCGCTTTCCAGGCAACAGCTGCACGTGTTTTCATGTGGTCCACCCTCCGGGTAAAAGTAATTATGGTTACGGCAAACTCGGTCCTTCGGGACCAAACTCTTAAAGTATAGAGAGTATTTTATAAGGCGCTGCCCGGCTGGCGGCACCTTGTATGGGTAAAGACCCGTACAAATCACCTGGCAGGCATCAATACAAGGACGATTTACCCGTCAGCAGCACGCCCAGGCGCAACATGCCATAAGCCAGATAATCGCCCAGTCGACTGAACAAACCCAGACGCTGATACTGCTCCGGGTAGACGCGCGCGGCATTGTGCTCGATCTCGTACTCCAGCTTGGCCTGCAGGTCCTGGGTGAAAGGCACATCCTGAATCAGCACATTAGCCTCGCGCGCCAGCAACAGACTGAACGGGTCCAGATTGGACGAGCCCACCATGGAATAGTCGTCGATAACGGCGACTTTAGCGTGTAAATAGCTGGCCTTGTACTCGTACAGCTCGATGCCATGATCCAGCAACTTCCCGTACATGAATCTACAGGCCCGATATTGCAGGAAGTATTCGGCATGGCCTTGCAGCAACAAACGCACCCGCACGCCTCGTTCCGCCGTCTGTTCGATACGGCGACGCAAGGTACGGCCCGGAAAGAAATAGGCATTGGCCAGCACTACCTGCTCCTGCGCTTTGCCGAGCAAGTGCAGATACGCCTGCTCAATCTGCTGCCGATGGCGCACATTGTCCCGCAGCAGCAAGCAGGCCCGTACTCCTTCAAAAACCTGCCCGGCCTGCTCCGCCTTCTTGCGCGCCTGACGCCGCTTGCGCCATTCACGCCACAGGGTAAAGCGCTGGGTGAAGCTGTCCCAATCCTTGCGTCTGCGCCAGGCCATGCGCAGCCATAGAGCCTGCTGAGCACGCACCATATCGTCGACAATGGGCCCTTCGCAGCGTACAGCAAAATCAAAGCGCGGCCTGCCCTGTCCATTGATCAGGGGCACTTCATCAAAGTCGTCCAGAATATTGATGCCACCCACAAAGCCAATGCGCTCATCGACCACCAGCATTTTCCGGTGCAGTCTGCGCAAACGTCGCAAGGACAAGCGCGGTTCGCGCCACCCTTGGGGTTTGGGGCGATAAATCCGGTAACGGGCACGCATGGCCTTCAACTGCTCAGCAATCTGCAAGGCATGCACATCACTGCCAAAGCCATCAATCACCACACGTACGCGTACACCCCGCTCACAGGCTCGTCGCAAGGCGTCCAGAACGCTGTGACCGCTGTCATCCAGGTTGAAGATATAGGTTTCCAGATGCAGACGCTTTTTCGCCTGATCGATAGCTTCGCAAATGGCCGGAAAGAACTCCTGGCCGTTTTGCAGCAAGGTGATTTGATTACCTTCGTGCCATAGTGGATCGCGCTTCAGACTCGGCATGCTTGCTAGGCCTATGCGTTAAGAAACCACTGAACGCCCCTTTACGGCAGCTCCAGCTCGGTCAGGATGGGGGCATGGTCGGACAACTGTTTCCAGGGGTCTCCCACCAGTACACGGGCATTACGCACTGCAAAACCACGCTGGTAGACGCGATCCAGACGTAGCCAGGGAAATGCCGCGGGGAAGGTACGAGGCGGTGGCGTCATGCGTGCAGCACCGTTCACGCCCAACTGAATGCCTTGATCCGGCACGACCAGCCCGCTTTTGCGCATGGTACGCAGCCATTTGATGGGCTGACGCAGTCGGAAACGGTTATCGGCCTGACCACGAGGCGAGAACGAAAATACCTCGTACAGATTCAACTGCTGCACAAAGATAGGTGCCAGGCGGTTATTCCAGTCGTTGAAGTCGCCTGCAATCAGCAAGGGCTCGTCCGCAGGGACAATGCGCTTGATGCGATCGAGCAAGGCCTGAACCTGACGAACTCGGCCGCTGTTGAACAATCCCAGGTGCACCACAATGCAATGCACCGGACGGCCATCGACATCAATGACGGCATGAAGCAAACCGCGCTGCTCCATACGATGGTCAGAAATGTCCTGGTTCTCGTACTGCAGAATGGGAAAGCGCGACAGCAAGGCGTTGCCGTGGTCCGTATGAGGGCGAACCACGTTACACCCGTAAGCCGTATTCATGCGCAAGGCAGCGGCCAGGGATTCGTGCTGGGCGTCCAGACTGCCTTGCAGCTGGTTACGCCCCTGCACTTCCTGCAAAAACAACAAGTCGGGAGACAGTCCGTAAAGTCCCAGGCGCAGATCCGCCAAAGACTCCCGTTTGCCCGAAGCCGAGCGGCCTTTGTGAATGTTGTAGCTAACTACCCGAATCACTGACACGCCGTCCCCCGTTCTGACTTACTTGTTTTCAACAGCCCGCAGACGAATGTGCAACTCGCGCAGTTGCTGCTCGTCCACAGCCGATGGGGCCTGGGTGAGCAGACACTGAGCACGCTGTGTCTTGGGGAAAGCAATCACGTCACGGATCGAATCGGCACCGGCCATCAGGGTGACCAGACGATCCAGACCCATAGCCAGACCACCGTGTGGAGGCGCGCCGTATTGCAGCGCATCCAGCAGGAAGCCGAACTTCAGTTGTGCTTCTTCAGGGCCGATCTTCAAGGCATTGAACACTTTACTTTGAACGTCAGCACGGTGGATACGGACCGAGCCGCCACCCACTTCCCAACCGTTCAGCACCATGTCGTAAGCCTTGGCAAAGGCCTTGCCGGGATCTGTTTCCAGCAGGTCCTCGTGGCCGTCTTTGGGGCTGGTGAAGGGGTGGTGAGCTGCAAAGTAGCGGTTTTCGCCCTCGTCGTATTCGAACATGGGGAAGTCCACCACCCACAGGGGTTTCCAACCTTCTTCAACCAGACCGTTCGCCTTACCGAATTCGCTGTGACCGATCTTGATACGCAGGGCACCAATCGCATCGTTCACGATCTTGGCCTTGTCAGCACCAAAGAAGATCAGGTCGCCGTTCTGGGCGCCCGTGCGCTCCATCACCTGTTTCAGAACCTCAACATTGATGTTCTTGACGATAGGCGACTGCAGACCCTCAGGGATCGAGGTCACATCGTTGACCTTGATGTAAGCCAGACCCTTGGCACCGTAGATGCCGACGAACTTGGTGTATGCGTCGATTTCGCTACGTGGCATGGCGCCACCACCAGGAATGCGCAGAGCAACCACGCGGCAGGAGGGGTCGTTGGCCGGTGCGGAGAAGACCTTGAAGTCCACTTCACGCATCAGGTCAGCCACGTCCACGAACTCCAGCTTGACGCGCAGGTCAGGCTTGTCCGAACCGTAGCGCTGCATGGCCTCAGTCCAGCTCATGGTGGGGAACTTGGGCAGTTCCACGTTTTGCACAGTGCGGAAAATGTGCGTGACCATGCCTTCAAAAATATCGCGAATCTGCTCTTCGTTCAGGAAAGAGGTTTCGCAGTCGATCTGGGTAAATTCAGGCTGGCGGTCAGCACGCAAGTCTTCGTCGCGGAAGCACTTGGTGATCTGGTAGTAACGGTCAAAGCCCGACACCATCAGCATCTGCTTGAACAGCTGGGGCGACTGGGGCAGTGCAAAGAATTCGCCTGCGTTCACACGTGAAGGAACCAGGTAGTCGCGAGCGCCTTCAGGGGTGCTCTTGGTCAACATGGGGGTTTCAATATCGATGAAACCCAGGTCGTCCAGATAGCGACGGGACTGCATGGCCACTTTGTAGCGCAGCATCAGGTTGTTCTGCATCTGCGGACGGCGCAAATCCAGCACACGGTGCGTCAGACGCGTGGTTTCGGACAGATTGTCATCATCCAGCTGGAAGGCAGGCGTGACCGAAGCGTTCAGGATCTCGATTTCGTCGCAAACGATTTCGATCTCGCCCGAGCGCAGATCCGGGTTGACGGTGCCTTCAGGACGAGCCTGAACGCGGCCAGTAATGCGCAGGCAGTACTCATTACGGATACGTTCGGCCACTTCAAAGGCCTGCACGTTGTCAGGGTTGACGACAACCTGCGCCAGACCCTCACGGTCGCGCAGATCAATGAAAATCACACCCCCGTGGTCGCGGCGACGATGTACCCAGCCAAACAAATTGACCGTCTGGCCCAGGTATTCTTTGGAAACCTCGCCGGTATAACACGTACGCATCTAGGATGACTCCGAAATAGTAAAAACTGCAAATTGGAAAATTCAGGTTCCAGCCAAGGGGGGTGTCCCTTCGGGACCCTCCGGCTGGTCAGAAACAGGGGGCAAAGCGATCGGCTCGGTAGGGCTGACCACTCCCATGGATACGATGTATTTAAGCGCCGCATCCACTGTCATGTCGAGCTTGTGTACATCCGCCCGAGGCATCATCAGGAAAAAACCGGAAGTCGGGTTGGGCGTGGTGGGCACGTAGACGCTGACAAAGTCCTCTCCCAGTATCTGCGCCACTTGTCCGCCCGGCGTGCCGGTCAAAAAGGCAATGGTCCAGGAACCGGCCCTGGGATACTGCACCAGAACGGCCTCGCGAAACGCCTGACCATCGGGTGCCAACACCGTATCACTGACTTGTTTGACGGAATTATAAATGGAACGCACCAAAGGAATACGCCCAAGTAGCAATTCCCAACGATCCACGACTGCACGGCCCAGATAATTGGCCGCCAGCAAACCCGTGCCAAACAAGACGGCCAGCACCAGCACAATTCTAAAGCCGGGAATCCGCAGGCCGAACAGGGCCTGCGAAGACAGAAACTCCGGCACTACGCTCTCCAGCGTTTCGATCAGCAAAGTCATCACCCAAACGGTGATGACCAAGGGCACCCAGATGAGCAGGCCAGTGACGAAATAACGCTTGAAGGGGCGCATAAGAAGTGGTGTTAGCTGGACGATGAGGAACCAGATGTCGCCGCAGGCGCGGGTGTGGACGTAGCGCCACTGTCCGCGGGCTTGCTGCCACCCTGGTTACGAAAATCCGTTACATACCAGCCCGTACCCTTGAGCTGAAAGCCAGCCGCCGTAACCTGTTTGGTAAAGGTAGGCTGGTTACATTCTGGACAAACCTCCAAAACGGGGTCCGACATTTTTTGCAGCACATCTTTTTCGTATTGGCACGAGCTGCATTTATACGCATAGATAGGCACGACTCATCCTAACAAAAAGCCGAAACAAACTTCGAGATACAAATAAGTAGGGTCGAAACCAGCCAATTTCAAGCCGGAGACCCGCTCAATCAGCAACCGCAAAGGGTTCCCAGGGGCGCTTCTGCCGTGATTTTAGCCCTTTTGGCGTTCAATCGCACTGAACTTCGCCCCGGCCAGACAGGCCGCCCCTGGCGGCCATCCGGTTCAGATCAAAAACATGCAGGCTGCGACCAGGGTTGGCACCATGGCACTGAGCAGCAAACGCAGAGGCGAGATCGCACCATCCGGGAAGCTGCCTTTCAGAATGGAGAAGCCGGCGGGGTTGGGCGCGTTGGCAATCACGGTCAGACCACCGCCCGTAACCGCACCGGCCACCAGCATATAGCGCCAGATATCCGAGGTGCCTTCCACCAGAGAGCCCAGATAGGTCAGCGCCGCGTTATCCGTTACTGCCGTCAAGGCCGTCGCCCCCCAGAACAGCACGGTGGGCGACAAGCCGCCCAGCAGATCCTGCAGCCACCACTTTTGCAGACCGCCCAGGACCACCAGACCGGCCAGGAAGAAGCCAACCATCAGGCCTTCACGCACCAGCAAGGGGTTCTGGTAATGCTTGTAGGAGTGAGCGTAGCCAATAAACAGCATCAACAGGGCCATGAACACAATGGGGTGATGCGCGCCCAGCACAATCGCCACCAGGAAAGCCACGTGAATGGCCATGACGGTAATGGGCACTGTACGCTGTGCCTGTTGTGTTTCAGGCATGCCCTGCCCCATTTCCATCAAGGCTTTACGGCAAACCAGGGTGACCAGGGTGGCATTGATCAAGACGGCCATCACAGCACGCCAACCAAAATGCGTCGCCATAAAGGCGGTGTCCCAGCCAAAGGTGCTGGCCACCATCAAGACCGGAGGGGCTGCATAGGCAGTCAGCACGCCACCAATAGAGACGTTCACAAACAGCACGCCCACGGTCAAATACTTGAAACCGGCATGGCCTTGGTGACGGAAATAGGCTTTGTGCAACAGCAGCGCCGCCAACGTCATGGCAGCAGGCTCGGTAATCAGGGAACCGGCCAGAGGCACTACCGAAATAGTGATGAAGTAGGTGGAAATCTTGTCAGACACGGGCACGGCACGCGCCAGCACCGACACCGTCTTGTTCACCAGTTCCAGAATCGGACGGCTGGCAGCAACCACCATGATCGCGAACACGAACATGGGTTCGGTGAAGTTGCGGGTTTCCAGATACTCGATAGCGGACTGCAAATCCACAAAAACGGCCATATAGGCCACCAGCACACAGGCCCAGACGCCAAACACGGCCTCGACCTCGGACAACATGTGCCACAGCCCCGCGTGGCTGCCGCCTTTATTGGCCAGGCGGGCAAATACCGGAACCGAGAAGGTGTGGACGATGGCAATGGCAAATAGCGCCGTTGCGACATACTCAAGAGGAGAGGCCATTCTTCAAACCTTTAAAGCTTTACGTAAATTGCTTGAATGCAGATCAAGCCAGGCTGATCGTGCCAGCCAAAGCGGCCACCACCAGCAACACACCAACCCAGATGTTGGCACGGAAAAGGCGCAGGCCTCGTTCGGGATAGCGCACGTCAAACTGCCGCATCTGCCACAGCAGATGAATGCCGATGACGGCCATCACCACGTAATACAAAATCCGCTCGTTCAGCAGAAAACCGCCCACCAGCCAGCAGGCCATGGCGGCGATGTAAAAACCGCTAATCCAGGTTTTGCCTGCATCGCGGAAACGCAGAGCCGTGGAGTGCAGGCCCAGCTTGGTATCGTCAGCCATGTCGATATAGGCATAGATGGAGTCGTAGCCCACCTGCCACAAAATTGCGCCCACCCACATCAGGATGGCGCCAAAAGGCACCATGTTCTGCGTATCGGACCAGGCCATCAACATGCCCCAGTTAAAGCAGATACCCAGAACCACTTGCGGCCAGTAGGTAAAACGCTTGCACAGGGGATAAATCATCACGATCGGGAACAGGGCCAGTGCCAGCCAACGGCTGTACTCATTGATAGCCAGCAGCAGCAAGGCACACACGGCCATTTGCGCCAGCACGAAGATCACCGCCTGACGCATGGTGATCTGGCCGCTGGTCAAGGGCCGGAAACGGGTACGTTCAACCTGATGGTCGAAATTACGGTCCGCCATATCGTTAAAGCAGCAGCCAATACCGCGCATCAACAAGGCGCCCAGAGAAAAGATCACCAAACGCCACAGGGTAGGAATACCGTCCGCTGCCTGCACCAGAGCGGCCAGAGCGGGCAAAAGGGTCAGCCAGGTGCCTACAGGCCGATCCAGCCGACACAAACGGGCATACGGCCCCCAGGACGCTGGCAAATAGCGGGCCACCCAGTCATTGCTGGGGCGCATATCGGACAGATCAGGACGCGGGGAAGATTCCGAAGCGGATGGAGATGTCATAGAGGTAAAACCTAAATCCAGGCCTCAAGCCATAGACTGAAAACAGGCATACCCTCTGGCAGAGGGTATGCGGTGGATTCCAGGAACCTGTTCATGCTCTGGGAGCAGGCAAAACGCAATGGCTGGCGCTGAAAACCACAGCGCTGGCCGGGCCAGCGCATGAAAAGACGCAGACCCATCAGTCTGCGTCCCTTGCCTGCCAAACGGCGATCAGGCTTCCTTGATGAGTTTACCCAAGATGGCGATGCCTTCGCGAATTTTTTCCTCGGGCACGGTGGCAAAGCTCAGGCGCAGGGTGTTGCGCTTGACGTCCTTGCCGGCGTAGAAAGGTTCGCCCGGAACAAAGGCCACCAGGTTCTCAATGGCTTTTTGCAGCAGGACCGTCGCATCCACATGCTCGGGCAAGGTCACCCAAATGAACATGCCGCCTTCAGGACGGGTCCATTGAGCCGTCGTCGGGAAGTTCTTGTCCATGGCGTCCAGCATGATGGCGCACTGTTTCTGGTAAATATCGCGCACTTTGGGCAGGTGCTTTTCCAGGAAACCGTTATGGACAGCTTCGTAAACAGCCATCTGCGTCAGTGTGGAGGTGTGCAAGTCCGTGGCCTGCTTGATCTGCACCAGTTTGTCGATGATCTTGGCGGGAGCCACGATGTAGCCCAGACGCAGGCCAGGAGCCAGCACTTTGGAGAAGGTCCCCAGGCGTATCACGGTGGCACCGGCTTTGCGGCCCAAGGACAGCAGGCTGGGCAGACGCTCGCCGGCGTAACGCAGTTCGCCGTAGGGATCGTCCTCGACGATCGGGATATGCGCAGCCGCACATCGCTCTACCAGGTCCTGACGGCGTTCCAGAGGCAGGCGCAGGCCGGTGGGGTTCTGGAAGTTGGGCAACGCGTACAACAGACGGGCACCCATGGCTTCAGGAGCCGACACGTACTCGGGGATCATGCCCTGGCCATCGGTAGGAATAGCCACGAACGAAGGATCGTACACAGACAGAGCCTGCAAAGCGCCCAGATAAGTAGGCGACTCCACCAGCACCTTGCTGCCTTCATCAATGAACAGCTTGCCCAGCATGTCCAGGGCTTGCTGCGAACCGTTCACCAGCAGGATTTCGTCGGCGTCTACAGGAGCACCTTCGGCGCTCATTTGCTCTGCCAACCATTTGCGCAGGGGCAGATAGCCTTCCGTCGTGGTGTATTGCAGCGCCACACGGCCCTGCTCGCTCAGTACCTTGTTGAACGCGCTTTGCATTTCCTCGACAGGAAAGCCGACTGGAGTGGGCAGACCGCCCGCAAAGGAAATAATCTCGGGACGCGCAGTGACCTTGAGAATTTCACGAATTGCGGAGCCACTCAGTTTCTGGGCACGTTGGGAAAAGGTAAAAGACTGCGAGAGGGTATCCATGATTCGGGGAAGTCCTGAAGAAGAACGATTAAATACTTCATATGCAAACTTTCTAGCTTGCAATAAATAACGCAGGATGCCGAAAAAACCAGGCATCCTGCACCTTTGAATGAATTATGACTCGGGTTTATTAGCGTATACCTTGCCACCAAGCGGCTTGCAGCGCAAGTAGCTCAAGGGTTTGTGCTCGGGATTTACCCTGAAAAAACAGCCTGCCCTTCAAGACGATCGTCGCGCTTTGTCTATACTCAGCTATTGTATATACAATTGAAAATCCGCCCGGAGCCATGCCACCATGAGCCAGCCCCACCCTGCCACTTTGCTTCGCCTGCTAAACATCAGCAGCCTGCCCGCGCAGCCCTGGAAAAACGGTGGCGGCACCACGCGCGAGGTGCTGTGCCATCCCGAACATGCCGACTATGAACACTTTGACTGGCGCATCAGCCTGGCCCAGGTCCAGACCTCCGGCGATTTTTCCCGTTTCCCCGGCATAGACCGACACATCATGTTGATCGAGGGCGACAACATGCAGCTGATTCACGACCAACACGTCCATGTGCTGCATCCATTCCAGCCATACGCCTTCGCTGGCGAGGACAAGATGGCCTGTTTGTTACCACTCGGTCCGACACAGGACTTGAACCTGATGCTGCGTCGGGGCCGGGCCCAAGGCAGCTTGCACGCATGGCAAGGACGAAGCGACTCCATGAAATTGGCCGCTGGTACGCATTTTCTGTTCGCACCGCAAGGCGGCTATCAACTCCAGGCCGACACACACAGCTGGACCCTGGGCGCCGGGCAAGCCCTGACAGGCAGCACACCCGCCCCCTTGTCCCTGCAACTGCAGGCCGATCATGCTGATGCCCCGCTGGTCTACGCCTATATCGCTCCCACGGAATGAAATGATGAGCTACACACTTTGGACCGATTTACGCCTGGCCCCCACCGCCGACCCCGAGTACGTCATCGAAGATGCCTGCCTGGTTGTACAGGCGGACCGTATCGCCTGGATGGGCCCACGTCATGACCTGCCTACGCAGTGGCAAGACGCCACTCAAGAACACAAGCTGGGAAACCGCTGGGTCACCCCCGGGCTGATCGACTGCCACACTCATCTGGTCTACGGCGACAACCGCGCCCAGGAATTTGCCTTGCGGCTGGCAGGGGCCTCCTATGAAGAAATCGCCCGTCAGGGTGGCGGCATTGTGTCCTCCGTCAAAGCGACGCGCTCCCTGAGCGAGGACCAACTGCTGGCCCAAGCCCTGCGCCGACTGGATGCCTTGCTGGACGAAGGCGTCACCGCGATTGAAATCAAATCCGGCTACGGTCTGAATCTGGAGAGCGAGCGCAAAATGCTGCGTGTCGCCCGCCGTCTGGGCGAGCTGCGCCCGGTCACGGTGCGCACCACCTTTTTAGGTGCCCATGCCCTGCCCCCTGAATTTGCCGGGCAAACCGATGCCTACCTGGATCTGGTCTGTGATCAAATGCTGCCCACTCTGGCACAAGAAGGACTGATCGACGCGGTTGACGTCTTTTGCGAGCGTATTGCCTTCGACCTGAAGCAGTCCGAACGCGTTCTGAAAGCGGCCCAAGCGCTGGGCTTGCCCGTCAAAATGCACGCCGAGCAGCTCTCCAATCTGGGCGGCACGGAAATGGCGACCCGCTACCAGGCCCTGTCCACCGACCATCTGGAATATCTGGATGAAGCAGGCGTCATTGCCATGAAAAAAGCCGGAACCGTGGCCGTGCTGCTGCCCGGAGCCTACTACTTTCTACGCGAAACCCAGTTACCCCCGATTGAACTGCTGCGCAAACACGGCGTACCGATGGCCCTGTCCACTGACAGCAACCCTGGCACCTCCCCCTGTGCATCCCTATTACTGATACTGAACATGGGCAGCACGCTTTTCAGACTGACTGTCCCCGAAGCCCTGGCAGGTGTCACCCGCCATGCTGCTCAGGCCTTGGGTGCCCCCGACATCAACGGTGAACTCAGCATCGGGGCCCGTGCCGACTTTGTCGCCTGGGACATAGACTCCCTGCCCGAGCTGGTCTACTGGCTGGGCCTGCCACGCTGCGCCCTGGTCGTATACCAAGGCACAATCAGCCGTGACCTGCGCAAGGAATGATCATGAGCATCCTACGAAAACATGAAGCGCTCTGGGCCCCTTGGGCCTATCTGGACGGCCAGTGGCAAGCGAATGTACTGCTGCGCTGGGACCAGGACGGCACACTGACAGACGTTCTGCCCGAAGCCAGTCAGCAGGCCATAGACGCGGCGGGTTCCGTCCACACAGCGCAAGGTGCCGTACTGCCGGGCATGCCCAATCTGCATTCACATGCTTTTCAAAGTGCCATGGCCGGGCTGACTGAATTCCGGGGGCAAGGCCAGGACAGCTTCTGGAGCTGGCGCGACCTGATGTACCGCTTCGCTGCCCGCCTGGAGCCCGAGCACATGCAGGCCATTGCTCAATGGCTCTATATACAGATGCTGAAAGCAGGCTACACCAGCGTGTGCGAGTTCCATTATCTGCATCACCAGCGCGACGGTCAGAATTACACGCCCATAGGCCTGCTGGCCCAAGGCGTCATGGAAGCGGCCAGCGCCAGCGGTCTGGCCATTACCATGCTGCCTGTGCTGTACCAGTACAGCGATTTCGGTAGCAAGGCGCCGCGTCAGGATCAACAGCGCTTTCTGAATAGCCCTACACAGTTGCTGTACCTGCTGGAGTCTCTGCACAACAGCCACCCCTTGAGTGCTGACCGGCGTTACGGAGTTGCACCCCACTCCCTGCGCGCCGCCAACGTCGGCTCCATCAGTACCTTGATCGACGGCCTGCACAGCCTGCCGTCACGCCACCCGATTCACATCCACATTGCCGAGCAGATAGCCGAAGTGCTGGCCTGCCGGGACATCAAAGGCAGCAGTCCGGTGGCCTATCTCTATGACAACTTCAATGTGGACGAACGCTGGTGCCTGGTCCACGCCACTCATATTGACGAGCAGGAGCGCAAGCAAATTGCCCGCAGCGGTGCCGTAGCAGGCTTGTGCCCAAGCACCGAGGCGAATCTGGGTGATGGCCTGTTCCCTGCTGCCGCCTTTCTGGCGGAGCAAGGACGTATGGGCCTAGGTTCAGACAGCCATATCTGCGTAGACTGGCGCGCCGAACTGCGCTTGCTGGAATATGGTCAACGATTGACCAGCCAGCAACGCAATGTGCTGACTTCGTCCCAACAACCTTTCGTCGCGGACTACTTGTTTGACACCTGCGCACGTGGTGGCGCACAGGCGTCCGGTCGAGCCAGCGGGCAACTAAGCCCCGGTCATCAGGCAGATTTAATGGTGATTGACCTGGAGCACCCCAGTCTGGCGGGGCTGGATAAGCAGCATTGGCTGTCGGCTCTGGTCTTTTCCGAACGCGCCCACGCCAACCCGATTCGTGATGTATTCGTCAGTGGTAAGGCCTGTGTGACAGACGGCCATCATCATCAGGAAGAGGCGGCATTTGCGGCTTATAAAAAAACATTGAGCAGTCTACTGAACAAGGCTTAGGTACAAAAAAATCAAATGATGGCCTGTAAGCCCTTGTCGGCAATGATATTCAGCAGCTTGAGTGCCGGGCCAGTGGGATGGGTTTCACCTTGCTCCCACTTGCGTATGGTCGATGCCGTAGTATGCAAATAAAGCGCAAATACCGGCTGGCTGAACTTCAAGCCTTCTCGCAGCCGTTTGATGTCGGCCGCATCGAACTCCCGAACTGGCGGTGGACAAATTGCGTCAAACTCGCGCATCGTCACCTTGCCGATCGCTCCTGCCTCCTGAAGCGCCGCCAGGTCGCCGCGTAGCGATTCGATGATCTTGCTCACAATTCACCTCCAATAACACGTCAGCCTGCAATGCATTCAACAAGGCTTCAGGCGACAAGCCCAGGAACACCTTCCCTACAAATTGCAGCGCTTTCTTCTCATCCGGCGTGATGTTCCCCTTGTCGCTCTTGGAGAACCCATGCAGGAACACATAACGGCTACCTATTCTGGCCGAAAGCAAGCTGCGATAGCCGCCGCTTTTGCCACCACCAGGGCGAGCTACCCGCTTCTTGTATAAGGCGCCCCCCAAGTCCACATCGATCAGACCGCTTTCCATCTCCTGAACTGCCTTGCACAAGGCAATATCAGGCAGCTTCTCGGCCGCCTGCCATCGCGCAAAGTCTTTGCGCTTGAGAACGCGCGTCATATCGACCTCCAAACTATACCCGTATCGGGCACACTTATCAATCTCTCGTCGTGGAGTAGCCAATTCGCCATCCGCTCGCCCATCCCACGCGGGCTTATCCTCCTTGTGAACATAGCGCATGCACATCGCCACAGCCATGTGACTTGTGAGCTTTATATCCATCTTGATTGGCACGCCTCAGTTGGCAATACAGGCCGTCGCTCGATAGCAGATACCGTGCCTGCCTACGTAGGGGACGCAGCAGCCGTCGTGTTCACCGTGGACTTATGTCAGCAGGGCGTAGTCCAGAGAAATGCAATGCTGGGTCGCCGTGAAGCAAAAAAATCCCTGGCGTGGGGACCCATGCCAGGGACAAGTTCGTGGAGACAAAAACAATCAGCAGTACTTCATGAAAACTAAAAAAGATCAGCCGCCGTCGCCGCCAGGCTCTCATCCAGCACCAAGGCTTTCAGGGCCTCGATATCGGGAGCCAAGTAACGGTCCTGATCGTAAAAAGGCACGGCCTGGCGAATCGCGTCTTGCACCTTTTTCAAACGCTCGGAAGTCAGCAAGGGCGCATGAAAATCAATGCCTTGTGCCGCGCACAGCAATTCAATTGCCACAATCGCAGCCGTGTTCTGTGCCATGTCTTCCAGACGGCGCGCTGCAAAGGTTGCCATGCTGACGTGGTCTTCCTGATTAGCCGAAGTAGGCAGACTATCCACACTGGCAGGATGTGCCAGCGACTTGTTTTCCGAAGCCAGAGCCGCCGCGGTCACATGGGCAATCATGAAGCCCGAATTCAAACCCGCAGAAGGCACCAGGAACGGTGGCAAGCCAGAGATGCTGGCATCAATCAACAACGCGACTCGACGCTCTGCCAAGGCACCAATTTCAGCAATCGCCAGAGCCAAGCCATCGGCAGCGAACGCCACCGGCTCGGCGTGGAAATTGCCTCCGGAAATCACCTGATCCGGTTCGCCATTCTTGCCGGGAAACACCAGCGGGTTATCCGTAACAGCATTGGCTTCCGTCAGCAGGCTTCGTTCGTTCTGCGTGATCAGATCCTGAATCGCACCCATGACCTGGGGCTGACAGCGCAAGCTATAAGGATCCTGCACCTTGTTGTCATTGTCGCGATGCGACTGACGAATCTGGCTGCCAGCCAGCAGCTCCCGGTACAGGCGAGCCGCATATATTTGCCCCGGCTGTCCACGCACCTCATGGATGCGCGCATCAAAAGGCGCATCACTGCCTTTGGCGGCGTCCACGCTCAAGGCACCGGCCAGAATCGCATTACGGAACAAGGTCTGGGTGCGGAACAGGCCGTTCAGGGCCAGGGCCGTAGATACTTGCGTACCATTGATCAGCGCCAGCCCCTCCTTGGCAGCCAGCACAATGGGAGTGATACCCGCCTTGGCCAAAGCCTGCTGGGCTGGCATCCATTCGCCCTGCCACTTGGCCTGTCCTTCCCCGATCAGCGTCAAGGTCATGTGCGACAAGGGCGCCAGATCACCCGATGCCCCCACCGAACCCTTGGACGGGATGAAAGGCACCACGCCCGCATTCAGAATATCCAGCAAGGTTGTAACCACATGCGAACGTATGCCCGAAAAGCCCCGTGCCAAGCTGGCAATTTTCATGGCCATGATCAAGCGGGCCACTGCATCGGACACCGGCTCGCCCACCCCCACGGAGTGCGACAGAATCAGGTTCTTTTGCAGTTGCTCCAGATCGTGGTCGGGAATGCGTTGCTGAGCCAGCTTGCCAAAGCCGGTATTGATGCCATAAGCCGGATTACCTTCCCGGATGATCTTGGCCACAATGGCCGAGGACGCATCCATGGCCCCGATCGCCTCTGGTGGCAGAGTCAGAACAGTCGGTTCCTGCCAGATTTGGCGCAGCTGTGCCAAAGTCAGTGCGCCGGGAGAAAGCTCGATACTCTTGCTCATTTATCTGTCCTGTTTTTCTTACTTGATCATGGGCAATGTCAGCCCGAAATTCTTGGCCGTTTGAATCGCCAGCTCGTAGCCTGCATCCGCATGACGCATCACACCACTGGCGCAATCGTTAATCAAGACCCGCTCCAGACGGGCCGCAGCCTGCTCACTACCGTCGGCCACAATCACCATGCCAGCATGCTGGCTGTAGCCCATGCCCACCCCGCCCCCGTGGTGCAGCGAAACCCAGCTGGCCCCGCCGGCGGTATTCAACAAGGCATTCAACAAAGGCCAGTCCGACACGGCATCCGTGCCATCACGCATGCTTTCAGTTTCGCGGTTGGGGCTGGCCACCGAGCCTGTATCCAAGTGGTCGCGGCCAATCACAATGGGCGCTTTCAGCTCGCCCTTGCGCACCATCTCGTTAAAGGCCAAACCGGCACGATGACGCTCGCCCAGACCCAACCAGCAAATGCGTGCCGGCAAGCCCTGGAAAGCAATGCGCGCCTGCGCCATGTCCAGCCAGCGATGCACGTGCTGATTGTCGGGGAACAGCTCTTTGATTTTTTGATCGGTTTTGTAGATGTCCTCCGGGTCGCCCGACAAGGCCACCCAACGGAACGGGCCTTTGCCCTCGCAAAACAAGGGGCGAATGTAGGCAGGCACAAAGCCAGGGAAATCGAAGGCATTAACCACGCCTTCATCAAACGCAACTTGGCGAATGTTATTGCCGTAGTCCACAACCGGAATACCCATTTTCTGGAAATCCAGCATGGCTTGTACATGAACTGCGCAAGACTTGGCAGCCGCTTGTTGAATGCGGACGTGTTGGGCCGGGTCTTTCTGCGCCGCCTGCCACTGTTCCACCGTCCAGCCTGACGGCAAATAGCCATTGAGCAGATCGTGGGCAGAGGTCTGGTCCGTCACCAGATCAGGTTTCAAACCACCCGCTTGGGCACGTCGCACCAGTTCAGGCAGTACATCGGCAGCATTACCCAGCAAGCCAATCGACACCGCTTCCTTGGCGGCCGTGTGTTGGGCAATCAACTCCAGCGCATGATCCAGATCCCGCGCCTGTTTATCCAGATAACGGGTCTGCAAACGGAAGTCGATACTGCTTTGCTTGCATTCAATCGTCAGCGATACCGCCCCGGCAAAAGTCGCCGCCAAAGGCTGTGCGCCGCCCATGCCGCCCAGACCAGCAGTCAGAATCCAGCGCCCGGCCAGCGAACCACCAAAATGCTGACGACCTGCTTCAGCAAAAGTCTCGTACGTGCCTTGCACAATGCCCTGGCTACCAATGTAGATCCAGCTACCCGCCGTCATCTGCCCATACATGAACAAACCGGCCTGATCCAGCTCGTGAAACTTCTCCCAGGTAGCCCATTTGGGCACCAGATTCGAGTTGGCCAGCAGCACACGCGGCGCATCGCTATGAGTACGGAATACACCCACCGGCTTGCCGGACTGAATCAGCAAGGTCTGGTCATCCTCCAACTGGCGCAGGCTGGCCAGAATCTGGTCATAGCATTCCCAGTTCCGGGCTGCACGCCCGATGCCGCCGTACACCACCAGATGCTGGGGGTTCTCGGCCACGGCCGGGTCCAGGTTGTTCTGAATCATGCGGTACGCAGCTTCCGCCACCCAGTTCTTGCAGCTGAGCTGGGTACCCGTAGGGGCATGAATCTGCCGCGCAGGATCGAAGCGAGGATCGTGGCTGGCCGCCAAAGTGTGATGATCAGGCATGGTGATGTCCTCCATCTGAGGTGTCTCTGGATACGCGCTGGTTCTATCTGGCAGGCTGTTTCCACACCCGAAGGGCAGGTTCTGGCGCCGACAAAACAACGGTTTTCTTGTAAGCTCATGCCAATGTATAGTCATTTTTCCAAGTTGTCTATACATATAAAAAAGAGCCTTGCATAAGCCCGTGAATGCGAGCATGGGAAGGCATCACTCGCGGCCTGGTACACGACCTCAGATCTGGCCTGCGCGAGACTCTTTTGAGTGTGAACACGTCCTACAGGAAAGCATAAAAATGGATGTCCCCCAGACGAGCCATTCGTCAACTGAACCAAGCATGCCCGCCTACCTGCAAATCAAGAATTTTGTGCTGGAGAAAATCCAGTCCGGCCAATGGCGTGAAGGTGATCTGATCCCCACTGAACTGGCTTTATGCGAACAATTTGGCGTGTCGCGCATGACGGTCAACCGCGCGCTGCGGGAGTTGACGAATGATGAGCTGCTGATCCGCATCAAAGGCTCGGGCACCTACGTCGCGCAGCCCAAATTCCAGTCCACCCTGATCGAGATACGCAGCATCGCGCAAGACATACGGGAGCGCGGCCACCAACACAGCTGTCAGGTGCTGAGCATGGAGCGGCTGCAGGCCAGCCCGGCTCAAGCGCGGCTATATGGCATTGCACCGGGCGCAGCGCTGTTTCATTCCATTATTGTTCATGCCGAAAACGGCTTGCCTATCCAGTACGAAGATCGTCTGGTGGACGCGCAAATGGCGCCGGATTACATGGAGCAGGACTGGAGCCAGATCACGCCTAATGAGTACCTGGTGCGCGTTGCCCCCTTGCCAACCGGCTTTTACAGCATTGAAGTGCTGGTGCCGCCCGCCGGAATCGCGCAGGCCCTGCACATGAAAGAGCATCAACCCTGTCTGGTGATGGACCGCCGCACTTTTTCCAGCGAGCAGTTCACAACGCACGCCAGACTGTGGCATCCAGGGGATCGCTACAAATTCACTGGCAAGATGTGAGCCGTAAATCTGATCTGCCTAGAGTTTGACTCCCAAACGCATCGATCAGGCGCACAGGCTTCTTGCCTCCTGAGTCATACACCATCGCCATTTTCTTGTCGCATTGACCTGGCACGACTAACCCTTGAGCTGATCACTTGCCAACCACACCGGAACGAGCCTGCTCATGCTGGCGATAGCGGGTCAACGACAAGCCTGTATGGCGCTTGAAGTACCGGCACAAATAAGAGGGATCCTCAAAATTCAGCTGATCGGCAATCTGCCCGATCGCCAGCTGGCTGTAGGAAAGCAGCGCCTTGATCTCCAGAACCACTTGCCTGTCGATCAAGGCCTTGGGACTGTCGTTAAAAAACTGTTTGCTCAGCTGGGACAGATAAAACGGGGTGATGTTGAGCGCATCGGCATAAAACTTCACCTCTCTGTGCTGCCGGCATTGCTGGCCAACCAGTTCCCAAAACCGCCAGCTGATCATTTCCTGACGGCTGAACGGCTGGCCGCCCTGATACTCGGACGGAATCTGCTCGGCAATATGTAGAAAGAAATTCTGCAGCTGATTACGCAGCATGATGTGCTGATGCAGCGTGCTGGTCTGCACAATCTCGTGCAGTTGCAGCAACCAGGCCGCCAGTAAAGCTCGATCTCTCTGCGGAGGCACACACAACGGATTGTCATGCAGGAACACGAACAAGGAATTAGGCAGCTGATAGGCCACTTCTGACGCCAGGTTCTTGGGCATCAACAGAAAAAACACCTTGAAACCGCGTGAGCGCCGTCTCAGCAAGGTAATCGTATCTTCGGCCAGCACCAGCACATCATGGGCCCGTACGACCTGATCCTTGAAGTTCAAGCTGACCAAAGCACGACCCGACAGGCAGATCATCAAGGCCATATAGGCATGACCGAAAGACAAAGGCATTCCCACGCCTTCAGCCAGCGTGGTCTGGCCTGTCAGCCAGCTATCTCTGGCACTGAATAGTTGTGGAATCTGATGCATGGTGTTCCTCTGCCCTTCATGACCCGGCAACCGACAGGACTTGCTAAAAGTACCGAAACTACCAAGGTCCTGCTCTGTTCGCCAAACCAGCCAGCTTCTATTCTGTTTTCTGCTGAATGGTGAGTAAAGAAAATGACACTTCAAACAGAAAGACTTATTTTACGCCCCTGGCAGGATACTGATGCCAAGGACTTGTACGAATACGCCAAAGACGAGCGAGTTGGCCCGATTGCAGGTTGGCCGGTGCATACCAGCGTTGAGGAAAGTGCCGAAATTATCCGCACAGTTTTCAATATGCCCGAAGTGTATGCCGTCGAGCACAAAGTTAATGGCCGAGCTGTCGGTTGCATCGGCATCCTGATCGGCAAGAACAGCAACTTCGAGATCGGCGAAGAAGAAGGCGAAATTGCCTATTGGATTGGCGTGCCCTACTGGGGCCAGGGCTTGATCCCCGAGGCCATGCGCGAGGTGATGCGACACGCTTTTGAAACGCTGAAGCTGAAAGCACTGTGGTGCGGCTACTTTGCCAACAATGCCCAATCGCAGATTGCGCAAAGCAAGTGTGGCTTTCGCCATCATCACACCGAGGAAAACAAGTACAACCCGTTCCTGCAGGACTACCGAACTGAACATATCAGCCGCATTACTGCTGAAGAATGGCTGGCCTTGCCCAAAAAACAGGCCTGAACACCTGTCGTAACCCACACCCACGCCGCCGCTCTGGGTGTAGAACGGCCCCCAAAACCTGGATACCTGACCCAGGCGTTTGGGGCCCGTTCACCTTGGGCATCGCGTGCAGCGCACGCGGTGTCTTCTAGGCCGTTTGCAAAGCGTGCTTGGGCTGTCGCAACAAGACAAAGAGCAGACCGGCAATCAAGGCCGCCAGGCCTGCCAGCGCATGCAGCACCGTCAAAAATGAAGCGGCATAACTGGCAGTCAATTGCGCTTCCAAACCAGGCAGCTGTTGCGCGGCCAACTGCAATTCACCCAAAGCCGCCCGACTGGCCGCTTCCAGAACTGCGGCTTGTGTAAACGCTGTGCCGCCCACACTCAGGTGCTGCTGAATCAAGGTAGCCAACAGCACGCTGACCACGGCAATGGCCACACCATCCGCAAAGATTCGCACCGTATTGAAGATACCCGTCGCCATTCCGACCCGATCCGGGCTGACCACACTGACCGCCATCCCGTCCATCAAGCCCCAGGGCAAACCGATACCCATGCCGATCAGCAATAAAGGCAGATGCAGGGCTGGACCACCGCCTGCCTCAAAGCCTTCAGCCAGAGTCCACAAACCCACGGCCACCAGAAGCAAACCCAGGCTGGACAAGGTGCCTGCCGATAGCCAGCGAGTCAGCAAGGCCGCCACAAAAGGCACGATCAACAAAGGCGCAGCCAGCCAAACCATCATCTGCCCGGCCTGCAATGCACCGTAACCATCAATACCCATAAAGCGACCGGGCAACAACACAATCAGCACGATGAACAGGAATGCAGGGGCTGCAGCCAAAGCCTGCACACCCACAAAGCCGGGGTCACGAAAGAAACTCAAATCAATCATGGGCTGCGCAACGCGGCGCTCTATGCAGACAAAGCCCACAAAGGCGACAACAGAGGCCAGCAGGGTGGACAGCACCCAGCTATCGGACCAGCCCCGTTCCGGGATCAGCAACATGCCATAAGTAAACAGGCCCAAAGCCAGCGTAAAGCTGATGGCACCCGGCCAGTCCAATGCACCCTGCGAGCCGCCCTGACTGGGCTTGGTACTGATCAGAACCAGCAACAAACCGACCACGCCAATAGCCCCGGTCGCGTAGAACACGCCTTGCCATTGCAGCGCCTCCACAATCCAGCCGAAAAACCAGGGACCAAAAGACAGCCCCAGCCCGAAAGACGTGCCTAACAAGCTGAACGCCCGCGCCCGTGCACGTCCTTCAAACAAGGGAGCCAGGGAGGACATGGCAGCGGCAAAAGCGGCGGCACCGCCCAGGCCCTGCATCATGCGCAAAATATCAATCCAGAACACGGAGGGCATGAAAGGAATGGCAATGGTAAAGGCGCAAAACCACAGCATGCCAATCAGCCAGATGCGGCGCTGGCCGTAAATGTCCGTCAGGCTGCCTGACACCATCATGGCACCGCCGTAACTCAGGATGTACGCATTCATGATCCAGCTCAGCTGGGCGGCACTACCACCTAACTCTGCACTGATGGCCGACAGCACCACTGCTGGACCGGTGAAGCACAAGGGGATCAATAAAGCCGTTAAACAGGCTGACAATAATTGCAGCCGACGCATGGCCGGCGAGGAAGAAGAGGAAAGCATGGTTCTCATTGACTGCTAAAGCGTGCGTGCCCAACAGAAATGGACACGGCGTGAAATACCCGCATGATCGGGGTCGATTTCAGGAGCTTAAGCGTCACCCCATCAAAGAAAAATACACTACAGTTATTAATACTTAGGAAATAAATTCTTAAATAGAGTTGGCACCATGATGGAAAACCTGAGCAATATCGGCCTGTTCGTACGCGTGGCGGAACGCCTGAGCTTTTCGGCCGTGGCCCGCGAGTCCGGCCTGTCGCCCTCCACAGTAGGCAAGTCCATCGCCCGCCTGGAAGAGCGGCTGAAAGTGCGCCTGTTTCACCGCAGCACCCGCACTCTGGCCCTGACTGCCGACGGCAAAGTTTTTCTGGAGCGCTGCAGACGCATCTTGAGTGAAATCGAAGCGGCAGAACTGGAAATGTCCCAAGCCAGTGAAATGCCGCGTGGCACCTTGCGAATCAGCTTGCCGCGCTACAGCGGCCTGTTTCAGCAGGCCATCAGCCACTTCATGCAGCGTTATCCGGCTGTAGAACTGGATCTGGACTTTTCTGACCGTCTGGTCGATGTGATTGGCGAAGGTTTTGATGCTGCCATCCGTGCCAGCGCCTTGAGTGATTCAGGCCTGATGCGCCGCCGTCTGTGCACGTTCCGTCGCGTCCTGGCTGCCTCCCCCGAATATCTACAAGAGCATGGTCGCCCCTTGCACGCCAAAGATCTGCAACACCATGCCTGCCTGCACTACCGCTTCCCCAATACCGGGCGGCTGGAACAATGGCCAATTTCCGAAACTCAGGACGTACCCGAGCTGCCCCGCACACTGGTCTGCAATAGCGTGGAAATGCGGGTGCATCTGAGCTTGCAAGGGCAAGGCATCGCTTGCCTGCCAGATTTCACTGTGGGGGAACATTTAAGCAGCGGACGGCTGCAAACCATTCTGGATGAATGCACCCATAACACCGTGCCACTGTGGATTGTCTGGCCTGCCAGCCGCAACCTGTCGCCCAAGCTGCGCGCCTTTATTGATTGCATGAGCGAGGCGGTTTTCCAGGCCTAGCCAAACACATACTGCTAGTGCCTCCTGCTCAGTCCCCGGTCAGCTCGGAAGCGGCATCCTGGGACTGGCTGACGCACAAAAAGAGCAGGCCACCCATGACAGAGGCCCCAACAAATGACATCTCCTTAAGCCACCTGCTTGATCAGCAAGGCCGCAAGGTACATGCCCAAACCAAAAACCGCGTGTGTCAGCACGCTGCGCAACCGGTTGGTCCAAGGCGTGGGGGTACGCGAGGCCGCCACTCCGGCTCCCATGGCGGGCTGCATGACAAAAAAGGGCATCACGACCGTAGCCATGCCCACAATGACGGCGGGCAACCAGCGGGGATCTTGCAACCACTCAGTGCCGTAAACCGCAAGCAGCAAAAAGCCGAAAACAATGCCCACAGCATAGTGAATGAACCAGCCCCAGGCAGACTCTCCCGCAATCGGCTCAGCCTTGCCGATACTGCTGTGTGCGATCTGGCCACGCAGCAAATGCCCGGCCCAGCGCCCCACCATGGCGTAGTTCAGCGTGGCAACGCCCATCGCCCTTTGAATCAGGCCCCAGATATCCATGAAAATAGTGGCTCCGACTCCGATCAGAATCACATGCACCCATTCATTGATCGACAACATTGGCAATCCTTCCCGTTGATAAGCACCTTGTTTTTGAGTAATCATAGAAATTGAAGTCAACTTCAAGTCAACAGGTACAAGATGGATATTTCAGAAGTTGCCAAGCAAACCGGCTTACCCTCCTCCACCGTGCGTTACTACGAGAAAGAAGGCCTGATCCGTGCAGTCAGCGCCCCCGGAGAACGGCGTCGTTTTACGCCCCAAGTGCTGGATCAACTGGCCTTGATTGCCTTGGGGCAAGCGGGCGGTTTGTCGCTGGAAGAAATACGGGCCATGCTGCCTCCCGATGGTTCTGCGCAGGTGGACAGGCAATTGCTGCTATCCAAGGCCGATCAACTGGATGCCACCATCAAGCGCCTGAAAGCCATGAGCGAAGGTTTGCGCCACGCCGCGCACTGCCCCGCCGCCAACCATACGCAGTGCCCGACATTCCAGCGCTTGCTGAAAGCTGCCGCCATCCGGGTGAAGAAGAACAAGACAGGCAACTCCAGCGAGGCGGTGTCACGTCTTGCCAAAACTTTGCAGGGCAAAAAACCAACAGCCATCACGGACTGAGGCTTCAAGGCCGTAAAAACCTCCCCCTATAATAAACAGTTGTCGCGCCCCATCCCTTTGGACTGGGCCAGACGCAGCCATAACGTTTTCCCCGCGACACACTTTCAAGTTATTTATGTGAGGAGCCGTCTGCATGACGAGCACTAAGTCAGCAACTGAGTAAGCCGCAACAAGCTCTTGTCTTGTTGCGGCGTTCTGTACTTCCAATCCCGCTGATTGATAACAAACAGACGCCGCCCGATCTCTTTTTCGAGTGGTAATTTTGTTATGCCTTCCTCACGCTCTTCCTGGGCTTATACGCTGCCAGCCGCCCTGCTGCTGATGGCGCCCTTCGACATCCTCGCTTCCCTGGGGATGGATATTTACCTGCCCGTCGTCCCGGCCATGCCGGAGCTTCTGGGCACGACCCCAGCCGTCATCCAGCTGACCCTTAGCCTGTACATGCTGCTATTGGGCGCCGGGCAACTGATCTTTGGCCCCCTGTCGGATCGCATAGGCCGACGACCTGTTTTGCTGACAGGGGCCGTCCTGTTCGTGTTGGCCTCAACCGCCGCTGCCTTGTCCAGTTCCGCCTGGGCTTTTGTGGGTTTTCGGGTGCTGCAAGCCCTGGGGGCCTCGGCCACCCTCGTGGCCTTGTTTGCCACGGTGCGCGATGTGTATGCCGATCGCCCTGAGGGCGTGGTGATCTACAGCCTGTTCAGCTCCATCCTGGCTTTCGTACCTGCCTTGGGGCCTATTGCAGGTGCTCTGATTGCCCGTGCGGGCGGGTGGCAGGCCATCTTCCTGAGCTTGGCCGGGTTGGGACTGCTGGCCTGGATCCATGCGCTGTTGCGTTGGCAGGAAACCCGGCCTGCCAAACCACTGCAGTCACAACAATCCGCACTGGCCGTCTTCAAAAGCCCGGCGTTCTGGGTCTATACCCTGGGCTTCTCCACCGGGATGGGGACATTTTTTGTCTATTTCTCGACCGCGCCCCGAGTCTTGATCGGACAAGCTGGCTATGCAGAAATAAGCTTCAGCCTGGCCTTTGCCAGCGTTGCCCTGGTGATGATTGCCACCACCCGCCTGTCCAAAACCTTTGTGGCTCGCTGGGGAACGGCCGGGAGCCTGAGACGCGGTATGGGTTTGATCGCCCTAGCCGCCCTGTTGCTGGCAGCAGGACAACTCCTGCTGGAACCCTCCTTTAGCAGCTTTATCCTGCCCATGTGGCTAGCCGCCATGGGCATTGTGATGACGGTATCCGTCACCGCCAATGGCGCCTTGGCCCAGTTCAATGATGTGGCCGGCTCCGCCGTGGCGATCTACTTTTGCGTGGAAAGCCTGATTGTTAGCGTGTTCGGTACCTTAGCTGTGACCTTGCTGGGTGGGGATACGACATGGCCACTGGTGGTCTTTGGGCTGGGAATGAGCAGTGTGGTTTTGCTTGCTTTGATGTTGCTGGAGAGAAGGAAAGCCTAACCAAAATGTCCGTAATAACAGTCCTTAATAGCTATTAAGACTGATATTACGGACATTAGACTACGCGTCTGTTCAGCAAACAATCAAATTCAATTAAAATGTCCGTAATAACAGTCCTTAACCAATTCAAGGACTGTTATTACGGTCAATAAATCAGAAGTCTTGACTCTACATGTTTCACAAAATTGTCCATGACGAACATGGCAGAAAGGGCCAACTATGAAATACGATGAGGCACAACGCACCCCCCCTAAACGCTTGCAGGAAGCCAGCGCCATTGGTCAGAAGCTCCAGCAACTGCGCATCGCCCATGGAATGACTCAAAGCGATGTGGCTGCTCGTGCTGGTATTTCACGGTCCACGGCCGCCCTGCTTGAGCAAGGTAATGAAAGCCGAACGATGTCTCAGATCCTGCGCTACCTCCATGCCATTGAGCCCGAACTTACCTTGCTGGATCTGCTCACAGAGCAGTCCGGCGCTGTGCGGAGCTTCAACAATGCCAACAAGGTACAGCGTGTCTCCAGGAAAAATGCATCGAATACAGCCAACAGCGCTCCAGCCAAGGACAAATATGACTTCTAAACCGCGCAATCCATACAGCCGACCACCCAGTAAGGTTGCTGTGTTTGCTCATATTGCCCAAAGCGATCAGGGCAATGCTTTTGTACCAGCAGGACTACTGGAGAACGCGAATTCCGATGCGCCAAGCTTCACCTACGGTAAGCGCTATGTACAACGGCAACACGCGATTGAAATCGATCCTGCAGCACTGCCACTAAGGGCAGAAAACGGAGGCATACAACGTTTTACCTTACCTGGGCTGCACGAGTTTGGTGGACTGCGCGACGCGGCCCCTGACGCATGGGGTCGACGTGTCATCGAAAACAAACTCAAAGTAGGCTCGGGCGTTTTACCTGAAGTCGCCTATTTACTGGAGGCAGGAGTGGATCGCGTAGGCGCACTGGATATTCGACTTACGCTCGATTCCCCCGCCAAGAAATCGGCAGCTGGGGAGGTCAGCCTTGAACGCCTACTTGAAGCCGCTGATCGTATTGAAAATGACGAAGACATCGGTGAGGACCTGGCTGACTGCTTTGAAGGCCTAGGTTCGGCTGGCGGAGCCCGGCCCAAAGCATCTATTCGCGATGAATCCGATGTGCTGTGGCTGGCGAAATTCCCTTCCAAGTCTGATCGCGCCTGCAATGCTGTACTTGAAGCTGGCACCTTGGAATTGGCACGTGCTGCAGATCTATGCGTTCCACCCGTGCATATCCAATCTGTTGGCACGGCGCGCGTGCTCTTCATTCGTAGATTTGACCGTTACTGGGCAGCTCCGGGAGAAGCACCCGCTCCCGGCCAGGACAGTTGGTCGCCCGCCACCCCAGAACACAATGCTTCTACCGTTGAGGGGCGTATCGGCTTTTGCTCCGCTATGACCCTGATGGGCATTGATGAGTACGAAGCAAGAAGCAGTTCCTATCAGGCACTGGCCCTCAAACTACGAGAGCGTTGTTTGCCCACTTTCATCGATCGTGATTTACGTGAACTATTCAAGCGCCAAGCCCTGAACATCTTTGCCAACAACAATGACGATCACTTGAGAAACCACGCCTTCATCTATGACGTGGTCGGCAAAGGATGGAGGTTAAGTCCGCTCTATGACGTTCTGCCCATGAACACGGTGGCAAGCGAACGTTATTTGCACCTCGAACTAGGAGAGCAAGGAAGGCTGGCCACCCTGGACAACTTAATGACACGTTGGGCAGCCTACTTCTCTAGCCGCCAAGAAGCCATTCGCGCCTTGCATGAAGTATGGATAGTCGTCAGAGCCTGGAAGCCTTATTTTGAGCAGTTCGATGCATCCGCCCAAGACATGAGCTATCTGGAGGGTGCATTCAGACCACTAGAGCGCTTGGCCTCCTCCTCCTTAACGAAGGAATTGCGAGCCTTCGGGAACTAAACCATCATTCCTGTTAGTTGCATACTGGCACCCTGAAAAACGTATCACCTTCTACACGCCCCTAGCCCCCTTCTACAGATTCAAGTCATACGTCACCCACGCTGTTGCCTGAGCCAGACCATCGTATAGCCTTCGCGCCTGCGCATTGTCCTGCGCCGTAATCCAGCGCAGGAACGGCCAGCCCTGCTCCTTACCTGCCTGGGCGACTGCCTCAATCAAACGGCGGCCCAGCCCGCCGCCTCGCTGTTCCGGCAACACAAACAAGTCATCCAGAAAACCAGCATCCTTGCCTAGCAAGGGCTCCGGGAAAGGACGGTAATGCGCCAAACCCAGCAGCGCACCCTTCGCCGTCGCTACCACCTTGCCCTGCAAAGGATGCTGCGCATCCAGCAGCCAGCCCCAGGTACGAGCCAGGATCTCTTCATTCATGGGCTCTTTGTAAAACTCGGCGTATTGTCTGTACAGAGACTCCCAGGCGGCCCGGTCTTGTGGCTGCAGATCCCGGATCTGCATGCCATCGACTACTAGCTGTTCTGCACTGCTATTCATGCTTGTATTCCCCTGTTGCTACCATGCTGTTGCAAGAGCAGGCTGCTCCTGATGAGAGGCAAAATGCGGCAGTACATATTCAGCCAGCTCCTGGATAATTTCCGCCGCTGGTCGCTGCGCAAACTGAATACCCAAAGCGGCGTGATTCACACCCGCTGCCTGCCATTCCTCCAACAAGGTGATCAGCCCCTTGCGCCCGGTACGCAGTGTAAAACCACCTTGCAAGGGTGTGCGTGGATAATCAGGATCATCCACCAAGTCCAGCCACTCGTTGGTCATGTGTGGGCGAAAACCGCCATCTGGAATCCGGGCACGCCAGGCCTGAATTTTGGCAGCCAGCTTTTGCGGACCCAGCGGTGTATGTGTGGCTTCCGGATAGGTCAGCCAACCATCGGCATGTTCTGCGATCCATTCGGGCGACTGCCCCGAGGAGCCGGTGACAATCAAGGGGATCGAACCGTGCACGGGCTTGGGCAGCAACTCTGCCGTATTGAAGCGGCCTAGCGGAGAGTCGATATGCAATTGCCCCGCTTGCATCAACTGACGGAAATAGCTGACAGCGTGTGCAAAACGCTCTGCCCGTTCGGCTCGCTCCACACCATAGGCGGGAAATTCTATAGGCCTATCCCCGGAAGCGATGCCCAGCACCAAGCGTCCACCGGACAACTGATCAATGGTGAAGGCGGATTTGGCCAGATCGATCGGGTGACGCAAGGAGAAAATCGTGCTGCCCGTAGCCAAGGCCACCCGCCTGGTGCGAGCAGCCAGAAAAGCCAGATAGGTAAAGGGATCGAACACCTGCCCCGCATCACCAAAGCTGGGGTCATACAACGGTACGTCTCGCACCCACACCGCCGCAAAATCCTGGCGGTCTATCTCCTCTACCAACGCGGCCTGCCCGGCCAGCACACTCATATCGCCTTGATAAAAACGCAGAGGCAGAAAGATACCCATGGTCAGACGGCCGGGTGCAAACATGCGGCTATAGCCAGGGTGAGTGGCAAAGGTAGGGAAAGATGCGCCTTGAATCAGGCTTGTTTCAATCGTCATGATGTTTTCCCCTCAAGCGCCGGTAGCGGGCTCAGGCAAGGTAATGCCTTTACGGACTGCAGGGCGCTGGGCCACGCGCTCATGCCAGGCACTCATGTGCGAGTAGTGGCTGAAATCAAAATCGATAATTCGCGCAATATGCGTCCAGCCAAAATGCGCAATATCGGCGATGGAATAGTCCTGTCCTGCCAGATAAGGATGGTCTGCCAAGCGTGTATCCAGCACGGTGAACAGATCATTCACCAGACGGCGGTAGCGTTCGATGGCGGCCGGGATTTTCTCCTGGGCGAACAACTCAAAATGCACGCGCTGACCCAGAATCGGCCCCACGCTGGAGGAGTGAAATTGCAGCCATTTGATTGTTTCCCAGCGCTGAACAGGTTCTTTTGAAAGCAATTGACCGGTTTTCTCCGCCAGATACAGCAAGATCGCGGCGGACTCGAACAGGACAACACCTGTTTCATCATCCTTCATCACCGGGATACGCCCATGCGGATTCAAGGCCAGGAACTCTGGCTGCCTATGCTCGTTCGCGTCGATACGCACGTGATGCAAGCGGTACGGTAACGCCATCTCCTCCAAGGCGATGGTCGCCTTAAAGCCGTTAGGCGAACTATCGGTATACAGATCAATCATGGTGTGGCTCCAAAACTGAAAGTTCGCTCTTCCTTGTTATATAGATAAGCTAAACTTTAAAAACGATTCAGAAGCCTATTTTCCCCAGCTAGATGGCCAAATAAAAACGATTAAATCTACTTTATAGATTTAGATAAACTAAACCATGAATCCTGTCTTTCCTTTACAAGCTCTGCGCGCCTTTACCGAAGTCGGACGCCACGGCAGCATCAAGCTGGCCGCCCAGGCGCTGGGCGTAACCTCGGGCGCAGTCAGCCAGCAAATCCGGCTGCTGGAAGATCGCTTGGGCGTGACACTGTTTGTGCGCAGCCACCACAAAATGAGCCTGAGCGAAGCCGGTGATCAGGTCTACCCTATCTTGCTGACGGCGTTTGACCAGATCGAACAAGCCATGCACACGCTGGAAGCCACCAAGCAAAGGAAGACACTGACGATCAGCACCGTGCCTTCCTTTGCCGCATCCTGGCTGATTCCCCGGCTGGCCGACTTCAAGCAACACCATCCCGATATCGAAATCCGTGTGGAGGCGTCCCCCACGCTGGTGGACCTGCGTCGCGACAAAGTGGATATCGCCATTCGCCACGGCCTGGGCGTGTATCCCGGCTTGCAGGCCGAGCCCTTGATGGCCCCTGTCTTGCTGCCTGTAGCCAGCCCTGCGTTGCTGCAAGACAAGCCAACCATTCAGGAACCAGCAGATTGTCTGGAGTGGCCACTGCTACAAGATGCCGACCGGGCCGACTGGGCGCTTTGGCTGTCTGCCCACGGGGTGGAGGACGATGCGCGCGCCGATAGAGGCACGGCTTTTGAGGACGATTATCTGCTGATACGCGGCGCGATTGCGGGCCTGGGACTGGCTTTGATACCGCAAGAATATGCGCAGGATGAAATGGCCGCCGGCCGCTTGGTGCAAGTCCTGGACAAGCCCTGGCCAGCCCGCTTTGCCTACTATCTGGTGACCTTGCCCGATGCGACACAAAAAGCAGAGGTCCGTGCCTTTAGTGATTGGATAAGCGAGCAAGCCCAGCTATAGCAAGGTAGCCAGCCTATGTAGGACCACCACTTCAACAGTCCTCATGTCCACACCCCCTGCTCCAGACATCGACAATCCGCCTGACTTCCAACAAGGAAGCATATGATTTTTTTGAAAAAAAACCCCGTCCCGAAAGGACGGGGCAAACCTCAACAAGCAATTGAAAAACTCTTAAGGTAATTCCACGGCCACCGGACCACGGGGACGGGAACAGCACAACAAGACTTTGCCCTCTGGCACAGGGTCCAGCGGCTCTTCAAAATAGTCGACCTCGCCCGATACCAGAGTGCACATGCAGGTATTGCACAGGCCTGCGCGACAATTGAAGTCCGGACTCAAGCCTGTTTCTTCCGCCAGATCCAGCAAGGAGGGGCAGTCCTCATGCCATTGGGCCTGGCGGCCATCGGGCAGGAATGTCACCGTCTGCGCCGCATCTTCCGCTGCTGTCGCGGCTCCCCTTACTGCTTCTACAGGCGAATCCAGATCCAACACATTCGCGTCGACACGACTGGAGGGGGCAGGCTGGACCTGATCCTGAACCGCACTGGCTACACCATCATCCGCCAAGGTGTTTTCCAGCACCGTCGCCGGGCCAAAAAACTCGTAGTGAATGCGCTCACGTGCCACACCCAGACTACGCAGCACACCATAATTGCTCTGCATGAAGGCACTGGGCCCACACAGGTAAAACTCGTAATCATCCAGTGGCAGCCAACGCTGCAACTGCTCACGTGTAATCAGTCCCGCCACATGGTGCAAACCGGCTTGCTCATCATGTTCAGTCGGGTTGCGATAGCAGAAGTAAAGCTGCACGCCTTCGCGTTGTGCCACCAGCTCACGCATCTCATCGGCAAAGGCATGCACCGCGCTGTTATCGCATGCATGAATCACATACACCTTACGCTGGCTGCGTTTAAGTAGACGATGCAGCATGGCCAGCAAAGGGGTCTGGCCCACGCCACCGCTTAGCAACACCACAGGCCGCTGGCTGCTCTCGTCCAGCACGAACTCGCCCATAGGGCCGGCCGCATTCAACACATCACCTGGCTGCACGTGTTGATGCAGCCAGGTGGAAGCCACACCATCGGCCACGTTCAAGCCTGCCGGAGCCTCCTCGTGTTTGACGGAGATACGCAGACGATCCGTGCAGTCTGGGTCCCCCGACACGCTGTAATTACGCAGCACAGTTTGCCCGTCAATCTCCAGACGGAACACCAGATACTGGCCTGGCTGATAAGGTGGCACAACACCGTCCACTGGCTCCAGCACAAACGAAGTAATCACGTCGCTTTCGCGCTGCTTTTCCAGGACACGATAATCCCGGAAACGGCGGTTGGCCGTAGCCTCCGTAGACGCAGATGATGCAGTCGTATTCATCACGCTCAAGCCGTTGCCGTCTCGCTGGCGACGGCTTGCTCGGCCTGGATCATCTGGCTGATCTTGCGACGGAAGCGCAAGGGGCCTGAATCCAAGGGCAAATCCAACGCGGCAGGACGCTCTTTCAGGGCTTTGTGCACTTCTTCCAGAACGACTTTGTCTTCCAGGAACGCGTGGCGTACATCTTCGTTGAAAATCTTGGAGATGGCCTCGTCATCCGGGCTGAAGTTGCGCAGCTGGAACCAGAAGTAGCGGGTGTGTTCTTCGTCGATAGGCGTCAGGAAGTTATAGGAATCCATCAGGAAAACGTCCTGGTGGTACTCGCTGGGTTCCTCAGTCGCCGCACCGGCGGGCAGGAAGATTGCCTTGATCACGGCCAGCGACGGGAAGCGCACTTCGTATTGCTGTTTGCGGTCGCAATTGCCTTCAAATTTCACAAACTGCTTGTAAAACGGCGCAACTTCCACATTTTTGGACCAGCGCGAGACCGTTACGCCATTGTCCTCAACCTTGACGCTCAAGGGCAGACCAATAATGTCGGGGCTGCCGAACGAGCTTTGGTGTACCCAGGACACGTGCGAGGGGTCCAGCAAATTGTCGGTGACGTACAGGTAATTACAGTCCAGCTCCATGGCGTCGCCACGGTTCACACCCCATTCGGGATTGTCCCACTCGGGGATATCGATCAGTTTGGACGAATCAGCCAACTCAGGATCACCCATCCAGACCCAGACCAGGCCAAAACGCTCCGTACAGGGGTAGCTGCGTACCACCGCGCTTTTAGGGATTTGCGCCACACCGGGCGCCTTGGTACAGGAGCCGCTGCAATCAAATGTCAGGCCGTGGTAGCCACATTCCACCTGGTCGCCAATCAAGCGGCCTTTGGACAAAGGCAGGCGACGGTGCGGACAGGAATCTTCCAAGGCCACGGGCTGGCCGTCTTCGCGGCGATACAGCACCAGGTTTTCGCTAAGCATACGCACAGGCTGCAAGCTGCGCCCGAGCTGTGTAGCCAATGCGCCTACATACCAGGCATTGCGTACAAACATGATTTACCCCCAACTCTGAATACGGTGCATGATGGCTGAACGAGCCCATTCATGCTCTCTTGTTTGTCATGATAGTCGCAATCAAATTCAGCCTACTATCCATATCGTTTAGAATTTCTAAAGTTAAACTACTTTTCTGGACGGGGTCTGACCATCATGGATACCTTGCCTCCCTTACGTGCGTTGCAAGTCTTTGAGACGCTGGGCCATAGCCAAAGCCTGCAAGAAGCCGCCCGTCGTCTGAAAATTACTCCCGGTGCCATCAGCCAGCAATTACGTTTGCTGGAAGACTCGCTGGGCTGCAGCCTGACTTACAAAGAAGGCAAACGCTTGCGACTGACAGCGGCGGGGGTGCGCTTTCATGAAATCTGTACACAGGCATTTGAGCTATTGCGCGACGGCCAGCAAGAAATGGAGCGGTCGCGCAACACCAGCCTGCTTTCGATCAGCGCTTTGCCGTCCATGCTTAAAACCTGGATGGCACCGCTGGCATTTCAATGGCAGGAACAGTACGACCCGGAGCTGACACTGCATCTGAAAGGCAGCCATGCCGAGCCCGATCTGGAAGCCGAGCAAATCGACTTTCGGATTACCTACGGTCAGGCCGCCGCCCGCCCCCGCAGCTTTACCGAGCTGTATACAGACCGTGTCATTCCCGCCTGCAGCCCGACCCTGCTCCAAGGGCAAGCCGCTTTGCGGCATCCCCGTGACTTATTGAGCTATCCCTTGCTGTCCTCGGACTGGCAGCCACGCTTTACCTCGCCCCCCTCCTGGCGCGACTGGTTTGAGTCCTTGGAGATAGATATAGGCGATACGCCACTGGACCGCTTCCGGGTTTTTTCTCTGTCGCACATGGCGCTGGAGTCTGCGGTGGCCGGTCAGGGTTTTGTATTGGCGCAATGCTCGATGATAGAAAAGGAAGTACGCAGCGGGCAGCTGATCCTGCCCTTCTCCCATTCCCTCCCTCTGCCCTGGCCCTATGTGCTGACTCGACGAGCGGGTGCATTTGAGTCACCTCATAGCCAGGATTTTCATCGCTATTTATTGAACCGGGCGCGGCAGCAGGAGCAGATCAATCAGGAACTGCTCCTGCAAGCATTAGCCTGAGCAATGTCGCAATACGACGAAATACGGTCAGCTTGCCGGTTGACCTGCTTGCCTGACCATGGCTAAGCACTAATGAACCGTTGAGTGCTTCGGCTATGTAAGCGCAGGGCTATTCAATGGTTTAGCTCGACACTGTTCCGCTTTTCAGTTCAAGTTCAAGCCCCAGCCAAGTGGCCAAAGCAAGTCGGACGCATCAATCAGACAGGTACGTATAAGCGGCTTCCACCATACGACCAACGCAGCTGCGGATGCATTTTCAGCATTAAAAAAAGCGTGTTTACCGCCCCAGAAGGGGCCATAAACACGCTCTTTATGCTGGAAAGACGTCAGTGTCTTAGGCCACGACAGCAGCCAGCGACTCCGCAAAGTAATCCACATTGGACTGATTCAGGCCTGGCACGCTGATGCGGCCCGACTCCAGAACATACACGCCAAAATCGTCACGCAGTTTCTGGATCTGCTCTTTGGTCAGGCCGGTGTAGCAGAACATGCCTTGCTGTTTGACGAAGTAGCTGCTGTCGTATTGGGGAGCCAGCTCTTTCAGACGATCGTGCACACGCTGACGCATGGCAGCGATACGCTGACGCATGGTTTCCACATCTGCCGTCCACTCGGCCAGCAAGGACTCGTCGGACAAGATGGTGGCAATAGCCTGACCACCGTGCGAGGGCGGGTTGGAGTAGATGCGACGCACCACGGCCTTGAGCTGACCCAGAACACGATCGGCTTCATCCGCGCTCTGGCACACCACCGACAAGCCGCCGCAACGCTCGGAGTAGTAGGAGAAGTTTTTGGAGAAGGAGTTGGCCAGCAAGAACGTCAGACCAGCATCGACCATGGCGCGCACGGCGAAAGCATCTTCATCCAGGCTACGGCCAAAGCCCTGGTAAGCCATGTCCAGGAAAGGAATCAGCTTGCGCTGTTGCAGCACAGGGATCAGTTGCAGCCACTGCTCGTCGCTCAGATCAGCCCCGGTGGGGTTATGACAGCAGGGGTGCAGCAAGACAATGCTGTGCTCGGGCAGGACGGAAATGTCTTCCATCAGGCCGGTGAAATCCAGACCGCGAGTGGCTGGATCGTAGTAACGGTAAGTGTGGGTAGGAATGCCCGATCCACGGAAGATGGAGTGGTGATTATCCCAGGCTGGATCGCTGATCCACATTTCGCTATTGGGGTAGGCTTCGTGCAGGAAGTCGCCACCCACTTTCAAGGCACCCGAACCGCCCAGTGTCTGAATGGTCGCAACACGACCTTCTTGCAGCACTTTGCTGTCGGCACCAAAAACCAGTTTTTGCACGGCGCTGCGGTAGGAAGCCAAACCTTCAATAGGCAGATAGCCACGGGGCTGGCCCTTGGCCGCCCATTGTTCTTCAGCCCGGCGAGCCACATCCAGCAAAGGCAGACGGCCTTGGTCGTCGTAATACAAACCAATGGTCAGGTTGACCTTGCGATCGCGCGGATCGGCGTGAAATGCCTCGTTCAAACGGAAAATCGGATCGCCACCATAGGCCTGCAAATGCTCAAACATGCTTGTTCCTTGAAAAATTACGGTTGTGGGCCGCCCGGGCTGATCGCCGGTCTATTCAAATAACCATTGACCTTATACCTTGGGCCTACTTTAGCCAATATCCTGGGGCTCTTTTTGCAGCACATGAGCACGCGAGCGATGCGTGAATGCGTCATCAGACTTGTCCCCCCTTGGCTCGGCACGGCACCTGTTCTTGTCTAGTCGGTGCAGGCTGTCAAACGCCAGCGTCACCTTGAAGTCTGTTCACATTTTCAGCAAACCGAAGCCTCAAGAACGTGAACGCGGTGTGCCAGCCTGTCTGCCTGGGCCTTGCCAGCAAAGAATATACATGGCTTTCTGAGGATACAGAACCGTGCACTTGCATTCATTGTGCTTTCGGTCCTCCCGCACTCCCCATCTGTCACCGCATTGTCATATGCAGATCCCGTCCAAGACCGTTAACATGGGACTTTCACCGTTTCAACAGGAGTCCGCCGTGTCCGTATCGCCGCTGCCCAGTTCCCTATCCTGCCCTTTAGAAGGGGCCAGCAACTTCCGTGATATAGGCGGCTATGCCACAGACTCCGGCTCCTTTCGTAAGGGTCGCGTCTATCGTTCAGACCATTTGGCGGATCTGAGCAGCCAGGACCTGGACACCCTGCAAGAGCTGGGCATTGCCCGTTCCCTGGACTTTCGCGGAGCACACGAGCGCAAACGCTCGCCTTACCAGTACAGCTTTCTGACCAGCCACGCACTGACCGTCGAGCCCACCGTCTTGCCGGACTTTATGGACATGCTGGCCAAAGGTCAGGTGGATGTGGATGCGGCACACGGCACCATGAACAAGACCTACACCGAATTTGTGACCGGACACGCCGCCACCTTTGGCCAAGTCTTTGATCAACTGCTGCAAGCTGATACGCCAGTAGTCATGCATTGCACGGCAGGGAAAGACCGCACCGGCTTTGCCGTCGCCCTGCTGCACCGCGCTGCCGGGGTGCACCCTGACGATGTCATGCACGACTATCTGCTGACCAATCAATTCTTCCGCCGCCCCGATCTGCCCGACAACCGTGGCATCAGTGACGAAGTGCTGGATATTCTATGGGGCGTCAAGCCCGAGTTTCTGGAAACCGCCTTCAAGACGATTGATGAAACGTACGGCAATCTGGAGAACTTCTTTCAGAACGCCTTGAAGCTCAGCCCCGCCCGACGCGAGGCCTTGCTGGAGCGCTACACCGCTTAAACCACGCCTACGGAGGTCGCTGGCAGTTCCCAGTGACCTTCCAGGCTCAGGGCCGGTCCCATCACATTGCGCCAGGTCGGCAAATCATGCATTTGCGTAAACAAAGGCATGCAATAGCGTGGTTGCACCATATCCACCAGCCAGCGTAAATCCGTCAAACGCGGGTGCACATTCCAGCAAAGGGTATGCGTGCCACGTGGTGCATGTGGGGCCACATAGCCGGTGTGAATCAACAAGCGTTCACCAGACTCGGCATTGGGGTCCGCAGCCCGTGCCTGACGCTCCCGAATCAGCTCCCCTGCCTTGCCCTGACAGCCGTCCGGCTCACCGGCCAGCAGCAGGTGCGCTTGCGGATCAAACGTAGCCGCACGCGGCATCAACTCACGCAAGGATTGCTGCACACCCGGCAACAACAAGTCACTGCTTTGGCTGATCATGCGGGTCAGGTTTTCGTAGCAGGACGCGTCCATGCTCCAGTCCTCAAAACCTTGCTGCTGGCGCCACAAGGCAATCTCTATCGCCCGGCCTGACGGCGGTACGGGCAACAAGGCGGAATGCGACTCCAGCAAGGACTCCAGAATGCTCCAGGCCACGTGATGAGACTGGTCGTACAAACCGTAAGATGCGTCCAGCAAAGCCAGATACGCGGGCGGCGGCAAATCGAAGGGGAACAGCAAGGATTCGCAGGAAAAGTCCCCGCTATAGAACAGCCCACCGCCCACATCCAGATGCAGCCAGACACCCCCCAAAGCATGGCCGGACAAGCCGGTACGCACGGCAATATCGCCGATATAGGTCGTGCCACGGGTTGGCAGCTCACGCCAGATCCGCCCAGCAGGCAGGCTGCGCGCCGTAGAGGCCGTGGCATAAACAGGTATGTGTTCAGGCAACTTGGACAAGGAGCCAATATGATCCTGGTGATCATGCGTCACCAAAATGGCATCCACCTCCAGCCCTTGATACCAGTCGCACACCTGCCCAGGATACAAAGGCCCGCCGGCATCCAGCAGCAATCGCAAGCCACATGCCTGCACTAAAATGGCGGCTGGCGCTTTGCCTCCATAGCCGCTTAACACCGTCACCAGGGTCTGGTTCATGCTCCGTCCCCTACAAGGCATTCAGGCCAATACATCGCCAAGCCACACCCGGCATCCTGCTTTGCAGCACGGCGTAACACCGGGCACAAAAGCAAAGCATCAATAAGCGCAATGGGCCGCAGCGCACGCTGCCGGACAGAAAAAGGCATCAACTTAAAGAACCAGAGTCACCGAGGTGCCCTGCCTTAAAAAGACTACGACAGGCTCAGGTTAAACAAGTGTTCTTTCAGCCCTGTTACAGTTTTATGGCAGTTCGATGGCAGTCACCACGCCTGGAGAAAACAGACAAAATAAAAAAAGAGCGCCAACTTCAGCGCTCCTAAAGTGGGGGGAACTACAAACAGGAACTCAGACAATCAAAGGCGTGAGAAACACAGCCAGTACCACTGCCGTCAACAAGCGCATCACAATGCCCAGAACGGCGGCCAGCATGACTTCTTTTTCATTCAGATCCGAGCATTCAGCCCAGACCACCGGAATCTGTCCAAAGACAGCCGATAAGGGCAAACCGGACGACGCCAGTACAAATGAACCCACTACCAAAGATGGATCCAGTGTGGAAGCCATCGCCTGCAACTTGCCCATTGCCAAAGTGGGGCTGACCAGCATCGCCAGCACGCCCGTTTCAGGGTGAATATTCAGCGCAAGCAAACCGCGCTCAAGCACATCACTGATAGGTGCCCAAATGCCGATATGTTCAAGCAAACCAATGACACAGAACACCAGGGCCACAGCCGGGATCAGGATCAGCAGCAACAATTCCACCCCTTCGCGGGCAGCCTTGAACAGCATGGGCGCAAAATCGATATTCGGCGTGAAACGGGGGGCTGCCAGCAAATCCACCGAACGAACATTGCGGTAGACCAGCCGCGACAGCAATAAGGGGGAGAGCAACAAGGGGCCGAAGATCGCAATCAGCACCACGGCAAAGACATTCACCCCGGCAAAGGTCAAAGCCATCATGCCCAGCATGAACGTGGAGAACGACTGCTGAGACTGCACCATCGTGGCTACCGCAATCTTTTGCTCGTCCTTTGTTGCACCAGCCTGCCGCAACAAAGGCCCCGAAATACGACCAGCGGCGTTGATATCGCCAAAAATGTTGTACACGCTGGGAATAATGACGGCCGGATTGATTCCAATGGCCCGCATCGCCGGCATGAACACTCGCATCATGGCATCGGTAAAACCCAAACGCTCCAGCAAGCGTCCAATGATGACGCTGATAATGACAGCCACCCCAACCTGCCCGGTCAAAAATACATCCACCACCACGGGCTTGACCTTGTTGAGCACCGTATCAAACGCGCCCGACAAGGTAGCGGGAAAGAAAAACAGCGTCAGCATGGCGAGCAGCAGCAAGCCCAGGCCCACCGCCTCGATACGCTCCATGGGCCGACGGCCCGCAGGCGCTACATGCACTACTTTGTCTATTTCTATTGTTTTGTTATCCATGTCTCTCTCCGTTCAGGAAGCTGGACCTACTGGAAGCTCAACACGTTCTTGCCCATCAGGTGGGCGGTCGAAAAATGCTGGGCGTATTCACGCAGGCGGGCACCCCCCACCTGGTGCACAGGCGTAGACGTCACCCGATCACGGAACATGACCACCTCGACGCCATCGAGCAAGGCACTCAAGGCATAGGCCAAGGGCAGGCCATTCTCCAGGATCTCCAGCACGTGGCTATTGCCCACCAGGAAATTCAGACCCAATTCACGAGCACATTCGATAAGCGCATGACCGTCGTAGACCCGGCTGATAGAGGCCAGCACCGTGTCAACGCCCGGGTTCTCGGCCACCGCCTGACGCAGATGGTCGGGGCTGAATCCCGTATGCGGAAAAATGTGCAAAATACGCCCGACGCGACTGTTGCGCTCCCCTAGCCGAATCGCACCACGCGTCAAGGTGCTGGTCTCCAGAATGTTTTCATTGCCCTTGATGCGGCGTTCGGCCTGCAAGACCTGATCCTCCAGATCCAGCCCCATGAAGCTGTCAAGCCGATCCAGCATGTCGCCCAAGGTGCTCACCCCATCCAATGGTTCGCCCACGAACATCACATTGCCATGAATGCCTCCATAGGCAATATCGCTTTTAGCGACTTTGTGGCCATGCAGATACGCGATGCCCGGATGCAAACCATGAAACGCCTCATGACACTCCAGGGCAGCCACCCCATACAGGTCCAGGTAATCCTTCAGGGTCACGCCCCCGCAACTGGCGGCATCGGCGATCGGATGATGCGCAACAATGGCGTCCACCCCGGTTGCGCCCGCCAGCTCAATGCTCAATTCGGACATGGTCATGCACACCGCCACCTTGCGCACTTCCTTGTTAGGGTCCCCATGAATCAAGCCTGGGATTTCCAGTACTTCCTTGCCGTAAATTCCAGAGGACTTCCAGATCACGAAGGGATGGTGGCCGCATTTGACCTCATCCATACAGGACACCATGCGTCCCCCCGTGATTACGTTCAATGCATCCAGCAAATCGGCTACATAGGCCATGATTTTGTCTCCAAATAAAAAGCCGGCCTCGAACCCTGGGGTATCCCAGAGTCCGAGGCCGGCGGTATGCGAGCACTTCCTGTCGGCAACTTCCCCAAGCGGACCTGTCAGGGCCTGGGCTTGGCTCCAGAGCAAATTGCACATCAGGCAATCCACTGCGGACGGAAGGACAACAAGACTGTCTACCAGTCAGCTTCTTTTTATCGGTTCGGAATTCAGGGCAACGGTTCTCACCAATGCCACTGCATTCACACTCCTTTTTGCAACAACACCATGGTGGAAGACAATTGCGCCGCGGCGTCGTAGTCCTTGAATATGGCCACCACATCCAGCCCATATTCGTCCACCAAAACCTGCTTCATCTCCTTTTTGAAGGCCTTGATCAGATACAGATCCGCCAGATCAGCAATATGTGCATTTTCACGGCTCAACGTCTGCAAGGCAGGCTGGCGTTTATGAACCGCCAACATGCTGATCCGATCCTCCAGCACATCAATCTTCAGCGTCACGACACCTGATGCAAAAATACTGCTGTTGATGCGGTTGTAGTCCCGGGTCAGTGCCTGCTTGAATTCGCCTAAAGAAGAAAAGCCTGCCATCCCCATTGCCTACCCCCAACATGCTTGAATTATTGTCGTTTTTCAGTGTGCGGCAAGCGCCTCCTGCGCTGCCTTGCCAAGCTGATGACGGCGATACGCCAATCCAGCGACGGCAATATCTTCAATCGCCACACCCACTGATTTATACACGCAAATTCCCTGTGCGTCGTAGCCTTGTCCCCGGTCTAATTGCAACCAATCGCTTAACTCGCACAACTTGTCCGAAACGCCGCAATCGGACGCGGCCAGAATCAGGTCCCCCGCCTCCGCGAGAGTCTGCTCACCCCACTCCACCACAATCTTGCCTGCCCGCTGCAGGCAGGCATCATCCAATTCCCGCGCTGTTGGCAAACTGGAGCCAACGGCCGCGACAAAGCAGCCGGGCTTCAGGCTGCGTCCATCGAACAGGGGATCGCGACTGCGGCTGGCCGTGACCAGAATATCCGCCTGTGCGGCGATCTCTTCCGCTCGGGCGGCTCGCACAGGCACACCACACTCCAGCTCCAGCTGGTGGCAGCGCTTCTCATCGACATTCGGGCTCCACACCAGCACACGCTGCAAATCAAAGGTCTGGCAAAACTGCAGGGCATGCGCCATCCCCTGGGCACCCAGACCCAGCACTCCCAAGGTTTGCGAATGGGGATTGGCGCCACGCTGTGCTGCCAGTACCGAGCAGGCTGCAGTACGCCATTGCGTGATCGCGCCAGCATCCAAGGTGGCCAAAGCCTGTCCGCTCAGTGCATCAAACAGCACAATGACAAAATTGAATGCGCCATGCACGGTCGTATAAATCTTGGCACCCGCCACTTGCTGGCCTGGAATGACCGCACCCAAGGTCGACAAGCGGGTATCGCCCACCTGCGTGCGCACACGACGCTGCTGGGCTGCCTGACCCTGTCCAAACTCGATGAAAGCCTGCTCCAGCACCTCTTGTACCGCAGGCGCATCAAGCAGCTCGTGTAATTGCTGATCGGTCAAATGCAGCATGGCCGCTCCTTTTACCAGCTCACCGTAACGTCACCACGAACAAAGGTCTGGCACGCCATACGAAAACCCTCTGCCAGATCCTGCTCGGACAAATGCTTGTGTTCCTTGGCCTTGACCTCATCCGTATTGCTCAGCCCTTCCGTAATTCGGCACTTGCAGGTGCCGCAGATCCCGCCCCCGCATTTGAACGGGATGCCACCGCGCTCGCGGATGGAAACCCGCAGCAAGTTACTGTTCTCGGCGGCAGACACCACCAAATCATTATTCGACGCAAATGTAATCTGAACCATATTCTGCTACCTCAGGATTGCTGCTGTGCCGGGGTCTGTGCCCCTGCCTGGTGACCGTCAAGCTCACACTGACGCAATTCGGCTTGTATGCTGCCAAAGTGCGTCAATCCGGCCAGTTCTTCATAAGCCTGTTCGACTGTTGCAAACTTTTCCATTTGCCGGGTAGGGATGTCATTGACCGTGCCATTTGGCGTCTCTTCCACAATGCGAACGCGCGAGCCTTCCTGAATACGCGCAATGGCAAACACCGCCTTGAAACGACCCTGAAAATGGTATTCATAGGCCGCCACCATCTCCACGCCCACGCCCGGTTCCGTGCGGTATTCCCCTGGCTTGCTGGTCAGCACCACATACATCACTGCACCTCCTGTGTTTCAGCTTGCTCCAGAACGATGTCCTGATTAATCCATAGCTGACAGGCCAGCCGCCAGCCCTGATCGAGTCGCTCGCCCAATTGTTTTTTCTCTTTCCAGTTGGCCGCTGGCAAATGCTCGCCCCCCTCCAGAACACGGCAGGCACACTTAGCGCACTTGCCCATGCCACAACCGTAGGTCAGATGCGGAAAGGGAAATTGCTTGATACCCGCCCGGACCACCAGATTGGTGTTCTCCTGCACCTCACCCACATGCGTCTGGCCGTTTTTATGAAAAGTAATGGTTGGCATGAAACCTCCTGCTGGCTGCCAATAATGCGACCGGATTGCGAGCCCTGACCGCCTGAAAAAACCAAGAACGGTATACCAAGATAAAAACCGCAACCATCAAGCAACAGTTTTTCTTGTTTTTAGACACAAATATCCGTCAATTTGAGTAGAAACCCCTATTGCGGTATACTTAATTCAATTCAAACCCATCAGCGAGATCATCATGAAAACCCCCGTCGAACTTCGCTATCTGCAGCGTCCCGTCGGCGAGCAGTTGCTGCCACACTTGGCAAAGCGCAAGCATCTGCGCCGTCGTATCCCGCTCATCAACCTGCCCTCATTAACTGAACTGTTTGGCGGCCGCAAGAAGCGCGTCCCCGAAGCCGGTCAGGACCAACTCCCCCACCGAGCCTAGACAAGAGAAGGCTCTGCCGAGCTGGGATCAGACTGAAAGTTGAAGGCGTCGGCATACATGAACTGCTCATTGGCGCCATGCTCCTTGAACAAACCACGGGCCTGCTCAATCATCACGGGCGAGCCACACAAGTAAATGGCATGCTCTGACAGGTCAGGTTCATCCCGGCACACCTGTTGCTGCACATAGCCGCGCGCGCCTTGCCAACTCTCGTCAGCATGGGAGAGCACAGGGACAAAACGGAACTCGCACAAGCGCTCAGCCCAAGATTCAATCTCCTGGGCCAGATACAGGTCTTCGGGCCGATTCATTCCCCAATACAGGCTGACAGGCGGGCAATCATCCTTGTCCAGCAAGGACTCCAGAATCGCCTTGATGGGGGCAATGCCAGTTCCGGTTGCCACCATGACCATGGGTCGCCAGTCGCGCTCACGCCAATAGAACACGCCCAAGGGCAGTTCCAGCAGCAGCTCGTCGCCCACTTTCAGGGTCGGCAAACATACCTGGGTGAAACGCCCACCCTCCACTTCCCGCACATGCAATTCAATGCGCCCCTGTGCGGCATCGGCATTGGCCATAGAAAAACTGCGTGCACGCCCGTCCTCAAACAAGATGTTCAGATACTGACCTGGACGGAACGGCACTTGCACGTCCTGCGGCAACTGTAAAATCAGACGCCAGATCCCCTGACATGCCCTTTCCACGCTGTGAACCTGCGCCCGGACTTGCCGGGTTTCAGGCAAGTCATCTCGATGCGCAGCCAGACTGATTTCAATATCGGCATCGAGCCGTGCCTGGCAGGCGGCGGCATGGCCCTGCTCGTGTTCTTCATCAGCAATGCTCATGGGCAGGCAGTCATCCTCATAACAAACCTTCCCACGGGTGACCTGAATGCGGCAGGTCCCGCAGCCACCAAACTCGCAGTCGCTATAAATGCGCACGCCTTGGCGCTGGGCGGCCTGCAAGATGGTCTCTTGCGGTTCTACCCAAAACTGCTCGCCGGTTTCCTTGATATCGACACGATGGGCCATGACCCGTCCTCCTGATGCCACTATTTCTTGATGTCCGCCTGAACCAGCACGTCCAGACCCTCTGCCTTCAAAGCCTCGGCCAAGGCCTGCAAGCCAGCAACACCGGCTGCCGTGTCCTGCTCGCCGTTACCACCGCTCAGGCCTATGCCACCAATGACTTCGCCGTTGACCACGATGGGGTAGCCGCCTACAAAAGCAGCAAAGCGACCTTCAAAGCTCAACTGAATCCCGAAGGCTTCGTTACCCGGCAAGGCGGGGCCATTAGGCGGCGTGGTGAACAAATGGGTGGAGCGCTTGTGGCCTGCAGCGGTAAACGCCTTGTTCCAGGCAATCTGGGCGCCGGTAATACGTGCCCCATCCATGCGCTCCATCACGATGGGGTAGCCCCCTTCGTCAACCACGCAAACGGTCTCCAGCACGCCAATCTCCTTGGATTTGGCAATCGCCGCGTCCACCATCAAGCGCGCTTCGCGCTGTTCGAGACGTAGGATCTTTTTCATATGTCTTCTCAGTATTTCGGGTTAATAAAATTCAGATACCGCGATACACGGTCTTGATCTGGGTATAGAACTCCAGGCCCGCCCGGCCCGACTCGCGGAAGGTGGAGGTGCTGGACTGTTTCAGTCCACCAAAGGGAGCATTGATCAAGTTGCCGGTTGTGGTGCGATTGATCTTGACCGTCCCGGCCTCAATGTCATTGGCGAAGCGATGCGCATATTCAGCACTGCGCGTCACAATGGCGGCAGACAAGCCGTATTCGGTGTCATTGGCCATGGCCAGTGCCTGCTCGTAGGAATTGATTTCCAGCAAGGCAATCACCGGACCAAAAATCTCTTCGCGGGCAATACGCATCTGCTGGGTCACGTCCGTAAACAAAGCCGGGCGCATGAACAGGCCCCGTGCGTAGTCACCGTCAGTCAAGCGTTCGCCGCCCAGTAAATGGGTGGCTTCCTGCTTGCCGATGGCCACATATTCCAGAATGCTTTCCAACTGACTTTCGGTGGCAATCGGGCCCAGATCGGGGTTGCCATTCAAACCATTACCCACGCTCAAAGCGCTGACTTTCTCTACCAGGCGCCGCGTGAATTCTTCTTTGACCTGACGATGCACCAGCACACGGCTGGTTCCCGTGCAGGCCTGGCCGCTCAAGGAGAATCCGCCTTGAACCACCAGTTTGACGGCCAGATCCAGGTCGGCGTCTTCCATGACAATCAAGGGATTTTTGCCACCCAGTTCCATCTGGGTCCGGGTACTCATGCGGGCCTGACGACAAATGTCTTCACCCGCCTGGGTCGAGCCAGTAAACGAAATAGCGCGTACCTGAGGAGATTGCACCAGCGTGGGCCCCACTTCACTGGCCCTGCCATGCACCAGATTCAGCACACCCGCCGGAATCCCGGCTTGCGCAAAGGCTTCGCACAGGTAATAGCCCGTCAAAGGTGTGTCGGATGAAGGCTTGAACACGACGGTATTACCGGTGATCAAGGCGGGGGCAATTTTGCGTGCCGGGATGGAGATAGGGAAATTCCAGGGCGCAATCACGGACACCACGCCCAATGGTTCACGCTGGGTGTACACCAGTTGCTGCGCATCATCCTGGGGGAAGGTCTCGCCGGTATAGGTCTGGCCTTCAACCGCATAAAAACGCAAGGTCTGGGCCGAGCGCCCGACTTCCATCTTGCTTTGCGCCAGCGTTTTGCCCTCTTCCCGCGTCAGGCCCTGAGCGATACGGTCCACATTGGCATCAAGCCAGGCTGCCGCCGCATTCAGCACACGAGCTCGAGCGGAGATGGGCGTGGCTCGCCATCCTGCAAAGGCAGCCTGAGCAGCAGCAACGGCTGCCTTTGCGTCCTCAGCCGTGGACAGTGGGAAAGCCCCCACTACATCGTCACGATCGGCCGGATTCAGATTGGGCTGCGTACGCCCGCTCTGGCTGGGCAGCCACTGCCCATCAATGTAATTGTCGAAAACGACGTCCTTGAGATTGTCCACCGCTGTACTTCCTTGTTTCTAGGTCGGCGGGCAGCCCATCTGCCCGCTCGGCTGTCTGGCTCAGGCTGCTTCCAGCTGCAGTTCTTGCAGGCTGATTTCGTCTTTGACGTAATCGTTGTACAGGGCGGTGGTATACAGTAGGCGCATCTCGGCACCAATTTCGCAGATGCGCAGGCAACGCTGTTGCAGCTCTACGGTATTGGCGTGCTCAAGAACGATCTGGTAGCCGCGCTCGCCATGAATCTCGTCGGACACGATATGCAGATCGAAAAACTCCACTTCTTCATCGGTGAAGCCGTATTTTTCACGCAGGGTCGGTGTCTGCTTGCGGTAAATGGAGGGCACCTGAGACTCCAGACCCACGACTAGCCCTGCAACGGCAACAACGGGGTCTTCACGCATGGCAATGGCGTAACACCAGGCCTGCAAGGCGCGGGTGGTGGCATTCATATTGTCAGGATCTTCGATCCGAGCCCGTGTCGTGCCACACGCTTCGCCAAAGCGGATCAGCAGGTCTGTGTGACGGTCGCCCCCAATTTCCTCTTCATACATATTGGCCAGCAAGAAGTCTTTGGCTTCTACGTATTCGGCGGGGGTGCGGGCATACAGATAGCCCAGGTAATCAGCAAAAGGGCCGACATAGTGGTAGTGGTTTTCAGCCCAGCGAGCCAGATGCTCACGGCTTAATTTGCCGCTGGCCCAGGCAATGCTGAAAGGGGAAGTATTGGCACTTTTCCCTTTAATGGCGGTTTCCAATGCGGTGCGAAATTCATCGCGATTCAGCAGTTTTTCCATGACTGTTTCCTTGTTGAAAGACGTCGCCCTGACAGCAGCCGACGAAAGATGAGGTTTGGACTATTTAAGTATATTGTATACCGTCTACTATTTTAGAAAGTAGGGAATAACCCTGCCCGATTATCAGGCCAGCGCCACGCAACCATCCTTACGAGGGTCAGAAACAGCCTGCAAACGGCCGTCTGCCAAGCGCTCAACCGCCTGAGCCCCGCCAAAGTCGCTGCGGCCAGCCAGTTCGCCTACGCCTTTATCGGGTGACACATACCCGTATTCACGCAGGAAGGCCGCCCGACTTGCATCAAAGCCGTCTTCCAGGGCCAACCGCCCCGCCCCCTCCAAACGCCAACGCGGTGCAAACAAGGCTTTCTCCAAAGGCCAGCCATCACGCAGAACACGAGTCCATATCTGTATCTGGCCTTGGGGTTGCATCAAACCACCCACCACACCCAACCCCATATGGAACTGACCCGACTTCAAGGCCAAAGACGGAACAACCGTGTGATAAGGGCGTTTTCCCGGCCCAGGGCCATTCACATGCCCAGGCTCGGAGAAACCGAAACCCCGGTTTTGCAGCACAAATCCACAGCCGGGTACGGCATACGCAGAGCCGAATCGTTTAAAAATGCTGGACATGAACGTAACCGCCAACCCGTCTGCATCGACCACAACCGTGCAGACCGTATTGCCTGCCGGATCACACACGACCCGTGAAGCCTGAACCATCGCCGCTTCGGTCGCCTTGACCAGTTCCAGCTCCGCCGCATCCTGGTCAACAGGGCGTTTCCAGGCGCGTTGCACGGCGTCCAGGACTGCCACCCCATGCGTGTTGGGGGGACATTCATAAAGACTGAACTCTCCCAGCGATGCGCTGACAGGCTCGCAAAAAAACCCGTTATGGCGGCGAAAGTCCTCAGCCCTCAACAGCCCCTGTACCTGCTCCATTGCCTGCTCTGCCTGCTGCGCGGGACGCCCCAGATAGAAGGCATCGGGGCCTTGCGTGGCGATGTCCTGCAAGACAGCCGCCAGCTCAGGATTCCGGTACTGCTCCCCTGCTTTGGGCGGCTTGCCCGCCCTATAAAGGGCGGCACACACGGGATCGCGGTGCAGTACAAAATCAAAGATCTGCCATTCACGCGCCGCCACCGGCGCTACCGCAAACCCTTTCCGCGCTGCCTGAATGGCAGGCTGAAACAAGCAGGCCCAGTCCAGACGGCCATAGCGCTGGTGCATATCCCACCACCCTCGCACCAGGCCAGGCGTGGTAATGGACAACACATGACGCTCCGGAATCCGTCCCCCAGGCAAAGCCTGAACATGCTCAGCCTTCAACAGCAGGGGCGCCGCTCCGCTGCCGTTATAAGCCACTGGCATACTGTCGGGCGATGCAATCATGGCCAACAGATCGCCACCAATGCCTGTCGCCATAGGTTCGACAACCCCCATGACAGCATCGGCAGCAATAGCCGCATCCACTGCACTACCCTTGAGTTCCAGCATGGCCTGCGCGGCCCGAACCGCCAAGGGGTGCCCGGCAGCAACGGCCCAATGTTTCCCCAAGCCCTGTTTTTCACCGGCGCAATAGGCTGTCGTACTCATATCGCTCATCCGAACACCAGCACAGCGCAAATTGTTGACAGGGCCATCCCCGCCAGCACAGGAACCGTCAGGGCTCGCACCAGATCCAGCACATGCACTCGGGCAAAGCCCGCCACGGCAATCAATGAAGACCAGGCAATCAAAGTGCCACCGCCAGTCCAGATAGCACCGATCTGTCCTACCGCAGCCAGAGTTTCAACCTCCAGCCCGGATACCGGGCTCAAGGCCGAGGCCAGGGTCCCTGTCAATGGCAGGCCCGAGAAGCCCGAGCCATCAATGCCCGAGATCATGCCCACCAACAGAACACCAAAAGCCACCAGAAAATGATTGTCCGGAATCAGATGCTGCCCCGCCGAGATCAGCTCGAACAGCAGACTGGGTGTTTGTTCCAGTGGGGTGCCCAAAATGGCAGACGTTGCTTCACTGGCGCCCAGGAAGAAGAAACCGGCAATGGGCAGCACCGAACCCATGGCACGAAAGGCGAATACAAAACCATCGGTCATATGATCCGGGCAGGTGTCCAGCATGCGGCGCGGCCCTTCTGCCATACAGGTGGCAATCATCATCAACACAAAGGCCACGCCCCCTACCAAACCGGCGGCGTCGCCACCCCGCAGGACAGGCAAGGACGGGATAAAGCGGGGCAACAGCATGATGCCAATCACCGCCAGAAACGCCAGTGGCGTAATCCAGGCCAGAATGCGCGAATAGCGCTCTTCCTTGGGGCTCAGGCCGGGATGCACCGTGTGCTCATTACCCGCCGTGCCACGAGCAATCTCGGCCTTGTCATACGTGCCTTGGGATTCCACTTCATCCAGGGTGCTATCCGGCGCCTGGCGCATCCAGGCATCCAGCAAACGGCTATCTGCCGGTTTGAAATAGCGGCGCATCAGCAAAAATGTCAACGTCAACGCAACGCCACCGGTAATCCAGGAAAGCACCAGCGCACGATCCGCCAGCACGGCAACATCGGCTCCGACGCCGGCTGCCTTGGCGCTGATGCCAGGAGCAACGCCAATGATGTAGTCGGACGACAGCGCCATGCCCTGCCCACAGATGGCGATAGCCATCGCCCCGACCAGGGGAGGCAAGCCAGCCGCAATCGCCGCCGGCAGCAAAATGGCCGACACCAGAGGTACAGCGGGTGTGGGCCAGAAGAACAGGGAAATAAAGTAGGTAGCCGCCGCAATCATCAGAAAGGACGAGGCACTATTGACCATGACCTTGCGGAAGGGAGCCACCATCTTCACATCGGCCTCCAGCCTCTTTAACGAGTTCAGCAGGGCAGTCATGAACGTGATTACCAGGAAAATATTGAACAGTTCCTGGGCCGCCACAAAGCTGGCTGAAAAAATACTGATGAAGCCTTGGATAGGGCTGCCAGTCATGGCGGTGACGACCGCCAAGGTGCCAATAACCGATGGCACCACCACATTGGCCCGGAAAATCATCGTAATAATGATGACCAGAACGCTGATCAAATAAGCCCAGTGCGCCGCACTGAGCACCACGTCGCTTTGCATGTATCCCCCTTCCTTCTCTTTTTTCTGAATATCGAGCACATCTGAAACGGTATACTATCTTCAATTGTGATTTCGAATCAGAAAAAACTATCAAAAACTGGGGAAAACTCTAAGAGTTTTATGTTTGAAACACTTAGATTGAATACCTTATACAAATGAAGAGGAAACTATGGCGGCTTTGATTGATCTGGTGGACCCGCTCTCCTGGCTGCTCATGGCCTTGCTGGTTGTGTTGGCCGCCTTTTTGCAAGGCGTTGGCGGAGTTGGGTTTGCAATGCTGGTCGCGCCGATTGCCGCCTTGATATTTCCGCAGTTGGTTCCAGGCCCTCTACTGGCCTTGGGTGGCAGCGTCTCTTTGCTGGCGGCCTTGCGAGAGCGTCAACATATCGTGCCCGATGTGGTTGTCTGTGCACTGGGTGGCCGTGCCACCGGATCGATCATTGCCATACTGGCCATGACACAACTACCCATAGAGGCGGTGAATCTGGGTTTTGCCCTGGCCATTCTGGCCGCAGTCGCACTGAGTGCCTGGGGCTTGCGCATCCTGCCTTCCAAACGAAACATGATCCTGGCGGGCATTGCCTCGGGCATCATGGGAACCCTGACCTCGGTAGGCGCTCCCGCTCTGGCAATTGCCATGCAAAATCTGGCTCCTGCACAGCTACGCGCCTCATTGGGTCTTATTCTGTTTTTAGGGGCAAGCCTGTCCTTGATCCTGCTTATGGTGGCTGGCCTGTTCTCCTGGCAACAGGCAATGCTCAGCATTGTGCTCTACCCCTTCATGCTGCTGGGCTTCGCCTTATCAGGACGATGGCGTCATAAAGTCAGCATGCCGCTAATGCGTAGACTGCTATTGGGGATTTGTTCGCTAAGCGCCGTGGTCTTGATCGCCCGCAGCGTGTGATGAGGATGCTTAGGCCACAAACTGTATACCATATTCAGAAAAATGCGCTCACACCGTATAATCGTGGCTGGCCCTTTTGCCCAATTGCACAGGTCGCACCATGAATATCCCCAGTTTCAGCCTTCCCAACACCCTTTCCGGCGCGGAAAGCCGTCGCTTGGGCGATCAACATGCGTCATTGTTTGCGGTTATCCGTGACCAATTGCGCGAGCGCATCTTGAGCGGAGAATTTCATCCGGGGGATCGCCTTGTAGAAGGTAAATTGGCTAGCGAACTGGGCGTCTCGCGTATTCCGGTACGGGAAGCCCTGCGCGAGCTGGCCTCCGAAGGTCTGGTCACGATCGAACCACGACGTGGGGCCTCAGTGGCTATCCTGTCGACCGAGATTGCCTACAACATGGCTGAAGTGCGCGCCACGCTCGAAGGATTGAATGCAAAACTGGCCGCCCAACGCCGGGACCCAGCCAATATCGAAAAGCTGCAAACCATTCTGAGCCAGGGCCATGAAGCCATGGATGCCGGCAATCTGGATTTGCTCAAATCCCTGAACCGCCAGTTTCATGAAACCCTGGCCACCATGTCGGGCAATATTGTTCTGACCGAGCTCATGCGCTCCCTGCGTGACCGCACCGCCCTGTTATTTGCGCCCAGCAATTTGCAGCGCATCCGCCAAAACTGGGAAGATCACTCCCAGATCCTCAATGCGGTTGTGGCCGGTAATGGTGATCTGGCCAACCTGCTGGCCACCCAACACGTGCACAATGCAGCCAAAGCCTATCAGGACGCCCAGAACGGCGAGAAAACCTGATCAGGCCGGGCGGCCTGCTCTCAAGGCCGCCTCAAATACCCTCCAGACCGATGCCAGACGCCGCTGGTATTTGTGCGCACCACCAAACAGAAGCTCGCTTTGCAGACTGTCGATCAAGGCCATGTACGTCATGGCCAGGGTCTCCACGCTCAAACCTGTTTCCGATTTGGCCAAAGCGGACTGTGCCAAGGCTTGATGGATGATGCGTTCCAGATCGTCCATGAACACATGCATGGGCTGCATCACCACATCGTACAAATGCACAGGCGGCGCAAACAAGGTGCGAATCCAGAAACGCACTTGATGTGATTGCTCAAAGCGCTCCTGTATCCCTTCCAGGTACGCTCGCAACTGCTCCTTGATGTCATCGCCTCCCTGCAGAACTTGACGGGCGTGGTTCAGCTCATCTTCCACAATCTTCGGAATCAGGTTCAGAAACAGCTCGTCCTTGTTGCGGAAATGGGCGTAGACCGAGGGCTTCTTGATGCCGACATCAGCGGCAATCTCGTTCATGGTGGTGGCATCGAAGCCCTGAACAGCAAAGCGCGCCAACGCGGCATCCTGCAGTTTTTCAGTCGTGGTTTTGCTCACAGTCCAACAGCTCTCAGTCAAAGGCCAATGATCAGGGCCGCTTTCGCGGCCCGCAGCAACTGCCTATTTTACAACCCCCAGCTCACTGACTGATCGGGTCACCGTGCGGCAACGGCCAGCCAGAACATACAGAACAATAGCCAACAGACCGCAGCCACCAATTGCCACAGGCAAAACCTGCGGCCCAGGCACAGCCAGACTGACGATATAGCCCACCACCGCCGAAATCAGGTAATGGAACATGCCCATCAAGGCTGCAGCCGTCCCAGCCTGTGGGCCAGCCACATCCATGGTCAAGGCCGTCACGTTGCCAAACACCATGCCTAAAGAGCCCACCGAAACAGCAATCAAGGCGGCATACAGAATCAGGCCCGCCACATCAGCTTGCACCACCACATACAGGAGCAGAGCCGAGGCCGTATGGACAATCAGTCCCAAAGCCAGCACGCGAGAGGTGGGCATCCCGGCCTTCAACAAATAATTGCTGACGACCCCACCCAAAACCAGCGCCACCGAGTTACCGGCAAACACATAGCTGAATACGGCCGGCGACAAGGAAAAATGCTGCGTGAACACAAAAGCCGAGCCGCTGATGTAGACAAACAAGGCTGCCAGTGCGAAACCACCGGAGCCGGTATATGCCATGAAAGCCTTGTTACCCAGCTCGCGACCGTAGGCGCGAACAATATGACCGGGGTTCAAAGGCACACGCTGGCTCACGGGCAGCGAATCCGGTATGGCTTTAAGTCCCCAGAGCAGCCCTATCGTCCCTAATGCCGCCAGCATCCAGAAAATGGCACGCCAGTCTGCATGGCTCAACAGGTAGGCACCCAGAATGGGGGCCACAATCGGTGCAATCATCATCACCTGCATCAGCAGGGAAAAGATGCTTGCCGACTCTTTTACATCGCACAAGTCCGCCACAATGGCACGCGGTGTGACCAAGCCCGCTGCGGCGCCTAACGCCTGGATAAAACGCGCCGCCAACAAGGCTTCAACCGATGTTGCCAAAGCGCCAAAAACCGAGCCCACCACAAAAATAACCACGCCCAGCAGCAAGGGCACTCGACGCCCGAAGCGATCCAGCAAAGGGCCGTAAATACCTTGGCCCAAGGCCAGGCCTGCCAGAAACACCGACAAGGTTTGCTGAATCCGGCCGGGGGAAGCCCCCAGCTCCTGCGCGATAGCAGGCATGCCCGGCAAATACATATCAATGGCCATGGCATCCAATGCCGTCAACAAGGCCAGCAACAAGATCAAGGGCCAGGCCAGGCTTCTGGCACGTGACAGCTCGCTCATGTCACACCCTCTACAGTGCGGAAGAACAGAAATTCAAACACGCTCACACCCCCGTATATAGCGACGTCAATCAAAACTACCTACCGATAGGTAGGAAAGCCGCTACTGTACTCCTTTTCAGAATTCAGGCAGAAAAAAACCCCGGAAAATACCGGGGTTTTGGTGAGCACCTGCGCAACTTACTTAGATATCCAGCAGATCGCCCATATCGTCGGCGTGCTCTTCTTCCACCGCCATGATTTCAACCAGCATCTGGCGAGTGGTCGGGTCGGTGTCGCCAATGCGCTCGATCATCTGACGATAGGACTCGATCGCAATACGCTCGGCAATCAGGTTGGCGCGAATCATGGATTTGATATCGTCGCTATCGTCGTACTCTGCATGGCTACGCTGGACCAGATTGGCCGGGTTGAAATCCGGCTCGCCGTTCAGTTGCACAATACGTTCGGCAATGCGGTCGGCATGCTCGGCTTCTTGCTGGGCATGTTCCAGAAACTCGGCTTTGATAGGCTCATTGTTCAAGCCGGTAGCGGTGAAGTAGTGGCGCTTGTAGCGCATCACACAGACCAGCTCGGTGGCCAGGGCCTCATTGAGCATCTGAATGATTTCTTCACGATTACCCTTGTAGCCGGATGCCACCGCCCCGTCGTCCACAAACTTCTTGGCAGCTGCACGGATAGCGGCAACATCGATTGGACCTTGGCTTGCTTGGACTGCTTTCTGCTTACTCATTGCATTCCTCCGTATTGATTCCCACCGCGAAAGTGCGGCGCTGTATCGCGCAACAACCGGAAACGAACACACTGACTCCATAACCAACAAGAGCTTGTCCAAGGACAAGCGCTTTACCTAAACCTGGGCTTGAAGTCTGCACGCTGCTTGTGGTTGAGACCGGTCGTGCAAGAAACTGAACAAAGTGGATAGGTGTTGTCATGGTAGCGATTGCTCCTTGGCTTGGAAAGCGCAAAACGGCTGTTTTCCTTCCTTGGAAGGTGGCTGTTTTCGGATAGAAAACCGGGAAATCCCTTAAGTGAAAGTCGCCAGAACTCATGACACATGCGGCTTGGGGGAAGAAATTGTTACCGGCAATCGCGACCCGAAAATGGCCTGATTCTGTACAAGCCGGGATACAAGACCAAACACTTGGATACATACCCTCGGTTTCGAACGACATTTTCAGTTCTTCTTTTCAGAATCATATAGTTCGATTAATATGAAACGATCGTTACTTTAAATCCACGATCATGACTTCAATGAGCTGGCTGCTTCTTACCTATAAGGTCCCCTCTGAACCCAGTGCAAAACGGCTGGCCTTATGGCGGCGCCTGAAAGCGCTGGGTGCGGTGTATCTGCAAAACGGGGTATGTGTTCTGCCTAAAACCGACGAGCATGTGCGCCGTCTGAAGGTGCTGGAAAACGACATCACGACCATGGAAGGTGAATGCGTCTTGCTGGAGACCATTGCTCTGGACAAGGCACAAGAGGACAAAGTCATCGCCCGTTTTACGGACGACCGCAACGAGCAATACCAGGAGCTGCTGGGCCGTTGCAAAGACTTCGAGGCCGAAATCGACAAGGAAATTTCGATTCAGAAATTCACCTACGCCGAACTGGATGAAGAAGAAACCGATCTGAAGAAGCTGGAAAACTGGTACGAGAAAATCCAGAAACTGGATTTTTATGGCGCCCCCCTGGCACAGGTTGCTCAAGAGCGCCTGCAAGAGTGCAAGGCACGGCTGGATGCGTATGCCCAAATGGTCTATGACGCTCATGAAGAAAACCGCTAATCCCGCGCTTACCCCGACGGCCGACGCCTCCCGTGCCAAAATCCACCGCAGCGTCTGGGCACTGGGCTTTGTGTCCATGTTCATGGATATTTCCTCGGAGCTGATCCACGCCCTGCTGCCCATTTATATGGTCACCGTCATGGGTACATCGGTACTGGCGGTCGGTTTTATTGAAGGCATTGCCGAGGCCACCGCCTCCATCATGAAAGTGTTTTCCGGAGCGGTCAGCGACCGTTTTGGAAAGCGCAAACTGCTGGCAGTAATTGGCTATGGCCTGGCCGCCCTGACCAAACCCATTTTTCCACTGGCGAACTCGCTGGACTGGCTGGTCGGTGCCCGCTTTGTAGACCGCATCGGCAAAGGCATACGCGGTGCGCCGCGTGATGCTTTGGTCGCCGATGTCACCCCGCCGGAAATGCGAGGTGCCGCCTACGGCTTGCGGCAAACGCTGGATACCATTGGCGCCTTTGTAGGGCCCCTGCTGGCCATCGCCCTGATGTGGTGGACAGCAAACAACTATCAGTTGATCTTCTGGGTTGCCGTGCTGCCTGCCTTTGCGGCCATCGCCGTTCTGGTGTTCTTTGTACGCGAACCGAAAATCCCGGCCACCACCCGCCCCCGCAAACTGCCTCTGAACCGGGAAGACCTGGGCCGCCTGGGTTCCCGCTACTGGTGGGTTGTCGCAATTGGCCTGGCTTTTACCCTGGCCCGTTTCAGCGAAGCCTTTCTGATCTTGCGCGGTGAATCCAGCGGACTGCCGCCCATGTGGGCCCCTGCCGTGCTGGTCGTCATGAGCGTGGCTTTTTCCCTGTCCGCCTACCCTGCCGGTGTGCTGTCAGATCGTATGCGTAAAACTGACCTGCTCCTGATCGGTGTGGCCCTGCTGATTGCAGCGGACCTGATCCTGGCTTTCGTGCCCGGCTTGCTGGGTCTGGGTCTGGGCGTTGCCTTGTGGGGCCTGCATATGGGCTTTACCCAGGGCCTGTTCAACGTCTTGATCGCTGACAGCGCCCCCGCCGAACTGCGCGGCACCGCCTTTGGCATGTTCCACCTGCTAACCGGTATCGCTCTGCTGCTGGCCAGCGTCATTGCCGGCGTGCTCTGGGACACCATAGGTTTCCAAGGCACCTTTGCCGCTGGTGCAATCTTTGCGGTTTTAACTGGCCTAGGTTTGATTACCTTGCGACGTTCCGCTCAAGGAGCGTTCTGAAACAAAAAGGCCGACTTCATGTCGGCCTTTTTTCATTTCATCATTCCGCGACGGCGGCGATGCATTCAATTTCCAGCAGGAACAAGGGGTTCCCCATATCCGCCGCAATCGTGGTGCGGGCCGGGTATTCGCCGTCCTTGAAGTAAGTGCGATAGATCTCGTTCATGCGAGCAAAGTCACCAGCGTTCTTCAGAATCACATTGGCTTTGACGATATGGTCCAGGGTGGAGCCCGCCTCTTCCAGCAGCGCTTTCACATTGGCCATGACCTGGTGCATCTGTGCGTCGAAGTCGTTTTCAGCGATCTGGCGATCATCAAAAAAACCTGGCTGGCCCGACACAAACACAAAGCCATTGGATCGCACAGCAGGCGACAAGGGGGCACGAGGGGGAGTCACTTTGTCGGAACGGATAATTTCTTTGATCATATTCATCTCCTGATTAGTAGCTTGAGCTCTCTGGGCTCTTTCGTATTCGTTAAGGGTTTACTGCACGCTGGCGCCGGAGGCTTTTACCACTTTGGCGGCCATTTCCATTTCAGACTTCAGATACTCGGCAAACTCGGCCGACGTCGTACCCGCAGGTTCCAGTCCTTGGGCCAACAAGCGTTCGCGAATTTCGGGCAGGTTCACAATACGGACAAATTCAGCACTGAGCTTCTCCACAATCGGTGCTGGGGTACCAGAAGGCACTATCACGCCATACCAGGAGTTGGAGTTCATATTGTCCACGCCTGCTTCTTTGAAAGTAGGCACGTCGGGGATAGATTCCAGACGAGTATCGTTCGCCAAAGCAATTGCACGCAGCTTGCCGGATTTCACGTGGGGCAAAACATCAGGCGTGTTAGCAAACATCATGTCTACATGACCGCCCAGCAAATCGTTCAACGCTGGAGCCTGGCCTTTGTACGGAATATGCAGCACATCAATCTTGGCTTCTGCTTTCAAGCGTTCAATGGCAATATGCGGCGATGTACCTGCACCAAAGGACGCAAAGGACAGCTCGCCCGGTTTGGATTTCGCTGTAGCAATGACATCCGCCAGGCTCTTGACCGGCACATCCGGATTCACCACCAGCAGGTGCGGTGTGTAGGCCACCCAGCTAACCGGCGTAAAGTCCTTCACCGTGTCGTAACGCAGCTTGTCGTACAGGCTGGGATTGATGGCAAAACTGTTCGCCACCATCCCCAGGGTGTAGCCATCCGGCGCGGCGCGGGCCACGATTTCCGTACCAATCACCGTACCGGCACCGGGTTTGTTGTCGATGATGACAGGCTGTTTGAAGTCATCCGACATTTTCTGCGCCAGACTGCGGGTCAGATTATCCAGTGTGCCGCCCGCGGGGAACGGAACAATGATGGTGATGGGTTTGGTGGGATATTCCTGTGCCGTCGCAAGCGAGGGCACAGCCGTTAAAGCGCTTAATACAGCCACGCCTGACAGGATTAATTTAAAGCGCATAGTCGTCAACCTTACTCAATAGTAGTGACCAGCTCGCCTATAGCGGGGATACGAGCTTTGATGACATCGCCTGGTTCCAAAGAGCGTGGAGGCTGCATGGCAAAGCCAACCCCGGAGGGCGTGCCTGTTGCAATAATGTCCCCTGGCTCCAAGGTCATGCCCGCCGACAACTGGGCGATGATGTTGGGCACATCGAACAACATGTCCGACGTATTGGCCGATTGGCGCAGTTCGCCATTCACTTCCAATTCAAGATCCAGCGCGTTGGGGTCGGCAATGGAGGTCTTCAATGCCACTACCGGCCCAATCGGGCAGGTGCCGTCCAGTGACTTGCCCTTGAACCACTGACCATGCAGCGCTTGCAGATCACGCGCCGTAATATCGTTGATCACCGTGTAGCCAAAGACATAGTCCAGCGCGTCTTCAACTGGAATGTCCCGGCCTTCCTTGCCGATCACAATGCCCAGCTCCACTTCATAATCCAGCATCTTGGTGTGAGCCGCATGGCGGCTGACCAGGGCCTGATGCCCCACCACCGTGGTGGGCGGTTTGCTGAAGAACTCCAGGGCTTTGGGGAAGTCATCCGCCGCACGACCACGTGCCAGATTGCCTTCCACGATGTGGGCACGGTAATTGCGCCCCACACAGAAAATGTTTTTGGCCGGATTCGGGACAGGAGCCAGAAAGCACAGATCTGAAGCGGCATGGACGGGAGCCTTGGCCTGGCTTGCCTGCTCCATCAAAAGCTGCAGGCTGATCAGGATCTCATCACCCATAAAAATAGCGTCTATAACCTCAGTGGGAGCCTGCCGAGCACGTAAAGGATGCTCGTACATCCCCCAGGCCTGTGTCAGATCCACCACCCGATCATCGTCCAGCATGCCGCCCAAATGCGTTTCCCCTGCGGCTACAAAGGTCAGTAACTTCATGACAGCAAACCTCCTTATCGGATGTTGTTGGAACTGTTCAAGGTTTGCGTCAGCAGCCCTTGAACGTGCTCGCGCGCCAGACGATCTGCCAGCGCTGCATCCCGTTTTTCAATTGCGTCGATCATGGCCAGGTGCTCGGCCAAAGACTCGTGCGCACGTTTCAGGCGCTCGATGGTTTTGGTCTTGAGCATGTCGCGGTGCCCAAAGGACTTCCATACCTTCTCCAGCAAGCTGTTTGCAGCCAGACGCATGATGGCCGCGTGGAATTCCACATTGGCTGCCGCATATTCGCTGACACGCTCTTCCACATTGTCTTGATTGAAGGGGGCAAACAGCGCGCGCAAGGCATCGACATCCCGCTGCGAGGCATTCAAGGCGGCTTCACGCGCCGCAAAGGCTTCCAGTTCAATGCGCAGCTTCAGCCATTCGATGTAGTCCTGCTTGGTCAAGGGCGAGAGCAAGGCACCGCGCCGAGGCTCCATGGTCAAAATACCTTCCTGCCCCAGACGCAGCAGTGCTTCCCGTACCGGCGTGCGGCTGACATTGAGCATCTTGGCCAGTTCTTCTTCCCGAACCCGCACGGGCTCATCAATGTTTTTCACCAGGCCAAGAACGTGAGCCCGCACCGACTCATACACCCCATCGCTGTGACTTGCTGTTTTGATCGTGGTCATTGTTTTCCTATTTTGCATTCATTTTTTATAGATTGTATACAAGAATTGATATTGGTACACATTAGTGTTTGTACGAACCAGGCATTGTTTGTGTGGGACATTGCGATCAATTATTGATAATGGTTATTATTAGCAACTGTCGTATATTTCCACCTGATCATGACCCAAAGCAGTCCGGACGCCTCGTTTGAAGGGCTCTACAGCCAGCACCAGTCTTGGCTGTGCGACTGGCTGCGTCGCAAAACCGGATGCCCGGAGGATGCGGCGGACCTGACCCACGACACTTACCTGAAAGTGCTCATGCGCCGTGACGATGTTCGCAGCTTTCGCGAACCTCGTGCTTATCTGGTTACCATCGCACACGGCCTGCTGGTCAATATGTTTCGTCGACGAGATATCGAGCGTGCCTATCTGCAAGCACTGGCTGCTCGCCAAGACGATTCTGCGCCGTCCCCGGAGCGTCGTGCCCTGGCCGTGGAAGCACTGGTCGAGATAGACAGACTGCTTGACGGCCTGCCTCCCAAAGCCCGCCAGGCCTTTTTATTGCTGCAGCTAGAGGGGCTGAAACACGCACAGATCGCTGCACAGCTGCAAGTTTCTGTCAGTTCGGTTCGGCAGTACTTAGCCCTGGCTATTCGACATTGCCTGACATCGTGTTGAATCCACCGGATACGGGAAACTTGCCTGAAAAGGTCATCGCTACGGCCAGCGAATGGTTTGTGCGCTTGAGCGCGGAAGAGTGCACTCCCGCCGACCACCAAGCCTGGCAAGCATGGCTCGCCGCCAGCCCCTTGCATCAACATGCCTGGAAACGTATCGAATTACTGAATCAGCAATTTGGCCAGTTTGATCAGGCCGCTGGTTTCCATGCATTAAGCACACCGCTCTTTCGACGCCGACGTACCGTACTCAAGTCTTTTGCCTTTGTGCTGACCGCTGGTGCCAGTGCGGCATTGATTCAGCAGCTTCCCCTGCAGGTATGGACCGCTGATCAGCGCACGGCCGTTGGCCAGCGCCGGCAGACTACACTTGAAGATGGCAGCCAGCTAAGCCTGAACACGGATAGCGCTGTCGACATTTCCTATAACAATCAAATCCGTGAAATCAAGCTGCGCCGGGGAGAAATCCACATTGCAACGCACGCCGATCCTCACTTGCCAGCCAGATCATTGGTGGTCAGCACCCCAGCAGGGCGAATCGTGGCGTTGGGCACGCAGTTCTCTGTTTACTGGAGCGAAGACAGAGCCCATATTCATGTCAGTCAAGGCAGCGTCAGGCTGGAACCTGCGCTGGCCGCTAACTTGACCACGATCGTGCCCGCAGGCATGAGCTCCACACTGGACGCGCACCGAGCCAGCATCCCCACGGCTATGCCCACTCAACAACACGCCTGGCTAGATGGCATGCTCTATGCCGACAATATGCGCCTTGATGAATTGATAGCCGCCCTGGCCCGCTACCAGCCAGGCTTTCTTAGTTGTGATCCAGCCGTGGGCGCGCTGCGCATCTCTGGTGCCTACCCCTTAAGCGACATTGAGCGCAGCCTTAGTGCTATCGAACGAGTTTTACCAGTTCGAACAGAACGCCGCACGGCGTACTGGACGCGGATCATTGCACGTTAAGCACTAAAAATTGTCACTTTTCCAATCTCGTTTGGCATACAGGGTGAAGTAGTAAACCTCTTCCCGGAAACCAAACACTATGTACACCCCTTCCCTGCACTCTCGCGGCACCTGCCAGCCGCGCCATACCTTGGCCCCCCTGGCCACTGCCATCCTGATCTCCTTGTTAGGTGTCCTGCCCCCCAGCTCCCTCGTATGGGCACAAGGGTCAGCGCAAAACAGCGGGCGCGCCATTAACATTCCTGCCGGGCCGTTGGGACCGGCTCTGGCACGTTACGCCCAGCACATGCAGGTGCTGCTCTCATTCCCTCCCTCCCAAACCGATGGCCTTCAGACCCCTGGCCTGCAAGGAATTCATAGCCTTGACGAGGGTTTTGCACAGCTCCTGAGTCAAACCCCCTTGCAGATTCGGCGGCAAACTGACGGCAGCTATACCCTGACGGACACTCCCAACGCCCCCATCACGCAACTGGGCACCGTTGTGGTGCGCGGTGCAGGCGATACCACGGAACATACAGGCTCCTATACAACTGACTGGATGCGCTCGGCCAACGGCCTGATTCTGACGCAACGCGATACTCCACAATCAACCAGCAGCCTGACCCGACAACAACTGGATGATCACGCGATGAGCAGCGTGCGCGACATTATGGAAAATGCCACCGGCATGAACGTGCAGCAAAGCGAAACTGACCGGCTCAGCTACTATTCACGCGGTTTCAAGATGGACACCATGCAGTTTGATGGTGTGGTCAAGCCGTTGGACGATACCTACCAGTTCGGAGATGGCAATCTGGATCCGATTATCTATGATCACGTAGAGATTATTCGCGGTGCAACGGGCCTGATGAGTGGTACCGGCAACCCAGGCGGCTCCATGAACTTCATCCGCAAACGTCCTGGCCGTGAGTTCCAGGGCACTATCCGCGCCATGGGCGGCAGCAACGATACCTACCGCGGCGAGCTGGATCTATCCTCTGCACTGAACGAGTCAGGCTCCTTGCGCGCCCGCCTGGTCGGTGCCAAAGAGCGAAGAGGCGATACGCTGGATTTTTATCGCAAAAAACGCGATGTTCTCTACGGCATTATCGAAGCCGACGTGGGTGAAGCCACCACCTTGAGCGCAGGTGTGTCCACTCAGCGTTCTCGTCCCAAAGGCGTTATGTGGGGTGGTTTGCCCATTTTTGACACCAATGGCGAGCAAGTCGATTGGGAGAAAGGGCAAACGGTCGGCGCCAAATGGACGACCTGGGATACCGACGCGACAGAATACTTTGCCTCGCTGGAGCACACATTTGCCAATGGCTGGGACGGCAGACTGTCCTATTCCAGGCTGAACAATGACTTTGATGCCTCCCTGTTGTTTGCCGCCGACTTTCCTGTCGATGCCAATACGGGCTTGCTATCCGGGACACCCACCCTGCGCAAATACAAAGGCGATAGCAAGCAAGATGTATATGGCGGCTCATTGACAGGGGATTTCGATCTGCTGGGAGCAAACCACGAGTTCAATCTGGGCTTCTCACACTCCAAATCTCGTAGTCAAACCAAGGGATGGAATTCTTCCGACCAGGCAAGCTATCCCATACCCAATATTCATGACTGGCACGGCAACTGGCCAGAACCTGTCTGGGATCAAGCCGTCTCCGATCAAATCCTGCGTACCACCCAGACGGGAATTTTCGGCACAACCCGCTTTAATTTGAGCGATGATCTGCACCTGCTCGCCGGGGCACGCTGGACACGCTGGGAAGCCGATGAGTACCGCTGGAACCAATGGACACCGGGCACCACCCCCATCATTCTGTCCCAGTCACAGCGCTACTCGGAAATAACACCGTATCTGGGCGTGACCTATGACCTGAATGACACTTATACGGTCTATGCCAGCTACACCAACATCTTCCAGCCCCAGATGTACAAGACCAAAGACTGGGAAATGACAGGGCCAGCGTACGGACACAACTACGAGGCAGGTATCAAAGCGTCCTACCTGGATGGACGCCTGAACGGATCGCTGGCTGTTTTCCAGACCAATCAGAAAGACGTGGCCGAGTACGGCGGCTTTGATGTCGCTCGTAACGAATCGTGGTACGAAATGCTGGATGGCACACGAACGCGGGGCGTGGAACTGGAACTGGCCGGCGAACTAAGCCCTGGCTGGAATGCCTTTATCGGCTATACCTACCGCATGTCCAAGGACAACGAAGGGCGCAAGGTCCAGACTACGCAACCCGAACAAATGCTCAAGCTCAATACCACGTACCGATTGCCAGGCACCTTGAAGAACCTGGTGGTAGGAGCGGGAATACGTTGGCAAAGCCGCACCCATGCACAAGGCTATTACGGCGAACAGTCCGCATCGGTTGAACAAAAACCTTATGCCTTGTTCGATCTGATGGCGCAATACGACCTTGGCAAACGAACCCAGTTGCAGCTCAATGTGCGTAACCTGGCCGATAAACGCTATTACCGTGCCATGGGCTTTTACAACTCGGTATATTACGGCGAAGGGCGCACTGCCTTGGCTACACTCACGCACCGTTTCTAATAGCGGTACGACAAGGCAGCCCATTCTGCCCCACTCTTGCGCCGCAGCGCCGCGCAGAGATGCATAAAAAACCCCGGTGAATTTTAAATTCGCCGGGGGTTTTTAGTATTGCCGAGCCAACCAACAGTTCAGGAAAGAGAGACCCTCTGTCCTGACAGGGCTAGGCCGAGCTTCATCTTGCCCAATTAGAACGGAATATCGTCATCCATATCGGCCAGATTGTCCGACATAGGAGCGTTATTACGTGGGGCCTGTTGTTGCTGCTGTTGCTGAGGCGCTGGACGCTGAGCACGTTGCGGAGCTGGTGCACCACCACCGCCGCCACCGTATTCGCCACCACCCATGCTGCCACCGCCCATATCACCACCGTCACGGCCACCCAGCATTTGCATTTGCTCGGCAATGATTTCGGTCGTGAAACGCTCCTGACCGTCCTGACCTGTCCATTTACGGGTGCGCAGACGACCTTCTACGTAGACGGGACGACCTTTACGCAGGTACTCACCTGCAATTTCAGCCAGACGGTTGTAGAACACCACACGGTGCCATTCGGTTTCCTCACGGCGCTCGCCGGAGGTACGGTCTTTCCACTGCGAAGTCGTGGCAATGGAAATATTGCAGATGGCCGAGCCTTCTGCGCTGTAGCGTACTTCTGGGTCGCGGCCAAGATTGCCCACCAGAATGACTTTATTTACCGATGCCATGAAAAAAATCCTGTAGTCAAAAATTCGATATCAAGCCGTATTATCGTGGATTCGTGCCTTAATTAACACTCCCTCCCCGCTCCGGGAAGGGCAGTTTTATCCATGCCATCGATCCTGTTACGGCACCTTGAACGGCGTATATGGCTAAGCACCTGATGGTGTCACCTGTTCCGCCCAGCTCTTGATTCTTGCGGCCAATCCAGCCACTTTACTTGTTGCTGCCTGCCACGTCTTTGCACAAGCGTAACAGGCAATGCCTTTTAATATTTGTCTTTGAAACCACGCGCTGTCAGCAACCAGAGCAAAGCCAGAGCAGCGCCGGTCCACAAGACCCATTGAGTGAGCCCTCGCCCAGCCAGCACGCCCCCGATCAAACCACCGGCAAACACGCCCAGGGATTGGGAGGTGTTGTAAAAACCCAGCGCCAACCCTTTGTATTCTGGCGGTGCCACGCGGGACACCAAGGAAGGCTGCAAGGCTTCCAGCACGTTAAAACCAATGAAGAAAAAAGTCAGCGCGGCCACCATGGGAACCAGCGAATCACGCGCCCAAGGCATAACGGCCAGCACCACAATCAGTAGCAACACGGCCAGTTCCAGCGCATGTTTGTGACGCTTGCGGGTCTCTGTCCAGAACACCGCAGGAACCATCAGCACAAAGGAAACCAGAATAACGGGCAAGTACACCTTCCACAAATCCTGAGTGCCGTAGCCACCCAAGGTCGCCAGAATGCCCGGTACGACGATGAACAGGGACATCAGGATAAAGTGCAGACAGAACACGCCAAAGTTCAGGCGCAGCAGATCCAAATGACGCAACACCTGTCCGGCGGTAACCTGCACAATCGAGGCGGGTGCTTTAGGCGCGCTGGGCACGACAAAAGCGGCAATCAACAAGCAGACAAAGCCCAGCAAACTGATGGCCCAGAACAGTCCCGACAAACCAAATTGTCCCACCAGCACTGGCGAGAGCACCAGCGATACAGCAAAAGACAGCCCAATCGAGCCACCCACCATCGCCATGGCACGTGTGCGCACTTCGGGACGGGTGGAGTCGGCAACCCAGGCGGAAATGGCTGCTGAAACTGCCCCCAGACCTTGAATACAGCGGCCTACCGTCACCCAGTCAATATTCTGGGCCAGCGCGGAGATCACCCCACCGATCACGAACAAGGCCATGCCGATGACGATAATCGGTCGGCGTCCGAAGCGATCCGATGCCATCCCCAAGGGGATCTGCAAGACAGCCTGCGTCAGACCATAGGCCCCCAATGCCAGACCCACACGGGCGGCATCATTACCGCCGGGCAAGGAGTGCGCGGCCACTGCAAAGACCGGGGTCAGCAAAAACAGACCCAGCATTCGACAGGCAAACAACAGGGCAAGCAGGATGCTGGCCTTGCGCTCTTGCTGAGTCAGACTCAGGCGCGCTGGGCGCGATCCGGCCGTATTCATGGTTTGGTGTGTACTCATTTAATACTCTGTCACAACTGGGCTAGCAGAGAGCCCGGATACCCGTTCACATAAATTCTGACGCAACGCGCTATAGTAGCAAGTTGCCTTTTGACAAGCCTAAATAAAGCGATGGAAGCCATCCGCATTCGTGGTGCCCGTACCCACAACCTGAAAAATATCTCCGTAGACCTGCCACGCCACCAGTTGGTCGTGCTGACGGGGCTGTCCGGTTCTGGGAAATCCTCTCTAGCCTTCGACACCTTGTATGCCGAAGGCCAGCGGCGCTATGTGGAAAGCCTGTCCGCTTATGCACGTCAGTTCTTGCAACTGATGGACAAGCCAGATGTGGACTTGATCGAAGGTTTGTCGCCTGCCATTGCCATCGAGCAAAAAGCAGCAGGCCATAACCCGCGTTCCACCGTGGGGACCACTACCGAAATCCACGATTATTTGCGCCTATTGTACGCGCGGGTCGGGACTCCTTACTGCCCGGAACACCACTTGGCCTTGCAGGCTCATAGCGTGAGCCAGATGGTAGACCAGATTCTGCAATGGGAACCTGAAACCCGTATTGCTGTGCTGGCACCCATGCACCGTGGCCTGGTTGGTGACCTGCAGCTTGAACTGCGCGGCCTGCAAGCCCAAGGCTTTGTACGGGTACGCGTCGATGGCGAGATCTCCAGTATTGAAGATCTGCCTGCACTCAAAGCCCAACAGGCACACGACCTGGACCTGGTCATAGACCGTCTGCGCATTCGGCCCGATAGCCAGCAGCGTCTGGCCGAGAGCCTGGAAACCGCCCTGTCCACCAGCAACGGTCGTTGTCTGGTGGTGAATCTGGACACAGGCCTGGAACAGCCCTATTCCAGTCACTACGCCTGCCCGGTCTGCGATTACTCCTTGCCCGAGCTGGAGCCACGCCTGTTCAGTTTCAACAATCCAGCAGGAGCCTGCCCGGACTGTAGCGGCCTGGGTCAAGTGGATGTATTCGACCCCGAACGGGTGGTGGCCTTTCCGGAACTGAGCCTGGCAGGCGGTGCCATTGCGGGCTGGGACCGGCGCAATGCCTTTACCTACACTTTGCTGACCAGCCTGGCGGCTCATTATCACTTTGATATAGAGGCCCCCTTCGAGTCCCTGCCCGAAGCGCTACGTCGCACCGTGCTGTATGGCTCCGGCGCGGAAGAAATCCCCTTTCTCTATTTGAATGAGAAAGGCCGCACCACCGTGAAAACTCACCCATTTGAAGGGGTGATTCCGAATTTGCAACGTCGCTGGGCGGAAACCGATTCCAGCGCCGTGCGCGAGGAACTGAACAAGCTGCGTCGCACCCAGACCTGCCCAGCCTGCCATGGCGCACGCCTGCGTCTGGAGGCGCGTCACGTCCGTATCGGGGATGATCCGATTCCCAGCCATACTGGGTGCAAGCATCATGCAGGCACCGCGTCTGCCCACTCCGCAACCCTCAATGTCGACCAGCTGTCTGACAATGCCGCACAGTGCACGCAGACTCACTCCGCAGCGCAAGGACAAGCCAAAGGACTGGCCATCTATGAAGTCGAAGCCCTGGCCCTGTCCGACTGCCTGGCCTGGTTCGAGCGCCTGTCGCTGACGGGTGCGAAAAAAGAAATTGCCGACCGCATCGTGCGTGAAATCCGCCTGCGGCTGGAGTTTTTGAACAATGTGGGTCTGAACTACCTGTCTCTGGACCGCAGCGCCGACACCATTTCCGGTGGCGAGGCCCAGCGCATTCGTCTGGCCAGCCAGATCGGTTCCGGTCTGACCGGCGTGATGTACGTGCTGGACGAGCCTTCCATTGGCCTGCACCAACGCGATAACGACAAGCTGATCCAGACCCTGCAACACCTGCGGGACCTGGGTAATAGCGTGATTGTGGTCGAGCACGACGAGGACATGATACGCACCGCCGACTATGTCATCGATATGGGCCCCGGCGCTGGCGAACATGGCGGTCAAATTACCGCTCAAGGTTCACCCGCAGATCTGGCCCAGAACCCTGACTCTCTGACCGGCCAGTACCTGTCCGGCAAGCGCCAGATTGCCATCCCCAAGCGTCGCCCGGTGGATGACAGCCTGAACTGGCTGCGTCTGTACGGTGCCAGCGGCAATAACCTGAAGTCTGTTGATTTGGCGATTCCGGCTGGGCGACTAGTCTGCATTACGGGCGTGTCCGGCTCGGGCAAGTCCACGCTGATCAACGACACGCTGGCAACCGCCTTCTCGCATTTGCTGCACCGTGCCCACGCCGAACCGGCGCCCTACGATCGTATGGAAGGCCTGGAGCATTTCGACAAGATCATCAACGTCGATCAAACCCCGATTGGTCGTACCCCACGCAGTAATCCAGCCACCTACACGGGCATGTTCACGGCTATTCGTGAGCTGTTCGCCAGCGTGCCCGAGGCACGATTGCGTGGCTACGACCCAGGCCGCTTCTCCTTTAACGTTAAAGGCGGCCGCTGCGAGGCTTGTCAGGGCGATGGCGTGGTCAAGGTAGAGATGCACTTCCTGCCGGACGTCTATGTACCTTGTGATGTCTGCCAGGGCCGTCGCTACAACCGTGAAACGCTGGACATTCGCTACCGAGGCCGCAATATCAGCGAAGTGCTGGACCTGACGGTTGAGCAGGCGCTGGAATACTTTGATGCGGTGCCAGCGGTCGCGCGTAAATTGACTACCTTGATTGATGTGGGCTTGTCCTACATCCGCCTGGGTCAAAGCGCGACTACCCTGTCTGGTGGTGAGGCGCAGCGGGTGAAATTGTCACTGGAGCTGTCCAAGCGCAGTACCGGTCAAACCTTGTATGTGCTGGACGAGCCCACAACCGGCCTGCACTTTCAGGACATTGCTGTCTTGCTGGAAGTGCTGGACAAACTGGTTGAGTCGGGCAATAGCGTGGTCGTAATTGAGCACAATCTGGATGTGATCAAAACGGCAGACTGGATTGTGGACATGGGACCGGAAGGTGGCCAGGGCGGTGGGCAGATTGTGGTGCAAGGCACCCCGGAGACTGTTGCTGCTTGCGAGCAAAGCCATACCGGGCGCTATCTGAAGCCTTTATTGCAGCGCTAAAGGCTGTCTCCCTTAAAAGGCCACGCTGTTCAGGCCTCGAGCACCAAAACATGGTTTTTTGGCGCTTTATCAATGAAGAAGAGCTCCTGAACAGCACACGGCTACTGGCAGACAGCAGTTCGCGTAACTCCACCACAGGCTGCAAGAGCTACATCTTGAAGATAGCGTCGTGCTCGCGAATGGCATGGCGGTCCGTCATGCCAGCGATGTAATCAGCAATGGCACGGGCCTGAGCAATCGGGTCTTCACGGCGATGCTCCGCCGCCAGCAAACGAGGATCATCCAGAAAAGCATGGAACAGCTCGCGCACAATGTTCTGCGCCTTGCTCATCATGCGCACCACCTTGTAGTGGCGATACAGATTCGCGTGCAAGAAGCGTTTGAGCTCATCAGCCTGCGCCCGCATATCTGGCGAGAATCCGGCCAAACGAGGCAAATGACGAATCGCATCCACGCTGTCCGGGCGATGCTCTTCCAGCTTGGCACGCGTGGTTTCCGTTAAATCCACCACTAGCGTGTTGATCATGCCGCGGATAATCTCCGCCACCAAACGTTGACCGCTCAAGCCCGGATATTGGGCTTGTACATGCTCGTAATGACTGTTGAACAGGCGCAGCTCCAGCAATTGTTCCAAGCGGATCAGGCCGGAGCGCAAACCGTCATCAATATCGTGATTGTTGTAAGCAATTTCATCGGCCAGATTGGCCATTTGGGCTTCCAGCGACGGTTGGGTGCGATCAATAAAGCGCTGGCCGACCTCGCCCAATTCACGGGCGTGCTTCAGCGAACAATGCTTCAAAATCCCCTCGCGGGTTTCAAAGCACAGGTTCAGGCCATTGAAGGCGGCATAGCGCTCTTCCAGCTCGTCCACCACCCGCAGACTTTGCAGATTATGCTCAAAGCCCCCGGCCTCGGGACGCAGGCTTTGCATGCAGCTATTCAAGGTGTCCTGACCTGCATGGCCAAAAGGAGTGTGGCCCAGATCATGAGCCAGAGAGATCGCTTCGATCAGGTCTTCGTGCAAACCCAGATTGCGGGCAATGGCCCGCGCCAGCTGGGCCACTTCCAGACTATGCGTCAATCGTGTTCGAAATAAATCACCTTCGTGGTTAATGAACACCTGGGTTTTGTATTCCAACAAGCGAAAGGCATTGCAGTGAATGATCCGGTCGCGGTCCCGCTGAAAGGCGTTACGGCCTTGGGGCGCTGCCTCTGCATAACGCCGACCGCGGGACTGTTCAGGGTGACAGGCATAAGCGGCAAGCATTTGCATAGGTTTTACTCCTGTTCCACCGTTGTAAAGCGGGCCAATGCCTGGCGTACCACATCAGGCGCGACCGCCTGCACCTTGGCATGGCCTAATTTATCCAGCAGCACAAAACGCAGCTGGCCACCTTCATTTTTCTTGTCCACCTGCATCAATTCCAGCCAACGGTCCGCAGGCCATTGTGGTGGAGTGGTCGGACATCCGCTGGCTTGCACCAGGGCCTTGATACGAGCCACGTCCTGAGCAGGCAAGCCGCAGACCAGGGCGGAGAGCTCGGCAGCCATAATCATGCCGCAGCCCACGGCCTCACCATGCAGCCATTGGCCGTAGCCCATGCCGGACTCGATCGCGTGGCCAAAAGTGTGACCAAAGTTCAAAATGGCGCGCAGACCAGATTCGCGTTCGTCCTGGGAAACGACTTCAGCCTTGACCTCGCAGGAGCGACGAATCGCATAGACGATTTGTTCTTGTTCCAGCGTACGCATGGGCGCAATCTGCTCTTCACACCAGTTGAAGAAGTCCAGGTCGTAAATCATGCCGTATTTGATAACCTCCGCCAGACCGGCGGAGATCTCACGAGCAGGCAAAGTCTTGAGTACGTCCGTATCCACTTCTACAGCGATAGGCTGGTAGAAGGCGCCCACCATATTCTTGCCCAGCGGGTGGTTGATCGCCGTCTTGCCGCCCACCGAGGAGTCCACCTGCGCCAGCAAGGTCGTCGGCACTTGCACAAAGCGCACGCCCCGCATGAAGCAGGCCGCAGCAAAACCGGCCATATCGCCGATAACGCCACCGCCCAAGGCCACAATCAGGGCCTTGCGATCCAGGTGACCGCCCAGCAGCGCGTCAAAAATCAGGTTCAGGGACTCCCAGTTCTTGTAGGCTTCGCCATCGGGCAGCTCGATCACATGAACAGGCTTGCCGGTTGCAGCCAGGGCTTCCTTTGCAGGTGCCAGGTACAGGGCGGCCACCGTAGGATTGGTGACGATTGCAATGGCAGACGTATCGGCTGGCACCGCGTCTGCAAGATGCGCCAGACGCCCGGCGGCGATATGGATGGGATAAGCGCCACCCTGGGCGTCAACATGCACTACAGACATTTAGCAACCTCGTTCTTTCAACAGGGACAATAAGTGGCGCACCGCATGATGAACTGGCGCCGAGCCAGTTTCAAAGCGGACATCTGCCACTTCTTCATAGAGGGGTTCGCGCGCTTGCAACAGTTCCTGGATGCGGGCGCGTGGGTCCGCTGTTTGCAACAGCGGCCGGTTACGGTCTCGGGCCACGCGACGGTACAGCTCGTCTACGGTGGCACACAAGTACACTACGATACCGCGATCTTTGATGATCTGGCGATTGGCCTCGGACAAAATGGCCCCGCCCCCCGTTGCCAGCACAATACCGGTCTGGCGCGAACAAATATCGAGCACCGCAGATTCGCGTTTGCGGAACCCTTGCTCGCCTTCGAACTCAAAGATAGTGGCCACTCGCACACCGCTACGGGCTTCCAGCTCGTGGTCCAGGTCCATAAACTCGCGCTTGAGTTCCCGCGCCAATTGGCGACCAATGGTCGTTTTACCGGCTCCCATCATGCCTACCAAAATAATGGGGCGTGGGCCAGTCTGTTGTAAATGGAGCAGCTCGGCGTCTGTTAAGGGATCAGGATGTTCTACAGGCATCAGCTCAGCGGGTAAAGAGTGGTTCATTTGTGTATTATCCCATTAGCCTTCCCTAAGCACAGTCCGCTTGCTTAGTATTATTTTGTTACATTGATACTTGGTTTGAGGCCCAGTCCTGCTGCGTTTGGACTTTAAAATCAGCCCTAATGAGTTCCTCTTCCCGCTCCCCCAATTCTAAACCCGAGCAAAGCTCCGGTTCCTGGCTTGCCCGCCTCATCATCAAGACCTCGGTCTTTTTTGTGGGGCTTGGTCTGTGTGCCGTCCTGCTTGGGTCGCTTGCGCTGGCTTTGGCCTGGCCAAACCTGCCTGACCTTAGCGCCATGATCGACTACCGCCCCCGAGTGCCGCTGCGCATTTACACGGCGGATAAGGTGTTGATCGGCGAATTTGGTGAAGAACGCCGCAATGTGTTGCGTTTTGACGAAATTCCCGATGTCATGAAATCGGCCATTCTGGCGGCCGAGGACGATCGTTTCTACCAGCACGGCGGTATTGACTGGATGGGTGTTGGCCGCGCTGCCTTGGCCAATATGACCCATATGTCCAAGACCCAGGGAGCCAGTACGATCACCATGCAGGTAGCGCGTAACTTCTACCTGTCATCGGAAAAGACCTATACCCGCAAGTTCTACGAACTGCTGCTGACCTTCAAGATTGAAGCCACGCTAACCAAAGACCAGATCCTGGATCTGTACATGAACCAGATCTATCTGGGACATCGTGCTTATGGTTTTGCAGCAGCCTCACGAACGTATCTGGGCAAGCAACTGGGCGAAATCACCACAGCAGAAGCCGCCATGCTGGCCGGTATTCCCAAAGCCCCCTCGCGCTTCAACCCCATTGCCAACTTCGAGCGTGCCAAAACTCGCCAAGCCTATGTGCTGGGCCGCATGCGTACCCTGGGCTACATCACTGAGCAGGAATACCAGGACGCGATGGCACAGGAAATCGTCGTGAAATCGGCTCTGGGTACGCCTGCAGGTGGCTACGCCATCCACGGTGAATACGCAGCTGAACTGGCTCGCCAACTGCTGTACGGCGTCTACCAGGACAATGTGTACTCGCGCGGCTTCAATATCTACACCACGATCAAGTCCACCGACCAGGAAGCGGCTTACCTGGCCGTACGCAACGGTATCCTGGATTACACCCGTCGTGCCCCTTACACCGGCCCGCAAGGCCAGGTGGATCTGCCTGCCGGTATTGAAAACGATCACGCACAGCTGGATTCCATTCTGGATGACTTGCAGGACAAGTACCCCGACACAGGCGATTTGCTGACCGGTGTGGTGCTCGATGCCAGCCCCAACCAGATTCGCGTGGCCCGTACCGCCCAGCAAATTATTGATGTCAACGACAAGCGCGCCCTGAAGATTGTCGCTCGTGGCCTGGTGAAAAACGCCAAGGCAGACGTACGCATTCAGCGCGGTTCCGTGGTCTATCTGTTCCGCAATGGCGATTACTGGGAAGTGATCAATATGCCTGCGGTGCAAGCGGCTTTTGTGTCGGTACGCCCGCAAGACGGCGCTATCCAGGCCATGGTGGGCGGTTTCCACTTCTCGGACGGGAAGTTCAACCGCGTCACGCAAGCCTGGCGTCAACCCGGCTCGGCCTTCAAGCCCTTCATCTACGCCTCCTCGCTAGAGCGCGGTCTGACTCCGGCCACGCAGATTTCAGACGAACCTTTTGTTCTGACCGCGGCCCAGACCGGCTCCAAGCCCTGGACACCCAAGAACTACGGTCGCACCTACGAGCCCATGCTGACCATGCGCCAAGGTTTGTATAAATCCAAAAACATGGTGTCCATCCGTATCATGCAGGCCGTCGGTCCCAAGTATGTGCAGGAATACGTGACCCGCTTTGGTTTCGACAAAGCCCGTCAACCCGCCGTGCTGCCACTGGCTCTGGGCGCAGGTAGCGTAACGCCCCTGCAAATGGCCGGTGCTTACTCGGTCTTTGCCAATGGCGGTTACCGCACCGAGCCCTACCTGATCGATTACGTAACCGACAGCACCAACAAAGTCATCATGCGTGCCAAGCCCATTGTGGCCGGTGATGCGGCTGCCCGTGCCATCGACGCCCGTACGGCTTACGTCATGAACGATTTGCTGCGCGGTGTGGCAACTTCCGGTACTGGTGCCCGTTCCTCGCGCGAATTGAAGCGTACGGACATTGGTGGCAAGACGGGTACCACCAACGACTCCCAGGACGCCTGGTTTGCCGGTTACACGCCAGATCTGGTCGGTATTGCCTGGATGGGCTTTGACAAGCCACGCAGCCTGGGTTCGGGTGAAACCGGCGGTGGTGCTTCCATGCCTATCTGGATCAACTACATGCGCGCCGCGCTCAAAGACAAGCCTATCGTCCCTCCAGGCCCCATGCCTTCCGGCCTGTCGCGCATCAATGGGGACTTCTACTTTGACGAATTCCCACCCGGACAAGCGATTGCCCGTGTTGGTCTGCCCGCTCCAGGTGACGGTGCCCTGCAACAAGGCGGTAGCGATCAAAGCGATGGTATTGGCGACCTGCTCCGGCAACTGGACTCTGACTCCGGTTCTTCGGGCACGCAAGCCCAGCCCTTCGTCCCCTTCTAAATCCAGTACCCAAACGCCGGCCTAGCCGGCGTTTTTTATGCTTTGCCCCTCACAGTGGCATAATGTTCTGCATTGTCTGCACTAGCTCAACACCTTATGAACAAACTACGTTCCTCCCGCCTGCTGGCCTTGCTGGCACTTAGCGTTTTTCTTAGCGCTTGCGGCTACAAAGGCCCCTTGTACCACCCTCCTGCGCAGGAAGCAGCGGACGCCCAAACAGCGCCGCGCTGATTTCCGCCCTGCTCGCTTAACCTCTGTTATTTGACGACACCATGACCGTTGCACCTCACTTCCAATTTCAGAACAACACGCTGCACGCCGAGCAAGTTCCCCTGAACAAGCTGGCTGAAGAATTCGGCACCCCTCTGTATGTGTATTCCCGCCAAGCCTTGCGCGACGCCTGGGAGTCCTATCGAGTGGCAGGCCAGGACCGCAAGTTGTTGGTGTGCTATGGCATGAAGGCCAACTCCAACCTGGCCATTCTGCAAGAATTCGCCCGTCTGGGTACCGGCTTTGACATTGTTTCGGGCGGTGAGCTGGCCCGTGTCATCGCCGCCGGTGGCGATCCAGGCAAAGTGGTGTTCTCCGGTGTCGGCAAACAGGTTTGGGAAATTGAAGCTGCCCTGAAAGCAGGCGTGAAGTGCTTCAACGTCGAATCCGAAGGCGAGCTGGAGCGCGTTGCACAGGTTGCTGAACGCATGAATGTGAAAGCGCCTGTTTCCTTGCGCGTGAATCCGGACGTGGATGCCCGCACCCATCCCTACATTTCCACCGGGCTGAAAGACAACAAGTTCGGCGTGCCTATTGATCAGGCTCCCCGCATCTATGCACGCGCCCAAGAGCTGCCCAGCCTGAATATTGTGGGTGTGGATTGCCATATCGGCTCACAGATTACCGAAGTCAGCCCCTACCTGGATGCGCTGGACAAGCTGATCAAGCTGATCCTGGCCCTGAAAGAGCAAGGCGTGAACCTGACTCATCTGGATTTGGGCGGCGGTCTGGGCATTCGCTACACCGACGAAACCCTGGTGACCCCTACCCAGCTGCTGACCGAAGTATTCGCCGCTCTGGACAAGAACGGCCTGGGCCATCTGGAAATCGTGCTGGAACCCGGCCGCTCCATGGTGGGCAATGCCGGTGTGCTGCTCAGCCGCGTGGAATACCTCAAGCATGGCGAGACCAAAAACTTCGCCATCATTGATGCCGCCATGAACGACTTGATTCGTCCCACTCTGTACGACGCCTGGCACGGCGTGGAAGCGGTAGAGCCTCGTCCAGTGACGGAGTCCACTCCCCGCTACGATCTGGTTGGCCCCATCTGCGAAAGCGGTGACTGGCTGGCTCGTGACCGTCAGCTGGATCTGAAACAGGACGATCTGGTCGCCATCATGTCCGCCGGTGCCTACGCCTTTACCATGGCCAGCCAGTACAACACCCGCCCCCGTGCGGCTGAAATTCTGGTCGACGGCGATCAGGTTCATGTGATCCGCCCCCGCGAAAGCCTGGAAAGTTTGTTTGCCACCGAACGATTGCTCCCTTAAAGGCGGGCAAGAATGCAGGTAACAACCATTCAGCCTTAAAGAACTCTCGAATCTGACCGTAAAACAGGCCGGGACTGCGCTGCCATCAGCAGGCATCGCAGTCCCGGCCTGTTGCGTCCTGTCCTAGCCAGGAACGCACAGATTTCGCTGTCAGTGGCCAGACAGTTCGATGGTAAGCGCTGGAGGCTGTACCACCATCATGACCACCCCAGGGATACCGACACACGGCTTTGAGCCTGTTACTTCGGCCAGCGAGCGCCTGATTCGCGGCTTGAGTCTTTACGTCATCCCTTTGTTTCTGATCATGCTCACTTTATGGGCATTACTGTTCCTGCCGAATCGCTACCCTACCGTTCCCGGTCAAAGTTTGGGCATTCAGGCGCTGGCCAGCCAGCAAGAGCATGCGGATCCAGAGTTACTGACGCAATTGGAAAATGCCCCGACCCGGCAACGATTGCACCTGAGCGAGCCCCATTGGCTGCTGCTGACCCTGCCCGCCCCCTTCCCCCAGCAGGACCAGGTCCTGCACTTTCCGGCCTCCCCGATTTCTTCGCTGCACTGCCAAGACGCCCGCAGCGGCCAAGCCCTGCGTAACAGTGAGCTGGACCCGCCTACCCCGCTGTCACCCGCCCCGGTAAAAAGCTACACCCTGGAATTGGGCCAGGCGAACCACCCCGACACCGTGCTGTGCCGTGTCGAGACCTCCCGCCCCACCCTCCTGCAAGCTCAGCTCTGGGCCAGCGCTGACGTCACCAACTCCTCGATCCGTCTTAGCCGTGGCATAGGGCTGCTGGAAGGCGGCTTGCTGACCATGGCCATGTTCATGCTGGTGCTGGCCGCCACCAACCGCGCCTGGATCTACCTGCTGCTGTCAGTCTGGCTGATTGGCAACCTGCGCCTGGGTTCGATGGCCATGGGCTGGGATACCCAGTGGCTAGGCCAGATTCTGCCCTCGCAGTACATGCCGGTGCTGCGTCAGGTGACCATCGCCTGCTACTTCATCCTGAGCTATTCCCTGTTTACGGTATTGCTGGGCAACTCGATTACCACCGCCCGCCTGCAACGCTTGCTGCCTACGGTGGGCATACTGGGCCTGATCCTGTTACCCGTGTCCCTGCTGGCCCCGGCGTCCGTGTTCCAGCCCGTCATGTGGGTCAGCACCATCTACGCGCTGTGCTGCGTCTCTGCCGTACTGCTGTCCATCCTCCTGCACACCCGCTCGCGCATCTTGCTCTGGCAACTGGTGCTGCTCAGCATGGCCCTGTGCATGCTGATTTCAGCCATCTTTCTGGTGGCCTTTGGTCGCTCCAGCTTTGTAGAGAACTTCAACGGTGTCATCGCCTTCCTGCTCTCCAATCTGATGGTGGCCCTGGCCGTGGGTGAACGCTTGCGAGAAGACCGCAGCGAATCCCTGCGCGCCCGTAACGAACTCATGGCCCACTACCTGCTGACCCCTGTCGGCATGTTCACCCTGAACGAATCCGGCGTTTTTCTGCGCATCAGTCCCATTCTGGCGCGCATGCTCAACATAGACGCAGACCCGAACGAAAGCACCATTCACTGGACCAATTTCTTTCCCGAACAAGACTGGAAAGCTGTCGCCCAAAGCACACAACATGGTCAGGACGTGACCATTACCTACTACGACGCCGATGCCCAGCCCTGCCAATTTGCCTTGCGTGTGGCCATCGTCAATCAGTGCATCGAAGGATCTCTGCAAGACATCACCGCCCGGGCCGAGACCTACCGCCAACTGCGCCTGATGGCCGACAACGATCCGGTTACCAATGTCCTGAACCAGCGCGGTATCGAAAAAGCACTGGACGGCTTGCTCAGCCGCAGCCAGGACGACAAACCCTGCCTGCTGGCCTATCTGGACCTGAACCACATCAAATATGTGAACGGCACCTTCGGCCATTCCTCGGGCGATGCCCTGCTGCTGAAAGTCTGCGAGCAACTGGAATCCGTCCTGCGCAGCAAAGACAAGATTGGCCGCATCGGCAGCGACGAATTTGTCATCATCTTTGAAGACTGCGAACCCGACCAGGCTCGCACTCTGGCCAATAGCGTACTGGAATCGCTGAACAAAAGCCCCTTGCTGGCTGGCAACCGCAGTTTCAACCTGCGCAGCACACTGGGACTGGTCGAAGTCGCCCCCGGCATGGCTCCGCAAGAAGCCATCTCCGCCGCCAGCCGAGCTGCCCGTGACGCCCGCCGCCTGCATCAGGACATGATTATCTACGGGCAGGACTCCAACGTCCTGCAAGAGCACGCCGAAGAACTACGTTTATTTGAAGAGCTGGAAGGTGGCTCTTCTCGCGCGCTATACCTGGAAATGCAGCCTATCGCTGCCTTGCGTCGCCCCATGGACAGCCTGAACTTCGAGGCCTTGCTGCGCGTGCGCGACTCCTCTGGCCAGCTCATCCCTACCGGCCGCATCATCGCAGCAGCAGAAGAAAGCGGCACCATCACCATCATCGATAAATGGGTGTTCTCCGCCACCCTGGAATGGATGTCCAAACACGAAGCTCAGTTGAGCAAGACCCAATGGGTCACCATCAACCTGAGCGGCGTGTCCCTGAACGACGACACCTTCATCAAATGGCTCTTCGACATCCTGGCCCGATTCGAACACCTGGCCCGCCGACTGTGTGTAGAAATCACCGAAGGCGTCGCACTGGACGACCTGGAGCACACACGTAATTTCATGCGTCGCCTGCAGAAAATGGGCGTGCGCATCGCACTGGATGACTTTGGAGCGGGGTACACCTCCTTCTCCTACCTGCGCGAACTGCCCGCCGATGCCATCAAGATTGACGGTGCCCTGATCTGCGACATGCTGAAGAAAGAAACCAACGTCGCCATCGTCCGCACTATCGTTGAACTGGCTAACAACCTAGGCATGATCAGCATCGCCGAATGGGTAGAAGACGTCCCCACCCTGAAAGCCCTGCAAGAACTGGGCGTGGACTACGTACAAGGCTTCATCATCTCCAAAGCCTGCACCCCTGCAGACCTGCTCAAAGCCAACGCCATGACCGACCTGGTCAACGACGCCGCCGCCAGACAGTTCCTGATCGAATCCCAGGACAAGTTCCCGCCCGCCATGTAAGTAGGTAAGCGCCCAAGCCCCACAGAGGGCCTGGGTGGCAAAGGACCGCGTTTCTCACCACATTGATGCGCCTTCATTGCAAATGTCATGGGGAAGCTATAAAAGCCTTCCTGACGCCATCATCACCCCGACACCCTGCCATATAAGAGCCTGAGTCTTCTGGCCCGATCGCACCACTTACCACTGCGTAATACCCAACTCTAAATTTCGCACTTCATATCTGCTACCGCTCCGAGTGCAGGCGCGTATCTAAAGTTGGAGCAGTAAATAGTTCTGAAGATAGATACAGACATCGAGCTAGCTTGGGTTTTAGCGGTCTAGATCTGAGTCTGGCTAAGCAAAGCCACCTCAATCCAACAAACTTCCGATTAACGCCTAACCCAAAAACCGCAATCACGCCTCCCCTAAACCCACCCACCATTCACCGAAAAAATTAGGACTGGTCCATAAATAAACACTGTGAGCCGCTGGTGTGCGGGTCGGGGTGTCGGGGCGATTCAGAGTGCTTGCCGCGGGCAGAAGATCGCGTAGGGGTTCAAGCATCCTGCTGTTTGAGCACGACGCTTATGGTTTGTCCGGGGGACAAACCATCGTGCGAGTTCAGGATGCGCCCTACGCGATCTTCTGCCAAGGGCACCGGTGCGCAGCACCGGCAAGCGCTCAAGCCCCGACACCCCGGCCCGCACACCAGCGGCGTCTCCCAGAGCTTATGCCCCCCCAAAGCACCATTCAAGCCCCTACCAGGCATCCGCCCCTAACAGGACAAGTAAACAGCCACAAAAAAACCCGAGTCCGGCACTCAGCCAAACTCGGGTTTCCCAATTCTACAACCGCCATTCCGAAGCCCAAACACAAGCACCCCAGAACAGCAGAAACCTTACAGCTCCCCGTAGGAATGCAGCCCCGACAAGAACATATTCACGCCCAGGAACGCAAAGCTGGTAATCAGCAGCCCACCCAGCGCCCAATACGCTGCCATCGTGCCTCGCAGCCCTTTAAGCAAGCGCAAGTGCAACCAAGCCGCATAGTTCAGCCACACAATCAAAGCCCAAGTCTCTTTCGGGTCCCACTGCCAGTATGTGCCCCAAGCATCAGCGGCCCACAAGGCCCCCAACACCGTTGCCACCGTAAAGAAGGCAAAACCCACCGCAATCGCCCGGTACATGATGTCATCAAGCACCTCCAGCGAAGGCAGTTTGCGCGAAATCGGACCACGGAAATACAGAATCGTACCCACGATCACACTACCGATACCGAAATACAGCATCCAGGTAGGCGACAACTCGCGCGAACCAAAAATCATGGGCTCGGCACACAGAATCGCACCCAGCAAAAACACCGGAATCAGCTTGGCACGCGAACGCGTCTCGCCATTTTCCTTAACCAGATACGCAAAACCCACCATGGCCGCCAACGAGAACGTACCGTAACCAATAAAGTTGGCCGGCACGTGCAGCTTCATCCACCAGCTTTTCAACGCAGGCACCAAAGGCTGGATCTGGTGTGCATCACGCGTGAAGGAATACCACAGCAGAAAAATAACCAGCGAGCTGATCGCCAACAGCACAAAGCCACCCAAGGCACGCGTGTTGTAACGACGCTCGTAATACATGTAGAACAAGGCCGTAATCAGCGCCAGCAGCACAAACACTTCATACAGATTGCTGACCGGGATATGACCGATGTCCGGGCCCAACAAGTGGCCTTCGCGCCAGCGCACCAGCAAACCGGTCATCCCGGCATAGATCGCCGCCCAGGTCAGCCCCGACCCCATCCAGGCCGCCGTATTGCTGAAAAAACCAGCCCAGTACATCACCGTAGCCAGAATGAACAGCGCGCACATCCACAAAATGGCGGACTGGGAAGAGAACAAATACTTCAGCAGAAAAACCGAATCGGCCTTTTCAATATCGCCGGTGCCCAAACCATCACCCGTGCTGTACAGCCAGACCGCCAGCAAAGCTGTCAAACCAGACAACACCAGCAGCGTGCGCAGCGGACGCCACAACCACCCCAGCCAGGCCACAAACGGCACAAAAGCCACCAGAATGATCTTTTCGTAGTAATCCATACTGGTGCTGTACACATTGAGCGCATACGCCGCACCCAAAGCCAGTACCACCAGAAACAGCACATCCGTCCAGTCCGGACGGCCACGGATACCGCGCCGGTCACCACTGGAAGCGATATTGTCTTGCCACATCGAGGGAGTGGCCGAAGAAAGGGTCTGCGCCATAGTAGCTACACCTTGTCAGACAGATAGCCGGTTGAACGCCGCTTTAAGGCGATCAAACTCGAGGTTAAAGTCCAAGTTGCGACGTTGAGATGTCATGGCAGCCATGACACTGCTGCCTTGGTTGTGAGGGCGAATCCAGACCCACACACGGCGATCCCGGATATAGAACATCGAGAACACGCCAATAATCAGAAACAAGCAACCCAAGTACACAATGTACATGCCGGGGCTGCGCGCCACCTGGAATACGCTGGCCTGAACTTGCTCAAAGCTGTCCAAGGTCAACATAACCGGTGCCGGGTAATCAGGCAGGTTGGCAAACGCCAGTACAGCAGACTGAATCCAGCGATTGGCATCGCTATTTTCCTGACTGTAATCCAGCTCTGGCAAACCTTGTTGCTGCCTGATCAAATCACGCAATTCCGACAGTGTGAACTGAATCATGGGAATTGCAAAACCCAGAATACGCTCGCGCTCGGCCTCGGGGACACGGCTGATCAAGCCATCAAAACCGGCACGCACAAACGTCTGCAAAGCGGTTCTGGATGCAGAGAGCATCAGCTCTTTTTGCTCGGGCGACGAAGAGTTACGCTCGGCAAAGCGCTCGGCCGCCTGGGTCACCAGGGCCTCGTTCTGCGTGGCCGCACGCAAATCCATGAATTCCTTCAAGGAACCCTTGTCGTCAGCCGGGAAACGCACATAGCGAAACGGCTCGGCAGGCGAGAAACGCATACCGGCCAGAAACACCAGGGTGCCATCCAGCTCCACCGGCAGCATGTAGTTCACAAACTCGCGGGACTGGCCCTGATCGTCGATCAAGCGATAGTTCACGCTGGGGCCGACGTTCTTCAGATGCTGATCTTTCTTGTTGGCAGCGCTACCAGTAACCGCGGCTACGTGTTCAATCATGGCCTTGGGCTGAGGATCACCCTCAGTCAGGTTCTCCACGTTGATGGGGCGCAGCTCGGTCAACTGAACCGTCAAAGCATGTTCGTTGGGGCTTTCCTGGGCCGCAATGCCTACGGTTTCGCCCACTTTGCCATTTAGCGCAAAGGTCTTGGAGCCAGGGCCTACCAAGGGGTAACCCTTCAGGCTGAGGATACTGCCGCCATCGTCAAAACCGGACTGGTAAACCGTGACACCCTTGTAGCGCAGCGGCTCGTTCACCTCGATGGTGCGCTCGAACGTATCGCCCGTGACGGGATCGGTAACTTCCACTTCACTCTTGAAGCTGCTGGGCATGCCGGTTGAGTAGTACTCCACCAGGAAACGCTTGAGTTCCAGGGCAAAAGGCAAGGGCTGAATCAGGACGCCTTCACCGGAATTGACCACGGCAGTAGCCGTACGGGCTCCCTCTGGCACCAGCATATTGGCGCGGAAGCTGGGATTGCCCAAGCCCAGTCGACCCGACTCGGGAACCTGGGAAATCAGCATGTTTTCAGTAATGGGCTGTTTGCCACCCAGCCACACTTGCAGGCGCACGGGCAATTCGCTGTCGAGCAGGCCGCCCACACAGATCACCACAATCGCCAAGTGGGCAAAAATGTAACCCAGCTTGTTGGCGCTGCCCTTCTTGGCCGCCATCATCATGCTGCCGTCGTCATCCTGACGCACGCGCACGGCGTAACCCTGGGACTGCAACCAGCCTTGCACCTGCTCGCGATTATGTTCGGGAGCACCGGCGCTTTCCAGTTCAACACGGTGGGGAAAGGCTTTCAGACTGCCGCCGCGCACATGCTCTTTGAACGTGCGCATTTCACGGATCATCTTGGGGGCATTACGAATGACGCACAGCGTGGTCGAGACCACCAGAAACGTCATGATGACCATGAACCAGCCACTGTTATAGATGGACCAGATCGAGAAATGGTCGAAAAATTCAAACCAGTACGGCCCGAATTGATCGATATACGTATTGGCCGGCTGATTTTGCGCCAGAACAGTGCCGATCAGACTAGCTACGCAAATGAACATCAGCAAGCTGATGGCAAAGCGCATCGAACCGAGCAATTCCAGAAAATCGGCCGCAAAGCGACGTACGGGGGATACTTTTTTCACAAAGGCTAGCTTAGGAGGTGGGGGGTTTCACCGGAAACATCCAGACTTTGAACGCAGAACGCGCACAAAGTTCGATCGCTGGACAAAACACCAACACGAGACCCGGCCCAAATCGGCACTGCCCGTTGTTAAGGCTCCCAAACTGCCATGACTATCAGGAAGCTGGGGCCAAAAAGCGAATGTCAGGCTTCAGACAGTCAGGGGGCCAATGGCCCCCTTGGACTGATTAACGCAGGCCAGCTGCGAAATCTGACACGGCTGCAATGTCGGCGTCCGACATGCGATCCGCGATGTCATGCATCATCGGGCCATTGGCACGGTCGCCGCTGCGGAACAATTTGAGCTGTTCGGCAATGTAGGCAGGGTGCTGGCCAGCCAGACGGGGGAACTGACCGGGCATACCAGCGCCATCAGGCGAGTGGCAAGCGGCACAGGCCGCAACACCGCGCTCGGGCAAACCGCCGCGCCAGATCTTCTGGCCACGTTCCATGGTGTCTTCTTTGGTAGCGTTAGCTGCCTGATCCCAGTTCACGGGCTGTTGGGACAGGAAGAAAGCCACGTTTTGCATATCTTCTTCGGTCATGCCGGCAGCAATGGCGGTCATCAGGCTGTTGGCGCCCTCAGGGCCGCGACGGGAAGGCACAGACTTCTCGTCCTTGGCACGGAAATCGTGCAGCTGCTTGACCAGGTACTCGTACGGCTGGTGAGCCAGCGACGGGTTGACCGGAATAATACTGTTGCCGCCATCCCCGTGACAGGTCACACAGGCCAGCACGCCACGCGACATCTCACCTTGCAGGTAGAGCTGCTCGCCTTTGGCGGCATCTGGCTTGGGCAGACCAGCTGCATTGGCCACGTTAGCGGTAAAAACCACAGAGCAAGCCATCGTCAGGCTGCTTGCGATAACGACTCGGGAAAGCGCACGCTTCATTTGGACCTCGATAATCGCGAATCAATCGGGGTGCCGCATGCGCCCCGCAAAAGCCACCGTAAGCCGCTGGTCAGTACCCAGTGGACTACGACATTACTGTTTCAAATCGAGAGATTATACAATAGGCGCTGAACCAATATGGAATTACGCTGCAACCATGTCGATACTGCACCGCGCTCACTTCACGATTTCAGCTGCTCAGATCGATCAGCTGCCTCCTCCCGGACCGCCAGAGGTCTGTTTTGTGGGGCGCTCCAATGCGGGCAAATCCTCCGCCATCAATGTGTTGGCCAACCAACGGAAACTGGCTTTTTCCAGTAAAACGCCGGGACGAACACGCCTGATCAATATGTTCGGCATCCCCGACCCGCTCTCGCCGGGCGACTTTCTGGGCCACCTGGTGGACTTGCCCGGCTACGGCTACGCCGCCGTGGCGCGCCACGAAAAGCAGGACTGGGCCGAAATTCTGGGCGAGTACCTGGTCTCCCGCCCCTCGATTGCCGGCATTGTGTTGCTAATCGACATCCGACGCGGCGTGACCGACCTGGATATGCGCCTGGCCGACTGGATTGCGCCTACCGGCAAGCCCGTACTGGCTCTTTTGACCAAGGCCGACAAACTGCCGTATGGTCAACGCATCAAGGCGGTGGCCGAAGTGCGCCGCCAACTCCGGGAAATTGGCGCCCTGCATGCGCTGCCCTTCTCCTCCACTGATCGTATCGGCTTGCCCGAAGCGACCGAATGCATCGAAAACTGGATTTCTCCGAAGGTTGTTCCATGACTCGTTTTATTCCTCCTGCCGACTTTCCAAACACTCGCCTGCGCCGTAACCGCCGCGACGAGTTTTCCCGCCGTCTGGTGCGCGAAAACCGCCTGTCCACAGACGACCTGATCTACCCGGTCTTTGTACGTGAAGGCGAGAAAGTTCAGGAGCAAGTGGGCTCCATGCCCGGCGTCATGCGCTATTCGCCTGATGAACTGATGCGCGTGGCCGAACAGTGTCTGGAGCTGGGCATCCCCGTGTTGTCCCTGTTCCCGTCCATCGACCCGTCCCTGAAAACGCCGGATGGCAGCGAAGCCGCCAACCCGAACGGCCTGATTCCGCGCGTGGTGGGCATGCTCAAGCAGCAATTCCCCGAGCTGGGCGTGCTGACTGACGTGGCTCTGGACCCCTACACCAGCCACGGCCAGGACGGCATTCTGGACGAAGCCGGTCACATCCTGAACGAAGAAACGGTCGCCATGCTGATCCGCCAGGCCCAGACGCAAGCCCAGGCTGGCGTGGACATTGTGGCCCCCAGCGACATGATGGACGGCCGCATCGGCTCCATTCGCGCTGCTCTGGACAAGGACCAGTTCATCCACACCCGCATCATGGCTTACTCGGCCAAGTACGCCAGTGCCTTCTACGGCCCCTTCCGCGACGCGGTGGGCTCGGCTGCCAATCTGGGGCGTTCCAACAAGAACACCTACCAGATGGACCCCGCCAACCGTAACGAAGCCCTGCGCGAAGTGGCCGCCGATATCCGCGAAGGTGCCGATATGGTCATGGTCAAACCTGGCCTGCCTTACCTGGACATCCTGCGCGACGTAAAAGACGCCTTTGGCATGCCAACCTACGCCTACCAAGTCAGTGGCGAGTACGCGATGATCAAGGCCGCCGCCCAGAACGGCTGGCTGGATCACGACAAGGTCATGATGGAGTCTCTGCTGGCATTCAAGCGTGCTGGTGGCGACGGCATTCTGACCTATTTCGCCATCGAAGCCGCCAAGCTGATGCGCGAACAGAACTGCTGATTCACATCAATCAGAACGCAAAAAACGCAGCCTGTGAGCTGCGTTTTTTGTTGTGTGTACGCGACGATCTATCGTCTGTTAAGCCCTGATAAGGCCGATTCGGGGCAAATCAGGAACTTCAGGCACCGGCCAGAACCTCATCCAGCACCTTGGAAAAGCGACTGGCATCCTGAAAACCGATCACGCGCAATTGTTCCAGCTGTTTTCCCTTGGAATCGAAAAACATGATGCCGGGAGGGCCAAACAGGCGGAAATGTTTCAGCAACTCCCTGTCCTCGGGAGTGTTGGCTGTCACATCCACCTGCAGCAAATCAAACTGTGCCATACGCTGTGCAACCGCAGGATCACTGAACGTGAAATTCTCCATTTCAATGCAGGACACACACCAGTCTGCATAGAAATCCAGCATGACGGGTCGGGTGGTCTTGGCCAGCCGTTCTTCCAGCTCCTGCAAGGTGAGTACGCGCTGAAACTCCACTTTGCTTTGAGCGGCTGCCACCGTACCGGACGATTTCAGCCCTTCCAGTGGACGAATCACGCTAGGACGACCCAGGGCAATACTGATCATCATCATGATGGCCCAGACCGCCAGCATCATGCCTACGCCCTGACGCAAACCCGACCAAGGTGTGCGCGCTGCCGTACCGCGCCCAAATGCACCCAACAAGGCCGCGGCCCACAAAGCCAAAACGACCCAGCCAAAGACCGCGATCGTGCCGGACATCAAGGGCGAGACCATCCACCAGGCCGTAGCCAACAGCAAGACACCAAATGCGGTTTTGACACTTTCCATCCAGGCACCGGCCTTGGGCAACACACTGCCAGAACCCGCGCCCACAATCAGCAGCAACACGCCCGACCCCCAGGCCAAGGCGAACAGAGCCGAGCCGCCCAGGACCACATCACCCGTCTGCGAGATAAACAGCAGCACACCCGCCAAAGGCGCTGCTACACAAGGGCCGACGATCAGCGCAGACAGCATGCCCATCAGGAACACACCACCCATCTGCCCGCCCGGCAAACGGTTCATGGTTTCATTCAGGCGATTTTGCAGCGCTGCCGGGGCCTGAACCGTAAACACATCCAGCATGGACAAGGCCAGCACCACCAGGATCAGGGCGAACAAGCCCAAAACCCACGGATTCTGCAACCAGCTTGCCAAGCCTGCGCCCAGCAAACCTGCCGCCACACCCAGCAAGGTGTAGACCAGAGACAAGCCCAGCACAAAGGCAAAAGCCATTTTCAAACCATGCCAGCGCGATGGCGCAGGCTGATTACGGCCCGCAATGATGGACAGCAGAATCGGCACCATCGGCAAGACGCAGGGTGTAAAGGACAGCAGCAAGCCGAACACAAAGCTCAGCAGCACAATCTGCCCCCAACCTGCTTGCTTGAGATAATCCGCCAAGCCCACATCACTCAGGCTCAAGGCCGACGCGACACCACCTGTGCTGGCAGATGTAGCCGTAGACGTCGTGGCTGCGGTGTCTGCTTTCTGATCCGAGCCTTCACCCGGCGCAGGCACCGACACCACACCAAAGGGGCCTGCCACTTCCCAGCCCTGTCCGGTGGGGATCAGGGTCAAGGTTTGCGTAGAGGGGGAATAGCACAGGCCAGCATCGGCACAACCCTGGCTGACCACATCAATTTTCAGATCCTGGCCCGTACCGCTATCGGCCAGAACAGGCACTCGCAGGGTGACCGAGTTGCGGTAGACCTCCATGACTTCGTCAAAGGTAGGGTCGTACACCTTTTCGCCATCGGGAAGCTGGGGAGTACCCAAATGCTCGGCCTTCTCGGTCGAGATCCCGAAGCGCTTGCGATACATATAGTATTCAGGCGCAATCTGGAAATGGATATCCAGCTGATCGGGCTGGCTCATGGCCGCGGTCAGTACAAAAGCCTGTTCCGGGTCCAGAAACTCTTCTTCTGCCTGCGCCGTCAATGGCGTTGCCAGCCAGGCCAGCATCAGGACAAAGAAAACAGCAAACCACGCGCCAAGACGCTGGGCAGAAAACGGGGAACGCTTCAAAGACAAAGGCACAAATCTATTCCGGTTTTTTAGGCTGGGCTATCTAAGATCACGCTGGACGCGTCTGGGTGCGGACCCAATCCAGATAAGCGGTGAAACCACCAACAACCGGAAGCACAATCAATTCGGGCAGCTCGTAAGGATGCTGCTCTCGCAAGCGATCTGCCAGTTCCGGTAGCCGGGCCACTGTGGTTTTGAAAGTCAGCGTGATTTCCTCATCACCCTGTAACTCCCCTTGCCACATGTACATAGACAAACTGGCGGGCGCAAGGTTCGCACAAGCGGCAATTCCATCTTCAACCAGGTGATGAGCCAGGTACTTGGCCAGCATCATATCGGGCACCGTCGTCTGCACCAGCACCAATTGCTGTGCATCCAGATCGGGCAAGGTCAAGGCCAGTTTGGGTTTGGAACTGGAGGAATTCTCAGAGGACATGCAGGGCTCCTAATCAAGCCCTTAGTGTAGCGCCGGATGCCGGCGCTTAGATGCTGGACCGAGGTCGAGTCAGGCCGCTTAATGTTTCAGAGGGGCGCTCGCCATAGCGATGTCGATAGTCAGCAGAGAACTGTCCCAGGTGGGCAAAGCCACAGGCCAGGGCCACTTCGGTGACTGACATGCCACCTTCCTGCAAATATCGGCGGGCCGCTTCCAAACGCATCTGCTTTAGACGCGCCATCGGTGCGACACCCAAATGTTCCCGGAACCCCGCATACAGACTGCGCACACTAACACCTGCCGCTTGGGCTATATCGCCAATCGTGATGGGCTGGCCGGTCTGACTTTCCATGAAATCCAGGGCACGTCGCAAAACATGCGGCAAGGCTGCCGCGGTCTTATGGGCGGGCTGATTGTGCTGGTGCAGCTCGAACAAGGCATAAATCAGGGTCTGCTCGAATTGGCGTACCTGACGGGGCTGATCAAACAAAGTACCGTCCGACACTTCGGCAAACTGCCAATCCAGCAAGCGGCGCAAACTGGCTCCGCCAGGCGCATCCAAAGGAATGGAAGGCTGAAACTCCAAGGGGCCGCGTACAGGCTGCGCAAAATACTCCTGATAGTGGCGCTCCAGCCCTTGGCGTCCAATACGCACAAACAGCTTATCGGCCTCCAGACTATGTTCCATGCTGAAGTCTTGAGTCGGGCTGATGATGGAAGCCAGGCGAGAGGTAGACGCGAAACGTCCGTGCGCCGTATGAATCTGCTCTTGTCCCGACAGAGGAATTTGCAAGAGATAGAAGTCGTCCAGTGGCTGGGGCTGAATCTGCACCTGCGCGCCATAGCGCAAACGACCATAGGCCACATCCTGGCCTTGGCGTAGATACAAGCGTGCATTCAGACGCTGACGAGTATCCGCCAGGGTCAGACTATGCGGGCAGAAAACCTGGGAGATATAGTGCTGAACGCAGTCCACATCCTGCGAATGCAGCTGGGCATAGCGATTCAGTATGGTGGTCATGAGCGTCGCAACAAGCGATAAAAAAAGCTGTGCCTCAGTGTGGCACAGCCTCTCGCACTGCAACATCGAGACTATCCCTAGGCCCGGCTAAGGTGCCAAGACAGAGACAGCGATCCCGACGATTTACTGGCCCTGAAAACGGCCAAAACGTCCCTGCCAATACAGCAAAGGCGAATCCTGTGCCTGCTCGGCATGGTGCACCTGCAAGACACGGCCCAATACCAAAGCATGGCTATGACGTTCAATTACTTCCACGATCTGGCAGGCCAAAGCGGCAGGAGCTTGTCGTGCCAACCAGATACCGTGCTCGGTACGCAGCCAATCATGTCCGGCATAACGCGCATCGCCTTGCTCGCCTTTGAAACCGGCAAACTGCAAAGCCATGCCTGCCTGCTCGACACCCAGAATATTCACACCGAACAGGCCACTGTCACGCATTAAAGGCCAGGACGAGGAGCTTTGATTCACACAGACCAGTACCTCTGCCGGATCTGCGGCTACCGAGGTGACCGACGTTGCCGTCAGGCCGCTACGCTGGCCCTGGTGTTCGACCGTAATCACATTGGCCGTGCCACCCAGATGGCGCATAGCAAGTTTGAACTGCTCGGCAGAAACTCCAGGCGCGTGCAGCGCTTGGTCTGTCGGCAAGGAAGCCAATTCCACAGGCATGATTCACCCTTTTTTAATCTTATGGGCAGCACAGTCATCAGGACGGTGCTGCCTGCGTGGCGTACGTGAACTGGCTATCCCCCAGAGCAAACCCAAGCCTGCCCGATAGCCAGAAAATCGCTCTTAGCGAATGCCACGCTGCTGCAACAAAGGCAGCACAGTATCACGGAAATAAGGGAATTCCTTTACATAGTCCACAAAGGACAAGGTTGTTCCCCGGAAACCGGCTTCGTGCAACGCACACAAACCGTCAGCCACTTGCTCGGGCGTACCCACCAGCGGGAAGCCACCATGGCCCGCGGCCATACGCTCGCGAATCTGCTCCAGCAGCTCGTGCGGGAAGGAATGGGCGTGGGCAAACTGCAAATTCATCAGGTTATCCACCGCACCATTGTCGATATTGGCCATGATGCGTTCCCACTCGGCCTTGGCCTCGGCTTGCGTCGGACGGCAAACCACGTGCGAGAAGGTCATCACATCAACCTTGCGGCCTTGCGCTTGGCCTTGTGCCTTGAGTTCAGCCACTTCCTTTCTGGAGCGCTCCAACTCCATGGCAGGCGTGAACAGGAAGTTCGCGTTGCGGCTGGCAAACTCACGGCCCTGACCGGAACCAGCCGCGTTAAAGATAGGTGGATCAAATTCAGGGCGGGGGTTGCCGTAGACGCCTTTGGCCTGAAAGTACTTGCCATCCCAATCGAAGCGACCGTCGTGGTGCCAGATCTTCTTGATCAGATCGAACCACTCTTGTGCATAGCCATAGCGGGTTTCGTGATCATCAGGCAACTTCACACCCAAAGCGTCGTACTCGGGCTTGTTCCAGCCAGCCACAATATTCAGACCGACACGGTTGCCGCTCATCTGAGCCATGGTGGCGATCTGCTTGGCGATCACAACGGGGTGGTTCGCAACGGTGTGCACAGTGGCGAACACGCTGATATTGCGAGTATTGGCCAGCAAGGCCGTCGCCCAGGTGACAGTTTCCAGTACATAGCCGTGGAAATCGGTTTCGCCACCGTAGCCAATCCAACGGGCGATAGGCAGCATGAAGTCGATGCCAGCATCGTCCAGCAGCTTGCCCAACTTCAGATTGTTTTCCCACGTAGCCTGCCAGCGATCGGGCAAGGTCGATACCGTCATGCCACCACCGCAGTTGGTAGCAAAGGTTCCCAGCAGAAACTTATCGTGTGTGAGCAATGTATTCTGTGCCATCGCCAGTCTCCTGAAAATCGTTGTTCTTTACAGCTCACCACCATGGCGAAGCTGACATAGCGCAGATTTTAGGGATTGGCTTTACGGCCCACTATCGGATCACTGCCGGTTTTATCAATTGCCTGCAATTATTTGAACTTTAAAGCTCTACAGGCCACCAAACCTAGCAAAAACCCTTATATAACAGCGGCTTGTCGTGTTTTCAGAACTTTTTTCAATAGTCAAAGCACCCTGCTTTACACCTTCACACTGTACTGAAACGGAGTCCACGCTCTGGCTCAAGCCCACGCTTGGACTTATATGAGGGGTAGGCTTGGCACTAAGCCTGGGGCAAAAGCGAAACGAAAGTGGGAAACAAGGCCAGCAGCAACAGCAGCAACAAGGTTAAGACCTTCCCAAAAATGCCCAGCCCATGATGAACAAGAGACCATACGCCGCCAATAAAAAAACGGACTCCTGAGAGTCCGTTTTCAATACTACTGTAGAAACAAGCGGCGCTTATTCAGCAGCGGCTTCTTCCTGAACTTCTGGACGATCCACCAGCTCCATGAATGCCATAGGAGCGTTGTCACCCTGACGGAAACCCATTTTCAGGATGCGGGTGTAGCCGCCGTTACGCTCTTGGTAACGTGGGCCGAAAACTTCAAACAGCTTGGTCACTGCATCGCGGTCGCGCAGACGGGCGAAAGCCAAACGACGGTTTGCCAAGGTTGGGTTTTTAGCCAAAGTGATCAGAGGCTCAACCACGCGGCGCAGCTCTTTAGCTTTAGGCAGGGTGGTTTTGATGGCTTCGTGAGTCAGCAGGGACACGGACATGTTGCGGAACATGGCCAAACGGTGGCTGCTGGTACGATTCAGTTTACGTAGACCGTGACGGTGACGCATGATGATTTTCCTAAATAATGAATCTAATTGGCACGCCGCTTATGCGACATGCGTAAATCCGGTTCTTCTATCAGCTAAGCTGCGGACCAGATGGACAGCGCAAAACAATAGCACATTTTCAGCCGCCACCTACACTTTTTGCAGGTGTACAACACCAGAAAAAGTGTAAGCGGCGTCTAAGTACGTCTGTCTTGCTTACTACTTATGGACGCTCAAGACCCAGTGGTGGCCAGTTTTCGAGCTTCATGCCCAAAGTCAGACCACGTGCAGCCAACACTTCCTTGATTTCGTTCAAGGACTTGCGACCCAGGTTTGGAGTCTTCAACAGTTCGTTTTCGGTACGCTGGATCAGATCGCCGATGTAGTAGATATTTTCGGCTTTCAGGCAGTTTGCGGAACGAACCGTCAGTTCCAGATCGTCGACAGGACGCAGCAACACAGGATCGATCTGTGGAGCGCCACGCACTGGAGCTTCGTAGGCATCGCCCACACCTTCCAGAGCAGCAAACACAGAGATTTGATCCATCAGGATGCGAGCGGACTGGCGCACGGCTTCCTCGGGCGAGATCACGCCGTTGGTTTCGATGTCCAGAACCAGCTTGTCCAGGTCAGTACGCTGTTCCACACGGGCGTTTTCGACCGCGTAGCTAACACGACGCACTGGGCTGTAGGAGGCGTCCAGCACGATACGACCGATCGTGTGGGTGCGATCATCAGCCAGGGCGCGCACGTTACCAGGAACGTAGCCACGGCCTTGCTCAACCTTGATTTGCATTTCCAGCTTGCCGTCGTCGGTCAAGGTGGCAATCACATGATTGGGGTTGATGATTTCAACGTCGTGCGGCAATTCGATGTCGCTGGCCAGAACTTGGCCGGCGCCTTCCTTGCGCAGGATCAGGGTAACTTCTTCACGGCTGTGCAGCTTGAAGACCACGCCCTTCAGGTTCATCAAGATATCAACCACGTCCTCGCCCACGCCTGGCAGCGTGGAGTACTCGTGCACCACACCGGTAATCTGCACTTCAGTGGGTGCATAGCCGGTCATGGAGGACAGCAAGATACGACGCAGTGCGTTGCCCAGAGTGTGGCCGTAGCCGCGCTCGAAAGGCTCCATGATCACCTTGGCGTGATTTTTGCTGATCGGTTCAACTTCAATGGAACGGGGTTTCAAAAAACCTTGAGACATTCGATTTCCTTTTCAATACCCTCGGCTCGTTACACCGATAAGGCTGACGGAAACTGGCAAAGCCAGCGGGATAGTATCGCAAAGCCCACTTGCCGAAAATCGGGAAGTGGGCCTGCGATTACTGCATTGCGTAAGAGGTCTTCGCGTACAAAATTAACGCGAGTACAACTCAACAACCAGCGATTCGTTGATGTCTTGAGCGACATCAGCGCGATCAGGAGCTTGCTTGAACACGCCGGACAGCTTGGCGGTGTCAACTTCTACCCACTGAGGCAAGCCAATGCCCGTAGCCAGATCCAGGGATTCCTTGATACGGCCTTGGGATTTAGCTTTTTCGCGCACGGAAACAACGTCACCAGCCTTGATCAGCATGGAAGCGATGTCAGCGGTGTGACCGTTGACTTCGATTGCACGGTGGTTCACCAGCTGACGTGCTTCTGCACGTGTAGAGCCAAAGCCCATGCGGTAAACCACGTTGTCCAGACGCGATTCCAGCAATTGAATCAGCGTTTCACCGGTGTTGCCACGACGGCGGTCAGCTTCAACGTAGTACTTGCGGAACTGCTTTTCCAGCACGCCGTACATACGCTTGAGCTTTTGCTTTTCGCGCAGCTGCAGACCGAAGTCAGACGTACGAGCACCGGAGGTGCGGCCGTGCTGACCAGGACGCGATTCCAGTTTGCACTTGGAATCCAGCGAGCGACGGGCGCTCTTCAAAAACAGATCGGTACCCTCGCGACGCGAGAGCTTGCATTTTGGTCCAATATAACGAGCCACTTCGCTTCCCCTTAGATGCGACGACGCTTGGGCGGACGGCAGCCGTTATGCGGAACCGGTGTGATGTCTGCAATGCTGGTGATCTTGATACCCAGAGCATTCAGAGCACGCACAGACGATTCACGGCCTGGACCGGGGCCCTTGATGCGAACTTCAAGATTTTTAATACCGTATTCCATGGCAGTACGGCCGGCTGTTTCAGCGGCAACCTGCGCGGCAAACGGCGTGGATTTACGAGAGCCTTTAAAGCCCGCGCCACCCGACGTAGCCCAGGACAATGCGTTGCCCTGACGGTCAGTAATGGTGATGATCGTGTTGTTAAAAGAAGCGTGGACGTGAGCAATCCCGTCCGACACGCTTTTTTTGACTTTCTTGCGTGCGCGTGAAGCGCTGCTAGAAGCTTTGGCCATCTTCTATTCCTCGATTATTTCTTCAGGGACGCGGCGGCGCGACGCGGACCTTTACGGGTGCGAGCGTTAGTGCGTGTACGTTGGCCGCGCACTGGCAGACCGCGACGATGACGCATGCCACGGTAAGTTCCCAAGTCAGCCAAACGCTTGATCGAGAGCTGAACTTCACGACGCAGGTCACCTTCTACGGTGAACAGGCCGATCTGTTCGCGAATGCGCTCGAGTTCCGCGTCGGTCAGATCTTTGACCTTCTTGGAGTATTCAATACCCGATGCTTCGCAAATCTTGCGAGCGCGGGTGCGACCGATGCCGAAAATCGCGGTAAGACCGATTTCGGCGTGTTGATGCGGCGGGATGTTAATGCCGGCAATACGGGCCATGGTTATTCCTTGTTAAATCGGTTGCGTTTCGGCAACTTAGCCTTGACGCTGCTTATGACGTGGATCGGTGCAGATGACACGCACCACGCCATGACGTTTAATGATTTTGCAGTTGCGGCAGATCCGCTTTACTGATGCCATTACCTTCATGGTTTGACTCCTAGTTTCCTGTAACCGGCCGCTTATTTGGAGCGGAACACAATTCGTGCTCGGGATAGATCATAGGGCGTGAGCTCCACAGTGACCTTATCGCCCGGCAGAATCCGGATATAGTGCATACGCATTTTGCCTGAAATGTATCCGAGCACTACGTGACCATTTTCCAGCTTGACGCGAAAAGTTGCGTTGGGAAGGTTCTCAAGAACCTGTCCCTGCATTTGAATGACGTCGTCCTTTGCCATTTTCGTGAATTACCGCATCGGCAAGCTCGAGCCTTTGAAGTTAGCCTTCTTGAGCAGCGAGTCGTATTGTTGTGACATGACATAGGCCTGGGCCTGCGCCATGAAGTCCATGGTTACTACAACAATAATCAGCAAGGATGTGCCGCCAAAATAGAACGGTACATTCCAGCGCATTTGCAAGAACTCTGGTACCAAACACACCAAGGTAATGTAGATCGCACCGGCCAAAGTCAGACGCATCAAAATCTTGTCGATATAACGCGCTGTCTGATCACCGGGACGAATCCCTGGTACGAAGGCTCCACTCTTTTTCAGGTTGTCTGCAGTTTCGCGGCTGTTGAACACCAGGGCCGTGTAGAAAAAGCAGAACAAAATGATCAGCGCGGAGAACAAAGTAATGTAAAGCGGCTGACGCGGCGACAAAGCAGCCTCGATTTCACGCAACCAACCCAGACCGGGTGTGCTGGAGAACCAATTAGCAATTGTCGCTGGCAACAGAATGATGGACGAAGCGAAGATCGGAGGGATCACGCCAGCCATGTTCAGTTTCAGCGGCAAATGCGAGCTTTGACCACCATAGATACGGTTACCTACTTGCCGTTTGGCGTAGTTGACCGTGATACGACGCTGACCACGCTCGACAAAGACGACGAAGTACGTGACGGCGGCTACTAAAACGAGGATAAACAGTGCCGATAGAATCGACATGGAATCCGTACGCACCAGATCAAGCATACCGCCCAAAGCATTAGGCAGACCCGCTACGATACCGGCGAAGATCAGGATGGAAATACCATTACCCAATCCACGTTCAGTGATTTGTTCACCCAGCCACATGACGAACATGGTGCCAGTGACCAGTGTTACCACTGTCGTGAAGCGAAACAGCATCCCTGGGTCGATAACCAGACCGGGCTGCGATTCTAGAGCGATGGAAATCCCAACTCCCTGGAACAAAGCCAAAAAGACCGTTCCGTAACGGGTGTATTGCGTGATCTTGCGACGACCCGACTCACCCTCTTTCTTGATTGCTTCCAGCGTGGGCACCACAGCGGTCATCAATTGCATGATGATGGACGCAGAGATGTAGGGCATGATTCCCAGTGCGAACACTGAGAATCGCTCTAAAGCACCACCGGAGAACATATTAAACAAACCCAGAATACCACTCTGGTTTTGAGTAAACAGTTCGGACAAGGCATCAGGATTGATGCCTGGTACCGGAATGTGCGTACCCAAGCGGTAGACAATCAGGGCGAGCAACAGGAAAACGAGACGACGTTTCAAATCGCCGTAGCGCGGACCCGACTTACTCTGTGCCTGAGCTTTTGCCACCGTGACCCCTTTTTATTCCAGCGAGCCGCCGGCTGCTTCGATCGCGGCGCGAGCGCCGGCCGTTGCATTAATGCCTTTCAGCGCAACTTTACGGGAAAGTTCACCGGACTTGATGACTTTAGCGTAACGCACCATTTGGCCAACCACGCCAGCCTGCTTCAGTGCCTGGACGTCGATAACTTCGGCATCCATTTTTTGCAGTTCGGACAGACGTACTTCTGCGTACAGGTGGTCGTCCAGGGTGGTGAAACCACGCTTGGGCAAACGACGTTGCAAAGGCATTTGACCGCCTTCGAAACCGACTTTATGAAAACCACCCGAGCGGGATTTCTGGCCTTTATGACCACGTCCGCCGGTTTTGCCCAAGCCGGAACCGACACCGCGACCAACACGACGTGCTGCGTGTTTGGCGCCAGCGGCGGGCTTGAGATTGTTCAATTGCAATTCAGACATCCCGATTCCTTTCAGGCTTCCGAGACCGTAACCAGATAATCCACCTTGCGGATCATCCCACGAACCTCAGGAGTATCAACCAATACACGGCTGGTGTTGACTCGGCGCAGACCCAGGCCGCGAACGGTGTCGCGATGGCTTTGCTTTGTGCCGATGACCGAACGCACCAACGTAACTTTGATTTGTTTCTGTGCCATGACTTACCCCAGAATTTCTTCAACTGTCTTGCCGCGCTTGGCAGCAATGTCAGCAGGTGTCGAGCAAGCACGCAAACCGTTCAATGTAGCGCGAACCATGTTGTATGGGTTGCTGGAACCCAGGCTCTTGGCTACGACGTTGCGCACGCCCATCACTTCGAAGATAGCGCGCATTGGGCCACCGGCGATAACGCCAGTACCTTCAGCTGCGGGAGAGATCAGAACGGTGGCTGCACCGTGCTTACCAACTACGGTGTGATGCAAAGTGCCGTTCTTCAGAGGCACTTTGATCAGACCACGACGGGCCTGTTCCATTGCCTTCTGAACAGCAACGGGTACTTCGCGGGCCTTGCCCTTACCCATGCCGATGCGACCATCGCCATCACCGACCACGGCCAGCGAAGCAAAGCTCATGGTGCGACCACCTTTAACGACTTTGCTGACGCGGTTGACCGCAATCATCTTTTCTTTCAGGCCGTCATCGCGCTCTTGCTCTGGAGCCTGTCTGCCTTGTGCTTTAGCCATTTGATAATTCCTTTAGAATTTCAAGCCGGCTTCACGCGCGGCCTCGGCCAGCGCTTTCACGCGGCCATGGTAACGGAAGCCCGAGCGGTCAAAAGCAACCGTCTCGATGCCCGCAGCCTTCGCCTTTTCGGCGACGCGCTTGCCAACCAGGCTGGCTGCCGCTACGTTGCTGCCAACGGCCAATTCTTTGCGAACTTCGGTCTCGACAGTGGAAGCACTGACCAGAACGCGGTCGCCTTCGGGCGAGATGATGCTCGCGTAAATATGCGTATTCGTGCGATGCACCGACAGGCGGTGTACGCGCAGCTCGGCGATCTTGCGGCGAGTAGCCACTGCACGACGCATACGGGATTGTTTCTTGTCCATGATTCGTCCTTGCCTGCGGGCTTATTTCTTCTTGGTTTCCTTGAGGATGACGCGTTCGCCGACGTAACGTACACCTTTGCCTTTGTAAGGCTCTGGTGGACGATAGCCACGAATTTCTGCGGCAACCTGACCAACCACCTGCTTGTTCGAGCCCTTGATCACGACTTCCGTCGGAGTTGGGCACTCGGCTTTGATGCCTTCAGGCAGGTCGTGCACGATGTCGTGCGAGAAACCCAGTTGCAACTTCAAGGCATTACCCTGGACGGAGGCACGGAAACCCACGCCAACCAGACTCAGCTTGCGTTCGAAACCGGCGCTCACGCCAACAACCATGTTGTTGACCAGTTGGCGCACGGTGCCGGACATTGCGTTTGCGTGACGAGTTTCGTTCGCAGGCACAAAAGACAGCTGACCGTCTTGAAGTTCAATAGTGACGTCGCCAGTCAGAGTTTGAACCAAAGTGCCCAGAGGGCCTTTGACCGTGATCTGATCAGCGGCAATGGTCGTTTCTACGCCTTTAGGCAGGGAAACGGGATACTTAGCGATACGTGACATATGATGTTCTCCTTATGCCACGTAGCACAGCACTTCGCCACCGACGCCAGCTGCACGTGCTTTGCGATCGGTCATCACGCCGCGAGACGTGGACACGATAGCAACACCCAAGCCGTTCATGACTTGAGGGATGTGTGTGCTGCCTTTGTAGATGCGCAGTCCAGGACGCGAAACGCGGTCGATGCGCTCGATGACTGGCTGGCCGGCATAGTATTTCAGGGTGACTTCCAGTTCTGGCTTGGCTTTTTCGCCAACGATACGGAAATCTTCGATGTAGCCTTCGTCTTTCAGCACAGCAGCAATAGCTGCTTTCAGCTTCGAGGAGGGCATGCTGACCGATGTCTTGTTGACCATTTGCGCGTTACGCACGCGGGTCAACATATCGGCGATTGGATCGCTCATGCTCATGTGTATTTCTCCTACCAGCTGGCCTTGGTCATACCGGGGATCTCGCCGCGCATTGCCATTTCGCGCACTTTATGGCGAGTCAAACCGAATTTCTTGAAAACACCACGAGGGCGACCGGTGATAACGCAGCGGTTGCGTTGACGGGTCGGGTTCGCGTTGCGTGGCAATTGTTGCAACTGCAAACGAGCCTCGTAGCGCTCTTCGTCAGACTTGGACTGGTCGTCAATGATCGCTTTCAGTGCTGCACGCTTGGCGGCGAATTTCTCAGCCAGCTTGGCGCGCTTGATGTCGCGATTGATGAGGGAAAGTTTAGCCACGTTGCGCCCCTTAGTTGCGGAACGGGAAGCTGAACGCGCTAAGCAGCGCCTTGGCCTCTTCGTCCGTCTTGGCAGAAGTAGTGATGCTGATGTTCAGACCACGCACTGCGTCGATTTTGTCGTACTCGATTTCGGGGAAAATGATTTGCTCTTTAACCCCCATGTTGTAGTTGCCACGGCCGTCAAACGCACGACCCGACACACCACGGAAGTCACGAACGCGTGGCAGAGCCACAGCGACCAGACGATCCAGGAATTCGTACATGCGTTGACCGCGCAGGGTCACCATACAACCGATCGGGTAATCTTCGCGAATCTTAAAACCGGCAATAGCTTTGCGGGTTTTCGTGATAACGGGCTTCTGACCAGCAATTTTGGTCATGTCCGATACCGCGTTCTCGATAATCTTCTTGTCAGCAACCGCTTCCGAGACACCCATGTTCAGAGTGATCTTGGTGATGCGGGGTACTTCCATAATGCTCTTGTACTCGAACTGCTTTTGCAGATCGGCAACCACTTTTTCGCGGTAGAACTCTTGTAAACGTGCCATGTTATCCGCCCCTTAAGCCTTGGCGCCAACGGCTTTGCCGCTGGAACGATAAACACGCGTCTTCTGACCGTCGATCACCTGGATACCAACGCGGTCGCCCTTGCCGGTTTCCGGGTTGAACAGTGCAACGTTCGAGATGTGGATAGGCATGGTCTTGTCGACGATACCACCCTGCGTGCCAGCCATAGGATTGGCTTTAACGTGTTTTTTGACTACGTTGATGCCTTCCACGATGACGTGGTCTGCATCGACGCGTTGCAGTACTGTGCCACGGCGTTTTTTATCACGGCCGGTCAGCACAATAACTTCGTCGCCTTTACGAATTTTTTGCATTTTTTCGCGCTCCTTACAGCACTTCGGGAGCCAAGGACACGATCTTCATGAACTTCTCGGTACGCAGTTCACGCGTAACGGGTCCGAAGATACGGGTGCCGATGGGTTCCAGCTTGGCATTGAGCAATACGGCGGCATTGCCACCGAAACGAATCAGCGAACCGTCTTTACGGCGCACGCCCTTAGCGGTACGAACCACTACAGCGTTGTAGATTTCGCCTTTTTTGACGCGTCCGCGCGGGGCCGCTTCTTTAACGGTAACTTTGATGATGTCACCAATTGCGGCATAACGGCGCTTCGAGCCGCCCAGCACCTTGATGCACATTACGGAACGCGCACCTGTGTTGTCGGCCACGTCCAGCGTGGTCTGCATTTGAATCATGATTTTTCCTGTTCCAACTTAATTGCAACGATCCAGTCAAAATGACTGGGTCACACAACCAGTTTTGGTCCCGTCAGATTCGGATCCAGCCAGTTCGATACCGTAAACCCGATCTCGATCTGGTCCGGCAAGCCGAACCCTAGGTTGAAATCTTGCGAGAGACAAAACGTTGTATTACCAACTTCAATCCGGATAGGCGACTAAGCCTCTCCGGTCAAAATAAAGAGGTAAGCCACATATACTAGCAAATAAGCCCCAGAAAAACAAGGATTTATTTGCTAAGGCCTTGGCACGACGGCGTTTTCACGCAACAACTCGTCCAGCTGGGCACTATTGCTGCCTCGGGTTACCCGGCGCAAACCTATCCCCAATTCCTGCAGGCTCTGCAGGAACGCTGTCAGCAAATGTCGGCCACCCACCTCGGCCTGCAGCGTCTGGGCGCGCTCATCGTCCAGGACAATATATTTGAGTGCCATCATGTGCAACCACAGAATCGATTCGGGCTGCTCCAGAACACGACGCAGACCAAATTGCACACCCAAGGGCCGCAATTTATCCACGAAAGCGACCGTTTCCACATCGTGCTCACTCAGGCAATAAGCATCCAGTTCGATAATCAGACGCCGGGCCTTGTCACCGGCCTTGGCCAGAACCTCTGCCACCTGATCTGCAAATCCAGGCTTGATCACCGATGCCCAGGAGACACGGACACTCAAACTGCCCTCGTTATCGGCTAACCAGTCGCTTGCCAGCTCCATCGTACGCAAGTCACACTGCCACGACAGACCCAGACGCACCGCCACCGGAATGAACAAATAGGCAGGCAAACTGGCCTGTCCCGGTTGCTCGGGCAACAAATTCAGGGTTGCATCGTGAATCTGGCCCGCTTGCCCCCAGACTTCAACGCCCGGCTTCACACTCAATTCAATCCGGCCTTGCTCCAGACCACGCTCAATACGTGAATGCCATTCCTGCTCACCAATGGAAGAGCTCGCCTCGGAGTGAATCCCTTCAGACGGACGGTATTCCACTTCCTGATGCCCTGCCCCTTCGGCGCGCATCAAGGCATTGTCCAAACGCGTCATCACGGCGCTGAGCGAGTCCTGACCTTCATAGTTCGTCATCGCCATGGACCAGCGGCACAAACTGCCATCGGGTAGAGGCTGGCGCAATTCCTGCAAGGCAGTACGCAGTTCCTGGGCAAAGCCCATCACTTGAGGACCCGTCTGGCCCTTGAGCAGCACAATAAAATCAGAACCATTCAAGCGCGCCAGATTGCCCGCGTCCATGCCATTTTTCTGCAATAGCTCCGTACAACGCTGAGTCACCAGCTTCAGCCAGGCATCCACCGCGTCACGAGACAGGGAGGTATTCAATGGCAGCAAGTCCCGCTGACGGAATAACAGCACATGGCCGCCCTCTTCCTGTTGCAGCACCTGACGGAACATATTCACGAAGTACTTGCGATTGGCCAGGCCCGTGACCGGATCGCAGTTCAACTCCAGCTGTAACTGCTCGATTCGGGCATTTTGCTCCTGGCTGCTAACACGAATACGTTTTTGCACCGTGCTTAAGGTATGTGTGACGGCTTCCAGCTCGGGGATCGTGCGCACTTTCTTGCGGCTGGGTACAGACTCGCTTTGATCCATCTGTTGCAGCTCGAACTGGACGTGTTCGCGCAAAGCCCGGCGCAACCAGGCCATGACCATCAATACAAACACACCCCAGGCAACCCCGGCGCCCAGCACCAACAAAGTGACGCGCACAAAACTTTTCCACAAACTGGCGCGGGCGTACTCGTCAGCAGGTTTTACTTCGATCGTACCAATCTGATTCCAGCCATTACTGACATGGGCCGAGGCCACGGGTACATCAATCGGCAAAGAGTTGGCGAACCACGCGGGCGAAGATCCGCTGATCTGTGTTTCTTGCTGAGCACTACGCTCCACCAGGACCGTATCGGAGGTGTCAATAAAGCGGATACGCTCAAACTGCCCGGTATCGTACAAGGCGGCAATCAAAAGCTCCTGCGTCACCGGGTCCTGGTTGCTGGGCTGGGACAAGGTCAAGGCCAGCGAAGTCGCAGCCGACTCACCCTGAGCCTGCAACTGACTGCTCAAATACTGCCTTGCCGAATCGACGCTGAACCACAGCGTGCCAATCAAGATAGCAAGAATCGCGCACGAGACACTTAGCAGGAGCTGTTTAAGTAAAGACATAGCGCTTCCGTATATTCCATAAATTCTGGTCTAGCCCACCCGACAAGGGTGTCCTGAAGTCTGTTTCCATTTGGTGCTCTAGCCCAAGGACCGGCACATCATCAAGGAACAAAACCTTCCTTACGCATTTTTTCCAGCAAACCACGCCACCGGCTGATACTGTCCACCGAACCTTTCTGGGCATTACCCACATACACCCCTTGCGAATTGAAGCTGAACACAGGGGTCAAATCAGGACGCTGGCTGGCGGGGCGAATCGAGCCACTTAAATTATCCAGCAGCAAAGGCTCGGCCTGGGGCGTGGGATAGTAGCCCAGAACCATGTGCGCAATGCTTTGCCCACCTACTTGAGCCCGCACGTAAATCAATCGCAGTTTTTCATTGGGCACACCCAGGTGCAACAAGGAAAAATACTTGCCGATAACAAAGTCCTCACAGTCACCCGCCGCTTTGCCCAAAGTCTCGATGGGCGTGGCCCAATAGTCCAGCTGGCCCCAAATATGAATGTCCTCGCCAGCCATCACATTCATATTCCAAAAATCATTGACGGCATCCAGCTGACGACGCTCACTTAAACCACGGGCGGACTCCAGATTGGCCATCCACCGATCCACGGCAGTCCCGGCACGGGCGCCAAAGCGGGAAACGGCGGTCTGGCGAATCTTGCTGACCTCGAACTGCAAGGCAGGCGCCGACAAGGGCAGCCACACCACAACCAGCAGTGCGACCAGCACAAACAGCGCAATCCTAGATCGAAGAAAAAGGCGTAGCCAGGCAAGAGACAAGAGCACGTCAATCCCAAATAAGCAAACCCTTATAACGGCGTTATAGCTTGCCTATTTAGTGAACGCTTGGCAATCGACAAAGCGTCTGAACCCTCTATATATAGAGCAGGCTGTTAAACGGTCTCGAATCACCCCAGCAAAAAGAAACAGCTGGTCTACAAAACCGCAGAGCCAACGCCTACCAGCTCAGCCTGGCCAGCCGTTCTGCTGCATGCACCCTCTTTCCTGCAGCCACATCAAGGATCATAGTCACAAATGCCAAACACCCACTATTGGCGCTGACGACAAGCTGCAGACATAAAAAAACCCCACAAACCCAAAAAGGCTTGTGGGGCTTGGGCACTACCCGCAGATAGTGCCTATCCGGTGAACAGCTTAGAAATCAGAAGACTTCAAAGTACCGTCTTTCAGCGAGTTGGCGATCTGGGCTGCCTTCTCTGCGTCAAAGTCGATGTTGTCCAGAATGATCTTCTGATCGATCTGGCCATTACCTTGAGAGCTGATACCGATTTCCATCTTGCCGTTATCCGAGCTGCCTACCGTCAGGTACTGGCTCAGATTACCGTCGTTGACGTCGTGGCCCGACAGCAAATCAGTGATATCCAAGGTGTCGGTACCCGAATCACCAAAGTCCATCACGTAATCCACAGCCGGTTTGCTGCTGGTACCTTCATCACCCTTGTTCCATACGAAGGTGTCATCACCCTCGCCGCCGAACATGATGTCGTCGCCAGCACCGCCGATCAGGATATCGTTGCCACCTTGGCCGTACAGGATGTCGTTACCAGCACCACCATCAAGGATGTCGTTACCACCGCGCTTGTCACCGTCAACATTGAAGTCAGCGTGGTTTTCCTTGATGTACTCGTACAGATCATTACCTGTTGCTGGAGTACCGCCGTTCTTCATTTGCAAGAACACTTCCAGCGCCTTCAAGCCCGAGCCGTCAGGCAGGTTGTCTGGACGACCACCCACTTCATGCCATGGCAACACATCGCCATCGGTATTGATCGTGTCACCAAAGATGATGTCGTTGCCGTCACCACCGATGATGTGGTCATTACCAACGGGGGCTGGATCGTTCGTTACCGAACCACCCTTCAAGGCTGCATCCAGGTCTTCCTTGGTGTTGACGATATCGACCTTGTTAACCTCAGTCCAATCTTGAGGATTGCCGGAGGACAACAGCGTTACGTCATCAATGTAGACCTTGTAGTTACTGCTGCTGGAACGATCGTCCACCAGGAACTCGAAGCGGTATTGGCCTTCGCCCACGGGCTTGGTCGTGATGGTGCCGGAGCTACCTGGACGACCACCTTCCTGCACAACTTCCCAGTTACCTGTCTTCTCGTTGTACTTCTGCAGTTGCCACTTGAAGACGTCGGCACTGTTACGGCCGCTTTCAGCATAGTGGAAGCTCAACTTGCCATAGCTGCCCGCAGCAACGGTCATACCTGGGCCACGAACGGTAGTCGCGGTATCGCCATTGCGGCTGTAGGTATCCGTAATTTCCAATCGGTTATCCGGATACCAAGTGCTACCCTGGTTCTTGACTCCAACTGTGCCGTTACCGCCGACCTTGTTCCAACCGTCATGACGGCCGTTTTCAAAGTCAGTCACGTCCTTGGTGCCACGAACAACGTCAACAACCTCAGTACCCGTGTTGTCGTATTTGCGCAGGACATCCACGCTGACGTCGTTACCAATACCCACGGCGTAAACCTTGCTACCCGAAGAGGTAACCAGGCTGTCGTAGGCTGCCTTACCACGCGAATCAGCCGTAGCGTCGTAACCGCTACCAGCACCTTGGCCAGTACCGTACTGGGTTGGGTTACCGTCAGTCAGGAAGTAAGTAACGTTTTCATAAGCGTTGCCGTACTTGTCGACTGCAGGTGCATCGCCAGTCTTGAACCATGCTTCAGCGGCCTTGAAGGCTGCTTCGTAGTTGGTACCACCCACGCTGGAGTTCCAGCTGGAGTTGTAGCCGTTCAAGGTATCAATCGAATTGAGCAGATTGATCAAATCGGCATGAGTCAGGTCCTTGAAGACCATAGGCGTATCAGCCCTGGTACCAAAGCCAATAATGCTCAAGTTCACCGTGCCGCCTTCGTGGTTGGCCAAGCTTTCAGCCAAGGTCGTCAGCGCAGCCTTGAGCAACTGCATACGGTTCATATTGTCCGTACCAGAGGCTTCCTTCATGCTGTTGGAACGGTCAACCAGGATGGCAATGTTGTAGCTCTGGCCGTGAACAATGTTTTCTTGCACACCGCCGCGGTCACCAATAATGACGTCGTCGCCCACGCCACCATTCGGATTGCCACCACCGTTACCATCAACAATCAGTTGATCCACATCCAGCGTGTATGGGCCGGAGTCGTTGGCAGACGCACTGTTGCCAGCCGAGTCTGTCGTCGTCACTTTGGCGTCAACCGTGTCGTTCTTCAACAGATCCTGTACAGGTACTGGGATCTTGAAGGTCAGATCATTGCCAACAGTACCGGTGTATTCCTTGCCACCGATAGTCAGAGTCACGGTATCGCCGGGCTGTACATCCTTGCCAACCGTACCGGTCACATCAATCGTACCCTTGCCGTCACCAGCCTCATTGTGATCCAGCACGCCGTCACCGGCGATCGGGTCCAACGTGATCTCGGCTTCAGGCAATGTGGTCTGCACACCGTAGTCGCGGTCAGCTTCAGCCCTAGCGCTGTTACCGGCGTCGTCCTTGGTCTCGACCTTGGCGTGGACGTTGTCATCCAGAGCCAGCTCGGAGCCAGGAACATTCACGTTCCAGGTCTTGCCATCGGTATTAACCGTGGTGGTGTAATCCTTGCCGTTCACGGTCACAGTGACCTTGTCGCCAGCCTTGACGTCCTGACCAACCTTACCAGTGATGGTGATGGTGGACTCGGACTCAGCCTTGTTGATCACATCGTCACCCGCAATGGTGTCGATGGTAATCGAAGCTTCTGGCAGGTCGGTATCGACACCGTAGCCGCGGTCGGCTTCAGCCGAAGCGGGGTTACCGGCGGCGTCTTCAGTCTCGACCTTGGCGTGTACGTTCGAATCCTGGGCCAGCTCAGAGCCAGGAACGTCCACGTTCCAGGTCTTGCCATCGGCGTTAACGGTGGTCGTGTAGTCCTTGCCGTTCACGGTCACAGTGACGGTGTCACCAGCCTTGACGTCTTTACCCACGGTACCAGTGATGGTCACGTCAGACTCGGACTCAGCCTTGTTGATCACGTCGTCACCGGCAATGGTGTCGATCGTGATCGAAGCTTCGGGCAGGTCGGTATCGACACCGTAGCCGCGGTCGGCTTCAGCCGAAGCGGGGTTGCCCGCAGCGTCTTCAGTCTCGACCTTGGCGTGTACGTTCGAATCCTGGGCCAGCTCAGAGCCAGGAACGTCCACGTTCCAGGTCTTGCCATCGGCATTAACGGTGGTCGTGTAGTCCTTACCGTTCACGGTCACAGTCACCGTGTCACCGGCCTTCACATCCTTGCCAACCGTACCAGTGATGGTCACGTCAGACTCGGACTCGGCCTTGTTGATCACGTCGTCGCCAGCAATGGTGTCGATGGTGATCGAAGCTTCAGGCAGGTCGGTATCCACACCGTAGCCACGGTCAGCTTCAGCCGAAGCAGGGTTACCTGCAGCGTCTTCGGTCTCGACCTTGGCGTGAACATTGCTGTCCTGAGCCAGTTCGGTACCAGGAACATCCACGTTCCAGGTCTTACCATCGGCGTTAACCGTCGTGGTGTAGTCCTTGCCGTTAACCGTCACAGTGACAGTGTCGCCAGCCTTGACGTCCTGACCAACCTTACCAGTGATGGTGATGGTGGACTCGGACTCAGCCTTGTTGATCACATCGTCACCCGCAATGGTGTCGATGGTAATCGAAGCTTCTGGCAGGTCGGTATCGACACCGTAGCCGCGGTCGGCTTCAGCCGAAGCGGGGTTACCGGCGGCGTCTTCAGTCTCGACCTTGGCGTGTACGTTCGAATCCTGGGCCAGCTCAGAGCCAGGAACGTCCACGTTCCAGGTCTTGCCATCGGCGTTAACGGTGGTCGTGTAGTCCTTGCCGTTCACGGTCACAGTGACGGTGTCACCAGCCTTGACGTCTTTACCCACGGTACCAGTGATGGTCACGTCAGACTCGGACTCAGCCTTGTTGATCACGTCGTCACCGGCAATGGTGTCGATCGTGATCGAAGCTTCGGGCAGGTCGGTATCGACACCGTAGCCGCGGTCGGCTTCAGCCGAAGCGGGGTTGCCCGCAGCGTCTTCAGTCTCGACCTTGGCGTGTACGTTCGAATCCTGGGCCAGCTCAGAGCCAGGAACGTCCACGCTCCAGGTCTTGCCATCAGCGTTCACGGTGGTCGTGTAGTCCTTGCCGTTCACGGTCACAGTGACGGTGTCACCGGCCTTGACGTCTTTACCCACAGTACCGGTAACAGTGACATCCCCTTCCGATTCAGCCTTGTTGATTACGTCGTCACCGGCAATGGTGTCGATGGTGATCGAAGCTTCGGGCAGATCGGTGTCGACGCCGTAGCCGCGGTCAGCTTCAGCGCTCGCAGGGTTACCCGCAGCGTCTTCCGTTTCCACCTTGGCGTGAACATTGCTGTCCTGGGCCAGTTCGGTACCAGGAACATCCACGTTCCAGGTCTTGCCATCAGCGTTAACGGTGGTCGTGTAGTCCTTGCCGTTCACGGTCACAGTGACGGTATCACCAGCCTTGACGTCTTTACCCACGGTACCGGTGATGGTCACGTCGGACTCGGACTCGGCCTTGTTGATCACGTCATCGCCAGCAATGGTGTCGATCGTGATCGAAGCTTCGGGCAGGTCGGTATCGACACCGTAGCCACGGTCAGCTTCAGCACTGGCTGGGTTGCCCGCAGCATCTTCAGTCTCAACCTTGGCATGTACGTTCGAATCAGCAGCCAACTCGGAACCAGGAACATCCACGTTCCAGGTCTTGCCGTCAGCGTTCACGGTGGTCGTGTAGTCCTTGCCGTTCACGGTCACAGTGACGGTGTCACCGGCCTTGACGTCTTTACCCACAGTACCGGTAACAGTGACATCCCCTTCCGATTCAGCCTTGTTGATTACGTCATCACCGGCAATGGTGTCGATGGTGATCGAAGCTTCGGGCAGATCGGTGTCGACGCCGTAGCCGCGGTCAGCTTCAGCGCTCGCAGGGTTACCCGCAGCATCTTCGGTCTCGACCTTGGCATGTACGTTCGAATCCTGGGCCAGCTCAGAGCCAGGAA